>DAOMOK010000001.1:0-655438 GCA_035444285.1 Chloroflexota bacterium
GTTCCCTCTTTGAAGGCGAGCTCCTCATGCCTCAACTCACACCTGAATAGTTACGGAGGATTTTAGTATGAAGTTACAACCATTGTTTGGCGGCATTGAGGCAGGCGGCACCAAGTTTGTGTGTGCGGCAGGCACAGGGCCGGATGATATACGTGCTGAAATTCGTTTCCCCACCACCATACCGGCCGAAAACCTGAGCCGGTGTATCAGTTTCTTTCAGGAGCAAAGAGAAAAATATGGCGGTTTAACGGCCGTGGGTATTGCCTCTTTTGGTCCCGTTGACCCCCATCCTGATTCTCCTACCTTTGGCTATATCACGACCACGCCCAAACCGGGTTGGGCAAACACCGATTTTGCCGGTGTTATTGGACAGGCTCTTGGTGTGCCGGTTGGGTTTGATACCGACGTGAATGGCGCGGCGTTGGGTGAGTGGCGTTGGGGGGCAGCGCGAGGGCTGGATACGTTCATTTACCTGACCATCGGCACAGGTATTGGTGGTGGGGTGATGGTAAACGGCCGTCTGCTGCATGGTCTCATTCACCCGGAAATGGGGCACATCCCGCTGCCGCACGATTGGGCTGCCGACCCGTTTCCAGGGCGATGTCCGTATCATGGCGACTGCCTGGAGGGGATGGCTTCTGGCCCGGCCATTGCCGACCGTTGGGGGCAGCCCGGCGGCGACCTGCCGCCCGACCATCCCGCCTGGGAATTAGAAGCCCATTATCTGGCGTTAGCGCTGCATACGTTTATTTGTACGCTGTCGCCGCAACGCATCATTATGGGTGGCGGGGTGATGGCGCAGCCCCAGATTTTTCCGCTGCTGCGGCAAAAGGTGCAGGCCAGTTTACAGGGATATGTGCAGCATACGGCCGTGTTAGAAAACATTGACAGCTACATCGTCCCCCCTGCTTTGGGTGCGCAGGCCGGCGTGGCCGGAGCCTTGGCGCTGGCGCAACTGGCTGGCGAGCGGTAAACGGTTGTCGGCAATCGGTTAACCGATTACCGATTACCGTTTACCTCTTCTTAATCCCGCCGCCCCCCGGTGAGAAGCAGAACGTAATAGAGCAACTGGCCGATGGCGGCGACGGCGGCGGCCACATAGGTCAGCGCTGCCGCATCCAAAACCTTGTTCACTCCTTCAATTTCATCTTGAAAGAGGATGCCCTGGCTGACCAATAGCGCCTTGGCCCGTTTGCTGGCGTCGAATTCCACCGGCAGCGTTACCAGCGTGAAAAAGACGGCAATGGTGAATAATGCCACACCTACCCAGGCGATGGTTAAGCCCAACGATGAGCCGCTAAAAATGTTTAGCAGGAACCCGCCCATAAACAGCATCGGCGCTAACTGGCTGCCAAACTGGGTAGCAGGTACCAGGGCGCTGCGCAAGCCCAATGGCGCGTAGTTATTAGCGTGTTGTAGGGCATGGCCCATTTCATGGGCGGCCACGCCGGCGGCGGCCACACTGGGGGCGTCATGTACTTCCGGGCTGAGGCGCAGGATACGAGTGCGGGGGTCGTAATGGTCGCTGAGACGGCCGTCTACCCGTTCAATTTGCACATCATACAGCCCTTGTGCGTTGAGCAGTTCCCGCGCCACCTGCGCCCCGGTCATGCGCCGGGTGGTGGGGATTTTTGAATACTTGTTGAATGCCCCTTTCACTTTGGCCTGGGCGTATAATCCCAATAACAGGCCGGGGATGGCTAACATAATCCATAAGCCATAAGATGCAAAAAACATCGTTTTCTCCTTTTTAGCAATCGTTTGACTAAAATGATAGACCATAAGTGCAGCTTTGCTGCCCAGTCTAGCAATCCTTTAAGTTTTGACGTAGGGTGTATACGATCTTAACATTAGCAGGGCGTAGGAATTTAACAACATTTATTCTGTTTTAATGACGGAGGGCATGGTGATGAGTGACAAGAGTTTTGGATTGCCACGCAACCTGGGTGATGGTTTGGTACTGCGTTGGGCCAAGCCGACAGACGCGGAAGAACTGGCTCAGTTTAACTTGCGCATTCACAGCGACGAAGGTGAACAAGAGTTATTCCTGGTACATTGGACAAAGGAGTTGATGGCCGGGAATCATCCTACCACAAAGGCCAGCGATTTTACGGTGGTGGTGGATGAAAATGAAGATGGTAAGATCGTATCCAGCTTGAATCTGATTTCGCAAACATGGGCGTATGATGGCATCCCGTTTGGGGTGGGCCGCCCGGAGCTGGTAGGTACGGATGAAAAGTACCGGCGGCGGGGTCTGGTGCGGGCACAGTTTGAAGCCGTCCACGCTAAAAGCGCGGCACGGGGTGAACTGGTGCAGGTGATCACCGGCATTCCCTGGTATTACCGCATGTATGGTTACGAGATGTGTGTAGATTTGGGCGGCAGCCGGGCATATTATCTGCTGCCTTCGCGTCTGCGTAAAACGGCCGAAAACAGTGAGGCAGAGAAGTATCAGATTCGCCCGGTGACGCCAGATGATGTGCCCGCACTATCAGAATTATATGCCCGGCACTGCGCGGGCAGCTTGCTCAGCCGGGTGCGCGATGAGACCATCTGGCAGCATGAGTTGTTTCACGCTCACCGGGAGACGCACAATGCGCGGTTTATCTATTTGATCACGGCCGTTTCTGACAACAGCCTCGCCGGTTATGTGGAAATTTCGCCCTGGCACGCACGTGGTGTTTATTATGTGCGGGAGATGGCGGCCCAACCCGGCTATTCGTTGCGTGCACTGGCCCTTTTTGTCATTCGCCATTTGGAGAGGCAGGCAATGGCGTTTAACGCAACAGCCGCCAGCCCGATGGAATGTATTTCCTTTAATTTGGGTACAGAGCACCCAGTTTACCAGGCATTGTCGGCGGAGTTGGAAAAGCAAGACCCGCCTTATAGTTACTATGTGCGTGTGCCTGATATGGTAGCTTTTTTAACCCATATTATGCCTGTTTTAGAGCGGCGACTGGCGGAAAGTGTGGTGGCGGGGCATACGGGCCAACTGCGGCTGAACTTTTACCATAGCCAGTTAGCATTGGATTGGGAAAACGGCCGTCTCACCACCATCGCCCCCTACCAGCCCAAAGATTTCCAGGATGGTCACGCCTTTTTCCCCGACCAAACCTTCCTGCAACTGCTCTTTGGGCACCGCAGCCTGGAAGAGTTGCGCCACAGCCGGGTGGATTGCAGCGCCCGAAATCCCGATGTAGCGGTGTTGTTGGATGTGTTATTTCCGCGACGGCCGTCTTGGGTGTCGCCATTGGGATGAGCAGGTGATAAGGTGAGCAGGTGAGAGGGTGATCGATCTCATAAAGCCTTTTCTGGATTTTCAGGGGTTGCTGGTGGTGGATGGCGGGCTGGCGACGGAGTTGGAGTGGCGCGGCTATGACTTGCGTGATCCACTCTGGTCGGCGCGGCTGCTGCTGGAAAATCCGGCGGCCATTCAGCAGGTACATGCCGATTATTTGGGGGCGGGGGCAGACTGCGTGATCGCCGCCAGTTACCAGGCTACGCTGCCGGGACTGATGGCGCGTGGGCTTTCTGAACAGGAATCAGCCGACTTATTACGACTGGCAGTTAAGCTGGCGGGTGAGGCGCGGGATGTGTTTTGGGCAGACCACGACCATCGGGGGCGGTTACGGCCGTTGGTGGCAGCCAGTGTGGGGCCATATGGCGCTTATCTGGCTAACGGGGCAGAGTACACCGGTGATTATGATCTGGACACGGCCGGGCTGGTGGCCTGGCACCGGCCACGCTGGCATATCCTGGCAAATAGCGGCGCGGACTTGTTGGCTTGCGAGTCGTGCCCTTCGTATAACGAATTAGAGGCATATGGTGAACTGTTGGCGGAGACGCCGCAGATGCCGGCCTGGGTGAGCTTTACGGCGCGGGACGGCCGTCATATCAGCGACGGTACACCCATAGCCGATTGTGCGGCTTGTCTAAACGATATTCCCAACGTGGTGGCGGTAGGTGTAAACTGCACACCGCCGCGTTTAATGCCAGAACTGATTGAGGCTATTCAATCTGTCAGTGATAAACCCATCATCGTTTACCCCAATTCCGGCGAGCGGTATGACCCGGTGCAAAAGGTGTGGCAAGGGGAGTCTGACCCTTCAATCTACGGTACGATGTGCCGTGAGTGGCGCAAAATGGGGGCGACGTTGATCGGCGGATGCTGCCGGACACGGCCGTCGCACATTCGGCAGATTCGGGATCGGGTGCGGGTGAGCGGTGGTGGGTGATGCGTGATGCGTAACCCGTAATCCGATAACCGATTACCGATAACCGATTACTAATGGATGAGGGATTGCCGGGCAGGGGATACGGCCGTTCGCCTTATTGCGCCCTCCTTTGTACAATCGCCCCATGATAACCCGATGGAGATAACGCGGAGGGAGACTATGCGCCGAATTGGTTTGTTACTTGTTTTATTTTTTTTGCTGCTGGCAGGCGTCAGCTTTTCGATGGTGGCTGCCCAAGAGCCGGTCGTTACGCCACCACCCGCCGGGCTTTCTCCGACCCCCACGCCAGGGCCACTGCCCCAATCCATTTTCCTGGCGCCGATTGATCCCCAAACGATTGATACACCGCTGGTACCGGTGGGCGGCAATGCCGGCAGCGATTTGTGCCAGTCGGCAACCGATGTGACGTTTCTTAACACGGCTATAGGTGGGGTGACCCCCAACGTACAGGCGTTTACCCACGATAGCAGTGATCCGGCTTTAAGCTGTATGTGGCTGGGGGCTACACGCGCCAATGGGTATCGGACAGTGTGGTATAAGTTCACCCCTGTGACCAATGTGGTGGTGACGATCAATAGCGACACTTCTAACTATGACACGGTGGTAGGTGTGTTTACCTCGGCCAATGAGGACAACCCGTGCCTGGCGTTGCAGCCGGTGGCTTGTAATGATGATTTCACGGGATTTACGTCGCAGGTGACGTTCACGGCCGTGCAAGGCCAGACGTATTATGTGGTGATTGCCGATTGGTCTGGTCCCAGTTCCGGTCAATTGACGCTCAATATCTTTATGCAGCCGCAGCCAGGGGAAGAAAAGTGGCAACTGGTGGATAACCACAGCGGGGGACAGGTGACACACCATGATACGGTGGCGGCTGGTGAGCATATTTATATTGTGGGTGGGCAGGAGAATGTATCCAGCGCCCCCACCCGCAGCAACCGGCTGATGCGTTATCATCCGGCGACGAACAGTTGGGCACAGATGGCGCAAATTCCAGGCTTAGGGGTGTCTGATTTAACGGCCGTGCATATCAACGGCCTGATCTATGTGCCTGGCGGTGATACCGGTACGCCAGGTGTATTTGATGCTACCCATCGTGTCTACAACATTGCGGGCAATGCCTGGTCTGTATCGCCTCTACCGGCGCAAATAGGGGCCATAGGGTGGGCGCAGACGGTGGCTGCACCGGATGGCTCTGGTTACTATCTGATCGGCGGTATTTCCCAAAAACCGGCCCTGGATCCGAGTGTGTTTGGCCGCGCCGAAACCTATTTCTTTGACATTGATAGCAACAGTTGGCTGCCACGGCCGTCAATGAGCACCGGTCGCTATGGTCATATGGCCGCCCGTATAGGGAATCGCATTTGTGTTGTAGGTGGCGTAAGTGGCAATGTGCTGCTGCGTGGTGGTGAGTGTTTAGTCCCCTTTGGTAGCTGGCAGCCTATCGGTGACCTGAATATCGCCCGTTTTGGCGCGGGCAGCGCCGTCGGGCCAGACGGCAACTGGTATATTTTTGGCGGCATGAGCGTGAATGCCAATGGTCAATATGTGGCCGTATCCTCCACAGAAGTCTACAACCCGGCTACGGGCAGTTGGTCGGTGCTGAACGTGCCTTATGATCTGCGTGATCCTGATACCGTTTTTGCCCGTGCTTATCCTGCCGGTGAATTTTGGGGTAATCATCTGTATGTGTTTGGTGGCAATCATTATGTACTCAGCCTGGGTGAATTTCAGGTGGTGCCTCTGGTGCAGCGCCTGTATGTGCCCAGTGAAAGGGTCTTCATGCCCTTTATCAGGCGCAGCGGAACGTCTGATTTTGATGACAACATGGGTGCGGCTAAGGGGCTGCCGTTTAACTTCTGGTATGGCGGCAATTTCAATAGCACCTACGACTTTTATGACTTCTATTTCTTTGATGTGCCTGCCTTCAGTGGCGTCTCGGTGCAGCTTAGAAACATCCCGGCGGGCAGCAACTATGATCTGTATGTGTTTGGCAGCGCCAAGCTGTTGTGGGGGTCCAGCGTCAATGCCGGTAATTTAGAGGAGACGGTAAACCTGAGCCTGTCGCCAGGGCGGTATTATGTGCTGGTGCAGCGGCTTTACGGCCCGTCGGAAGGTTCAGGTTATCAATTAGCCGTATTACGTTAGCTGTTTTCTACCAGCCAATGGGCAGCACGGGGAGCTAATGATAGTTCACGGCCGTGCCCCCATTCACTATCTGGGTGCAACAAATCTTTATAAGACCCCTCACCCCCCACTGTCACCCGCTGCTCCACGTCCGACAAATTAAACACACACAATACCGACCGATTACCAGAACGCCGGAAAGCAAGCACGGCCGTATTCCCCGTTTCCACAAACGCAAAATCTCCCCGCCGTAAAGCAGGCTGGCTCTGCCGTATTTGCAGCAGAAAACGGAGCCGGTTTAGGAAAGAATGTGGATCATGTTCCTGCGCCGCCACGTTCCGTTGGTGATAATCCTCATGGAGGGGGAGGTAGGGGGTCACGGCCGTAGAAAACCCCGCATTAACCGAGTCGTCCCACTGCATCGGTGTGCGGCAGCCATGCCGGTCTGGCAGCCAGATATTGTCCCCCATCCCAATCTCATCCCCATAATACACAATCGGCGTCCCCGGCAACGACAAAAACAGCGCATGGAGCAAAAACCACTTCTCTTCATCAAAATCCAGCAGCGGCGCCAGCCGCCGCCGGATGCCCAGATTTAGCCGCATCCGCGGCTCCGGCGCATATTGCTCCCACATCCACTGCCGCACTTCCGGCGTCACCATCTCCAGCGTCAACTCATCATGGTTCCGCAAAAAGGTCATCCACTGCGTGCCCGGTGGGATTGGCGGCGTCTGCGCCCAGATGTCCACAATCGGCGTCTTATCCTGCGCCTTCAACGCCTGGTATAGCCGGGGCATAATGGGAAAGTGAAAACAAACCTGAAATTCAGGATTTTCGGGTGTGCCAAAATACGGTAGCAAATCCTCCGGCCATTGGTTCGCCTCGGCAATCAGCAGCGTACCTGGATATTCACTGTCTACCATCCGCCGCATCTTTTGTAAAAACTGGTGTGTCTCCGGCAAATTTTCGCAGTTTGTCCCCTCCCGTTCGTACAGGTATGGAATCGCATCCACCCGGAAACCATCAATCCCCATATCCAGCCAGAAACGCATGATGTCAAACATCTCCTCATGCACTTTTGGATTGTCGTAATTCAAATCCGGCTGGCTGCTGTAAAAACGGTGCCAGAAAAACTGCCCGGCTACCTCATCAAACGTCCAGTTTGACTTTTCCACGTCCAGGAAAATAATGCGCGTTTCCGCATATTCCGTGCCCGTATCACTCCACACGTAATAATCCCGATACGGCGAGTTTTTGTCTTGCCGCGCTGCCTGGAACCAGGGATGCTGGTCGGAAGTATGGTTCATCACCATATCTGTGATCACCCGTAATCCCCGTGCATGGGCCGCATCCAGAAACGCCTTAAAATCTGCCAGCGTGCCAAAATCAGGGTGTACATCGCGGTAATCAGAAATATCGTAACCACCATCCAACAGCGGCGAGGCATAATGGGGCATGATCCAGATGCAATCTATACCCAACGATTTAATGTGGTCTAATCGCGCAATTGCACCGCGAAAATCCCCATTCCCATCCCCATTGCTATCCTGGTATGCCCGGATATATAACTCGTAAAACACTGCGTCGTGGTACCACTCCGTTGTCATACCTTATTCACAAAATTGAGCAGTGAGCGGTGAGCGGTGTGAGCAGTCTACTGCTCACCGCTCACCGCTTACTATCTCTCCTATCCTTTCACCGAACCCGCCATCATGCCGCGCACAAAGTAGCGCTGCAAGCCAAAGAACACGGCCAATGGCAGCACCATGGAAACAAAAGCCCCGGCCGTCAGCAGATGCCATTCGCTGCCGCGTGAACCAACAATGGCCGCCATGCGCTGCGTCACCAGTTCAAATTCGGGGTTGCCGCCCAGGAATATCAGGGCTACCAGGTAATCATTCCACACCCACAAGAATTGGAAGATGGCAAAGGAAGCCAGCGCCGGTACCGACAGGGGCAAAACCAGCCGGGTAAACACCGTGAAGTGGGAAGCGCCATCAATAAAGGCTGACTCCAACGTCTCGCGGGGCAGTGTGCTGATGTAGTTGAAGAGCAGGTAGGTGGCCAGTGCCAGACCAAAGCCGGTGTGCGCCAGCCAGATGGCCAAGAATGTACCGTTGATCTGCAAAGCCCGGTAGTCACGCAACAATGGCACCAGGGCGATTTGTAATGGCACCACCAGCATGGCCACCACCAGAATAAACATCCACTTGCGGCCAGGAAAACTCATCCAGGCAAAGGCATAAGCGGCAAACGCAGCAATCAGAATAGGAATCACCGTCGAGGGTATGGTCACGGCCAGACTGTTCAAAAAAGCCCTGGTCATATTGTCGCCAGGTACCACTTCCACGGTGCCATCAGGCCGAGTGAATTCAAAACTTTGGCCGCCCAAAACCTGCCGGTAATTGTCCAGTGTAAAATTCCAACTGACCGTCCACACCTGTTCTTGTACTTCCACCGTACCAATGCGGCGATTACCAATCCAGGTGATGCGCTTGCCGTCTGGTGTGGTCACGCCAGCACGAAACTCTTCAAACGTGCCGGTGGCGCCAGCAATGACCATTACCCCGGTCGGATCAAGCTCTTCGGCGCGGGGGTCAATCGTTTCCGTGGCCTGCCATTCTCGGTGGGGCAAGATGTTCCACCAGCCGGAGGTTGTAATGTCGTTGCGGACGCGGAAGGAGGAGATAAAAATACCCAGTGTGGGAATAGTCCAGATCAGGATGATGATCAGGAGGGCGCCATTTACAAACAGGCTGCCCATCCGTTTTCTTCTTTTTGCGCTGCTCATCTTAAAATGCCTCCTGTTCCCGGAACTGCTTCAAGTTGTAGATCATCACCGGAATGACGGCGATGAGTAGCACAATGGCGATGGCCGAACCAAAACCGGAATTGCGATTGGTGAAGGACTGCCTGTAAAACTGAGTGGCGATCACGTGGGTGCCAAATTGCCCCCCGGTCATCACCCACACCACGTCAAAAATTTTCAGGGTAAAGATAACGATAGTTGTCCAGACGGTGATCAGTGTGCCGCGAATGTAGGGGAGCATGATGCCAAAGAAGATACGGAACTCACTGGCGCCATCCATACGGCCGGCTTCAAGCAATTCCTCCGGGATACCTTTGAGCGCGGCCGAAAAGAGTACCATCGAGAAGCCAGTTTGCAGCCAGATGACGATCACGATTAAGAAGAGGTTGTTCCAGGGAGCAATATCCACCCACTGCGTCCAGGCCCTCGGAACGCCGTCAAAACTAACGAGGATAGCGTTCAGTAAGCCAATTTGGGGCTGGCCCGGCGGCCGATATTCGTAGATAAACTTCCAGATGATACTGGCGCCCACAAAGGAGATAGCCATGGGCAGGAAGATCAATGATTTGGCCAGTTTTTCGTAGGCGCTGCGGTCAGCCAGGACGGCGATGATAAGGCCAAATGCGACCGAGAAAGTGCTGCCAAAGACAATCCACATGATGTTGTTGCGAAACGCTTCCACCATTACTCTTTCGGTAAAAACAGCAGCATAATTACTCAGTCCCACAAACGAATCACTAGCCAACAGCTCCGGTATCGTCAGTCCGGCAGGAGGCCCATCGCGATTAAACAGACTGATCCAAAAGGTGCGTAAGGTGGGGATGGCTAAATACCAGGCCAGGATGGCCATGGCCGGCCCCACAAATACAAAAGGTTGCAGGCGAGTCGTCCACTGGTCTGGCAAGCGTTCCACAATGCCGTTGAATATCCAATATAAAAGGGCGACGCCCCCCACGCCCCAGACGATGGCTACCAGGGTAATGACTATCCGTGGTGCGTCGCTGTCACGCAGGAAGAGAAAACCCAGATAGAGTATGTAAAAGGCAATGGCTGGAATGGCGATGGCCAACGCCACACGACCAACCAGAGCCAGTATGCGCACCCCCAGCGATGGTTGTTTAACTTCTTTTCCGCTCACGTAGTTCATGTGCCCTCTCCATTGGAAATTATGAATTATGAAGGATGAATTATGAAGTTTGTAGCAGGCGTTTTGACGCCGTTTGGGGGCGATGAATCGCCTACTACAAACATAGGAGTTCAACTTCTCAAAGAAGTTGAACTCCTATAAACAAACAACTATCTGGGCCAGGAGGCGTCAATGGCCTGCATGGCGGTAGCCAGGTCAATGGAACCGGCGACGTAGCTGGAGATTTGTTCCCAGAAGGAGCCAGCGCCGACTTCACCGGGCATCAGGTCAGAACCGTCGAAACGGAAGCTGGTGGCCTGGTTGACCAGTTCGGAGACACCCCAGTCCAGGTCAGAACCATACATATCCTGGGTGGCGGTCTTTTGGGCAGCGATAGCGCCGCCACCTTCCATCCAACCACTGACGGATTGTGGGGTGGTGAAGTATTCCATGAGCGCCCGGACTTCGGGACGGTCATTGAACATAGCCATCAAGTCACCGGCGACGAGGAAGGGACGGCCGTAAGCCTCATCCACGGGCGGTAGATAGAAGAAATCATAATCCACACCATATTCTGTGCCTTGTGGGAAGAAGCTGGTGATGAAGTTGGCTTGTTTGTGCAGCCAGCATTGGGGCGGGTCGGCAAACATCGGGCCAGGGGAGTCGCCAAAGAAGGTGGAGACGATGGAAGAACGACCACCCAGCACATAATCATCATTAAACCACAACTCGCTCCAGGTCTCGATGGCATTCTTGACTTCGGGGGAATCGAAGGGCAGTGTACCGGCCACCCAGGCATCGTAGTTCTCCAGGGAGGTGGTGCGCAGCATCATCTCTTCCGTCCAGTCGGTAGCCACCCAGCCGGTCGCCGCGCCAGACTCAATGCCGATGCACCAGGCGGTGTCGCCATCGGCGGCGATCTCGGCCGTCAGGGCCATCAGTTCTTCCCAGGTTTCGGGGATTTCATAACCGGCGGCGTCCCAGGCTGCTTTGGGGTACCAGACCAGGCTCTTGCCGGAGAAACGGTGCATGACGCCCATTTCCTGACCATCAACGGTGTTGAATTCGCGCCAGCCGTCGTTGTACTGCTGCGAGAGCCATTCATCGGATATGAACTCCGTCACCGGGATCACATCACCACTGCGCACGAAGTTGGCAAAGAGGCCGGGTTGGGGGAAGTCCACGATGTCCGGGGCATCACCCGCACCAACGCGAATGGCGATGGAGCCTTCAAACTCTTTGTTGCCGATGTAGTTGACTTTGATGCCAGTGGCTTCTTCAAAGGCTTTCACGGATTCGGAGAATTTCACACCGTCCACGTCATTGCCTTCAAAGGCGCCGTCTACCGTCACGGTTGTGCCGGTAAACTCGCCATTGATGGCGCGTTCCAGAAAACCACCAGGTGGGTAGGCCAAACCAGTATCGGGCGCACCTTCGGTGATGCTGGCGCTGCCGGAAACACCAGCGGGCCAGGTGGCGTCAATAGCTTGCATAGCGGTAGCCAGGTCAATGGAACCGGCGACGTAGCTGGAGATTTGTTCCCAGAAGGAGCCAGCGCCGACTTCACCGGGCATCAGGTCAGAACCGTCGAAACGGAAGCTGGTGGCCTGGTTGACCAGTTCGGAGACACCCCAGTCCAGGTCAGAACCATACATATCCTGGGTGGCGGTCTTTTGGGCAGCGATAGCGCCGCCACCTTCCATCCAACCACTGACGGATTGTGGGGTGGTGAAGTATTCCATGAGCGCCCGGACTTCGGGACGGTCATTGAACATAGCCATCAAGTCACCGGCGACGAGGAAGGGACGGCCGTAAGCCTCATCCACGGGCGGTAGATAGAAGAAATCATAATCCACACCATATTCTGTGCCTTGTGGGAAGAAGCTGGTGATGAAGTTGGCTTGTTTGTGCAGCCAGCATTGGGGCGGGTCGGCAAACATCGGGCCAGGGGAGTCGCCAAAGAAGGTGGAGACGATGGAAGAACGACCACCCAGCACATAATCATCATTAAACCACAACTCGCTCCAGGTCTCGATGGCATTCTTGACTTCGGGGGAATCGAAGGGCAGTGTACCGGCCACCCAGGCATCGTAGTTCTCCAGGGAGGTGGTGCGCAGCATCATCTCTTCCGTCCAGTCGGTAGCCACCCAGCCGGTCGCCGCGCCAGACTCAATGCCGATGCACCAGGCGGTGTCGCCATCGGCGGCGATCTCGGCCGTCAGGGCCATCAGTTCTTCCCAGGTTTCGGGGATTTCATAACCGGCGGCGTCCCAGGCTGCTTTGGGGTACCAGACCAGGCTCTTGCCGGAGAAACGGTGCATGACGCCCATTTCCTGACCATCAACGGTGTTGAATTCGCGCCAGCCGTCGTTGTACTGCTGCGAGAGCCATTCATCGGATATGAACTCCGTCACCGGGATCACATCACCACTGCGCACGAAGTTGGCAAAGAGGCCGGGTTGGGGGAAGTCCACGATGTCCGGGGCATCACCCGCACCAACGCGAATGGCGATGGAGCCTTCAAACTCTTTGTTGCCAATGTAGTTGACTTTGATGCCAGTGGCTTCTTCAAAGGCTTTCATGGATTCGGAGAATTTCACACCGTCCACATCATTGCCTTCAAAGGCGCCGTCTACCGTCACGGTTGTGCCGGTAAACTCACCTTGGATAGCCCGTTCCAGATACCCACCAGGGGGATAATCAAAGGCAACCTCCGGCATTTCTTCTGTCGTTTCTGCCGTTTCTGCCGGTTCTTCGGCTGTTTCTTCGGCTGTTTCTTCGGTGGTTGTGGTGGTGGCAGCAGTTGGGGTCGCTGTGGTCTCTTGTTGGCTGCCACATGCGGCTATAAAGAGGGCGAGTACCAGCAAAATGCTGAATACTCTAAAAATATCTTTTGCTTTCATTTTTCTTTTCCTCCTACGGAAAGTTGATAAGAATTTTGAATGTTTTTTGTGGATAGTTGTTTTTTTTGTTTAATAGGCGTCTCCTTTTATTATCCAGTTGTGGGATAAGGATTTTATCCCACATCAAGTAATTTTACAGCGGTGGTGCGGTTGTGTCCCGCAGGATCAAGGCTGTCGGCAGCACAATTTCTTGTGGCCGCGATAAGGGATTGGCTATTTCGTTAAGCAGCAGTTCAGCCCCTTGTACACCGGATTCATATAGATGTTGGCGGATGGTGGTCAGATGCAAGAATTCGGAAATCTCAATATCGTCATAACCGATGACCGATAGCTGCTCTGGTACTTTTACCCCCAGGTCTTGGGCGGCGCGCAGCACGCCAAATGCCTGTGTGTCGCTGTAGGCAAATATGGCGGTGGGCGGGTCTGGCAAGGTCAACAGTTCACGAGCCAGACGGCGCGCCTCGTGGCGGCTAAGTTCACCCTGACGATGGTATTCCGCGCAGAATTCAATACCTGCGTGAGCCAATGCCTGACGGTAGCCTTCATACCGATTAGCCACCGGGCGGAAACCAAAGGGGCTTTCTTGTAACAAATCACTGATATAGCCAATTTTGCGATGTCCCAGGTCAATGAGATGTCGGGTTGCCTGGTAGCCACCGGCTACATCATCAATCATGACATGGCTTAAGTGACGGTGCATACTGTCAATTAATACCGTAGGCATACCTGATTGCACGAAATAGTCAACTTCTTGATCTGTGGGTGTCAACGTCATAATGAGCAGCCCATCTACCCGTTCCTGGCGCGGTACATCGTGGAAACAGTTGTTGCGCCGGGTGACAGTTTCTACGTTGTAGATGATAAAGTCATATTCACTGTCAGACAGGGCAGCTTCCACACCACGCAGACGTTCCACGTAAGACGGCCGTATAAAAAACGGAGCAATCACACCAATGGTCAGGGTACGGCCTAGCGAGAGGCGGCGGGCGATGGGGCTGGGGGAGTAGTTCAGTTCCTCGATAGCAGTCTGGACTTTTTGGCGGGTGGTGGGGGATACGGCCGTGCTGTCATTGAGTACCCGTGACACAGTTGCCACGCCGACGCCGGCTCTTTTTGCCACATCTCGAATGGTTGCGTTGGCCATGCCGTCTCCTCTCTTCGCAAACAGCCAGACTGTCCCCATTAGAACGATATAGAAAGGGTAAAACAACGATGAAATAGTACGAAGTTTAGGGGATTTGAACCATATGGAACCGGTTCCACATAGAGCATACTATACAAGAGGAGCAAAATAGTGTCAAGAGGAGATTAAAAGGAAAGATACATAACTCTTGTTGATTAAGTAGTGCCGGGCGCGATGTCTCTAATGCCTGTTCGTTTAGTTTTTGATACCCTATGCCCATGACAACCCTTGACCCCATACCTGACCTCTCCCTGTTATCGTTTTTTCAGCCCAAAGGCATTGTCCTGGTGGGCGCTTCGGCTGACCCAACCAAGTTGGGTTTTGGCGTGGCCCGCAACCTGTTGCAAAGTGATTATAAGGGCGCCATCCACTTTGTGAATCCAAAGGGTGGGGTGTTGTTGTCACGGCCGTTGCACCCCCACATTGCCGACGTACCGCCACCGGTTGACCTGGCCTTCCTGCTCATCCCGGCCCCCTTTGTGCCTCAGGCATTGCGGGAATGTGGGCAAAAGGGCATCCGCGCCGTCATTATTGCTGCCGGTGGTTTCCGGGAAACGGGTGAAACCGGCGCGTCTTTGGAAGAGGACTGTTTGCGTATTGCCCACGAATACAACATGCGGTTGATGGGGCCAAACTGCATCGGCTTGCTCGACACCCATTTGCCGCTCGACGCCACCTTCCTACCGCCGCCGGGGCCAACGCCGGGCGCAGTCGCCTTCATTTCTCATTCCGGCGCGATTTGCGCGGCGGTGGTGGATTGGGCGCGCGGGCAGGGCTTTGGCCTGTCCCGGCTGGTCAGCCTGGGCAATCAGTTGGACGTGTGCGAGACGGACGTGCTGCCCGCCATTGCCGCCGACCCGTATACACGGGTGATTACCATGTACCTGGAAGGGGTGACTGACGGCCGTCGTTTCATGCAAGTAGCCCAGAAAGTAACCCGGCACAAGCCGGTTTTGGCGCTGAAAGTAGGGCGGTTTGCCAGCGGGCGGCAAGCGGTTGCCTCCCATACCGGCGCGTTAGCCGGCGCCGATACCGCTTTTGATGCCGCGTTTCGCCGTGCCGGCATCATCCGCGCCCATACCAATGAGGAGTTGTTTGATTGGGCGCGGGCGCTGGCCTGGTCGCCTTTACCACGAGGGCCGCGGGTGGCGGTGTTGACCAATGCGGGGGGGCCAGGCGTCACGGCCGTAGACGCCATCGAATCATCCGGACTGCAACTGGCAACTTTGCAGCCGGAGACAGTAACGCAACTTCAGGCTGCGCTGCCGTCCGCCGCCAGCGTCCACAACCCGGTGGATATGCTGGCAGGCGCGTCACCGGAGCAGTACGCCGACTGTCTGCGCCTGCTGCTGGCCGATGAAGGGGTAGACAGTGTGCTGCTCATCCTGCCACCGCCGCCTATGTATTCGGCTGGTGGTGTGGCCAAGGCGATCATTCCCACCATTTACGCGGCGCAAAAACCGGTGTTGGTGACGCTGATGGGTGAGCGGCTGATTCAAGAGGCGATGGAGCATTTTCGGGCGGCGCGGGTGCCGGAATACCGTTTCCCGGAGCGGACGGTGGCGGCGTTAGCGATACTGACCCGGTATGCTGCCTATGTCCAGCAAGCCACCTCTTCCCCTGTGGTGCTGCCGGATGTGCAGCCAGAACGGGCACGGCAGACGTTGGTGCAGGTGGGAGAGGGAGATTGGCTGCCGCCAACGGCCGTGACCGAACTCCTTACCGCCTACCATATCCCTGTCCCCGCCAGCCACTTGGCGCAAACTTCCGCTGAAGCTGCCGCGCAGGCCCGGCAAATCGGTTTTCCGGTGGCTTTGAAATTGGTTGCCGCTAGTATCACCCACAAATCGGATGTGGGCGGGGTGCGGTTGGGGCTGGTGGATGAAACGGCCGTGCAAACTGCATTTATGGAGATGCTGGCGCGAGTACGGCAACTGGAACCAGACGCACAAATCGAGGGGGTATTGGTGCAGCAAATGATCTCGGTGGGGCAGGAAGTGATCCTGGGCGTCACCCGTGACCCGCAGTTTGGGCCGCTGGTCATGTTTGGTTCCGGTGGCGTAGAAGTGGAAGGGCTGGCCGATGTGGCTTTTGCCCTGGCGCCACTCACCGAGGCGGATGTGGATTATTTGCTCAGCCACACCTGGGCGGGGCGTAAATTAGCCGGTTTTCGCCACTTACCGCCGGCTGATCGCACGGCCGTGCGCCAGGCCTTGCTGCGCCTGGGCCAATTGGCCGCCGATTTCCCGCAACTGGCGGAAATAGAGATCAATCCGCTGCTGGCCTTGCCAGATGGCCAGGGGGTGTGGGCGGTGGATGCGCGGGCGAGGGTGGGAGAATGATCAGCAGATAGCTGTGCCGCTGACCGGATTTCAGGCTTACAACGGCCGTCCGTTTTATGATTTTTAGGCTGTTACAACAAAGTGATGACGACTTTCCCTTTGGCGTGTCCTTCAGCCATGTAGCGCAGCGCTTCCGGAACTTCAGGCAGCGGGTAGCATCTGTCCATCACCGGACGAACCCGGTTTGCCTCCAGCAGTTCCTTGATCACAATCAAATCCTCCTGGTTGGGTTTGGCCATCATGTTACTCATTTTCTGCCCATTGGTCAGGGAAAGCCAGGGGCCTTGAATGACCAGCGCAGGCAAGAATGCGGAGGTGACAAAACGTCCATCAGGCTTTAAGGCTTGCCTGTATTCGGCCACCGAATGATTGCCCACGGTATCGAAAATCAGGTCGTAACGATGCCCATTCTGGGTGAAATCTTCCTGGGTGTAATCAATCACATGGTCGGCCCCGATGGCGCGGGCCATCTCCATTTTGCGGGTACTGACAACGGCCTTTACCTCCCCACCCAACGCCTTCGCAATCTGCACAGCAAACGTCCCTACACCGCCGGATGCCCCGTTAATTAGCACCCGCTGCCCCGGTTGAAGCTGCCCCTTATCGCGTAGACCCTGCAAGGCAGTTACGGCCGTCATGGGTACGGCGGCCGCTTCGGCAAAGGAGAGGTTAGCTGGCTTCAGCGCTAGCGCCGACTCCGGCGCCGCCACATATTCCGCAAATCCACCCCGGCCATGCCCGGAAAGGTCACCAAACACCTCGTCTCCTACCTGAAACTGCGTCACGTTTTCAGCAACCGCCTCAACCACGCCGGCAATGTCTGAGCCAAGTATTTGTTGCTTCGGCTTAAACAGACCTGTACTGTAACGCAGCATCCCGCTTAAAACATGATTGTCAGCCTGATTAACGGCCGTTGCCCTGATTTGCACCAACACCTCACCCGCCTTGGGGATGGGTTTTTCCACATCTGAAAGTTGCAGCACGTCCGGCGTGCCATACTTTGTGTAAATAACTGCCTTCATTGATTTCCTTCCTTATATTGTTCACGATTCATTTCAGCTTGCGTTTTAAAAGTTGACTGCCAACGTCAAAGCCAAACATATAACAAGGTAAGCAAGATTGATAGCGGCCCGACCCCACCAGGAGGATCGGGCGCTGGGGAGTAATGGGATATTTATACGGCCATTCCTTCCACTGTTGTCGTTTTCATAGGAGCCGACTGTCCTTGCTTTGGCGTTCTTACACCCTTCACCAGCAAATAGAGGATAAAGGACATTTCCGCAATCACGGCCGGGGCAACAATGATTTGGGCGATAAATTCTTGATGTTGGGGCATCAGGAAAATGCCAAAGCTGTCCAGAATGTAAAAGAGACCTGCGATTGCCAGCCCCACGCCGAGAATACCGGGGAACAATTCTGATTTGTAAACCAGGTAGCCGAGCAGCAAGAGGCTCGCGCTGAAAAACGCTTCGGAAATCAGCACACCGTAGTAATGGGTATCGAGGAAAAACTGGGCCAGCGCCTGCAATTGAGCCGGTTCAAAAACGTTCAGCGACTCTGCGCCGCTTAACAGCAGCAGCGGGATAACAAAGTTGACAAGATTGACGGCATGAACGGCCGCTTGCATCAACCGCGTCGCCATCGCCATCAGCGAAAGCGTCGCATTGACCGGTTTGACCAGCTTATAAAGCAAAATGGCGACCCCAATTTCACTGAGGAAGACAAGCAAATAACTGGCAATGCCGCTGCGGTACATGGACTCGGAAGCGATAATGTTGTTCGCCGTCGCTGTCGCATCTCCCGGTACAACCAAACTGCCTGTCACCCCAAAGAAGACGTAGATGTTTGCGAAAAAGATAATCAAATAGAGGATGCCTGTGACACGTGCGGTTTTCTTTTCTGAATTCATTTTGTTTCTCCTGGTTCTGTATAAGTTTGGTAGCTGGCGTTGCCTGAGCCTGTCGAAGCCCGCCTTCGACAGGCTCAGGCAACGCTGGTTACCAGGGTTGATAAATTCGTTGAACCAGCGGCGGAACAATATTTACTCTCTGGCATCTGCCTGACCGGGTGGGAGCTGCGTGACGGCAATCAAGGGCAATCCCAGATCGCGCACTTTTCGCAGCAGCCCATACAACGCGGCCTGATCCACAACCGGACCGGTCAAGATGGTTTCGCCGTTATCCGTCCAGGTGATCGTCATATCGGCAAACCATGCTGCCCACTGCCGATCCAGATGGCCTTTTATCCTGATTTGATAGATCAGCGGTGGATTTGCATCCGGTTTGTTTTCCTGTCGATTTGCCATACTCATGTACTCTTTGTGGCCAGAATTTCTTTGCCCGCACCACTTGTTCAACGTGCCTTAACCATACCGGCAGAACGGTATTGGCGTACAGATACGAAAGTATGGTTGGGGGTATTGTTTTGGGAGGTTAAGGTTTGAAATGAAGCTGAAAAGAGAGGGCGAATAGATGCTTTGTAGGGAAATGGCGTGCCATTTTTCTACAAACGGTGGTTACGGCCGTTTGCCTACAAAAGCCCCAGTTCACGCGCCCGCGCCACCGCTTCCGTGCGTCGGGTGACATTTAACTTGCTGTAAATGTTGCGGTTGTGCCCCTTCACCGTCGGCAGGGCGAGGAATAACCGCTCAGAAATTTCACGATTGGAGAGACCTGCGGCTACCAATTGCAGCACTTCCAGTTCGCGTTCACTCAATGGCTCAATTAAAGGTTGAGGAGCCTGTCCTGAACGGCTCAACGCAGTTGAGTCTGTCGAAGGGATGAAGGATGAGGGATGAAGATTATTTTGGTTGTCAAAAGCAGCGAGCAGTTGGGATAGATACACTCGCTGTTCGCTGTCTGCTTGTAGCTTTTCCAGCAACGCCGTCATCGGTAAACCCTCATCAACAAAGAGCCGGACATATCCTTCCGATTCTGTCAGAGTTAACGCCCGCGCCAATGATGCCAACGCAGCAGGTGTGTCACCTTTGGCCTCAAATGCCAATGCTTGCAGCACCAGAATTTCCAGCAAACTGCCCATTCGCTGCCCTGTTACGGCCGTTTCCAGCAAACGCTCCAGCAAAATCAATCCATCGGCAATACTTTTCTCTGCGCCATCACGCCTGTACTGCGCAAGGCGGAGTCTGGCCAGGGTGATGTGGTCAAATTCACGCAGGTAACTGAGGTCATCAGTGACGGCTAAGCCTTGGGCATTCGCCCAATGATGCGCTTTGGCCAACCTGCCTTGCTTGAGCCAAATCCGTGCCTTCATCGCCGCCGTGGAACGCACATCAGGAACCGGGCCGCGCACATAGTGGTTATCGGCTTCGTCCAGGGAATTCAGGGCAGCCTCCAGGTTTCCTGCCGCTTCCTCCATTTTGGCCTGCGCCAGACACCAGCGGTAATGCCAGCGGGGCAGGGCGGCCTCTTCGCCCAACGTTTGGCTTTGCCGCAAATGCTCCTGCGCCGCTGCCAGTTGGTTCTGTTCCAGACGCAGTTCACTCAAGCCTGTATACAAATCGGCAGCGCCGCGCATAACAATCTCGCCATGTGTCTGAGCCAATTGGAGGGCATCTTCATAAATTTTGGCGGCCTCGTGCAGGCGGCCTTGTGCGCGTTTCATATCAGCCAGAACATAGGCGCCGGTAATGACAAATAGGATGTTCCCGGCTTTTTCATAACTGCTCATCGCCTCTGCAAAAGCGTGCTGCGCTTCGACCAGTTTGCCGTCAGACCAGAGGGCCAGTCCTAACAGAGCGGCTGGCGTGCCGCGGCGCAAATGCTCTTCTTGCGGCAATAGATCAAGCGCTTGTTGGGCATAGTTGACCGTTGCAGGCATATCGCCAAGCGCCAGCGCCAGATAGGTGCGCGCTGCGGCAATGCTGCCGGGCAAATGTTGATATTCCACTTCATCAGCGACGATCAAAACGGCCGTATTCTGCAAACATTTTTCCGCATTTTGCAGCCACCTCTCTGCGGCTTCCAACTGGCCTGCGTCCAGCAGCGCCCAGGCAAAGCTCAGACAAAGGACGGGCCGGTTACGCACCTGCGCGTCAGGCAGTCTTGTTGCCCAACCCAGCCAGGTGGCCGACTGGCGGCTTCTGTCCATCTCCGCCCAGGCCAGTTCAATGATTCGGGCCGCACGTGCAAAATCTCCGGCGGCAAAGGCATGATGAACAGCATCGGCAGCAAAATCATTCAGTTCGTACCATTCACTGGCGCGCTGATGCAAATCAGCTATTTGTTGGGGCTGTTCTTTGAGCAGATGAACTTGCAGCACATCGGCAAAGAGGTGATGATAACGATACCAGGTACGTTTATCGTCCAAAGGAATGACAAAGAGGTTGTTTTGTTCAAGGGTGGCTAACAAGGCGCTGCCTGTCTCCCCATTTGTGACGGCATCGCACAGGGAACCGCACAGCCGATCCAGGATGGATGTCTGGAGCAGGAAGCGGTGGATAGGTTCGGGCTGGCGCTGCAACACTTCATCTACCAGATAATCAACCACGTAGCGGTCATCACCAGCAAAAGCCTTGATGAATCCATGCACATCTGCCCGCCCCTGCATGGAAAGGGCGGCCAACTGCAAACCGGCAATCCAGCCCTCGGTGCGCTTTTCCAGGGCGGCTATCTCGTCGGCTGAAAGCTGCAAACCGCTGATTTGCTGGAGGAAAACGGCCGTTTCCTCCATCGTAAAGCGCAAATCAGCCGCCCGCACTTCTGTCAACAAACCACGCACACGAAGGCGCGGCAAAGGCAGCAGCGGGTCTTCGCGGGTGGTGATGACCAGATGCATCTGCGGCGGCAAATGTTCCAGTAAAAAGGTGAGCGCCTCGTCAATGGGCGGCGCATCCAGAACATGATAATCGTCCAGAACGAGCGCGAATTCTTGGGGAACGGCCGCAATTTCGTTGAGCAAGGTGGTCAGGATGGATTCCGTCGGCGGCTGTGCTGATGTAAGCAGCGCCAGTGTCTTGATGCCAGTCGCCGGATAGAGTGTTTGCAAAGTGGCAATGAGGTATTGCAGAAAACGGGTGAGGTCGCTGTCCCTTTGATCGAGAGAGAACCAGGCAAACGGCCGTTCACAGTTGGCGATCCATTCCGTAATCAGCGTTGTTTTGCCAAAACCGGCAGGCGCAGAGATGAGGGTGAGCCTGCACTCCTGCTGTAATCCCTGATTGAGTTTTGCGATGAGGTGCGGACGGGGAATGAGAGACGGCCGTAGTCGGGGCACATACAATTTCGTTTGCAGCAACTCGCCAGACATGACCTCATTATATGGAGAAAGGAGGATAGGGGCGAGAAACGGCTGCCGCTAAAGGGCCGCTCCTTAAAAAGGTGCGTGACAACAAGGTGTAGCGGTGTGGAGCTTTTTGGCGGAAGGGCTAGGGGGAAGGGGTGGCGATAATGGCTACCCAATCGGTCATTTGCAGTGTGTTGAGGACGTGCCCGCCTGCCTGAGTCACGGCCGTAACCACATCCGCCATTTGCTCTTCAATGATGCCGCTCAAGATGAGGTGGCCGCCCGGTTTGATGTAGCCAAGCAGATTGTCATTTTCCAGCAGGCCAACAATGACGGGGGCCAGGATATTGACGACAACGATGTCCCAACCATGTTCGGTGATGCTGTTCAGTGTCCCCTTTTGGAAGGTGAGGTTACTCAGGTGGTTGAGTGCCGTGTTGGTCACGGCCGTTTGCACCGCCACCTCGTCCACATCCACCCCTAATACACGGGCTGCGCCCAGTTTGGCGGCGGCAATCGCCAGAATGCCCGACCCCGTGCCTAAATCAAAAATAGCATCTCCTGGCTGTACCAGTTCTTCCAGGGCTTGCAAGCACATTTGTGTGGTGGGGTGCAGGCCGGTGCCGAAGGCCATGCCGGGGTCGAGCGTCAACACCACGTCGTCCGCTTTTATCTGCGCCGCGGCGTCAGGCGTTTCCTCCTCAATCCAACTGGGTTGAATCCAGATGCGCTGCCCAATGCGGAAAGGGTGGTAATGGGCTTTCCAGGCGTTAGCCCAGTCTTCTTCGGCCAGCAGGCGAAAGGTGGGGGGTGGAATGGGGTAGAGGCGGCCCAAAAAGTAGATAATCTCTTCAATGCGGCGACGTAACCGGGGGGTGTCTTCGTGTTCGGGGACGTAGATTTTGACGGTCACGGCCGTTTCCAGCGCATCCGGGTCTGATGAGGACATATCCCCCAACTGTTCCAGCACCACGCCGTCCTGATAGGCGAACGGCCGTAGCTTTTCCGCCACTGCCTCCGCCCCTTCCCCATCGGTAATTACGCTAACTTCGAGCCAGTTCATATATTGACGAGACATCCGATTTCTTTAAGAAATCGGATGTCTTTCACCTGCGTTACACCCCAAATATATCCCCAAACGCCTCTTTCAGGTTATCTAAGAACCCCTTTTCCGTTTTGGGAATGACTTCTTTGCCCAGAGATTTGGAAAGCTCTTTGAACAACCGCTGCTGATCTTTATTCAGCTTCTTGGGAATGACCACCTGCACAATGACATGCATATCACCGCGCCCCATGGCCCGGTTACGGCCACTGCGGTCCAGGTGCGGCGCCCCCTTTCCGCGTAGCTTAAATACCTTCCCCGGCTGCGTGCCCGCCGGGATTTCTAACGTGTCATCCCCATCCAGCGTTGGTATAGAAACGGTATCTCCCAGTGCCGCCTGGGCCACATTGATGTGCAAATCCATAAACACATCATCACCCCGCCGCTGGAAAAACTCATGTGGTTCCACGTGGATGACCACATACAGGTTGCCCGGCGGCCCCCCGGCCATACCCGGCCCACCTTCATTGCTCAATCTAATTTGGGTGTCGTTGTCTACGCCAGCCGGTACTTTTACCTTCAGCGTGCGGGTTTGCATCACCTGTTTCTGACCGCGACACATGGTGCAGGGGGTGGGAATAAGTTCGCCCGTGCCCTGACAAGTGGGGCAGGTGGTCACGTTCACAAACTGCCCCAGAATAGATTGCTGCACGCGCCGCACTTCGCCGCTGCCATTACAGGTGGTGCAGGCAATCGGGCTGGTGCCCGGTTCTGCGCCACCGCCATGACATTGGGGGCAGATTTCCGGGCGGCGCACTTCGACGTCTTTTTCCGCGCCAAACACAGCTTCCTCAAACGAGATGCGCAGGTCATAGCGCAAATCTGCGCCTCGCCCCGGCCCGCGCCGCCGCCGGCGGCCGCTGCCGCCGGTAAAGTTTGCGCCAAAGAGATCTTCAAAAATATCGGCGAACCCGCCAAACCCTTCAAAACCGGAAAAGCCCGGCCCTGCGCCATTATCTACCCCAGCATGACCGTAGCGATCATAGGCGGCCCGTGTCTGTTCGTCAGACAGCACCTCATACGCCCGCTGTACTTCTTTGAACCGTTCTTCTGCGTCCGGCTCTTTGTTGACATCGGGATGATATTGGCGGGCTTTGCTGCGGTACGCCTTTTTGATTTCGTCTTTATTGGCGGCGCGTTCTACGCCCAAAACGTCGTAAAAATCTCGTTGAGTGGCCATGCTTAAAGCAGTGCCAGGCAAGGGGCATTTCGATCTGGGTTAACCAAAAAGGTTTTGCCCCTTGCCTGGCACTTAAATACTAAGAATCGCTAAATTCACCTTCAATCACGTCTTCATCTTTGCCGGGTGCGCCCTCCGCGCCGGGTTCGGGTTCACCGTAAGCTGCGCCGCCGGCCTGTTGGTACATGGCCGCGCCGGCCTCATTCATCACCGCCAGCAGTTGATCGGCCGTTTCGTTCATAGCCGCGGCATCGTTACCGGCTAACGCAGAGCGGACGGCATCAATGCGATCTTGAATGGCCGCTTTGTTGGCTTCTGGGATTTTGTCGCCGTTTTCACTCAGGAATTTCTCGGCGCTGTAAGCAGTGGAATCGGCTTTGTTATGGGCTTCCACCATTTCCTTGCGGCGCGAATCTTCCGAAGCGTGTTGTTCGGCATCTTTCACCATGCGCTCAATTTCGGTGTCGTTCAGGCCGCTGGAGGGGATGATTTGCATGGCTTGTTTGCGCCCGGTGGCTTTGTCGGCGGCGCTGACATTGAGGATGCCGTCCGCGTTGATGTCAAATGTGACCTCAATTTGGGGCACACCACGCGGCGCGGGTGGCAGCCCGTCCAGGATGAAGCGGCCCAGGCTTTTGTTATCGGCAGACATCGGCCTTTCCCCCTGTGTCACATGAATTTCTACCTGCGTCTGCCCGTCGGCGGCGGTGGAGAAAATCTGGCTTTTCTTGGTGGGAATGGTGGTGTTCCGCTCGATCAGGGGGGTAGCCACACCGCCTAATGTTTCGATGCTCAGAGTCAGCGGGGTCACATCCAGCAGCAGCACATCCTTCACTTCACCGCCCAAGACGCCGGCCTGAATGGCCGCACCAACGCCTACTACTTCATCTGGGTTCACGCCTTTGTGCGGTTCACGGCCGAAGTAGTTTTTCACGGCTTCTTGAATGGCGGGCATACGAGTCATGCCACCGACCAACACAACCTGGGTGATTTCGGTGAGTGAAAGTCCGGCGTCTTTGATGGCCTGGCGGCACGGTTCGATGGAACGTTTGATCAGGTCTTCAGATAGCTGCTCAAATTTGGCGCGGGTGAGGGTGAGGTTGAGATGTTTGGGGCCGTTGGCATCGGCGGTGATGTAGGGCAGGTTGAGTTCTGTCTGCATGGTGGTAGACAGTTCGATCTTGGCTTTTTCGGCCGCTTCACGCAAACGTTGGAGCGATTGGCGGTCATTGCGCAGGTCAATGCCCTCTTCCATTTTGAACTGCTCGGCGGCCCAGTCAATGATTTTCTGGTCGAAGTCGTCGCCGCCGAGGAAGGTATCGCCATTGGTGGATTTGACTTCAAAGACGCCGTTGTCCATTTCCAGGATGGAGATGTCAAAGGTGCCACCGCCCAGATCGTAGACGGCGATGATCTCTTCTTTGTCGCTGCCCAGGCCGTAGGCCAATGAGGAGGCGGTGGGTTCGTTGACGATGCGCAGCACTTCCAGACCGGCGATTTTGCCGGCGTCTTTGGTGGCCTGGCGCTGGCTGTCGTTGAAGTAGGCGGGCACGGTGATGACGGCCTGGGTGATGGGTTGGCCCAGATAGGCTTCGGCGTCGGTTTTGATCTTTTGCAGGATCATGGCGGAGATTTCAGGCGGGGAGTATTCCCGTTCGTTCATCACCACACGCACGTCGCCGTTGGGTGCTTTGCGCACTTCGTAGGGTACGTATTTGCGCGCTTTTTCCACAGCGGGGTCGTCGTATTTGCGGCCCATGAAGCGTTTGACGGAGAAGATGGTGTTGTGGGGGTTGATGACGGCCTGGCGTTTGGCTACCTGGCCGACCAGCCGTTCGCCGGTTTTGGCGTTGATGGCGACGATGGAGGGGAAGAGACGCCCGCCTTCGGCGCTGGGGATGACGGTGGCTTCACCACCTTCCATAACAGCGGCGACGGAGTTTGTGGTACCAAGATCAATTCCTATTATTTTGCCCATGATTTCCTCATTTGTGTTGATTTGAGAGACCGGACAGGTTTTCAAACCTGTCCGGCCTAAGCGTTTACTATTCGGCAACGGCTACGAGCGACGGCCGTATTACCCGGTCGCCTATTTTGTAACCTTTTTGTAATTCCCGGCAGATGTCGCCGCTTTTATATTCGTCGGTGGCTTCCTGGGTTATGGCTTCATGCCAGTTAGGGTCAAAGGGTTGGCCGACGGCCTCTATGGGGGTGACATTGAAATTTTCCAGGATGGTGAATAATTTTCGCTGCACCAGTTCGATGCCTTCCAGCCAGGTGTTTTCTCGTATGTTTTCGGGTGCGGTCGCCAGGGCGCGTTCAAAATCGTCTAAGACGGGTAGCAGTTTTTTGATCACGTCTGCGGTGGCCATGCTGTATAGCTCAATGCGCTCTTTTTCCATGCGTTTACGGGCATTGGCAAATTCGGCCTGACCGCGCAGCCAGCGGTCTTTGTAGTCGGCGGCTTCAGCCTGGGCGGCGGCCAGTTGCTCTTCGAGGGTGGGGGAGGGGGCCACGGCCGTTTCCTCTGCCGTTTCGGTTACTGCTTCCTTATTTTCATTTTCCATGTCAGCAGCGCCGTTTTGCACGGCTTCGGCTGCTTCTTCAGCTATGATTTCATTTGCTGCCTGCATTTACTCTGGTACCTCGTTCTCTGAATTGTTTAGGAGATTGGAGAGTAGCGATTGAACGTGAATCTCCAATCGCTACTCTCCAATCTCCGACAAATTTTCTACTGTTTCTTGCCCGATCTGTTCGGGATTGTCTTCCACGTAGTATTCGTAGACAAACCCGCTCATCAGATTGGCTACATACCGGACGGCGGCGACGTTACGGCCGTAGGGCATCCGTGTTGGCCCAATGACTGCCACCGTACCGCTGAACGCATCCATGACGCCGTAGCGGGATAGAATAATAGAGCAATCCTTTAACTCTTCCCAACGACCTTCGCCGCCAATGACCACCTGCACACCCTGCTCTTCTGTTTGTGTTTCAGACAGCATGGAAGCCAGTAAGGTGCGCTCTTCCAAAAAGCGAACAGCCTGCCGGGTGCGGGCATCTTCCACGATATTGATCAAACCATCGCGGTAAATATCGCTAATGGGGCGGCTGTCGGTGCGCTCCAAAATTTCCAGAATCAAAACGGTAATGTCGTATTCCAGTGCATCCAGTTGGCTCTTGCGGCTGCTCACTTCGTCATAGGTGGCATTGGCCAGCAGGGTATTGAGACGGTCGGCCGTGGCGCTTAATTGGGCCTGGGTGAGTGGCTCAGCCAGCGTCAGCATTTGCTGTTTTACTTCGCCGCCATACAAGACCACGATCATCAAAACCAGCCGGCCCTGGGTAGAGATAAGCTGGAGGTGTTTGAAGCGGTTGCTAGACGGCCGTGGCGCGGTGACAAAACTGGCACCCAGTGAGGTGCGCGCTAGAATCGCCGCCGCCAGCCGCATCCATTGGTCCAGGTCTAGCCGCGCCTGATGAAACTGGTGGCGGATCATTTGCTGTTCATCCACCGGCAAATGAAAGTCACCCAACAGCTTTTGCACAAAGTAGCGAAAGCCTTGTTCCGTCGGTACGCGCCCGGCGGAGGTGTGCCACTGCATCAGGTAGCCCAGTTCCGTGAGCGCGGCAAAATCATTGCGCACGGTGGCGGAACTGACGTTCAGGTCGAACTGCTCTACCAACGTTTTAGAACCGGTGGGTAAGCCGGTTTCGATGTAATGGCGCACAACCAATTCTAATAATTTTTCCTGGCGATCTGTCAGGTCGTATAACATGGGTTGTAAGTGGTTGGGAGATTGAGCGATGGGGAAATTCAATCTCCCGATCTCCCCATCGCGTAATCGCCACTCCGTCAAGATTTCATAAAATTAGCACTCGTGCAATACGAGTGCTAATCAGGCCTGTCAGTTATCATAACATGGCAAAAATTGAGCGTCAAATAAGAACAACGTAAGATGGGGTTTGTTATTCAGGTTTGGGGGTGGGCACGGCCGTCGTCGGTTCATTTTCGATGCCGGTGCTGGTCAGGATTTCCGACGGCCGTACCGGGGTGGCATACTGTTGGGTGTTTTTTCGCTCGATAATCTGCCATAAGGTGCGCAGCAGGATTTTGATGTCCAGCAAAATTGACCAGTTGGCTGAGTACCAGAGATCATATTTGGTGCGCTCTTCAATGGAAGTGTCACCGCGCAGGCCATTCACCTGCGCCCAGCCCGTCATCCCCCCTTTGTCCTGGTGGCGTTCCATATACCGGGGCACGGTGCGGCGGAAATGTTCCACATAATGTGCCTGTTCCGGGCGTGGGCCAACCAGGCTCATTTCCCCAATAAACACATTGATGAGTTGAGGCAGTTCATCCACATCCACCTGGCGCAAAAAACGCCCCAGACGAGTTTGCCGGGGATCATTATTTAGCGTCCAGCCGGGGCCATGTTTTTCGGCATCAGAACGCATCGAGCGAAATTTCACCATGCGAAACGGTTTGCCATCCAGCCCCATACGCTCTTGCACAAAAAAGACGGGGCCAGGGGATTCCAGTTTAATGGCCATGGCGATGAGCAACATCAACGGCGAAAAGAATACGAGGCCGATAACGGCGCCCACCAGATCCATCAAGCGCTTGAAGATGAGCATGTAGCCGCGTAGCGCATAGTCACGCACGGAAAGCAGCGGCAGACCACCCAGCGCATCAATACTCGCCTCTGAAGTCATAAACTGGAAGACATCAGGAAAGATTTTGACGGAGATACGGCCGCGTTCGCAATACGAGAGAACGTGCAGCGTTTCCCGGTGCCCTTTTTCGGGCATGGCAATAATCACTTCGTCAATATCGTGCTGGTCAATGAGGGTGGGCAAATCTTCGGGGCGACCCAAGACGGGGATGCCGTGCAGTTGGGTCAGTGGTTCAGAGCCATTGACTACGCCTACCAGTTCGTAGCCCAGATAGGGCGACCATTGGATACGTTGTACAATGATTTGGGCCATTTCGCCGGAGCCAACGATCAGAAGGCGGTCACGCCCCAGCCCATAGTCGCGCAGTTTGCTGCGCACCATTTGATGCGCCAGCCGCCCCAGCAGGAGTAAAACGATGGCTAAAAACCACGTGTAGACCATCATGGCGCGGGGATAATCGCTGATGATGACGTTGCCTTTGAAGACGAAGGTGGAGAGGGCGACGGCGACCAGGGTGCCAAGCGTCACGGCTTTAACGGTGGCATACAGCTGATCTACTCTGGAGATGGCGCGGGGAATGTAGTATTGTTTGAAGAAGAACAGGGCAATCACTACAGCGCCTACTTCCAGCGCCATCAGCCCGGCATAACTAGCCAGCGGGTAAAAATGAGATAGGGTGTCAGGCCAGGCAAAGGAAACGCGCAGATAATAAGCCAATACAAAAGCAGCCGAGACCATGACAATGTCTAGCAGGAAAAGTGTTATGGAGTATATGTTTCTCAGTTTTTGTGTGGTCATTATCTTGCTGCCACGTTATGTTTTATACCAGTTTAAGACCGCGATTGTAACAAACCCGGTAGCAGGTTCAAATAAAGTTACACACCGCTTTCACGCCTTTCAGCCGTCTCTTAACCTACGCCCACCCAAAGCTCACGAACTATCATATAATCCTGCCTATGAATGAATCACGCAGACGCACGATTTTTATTGTTTTCATCTTTACGGTGATGGGTTTTATGAGCGGGTATATCCTGGCGCAGTCGCCGGCCGCGCCGTATCGCCTGTCCGGGCCGCCACTTTCCGGCGAAACACAGATTGTTTTTGAGCCTTTTTGGGAAGTGTGGGAATTGGTGCAGGAACGCTATTATGAACAGCCGGTGGACAATGGAGCATTAGTCGAAGGGGCCATCACGGGAATGCTGGCTGCTTTGGGCGATGATCATACGCGCTATTTATCACCGGCGGAGCAGGAGGTGGCCGAACGCAGTTTTTCCGGCGAGTATCAGGGGATTGGGGCAGAGGTGGAGGCCAGAGACGGCCGTATCACCATCGTCTCCCCCATTGACGGCTCACCCGCTCAGGCTGCCGGTTTGCGCCCCGGCGATGTGATTGTTACTGCTGATGGTGTTTCCCTGGAGGGGATGGACGTGGCTGAGGCGGCGTCGTTGGTGCGCGGACCGGCGGGCACGGCCGTGCGGCTGCAAATTGAACGCGATGGCGAAACCTTTGACATTGAAATTATCCGTGATGTTGTTCGGCTGATCAGCGCCACTGGGCGGATGCTGCCGGAAAACATTGCCTATGTACGCCTGAGCCGTTTTGGTGATACCACCAGCGATGAACTGAATGCGCTCTTGCCGGGCCTGATGTCCCAAAATCCTACCGGCCTGATTCTGGATTTGCGGCGCAATCCAGGCGGCGCGCTGGATACCACCGTCAAAATTGCCGACGAATTTTTAGCCGAGGGAACGGTGTTGGTAGAACGGTTTGGCGACGGCCGTGAGCGTGTTTTCTCCTCTAAGGATGGCAACGTGGCGGAAACCATTCCCCTGGTGGTTCTCATTGATGAAGGCAGCGCCAGCGCTTCTGAGGTGTTGGCCGGGGCCATTCAGGACACCGGGCGCGGTATCCTCATCGGTCAGACCTCTTTTGGCAAGGGGACTGTGCAAACCTGGCACACGTTGTCCAACAGCGGTGGGGTGCGTATCACCATTGCCCAATGGCTCACACCCGATGAAACGTCCATTCACAAATTGGGATTAACGCCTGACTATTTCATCCCTCTGGCCGAAGGTGAAGATGCGGCCGAGCTTGAAGACACGCAGCTTCAGGCGGCTATAGATTTACTCACCGGCAAAACGATCATCAGCATCCCGCCGGAAGATGGTGGTTAGTATCCGTATTCGGTAATCCGTGTTCCGTAATCCGAAGGTGCTACCTGTGGAAAATCTATCGGATAACGGTATACGGGGTTCGGGTTACGGGTATCAGGCGGCCTGACGGCGGACTTTGATAAGGGCAATGAGTACCAGGAATAGGGCCAGCGTGGAGACAAGGCCGCCAATCAGGAAGACACGGCCGTCAAAACGCCACTCCACCACATGTTCCCCAGCCGGTACACAGAGGGCGCGCACGGCCGTGTATGCCTCTAGCCAATCCACTTTTTCCCCATCTACCGTCGCCTGCCAGCCGGGGTAGGCGGTCTCGCTGAGAATCAGCAGGGCGGGTGTGTTGCTTGTCGTCTCGATGCGCCAGTAGCCGTCGTGTTGGTCTGTGATCACGGCCGTGCCGTCACCTGTGCCGTCACCTGTGCCGTCACCCGCCCCCTTCAATTCACAGGCCGGTTCAGCCGCCAGAATGGCGGTGGTGGTTGTATCAAAATCTGGCTGGTGGACGCGGGCGATGGCGGCTGCTTCGTCGGCGATGATTTCGGCGGCAACCACCAGCCGGGCCAGGGGCAGCACCCGCGCCCGTTCATACACCCGCACATGCTCCGTCTGGCCGATGAGGGTGAGCGGCCGTTCCCCATCTGTATACTGCGCCAGGTCTGCCTGCGCCAGCACGTACCGCGCCCCCAGCACATCATACGCTGAGGAACGGGGGTCGGGAATGGAGGCGGTAAAGGCGGCATGGGCGCCCACTTCCAGGGCGTTGTAGCCAAAGATGCTCTGCAACCCCACCGACCCCGCGCCATTCTGCTCAAAAATGGAGATGCCCCAGGGCAGCACTCGCCCCTCTGTTTCACCGATGATAGTTTTGGCGTCTGTCCATAAGGGGTGTACGGCCGTTGGCCCCACCTGCACCAGTTTCCAGCCGAACAGCCAGAGGTCGGTGATGAGTAACAAGGCGAGAGCGATGAAGAGGTAATCGGTAATCGGTAATCGGTAATCGGTGGTTGGTTGATCGCTTACCGATAACCGCTTACCGGTTAACAAAAATCTCCACAACAAGATGCCACCCACTAAAACCAACAGCAACGCCAACGTCCAGCCACCCATCTGGTGCCACTGACGGCCGCTGGTGTCGCTGGGGTGTTGGGCGGCAAAGACGGCAGCGGTGGCGGCCAGAGCGGCAAATCCGGCGACCACGGCCGTGGCCAACACCCACCGCATCAACTTTGACAGCTCCGCGCCGTTCCTTTCCCAAATGGCGACGGCTTCGCCCAACAAGGCTGGCGCGGCAAACACAAAGAGGAAGGCGGCGCGGGCCGGGGCGCGCGCCAGCCGGAATGGCGGCAAAAAGCGATAGAAAATCTCGTACAAAAAGCCATAACTGCCAAAGGCCAGCAGCAAACCGAGAACGATCAGGCCAATATAAAACCAGGTGAGGCGTGACGGCCGTCGCAGCGCCAGCACCAGGCCCACCAACGCCAATGTCCCCACGTAATAGGTCAGTTCGTCAAACGAAGGCACACTCCAATAACCGGCGCGGGTTGGCTCGCCAAAAAATTCAGGGATGAGCAAGGTGATCAGGTGGGCGGGGGGGAAGGAGAATTGAGTGGCAAAGGCCAGGGAGGCTTCTTCAGCGCGGGCGGACACGGCCGTGAATTGCAGCATGGGTATCAACTGCACCGCGCTCAACAGCAGCCCCATGATCCCGGCGATGATCACCTGCCGCCAGATGCGCCCATCGCGCCGGTCCAGATACAGATACAGGGCAAACGCACCCCACACCAGGCCAATGTATAAGAGCGAAGCGGTATGCCCGGCTAAAATAGCCAACGCCAGGGGCACGCCAGCGAGGACGGCTGACCAGACATCGCGCCGCCGGGCGCTCCAGGCCGTTGCCAGCAGCAGCCAGGGCAGCCAGGCGTCGGTAGCCAGCAGCCCCACGTGCCCGGCCCAGATGCGCGCCGCCCAAAAACCGCTGAAGGCGAAGGCCAGCGCCGCCAGCAGCGCCCCCCGCCAACTGCCGCTCATATATCGAACAAACAAATACATGCCCCAGGCAGCCACCACGATGTGGAAAACCACCTGCCAGCTAAGCCCGATGTTAACCGGCGGCAGCAGAGCCAGCCAGGTGGGCGGGTAAAAGAGGGCAACTTGTGGGTTGCTGAGGAAGGGGTATCCGGCAAACTGCGCGGCGTCCCAGAGGGGGAGACGGCCGTTTAGCAGTGCCTCTCTGGTAAAAGTGAGCCAGGGCACAAACAGCGCCCGCGCATCATGCCCGGCCAATGCCTGTCCGGCGGGGGGAAACAGCGCCCGACTCATAAAAATGAGCGCCAGCACGATGAAAAGCAGCCCAATGACAACGGTTTGGCGGCGGTGGATCAACTTCTTGTTCCTTAAATAACAAGGGAGATGAGATTAGAGATTAGAGATGGGGAGATGGGATCTCCTAATCTGCAATCTCCAATCTCCGCTTCATAAATACCGCCACTTCGCGGTCAGGGTTCAGGTCGTTGTTGCTGTAGTAGGAGATGTCTATGCCTTCCACGCGGAAACCCATGCGCCGGTAAAAGCGAATGGCGGGCACATTGGTATTTTGCGTTTCGCAGACGATGGTGCGTAGTCCGGCGGTCTGCGCCTGGGCGATCACTCTGGTCATCAGCAGCCGTCCCCAGCCCTCGCCGCGATACCCACCGGCGATGTGGAATTCCCATACCCACAGGCTGTTGTTCCAGTGCATCGGTTCGGCCAGGGCTATGCCAACCAGTACATCGAGATTGAACAAACCAAAAGAGAATCCTTGTGCCGGCATCAGTTGGTAGCGGGCCAGATCATGTTCATCCAGAGGCGGGAACCGTTTGTTCAGGGTTTGGGGCAGGGCAACAAGACGCAGGGTAACGGCCGTTTCCATTTCCCCTTCCGTGTACGTTACCTGGTAAATTTCGCCGGTCTGGTAGCCGGAGATGACAGCGGGGATGTGGGGAATATGTTCGGCCGTTAACGGTTTTATTTCCATCGGGATCATCCTTCGCGCCTTGCGCAGGGGAAGTGTTGTGCCTCTATTGTACGGATGGTTCGCCTCCATGTCGAAAGCCCAATACCGATCACCGATTACCAAGTATTGCCGCTTCTCCCAGCCGTTCCAGGGTGGGCAGGTAGTAAAAGCCGGTTTGAATTTCCAATGCTTCTGCGGGCAGGTCGGGGGGCAGGGGGATAACGAAGGTGTCCATGACCCATTCGCCGGGCCGCCAACTGCTGGTGGGATGGCCGCCGGGCTGGCGGTCGAGTTGGGCGGCGGGGGCGCCGTCTGGCCCGATGAGGTGGACGAAGGCGGTGTAATCTTGGGGGATGTCGGCCAGCGCTTCCCAGATGAGGGTCACTGCCGTGTCCTCCTCCCCGCTTTCTACCGTCCAACCGACCAACCGAATCTGCTCGCCAAACCGGTGATCACTGCTATGTTCTGTTAACAGCCTTGGCGCTGTGGCCGGAACGATGAAAGGGATGTAATCATCGCCAGGTGTACCCCATAGGCCATCGGGAAAGGTAGCTTGCAAATTTTGCAGGCTGGTAGCGGCCCACGGCCGTGCCAGATACAACGTCTCTCGCCCCGGAATACCCAGCGGAATGGCGCCCTCTTCCCCGGCATAATTTTGCAGCCGCTCCGGGCCACCCAGGGCAAAGTAAAGGGTAGCCAGTTCCTCCTGGGTAGGGGTGAGATAGATGACCGTATCTTCGCCAAATGAGGCAGCAAACTGGCCCATCTGCCACTCTGGCTGGTAAAAATCGGCCGCCAGTTGGGGATGACGGCCGTAGCGCCAAAAGTAGTCATAGGTCGTCCACAGGGCGCTGATCAGCAGGGTGAGGAGCATTAAGACCAATAGCGTGATGCGTAACCCGTAACTCGTAATCTGTGACCCGGCGTCTCCTCTCTGTTTACGGCTGACGGATAACGGTTTACGGATTACGGAAATGCTCCAATCCACGCCCAACCCCACAAAAATAGCAATGACAGGGGCAGCGCCGGACATGCGGCCAAAGTGGGGGGCGTCGCCGCTGAGAACGGTGGGCAGCAGCATCACCAGCAGCCAGAGGTAGAGGAAAACCAGGCGGGGATGGAAAAGGTGTCTGAGAGAGGTGATGATGCCGGTGAGGAAGAAGATCGCTTGCAGGAGGTCGAGGTACGGCCGTCCCGGTAAATTGTGGCGCAAATGGGTTTCACCCTGCCAGAACAGCCCGGCGACCACACGCCAGACGTTGGTCAGCCAGGTCAGCCAGGGTTTGCCTGCCACGGCGCCAACCCCCCGGTTGCTGACGTAAGCCATGCGAAAGACAAAAAAGTAGGGGTAGCGCCAGAAGTAAAGGAGGAGGGGCAGGGCGGTGACAACGGCCGTGCCCGCCATCAAGATCACGTTCAAACCATGCTGCCGCAGCGCGGCCCGATCCCGCCAAAACCAGAAGGGCACAAACAAGATGAACAGCAGCGGCAGTAGCCGCCCGGCAGCATAGGTGTAAACGCCCAATCCCAGCAGAAAACCGGCGGCGATGAACCAGAGCGTTGAGGCGCTGAGCAGATGATGAGGTGAAAGGCTGAGGCGGTGAGGGGGAGACATGACATCTGCCACCGGCCCACCTGTCACCGGCCACTTGCACCTGTTTATGCCCTTCCAGAAGCAGTAAATGGCCAGCGTTTCGATGAAGACAAAGACCATCATGCGCAGGCCAAAACGGCTGAAGTGGACGGCAGGAAAGAGGATAGCCAGGGTGAAGGCGGCGACGAGGGGGGTGAGGATGGTGATCGGTAAGCGATGATGCGTGATGGGTGATGCGTGATGGGTGGAGCGTGATGCGTGATGCGTGATGCGTGATGCGTGATCTTCTAATCTCCCAGTCTCCAATCTCCAATCGCCAATCCCCAATAATGCTTTGGCTGCCAGAAAGGTGGTCAACACGGCCAACACACCGAAAAATGCGGGCACGGCGCGGATGGCAAAAGGGGTGGCGCCAAACAACTTGACGCTGAGGGCCATCAGGTAGAGGTGCAGAGGTTCACGGCCGTAATTCCCCTCAAAAAAGATCGGCCATCTCGTTTCCTGGGGGGGGCGCTCCGCGTGGGCGTCGTACTGGTATAGTTCCCACCCTTCATAAAATTGGGGGAACGTTTTGCCCTGCACCAGCGACAGCGCATCTAGCCCATTGTACGCTTCGTCGTGGTAGAAGCCGGGTGGCATTTCTGCCAGCCGCCAGAAACGGAGAGCGGCCGCCAGCGCCAGGATGAGGAGGAGAACGGTGAGCAGGTGCGCAGGTGATGGGGTGATGGGGCGAGGGGGTGATGGCTCAGGCATGGCAATCTCTCAATCTCTAATCACCAATCTCAACGTTCCCCAAAACGACATGATCCAACCCTGTTTCCGTCTGCCAGCGTTGGCCGGTTTGCGGGTGGTAGAGGCCTATACGGACTTCGTATTGCCCGGCGGGCAGGTCGGCAGGCAAGGGGATGGCATGGCTGTGCAGCAGGGCATCGCCGGGCTGCCAGCCTTCCCAGGCCACGTTCAGGCCATCCCATTGGGCAATGATGTCGCCATTTTCGTTTAGCACATGGATGAATATCTTGATGGGTTGTGGGCCACCCTTTTGCTGCCAGGCGGTGTTGATGAGCAGGGGTTGGCCGGGCACGGCCGTGCCCACAAACCCACTCACCAGGCCAATACTCCCCTCATCCAGAGCAAACCGGGTCATCGGCTCTACGGTTGGTACAACCAGCGGTGGTATCTGGTAAAAGATGTAGTTATCCCGTTCCAGGCGCAGCGGCCAGGAGGCGATCAGGCTGGCAATGGCAGGGGCAACGGCCGTATCCTGAGCCAACACCAGCCAGCCGCGTGGGGAATTGGGCACGATCACGGCCGTTGCTGGGTCAACCCAGCGCGGTGTCACATCATTACTGTTAAACTGGGCATAATCGCCCGGCGTGATCTCATCAAGCTGTAAACCTGCCAGTACCACATCCACCGGCCCGCCGGTTGCCGGAACTTCATAGAGAAAGATGCTGTAGCCCAGTTTGGCAATTGGTTCCTGCTGGCGGAGCCAGGCAAACTGGTCATGGTTGGCAAAGTGGACGCCTTGCAGGTTGGTGGCGCTGATGGCATAGATGCCAGGCGCGGGGTTGGCCGGGTAGTACGGCCGTGCCGCCGGATTCATTAAACGGGGCGGCCAACTGTCCAATCCCTTATAAGCAATGCCGTAATATTCGGGTCGCGCCTCGCCAAAATAGCTCAGCCACACCTGGTCTACGCCGTTTTCCTCCATCCACTCCTTCAACCTGTTTAAGTCCTGTCCCCAATCCAAATTACTGTCCACCAGATAGCGCCAGCCATTGTCTGGGCCGCCTGCCAGCACGTTAAAATAGCTCAGATAGTGGGGATGAATCCAGAGGGCGATGAGGGTGAGCAGGGTGAGCGTGGCAAAAGCCGTGAACCGTAATCGGTAATCGGTAATCGGTAATCGAGCGGCGGCAAAGGTGTGGGCAATGAACACGGCCGTGAACGGCAGCACCGGCAGCAAATGACGATACCCCAGGTTGATCTCGCTGGTCAGGGCAATGGCAAAATAACCAAAAGCAGGGATGAGCAGGGCGGTGTCGTTGAAGAAGGGGGGGGCGTGATGCGTGATGCGTGATGCGTGATCCGAAGTCGGTAATGGAGCTTCGGACTTCGGGCTTCGAACTTTGGACACATAATAAACCAGGCGCAGGATGACGGCCGTGACCAACAACACCAATGTGGGCAAGGGGGTCTTGAGCAGGAAGGCAACCGGAAAGTAATACCACCAGCCAGTGCTGTTGTATTGTCCCATCAAAAAAGCGGGCGTCTCCACTTGCAGCCGTCCGCCAATGTCTAATAGCTGTTCCACATGATGGGATAGCGGTATGGTCAGCCCGGCTAACTGGGGCATGGTCGGCAGGTTGGCAGGCAGCGCACCTACCTGGAAGCCATAAGCTGCCCACAAAGTCAAAAAAGCTGTCAGGGGATAGAGCAGAACAAAGATAAAAACAACGCGCCAGGGAAAGGGGCGATTGTTTTGCCGGTGATGTCGCCATTGGGTCAACACGCCGGCCACGATGACTAAAGTAAAGAGAGGCACAAACAGCCCGGCCGTAAATTTCGTGTTTTGGAGCAGACCAAAGCCAATACCGGCCAGGATGGCGTTGAGGGCGGACGGCCGTGTCCAATACCACCACAAGCTGAACCCGGCCAATGCTGCGCCCAGCGCCAGCCCCAAATCGGTGGTGGCTAACTGGGCGTTGGCCAGGATGTTGGGGTCAAGCGCGATCAGCGTGAGCGCCAGCAAACCGGCCCAGCGGCGGCGTGACATTTGCCAGGCCCAGCGCCCCACCACCGCTGTTAACAGCATGGCTAACCAGATGGTGGGCAGCCGCGCCAGAAACAGAATGTGGGTAACATCATTGCCAATTTCCCAGAGGAACAACTCGGCCGGGCGATGAAAGCCGGTTTCTTGCCAGGAGGGATCGTCTGTTGGCAGGTTGATACTTTCGTCCCCGGCTAACAGGGAGGCGTTGAGTGCATTCAGCCCCAGTGGATGCCCCACGCGCATGTGCCGGTTTTCACCGCGCACATAAGCCAACCCGCGCACAAGAAAGCCTTGTTCGTCAAAGGTAGGGCCGAGGGTTGCCATGCTGGTGAGGGAGAGGGCAAACATGAGCAGCAGCACGGCCGTGCCCCACCACAATGGCTGTATTCCCAGGAAGCGTTTCACCACCAACCTCTCCCACAAACAACAAAACCTCGGAAGGAGCCATCGCTTCCCTCCGAGGTTCTGCCAGCTTAGAAACCGGATTTTTGAAAAAAAACCGGTTTCTACCTGATCCTAATTATCCAGCGGCGTCACTTTGATGTATTCAAAGCGTCCGGTGGAATTGCTGTATTCATCCGTTGAGGCAAAAACGCCAAAGTATGGCCCCATGGTCCAGGGCGTGGCGCCGGAGTTATAGACAAAACGCAGGTCGTTATTTACGAAGAATTTGATGTCGGTTTGCCGTACTTCAATGCGGTAATTATTCCAATCACTGGCATTGTAGACTAACTCGACGATGTTGTTACCAATGTCGCCTAACCGCTTCAGAGGGCTGCCCCCACAAGTGGGGCAGAAGACAAGGGCATCTACCCGTTCCCACAACAGGCGCATGTTTGTGTCGCTGTACCAGATCAGGTTGGTGTTATAGAAGTGATTGAAGCAGTTGGTATGGGCATATAAACCCTGATAGGTAGACCAATCCGGGCATGGCTGACCGTTCCAGTCGCCGCCAAACACCACACCATGAGAAACCAGGTTGCCCAGGTTAGCCGGACGGGAACGGAACTCGATGGAATACGGCACCGCCGGCGCCGGTTTCATGGGGCTGGCAATGGCCCAATCCCAGGAATCTTCCACCCGCAGGATAAGCCAGCCGGTCTGGTCTGTCTGTTCATACCAGGAGTCAATTTCCTCCAGGAACGTCAGGCGGCGCAATGCTTCCTTCAGCGTTGGGCCAGACCAACCAGTTTGGTTGTTGGTAAATTCATCGTAATAGGCGCTGACTACCCGGACGACGTTTGACCAGGGGCCGTACTGCCCACCGCCAAATGCACGAATGCGGTAGTAATATTCATTGTTCGGTGATGGCTGGTGGGTATCAATGAGTTTTGTGTTGACGGTGCCCAGGTCAATGGTGGTAACGCCAGAGGCAAACGTGGCGCTTTGTGATTCTTGAAGTTGATAACCGCTCAGGTAAGGGTAGCCGTCCAATGTCCAGTTCATTTGCCAGTGGTTGGAACTATTGGGCCGGGTGGCGGACAGAGCAGGCGCGCCTGTTGGCGGTGGCACCGGTTTGGCAATGAGAGGTAAATAAACCACGCTATCCTGCACCAGTGTGGTTAAGGTAATGGCAGCCGTGGTTGTAATCTGGCCTTGTGAGGTGGCGGTGACTACGGCCGTATCGCTGTCTCCCTCATTGGCTGAACCGGGAATGTCTACATCTACCTGTATCTGCGCGCCGGCGCCGGCCGTTAGCGTGACCACGCTGGTGGACAGGCTGGTACCCCAGCCGGCCGTATAGGTGATGTCAAATGTGTCGGTGGTGTTGCCGGTATTGCTGAGGACGAGCATATAACTAACGGTTTCACCAGGGTAACTGATGTGCATCGTTTCGCCCGACCAGGCCGCGCCATAGATTGGTTCGCCGACCGGGGCTTGTATGGTGTGCCCGGCAATATAAGCCGCCAGCGCTTCGTCAAACGTAACGGTGGGGGTTACTACCTGGGCAACTGATTGTGTTTGGGGAGAGTGGCTGTCACCGGCAGCGGCCACGGCCGTGACCAATGCCTGTACCAACAACAGCAACAACCCTATGGCGGCAACGGCCGTTACCACTACCGCCAATCGCCTGTCTTTGTGATGTATCTCTTGCATATCCTTATTTCCATCCTCCAGAATGTAGCTAATGTTCCGAAACGCAGGGATCATATCCGTACCGCTAGTTACCGTCAAAGTGCAGGTCGGAGGTGAGGATGAAAACATCGGCCGGGTTGCCGGGGTGTGTCAACCGCTGACCATCAGGCAATGTGTACAGGCCAACCTGCAAAGTAAACGGCCCATTGTCATCGGGCACTGCCAGGGGGTGAAGTTGAACCAGCCGATCACCGGTGCGTAAGGCAGTAGGAGCGGCGTCAAAGCCATCATGCTGGGCCACAATTTGCCCCTGGGCGTTGAGTAAATGCACAAACGCGGTGAGATGGGGTGGCAGCGATTGGTTGACGCGCCAGCGCGTAACCAGGTAGATTGTTTGTCCGCCATCCAGCGGTAAAACCGGCGATAGAAGCTCATATCCCTCTAATGTGATTCGCTCGCCGAATGTGATGGGTTCCGGCAGCAGAGACAGGTCGGGCAAGGGGGGCGCGTCAAATACGGCGAACCCCGGTTTGTTTAGGCTTTGGTAGAGGGGTGCGTCTGGCAGGTGCAGTAGCTGGCGTAGTTTGGGGGAGAGGGGGGCGTATTCGGGCACGTAAAGACGGCCGTTGCCATCCCCCGTGAACACCATCGCCCCGGCCACACCCGCCCCGGCCTGAATCCAACGGGCCTCGGTGGGGGGCACGGCCGTGCGCTGCCACGATTCCGCGTCAATCTGCTCAAAAAACGAATCGGCAATGATGATGTCGCCGGTTGGTTGGGTCTGTTCATAACGGGCGATGTCCAGCAAAACCGCCTGGTAATGGTTCAGCCGTGTCTCCACCGCCTGCGGCCACTGGATGAAGCCATCACGCACGGTGCGGCCCATGTTGAGCAGCAGCACGAGCAAAAAGAAGAGGGTAATCAGTAATCGGTTATCGGTAATCGGTTGTTCTTTACCGATAACCGATAACCGATTACTGATTACCGAAACCGCCACGCCCAGCACCACAAACACGGCTGGTAATGCGCCAATCAGGCGGATGGTGCTGGGGGCTTGCGGGGTGAGGACGCTGGGCAGCAGCCCGACCAGCAGCCAGGTGAGCAGCAGCGCGTAAGGGAAGAGCCGAATTCGCCAGAGGGTGATGAGCAGCCCGGCATAAAAGAACACGGCCGTGAGCCAATCAAACAACGGCCGTCCCGGTGGGCCATACGTGCCCCGTGGGTCGCCGCTGAAACTGAAAACACCCGCGGTCGCCACCATTGCCGCCAGAATGGGCTGCGGATCGCCCTGGCGTAAAGCATCTAGCGGCCCACCCAATTGATCCACTCGTTGCAACAGCGATGGATCGGCCCACCAGGTGAGATAAAGCGGCAAGGCCACCAGCACGGCCGTGCCCAGCACCACCGCGCCACGTTTTAGTGTGGACCGCCACTGTGGGCGCTGGGTGATGAGCAGGACGGCCGTCAACAACACAGGCCAGAATAACATCACCTGGGCGGCGGTATAGGTGTAAAGGCTCAATCCCAGCAGCAGCCCGGCCAACCAGGGGCGCTTTGACCAGAACCAGGCCGCCCCCACCAGGAACAGCGGCTCCATGATGGGGCGAATGCCCACGCGGCTGAAGATGACCGGCCACCAGGAAACGGCCAGACCCAGCCCGGCAGTCACGGCCGTGACCATGCCAAACTCCCGTTTCGCCCAGCGCATCGTGGCCGCCACCAGCAGCATCCCCAAAAAGACGGAAGCCAGCCGCGCCTGCAAATAATTTTCACCCAATGTCAGGTAGAAGGGGATGCCCCAATAGTGATACAGTGGTTCGTGCCCATAGCCTTCCCGGAAGAAAAGGGCATGGTTGCCGACCAGGATAAAGGCAGGCATGCCGGCGTCCAGCACTTCATCCTGGGATAAGCCGGGCGGAACATCCCGCAGCGCCACCAGCCGGAATGCCGCCGCCAGCAGTAAGATACCGACCAAAAGCCATTTTTCTCGTGTCATCTGAGAAATTGGAGATTAGAGATTGGAGATTGTGTCATCTCTCATCTCTAATTTCATATATCCATATCGAATAGCCCACCCGGTCATCCGGCTCACGCGCCCGGAACCAGGGATAGACATTCTTGGACGCCCAATGGGACTCCCACAGGCTGCTGGCGCTGATGGCGTAGATGCCCGGTTCGGGCTGCGCCGGATCAAACGGCGGCGTAGTCCACAGTGAATAAAATTCGGGACGGGGGAAGCCGGGCAGCGGTTCATATTGCAGACCATAGTAGGCGGGCACGGCCGTGCCAAACCAGCCCAGTTTCACCGATTCCACCCCCTCTTCGGCCATCCAGAGTTGTAGCCGCCGTAAATCTTGCCCCCAGTCCACGTTGCTATCGGAGAGCAAACGTGGCCCGTTTTGTGGGCCACCGGCAGCGGCGTTGAAGAAGCTGAGGTAGTGCGGGTGGATGGTAAGGGTTTCCAGCAGCAGGAGGAGGGGAAGGGCGAAGAGCGTAATCCGTAATCCGTGAACCGTGAACCGTGATCGGTAATCGGTAATCGGTAATCGGTAATCGGACTTACTTGCCACCTGCCACCTGCCACCTGCTAACCCGCTGACCAGCACCAACAGCAGGGGCAGCATGGGCAGCAGGTGGCGGTAGCCGATGTTGACGCCGCTCCACATGCTGAGGGCAAAGTAGTAGAGGGCGGGAATGAGCAGATAGAGCGCCTGCTGCCGGGTTTGCCGTCGCCAGAGCAGCACGGCCGTTGCCAGCGGCAGGGCAATGAGAATGGCGAGCGGCGTTTTGACCAGGAAGGCGATAGGGAAGTAAAGCAGAAAGCCTTGATCGGAAAATTCGCCTAGCAGGAAGGCGGCGCGCCCACCCCGGCTGACGTTGAGAATTTGATCCAGCCCGGCCCAGAAGGTGGGCATAGGGCCGCTGGTATTATTCAGGAATTGCATTGTCTCTGAGGGAAAACGGAACGGCCCCCATTCAAAACCAAAGATGGCCCAGGTAACAAACAGCGCCAGGAGAACGGCCGTGCCCAACTGCAATATCCGTCGCGCCGCCGCCTGCCAATAGGGGTGAGGTTGGGGTGGATACAAAGGTAAAACGGCCAGTACAAACCAGATTGGCAAAAAGCCGAGGGTGGAGAGTTTACTGCCAAAAGCCAGCCCCACCGCCACGCCGGCCCAGAGCCAGCGCCGCCAATTCCACACGGCCGTTTGCCACAGCCGCCACAACAGGTAGAAGGCCAGAAAACTGAAAAGGGCGCCGCCCAGGTCGGTGGTAATAAGACGGCCGTGCGCCAGGATATTTGGCTCAAATAGCAGCAGGAACAACGCCAACAAGCCCGCGTTACGTCCCCACAGTTCGCGGGCAAAATGGTAGCCTACCAGCGCCAACCCCAGGGTCAAAAAAATGATGGGCAGCCGCCCCAGAAAAATCATGCGGGTCACATCCTGGTTGGCGCGCCACAGAAACTCCTCAGCAAAGACGTACCAGTAGATGTCTGGCGGCGACATCTCCGTCCAACTGGGGTGGTCAAAGGGAACGACCACATCGGGTAGAGTTAGCAGCGGTAGGGCGCTGAGGCTGTTGACAAGCGGCGGGTGTTCCAGGCTGAGACGAGGGTCGCCGGAACGGACAAAGGCGATGCCCCGCGCCAGGTGGTTTTGTTCATCCATGGTGGGGCTGTCTAGCACCATGCTGTTGAGCGCCAGCCAGAAGAAGAGGAGGATGAGGGGGACGGCCCAGAGCCGTTTGGGAACGGCCGTCCAGGTAGCCGGTGTGTTGCGCCATGTCGCCATACCGGGTGGATTATATGAGTGGGTAACAGGGTGGCAAGGTAATGGGGTCAGCGATGTCTCTCTCTTCATAATTCATAATTCATAATTCATAATTCCAAAAGTGACAGGCTGGCGTGGTGAGGTTAGAATGACGCCTTTGTTACCGATTGCCGTTCACGGATTACGGCTCACGGATTACAGTTTTATGCGCAAATATGCGGGCACATTCATCAAACTGGGCGTTACGGCCGTTGCTCTTCTGCTGGTGTTTAGAGAAGTTGATGTGCGTCAGATCGTGGCTGCCATTGGTCAGGCGCAGTGGGGGTGGGTGCTGCTGGCTTTTGGTTTGGTAAACGCCAGTGTCGTGCTGCGGGCTTATCGTTGGCGGTTCTTGTTGGTGGCATTGGGCGCTACGGTGCGTTTTGGCCGCCTGGTGGAGCTTTATTTTGCCGCCGGTTTCTTTAACTCGGTGCTGCCTTCCGGGTTGGCTGGCGATGTGGTGCGGGCGGTGGAAGCGGCGCAGGATGTGCCTGCCGATGTGGCGGCGGGTACGGTCATTGTGGATCGGCTGACGGGGCTGCTGGCCTTATTCATGTTGGCGTTGGTGGCGCTGCCTTTTCGCCCGGCTTATTTCCCCACGGCGCTGTTGGCGCAAATTGTGGTGATTTGTGTGGTGGGGCTGGTTGGTGGGATGGTCTTGCTGCAAGGGGGCCTGGTGCGGCAGGTGGGGCGTTTGGTTCCAGATAGGCTACGGCCGTTTTGGCGCAAAATCGAGATGGTATTGACGGCCGTGGCTGCCTGCGGCTGGCGCGCTATTGGCGCGGCATTGGCGGTGTCTGTGCTTTTTAACCTGATGCAGATTGGCTGGTGGTGGTGTGCGGGCAAAGCGCTTGGTTATGATGTCCCCGTCTCTGTCTATTTTTACACCACGCCGTTGATGGCGCTGGCGACGCTGATGCCTTCCATTGGCGGTCTGGGTGTACGTGAACAGTTGTCGCTCTTGTTATTTGCCCCAGCCGGGCTGACGCCGGGCGAAGCGGTGGCGCTTTCTCTGCTGGTGTTTGCCCTGGAGCGCGGCTCCGGGTTGTTAGGCGCGCCCATATACATGGCCGCCGTTGTGCGCCAAAACCGTGCCCGGCGTCACCTGGATTCCACGAGAAGAACCTGACTTGCTTGCAGACGCAGACCTGACAGGTTTCAGAAAACCTGTCAGGTCTAGGACACATCCCCCATTCTCTTGAAATGGTGATGGAGATATGATAGAAGGCGTTTGGTACTTCTTCACACACGCGGCCATTTTTTCATGGCAAAATGGCGAGAGGTTTTTACAAGCAAACCTTCACAACCCGTAACCATTCAGACCTGACAGGTTTTTTACCCGTTCAACTTGAGGCTTTACAGGCTAAAAACCTGTCTGGTCTCCAGCGGGGCTGAACGCTTACAACAACTCATCACAATTTTACAGGAGGCATGAAGATTGAATTATGTGGCGAAAAATAGTTTTGCTTATGGTAGTTGTATTGGTACTGGCGGCTTGTGGATCAGAAGCGACGCCGACGCCTGAGGCAGCAACGGCCGTGCCTGCCGGGCGCACACTTGTTTTGGGTGATATTTCTGATGAAGCCGCCGAAACAATCAGAGGCACCCAACCCACAGCCGATTATCTGGCAGCACAGTTGGCCGATATGGGTATTTCTGGCGGTACGGTCAAAATTGCCCCTGACCTGGACACGATGATCCAGTGGATAAACGATGGCGAAGTGGACATTTATTTTGACAGCCCCTATCCGGTGTTGGTCATCAGCGATGAAACCGGCGCCACCCCCATTTTGCGCCGGTTCCGCTTTGGTGTGCCTGAATATCACTCCGTCTTTTTTGTGCCCAAAGATAGTGAAATAGACAGCCTGGATGATCTGGTGGGGAAGATGGTGGCTTTTGAGGAGATTTTTTCAACCTCTGGATACATGCTGCCATTGTCTCATCTGGTTGAGATGAGCATGAACCCGGTATTGAAATCTACGCCGGAAAGTGATGTAGCCGCCGATGAGATAGGTTATGTTTTTAGCACAGCCGATGATACGACCGTGCAATGGGTTATTAGTGGTAAAGTTCCGGCAGGCGTGGTGGACAATGTCTCCTTTTCGCGTTTGCCAGCGGACACTCAGGCGCAGTTAAAAATTATTGCGGCTACGGAAGATGTGCCCCGGCAGATGGTGTTGGTGCGCGCCGGGATGGATGTGGCCCTGGTGTCGGCCATTCGCACGGCGCTGTTGGAAATGGAACAATCGGAAGAGGGCCGGGCGGCGCTGGAAAAGTTCCAGACGACGGAATTTGCAGAGTTTGAAGAAGGGGCGGAGGTGGAACTGGCGCGTATGCGCCAGCTATATGAGTTGGTGCAGGCAGAGCAATAAACAGTTGAGTTGCGCCAGGCAAGCGGTTCTGCTCCCTTGCCTGGCGCTATTTATGCATTGACTGTTTTCTGCTAGAGTATTGGTATGCGTCTAAGATTCAGGTGGCAACGGCCGTTAGCCCTCAAACTTACCCTCATTATTACCCTCATCATTGTGATAGTTGTCACGGTTATCACCACGTTAACCGTGAACCGGGAACGCCATAATTTTCAGGGAGAATTGGAACAGCAGGCGGAACTGCTGCTTAATACATTGGCTGCCAGTGGCGCCGATTCTTTGTATTTTTTGGAAGCCGATTATCTTTCCGATGTGATGCGAGATTTAGGCGATTTTCAGGTGGTGACACACGGCCGTTATTATGACCGCGAGGGCCGGATTATTGCCGACGCTATCAATCTCGATGACCGTTTTAACCGGGAGCCGGACATCTTTGGCAAAGTGTTATTGGCCGGCGAATCCCCCATTTATGTGTGGCAAGATGACCAATTGATCGCTGGTGAGCCGGTGATTGTGGGCGCTGAGAAAATTGGCGCGGTCAGTATTGGGCTGCCGACAGCGCCGCTGGCGAAAAAGCTCACGGCCGTACGGCAGCAGGGCATTGTGGTGGCGATGGGGGTAGCCCTGTTTGGGCTGGTGTTGGCGCTGCTGGTCAGCCGTTCCATTACCGAACCATTGCAACAAATGATTGCCGCCACCGAACATGTGCGCCAGGGAGATTTGAGCCAGCGCGTGTACATTTATTCCGGTGATGAACTGCAAACATTGGGTGATCATTTTAATGACATGACCGCCCAACTTGAAAAAACGCTGCGTCAGATGGAGCAGGAAATTGATGAGCGTAAACGCGCCCAGGCCGAATTGCAGGCCGCTAAAGAAGCGGCCGAAGCGGCCAACCGTGCCAAAAGTGCTTTTCTGGCAAATATGAGCCATGAACTGCGCACTCCCCTGAACGCCATTTTGGGGTTTGCGCAATTGATGGTGCGTCGCAACCAGGTCGGCCCAAAGGACCGCAATAATCTGGATATTATTCTGCACAGCGGTGAGCATTTGCTGACCTTGATCAACCAGGTACTCGATATGTCCAAAATTGAAGCGGGGCGCATGACCTTGCACGAAAGGCCATTCCATCTGTACGCCATGATGGAAGAGTTGGAAAGCATGTTCCGGCTGCGGGCAAAAGAGAAGAACGTGCAGTTGATCATGGATGTTGATGCCGATATGCCGCCGATGATTATCGCCGACGAGACGAAACTGCGGCAGGTATTGATCAATTTGCTGAATAACGCTTTGAAATTTACCGAACAAGGGCAGGTGCGTTTGCAGGTGCAGTATGAATCGGGCACGGCCGTGTCCTCGGCGCCCATTCACCTGTTGCACTTCACCGTGGAAGATTCCGGGCCGGGTATTGAATCGGATGAACTGGATAAGGTGTTTGAAGCCTTTGTGCGCGCCAAAGCCGGCATCCAGTCTAATGAAGGCACCGGCTTAGGTCTCACACTTAGCCGCCAGTTTGCCCGGCTGATGGGCGGCGATATGACCGTGCGCAATGTCAATAATGAACCAGGGCACGGCGCTATTTTTGAGTTTACCATTCACATAAAACCCGATGAAGGCGCCGATGAACGCACGAAGGCAGCGCCATTGCAGATTGTTGGTCTGGCGCCAGACCAGCCAGAGACGCGCGTGTTGGTGGTGGATGATAACTGGGAGAATCGGCAGGTCTTGGTGGAATTGTTACGACCGTTGGGTTTTGTGGTGGATGAAGTGGCCGATGGCAAAGCCGCGGTTGAAGCATGGCATGTGTGGCAGCCTCAGCTTATTTTGATGGATATGCATATGCCCAAAATGGATGGTTACGAAGCCACCCGCACCATCTTGGGGCAGGCCGACGGCCAAAAACCGGTCATCATTGCTATCACCGCCAGCGCCTTTAGCCACGAACGTGAGGCGATTTTGGGGGCGGGTTGCAGTGACTTTATCCGCAAACCGGTGCAGACGAGTTACATTTTGGAGACCATTCAAAAGCATCTGGCGGTGCAGTATCTCTATGCAGAAGCAACTGAGGTGGACACGGCCGTACCTGCTATTGTGGGCGCAAATGGTCAGGAGGCGGAACCCCCCACCCTGCCGCCGATGCTGCTTACCCAACTGCGGCAGGCCACCTCCCAGGCGGATATGGAGCAAATAGAAAAATTGGTCACGGCCGTACATGCCTACAATCCGGCGCTGGCCGATGAATTACAACGGCTGGCTGATGATTTTGAATACGGTAAAATCTTGGGGCTTTTGCAGACGGAAGAAGTAATTGAGTGATTGAGTAATTACCCAATTACCCAATTACCCAATAACCCTACCTATGAATGATCACCTGCTTTCCCCCCTTCCTGCCACCATTTTGATTGTGGATGATACCCCGGCTAATTTGCGGTTGTTGGCCGGATTGTTAGGCAATGCTGGCTACCAGGTGCGCCCGGCGCGTGACGGCCGTATGGCCCTCTCTGTTGCCCAATCTAACCCCCCAGACCTCATCTTGCTGGATATTATGATGCCGGAAATGGACGGCTATGAAGTGTGCCGCCTCTTAAAAGCAGACGAGCGCACCCGTGAAATCCCCGTCATTTTTATCAGCGCCCTGGATGATGTGCATGACAAGGTGAAATCATTTACCCTGGGTGCGGTGGATTACGTGGCGAAGCCATTCCAGGCCGAAGAAGTGATGGCGCGGGTGCGCAGCCACATCACCCTCTACAAATTGCAGCGTGATCTGCGTGAGCAGGTGGCCGAACTGGACGCTTTTGCTCATACTGTTGCCCATGACCTCAAAAATCCGCTGGCGCTGGTGATTGGCCTGATAGATTTTGTGCTGCTGCAATATGCCGACGATGTACCGCAAGAGATGGTGAATTATCTGAAGAAAGTCCAGAATACGGGCTATCGCGGGGTGAACATTATTGATGAGCTGCTGCTGTTGGCCAGTGTGCGCAAACAAGATGTCCGCGTTTCCTCATTGGACATGGAACAGATCATTGCTAAAGCACAGGATCGGCTGATGCTGATGATGGGAGATTATCAGGCGACGGTGCAGTTGCCGGAACAATGGCCCACGGCCGTCGGCTACGCGCCCTGGGTGGAAGAAGTGTGGGTCAACTATATGAGCAATGCTCTGAAATACGGTGGGCAGCCACCTCTGTTGGCATTGGGCACGGCCGTGCAGCCAGACGGCATGGTGCGTTATTGGGTGCGCGACAACGGGGCCGGCCTCTCCCCCGAAAAGCAAGCCGTTCTCTTCACCGAATTCGTGCGTCTGAACGAAGTGCGCGTGGAAGGCTTTGGCCTGGGGCTGTCTATCGTCCGCCGCATTATGGATAAGTTGAACGGCCGTGTCGGTGTCATCAGCGCCGAAGGCCAGGGCAGCGAGTTTTATTTTGAACTCCCGGCGGGGAATGAAGAGAGGGGGTGAGCAGGTGAGGAGTGAGCAGGTGAGGGGGTGAAACGACCCCTTCCTAATTCATAATTCCTAATTCATAATTCATAATTCCTCAAAATATCCGCACGTGTACCCATTCGCCGGCTTGTAAGCCGTTTTTGTTCAGAGGTATTTTAATCAGGCCATCGGCATTCACCAGCGTATAAATCAGATTGCTCTTGCCAAAAACCGGCGTCGCCACCAGCCCATCCGGGCCATCTGCCAGGCGGGTGGGTACATAATCCTCACGGCCGCTTTCGCTGGCAATGTTCTGGCTTAGTCTGGCCCACACCACCCCCTGGCGCGGCATGTCATCCATCCCTTGCAGCCGGTAAAGCGCCGGAACGCCAAACATATCAAACTGGATCATGGCTGAGACCGGGTTGCCCGGCAACCCCAATACCGGCTTGCCCCCTACCGCGCCCACAATCGTCGGTTTGCCGGGGCGGGTAGCCACGCCGTGTAGCAGCACCCCTGGTTGGCCCAGCTTCTCGATGACCTGCACCGTCATATCGCGCACGCTCACCGACGACCCGGCGGAGAGGACGAGCATGTCGCAGGCAGCCAGCAGGTTGGCAGCGGCCGTATACAGCGCCTCAAAATCATCGGCGATAATGCCGCCCAAAATGGGAATGCCCCCCGCTTGCCGTGCCATGCCCGCTACCGTGTAGCTATTGATGTCCCGAATTTGCCCCGGCCCCGCCGTTTGTTCAGGTGAGACGACCTCATCGCCGGTAGCCAGAATGCCCACCTGCGGTTGCCGGGTCACCGCTACCTGCATAATACCCAATGCCAGCAGCCCACCCAAATCCTGCGGCCGTAACCAATGCCCGGCGGGCAATATCACCGCGCGCTCGGCCACATCTTCCCCCACCTGCAACACATTCTGGCCGACAGCAACGGCTTTGAAGACCTCGATTTCAAAGGGGAGATTGGCGATTGGAGACTTGTCCTGAGTGCTGCCGAAGGATTGGAGATTGGGAGATTGTCCGCCGGTGACGGATAACGGGTCACGGGTCACGGATAACCGATTACCGACTACCTGCGTATGCTCCACCTGCACCACCGCATTGGCCGTGTCCGGGATCATGCCGCCGGTGTGGACGAGGGCGGCCTGCCCGGTTTGCAGGCTGACGGACGCGGCCTGGCCCATGGGAATTTCGGCGATGACTTGCAGGAAGGCGGGCAGGCTTTCGGATGCGCCGTGGGTGTCGGCGGCGCGCACGGCGTAACCGTCCATAGTGCTGCGGCGGAACTGGGGCAGAGGGTGGGGGGCGATGATGGCCACGGCCGTGACCCTGCCCAATGCTGCTTCGGTGGCAATCGTTTCGGGGGGCAGCACGGCCGTCACCTGCGCCAACAGCAGCGCGCGTGCCTCATCGGGGGGCAAAACATTGAAAAACTCAGGCATGGCCCGGCATTATAACATGGTCAAGGCGTAATCTGTAAACGGCCGTCCGTTTACAGATTACGCCTTGTTTTATTTAGAATATATCCTCGGGTGACTTTTCGTTGGACGGCAGCGCCCACAAACTCCCCACTATCACGATTCCCCCCACCGGAACCAACAGGAACAACTGCCACCAGCCACTGTGACCCGTGTCGTGCAGGCGGCGAGTACCGGCTGCCAGCCACGGCAGCAGCATTACAGTCAGGACGGCGCCCGCCAATGCTTCACTCAAATAAGTGAACGCGGAGACAAGCAGCACGAGGAACAATGTGAACCACCAGAACTCTGACCGGGAGGCACGGCCGTGAAACGTGCCGGATTTAATGAGACAGGTGCGTATCGCCTGAAAGAAGGTCAGGTTGTCGCCTCCCAGGTCGCTGCCTTCGTCTTGGACATCGGATTTGAAAGTGTCTGCCATTTTTGTTTCTAACTCCTTGCCGAATAATAAGACGGCTTCTCGTAATGGTGTAACCCAATTTTGTGAAGTGGGTCCGTCCTCATTTTTAGCCATTTCCCCGTTGTCCACAACTGTGGAATTCCCTAGTTTTAGCACCAGTTCCACTCTGGACCGCACCTGGAACTTGTCGTAGATGTTCTTTAGGTGGAATTCAACAGTGCGTTCAGAAATACTGAGGGCAGCAGCCATGGCTTTATTGCTTTTGCCTTCCAGCAGAAGATCAACCACTTCCCGTTCACGGCCGCTCAATACATCCATTTGGGTCATTGTCATGTTCCTTTCACTTGTGGTCGTTTGCGCCCCATATTCTAAACGTTATGGGGTAGGGTACAAGCCGTGGCGTGAACCGTGATGCGTAATCCGTGATGCGTAATCCGTGATGTGTGAATCGTAATCAGATTACGGTTTACGGCTTTTGGCCTGTGGGGGTGAACGGGCTACAATTTCCAACGCAGTTGAGCCAAAAAGCTCCATCAGGTGTGACGCACTTTCAAAGTGCGTCGCACCTGGCGCTACTCAAACCCATGATTACCCAGACCCAATTCGACCGTATCGCCCATGCTCTGCCCGTCTTGCGCCGCGCCGACCCCCCATTGGTGCGCGAATTTATGCAGGCCGCCTTCCTGGCCCGCATCCCGGCCAACCACGACGTATTCGCCGAGGGCAGCCGCATTGAGGCCATCGCCCTGCTGCTTTCCGGCGTCGTGCGGGTTTACAAAATCGGTGAAACCGGGCGCGAAATCACGCTGTATCGTTTTGGTCTGGGTGAATCCTGCGTCCTCACCGCCAACGCTATTCTCAGCCAGCAAACCTTTCCCGCTATCGCCACTGTGGAACAAGAAGCCGAAGCGGTGATGATTCCCGCGGCCGTATTCCGCGACTGGGTCAGCCGGTATGACCTGTGGCGCGAATTTGTCTTTGACCTCTTCTCACAGCGGCTCACCCGCGTCATGGATGTGGTAGATGATGTGCTGTTTCGCCGCATGGATGCGCGGGTAGCCCGCCTGCTGCTGCAACGGGGCCAATCTCAGCAGCCCATCCAGATCACCCACCAGGAGATTGCCGCCGACCTGGGCAGCTCCCGCGAAGTGATCAGCCGTATTCTGGAAGATTTTGCCAGCCAGGGCATGATCCGCCCCGGACGCGGCTGGATTGAACTGGTAGACCTGGACGTCCTCACAGATCGCGCCGCAATGTGACTTTGTCACCGACAGCCTCCCACCTATCCCCTATAGTTACCGCATGAACTAATCATGCAGACCCTAAGGGTTTTCTGAAACCCTTAGGGTCTAACCCAAAGGAGATAGATAAAAAAATGAACCCCTTTATTGCATTTATGGCTTCAACTGCTGGTCGGATTTTGCGCATTGTGGCGGGACTCGCCCTGATCGCCTGGGGCTGGTTTAGCCTGGGTGGAACAACCGGCATCATCGTCGCCATCATTGGCCTGCTGCCCCTGTTGGCGGGCGTGTTTGACTTCTGTGTCTTTGCTCCCTTGTTTAGCTGCCCCCTCAGCGGCAAGAAAATCCGCGCGTCGTAGGAAGAACGTAATCCGTAATCCGTGATTCGTAATCCGTGATTCGTAATCCGATTACGGCTCACGGATTACGGATTACGACTCCCGGCTAAACAGCAAATTCACCACGCCCATATGATCCATCAACTGCGTTGTCAATTGTTTGATCGTTGCCTCCCGCCCCGTCAAATCCGTCAACGCCCCACCGGCTTCAATCACCTGCACCTGCTGAAAACCCATCGCCAGCACCTCCGCCAGCGCCGCCGCCGGCTCATGCCCAAACGCCTGCAACGCCGCGGGGTTATATTCCATCACCAGCTTCAGCCCTGGCGACCGGGCAATGGTCTGGCGCAGTCCACGCAGTGCGCCAATCTCCGCCCCCTCAATATCCATCTTGATCACATCCACCTGGCTGATTCCCTGTTCGGCCAAAAAATCATCGCCTGGCATGGTTTGCACGGTGAACGTTTGCGGCTGGAATTCCTGGGCAATGCGTGGGGCCACATCCCCCTCATGCACGTGCGCCTGCTGCAAAGCCACCATTGACTCATCGTAATGCAGCGAACCGCTGGCGGACATGATGAGATAGTCGTGCAACACGGCCGTGCCCGCCACCTCTGCCAGCGCCGCCTGCACCGGCGTTACCTGAGCAAAAGGCCCCACATTGCGGCGCAACATGGCAAACGTGCGCGGATGGGGTTCAAAGGCAAAGATACGGCCGCCAGCGGTCTGGCCGCCGTCGCCGCCAACAACCGGCGCATAACGGCGGGCATAATAACCCACGTGTGCCCCCACATCCAGCATAATGGTAGACGGCCGTACCAGACTATCCAACACCGCCATCGTCTCCCGTTCATGCCGCCGCGTCAGCAGCTCCAGCCGAAACCAGAACGGATCATCCGGCATCGTGCCAAAGCCCCGGCTGCGCTCCAGCAGCGGAATCACCCCATGCCCCATCAACCAATGTGTCGCCCGGTGTGCCGGGCGAATGCGCTTCAACGTCTTACGGTATAAGTTGACACTCATGTCGGTTATGCTCATACCCTTACATTTACCAAAAAACCCCGCGTCTGGCGAATTGTGGGGCGATTTTCAAAATCGCCCTACAATAATTCCACCACCCCCTTCCCCCCATTCACCCTTACCCAATCCCCCGTCTTCAGCCGCGCCGTGGCATTGCCCGTGCCCACCACCGCCGGAATACCCAATTCACGGGCCACAATCGCCGCATGAGATAGCGGCGCGCCCACATCGGTGATGACCGCGCCCGCCTTGGGGAAAAGCGGCGTCCAGCCAATATTCGTCGTCGCCGTCACCAGGATTTCGCCCGGTTGCAGCAAATGCCCTTCTTCCGGCGCATCCAACCGGCGCACCACCCCCTCTACCACGCCCGCCGCGCCGGGAAAGCCGGTGATAGTGTCGGCGCTGGCTGCCAGACCCGAAGGGTTTCCAAAACCCTTCGGGTCTTTAGCCCACGCATACGGGTCAAAACGGCCGTGAATAATGCCCGGATACACAGGCAGCGCCGCCAACCGTTCATGGGCTTGCTGGCGAACGGGGATGTGCGCGACGGCCGTCTTATCCCCGCCTAACACCGCCGCCAGTTCTTCCAGCCGCAGAAAAAACACCACCTCGCCCAGCCCGGTTAACGCCCCGGCGCGCAAGGCAAACTGCCGCACCACCGCCACCAGCCGGATAATCTCCGAACGAACCGCCTCCCGGTTGCGGGCGGCGGCAGCCACCTGCGCCAGTTGTTTTTGCACGTTGGCCGCGCGGCGCGGCTGCTGCCCGGCAAAACGCGCCCAGGCTGCCGCTTTTTCCGCTTCTTGCCGCGCCAGTAAAGCGGGCACATCCACCGCCGCCAGGTTGGCTTGCTGCTGCGTCCACCAATCCGGCTCTTCCACCGGACGCGGCCAGGAAAGCTCAAATTCGTGGGCGCTGCGATGTCCATACTGCTGCATATAGTCGGCCTGGCTCATCTGGCCTTGCTGCACCTGCCACAAGCCAACCACCGGCCCTAAACTGGCGAGCTGGTTGCCGCCCTGGCTGAAGCCGGAGAGCAGCGTATTGGCCGTTTCCTCGTCTGTCCATTGGTGCAGTTTTTGGCGCAACGGCCGTACCAAATCCTCAAACAGCCCCGTACCTGCCTGCAACATGTGACAGGCCTGGCGAAAAGCGGCCTCTAATTCCAGCCATACCGCCAGCAGTTCTGCCGGTGTGGTGGCGGCGTCTATTTGCGCCTGGAAAGTGGCGGCCTGGGCAGGCATAACGGCCGTATAAGCGGCCAATTGTTTACGGTTACGCCGCACCCGGCGCATAGCGGTGGGCGCCGCTTTCAAGATGGCATGTAACGCCGCCCACCGCGAAAAGGGGATGAGGGGCATGGTCACATCTTCCGGGAGGTAGCCAAAAAACTCGCGCATTTGCGCCGCAATTTTGGCCTGGCTGTATCCCACTGCTTTGAACATAGAGGCCGCCAGGCTGGCATTCATATAAAAACGCCCACCGATATTGCCAAACAGGGGATGTTGGCCGGGTAGGGGGATGGTGAAGGTTTCACGGCCGTAAATTTGCAGCAGCGACCACGTCATCGGCGTCATCACATCGGGCACGGCTTCGCCAAAATTGGCGTTTGTCCACAGGTAGTCACCGCGCAGGCTGTCATTCCATTCACCCGTCGCCGGGTTATACGACTGCATGGTGGTAATGGGGCGGGCTTGTAGCAAATATACTTTGCCATCGGCTACTGCCCATTCAATATCTTGTGGCCCATGCAGGTCATTTTCCAATCGCTGCGCCAGTTTGAAGAGGGTACGGCCGTAGCGCTTCAGTTCCGGCGGCCCGGTATACGTGCCTTTGGGACGAGACAGCGTAAATGTTTCTGGTGTCACTTCGCCCGAAACCAGCTTATCACCCAGGCCGCGCACAAAATTGCCAGTCATGTGGCTATGGCTGCCGCTGACGGGATCGGCCGTAAACAGCACCCCGGCAAACTCGGCCCGCACCATCTTTTGCACCACGACAGCAACTTGATGGCTATGGCCGTTCAGCCCTTGCGCCTGGCTGTACGCCTGCACCCGCTCATTCTGCCCCGATTGGTGTACGGCATGGATGGCGCGGCGGATGTCGTCATCCTGCTGCACATCCAGCACCGACTCAAACTCCCCGGCAAAGGAAGCGTGGGCGGAGTCTTCACTGGCAGCAGAGGAGCGGATGGCAAAAGCGGTACGGCCGTTACCGTTGCGCAACTGCTGGAGATGGGTTTGTACGGCCGTCCATGCTCCATCGGGCAATCCCTCATGCAAAAATGCTTCTGGGGCAATCACAAAACCATCGGGTACAGGGTAGCCCGCTTGAAATAGCCTGGCTAACGTGCCGCCTTTGCCGCCGACGGCCGTGACTTTATTTGTAGGTAGTGTAGAAAATTCGTAAATCATATTCATTTTAGAAATCCGATTTCTTGGAGAAATCGGATTTCTTTCGCTTCTGTCTAAACCGAAAATCACAATGAGAACAACCCTGGGCAATGGTGCCCGTCCGTTGCAGGTCAATGCTCAGGGCAGGGAAGATCAAATAATCAATTTCGCACATAAAGGGCGAAAATTCGGCTGCATCCTGCGCGGCAAAAAATTTGACCACGCCACATTCCAGATAATTGACGCCCCAGGCGAAATCATCATCTGGGCCACCCTCCACCACTTCACGCACAAAATCGCCGGGGTACTGCTGCTGCCGTAGTGTGTCTGCTTTTTGCGCCAACCGGCGGCGATTAAATGCGGAGAAGTAGTATCGTCCAATCAGCCGGCGCAGGAATTGTGGATATTGGTCTACCCAGGCTTGCGCCATCTCCTGCGCCAATTGGCCGATTTCGGCGACTGGTTTGCCCTGCCGTTTCAAAACGCGGTACAGTGCCAGTAAAGTCGCCATCTGCACCAGGGTATCGGTCATGCTGTTAGCTTTGCCGCCGATGTAAGGGATTTCGGGGATAAGCTGCTCAAATTCGATGGTGGATTGGGCTACGGCCGTGTCTGCCAGTTCTGCGCCGTAGCGTTCGGTCAGGTACGGCCGTGCCAATTCCATCATCTGTTGGTGTCCTTTGAGTAGTTTCTCTTTTTGCGCCAGGTAGTAATTCATCAGCTTTGTTTTAGCTTGGGCAGCAGACCGCCCGTGTGATGCCGGTACTCATTAAATTCGTCGCCAAACTGGTTCAGCAGCAGCTTTTCTTCTTCAGGAATGCGGATGACAATGACCGAAATGATGATCGCCAGGCCACAAAAGCCGATGAACCAGTTCGCCGTCAGCAGCAGCACCGAAATTTGCATGAGCAAAAATGCCAGATAGATCGGGTGGCGAACGATGGCGTAAGGGCCGCTCTGCACCAGCGCCGGTACTTCCAGTAGTCGCAGCACCGGGTCAAAAGCGTTGCCCAACTGCTGCCTTAACGTGCGGTGACTCCAGATATTGAGGAATATCGCAAAAACACCAATGCCCACCCCCAGCCAGCGCACCCATACCGGCAGCGCCAGCGCCGACCAGTCCATGTAGCTGGGCGCAAATGTCCACACCAGCAGTCCCAGGTAAAAAGGGATCCCAAATAGTTGGCGCAATTTCAGCAGGAGTGGGACTTCATGCTCATGGTGCATCTTGATGCGCGCTGTTTTGTCAGCATCATGTGTTTTGGCTATTTTGCTATAAGCCGTAATCACATAAGCGAAGCTAAAGAGGATGATAAAAAAGGCAACTTTGAAAAAGAGTTCGAGTGTCATGTTACTCTCCTTAAATGGGTATTCTGAAGGCAGCCACGAATTACACGAATTACACGGATTTTTCTCTGGTGGCGCCTCCGCGTTAATTTTTTTCAGGCGACTCAGTAGTGGCCTGTTACCATATGCCGGGCAGCAGCCGGTAGTGAACTTCCTGTGCGTAGTCTGTGTAGCCTGGCAGTTCGGCCTGCAACGTTTGGTCTTCACGCGCGGTGCGCCAGATAACCAGCGCAATCGCCCAAAAGCCAACCAGCAGCGCCCACCATGACCCCAACAACAGCGGCGCGCCAACCGATGTCAGGAGTAAACCGACATACATGGGGTGGCGCACATAGCGGTAGGGACCGGTAGTACAAACCTGATGTTCGCGTTCAGTCTGGATGCGCACAGTTGTTGCCAGGTAATCATTCACGGCCATAGCCCAGTAGGGAAGGACAAGTCCTGGTATCAGGCCAAGTACGCCTATTACCTGCAACACCAGGGGCACAGATGACCAGCCAAAACGATAATCCAGCCCGGCTACCAGCGGCAGTAAGAATGGCGTTGGCAAATACAGTTTGGCAAACAATTTGTCGAATGGTTTGGTACCCTCTCCCTTACGTCCGCGTTCGTTGATGATGCCGGGATGATGGCGCAACATCCACAAACCGGCGATAAGGAAGGTGGCAAACGACATGAGGGTATACAGCCAGGCGGCCGGCCACTGCCATGTACCTGCTGCCAGGAAGAGGATCAGCGTGAGTGTCAGAAAATAGACCAGGATGACAACCAGACGTTTTTTGCCATCTTTGTTTAGCCTGGGTTTTTCTGTTGGAGAAACCGTTAGTTGGTTCATGGTTGACCTCCTTACAAGCGAAAAATTAGATATGTCTAAATAATAATTGATCTGTATAGAAAAGTCAACGGCAAAAAGGACAAAAAAACGGCCGTCTGCAACCAAACGGCCGTTACCAATCAATACGATGTGATTGTTCGTTTACAGTTGGGCCAGGGTTTTGATGTGGCTGAGCATGGCGCTGATGCCGTTGAGCCGCTGCCCGGACAGGACTTGCTGCAAGCCCATTTGTAGATGGAACATATCGGGCACGGCCGTAACCTCCGCTGCCGTACTACCTGCCAACCCCTCCTGCAACACGGCGGCAAACCCACGCACGGTAGGGGCTTCGGGGGGGATGTCGAAGTGGAAATGGAGACGGCCGTTTTGTTTTTCCGGGTAGATAAAAACGGGGGTCATACATTCATGCACCTGATCCATCTCTTGCTGTTTGCCGTGCAGCCAGGCCGGTAAGGGTGGCAATTTTTCGGCGTATTCCAGCAGTAGTTCCAACTTTTCCTGCCCTTCGCAGTAACTAAAATCTTCCACGATCTCCTGGAGTCTCAGGGGAAGCTCGTTCATTTGTTCACCTCGCAAATGTTCATAGCACAATTGTAGACGGGGTACGGCCGTGTGCAAGTATGCGCAGTGCCAGGCCAGGGGCAAGACCAGTGTCATCTACGATGACCTCTCTGCGCGTTGGCTGGCACTTCTCTAGCAATTCTCAATTTACCGATAGCCAGCGATAAAAATCGCGCCTACAATGGGCGAAGCCCACCCTTCACAAGGTTCAGGGCAGGCACTTCGTGGGCTGGGTTTCAGTCGGCGTAGGCCGACTTTGCCTTTTGTTGGTGCAGATTTATCTGCCGCCGCCTACCAAATTGAGAATTGCTGTGCTTCTCCACACAAATTGCCTCCAGGCAAAAATTGTGTTATTTACAGCTAAAGCCACGAACGGTGCGGAAAAACCTTCGCGCCGTTCGCCGATCACCGATTACCGTTCACCGATTACCGATTACCGACCGATGACCTTCGACCTCTTCAGCGCCACCTTCAAACGCGACCCCTTCGCCACCTTTGCCCGGATGCGGCAGGAAGCGCCCATCTACGCCCACGTCTCGCCTCATGGCGTCACTACCTGGTACATCACCCGTTATGAGGATGTACTGGCAGCCCTCAAGGATAATGACCATTTTGTGAAGGATGTGCGGAATACAAAGGAAGGCAAACCGGCTACGGCCGTGCGTCCTACACTGCACCAACTCATCAACCAAAACATGCTCTTTGCCGACCCGCCCGATCATACCCGGCTGCGGGCGTTGGTGAGCCAGGCCTTTACCCCGCGCCGTGTGGAGCAGGCCGCGCCGCGCATCCAGGCGGCTGCCGATGAACTGCTCGACCGGGTGGCGGGCGCCGGTCAGCTAGAGTTGATTGCCGATTATGCCCTGCCGCTGCCGGTGGTAGTTATCTGCGAAATGTTGGGCATACCGGCGGACGATCAGGCAGATGTGGCCGACTGGTCACAGGCGATCATTTCTCCCGGCGGGCGGGGGTTGGGTCAGCGCATCCGCAAACAGAAGATGCGGGCATTGGTGGATTATTTTGAGCGGATGTTTGCCGACCGCCGCCGCCAGCCGCAGGATGACCTGGTGACGGCGCTGGTGCAGGCGCGTATGGCAGAAGGCGACCGCCTGAGTGAAGCGGAACTATCCAGTATGGTGGCGCTGCTGTTGGTGACAGGGCACGAGACGACGGTGAACCTGATTGGCAATGGGGCGCTGGCGCTGCTGCAAAACCCGGCGCAGTTAAGTTGGCTGAGGGCGAATGCGTGGGGGTGGGGTACGGCCGTAGAAGAACTGCTGCGCTACGATGGCCCCGTGGAAACGTCCACCACTCGCTGGGTGCGGGCCGATTTTACCTTCAAGGGTCATTCCATGCGGCGGGGCGACGTAGTGCGCGTGTCGTTGGCTTCGGCCAACCGCGACGCCACCCAATTTACCGATCCTGATGTGCTAGACGTGGCCCGCGCCGACAACAAACATCTGGCCTTTGGACACGGCATCCATTACTGCCTGGGCGCGCCGCTGGCCCGGTTGGAAGGGCAGATTGGGCTGCAAACCTTGTTTGGTCGCTTTCCCCATTTGCGCCTGGCCGTACCGCCAGAAGAATTGGCCTGGCGACCTGGGGTGTTGTTTCGCGGGTTGGACCAATTACCACTCATTTGGGATAGTTCGTAGCAGGCGATTTAGCGCCAGCTTTAGCAGGGCGATAAATCGCCTGCTACGAACGAGATGCGAGCGTATGATCGGCGATTTCAATGGTGCTGCCGGACAGGAAGTTGGACTTGAGGTAGGTGAGAGATTGTGCCCGATCTTCACCACCTTCGTGTGTGAGCAGAAGCTGCTGGCAGTAAATGGCGATGTCTTCAATGATGCGCTCATGGCGATAATAGGCTACGGCCGTATAATCAATCTCCGTCTGCCCATAACCCTGGTAAAATAAGGTTTCTTCCTCTGCCGGACTTCGGTCGTGCCCAAATAACCCCGCTCCGGCAAACATCAGATCCCGCTCTTTGGGCGCAAATAGCAGCGTGTCCCAATCCACCACATAAAACGCCTCATCGCTGATCAGTACATTTCCGGCGTGAATGTCCGCATGGCATACCGTAAAAGCGGGCATCTCTGCCCGCAGCTTTTCGGCCAATTCTTCGGCACGCGCCGTCAGATCGGCAATATGCGCCCGTTTGCTCTGCAAAAAGGCGGCGCAATCACGGGCAATGGGGTCAGCGTATACGGCCGTCACCCACTCTGCCAATACCTGCCGCACCACATCCCGCCATTGCGGCGAAAACGTCTCCTGGCGGATGTGGCTGGCGAGATGGGGGGGCAATACGGCCGTATGAATCTGCCGCAAGGTCGCCCCCAATGTGCGCCAGTGCTCGTCTGTTAACGGCCGTTCATATCCATTTTGCCCGTGTATAAAGGGATAGAGGATGGTCTTGAAGCCACCCAGATCGGCCCAAAGCTGGCCTGTTTTGGTGGCTACCGGGGGAATGATTTGCCGGATACCCTGCTCGCTCAGAAATTTGGGCAGCAGCACCGAAGTTTCATCAAAAATGCCTGATCGTAGTTTTAAGAAGTAGGGGGTGGCGTCTGGGGTGGTGATGCGGTAAACGGCCGTGTTCTCATCCGCGCCCAACGGTAGAAACACAACCTGGGCAGCCTGCACATCGTATGCTTCCCACAAACAGGCAGCCATCCTATCATCGGCCAGGTCTGGTTTTTCTAACAAACGAATTTCCCAGAGGAGGGGAGGCTTTAGCCGATAAATTGTCGGCTAAAGCCTCCCCTTCGGTTTTTTATTACTTTCTTACTGTTGCCCGCCACTGGCCTAAACTTTGCAGATATTCAGTGGACTGGTGTCGGAAGTAGGTGTCGTAAAGTTCGGCGTAATGCCCGCCCTGAGCCATCAACGCTTCGTGGCTGCCCTGTTCGATGATGCGCCCCTTTTGCAGCACCACAATCCGGTCGGCGGCGCGCACAGTGGAAAGGCGGTGAGCAATGATGATGGAGGTGCGCTGCCCCATGATCAGGTTCAGCGCCTGCTGAATTTGCGACTCGGTAAAGGGGTCTACGCTGGCGGTGGCTTCATCCAGAATGAAGATGCGCGGGTCTTGTACCAGCACGCGCGTCAGCGCCACTAACTGCCGCTGTCCCAACGACAGGCGGCTGCCCCGTTCGCCCACATCACTGAGCAGCCCGTCGGGCAGCGTTTCTAGCCATTCGCCATTGCCAACCTGCCGGGCCATGGCTTCAATATCGGCGTCGCTGGCTTCAGGACGGCCGTAACGGATATTCTCCGCCACTGTACCGGCAAACAAAAAGGGGACTTGCGACACAATCCCCAATTGGCGGCGGTAGGTATGCAGGTCTAAGGTGCGAATGTCACGGCCGTCAATCAAAATCTCCCCTTCTTGAAATTCATAAAAACGGGCGGTCAGCTTGATGATGCTGGACTTGCCCGCGCCAGTGTGCCCCACCAGGGCCACACTCTCGCCGGGGGCAATGGTCAGCGAAAAATTGTCTAGCACCTGCTCCTGCGCCGAATAGCGGAAGGAGACGTTTTGGAAGGTGATTTCACCGCGCAAAGGGGGGACGGGCTGGTTATCAGTTTGGGTCACGGCCGTTTCCACGTCCATCAGTGCAAACACCCGCTCCGTTGCCGACAGCCCCGCCTGGAACTGGCTCCAAAAGGCGGACAGGTTGGTCACGGGGAACCAGAAGCGGTCTACGGTGCTGATGAACAAATACCAGGCGGCAGCGCTGATGGCCCCGGCTACCGCTGCCAGACCACCAAAGTAGATGATCACGGCCGTGCCCACCCCCGCCAAAGCATTCAGCACCGGGAAAATGTTCGCCAGCACAAAACCGCGCCGCACGTTAATGTCATATGCCTGCTGGTTGATTTCCCCAAACGCCTCATAAATTGCCTGCTCCTGGCGGAAATTTTTAGCCACACGGATGCCTGTCACCGCTTCTTGAATGGATTTGTTCACCTCACCAATGGCCCGTGATCCCTGGCGCGTGGTACGCCGCGCCAGCCCACGAAAGCCAAGCGCCACCAGGGTGACAAACGGAGCCATGACCAATACCGCCAGCGTCAATTTCCATTCGATGGTAAACAAGATGGCGATCAGGATGACCGCCACTGCCAGTTGGTTCAGCACATCGGCGCTGAGCATCAGCACTTCGCCAAACTCCTGCGTGTCGCTGGTGATGCGGCTGACTACCCGCCCGGAACTGAATTCATCGTAAAACGACATGTCCTGGCGGGCGGCGGAGGCGAAGGCGTCCTGGCGCATTGCCAGCACCACATCCTGCACCACTTCCACCATGAGCAGGCGGCGTACCCAGTTAAAGGCCCAAATGGCGATGCCCAGGACAAAAACTGCGCTCACCAGCAGCGGCCCTAAACCGCTGTTGGTCGTGGTGGTCATCAGGTTAACAGCCCAGGCCACCAGCAGGGGTACAGTCGCATTCGCTGCCGCAATTAGCGTCAGCGCAATGATGATGATAATGATTTTGCGCCGGTGCGGTCTGAAGTAGTGGCCGATCCGCCGCACCAACTGCCTGTCACTATACTGCCGGTCATAGGCTTCCGCTTCAAGTCCTCTGGTAATAGCTGCCATTGTTCTCCGTAATCGGTAATCCGTAATCCGTAATCGGTAATTGGTAATTGGGTAATTGGGTAATTGGGCAATCATTTACCTGCTCACCTGCTCACCCCCTCACCTGCTCATCCTTACCCGATAAATGGCCAGCCCGACCAGCCCGCCGAGCAGGGTGGAGGTCAGACCGGCCCAGGCGCCGAGATTAGTGAACACGGCCGTGCCCGGCAGCCCCAACAATACATACATATACATCAACAGGCCGCCCACCATGCCCCACAAAGGCCAGCCCACCTGCTGCGCCGGGGCCATTCGCAAACGACGGCTGCCGACGACGGCCGTGACCGCCACACACATCAGCCCTACCGACATCGCCACCAGTGTGAGCAGTTCCGATAATTCAATTTGAATCACCGGTTCGATGGGGTCTGGCGGCAGCGGCGGCAGAGTGGGTGTTAGCGTCAATGTGGGTTCGGGCGTGTATGTATTGGTCGGGGAAGGGGTTGTCGTTGGTGTAGGTGTGTTGGTGGGTGCGGGTGTGGGGTCAATAATGCGCACCTGAGCTTCACCCTGGGCATTATTGCTCACCGTAATATCCAATTCTTGTGAGATCAGGGCATTCCCGGCTGTAACCCCAATGCGAAACTTGCCGCCTTCCGTGCGTGTAGCCAGCACATAGTCCCACTGCACCAGGCCATTGCGCGTGGGCACTTCAGCCAGGATACTGCGACCGCCGCCCACGCGATCCCATTCAATAAATTGCACCATGGTATTGTCTGGTACCGGGTTGCCGTTGCTATCCACAATCACCCCGGCTTGCAGGCGCAGCGAGTCACCCACCGATACGGGCAAGGGGTCTGTTTCCGCCGAAGATTCGATGGCCTGATCACCGGCAATATAGCGCAGCGGAATAATCTGGTTGGGGTCTGGCTGGGTACGCGCCGCCACGTTGTAACCAACGGCGTCTATGTTTATCGGCGCTGCGCCACGCAGTGGCAGTTCTTGATACAAAGCGCGTACCGAGGCGTCTATGGCGGCAGCGGTTTTGCTAAAGAGGCCATAGTAAGCGGTCAGTTGAGTGATTTCGGTGGTATCCAGGAAATCAGGGGCGTTGTAGGCAAAAACGATGAGACGGTGATTGCGCACCAGATCGGGCCGTTGCGCCAGGAAATTACTTAATGCCTGTGATTGGGCATCGTTGGCCAATAAGGCAAAGATGACCCAATCGGCCGTGCGCAAGGATTCCTGCACCAGATAACCGGGGGGTGGGGTGGCGGTGGGAAAGGGCACGGCCGTGCCTGCTTCTGGCGTCAGTTCTTCTTCCGGCAACGCAGGAGACAGGGTGGGTGTGATCGGAATCCCCTGATACACAATTGGCTCTGATCCGGCAGCCAGGAGTGCAGATAGATCGGCAAACGAGTAGCTGGTGATCTGTTCCGGGCGCGCCTGTCCACTGGCCTGCGGCCCATACAGCGCCAGAATTCGGTCTTCTATCGCCGTCAGGCCAATGGTTGGCTGTGGGGGGCAGGTGGAGCATTGCTGCGCCAGCCGCAAATCGGTAAAAATGACAATTTGTTCATTGGGGCCCGGAGGACGCAGGCGTTCTGCCAGCACGTCGGCGCTGGGCGAGATGAGGGTGACGCCGTTTTGGGTGACATCCATCATGGCGGTGGTGTGGGCGGCGGGGGGAGAGACGGCCGTTTCAGCCAGCAGTACATTTTCTGGCGTAAAGTCCCCCCCGTACAGGCGGAGTTTGAGCTGCAAGATGCGCAGCACGGCCGTGTCCACCTGTGCTTGAAACGCGGCATCCGTTTCGTACCGCTCCTGAAACCAGCGGATGGTGTCTTGCATATTCGCCAGTTGAGTGGCATAGGGGGCATTGCCCAGAGCAAAATTATCCAGGTACAACAAGTCATTGCCTGCTAAAAACGCATCTTTGGCTATAACCCGATGGGGAAATTCTTGAGCCGTATTGTCATAAAAACGAGCAATGGCCCGCGCTCCCAGACTGTCAGATACGATCACCCCCCCATTTTGCCGCCAGCCGCTAAAACCGGGCCGCTGCATCAGCGCCGTCAACGCCTGCGGGTCAAGGCTGACAGGGTTGGTAGCGGCGGTGATATTACCTTGAAACCCCTGGTAGCGAATATGGGTAGTCAGCAGCCCGTCCACGCTTTGGGCGGGGGCGCTGACGCCTCCCGTCACCGCCACAAATGGAATCAACTCTCCCTTTTCCAATTCAGCCAACCCTTTTTGCACGGTAGGGATTTCCTCTTGCAGGGGGCGGTCACTACTACCAAAACCGGGGAAATGTTTGGCAATGACGGCCATACGGCCGTTGCTGCCCTCATGCACACCAGCCGTATACGCCTGACCCATTAACCCCACCCAATAGGGGTCGCCGCCAAATGAGCGCACCCCCAGGTCGTTTTTGGTGGCGGCTGGCTTTTCCAGTACATCCAGTACCGGCCCAAGCAGCATATTAACCCCCACGCTGGCTAATTCCTGGCCTACTACCTGGCCTACTGCCTGGGCGCTGCCAGGCCGCCAGGTGGCGCCCACCGTCATGCTGCTGGGGGTTTCCGTCAGGCCGTTAAAGAGGTGGGTATAGGGATAACCGTCTCCTTCCTGGTTGAGGGCAATGAGCAGGGGGATGCCGGTGCGGTCGGCGCTTTCGCCCAACAAATCGAGGTCAATGGTAGCGGTGCTGGTGAATGTGGCCGTGCCGCGCACGGCCAATGATTGAAGCTGATTGGTGAGAATGGCTACCTGGGTGGGGGCGTCGGTGAGACGGTCGTAGCCGGTGATGTTATCGTTCTCTCGGCTTAATACCACGCCGCCTACATGGTAATTCAGGATTAGATCGGCTATGGCATCGTCTGATAATACCTGGTCGCCTTCAAATGTCACCAGAAAAAGCTGCCCTACCCGTTCGGCCACGCTCATCTCGGCCCATAGGCGAACGGCTGCGGCGGGCAGGTCAGGCGTAGGTTCCGGCGTGGCTTCCTGGCGTGCGGGGCCGGCGTGTGCCGGGATCGCCGGAGAGGCCATCAGGATAACGGCCGTGACCAATAACAAAATCAACCAGAATCGTTTCATCAACAACCTAGCGCCAAAAGAAGGAAGTGATAGGTTTGTAGTAGGCGATTTATCGCCATCTCTGGGCGATAAATCGCCCACTACAAACAGTTGTATACCAGTCAGTCAGGGGGCAAGCGGCGTTTTTCTGCCCGGTCTGGTCTACCTGATGATGAGTCTGATTATAACGTAGATTGTCATGCCTAACACCTGTGTTACAATCCCGCGATTCTAAACCGGCACACCCGTTAATGAGAAATACCCTGTTAATTGCCTGAGCAAAGAGAGTAAGATTAAAGATTGGAAATTCAACAATCTCTAATCTCTACTCCCCAATCTCTGATCACTTTTTGGATAATCTTATGTCCGACCGGATGCGTAATTTATTAGCTCTCCTGTTATTGGTGTTGTTAGCAGCCAGTGCTTTTGTGGCTGGGTATTTCACCAATGACTTTGTGGAGTTGGAGCGTGGGGACCCGGTTGCCGAAACGAATAATGGTGATTTCAGGTTATTTTGGGAAGCCTGGGGATATGTAGAATCCAGCTTCCTGGGGGACCTGCCTTCATCGCAGCAAGTGACCTACGCGGCGATCCGGGGGGCGATGGGGCTGCTCAATGATCCTTACACCTTTTTTGTGGAGCCGGTAGCACGGGAACAAGAGCGCCAATCGTTGCAGGGGACGTATGGCGGCATTGGCGCTTCGCTGACGCGCCCGGAAGAAGGCAGTGACATCATCCTGGAACCGATACCGGGCAATCCGGCGGAGGTGGCGGGCATTGAAATGGGGGATGTGCTGCTGGCGGTAGACGGCCGTGCCATCACCCCAGATATGACTGTGCAAGAGGTGGCCGACCTGATTCGCGGCGAAAAAGGAACAGTGGTGGTCTTGACGGTGCGGCACATGGGCACAACCGAACCGATTGATATTGAAGTGGAGCGGGGCGACATTCTCATTCCTTCCGTTGCCTACCGCTTACTGTCGGAAGATAACACCATTGGTTACGTTCAACTGACACGCTTCAGCGGCGAAAGCGAAAACGAGGTGGCGCAGGCCATCACCAGTTTGCAGGCGCAGGGGGCGGAAAAGCTAATCCTGGATTTACGGGGCAATGGTGGCGGATTGTTAGACGCGGCCGTAGACCTGGCCGACCTGTTTCTGGCCGATGGCCCCATCCTCTACCAACAAACACGGGGTGAGGGCGAAAAGGTGTATAACGCGACGGCCGATACCTTAGCGCCCGATATACCGCTGGTGGTTTTGGTTGATGGCGGCAGCGCCAGTTCATCGGAGATTCTGGCGGGGGCGCTGCAAGACCGGGAACGGGCTATCCTGGTGGGCAGTGGGGCTACCTTTGGCAAAGGCTCGGTGCAGTTGGTCTATGATCTGAGCGATGGCTCATCGGTGCATATCACCGCCTCGCGCTGGTTCACGCCTAACCGCCGCCAGCTTGACCAGCAAGGCATCCAGCCGGATGTGCTGGTGACGGTGACACAAGAGGATATTGATAACGGCCGTGATGCCGTTCTCAACCAGGCCATACAGGAATTACAAAAGTAAAGGAATCAAACGCATGTCTGCTGAATCAGAGAAAAACCAGAGCAACAAAACGCTCATCATCGTCCTGGTGGTGTTGGGTGTGGTGCTGGCGTTGGGGTCGGCTGGTGGTGGTTATGTGGTTGGCCGCGCTGCTGCTACCCCGGAAACGATTACCCAGACCATTACCCAAACTGTTACGGAGACCATCACAGAGACCATCACGGAAACGATTACCGAGACGGTGACGGAAATGGTGGAAGTAACCCGCGAAGTGGAAGTGACCCGCGAAGTGGTGGCCCCGGCTGATAGCGTCGCCGGGGATACCACCGAAGGCAATGCGCCCATAACCGTGCCCCCCGGCAACCCCGACGATATCACCTTTGACGTGTTCTACGAAACCTGGCAGTTGGTGGAACAGCAGTACGATGGTGATGTGCCGCCAAATGAAGATGTACTGTACTCGGCTATCGAAGGGTCGCTGCGCACGTTGGGCGACGAATTTACTCGCTTTATCCGGCCTGACGTGGCCGAGCGATTGCGCCAGGATGCCGCCGGTTCGGTGGAAGGCATTGGCGCGTTTGTGCGCGAAAATGAACAAGGGCAGTTTGAGATTGTGCGCCCCATCCCTGGGCAACCGGCCGAAAAAGCAGGCTTGCTACCGGGTGACATCATCATCGGCGTGGATGGGCAGTCAATGGACGGCGTCTCGTTTGATGAGGTGATTTTGCTGGTGCGGGGGCCGCGCGGTACAGAAGTCACGCTATCCGTGCAGCGCGAAGGGGAAGAGGAACCGCTGGAATTTACCATTACCCGCGTCCGCTTTGAAATTCCCACTGTTGAATACCGCATGTTGGAAAATGACATCGCCTACATCCACCTGCAAGAGTTCAACCAGACGGCCGTGCAAAAAACATTAGCCGCGCTGGAAGAACTGTTGGCGCAAAATCCGCAGGCGCTCATTTTAGACCTGCGCGATAATCCCGGCGGTTTTCTCAACCAGTCGGTGGCCGTGGCCGACCTGTTTCTGCCCACCAATGTGGTGCTGTTTGAACGCAACCGCAATGGGCTAGACCAGACCTTTAACGCCGATGATGGCGACCTGGGTGAGACCATTCCGCTGGTGGTGCTGGTGAACCCTGGCAGCGCCAGCGCCTCAGAAATTGTGGCCGGGGCGTTGCAGGATCACGGCCGTGCCATCCTCATTGGCGAAACCACCTTTGGCAAAGGCTCCGTGCAGCAGGTTCACGAACTGTCGGACGGCTCTGAACTGCGCGTCACCATCGCCCGCTGGTACACACCGGATAACAACTCTATTGACAAAGAAGGTGTCACCCCCGACATCGAAATCCCCATGGAGTTCGGCGCGGAGGAAGACATTCAGTTGCAACGGGCAATTGAGTATATTCTGACAGGTCAGTGAGTGAAATCGTAACCGGTAATCCGTGATCCGTAAGCTGACGGATGACGGGTTACGGATTACGGATTACAAAAATGAAAGTAGTTGGCAAAAAAATCGTCGCCCAAAACAAACGGGCCAACTTTGAATATGAACTGCTGACAAAGTATGAGGCCGGGCTGGCGCTGCTGGGGACGGAGATCAAGTCCATTCGCAACAACCAGGTGAGCTTGCAGCGCAGCTATATCCAGGCGCGGGACGGCGAATTATGGTTGGTGGAGGCGCACATTGCCGAGTATAAACATGGCAACCGCGAAAACCATGACCCGGTACGGCCGCGTAAACTACTGCTGAAGCGGCGCGAAATCAACCATATTCTGGACAGCTTGCAGCAAAAGGGTCTCACCTGTGTGCCCACCATGTTGTATCTGAAAGACGGCCGTGCCAAAATCGAAATCGCCCTGGCGCGAGGCAAAAAACTGCACGATAAACGTGACTCCCTGGCCAAACGCGACACCGAACGCCAGGTAGAACGTGCCCTGCGTGAAAAGTATCGGGAATGAGAAATGGAGATTAGAGATTGGGAGATTAGGAGATTGCCCAATCTCCCAATCTCCCAATCGCCAATGCCCCTTTCCCATGATGCCTCGCTAACCATCATCGTGCCCACGCGCAATGAGACGGCCAATATCCAACCGCTGCTGAACCGGCTGGCGGCGGCGTTGGGTGATGCCCCCTTTAGCGTTCTGTTTGTGGATGACAGTACCGATGATACGGCACAGATAATTACGGCTACGGCCGTGGCCTACCCCTTCCCCATCCAACTTATTGCCCGCCCGCCCGCGCAGCGCAACGGGCTGAGCGGTGCAGTGGTGGATGGCTTCCGCGCTGCCCAGGGGGAATGGCTGTGTGTGATGGACGCCGACTTGCAGCACCCCCCGGAAATGATTCCGGCGCTGCTGGCGCGGGCACAGGAAGCAGGCGCGGACGTGGTGGTGGGCAGCCGCAAGGCGGGGCGTTGGGGGCCGCTGGGCCTCAGCCGTAAACGGGCGCTGACTTCGCAGGCGCTGACCTTGCTGGCGCGTATGTGGTTTCCCCGCCTGCTCAAAAATGTCTCCGACCCGCTGACCGGGCTGTTCCTGGTGCGGCGGCAGGCGATTGATATTGAGGCGCTGCGCCCGGATGGTTTCAAAATTTTGCTGGAGATTTTGATCCGCTGCCCCGGTCTACGTGTGTCGGAGTGCCATTTTGATTTTGCGCCGCGCCACGAGGGTGACAGTAAAGCCGATTTCCGCGAGGGGATGCGCTTTTTTCGCCACCTGCTGCGACTGCGGGCTACAGCGAACCAGTCATTCCCCCGGCTGATCCTGGTGGCGGCGGGCAGTGTGGTGCTGGACACGGCCGTGTTCCTTCTTCTGTCCCAATTTACTCCCTACTGGCTGGCGGCCATTCTTGCCGCCGAGTTATTCATCTGGCTGCGCTTTGCCGTGACGGAACGGTGGGTGCTGGGTGGTGGTCATCCGGTGGCGGGCTGGCCTTCCTGGCGGCGCTTCTGGCTGCGCAACCAGCTTTCGCTGCTGCTGGTGCGGCTGCCGCTGCTGGCGCTGTTTGTTGGCCTGTGGCAATGGCCGTTGTGGTGGGCGGGGTTGACGGCCGTACTCATTGAAGGCGGCGCCCGGTATCTGGTCTCCGAACAGTGGGTCTTTTCAAGGGGTGGCCTGACGATGTGGCAGCCGGGTCTGTTTCGGTATGACCTGCATGGCCTGGTGCGGTTGGAATCGCAGGTGCGGCTGCCGGAACTGGCCTGGTTTGAAACGGCGCTGCCGCTGCCTCACGTGGACGTGGCCCTGCGTGTAGACCGCCTGGGTACGCCCAGCCCGCAGCCGGGGGCCATTACCTATGACGAGCGGCTCAGCCGTTTTGGTTTTGGCGTGGCCATTATGCCCGGCGACTTTACCGAGATAGTTATTTCTCCGGCGCTGGCCCATGCGCCCTATGCCCTGTATAAATCGGTGCTGGAACCGGCGCTGCGCTGGGCGCTGGCCCGCCGAGATTGCGCCCTGGTATATGGCAGTTGTGTGGCCGACGCGGGGCAGGCGCACCTGATTGTACCCACCGCAGAGCGGGGTAAGACAGAGGTGGCACTGCAACGGGTGTTGGCGGGCAGCCACTTTCTGGCGGATGATTTTGTGATTCTGGCGGCAGACGGCCGTGTCCATGCTTTCCCCAAGCCGGTGACAGTGACGCGAGATGTGCGGCGCGCTCTGGGGCCGCACCTGGCGCTCTCGCGCAGGCAACGTTGGCGGCTGCGTGCCCAAAATCTGTTCTATTCTCAAAGCGGGCGGCAAACAGGCATCCAACTCAGCCAGCGCCGCTGGCCTGCCGCCACCTTCAACATTTATTTGCAGCGATTACTGCCGCCGCCGAAAATACCCATCAGCCGCCTGTTGCCCCAGGTGGAAATTGTGCCGTCGGCGCCGTTGACGGCCGTACACGCCCTGGCTGCTGATGGTCAAACATTAACCGCGCTGTCTGGCGCGGAAGCGGCTAACTGGCTGCACGGCCGTACCCAGGCCGCCCAGGGTTTCCCACCCTACGCGCTGCTGACGGAACAATTAAACAATTGGCAAGGTGTGGACGGCCGTGCTGCCGAACGGCGTATTATTGAAGAGGCGTTATTCGTGACCCGTCGTCCGTAATCCGTAAACCGTCGGATCACGCATCACGCATCACACATTACGAGAAGTGGATTACCGTAAACCCGTTACATTTGGTGAAAATTGGTCGCCCAGCCGCTATAAGGCGCTGCCTTACTTTGCCGTGGAAAAGGAGGTGATGCAGCGGCCAGAGTCGCAGTTGATTTTGGATTTGGGCTGTGCGGCGGGGTGGAATATGAGCCGATTTAGGCAGTACGGCCGTGCCCCCTGTGGCATTGACGTGGTTCCCGAACGGGTAACGCTGGCCGCCCATCACGGCCCGGTGGCAATTGCGTCTGGCCTGGCGCTGCCCTTTGCCAACGCCACCTTTGATGTCATTTACATCCAACACGTGCTGCATCACATTGGCGATGTAAATCAGGCATTGCGTGAAGTGCGCCGCTGCCTGAAACCGGGCGGTACGCTGTTCCTGGTAGAGACGGTGGAGGATAATCCGGTGATTCGCTACGGCCGTCGCCTCTATCCGCGCTGGTTGGGTGATGAGATTAACGCCCCATTTTATTTTGCCGAACTGCAACAGCAGTTGGCCGCCGCCGGTTTCCGGGTAGAGCAGGCGGAACAATACAGCGTCCTCTTCTGGATGTGGGAAATTTTGCCCGATCAGATGCCCTTTCTGGAAAAGCTGACGCCCCTGGTTGTGCCGCTTGAGCAGCTTGTGGTCAAGTTATTCCGCCGTCATGCCGCCCACGCCTATTTTGTTGCCACATCCAGTAAATAGTGGCATAGTCTCACCGGAGCCAGGCAATACACCTGGATGGTTCATCAGGTTATGGAGGGTACATGGCAAATCCACAATACTTCCGCGTAGACCAACCAACACGCCGCCCTTTTACCTGGGGGGATGTGCTGGCTTTTGTTCTCATTGTTACCTTGTTATACGTGGGCACCCGGCTGGCCTTGTCCGCGCCGGAGGAAATTACCGGGCCGACCATCAATTTAGCGCCGCGGGCGCTGCCCTGGTATGCGGCATTGTCGGTGGGGCGCATGACGGCGGCCTACGTCTTGTCGCTGCTGTTTACGCTGGTCTACGGCCGTATTGCCGCCTATAACCAACGCGCCGAAAAGGTGATGATGCCCCTGCTGGATGTGCTGCAAAGTGTGCCCATCCTCTCCTTCCTGCCGGTGGTGCTGCTCAGCCTCAGCGCCGTTCTGCCCGAAAACGCCGCCGCCGAGATCGCCTCCATTGTCCTGATTTTCACCAGCCAGGTATGGAATATGACCTTTGCCTGGTTCCAATCTCTGACCACCATTCCCAAAGAACTGCGTGAGGCCAGCAGTATCTTCCGCCTGAACACCTGGATGCAGTTTCGCACCCTGGAACTGCCCTTTGCCGCCATCAGTCTGGTGTGGAACAGCATGATGAGCTGGGCCGGCGGTTGGTTTTTCCTCATGGCTGCCGAGAGTTTTACGGTGGGGCAGAAAGACTTCCGCCTGCCGGGGCTGGGGTCTTATCTGCATGAGGCCGCCAACCAGGAGAATTTTCAGGCAATTGCCTGGGGCCTGTTCACCCTGATCCTGGTCATTGTCTTGCTCGACCAGATTGTGTGGCGGCCGTTGCTGGCCTGGGCCGACCGTTTCAAAGTGGAGATGGTGGAAGATACCGAGCCGCCTACATCCTGGTTTTACAATGCCTGGCGCAATGCCCGGCTGGCCGATTTTATTAGTGAGCGTCTGGTAAAGCCGTTTTCGGAATGGGTGGATAAGGGGATGGTGCGCCGTTTCCCGGTGCGGGCAACGGCCGTGTCCTCCTCCTCCCAGCGTTCATGGCCGGGCCTGGCGCTGGCCGTTCTGGTGGGCCTGGTGCTGCTTTTTGGCCTCTATCGCGCCGGTTTGGTGCTGGTCTCGCTGCCCTTGGCCCAGTGGCGTTATATTGCTGCTGGTTTGCTGGCGACCCTGCTGCGCGTGGCGCTGGCGCTGGCCATTGCCCTGGCCTGGACGGTGCCGGTGGGGGTAGCCATTGGCACCAACCGACGGCTGGCGACCGTCTTGCAGCCATTGGTGCAAATCACCGCCTCCATCCCGGCTACCGCCTTATTCCCGGTGCTGCTGCTGGTCATCCTGAACCTGCCTGCCGGGTTAAACCTGGCGGCGGTGCTGCTTATGCTGCTGGGAACGCAGTGGTACCTGTTGTTTAACATCATTGCCGGGGCCAGTTCTATCCCTCAGGATTTGAAATACACCGCATCCTTGCTGCATCTCTCGCGCCGGGACCGCTGGCGCACGCTGATATTACCGGCGCTGTTCCCCTTTCTGGTGACCGGCGCGATTACGGCCGGCGGCGGCGCCTGGAACGCCAGCATTGTGGCCGAATATGTGGAGTTTGGCGGGCAAACCTATCAGGTGTTGGGCATTGGCGCGATTATTGCCGAGGCGACGGCCCGTGGCGATTATGCCCTGTTACTGGCGGCCACGTTAACGATGGTGCTGGCGGTGGTGTTGATTAATCGGTTGCTGTGGCGGCGGCTGTATGTGCTGGCTGAAGAAAAATATCGCATGGAGTGAGGCTGAAGATGAACGAGCAAACGGCGCTTTTGGAACTCAAAGTGGTATCGCAACAATATGGCAGTGGCGAGCGGCGGTTTACGGCCGTAGAAAATATCAACCTGGCGATGGGTGAAGGCGAATTTGTGGCCCTGTTGGGGCCGTCCGGCTGTGGCAAAAGCACGCTGCTGCGCATCATCACCGGCCTGCAACCGGCCACAGGCGGCGAGGTGTTGTACCGGGGACGGCCGTTGCCCGGCGTCAATCCCCACGCCACCATCGTCTTCCAAACCTTTGCCCTCTTCCCCTGGCTGACGGTGGTGGAAAATGTGGCCGTCGCCCTCAAAGTGAAAGGCATCCCCACGGATGAGCGTACCACCCGCGCCGTAGACGCACTGGATCGCGTGGGGCTGGACGGCTTTGAAAACGCCTATCCCCGCGAACTCTCCGGCGGGATGCGCCAGAAAGTAGGGTTTGCCCGCGCCATGGTCACCGAACCAGAACTGCTCTGCCTGGACGAACCCTTTTCCGCTCTGGACGTACTCAGCGCCGAGTCGCTGCGCGGCGAGTTGTTAGAGCTATGGACGGGCGGGCAGATTCCCACCAAAGCCATTCTTATGGTCAGTCACAACATCGAAGAAGCTGTCTTTATGGCCGACCGGATTATCGTCATGGACAAAAATCCGGGCCGCATGATCGCCGATCTGACCATACCGCTGCCCCATCCCCGCCAACGCAAATCAACCGAGTTTCAGGCGGTGGTTGATCAGGTGTACGCCACCCTGGCCGGGCAGACCCGGCCCGAACACGAAGAACTGGGCACCGCCCCTGGCGAGCCGGGCCTGACCCGCCGCCTGCCCTATGTGGTCATCAGCGATCTGGCCGCGCTGCTGGAATATCTGGACGAATTGCCCAAAAATCAGGCCGACATTTACCGGCTGGCGGAAGAACTGAGCCTGGATTCTGACCACCTGTTGAGCCTGGTGGAAACGGCCGAACTGCTCGGTTTTGCCACCATCGCCAAAGGGGACATCACCCTGACCGGGCTGGGCGAAACCTTTGCCGAAGCCAGCATCCTGGCGCGCAAAGAGATCTTTGCCACCCGTATCCGCCGCCTGCCCATCTTCAAATGGCTGCTGGCCTTGCTGCGCGCCGCCGAGCGGCAGCAGTTGGATTGGAATGTGGTGCAGACGGCGTTGGAACTGGAATTTTCGCCCCAGGAGGCGGCCCGCCAGATGGACATCCTGGTGGATTGGGGCCGCTATGCCGAAATCCTGGCCTATAACGACGACGACGAAGTGCTATATCTGGAACCGTGATGTGTTGTAATCCATAGGCGACCGTGCAGATTGCTAAGGTTGGGAAACCGTACAGGCTAAAGTATAATGCTATTCGTATCGTATGTTCGATGAACTGGAGATGACGAGTATGGCGTATCATCCTGTTACCATTAACTTGCCAGAGAATGTGTATAAACAAATCCGTCTGGCTGCCGAGAGAAAGCGGCAGTCGGTGGATGAGGTGTTGGTGGAAGCCGTGACGGCCGTAGCCCCGACAATGGATGCTCCAGCCAGCCGTTTGCGATCCGAACTGGCGCATATGAGTTATCTTAACGATGCCGCACTTTGGCAGATGGCCAGCGCCACATTATCTCCTGAACAACGCGCACGGATGGAATCTTTGCACCATAGACAGCAATCGGTTTCATTGACTGATGAGGAGCGGGCAGAGGTAGAAGAGTTAGAACAACTGTATCGTGACACTGTTCTTATCCGTGCTCAGGCCGCCATTCTCCTTAAGCAACGTAATTACGATATTTCCGACCCCTCGCAATTCTTGCCTTTGGAATGAGTTCACAACGTATACCCCCTGCTCTTCGACAGCGTGTCGCTAAAACCGCTCGTTATCGCTGTGGTTATTGCCTGACCTCCCAGCACATCATAGGCCCGCTATTGGAGATTGATCACCTGGTTCCGGAAGGCCGCGGAGGGATGACGGAAGAGAGCAATCTCTGGCTGGCCTGCCCGGTGTGTAATGGAGCCAAATCGGATCGCGTCGAAGCGGTTGATCCGGAGTCAGGTAGACTTGTGCCTTTGTTTAACCCTCGGATTCAGGTTTGGGCCGAACATTTCGGCTGGATTGAAAATGGGACACAGATAGCCGGTCTTACTGCACCAGGGAGAGCAACTGTTGTTGCTCTCAATATGAATCATCCAGATGTAGTAGCTTCACGCCAGATTTGGGTGGAGGCTGGTTGGCATCCACCATCAGATTTGTAGTCAGCATCGTTCTTTTTTTATCGGGATGTTTCTTCTCCTCAAATCTGACTGTTAACCGCCAACTGATTACGACTCACGGCTTACGGATTTCTTATGGCACGGCCGTAAAACTCTGTTATACTTCTGCCTGTCCTCCGCAAGGAGGATAGTTTATTATCAACATGGTTTGGAAATTACCAATTGGATGCCCGCCAGGTTGGCCGGGCATTTTTTGTGGCAGCAGGATGGCTCTTACGGTTGGGACGGGCTGGCTGTGAGTCCGCAATGGGAAGAGATTAGAGATTGGAGATGAGAGATTTACCAATCTCCAATCTCTAATCTCCAATCACATTACGTAGGAGCAATATGACAACCGAATTTTTATCTTTAGGTCTGCATCCGCAGGTAGTGCAGGCTGTTACCGAACTGGGGTTTACGGAGCCGACGCCGATTCAAACGGCCGTCATCCCCCTCATGCTCAATGGGCAAGACATTATCGGCCAGGCACAAACAGGCACCGGCAAAACGGCTGCCTTTGGCCTGCCCATTTTGCACACCATCACGCCCGGTCTGGGGCAGGTGCAGGCGCTCATCGTCGCGCCTACTCGTGAACTGGCGCTGCAAGTGGCGGGGGCGTTGGAAGGGTACGGCCGTTACCGGCAGGCAACGGTATTGGCAATTTATGGCGGGCAGGCATACGGCCGTCAGAAGCGCCAGTTACGCCAGGGCGAAGTAGACATTGTGGTGGGCACACCCGGTCGGCTGCTGGACCTGATCCAGCAGAAAATTTTAGACCTCAGCCAGGTGCGATTCCTCGTTTTAGACGAAGCGGACGAAATGCTGAGCATGGGTTTCATTGAAGACATGGAAGCCATCCTGGCCCAAACGCCGGAAAGCCGCCAGACCGCCCTCTTTTCCGCCACCATGCCCGCCGAAATTCGCCGCCTGGCCGACAACTATCTGCGCCAGCCGCAGGCCGTCACCATGCAGCGGCAGCAGTTAACCCTGACCGCCATTGAGCAGCGTTATTACCTGGTCAACGAAGTGGACAAGCTGGCGGCGCTCACCCGTCTCTTTGAGATGGAGGAGATGACCAGCGTCCTCATCTTTGCCCGCACCCGGCAGGGTACGGGTGAACTGGCAAACGAATTGACGGTGCGCGGCTTCCCGGCGGAGGCGCTGAATGGCGACCTGAGCCAGGACAATCGTGAGCAGGTCTTGAACCGCTTCCGCCAGAACCAGATCAAGGTGTTGGTAGCTACTGATGTGGCCGCGCGTGGGCTGGATATTGAAGACATTTCGCATGTGATCAACTTTGACCTGCCCACCGACCCGGAAATTTTTGTGCATCGCATTGGCCGCACCGGGCGCGCCGGGAAAACGGGCATTGCCATTTCCCTGGTGACGCCCAAAGAGCAGTTCCGCCGCCGCAAAATTGAGCGATATACCCGGCAAAATATGAGCCAACGGCCGTTGCCCACCATTGCCGAGATTCAGGCAATCCGTGAGGCGCAGTTGGTGGAGGGTATGCTGGTCTGGCTGCGGCGGGGCCGCTGCCGCCAGGAGCGGGAAATGGTGGAAAAGCTGGTGGCCGAGGGGTATGATGCGGTGGAAATTGCCGCTGCGGCCATGAAGCTGGCCCGCGCCGAAGAAAAACAACGCCCCATTGCTCCGGTGAGCGAGGTGGTGACCGAACCGCTGCGGGAACGCAACGGCCGTACCCCTCATCACAGCGCCGCAAAACGAGAGTTTGGACACGGCCGTGCCCACAGCACTCGCTCCCACGAAAAAGGGATGGTGCGCCTGAGCCTCAGCGCCGGGAAACAACACGGCATCCGCCCCAATGACGTGGTCGGCACCATCGCCTTCCACGCCGACATTCCAGGGCGGGCCATTGGCGCCATTCAAATTCAAGAGCAGCACACCCTGGTGGATGTGCCAGAGCAATTTGTGGCCCAGGTCTTAGCCAAAAACGGCAAATATCAGGTGCGCAAACGGCCGTTGACGGTAGAAAGAGTGTAATTGGGATTGCATGAATATTAACCGCTTAATTCGGTAATAGAAAGTGTCATTCCGAACGAAGTCTTCGGAGTGAGGAATCCCTGCTATTTAGAGATACCAGGGATTCCTCGGAAGACCGCGAAATGACAAGTCTTGATTGCCCGTTTATTTTGTGAATTTCCATGTAGTTACCCAATACCCAATTACGAATGGCAGGAAGAATCCCCTACTACCACGATTTGCTGGAGGCGTTTGCCGAACCGGGTTGTGCCCTGTGCCGTCTGCTGGCGGTGAGCGCCGATAAGTTAGTGGACAGTATTTTGTATGAGGGGGTGAATGATGTGCCCACCCGCGAGCAGTTGAACGCGGCGCGGGGCTACTGCCAGCCACACGCGCAGCTACTCATCCGCGCTGGGGGCGCATTGGGTGTGACTATAATGATGGATGGGGTGTTGAAGGTGCTGCTGCGGACGCTGGCGGCAAATCCGGTGGAGCAGGCGGGGGCGTCGCGCACGCGGGCGTTGTTGCGGCGGGCCAATGTGAATGTGAGCCACACGGCCGTACAAAAACTGGTTGCCGATCTATCCCCACAGGCCGAATGCCCGGTTTGCGTGAATGAGGCGGAGATGTTGGCGCACTATATTCACACGCTGCACCAACATCTGGCCCCTGGCAATGAATTGTTTACGGGGTATGCCGCTTCCGATGGGCTGTGTCTGAACCATTTCCGGCAGGTATTGGCTGAAGGGCTGCCTGGCCCGGTGCTGACGGCGCTGGTGACGGCACAGCAAACCATCTGGCAGCGTCTGCATGAACAGTCAGAGGAGTTCATTCGCAAGAATGATCACCGGTTTCGCGGCGAGCCGTTTGGGGTGGAGGAGGACGTATGGATGCGGTCGTTGACGGCAGTGTCCGGGGCACCGATTGGCAACTACGTAAAGTCAAGAGGGGTGACACAGTAAATCGTGATGCGTGATGCGTGAGTCGTTTCTCACGCATCACGCATCACGCATCACGCTAAAAACGTCTCAAACTGCCACACATCTTCATCAGCGGGGCGCGGACGGCCGTATTGCGCATACAAATCCACCCGGTTCTTCAGCGGTGTCCAATCCGTCTGCACCGAGGGGCAGGGGCCGAGATACGGGTTCGCCACCGCCAGCACTTCCTCATGGGGCAAATCATCGGGCACGTTTAGCCCTTCGTTGGGATGGCGAATCATCCAGGCGACCGCGCCCAGCACCGAGGCGGCTACTTGTAGCGTGGTCGCGTTTTGGTGGGCGACCAGTTGGCGGGTTTCGTGAATGTCCAATTGTGACCCCACCCACCAGCCGTTCAACGCATGGCCTAGCAACAACACACCCAATTCATCCATACCGCTGATGATTTCGTCGTTCATGATGCGCTGCTTTTCCTGCATGGCAAAGTTGCGCATTTTGAGTTCGTGCAGGGAGGCGATGGCGGCGTCGGTGGGCAGGTAGGCGTAATGCACGGTGGGGCGGTAGAGCGGTTTGGCCCCATCCCACACCGTCAAATGGTCGCTGATGGTGAACGCTTCGCCGTGCCGTACCACCATGCCCAGGATTTCACCATGCAACGGCACCCAGGAGCGTACCCAGGTGTTGATGCCCATTTGCGCCAGGCAAATCTGGTTGCCGGGGCCGTAGCGGTGCGTATGCGCGCCGGGCGGCAGGCGGCGTTCGTGGGTGCCCCAGCCCATCTCCGCCGGGGCCACCCCTTCTTCGCGGAAACCTTCTACTGACCAGGTGTTGACAAATTCGTTCACTTCTTTGGGCTGGTTGCCGATCTGGGTGTCTCGTTCGGAGATGTGGATGACTTTGACGCCGCTGAGCATGGCTAACTGGGCAAACTGCCGGTCGGCCAATGCTTTTTCCAGGGCGGATCTGTCTCCCAACCCGTGCCGCAGCATTTCGGTGGCGATGTCGGTGAGGGCGACCTTGACCCAATGGCTAACCAGGCCGGGATTGGCGCCGTGTTCGACAACGGCCGTGACCCCCCTCTCCGTCCACCCCTGCACCCGCTCGCGCAAAGCCAGATGCCGCACGTACAGGGTGCGGTCTACCGGCGGAATGTTGGCCGCGTCTTCATACGGGTCCCATAGTTCGACGGAGGTGTTGATGTACAACACCTGATGGTCATGGCACCACTGCACAATTTCGCCGCAGTCTATGTTCCAGGCCAGGTCAATGAGCAAGTCGCCAGGGCCAACGTATTGGCCGAGCGTTTGGGCCAGATTGTCTGGGGTAATCTGCGCCTGGACGTATTGCACACCCGCTGCCAGTGTATCTGGGATCAGGGCGCGTAAATCGGCAAAGTCCAGGATGGTGACGTGGCGGAAGTCCATGTCAAAATGACGCAGCAGGAGGGGCTGGAAGCACCGGGATACGGAGCCACAACCCAGGATCAGGATACGGCCGTTAAACTCAATCTTCATTTCTTTCAATTTTTCTCCTTGTAACAATTGTCTGTCATGCCCCCACCTTCGTGAGGGCAGGCTCTGCGAAGGCAGGCACCCATCCTTTTGTGGATTCCCGCGAAAGCGGGAATGACGATTGTGTTACTCTGTCATGCCTGCGAAGGCAGGCATCCATACACTCGTGGATTCTCGCTACGCGGGAATGATGTTGTCATGCCTGCGCAGGCAGGCATCCACCCCCTCACAATAAACTTTCATACAAATCATCCCAATCAGGATTATCCTTCTCAATCAGATTAATCTTCCATTCCCGTTTCCACTTCTTCATCTGCTTCTCCCTGATAATAGCCGCCCTTGCATCTTCTATCGGCTCAAAGTAGACCAGCCTATGCACACCATATTTTTTTGTGAAGCCCTCATTCATATTATTCTTGTGTTCATATACCCGACGAACCAGGTTGTTAGTCATACCGATATATAGTGTGCCATTCTTTTTGCTGGCCAGAATGTAAACGAAAAAAGTTTTCATCTGTCCTCCCACGTCCCCGTCATGCCTGCGCAGCCGGGCATCCTGGATTCCCGCCTTCGCGGGAATGACGTTTGCGCTGTTTTGTCATGCCTGCGCAGGCAGGCATCCATTCCCTTATGGATTCCCGCCCCACGCCTTCGCAGGGGCCGGCATTTCGCGGGAATGACGTCTTTTCCAGACATACGCTCAAGATAAAGACAGCCAGTTGAGGACGTTTTGGATTTGGGCGTCCCAGTGGCCCCAGGTGTGGTCGCCGGGGCCTTCGCTGTAAGTGTAATCAAAGGGTAGGGTTTGCACAAAGTCGCGGAATTTGATGTTGGTCAGGTAGAGAAAATCGGCCGTGCCGCACCATTGAAATAGCTTCGGTTTGGGTTGGTCGGATTGGGCAACCTGTGCTGCCAGATGAAAGAGGTCATTCTCACTACCGGGGATGGTATCCAAATCGCCGAAGATGGTGCGCATTTCCGCTTCCCAGGATGGCTCTTTGAGGCGGGCAAGGGTGGCGACATCTAATGCGCCGGAGAGGCTGGCAGCGGCGGCAAAACGCTCCGGGTGGCGCAGCGCCATTTTGAATGCGCCGTAGCCGCCCATGGACAGCCCGGCGACAAAGTTGTCTTCACGCCGGGTGGAGAGGGGGAACATATCGCGGGCGCGGGCGGGTATCTCTTCGCTGACGTAGGTCCAGTAGCGATAGCCGTTGGCCATGTCGGTGTAGTAGCTGCGGTGAACGGCGGGCATGACGACGGCGATGCCCTTTTCTTCGGCGTAGCGTTCGATAGAGGTGCGCCGCTGCCAGATCGTATGGTCATCAGACAGGCCGTGCAGCAGGTAGAGGGTGGGGAGTTTGGGGGGAGGGGAGGAGTGGGTGGTGGGCAACGGCCGTTGCGGAAGCACCACCACCATGCTGCAACTGAGGTTCAAGACTTCCGAATAAAAATCGCAATGTATCAGGGTCACGTTCCCACTCCTTTGTTGTCACTCAGCGTAATCAACGGGTTCAATTTCTTGATTACACGACCAGGCTACTTTGCTTGAGCAAATAGAAACCGCTTTGCCAATGATGTACTCAAAAGGTAATGACCCCCAATTGTGTGAATCGCTGGCAGAATTACGATTATCGGCGAGTATAAAATACTCGTTTTCTCCTAATTGCCACTGCCCCTTGTAAGTTGCCTGCTCATCCAGGTAAGGCTCATTCAATAACGTTCCGTTAACAAACACGCCTTCATCCCATACTTCCACTGTCTCACCGGGTAGACCAATGATTCGACTGAGGAACAAGATGTCGGGATTCGGATTATGGGGGGGATCAAAGAGGACAATGTCTCCCCTTTGTGGTAAGGAAGTGCTGTATGCCTGTTCATTAATGCCAAGAATTGTATTTTTGGGGAGTGTTGGTTCCATTGACTGACTATGTATTAAAAAAAGACTATCAAGTGAGTTGCCAACTCCACAAGCAGTGGCCATTGACAAGAGTAGAATTGCCAAGAAACTGAAAGACTTGCTCATTGGTTATCGTCCTTTGTCGGATGCTGCCCGGTAATGCACCTCTGGCACTTCCTGCAGCCGGGCGGCGGCCTGTTCGGCCGTCAGGTCGCGCTGCGCTTCGCCCAACATCTCGTAACCCACCATGAACTTTTTTACGGTGGCGGAGCGGAGGAGGGGGGGGTAGAAGTGGGCGTGGAGCTGCCAATGCGCACTGGCAGACCTGTCAGGTTTTTCTGAAACCTGACGGGTCTCTGACGTATACGGCGCGCCGTGCCAGCCCATGGAGTAGGGGAAGCTGGTCTGGAACAGGTTGTCGTAGCGGGTGAGCAGCCGTTTGAGGATGTCGGCCAGGGCGTCGCGTTCGCCGTCGTCCAGATCGGGCAGGCGCAGCACATGGCGGCGGGGCAGCAGCAGGATTTCAAACGGCCAGATAGCCCAATAGGGGACTACGGCCGTCCACCCCTCATTTTGCACCACCATCCGTTCACCCCGTTCTGTCTCCAATTGTTCATAATCGAGGAGGAGGGCACGGCCGTGCGCCTGCCAATAGTTCCGCTGGTTTACATCCTCCTTAAACGGCTCGTTGGGCAAGGTGTCCAACGTCCAAATCTGCCCGTGTGGGTGCGGATTGGAGCAGCCCATGATCGCTCCCTTGTTTTCAAACACCTGCACCCAACGGTACGTCTGGCCCAGTTCGGCCGTTTGCGCCGCCCAGGTATCCACCACGCCGCGAATGTCCGGCAGTTCCATTTCCGGCAGCGTCAGGTCGTGGCGCGGCGAGAAGCACATCACCCGGCACGTGCCGCGCGAGGTCTGTGTTTGCAGCAGCGGGTTGCCCGGCGGCGCGTCCGGCGCGGCGGGCATCAGGGCGGCAAAGTCATTGGTGAAAACAAACGTGCCTGTGTAATCCGGGTTGCGCAGGCCGCCGGCCCGTTCATTACCGGGGCAGAGGTAGCAGGTGGGGTCGTAAGACGGCCGTGTCTCCGGCGGCGTCTTCTCAACCTGTCCCTGCCACGGCCGTTTGGTGCGATGCGGCGATACCTGTACCCATTCGCCGGTCAGCGGGTTTAGTCGTCGGTGGGGATGTTCGGTGGGGAGAAACATGGGAATTATGAATTAGGAATTATGAATTATGAATGAAGAGTCCCCTTCATAATTCATAATTCCTAATTCATCCTTTCTTCTTCTTAACTATGGTGGTGAAGATGGCGATGAGTTGGTCGGTTTCGTCGAGCAAGGAGGTGATCTGGTTCGGTGACATGATATTGGCTTCAATCAGAAGCTCCAGCCAAAAGGCAGTTTCATCGAGTTCTTTCAGGCAGTCACCCATTTTGGATAGGAATTCGGCGTCGGAACGAGCGCGATACGCTTCACGATAATTAGAGCCAACCGAAGTGGCCGAGCGCAAAACCTGTTTACCAATCACCTGCGCCTCTTCACTCTTCGGCAAAGCCGTGTACAACCGAATAACCCTCAGCGCAAAACTCTTCGTCCGCTGCCGCAAATCATATTCAGGCATCCAATTCCCCTCTTCTCTTCATAATTCCTAATTCATAATTCATAATTCGGAAGCCACTCCCCATGTGCCTCAATCAACTCATCCACCAGCGCCCAAATCTGGTCGAGGGAGAGTTCGGCGGCGGTGTGGGGGTCGAGCATGGCGGCGTGGTAGATGTGCTCCCGTTTGCCGGTGAGGGCGGCCTCAACGGTCAGCGCCTGCACATTGATGTTCGTTTGCATCAGCGCCGCCAGATGGGGCGGCAGGCTGCCAATTTGCGTGGGCTGGATGCCGTTGCGGTCTACCAGGCAGGGCACTTCCACGCAGCAGCCGGTGGGCAGGTTGTCAATCAGGCCGTAATTGGGCACGTTGCCGTAGATCACACGCGGCTGGCCTGTTTCCATGCTGTGAATGATGAGCGAGCCGTACTCATGGCTGCGCTCCACAGCCAGCGGGATGTCCTCCGCTTCAAAGATGGCGCGCATCTGGTCCCAGGCAGCAATCTGGTTTTCGCAGCGGGTGATGTATTCGTTCAGGGGGATGTTGAAATCCTGAATCAGGTCGGGGCGGTCCCGTTTGATGAACCAGGGCACGTATTCGCTGAAATGTTCGCTGGATTCGGTGACAAAGTAGCCCAGGCGTTGCAGCATCTCGTAACGGACGCGGTTCCAGTCGGGCACACGGCCGTCTTCGTAGACTTTGTGCAGCGCCGGGTAGAGGTCGGTACGGCCGTTGCTGGTTACATGCTCAAACGTCAGATAAAACGCCATGTGGTTAATGCCCGCGCACAGATAGTTGATCTCCTCATACGGCACGCGCAAATCCCGCGCCAGTTGGTGCGCCGTACCCTGCACACTGTGGCACAAGCCCACCGTCTGAATATCGCTGGCTTCGCCGATGGCCCAGCAGTTCATGGCCATGGGGTTCACATAGTTGAGAAAGGTCACGTCCGGGCACAGTTCTTCCATATCGGCGCACATCTCCAGCAGCACCGGGATGGTGCGCAGCCCACGCATGATGCCACCAATGCCTAACGTATCGGCAATGGTCTGGCGCAGACCGTACTTCTTGGGGATTTCAAAATCAATGACCGTGCCCGGTTTGTAGCCCGCCACTTGAATCATGCCAATGGCATAGTCGGCCCCGTCCAGAGCCGCCCGCCGATCCAATGTGGTAGTGACGGTGGGCCGGGCATTCACCGCCTGTGCCACTTTGTGGGCCACAATCTCGCTGGTGCGCATGCGCCCTTCGTCAATGTCATGCAGCACAATATGAGATTCGGCCAGTTCGGGAAAACTGAGAATATCGCCGAGCAGGTTTTTAGTAAAAACAGTGCTGCCCGCGCCGAGAAAGGTAATTTTAGGCATTATTCCTCCGGTATTGACGTGATGCGTGAAACGTGAGTTTTTCGGTCACGCATCATGTTTCACGTTTTAATTAAGACCATAATTGGCGTAATGCGTGATACGTGAGTCTTCCGGTCACGCATCACGTTTCACGTTTTAATTAAGACCACATCACGGGCGGCGACGCTGACCGTTTGGTTGTTGATGGCGGCGGTCAACGGCCGTTCCGTAAAATTCATCAGGATTGTAACCTCACCACGCCGGGTGGCAACCAGGCCCGGCGGCAAATTGTCGGCCAGGGGGGTGATGTTATTTTGGCTGAGTAGATGGCGCAGCACGGCCGTCGCCTGCGCCGATGATGGGTAAAAACCGAAGGTGGTGACACGGCCGTCGCCCACGTTGTTTTCAGTAAGCGCCGCTGCGCCGTGGTCATAATGGGCCAGGGGCACGGCCGTGTCCACCTGCAACGACTCCACCCAATACGTAGCCTGGCCTTCCAGGCCGGCAATGTCGCTGCGCAGTTCCCAACCCGCCGCCAACGGCATGGCCTGCCAGTCAGTGACGGTCACACCCACCAGTTCCCGCAGCAGACCGGGCAGCGGTGTATCCGTCACCAGGTTGCTGCCCGTCTTAAAACCTGACCGCACCCCCAACAGCAAATGGCCGCCCGCGGCCACGTAGTGTTGCAAGGCGGCGGCTATCTGCGGCGTCGCCAGGTGCAGCGTGGGCGCTATAACCAGTTTGTAGGGCGACAAATCGGCCGTGACCGGCAATAAAATGGCCGGTACTCCCATTTGTTGCAGCGCGTGGTAGAAGACGTAGCTGTGACGCCAGTAGTCGAAGTCGGCGCGGTGCGGCTGCTCTTGCAGCGCCCACAGGTCGTCATACTGGCACAAAATAGCCACCTCGGTGTGTACGGGCACGGCCGTTAGCTGGCGCATCTGCTCTTGTTCGGCCACCATCATTTGCAGGTCGGCCAGGCCCACATCGGCACGGCCGTCATGCCGCAGCAGGCCGGAGTGGTACTGTTCCTGGGCAAAGAGGCTGGCCCGCCAGCGGAAAAAGAGGATGGCATCTGCCCCGTGCGCCAGGGCGTGCCAGCACCACAGCCGCACCGTACCGGGGCGAATACCGGGATTCAGTTCGCCCCAGTTAATATGCCCACACTGCTGCTCCATGATCCAAAACGGCCGTTGCTGCAATCCGCGCATCAAATCATGCGCCATGCCGGTGATGATGGGGTCGCCCACGTCATACGCATAGTCAATGGGGTCATGGGGTTCTGGCGGTTGCAAACGGCCGTGCCACCGTTCCGGGTTGCCGGTGGGGTAGTTGTCCCAGGTGGCAAAATCGAGCGGCGCAGCCAGGTCAAACTGGTTCACGTCACGGAACAGCCCCATGAAGTTGTGGGTGACAAACCGGCCCGGCGCGCCCGCACGAATAATCTCCACTTGCTCCTGCTGGTAGGCCACGATGCTGTCCGAACAAAAGCGGTAGTAGTCCAGCAGGTGGCTGGGATTTTTCTTGTCAATGCAGTCGTCGGGCGGCATGCTTTCCGCCCAATCGCTGTAGGTTTGTGACCAGAAGACCGCGCCCCAGGCATCGTTGAGTACGCTGATGTCACCGTACCGCTGTTGCAGCCATTCCCGGAAAGCGGCGGCGCAGTGGGCGCAGTAGCAGCGGCCTGATTTGCCGCCGCCGAATTCGTTGTCAATTTGCCAGCCAATGATGCCGGGTTCACGACCGTAGCGCCTGACCATTTCCTGCACGATGCGGCGGCTGTACTGGCGGTAGGTGGGGCTGTTGGGGCAGGTGTGGCGGCGTGTGCCGTGTTGGCGGGTACGGCCGTTCGCGTCCACGCGCAAAACGTCCGGGTGGGTGTGGCTGAGCCAGGCAGGTGGGGCGGCCGTGGGTGTGCCCAGGATCACGTCCAGCCCGGCGGCGGCCAGTGTTTCGATTGCTTTGTCCAGCCAGGCCCAATCGTAACGGCCGTCGGCCGGTTCCATTTTAGCCCAGGCAAACTCGGCAATGCGCACCATCTCCAGCCCGGCCTCACGCATCAGCCGGGCGTCCGTCGCCCATCGCTCTTGCGGCCACTGTTCAGGGTAATAACAAATGCCAAATTTCATGATGATTCGTGGGCAAACGCTAACATAAGCTGTACGGCTTTTTGCCAGCGATGGTAAAGGGGCAGCACGGCCGTAGCCGCCAGTTGGGGTTCAAAGCGGGTGTGGTCGGCGGCGGGCAGGGGCACGGCCGTTTCGTCCGCCCATATGCCCGCGCCCAACCCGGCCAATAAAGCGGCGGCCCAGGCGGTCGTTTCGGTGAAGGTGGGGCGCAGCACCGGAATACCGGTGATATCCGCCTGAATCTGGCAGGCCACGTTGCTGGCAGAGACGCCGCCGCCCACGCGCAGTTCGGGCACGCGCACGGCCGTGTTCTGCTCAATCTCCGCCAGAATCAACCGCATCTGGCAGCCAATAGATTCCAGAAAAGCGCGGGCGATGTGCGCCTTCTGGTGGCCCAGCGTCAGTCCTAGCAGTGTGCCGCGTGTCTGGGCATCGTCGTAGGGAGCGTTCAGACCGGTGAACGCGGGGATAAAGAGCAAGCCGTCACTGCTCGTTACCTGTCCGGCCAATGCGTCTAATTCGTTGTAGTGGGTGAATAGTTCCAGATTGTCACGCAGCCAGCGCAGCGCCGCGCCGTTGACGGTGGTGGGCGCTTCCAGGTAATAATGCTGACGGCCGTGTAACTCCCACGCATAATAATTGTTTACCCCGGCCACGTCGGGTGGTTCCGCGCCCACAAACACTTTCAGGTAGCTTGAGGTGCCGTGTGTACATTCGGCCTGACCGGGTTGGCGGCAGCCATGCCCAAACAGGGCCGCCTGCTGATCGCCAATCATAGCCAGAACGGGGACGGCAGCGGTACGGCCGTCCGTCCCGTGCAGGGTGAGCGCGCCATACTCATGCACGGTGGGCGCCACCAGGGGCAAACTGCGGCGGTCAAGGCCAATCCAATGCAGCCACTCATCCCAATAATCGTGCTGGCGAAAGTCAAAGAGGCCGGTGGCCTGCACCAACGAGCGATCCATAAAATGCCCGGCAGGCTGCCCCATGGCCTGGAGCAGCCAGGGGGCGGACAGCCCCACGCGCAAATGACCGGATTGAGCGGCTTCGATCACGGCCGTATCATGCCGCAGCCGCCAGGCCAGATGCAGGGCGCTCATATACGGGCCAGGCGCATAACCCAGCCGGTGGCGCAGTTCATCCGCCCAGGGCTGTTTTTGTATCTCCGCCAGCAGGGGCAGGCTGCGTAAATCTTGCCAGGTGATGGCGTTGCCCAGCGGACGGCCGTTCCGGGCATCCCATACAAATTCGGTGTTGCGCTGGCTGGCAATGCCGCAGGCAGCAATCTCCTCAGGGTGACAACCAGCCTGGGTCAGGGCGTCAGCAATAGCTGCCTGCACACCGGCCACGACGACCTGTGGCTCTTGTTCCACCCAGTCAGGTCGGGGATACAGGCGGGCCAACGGCCGTGAGCCGAAGCCGCACACCCGCCCCGCGCCATCTATAATCACGGCCTTACTGCCGCTGGTGCCCTGGTCAATGCCCAGAAAATATCGCGTCATTTGCTCCTTGTGTCATTCCCAACGAAGTCTTCACAGTGAGGAATCTCTCATAATTGACTGAGTTGGGATTCCTCGGAAGACCTCGGAATGAGCGGCGTCTGTTCTAGTAACTCCGCCAGCCGCTCAATTACATAGGTTGGTTGGATGGGGGAGGTGGCTAAGTCGGCTGTGTCGGTGGCGCCGGTCAGGGTGAGAGCGGCAGCCATACCTGCCACCAACCCCATGCGCACGTCGGTTTCCAGCCGGTCGCCGGTCATCAGGCAGCGGGCTGGCGGCAGGCCAACCAGTTGCAAAATGGTCTCGGCCATGTAGGGGGAGGGTTTGCCCACTACTACTTCTACCTGGGTATTGGTACACGCTTCAATGGCGGCGATGATGGCGGCCGCGTCTGGTTCGCCGCCGCCGGGCACAGGGCAGTAGCGGTCGGCATTGGTGGCCACAAAACGCGCGCCCCGGCGAATGGCGTCAAAGGCGACTTGTAGTTTGTGGTAGGTGAAGGTGCGGTCGAAACTGGCAATAACCACGTCGGTTTCGGCAGCGGTCTGGGCTAATTGGAAACCAGCCCGTTCCAGTTCCCGGCAGAGAGAGGTTTCGCCAATGACATACGGCCGTGCCCCTGGCATCGTCTGTTGTAGATAATTCACCATCACCAAGGAGGAGTTAATCACATCTTCCGCCGGTGTGGGTAATCCCAAGTCGGTCAGCTTTTGGGCGTATTGCTCACGGGTTTGGGTGGGATTGTTGGACAGGAAAACGGTGCGTCTGCCCAGTTCCCGCAGCCGGGTGATCGTTTCCCCGGCTGTGGGCAACAATGCTTCACCCAGATACACTGTGCCGTCCAGGTCAAAGATGTAAGCGTCGTAAAGGCGGGTTGGTGTCGTCATTGTTTATCTTTAAGTGCCGCATTAACAAAATTCTGAACTTTCTCGTGTCATTCCGACCCTTCGATGCCTCAGGGCAGGCTTGTTTTCGAGGAGGAATCTCTTCCATCCCTAAAGGAGAGGGATTCCTCGCTCCGAAGACTCCGCTCGGAATGACATGTGAACTGTGTACCCTTCGCGGATCATCCCTTTACGCCGCTGCTGGTGGCGCTTTCCACAAAGAAGCGCTGGCCGAAGATGAAGATGAGCATAGGCGGCAAAATGGCGATGGCCGCGCCGGCCAGGATCAGGTTGGGGCTGTCGGATGCCCGGCCGCGCAGCACATTGAGCGAGAGGGTGAGTACGTGGTTGGCCGTGTTGCCGGTGTTGATGATGACCAGTGGCCAGAAAAAGCTGTTCCAGGCGTAGAGGAAGGTAAAGGTGGTCAACGTCGCCAGGGCCGGGGTGCTGGCGGGCACAAAAATGCGCCACAAAATTTGCAGCCGTGATGCGCCATCCATTACTGCCGCTTCCTCAATCTCTTTGGGAATGGTCAGGAAAAATTGGCGCATGAGGAAAGTGCCATAGGCGCTGAAAATCCAGGGCACAATCAGCGCCACCATGTTGTCTACCCAGCCGATGTAGACCATGAGCTGGTACATGGGTGTCACCAGCACCACAAAAGGGATCATCATCGTGCCCAGGTAGAGGACAAAGAGGTTGTCGCGTCCCGGAAATCGCAGCCGGGCAAATGCATAACCACCCAGTACGGAGGTGGTCAGGGTACCTAAGACGACGGCTAATGTCACCAGGATGGTGTTGGTCAGGCTGCGATCTATGCCTTGTAGCTCGACTACATCCTGGTAGTTTTGGGGGCGGGCGGTTAGCTCTTCTACGGGCTGGCTGAGGCGGACGTTAGCCAGGATTTCGCTTTGTGGGTTGTCCGGGTCTATAAAACGGCCGAGCGCTGTTTGCCCCACCTGGACCACTTCGATTTCACGGCCGTCTACCGTAATCACATATACCAACATCTCTTCGCCGTTGAACAGCGTCTTTTCCTGGTTGGTAAAACCGCCTTTGGGTTTGGCTTCAAGGGGCGGCAGTTCCCAGGTTTGGTCCGGGTTGGCAATGCTGGCGTAAACGCCAATGCGGATATTGCTCTCCACCAGGGCATACGCTTTACGGCCGTCGTCCCCTTCCAGGTCATACAGTGGCACCTCCTCGCCATCCACAATCGTGGTCAGGCCCACGCGCGGCAGCAGGCGCGGTGGGTAGTTAAACGTGTCCTTTGGCTCCTTAAACGAGGTTGTGAGCATAAAGACAAAAGGAAACAGCATAATCGCCGCGAAGAAGATCAAAATGGCGTAAACGAGGAGGTTTTTGATAGTGGTTCTAACCTTGTGGGAGTTCATAACATTTCACCCAGCATTCGTGATGCGTGACGTGTGATGCGTGATCTCTTCTCACGCATCACACGTCACGCATCACCTCTTACGCATCATATCCAGAGCCACTCATCCGCTGCCGCTGCACCTGAAACAGGGTGGCAGCAAAAATAATGGCGAACAATATCCAAGCCAGCGAAGAGGCGTAGCCCTGTTCAAAACGTTGGAACCCTTTCTGGTACAGATAAAGTACCAGAGTGAGGGTGGAATTGGCCGGCCCAGCGGGGTTGGTACCCATCACAATAAAAATATGCTCAAAAATCTGCATCGCCTGGATGGTGGTGGTTACCAGCACAAAAAAGGTGGTGGGCGCCAGCAGCGGCACGGTGATATGGGTGAACTGGCGGCCGGAACCGGCGCCGTCTACCGTTGCCGCTTCATACAAGACGCGGGGAATGCTTTGCAGCCCGGCCAGGAACAGCACGGTGTTGAAACCCAGCCACTGCCAGGAGGCCATGATCACCACCGCCAGTAGGGCGGTATTGCTGGCTGATAGCCAACGTATTTTGGGGTCGGCCAGGCCTAGAAAGGTGGTGATTTGGGTGATGAAGTAGTTGATGTAACCGACGGAGGCGTTAAACAGTAGTTGCCAGACCAGAGCGATGCCGACGACGGCGGCCACGCTGGGCAGAAAGTAGACGGCGCGGAAAAATTTCATGCCTGGCACTTTGCTGTTGAGCAGGTTCGCCAGAAACAGGGCCGGTATCACGCTGAGGGGCACGGCAAACAGGACGAATTTGAGCGTATTGCCCAGGGCGATCCAGAACAGTTTATCCTGAGCGCCAATGACGTAGCTGCGGCCGAAGAGCGTCAGGCGCGCCAATTCGTCATACACGCGCACGTCCAGCACTTCGTTGGCGCGTTGGGTGATGTCGGCCAGCGGGACGATGGTGAGGTTGAGGGCACGGCCGTAATTTTGCAGCCCCACCCAATCGGCATTACCGAAGGCGTCCCAGTTGGTGAAGCTGACGTAGAAGGAAAAGAGCAGCGGCCCGGCGATAAAGATGAGGAAGCCGAGGAAGTTGGGGCTAAGGAATGCCCAGCCAATCAACATCTCGTTGTCTGCATTTTTAGCGCCGAGCAGGGTGGCAGCGGGCTGCCGCCAGATGGCCCAGACAAAGAGGGCAAGCGGGCACAGGGCTACAAACAGGAGGAGGGTCACGGGGTCGGTCAACCCCAGAAACAGAGCGCGTCCGGCCGTGGCCAGACCGGCCAGGAAGAGGAAGATAAGGCCGCCGACGGCCGTGACCACCCGTCCCGCTTTTTGGCGGGTTGGACCGGGGTGTTCGCCTAAATTGCTGATGGCAATACCGATAAAGGCGAGAAAAAGAAAAGGCAGCGCCCGGCCAAAGTTATTGGCCAGGGTATTGAAGCCGGCAAAACCACCGGCGCGGTGAATGACGGCAAAGAGACAAAAGAGGAAACCGAGATAATTGACCGCCAGGGATAGCATTCGACCGCGATGGCGTAACCGCAGCAGGTCTGTGGCGGCTAACAGGTTCACGGCCGTAACCGCCACCAGCAGCAGCGTGATAATGACCTTGAACACAACGGCCCGTTCCGTGCCACCACCGGCCCACAGCCAGCCCAGACCCAGCACACCACCCACAGCCAGGAGGATGTGCCAGCCGGCAGCGGCTTGCAGCCAGCGCATCACGCTCTGTTCTGCCATGCCTGCCCGCGAAGGCGTCGTCACTGTTGCCATTAGATTCCTCCCGGATATGGCGTATTGCGTACCATGCTACGCAATACGCCATACCGCTCACTGCTTACTGCTCACTGCTTACTGATTGAACGCTTTGTTGGCTTCGTCGCAGATGGTGGCGGCAAAGTTGTCAATGGATTGGTCGCCATTGAGTACGGCCGTGACCGCCGGTCCCATGATGGCATCATATTCTGGCCAGCTACCGGCCCACAGCGGCCCTTCCGTCTCCGGGTTGCGCGCCAGGCCATTCAAAAATGCCTGGTTGTTGGCCGGTGGCGTGAACGTGAGGAAGGCGTCCAGCGCTTCCTGGCTGACACGGCTGGGGATATTCGCGCCCAGGGCGGCAATCTTGCCCTGCGTTTCGGCGGTGGTCAGTTCCTGTACCAGTTTCCACGCTTCTTCGGGGTGGGTGGTGTTGGCGTTGACCACATACGCGCCCCAGAAGAGCCAGTTGCTTGGCCCGGCGGGGCCATCGGGCAGTTCTACCACGTCCCAGTTGAAGTTAGCGGAAGAACGCGCGCCGGGGGTGGCCCAACGGCCGTTTTGGAACATGCCTACCTTCCCGGCCAGGAACGGCGGTTCGCTGTCTTCGCCATAGGGCACGGCTACGTCATATTCGTTGTAGATGCGGGATTCAAATTCCAGCCCGGCAATAGATTCCGGCGTGTCCAACCCGCAGGCGGTGCGGTCTTCATTGTAAAAGCCGCCGCCAGCGGCATTGATCCAGTAACCATACGGCCCCCACCAGGCATTCTGCCCGTAGCCGTAAATGTCATCACCCAGGGCGTCAATGGCGGAGGCTACTTCCAGGAAGGTGTCCCAGTTCCATTCGCCGTTGGCCGCTAGTTCACGCGGGTCGGGCGCGCCTGACTCGGCCAGCAAATCCAGATTCAGGTAGAGGGCAAAGGTGGAAACATCGCGTGGCAGCCCCCACAGCGTTTCGCCGCTGTTGCCCGTTTCCGGGTTGAAGGTCAGGTGGAACATGGGGCCGGGGTAGAAATTGGCGTCGCTGTAACCGGCGGTGGCGTCGGCCATGTCACGCAGGTTCATGATCAGGCCGCGTGTAGCAAAGTCGGCGATGTCGGTGCCGGGAATCCAGAACACGTCGGGGGCGGTGCCGGCGGCCAACTCGGTACGCAGCACATCCTGGTAGCTGGAGCTTTCGCTGCCACCTGGTTCATAGACCAGCGTCACATTAGACATTTCGCCATCCAGTTCGTTGCTCACGGACTGGTACACGTCAATTTCGGCCTGGTTATCGGGGCGGGTGCGCCAGCGCAGGGTAATTTCATCCATGGTTTCTGCGGCGGCTGGCTGTTCGGCCGGCATTTCTTCGACCGCTTCTGCTGCGGCGGCTGGTTGAGTGGCAGGCGCCTGGGTGGCAGGTTCACTGGTGTCACTGCCACAGGCAGCCAGGAACACGGCCGTGATCAATAAAACAATCATCACATAGATAGACTTGCGAATAGGGTTCATTCTTCAACTCCTGTTATTCAATTTGTGGGCTGTCCGGTAAAATAGGCGCAAGCAATGTGGACTGTGCCCCAGCAAAAGGCAGCCTCGTTGCGCCTGAAGAGGTACAGGTAGCCGCCTGTGCCTCTTCTTTTTGGCTTTGGTGTGTGATTTCTACTCGTTAAGATCACCTCCTTGATATTCAGTAGAGCCTAAGGGTTTCTGAAAACCCTTAGGCTCTGGCAAACCCTCAGGGTCTGGCGGTGGAGCGGCGCACAATTAACTCTGCTTCAATTTGTAGATGTTCTTTGGCGCGGTCTGGTTCTTCTACTACCTGGAGGAGTAACTGCGCTGCTTCGCGGCCAATGCGGGCAAAATCCTGGCGCAAGGTGGTTAGCGGCGGCGCAAAATGGGAAGCCAGGGGAATGTCATCTACGCCAATTATCGAGAGCTGAGAGGGAATTTGTAAACCGCAATCACGAGCGGCGCGTAAGACACCGAGGGCCATCTGGTCATTTTGGGCGAATACGGCCGTTGGTATCTGCCCTTGCTGCTGCCACTGCATAAACGCCTCATAGCCGGAGGCGGGCTGCCAGTTTCCTTCGCACACCAGCGCCAGGTCAGGGTTCAGACCGGCGGCCTGCAGCGCCTGGGCAAAACCCTGGCAGCGATCCTGGGCGCAATCTTCGGCCATGGGGCCGGTAATCATGCCAATGTGGGTGTGGCCTAAACTGAGCAAATGTGCCGTTGCCATTTGCGCGGCAGCTACGTCATCCAGGGCGACCGAGTTGGCCGCTTCTTCACGAGGGCGCGCCCCGGCAAAAACGATGGGGAAGGTGGTGGGCAACAGTTGGTAACGGCCGTCGGCAAACGGATTGATCACCAGCAGCCCTTCTACACGATGGCTGGTGACCAGTTCGTCTATTAAGGCTTGAAAGGTATCTTCATCTGGGGCAGAAGCAGATAAAAGAAAAAAACCGTGTTGGCGCACGGCCGTGGCCGCGGCGTCAATGATGCTGGCAAAAGTGTAATCGGTGAGGTTGGGGGCAATGCAGGCCAGGGTAGCCGTGCGGCCCCGTGCCATGGAGCGGGCGATAGCGTTTGGCCGGTAGTCCAGCGCGGCGATGGCCGCTTCCACGCGGGCGCGAGTCTCCGGGCTGACCCGTTCGCTGTCATTGATGACACGAGAGACGGTCTGATGCGAGACGCCGGCATAGTGGGCGACATCGCGGATGGTGACATCTGAACGGGGCAATTTTCCTTCTCCTTCCACAATGTTACCGGTCACGTGACCGGTAACATAATCATAATTGCTTTTGGCCGTGCTGTCAAGAAAAGCATACAGACATTGCCAGGCAAAAGGCAGAATCGTTTCGATTTACCAGCAATGCATGGCCCTTTACCAGTTGCCCCGGACAAGGGTTTGGCCTAATTTTGGAGAAATGGTGGAAATTTAATTGACCAGGTGTTTTCCAACTGCGTCATCTTGGGCGCCACAATCACTGGGGGCGGTTCCACTCGGCATCAATTAGGAAGTCCCCGCTTTTGCTAACTGTTCTAACTTTGTTTTGGTCTCGCGCCAGGTGATTTTGGAAAGACCCAGTTTTTGGCGAATTTCATCTGGTTCTTCACCGGTTTTGAGGTCTTGTAAGGCGCTGAACCAGCGCAAATTCTCAAACGACAACATCCCCTGAGCCAACCCTGCTTCTGTGCCTACATCACTGAGTACATATTCTAGGTTGCGGGCGGTGCAGGTGAAGAGGGTATCCGGTGGGTTGTATTGCGGCAGGTATTCGTCCAGCACATCCAGCCATTCCGGGTCGAGCGGCAGGCGGCGCTCTTTGTAGCGCAGGCGGGGGTTGGCGTAGCGCACAAACAGCATCGGTTCATCGGGATTGCTGCGGTCAATGTGGTTGGGCACAATGGTCATGGCTTCCCCTTTTTTGATGCCGGTCTTGAGCAGCAGGGTGAGCAGTAAATGGGGGCGGGCGTCCGGTTTGCGTTCGCCAGCACCAGAGTGCAGTCCTTCGCCCTGGCGCAGTCTTTGGGAGACAGCCAGGGCATTTTCAATATCGGTTTCGGTAGGCAGCGTGGGGAGGGGGCTGCGGACACTGTGTTGGATAACGGCCGTTGCCGGATTCTCTAATAACGCGCCACATTCTTTCAGCCAGGCAAAAAAGACCTTCAACGTGGTCACCCGCCGGGCATATGATTTGGGGCTGCATGGTACGCCCCGTTCATACAGCAGCCAGTTGAGGAAATCATTCAAATCTTTCGTGCCAATCTGGCCGATGGGCTGGCCGATGCCCAGATATTTACCCAACAGCCGTACATCGCTGGCAAATGCTTTGCTGGTGTTCAGGGCAAACCCCTCATCGCGCATATGCTGTTCAAACGCGCCCAACGCCGCCTGGATGGAAGCGTCGGCGGTAACCGGCGGCGCGGTTGGCCCTACAGCGGGCGGAAGTTCACTTTCAGGAATTAAGGTTTGTTGCAGATTGTCACTCATTTTGGCTATCTCCTGTTTTCGTATAGACGGGAGTAGATTAGAACATTTGGCCGGTTTTGTCAACTGTGTGAAGGTAGCAGGTGGCAGGTGGCAAGTGATGGGATACCTGCAACTTGCGACTTGCCACCAAATTTATCTTTGGTTTTTACCCTAAAACTTTGTATAATCCGCCGCGCCTGACAAAATGGCCCCGTAGCTCAATTGGCAGAGCAGGGCACTCTTAATGCCGAGGTTGAAGGTTCGAGTCCTTCCGGGGTCACCTACCGAGCCGCTCCCAAGACGGGGGGCGGTTTTTTTATACCTGAGATTGGGAGATTAGAGATTGGAGATTAAATCACTCCCCATCGCTAATCTCCAATCTCCAATCTCCAATGGCAACTAATATCATCTTAACCGGCTTTATGGGCACCGGTAAAACAACGGTGGGGCGGCTGCTGGCGGCGCAGTTGGGTTTTGCTTTTGTGGATACAGACGAGCTGATTGTGGCGCGTGACGGCCGTGCCATTCCCACCATCTTTGCCGAAGAAGGCGAGCCGTATTTCAGAGAGTTGGAAACGGCCGTGGCTCTGGAACTGGCGGCGCAGTCTGAGCTGGTGATTGCCACCGGTGGGCGGTTGATGCTGGACCCGGTTAACGCTGAAGCGTTGCAACGCAACGGCCGTGTCTTTTGCCTGACCGCTACCCCTGATGAGATATTGGCGCGGGTGGAGGAGGATGGGCGACGGCCGTTGCTGCATGTGCCCGACCCGGCGGTGCGGATACGGGAATTGTTGGCAGAACGGGCGGCGGGGTACGGCCGTTATCCACAAATTGAGACGACGGGCAAGTCGGCTGATGAGGTCGTCGAGGAGATCACGGTGAAAATTCGCCAGGAGACACGCAACAAATGATACGGCCGTGTCCCTTTTGCCCGCCGTTGCTGAATGAGGCAGAAATCATTTTGGAAAGCGACCATTGCTTTTTTATGCAGCAGTCGCAGCCGGTTTTGATCGGTTCCGGGCTGATCATCCCCAGGCAGCACCGTGAGACGGCTTTTGAGTTGACGGCCGTTGAGTGGCAAGACACCTATGCCTTGTTGCAGCGTGTGAAAAATTGGCTGGATGCGCAAGTTGCACCCGATGGCTATAACCTGGGCTGGAATGTTGGTGCGGTGGGCGGTCAGGAGGTATTCCATGCCCACCTGCATGTCATTCCCCGCTTCCGCGATGAGCCATTAGCCGGTAAAGGCATTCGCTATTGGTTGAAGCAGGAAACAAACAAAAGAGGTCATGGGTGAGTTCGCTGAAGAAAGCACGACAGAGACGTTTTATCCTGAAAATCTCAAAAAATCCGTGTTCATCTGCGTTCTATTTTCAGGACGGAAATTTACTATGAACGAAGCAACGACGCTGAATGTGAAACATCCCGATGGGCAATATCAGGTTATGGTGGGCAGTGGGCTGCTGCCGCGTTTGCGGGAAATGGCGCACATCACCGGGCCGGTGGCGGTGATTACCGATGACCAGGTTGGCCCGCTGTACGCGGCGCAATGCGGGGCGGTGGATTGTGTTTTGACCGTGCCTGCCGGGGAGCAGCACAAAACACTGCAAACGGTGAATGGGTTATATAGCCAGCTTTTGGCGGCGGGTATGGACCGCACGGGCACGATTGTGGCTCTGGGGGGCGGGGTGGTGGGGGATATGGCCGGTTTTGTGGCCGCCACCTACATGCGCGGCGTGGCTTTTGTGCAGTGCCCCACCAGCCTGCTGGCGATGGTGGATGCCAGCGTGGGCGGCAAGACGGGGGTGGATTTGCCGGAAGGCAAAAATCTGGTGGGGGCGTTTAAGCAGCCTACGGCCGTACTCGCCGACATCACCACCCTGCAAACGCTGCCCCCGACCGAGTTTGCCGCCGGCATGGCCGAGGTGGTTAAACATGGCTTGATCAGCAACCCACGCCTGTTCATGCAAATTGAGGATGAAGGGCAGCGGTTGTGCAGCATGTCCCCGGTGCGGCTGCAAACGTTGGTTGCCGAGGCCATCCGTGTGAAGCGGGATGTGGTGCAGGAGGATCCATTTGAACACGGCCGTCGCGCCCTCCTCAACCTGGGGCACACTTTTGGCCACGCCATTGAACAGGTGAGCGGCTACCGGGTGGCGCATGGGCAGGGGGTGGCCATGGGCTTAGTCGCAGCGGCGCATCTTTCGGCGCGGTTGGGCTATTGTGACGCGGCGCTGCCGGCGCGGGTGGAAACTGTTTTGCGCCAGGTAGACCTATCCACGCGCATCCCGGCCGACCTGCCCGCTGAGGCCATTTACCGGGCGATGTTTAGTGATAAGAAAAAAGTGGGGAAGCGATTGCGCTTTATTCTGCTACGAGACATTGGTCAAGTTTTTGTGGCGGAGGATGTGGGGGAGGGGGATGTGATGGCGGTGATTCGTGATTCGTAATCCGTGAGCCGTAATCGGTTTACGGGTCACGGATTACGGGTTACGTCAGTGAAAAGTGCCCCGGCTGGCGGGCAGAGCGGCTGAGCACGGCCGTCAGATTATCCCCATTATTCACCAGATACGTCACCATGCCGTTGGCTTGCAGCACGGCTGCCAGTTTGTCGGCGGAGCGGCTGCTGCCGAACGAGGCCGGATTCACCAGCACCGTCACCAGGCGCAGGCCACGCCGGGCTAACTGGCGCGAAGCGGTGCCCCACTGTTCGCGGGGTGTGGGCGTAACCACAATGAGCGTGGTGCCACGTGGGAAGAGGTGGGCCTCGGCATTAAGCATATCGCTGATGGGCACCTGCCCCTTTGCCCGCAGTACGGACAGCGTTTCCAAGATGCGGTTCAGTTGGCGCTCGCCGCGATCTGGCTGCACAATTTCGGCGCTTTGGCCGTAGGCCAGCATCCCCACCGCTCTGTCCTGGCGCAGGAAGTATTGGGCCAAAGAGGCGGCAATGGTGACGGTGTACTCTTCGGTTGATTCCGGTAATGTGAACTTCTCCGGCGTCAGCCAGGATGGTAAATCGCCCCTGACGGGTGTACCGGACGCTGTCGTTTGGGTGGTGGAAACATGGTCAAAGATAGCCATATCGGGCGCAATCCAGATGTCGGCCAGGGGATCCAGTTCAAATTCCTTGACGATGAGGCGGTCGCGGCGGGCGGTGCTGCGCCAGTGGATACGGCTGAAGCTATCGCCGGGCACGTAGTCACGCACGCCGGCGGCGTTGGTGGTGACGACGTGGGTGCGGCGGCGCAGGGCGTCACCGCCAGGCAAGATGCCAATTGGCAGGGCAAATTGGTGGATGTCAAAGGTGAGGGGGAAGATGACGACATTGGTGGTGGGGGTAAGGTCTTTTTCCATGGGGAACAGACCAAAGGGGTCGCTGGTGCGCAAGCGCAGCGGGCCAAGCTGATAACGGCCGCGTTCCCGGCAAATGGTGTTGACACGCCAACTATAAGAATCACGCATCCCCAAATTGTGAACAACGTGGCTGGTAAAGTGACCGGGCAGGGTGGCGTAATCGCGCACTTCCAGCCATAGTTTGGGGATGTACCAGGTGTTGCGCACGGTGAAGCGTTCTTCCAACGGCCGTCCCACCTGCGTGCGGCGTGTGCGCGTCAGCCGGGACAAATGCACAAAACGAATGTTGGCATAGGCCCAGATAAACGAGATGATGAGCAGCATACCCAGTAAATAGGCCAGATTAAACCAGATGTCGCGCCCGGTGGTCAGCCCGCCAACTAATGCCACAATAGCTAAAATAATGACAGTGGTACGCCGTTGGCCGAGGTTTATGCGGCGGAGATATTTTCTCATAATGTCATGGGTAAAACGTGAAACGTGAAACGTAATTTTGGTTACGTTTCACGTTTTACGCTTTGACCTGCGCGCCCGGCACCGGAATACGATCAAGAATGTCTTGCACAATCTGGGCCGGTTCCACATCTTTGATGCGGGCGGCGGGGCCAACGATGATGCGGTGGCTGAGGGCGGCGCTGGCCAACACTTTTACATCGTCGGGCAGCACGTAGTCACGGCCAAACATGGCGGCGCGGGCCTGCGCCAACCGGTACATGGCTAATGCACCGCGGGAACTGGAACCCAGGTAAACATCGGGGTGTTCTCGTGTCTGGCGCACAATTTCCACAATGTATTCCTTGACGAGGGTGTCTATGTAGATGTCTTTCACGGCCGTTTGCACCGCCAACAACTCATCTACGGACACCACCTGCTCTAATTCATCTACCGGGTGTGTGTGCTGCTGCCGGTCTAAAATCTCAATTTCATGTGCCCGGTCTGGGTAGCCCAGGTGGATGCGCAGCAAAAAGCGGTCGAGCTGCGCTTCGGGTAAGGGGAAGGTGCCTTCATATTCAATCGGGTTCTGCGTTGCCAACACCATGAAGGGCGGGCCAAGCCGGTAAGTGTGGCCGTCTACCGTCACCTGTTTCTCTTCCATCGCTTCCAGCAAGGCGGATTGGGTTTTGGGCGTGGCGCGGTTGATTTCGTCTACCAGCACGATTTGGGCGTGGATGGGGCCGGGACGGAATTCAAATTCCCGGTCGCGCTGGTTAAACACCGAGACGCCGGTGACATCGCTGGGCAGCATGTCGGGTGTAAACTGGATGCGCTGGAAAGCGCAGCCAACGGATTTGGAGAGGGATTTTGCCAACACCGTTTTACCGACGCCGGGCACATCTTCGATGAGAATGTGGCCCTGGCTTAGCAGTCCCATTACGGTAAGCTGCACTTCCGAGCGTTTGCCGACGATGACACGCTCGACGTTTTCAATAATACGGTTGGCGACAGCTTCAATTTCAGCCATGTGTTGCTCCTGTAGTAATTATGAATTATGAATTATGAAGGATGAAGGATGAAGGATGAATTTTCACCTCATCAACCCATCAACCCATCACCCCTTCACCTCATCACCTGTTCACTTTATGTGTCAGGGATTTTAGCACACCTCTTCCCAGGTGGCGGCTGATCCGGTGATTCGTTGGTCTATCGTAGGAAATATACGCGGTGGACGGCCGTTTTTATGATTCGCCAGCTAGACATCCGATTTTTTTTTGAGAAATCGGATGTCTATGGCTGGTACGTGTTAAAAAGGGATTGCACACGCAGATTCTCTGGACTAAGCGGGCTGCCATCAGCCATATGTGCGGCAATGGTCATGGTTTCGCCGGGGCGCAGGTGAAAGAAGTTGTCGGAGAAACGGCCGTCCGCCGCCAACGTCTCCACCCACACAAACAAAGCCGGTTTGTGGGCGGTTAGCGTCACATGAGTATTGTCTACCACCGTCATTTTCAACTGCGGATCGGGCAGTTCTAGATGTTTGGGACGGGCAAAATGCACCAGGTTGGTGGCGATGGTTTGCCCATCTATTTGCAAGGACAGCCAGAGCAGCAGGCGGCGCGGGCCGTGTGCGACCAGGGCTTGTTGCAGGTTGAGCGTTTCCATCAGGCTGTTTTGGTTGGGGGGAATGGTTACGGCCGTGTCCCCTGTTGCCACCTGTTCCCCATCTACCGTCATCAACTGCCAGCTTACTTCGCCTGCTACAGTGTTTAATCGGTCGCTGGTGACGTGGATTTCCACCGTACCCTTTTCGGCGTCTTCCAGACCAGAGATCAGCAGCGGCGCGTAAAACTTCCTGGCGAGATAGTGCAGGGCTTTCCAACGGCCGTGGCTGTCCAACGATGACCAACTGGCGACGGGCCAGCAGTCGTTTAGCTGCCAGTACAGCGTGCCCATGCCGCGCGGCATAGTCCGCCGCCAATGTTCCACCGCGTACTTCATAGCCATGCCTTGCACAATCTGGCTCAGCCAGAGTGTATTTTCAAACGAGGTGGGGAAGCGGAACCAGTCCAGCAGGTAGTGGATGATGGTCTGGTTGCCGATGCCGCTGCGCTGGTGATGCTCCATGATGGCGCTGGTGATGTTGCGGTCTGCGGGCAGTGTGTACTGGGCCACCATACGTGGTTCGGGGAAAGATTGGAAGCCAAATTCACTGTTGAAACGGTGTTCGCAGGTGCGGTAAAACTCGAATGGTTGTTTGCCGTGCCATACATCCCAGATGTGGGCGTCGCCGGATTTGGGATCATTCCAATAGCTGCGGTTGCCGACCGGCGTGTGAGGGCTGCTGGGCCAATAGTCGGTTTGCGGGTCTAGCTGCTGGATGAGTTCAGGCAGGAGTTGGTCAAAGAGACGGCCGTAATCCTGCCAACTCATGCAATACGGTGTCCATGCATTACCCACCAGCCCTTGTTCCATTTCATTGTTGCCACACCAGAGCGCCAGGCTGGCATGGTGGCGCAGGCGGCGCACCTGTTCTGCAATTTCATGGCGCACCGTTTCCATCCAGGCTTCGTCAAAGGTGGGGTAAGTGGCGCAGGCAAACATGAAATCTTGCCAGAGGCAGATGCCCAGTTCATCACACAGGTCATAAAAGAGATCGGGTTCGTAGATGCCGCCACCCCAGACGCGCAGCATATTCATGTTGGCGGCGGCGGTGTCTTGCAGCAGCCGGGCATAATGTTCCGGCGTGATACTGGTAACGAAGGTGTCAGCCGGTATCCAGTTGGCGCCTTTGGCAAAGAAGGGCACGCCGTTGACCACAAACTGGAACGATTCGCCCCATTGGTCGGCGTGGCGATCCAGCTTGAGGGTGCGTAGACCGATGCGTTTACGCACACTGTCCAGCTCGAGACCCGAAGCCGCTTCGGTTTCGCCGCCAGCCCACAGCGTCACCTTCACCTCATACAACGGCTGCGCCCCCATCCCATTCGGCCACCAAAGCTGGGGAGAAGAGATGATCAATTGACAATTATCAATTGGCAAGTGGCAATTGGCAGAGGTCACAATTTCCCCTTGAAAGGAGATTTCAATTGACAAATGACCATTGACCATTGACCATTGACCATTCTCCACACTTGTCTTCACCGTCAACACTACCTGTCCTGGCTGCGAATGGTCTTGCTGGATGTGGACATCGCGCAGGCGGGCGGTGTTGAAGGCGATGAGTTCAATGTCACGCCAGATGCCGCTGGTGGTCAATTTAGGCCCCCAGTCCCAACCGTAGTTGCATTGGGATTTGCGCAGCCAGTTGCCGCCGGGCAATTTGTGGCTGTCGGTACTCCAATTGGGCAGGGAACGTTCTTGTTCGCGGGCACGGCCGTAAGGCAGCGGCGCGGCAAAATCCACCACAATCTCATTCTCACCCGGTCGCAAGGCCATCTTCACATCAAATTCCCAGGTGCGGAACTGGTTATCGGTCTGGCCCAGGGTGTAACCGTTCACCGTCACCGTGGCCAGTGTGTCCAACCCGGTGCAGTGCAGCAGCACCCGGTCATGCGCCAGGAAGTCGGCGGGCACGGTGAATATGCGGCGGTACGTCCAATCTGTTTCGCCGATCCACTGCACGTCCAGTTCATTATCCCGGTAGTAGGGGTCAGGAATCTGGCCTGCCGCCAGCAAATCGGTATGCACACAGCCGGGCACGGTAGCTGGAATCGTTTCGGTTGCGTCTGTTTGGTGGAGTTGCCAACGGCCGTTGAGGGAAATTCTTTGCATTATGTGTCTCCGAAGAAGTGCCTACACGCTATGGACTATTTCTTTAATCACGCCATCCTGTAAGTGTAATACCTGGTCTACATATTCATCTACCAGACTGTCATGGGAGGCCATGAGCATGGTCATCTCCTCTTCGCGTACAATCTGGCGAAAGAGGGTGAGCACATCCTGGGCTGTTTCGCTGTCCAGTTCGCCGGTCGGTTCGTCGGCCAGGATAAGGCGCGGGCGGTTGGCAATGGCGCGGGCGATGGCCACGCGCTGCTGCTGCCCGCCGGACATTTCATACGGCCGATGCCCGGCCCATTTGCTCAGACCCACCAGATCCAGGCAGTAGTGGGCGCGGTCGGCGCGTTCTTTGCGCGGCGCTTTGGCAATGCGCAGCATCAATTCCACATTTTCAAAGGCGGAGAGGGTGGGGATGAGGCCAAAGGATTGGAAGATGAAACCAACTTCGGCGCGTCGCCAGACGGTGCGTTCTTTGTCCGAGAGGCCTTGCAGGGCACGGCCGTAAATCTCAATCGTGCCCGTCGTTGGTTCGTCCAACCCACCCAGACAGTTGAGCAACGTGGTCTTGCCACTGCCGGAGCGCCCCTTCAACGCCACAAATTGCCCGGCGTCAATGTGTAAATCTACGCCGCGCAGGGCGCGGATGCTGTTTTCGCCACTGCCAAATGTTCGTTCTAGTTTTTCGACACGGATCGCTAAGGTCATAGGCTGCCAGTTGCTTCAATTACCTTTTGCCAGAATGCCAGGCGCGTCCATTATACCGGCTTTGGTGATTAGAAAAAGATACGGCCGTCTGACTTACCCTTTTTTGGCAAGTACTCAACCCCTCTGGGGACCTGACAGGTTTTTGAGTAGCAATGTTCCAGGTTGAACTGGGAAGAAACCTGTCAGGTCTGAACGCTTACTTTTTTGTTTACCTGCTGCCAAACTACCATGTATACTTTGTGCCCGTGAAACCGTTACCACCGAAGCAACCGCCGTTTGATCGGCTAAGGTTTTTACTGACATGACATTGATGGATTATCTCATTTTGTACCTGGCTGTGCTGATCATTGGCGTGGAAATGGCTTTGCTGGCGGTTGTCTATCTGGCGACCCCACAGCGATATATCAACCGTGTCCTGGCGCTCTATTTGTTGGCGCTGGTGGTGAGCGCTGGTGGTGTGGTGCTGTTGGTAACAGCGCCTACTTTTACGGCGGCGGCAGTGGGCATCTGGTTTCATGCAACGGCCGTGTTCTGGGCCGTGTGGTTGTTGGCGCTGGTGTTGTTGGCGTTGTTTACGCCCACATTTCGTTATCAGCGGCAGTTTACCTGGTTGGTGGTTGTGGTTGGCGTGGCGATGACGGGGCTGATGGTGGTGGACATTTTCATCCCCGCCGATCTGGTTTACCGGTTTGAGGCCCAGGATTATGTACCAGGGTATCTATCATTAGCCGATTACCTGGTGGGGCGGCTTGGCCCCTTGTTTTATCGTTTGACTGTGCAATCGGTGCATATGTTGGCTCTCCCGTTGCTTTTGGTCGCGGTGCTGGTAGGCGCTGTACCCATTAAAAAATACAGATCGGAGTCGCCACTGCTGCTGATGCTGGCAGTGTTGATTCTGGCGAATGGCGTTGTGTTATGGCTGGCGCCGGTATTGGTAGGGCTGGTGGGGTCTTTATCGGTAGCGATTGTCGTGGCCTGGGGGATTATGCGTTACCGTGTATTATCGCCCAGGCAGATTGGCGAGCGGCAGGCTTTAGACACGGCCGTGTTCGGTGTATTGGTATTTGATGTCCAGGGACAATTACTGGAATGGAACCAAACCGCCTGCCGCCTATTATCACTCACCGGCAAAGAATCTGATTATCAATTATTTACTTTGCTGGCACAGTTGGCGGAAACGGCCGTAAACCAGGACGGTATTCGCGCTTTTATTCAGGGAACATCGTTACCTTTTACCCAAAATCGCCGCCTGGGTGTTATTTTTGCTGACCCCTCCGACGATCCCTCGCGCGCCACAACAACAACGTGGTTGGTGTTGCAATTTTCCGGGTTTTATGCTGATGGGCAGCCGGCGGGTATTTTGTGTACGGTGGAAGACCAGACGGCCGTGCATGAATCCCAAAATGAACTGGAAACCGCCCATCAATCCCTGGAGCAATTTGCCTATCGCACCGCTTTACTCAATGAAATTACACAGACCGGCGCCAGCGACCTGGATTTGGCGACTATGCTGCAACGTTTTGCCGACCGGTTGGGTGATTTGTTTCTGGCCCACGGCTGTTACATTACCCTGTGGGATGATAACCAAAAGATGGTACAGCCGGGCGCTGCTTATGGCCCCATGCGCCAGATTTATCCGGCCATCCCCATCATGGCCGATAACCCGACTGCCACCGAAACCGTCTTAGTGTCGGGCCACAGTCTGGTAGTGAATGATTTAGCCAACTCGCCTTTTAGTCACTTTTATCAAGTGCCTGCCTTCTCCGGCCATTCGATGCTGGTGGCGCCGCTCATTGCCGGTGGGGAAAAATTAGGCGCTGTGCTGATCGTTTTCAGCCAGCCCAACCGTGTTGGCCCCGCCGAAATAGACCTGGGTGAACAGGCTGCCAGCCAGATAGCCCTGGCAATTGCCAAAATGCGTTTGTTACAAGCCGAGCGCGAACAGCGTGAACTGGCCGAAACCTTACATGATATTGGCACGGCGCTCACAGCTACCCTGGATTATGACATCTTGCTTGATGTCACGCTGACCCAAATTCAGCGAGTGGTGCCGTATGACACGGCCAACATCACCTTGTTGCAGCGGGATGAAATTCATGTGGCGCGCACAGCCGGTTATGAGGCTTTTACCAGCGCCGTGCCAGACAAAATGGTGAACGAGCCGTTTTCCCTGACATCGGCCGCTACCTTTCGGCAGGTAGTGGAGACGCGGCAGCCTTTATGTTTGCCAGATACACGCCAGTTTGAGGGTTGGGTGGTCACACCGGCCACGCGCCATATTCGCTCCTGGATTGGTGTGCCGTTGTTGATGAGTGATGAGGTTATTGGTTTCCTATGCGTGGATAAGACACAGCCGGGCTTTTATGATGAGGGTCATAAAAAGCGACTGGCAGCTTTGGCAAATCAGGTGGCGTTGGCGCTGCAACATGCCCAGCTATTTGCCGAATCGCAGCGGCAGGCGCAGCGGCTGTCTATTTTGAATGATCTGGCGGCGCAAATGGTGGGTCTGGTGACAGTTCAGGAGTTAACCGACCTGGTGGTGGAACGGCTGTATGAGGATTTTGATTATGATAATGTGGTCATATTTATGATTGATCCCCAAGACCCGCAATGGTTGTTCCTGCAAAGTGTGGCGGGGATTTATGCTTTTTTTGCCAACGGCCGTGACCACCGGCAGCGTGTGGGAGAGGGCATTATTGGGCAGACGGCCGTGCGTGGCGAATATGTGCTGGCCAATGACACGGCCGTGCATCCTGACTTTATGCAGCCGCCAGAATTTGACACCTGCGCCGAACTGGCCGTCCCCATCAAAATAGACCGCACCATCCTGGGCGTGTTGAATGTGGACAGTCACGAAACCTACACCTTTGATCAGGCTGACGTTTCCTTGTTAACCATTGTCGCCGATCAACTGGCGACGGCTATCCAAAAAGCCCGCCTGTTTGAATTAACCCGCCAGCGCGCCCTGGAATTGGAAACCCTAAGCATTGCCTCCGCCAAATTACGCGCCGCCCACACCGTGACCGATATGCTGCCCATTGTATTGGAACACATAGTGCAGGCAGTTAATGCTGCGGTGGGGGTGGTGTACCTGCTGGATAAATCCGGCGAATATGTGGTTTCCCGCGCTGTCTACCCGGAGGGCAGCTATCTGTTGGGCTTAAAACATCGTTTGGGTCAGGGTGTTACCGGTCATGTAGCCCAAACTGGAAAAATGTATATCGCTCCCGACCTGAAATCAGAACCCAGGCTTTATCGTCAGGATGGGGAAAACGAGTACCTGGACAAACTGCACACCAGTGTGGCTTTGCCATTGCAGACGGAGGACCACATTATTGGCGTTGTTAACATTGGTCTTTCCAGCGAGCATGATTTTTCAGAGGCAGAATTGCAGTTATTGACCTCTCTCACCGACATTGCCGCCAATGCTTTGTATCGAGCACAGGTGATGGCTTCATTGGAAGAGCGAGTGGAGGAACGAACCCAGGCGCTGCGCCAGGCGAATATCCGTTTGCAGGAGTTGGATCGCCTGAAATCGAAGTTTATTTCCGATGTGACCCATGAGCTGCGCACACCGGTGGCTAACCTGAACCTGTATCTGGATTTGTTGCGCGTGGGTCACTCGGAAAAGAAAGAACATTATCTGGAAGTGATTGAACACCAGGCTTCCCGACTGACGCAACTGGTGCAAACAACGATGCAAGCGCCAGAGGTGGCAACCATGACGCCCCCTGAAGAGTTTGTGGATGTGGTATTTGAGCAGGTGGTGCGCACGGCCGTGTCCACTTATGCTCACCGCGCCCAGAATAAGGGCCTGACGTTAACATTGGAAATAGCTGCCGAACTGCCGCCCATCAGAGGCGACGAGGCGCAATTAATGCAAGCAGTCGAGGCCATCCTGACAAATGCCGTCAACTACACAGAGGCAGGTACGGTAGCGGTAACAGCGACCTGGCAGGCTGCCGCCGGTATGGTTTGCCTGCAAGTCGCAGATACCGGCATGGGAATTGATGACGAGGATATGCCCTATATTTTTGACCGCTTTTACCGGGGACGTAAGGTGGGGCAGTTGACCATTCCCGGTGTGGGGATGGGGCTGTTTCTGGTAAAGGAAATTGTGGAATGGCACAACGGCCGTATCCACATAGAAAGCAGACCGGGCGCCGGCGTCACCTGTACCATATGGCTGCCCGCCACAAAGGAGTACACAAGCAACTGATGAATGCTGAAACACCGAATGAACAAAACAGACCGCATGTCGTCATCATTGGCGCCGGGTTTGGCGGTATTTGGGCCGCCAAGGAACTGGCCGACCAGCCCGTGCGTGTCACCTTGCTGGACAAAAACAATTACCACACCTTTCTGCCCTTGCTTTACCAGGTAGCGGCGGCGGAAATTGAGCCGGAGCAAATTGGATATCCGGTGCGGGGCATTTTGCGGCGGCTGCCGAATGTCACCTTTACACTGGCGGAGGTCACGGCCGTTAACCCCACCGCGCAGACTGTTACCACCACCCGGTCTGAACTGGCCTATGATTACCTCATTCTGGCAACCGGCAGCATTACCCAGTTCTTTGGTACGCCGGGCGCGGCGGCCCATGCCTTTTCACTCAAGACGATGGAAGAGGGCGTCCGCCTGCGCAATCACATCCTCACCTGTTTTGAACGAGCAGTTCATGCGACCGTAGACGAACGTCGCCAACTGCTGACCTTTGTCGTGGTGGGCGGCGGCCCTACCGGTGTGGAATATGCCGGGGCGTTGTCTGAACTGGTATATGGCCCCTTACGCAGGGATTTCCCGGAACTGGATATGGCAGAGGTGTCCATTGTGCTGTTAGAAGCAGCAGGCCGGGTGTTGGGCGGCATGTCGGAATCTTTAAGCGATTATGCTGCCCGGTCGTTGCAAAAAATGAAGGTGGCGGTGCAGCTAGAGAAGCGGGTAACGGCCGTGTCCGGCACGGCCGTTACCCTGCATGATGACTCACAGATCCCCACTAATACCGTTATTTGGGTTGCCGGCGTAGGCGGGGAAGCGTTGGCAAAGGATTCGGGCGTCGAGGTGCTGGGCAACGGCCGTGTGCCCGTGCTGCCCACCTTACAACTGCCCCAGCATGAGCGCGTGTTTGCCATCGGCGACCTGGCTGCCTTTCCTGCCGAAGGCAGCGGCTGGTTGCCTATGGTAGCCCAGGTTGCTATCCAACAGGGCATACACGCCGCCCAAAACATTGGCCGCCATCAATTGGGCCTCCCCTTGAACCCCTTTCATTACTGGGACAAAGGGTCAATGGCTACCATTGGCCGTAACAAGGCGGTGGTGGATTGGCGCGGCCGTGCCTTTACCGGCTTCCTGGCCTGGCTTATATGGGGCGTCATTCACATCATGTACCTCATCGGTTTTCGCAACCGCATCATGGTCATGCTCAGTTGGGCCTGGCGTTACTTTACCTTTGAACAAACGGTGCGCCTGATCATGCCTTCTAACGCGGCCGGCTGGCTGGCGCTGGCCCCGGAGGAGAGATATGAAAAGTCAACAGATTAAGATGGCAAAAATGAAACATATCGCCCTGGTGGCGCATGATAACAAAAAGGATGATCTGTTAGAGTGGGCCAGGTTTAACAAAGAAACATTGCAGCGCCATACCCTGTACGCCACCGGCACCACCGGCTGGATTTTGCAGGAGGCGTTGAGGCTGCCTATCCAGCGCATGTTAAGCGGGCCATTGGGCGGTGACCAGCAAATTGGGGCCAAAATTGCTGAAGGGGAGATAGATTGCCTGATTTTCTTTTGGGATCCGCTGATGGCCCAGCCTCATGATCCTGATGTGCGGGCGCTGCTGCGGCTGGCGGCGGTGTGGAATATCCCCGTGGCCACCAACCGCACCACCGCCGACTTCCTCATTTCCTCGCCGCTGATGGGTGGCGAGTATACACGCCTGCTGGTGGATTATGAGGAGTACAAAGAGCGGCTCAGCCACCAGTATGGCGAAGAGGCTTCTGAGTAATTGAAATTACCCAATTACCCAGCTACCCAATCACCCAATTTCGCCGCCAAAAACCGGGCTGCCTGCCGTTCCGCCCACCAGTTGAGATGGCCGGGCCGACCTTCGGCAAAACCAACATGTCCACCATGCGGGGTGATCACGGCCGTCAGGCAGGGATTGGCCGCCAGGTCAGCATATGGAATGTCCTCGGGGTGAAAAAGCGGATCGTCCAGGGAGCGGATGATGAGAGTGGGTATTTGGATGGCAGGCAGGTACCGGCCGCTGCTGCTTTGTTGGTAATAATCCCAGACATCAGCAAAACCGTACAGCGGCACTGTCAGCGCCTCGTCTAGTTCCCGGAACGTTTCCGCCGCTAAAATCTGCTCTATATCCACCAACCCATCCAGCAAAGGCGCGCGGGCTTGCATCTTTTGGCGCAAGGCCCGCATGAAGTAATCGTTATAAAAGTGGCTCACCCCATTTTCTACCACATCCATGCTGCGCCCCAGATCAAATGGCGGCGAGATAGCCGCGGCTGCTGCGAGTGGGCTGTTTCCCCCCTGTTCACCCAGATATTTCAGCAGCATATTGGCCCCCAGCGAAAAGCCAACAGCGCCCAGGGCTGATTGCGAAAACCATTCCCCCAATTGTTGCAGCACAAAGATGACATCGCGTGTTTCCCCGGCATGGTAAGTATAGGGGGTGCGATTGATCTGCCCGCTGCACGAACGGTAGTTCATGCCCACGCTGCGAATGCCGCGTTGGGCAAGCTGCCGGTACGTCTCATAGGCATAGCTGGAGCGGGCGCTGCCTTCCAGGCCATGCAACAGCAGCACCAATGGCGCATCTTCCGCTGGCAAATACCCGGCGACTTCGGGAAAATCTAGATCAAGAAAGTCGCCGTCAGGTGTATCAATGCGCCAGCGATGGAAGATAATGCCTTCTTGGGAACGGCCGTAATGTCCGGCTACTGTCTGCATGTGACAATTGGCAATACCTCTGGCTGGCCGAAAAGGTTCCGGTTCAAACGCAAGTTGTGTCATAATACCGATTTTGGGGGATTTTGGCGTATGAGGCAAATAGAACGGGTGGCAAGTTGCAGGTGGCAAGTAAAAACTGCACCTGCAACTTGCCACCTGTTGCCCACCGTTCGAAAAGGAATGAGTGATTGATCATGAAGGTGATTTCTGTTTTTGGTAGCAGTGCGCCGCAGCCGGGCAGCCAGGCATTTGCAGAGGCGCATCTGGTGGGGCGTTTGTTGGCGGAGGCGGGTTTTGCTGTGGCCACCGGCGGCTACAGCGGCACGATGACGGCCGTGTCCCAAGGAGCGGCGGAAGCGGGCGGGCATGTCATCGGCGTCACCTCGACGCAAATTGAACAGTTCCGCCCCTTAGGGCCGAACCAATGGGTGGATGAAGAAATCCGTTATGCCACCTTGCGGGAACGGCTGCTGCATTTAGTGACGCAAAATGATGGCATGATCACGCTGCCCGGCGGCATTGGCACGTTGTCGGAAATGGCGCTGGCCTGGAGCTTTTTGCAGGTGGGCGAGATTCCGGTACGGCCGTTTGCCATGCTTGGCTCACTGTGGCCGCAAACGATCCGTGCTTTTTTTGATCCCATGTATATCAAACCTGAACATATGGAACTGCTGTTTTTTGCCGATTCGCCGGCAACGGCCGTGGCCCACATGATGAAGTAGACCTGACAGGTTTCAAAAACCTGTCAGGTCTAAGCCGGTAGCTTATGACTGACTTATTATTTCTCAAACTGGGTGGTTCATTACTGACAGACAAAACCGGCATTGAAGCGGCCCGCACCGATGTGCTGGCCCGGTTGGCGCAGGAAATCGCCGAGGCGCGGGCGGCGCGGCCTGATTTGCAGTTGGTGTTGGGGCACGGCAGCGGCTCGTTTGGGCACGTGGCCGGGGCGCGGCACGGCACACGCCAGGGAGTTCAGACCGCCGGGCAGTGGTTTGGTTTTGCCGAGGTCAGCGCGGCGGCGCTGCGGTTGAACCGGTTGGTGGTGGAGGCGCTGTTGGCGGCGGGTGTGCCCGCCATGAGTTTTGCACCGTCGGCGTTGGTGACGTGTGTGGACGGCCGTATCACCACCATCGCCCTGCACCCCATCGAACAGGCGCTTCAGGCCGGTCTGCTGCCGGTGACACATGGCGATGTGGCCTTTGATGCGGTGCGCGGCGGCACGATTGTGTCTACGGAAGAGGTGATGATGGCACTGGCGGCGGCAGGTTTACGGCCGTCCTGGCTGCTGTTGGCTGGGGAAACGGAAGGTGTTTATGACTTGCACGGCCGTGTGATTCCCCACATTTCTGCCGCTACCTTGTCGCAAGTAGAAGCCGCCCTGGGTGGCTCACGCGGGGCCGATGTCACCGGCGGTATGGCTTCAAAGGTGCAGAGCATGTTGGCCCTGACTGCCCAATTCTCCACCTTATCTGTGCGCGTCTTTTCCGGCCTGCACCCAGGCACGCTTGCCCAAACCCTGTGCCAGCCAGATGCCGCCAACGGCACGACCATCAGGCACGGGGCATGATGCGTGATGCGTGACTGTAGGCACTCACGCATCACGTACCACGCAAACCCACCGATCACCGATTACCGATAACGGATCACCCCCGTACTTCTGTACCAAACGGCCGTTTCTTTATGCTGATTTTATGGCATTAGTGATATAACGGAGGCGCGCACGATGCGTGACAATGACGCCTCTTGTAAGCAGTATTCACTACAAGGCGAGAGGAAGGAAGTGTGGTCAAGGCAAGGGTGCTTTATATCGAAGACGACCTGGCAAGCCAGCGTCTGGTTAACAGGTTGTTGAGTAGTTCGGGATATGAGGTATTGACGGCCTCAGATGGCATTGAAGGGGTAGTCCTGGCCCAAAAGGCGCATCCCAATCTCATTTTGATGGACATCAACCTGCCGCAGATGGATGGGCGGGCTTTAACCACGCGCCTGCGCAGTTCTCCCCATTTTTCAGATACGCCCATTGTGGCGCTCACCGCGCACCGTGACGCTGATAACCGAAACCTAGCGTTGGCGGCAGGCTGCACCGGTTTTATGACCAAGCCGATTGATGTGGACACATTTCCGCAGCAAATTGAATCTTTCTTGAAGGGGCAGCGGCAGAAGTTATCGGCTCAGGAGCATCAACTGCATCTGGAACGGCACACTCAAGAGTTGGTGCGTCAGTTAGAAGCAAAAATGCGGGAACTGGAAGAAGCCAACCGGCGGATGCAGGAGCTAAATCAGCTTAAGAGTGATTTTTTGGCCATGGCTTCGCATGATTTACAAGCGCCACTGATGGTTACAGGCCAGCAGTTGCGTGAGTTAGAAACGTTATTGGATGGTGCGCCGGAGCAAACGGCTGTTGTCGCCCACCAAAATCTAGTTCAACGCATGAAAGGCGGTCTGAACCGGATGCACCGTGTAGCGAGTGAGATTGACCAGGTAGCCAAAATCATGTCTGGGCTGCTCAAATTAGAGTTCAAGCTGGTGAATCTAGGCGATGTGGTGGCGGATGTGGTGGGGGAAATGACCGGCGTGTGTGCGGCGCGCCAGATGCATCTGTATGTTTCCAGCCTGAGCCATTTGCCACCGGTGTGGGGGGATGAGGGGCAACTGCGCACGGCCGTTGCCAATATCGTCGGCAATGCCATTAAGTTTACACCTGATGGCGGTCACGTTTACATCACGGCTGAATCCAGCCACCAGGAAATCCGCCTGTCGGTGCAGGACACCGGTCTGGGTATTCCCAGAGAGGAACAGGGATATATTTTTGACCTCTTTTATGCATTGGGGTCGGTACAAAACCACTCCACCAGCAAATCGGCGTTTTGCGGTGGCGGTTTAGGACTGGGGCTGCCGATGGCGAAGGGGATTATTGAAGCGCACAACGGCCGTATCCTGCTGGAAAGCGACCCACAGACCTTACCCGGCAGTACGTTCACCATCTGCCTGCCCGTTTGAGGGGTGGTCCGTAATTCGTAATCCGTAATCCGTAATCCGTCGTCGGCTCACCGCTTACGGCTCACGGATTCCCCGGCCAAAACATCACTGCTGATTGCCCAATCAGGGCATCCCACACATCCCCCATAGTGTCGGCCAATGCGACCGGTCGCTGTAATTGGTTGGCCACTGCCTGGGGTGATAGATCATCCAGCGCAATCTGGTCAGGATGATCAAACATGACGCGAGGTAAGATTACCAGGTCGCCGTAACCCGCCATTTTCAACTGGCGCAGCACATCCTCACCCATCAGCAGTCCGGCGACGGTGATGGTGGCGCCCAGCCGCTCATTGACCACCGGCAGCACAGATAGGGGGACGCCGGTAAGTTCGCTAAAAGCTACGGCCGTTTGCCGCAGCGTTTCCGCGAATAGTGTGCCCGTTACCAGTGTTACCAATTGAAAATTGTCAATTGTCAATGGATAATTGCTAATTTCCTTTTTCACGGCCGTCCACTCATCCAAAAAGTGGCGCACCATGCCCAGGCCGTTTTCGTGTAGCTCGTAACCATCATAAGCCGCCAGCGGCGGCACTTCCCGGCCCGCCACCAGATACCATTCATCGGTGGGATAAACAAAATGAATGCCCAGCTTTTTGCGGTAATGCGGTTGCAATGATTCCACATAAGCCAGCGTCGCGGCGGCTTCTTCCCTGGTGTGGGGGCGCATCCCGTATTTGTGATGCCGGGTCAACCCCACCGGCACGACGCTGATGGATTGTACGGTGGGGTAAAGCGCCGCCAGATCTTGAATGGATTGGGCCAGGGTACGGCCGTCGTTCACCCCCGGCGTCACCACCAACTGCGTATGTACCTCAATGCCCCATGCTGCCAGTTGGCGCAGTTGGGCCAGAATGTCTGGCGCACTATTGTTACGCAAGTATGCGCGGCGTTTTTCCAGGTCGGTGACATGCACAGAGACATACAGCGGCGAGAGGCGCATGTGTTGGATGCGCCACCAATCATGCTCGCTCAGGTTGGTCAGTGTTACGTAGTGCCCGAAGAGGAAGGAATAGCGGTAATCATCATCTTTGATGTACAGCGTGCGCCGAAATTTGGGAGCCATTTGCAGCACAAAACAGAACTCGCACAGGTTGTTACAGCGGCGAATGTCGGTGTCAAAGGTGGGGTGATTGAACTCTAACCCTAGCGACTGGTGGTACTCGCGCACGGCCGTGAATGGCAAAATTTCACTATCCCGGCGAATGGTCAGTTCTAACTCTTCATCGGCTGCATAAAACTGCACGTCAATGATGTCCTGCACGGCATGGCCATTCACTGCCAGCAGTTCATCCCCGGCGCGCAGACCAACTGCCGCCGCCACGCTGCCCGGCTCGATGCCCGTTATCTGTCCACCCTGAAAGGTGGTGAGGTCAAGTTCTTGAAATAGCGCCATGTTTTATGATGTGGCTTGTAGCCCGTAATCCGTAATCCGAAGTCCGTAATCGGATTACGGATTACGGATTACGGATTACGGATTACGGATTACGGATTACGGATTACGGGTCACGGATTACGGATTACGGGTCACGGCCAACGGCCGTACCATGCCCACAATCTCCGCCACAACCGCATCCACCGGGCGGTCGGTGGTGTCCATGATCAGGGCATCAGCCGCCGGGCGCATGGGGGAATGCTCGCGGCTGCCATCAATCTGGTCACGCCGTTCCACGTCGGCCAGAATCATATCGTAATCGGCGGCGTGTCCTTGAGCCTGGCGGTCTTGCCAGCGGCGGCGGGCGCGTTCGGCGGCCGACGCGGTGATATAGAGTTTTAATGGCGCATCAGGCATGACCACCGTGCCAATATCGCGCCCCACCATGACCACTTGCCCACGTTTGCCAAATTCCCGCTGCCGCCGCACCATTTCCTGGCGCACACCCAGATAGCTGGAAACCTGGGAGACATTGGCATCTACGGCCGGGGTGCGAATGTCCCAGGTGACATCCTGCCCATCCAACAGGACGGTGTAGTGACGGCCGTCTGCTTCCCCCTGCGCCGGGTACACTTCGATACTGATTTGTTCGGCCAGATGGGTCACGGCCGTTTCATCCATCACATCCATCCCCTGCTGCAAGGCCGCTAACGTCACAGCCCGGTACATACAACCCGTGTCCAGAAACAAAAACCCCAACTCTTGCGCCACCTGCCGGCTGACCGTAGATTTGCCGGACGCCGCCGGGCCATCTATGGCAATCACATTGATTTCCGTCACTTATTTTGTCCTCTGTCCCTTGTCCTTTGTCCTTTGTCCCTGGGTGGCCGCCTGCCTTTGGTTGTGTTGTGTTGATTTTTCGGCTTATAGCTTGCGGCCTTGGGCTTGTGACTGGCGATTTCCCGCTGCAAGGCATGGATTTCTTGCGGCCGTAAATGACGCCACTCGCCAGATTTCATAGCGCCCAGATCAATGGGGCCGATTTTGATGCGCACCAGATGGCGTACCGGGTAGCCCAGCGTATTGGCAATGCGCCGGATTTGCCGCTTGCGCCCTTCACGCATCACCAGTTCCAGCAGGGTAAAGGTGACTTCTTGCCGCAAGACTTTGATTTCTACCGGCGCGGTTTTGCGGTCATCCAGATAAATGCCCTGCCGCCAGGTGTCCAGCACTTCGGCCGGGATGCGCCCTTCCACCGTCACCCGGTACGTCTTTTTGTGGCCGTAACGGGGATGGGTGAGCTTGTGGGCCATGTCGCCATCATTGGTCATTAGCATCAGCCCTTCGCTTTGTTTGTCCAGCCGCCCCACCGGGTACAAATGGCCGGGCAGGGGGATGAGGTCACGCACCGTTTTGCGCCCCTCTTCCAGTTCATCATCCAGCGAGGAGAGGATGCCTTTGGGTTTGTTCAGGGCGATATAGATGAAATCTACCTGCCGGGCGTCAATGACACGGCCGTTGACCTCAATGCGATCCACCGCCGGATCAACCTTCATGCCCAGTTGGGCGGCACGGCCGTTGACCTTTACCCGCCCGTCTTCAATTAACTTTTCACATTCCCGCCGCGAGGCAACCCCTGCGTGGGCCATGATCTTTTGTAACCGTTCTTCCATATGCAAAGTCATTGAGATTGGAGATTAGAGATTGGAGATTGACAGTTTTGAATCTCCTATCTCTAATCTCCAATCACCTCCTTTTTCTCTTCCACCAACTCCGGCAATTCCTCAAGCATCGTCAGGCCAAAATGCTGCAAAAATTCTGGCGTCGTGCCGTACAAAATGGGGCGGCCCGGCGTTTCCTGGCGGCCAATTTCCTCAATCAGCCCTTTACTCAACAGGCTGCGCAGTGCGCCATCAGAATTGACGCCGCGAATCTGGTCAATGTGCGGCCGGGTGACGGGCTGCATATAGGCAATAATCGCCAATGTTTCCAACGCCGCCTGGCTGAGCCGGGTGGTCAATTCCAGCCCCAGGAAACGTTCAATGGCGCTGCTGGCGGCGGGGGCGGTGGTCAACTGCACCGCGTCGCCGCTCCATTGCAGGCGCAATCCGCGTGTCTGGTAATCGGCCGTGAGCGTTTGTAACGCCTGAGTGATCACGGCCGTGGTCACTTCCAACGCCTTCGCCAGCCGCGCCACCGGCACCGGCCCGCTGGAAACAAACAATACACTTTCCACCAGGGCAGCAATGTTTAACTCGTCATGGTTAGTTGTCATAGGGATTGATGGGGGGAACTGTTGTTTTGTCTGGCATGGTGAGGGTACGGCCGTGACCACATCACTCTTCAACAGAGGCTAATGCTGCCAGAAAAGCAGCCATGTTAACGGCCGTCAATGCCTCATCAAAAAGGGCTTCCAATGTTGTTAAGGGCAGAAACTCTAGCCGGGCACTCACAGATGCACCTTCATATGGGCCAAAACGTCGCGCCAGAATACGGCCGATATTCTGACGCAATTCCTGCTCCCGTCCCAGTTCAAGCCCTTGCTCAAGCCCTTGCTCAAGTCCCTGTTCAAGTCCCTGCTGCACACCTTTTAACAATATTTCCTGATAAATTGGTGATTTTTCTAGTATTGTCACATGCCACCTCACAATTTGTGCTACCTGTTCCGCATCCAGCTTTATCATAGCAAATAATGCCAGGATTGTCTCTAACTCCTCGTGGTCAGGCTCGCGGCGAATGCGCCGGGCACACTCCCGGACGACATCTATATCTGCGCCAGCCATCAATGGGACATATGGCAACAAACCGGCAGGCGTTGGTTGTTTAAGTGTCTCATGTGCATCCAGTTCCCACATTTTGACGGCCGTGAAATCCTGATGCGTGACACGTCCCATGAATTCGGCATGGTAATCGGCAGCTACGGTAATGCCCGCAGAAGGTTCCACCCGATAGATGACGATAGGTAACACCGGCAAACCGTACTTTTGCCGGGCCAGGGCACAATAAATGAGCATTCGCAGCGGCATCGTGGGGTCATAATGGAGTTGCAGTTCAATGAGTACCAGAAATAACACGCCATTCAACGTGACCTGTAACAACGAATCGCTGCGACGGCCGACAAATTGAAATTCGGTACTGAGCGTTTGGGTGACGGTTGCGCCTGGTTCGTGCAGCAGCCAGCGCACCCAGCCTTCCGGGTCACGGTCAATCAGATATTTGCCGCTGATGTCTTTCTCACCCATGTTGAAACTGCCAGATTGATTTGGTCACGGTATAATCCGGTGATTATATCCACTTAGATTGGTAAAACCGAACGGAGTAATGGAATGTCTGACCCTATAACCTATGCCCAAAACAGTCGCGAACGTCACCTGGCTGAATTGATCGAATTCTTGCGTATTCCCAGCGTCAGCACCCAGCCGGAGCATCAGGCTGATGTGCAGCGGGCGGCCGAGTGGCTGGTGGCATCGCTCACGGCCGTTGGCCTGGAAAACGCGCACATCATCCCCACCGACGGCCATCCCCTGGTCTACGCCGATTGGCTACACGCGCCCGATGCCCCTACCGTGCTCATTTATGGCCATTATGATGTGCAGCCGGCCGAACCATTTGACCTGTGGCACAGCCCGCCATTTGAACCCACTGTGCGCGATGATTACCTCTATGCACGAGGAGCCTCCGATGATAAGGGGCAGGTGTATGCCCATGTGAAAGCGGTGGAGGCGTTGGTGCAGGCGCACGGCAATCTGCCAGTCAACGTGAAATTCATCATCGAAGGCGAAGAAGAGATGGGCGGGCCGAGTTTGTCGGCGTTCATTCCACAGCATAAGGAACTATTGGCGGCCGATGTGGCCCTGGTGTCTGACACAGCCATGATCAGCCCGGCGCAGCCCTCGATTGTGTATGGGCTGCGTGGGTTGTGTTACGTGTTGTTGGACATTTACGGCCCGCAGCGTGATTTGCACTCCGGCACGTTTGGCGGTGGTGTGGATAACCCGCTCAATGTGTTGGGCCACCTCATTGCCAGGCTGAAAGATGAAAACGGCCGTGTCCTCATTCCGGGTTTTTATGACCGGGTACGGCCGTTAACCGACGAAGAGCGTCAGTTGTTGGCCCAGTACCCCTTTGACGAAGCCGACTGGTTGGCGGAATCAGGCGCGCCCCAACCCTGGGGTGAACCAGAATTCACGCCGGTCGAGCGGCTGGGTGCGCGGCCCACGCTGGATGTACACGGCATCATGGGCGGCTACACCGGCCCTGGCGGCAAGACCGTGCTGCCCGCCCACGTTCATGCCAAATTCTCCATGCGCCTGGTGCCAGACCAGGACCCGGCCGAAATCCAGGGCCTTCTGCAAAAATACCTGGCGGACATCATGCCCCCCACCGTCACCTATCAACTGCATTGGCGCGGTGGCGCGCCCGCCAGCATTAGCGACCTGCATCATCCAGCGATGGACGCAGCACGGGTGGCCTGCCGGGAAACCTACGGCCGTGACCCCATTTTCATGCGTGAAGGTGGCTCAATCCCGGTAGTGGGCGAATTTCAAACCTATCTGGGTCTGGAAACGGTGCTGCTCGGTTTTGGCCTGGTCAGCGACCAGATTCACGCCCCCAACGAACGCTTCTACCTCCCCAATTACTTCCACGGCATTGAAGCCAGCATCCGCTTTTTGCAGGCGTATGGAGAAAGAGATTGAGAGATATGGAGATAAAGCGATTGCCCTCAACCAATCGCCTAATCTCTCAATTCCCTATTTTCCCACCACCACTTCCCCCTCTCCAATAGCCTGGGCATATGGCATGGCAGTGGTGTTGAAGGCAATGCCAACCTGGCCCAGGTGGTCAATGGCAATCAGCCCACCTTCGCCGCCGGTGCGTTCAGTGAGCAGGCGCACGGCCGTTTCCCCCGCTAACTGCGCCGAAAAGCCCATCGCCACCAGATCACAAACCTGCTTGCTCGTCAGCACCTTCATCAATGATTCACCATGCCCGGTGGCGCTAACGGCTGCCGTGCGGTTATCGGCATAACCGCCTGCGCCCACCAGCGGGCTGTCGCCGACCCGCCCTGGCATTTTGTAGCGGGTGCCGCCTGTGGAAGTGGCTGCCGCCAGATTGCCGTCTGCGTCCAGAGCGACTGCGCCGACGGTGTCACTGGTGGGTGCGGGTTGGGATTGCGCCGCCATTTCTTCTACCCACAAGTCGGCCAATTCACAGCGGGGAAAGCCAATACTGTCGGCAAAGGCTTCGGCGCCGGCGCCCACCAAAAAGTGATGGGGTGTATCGCTCATCACACGGCGGGCAAGGCTGGTGGGGTAGCGGACGCCCTGCACGGCGGCGACTGCGCCCAGGTTCAGGGTACGGCCGTCCATAATCAGCGCATCTACTTCAATCTCCCCGTTGCGGTTGGGGTAGCTGCCCCGGCCTGAATCCAGTACCGGACAATCTTCCAGAACACGCACGGCCGTTTCCACCGCATCCAGGGCGCTGCCGCCTGCCAGCAGCACTTGCTGCCCCGCCAGCGCCGCTTCCCGGCATGCTGCCATCGCCGTCACCAACCGCGCCGAGGTCAAATCCCAAGACCCCGCCCCGCCATGCACCAAAATTACCGTCTTGTCCATCATAACCTCCACTTGCCACCTGCTACCTGCTACCATTCTTTTTCCCATCCCCACCTTGACGCAAAGGTCGCATTTGTTATAATCCCGCTCGCTACGTTCCTCAGTAGCTCAATGGCAGAGCATGCGGCTGTTAACCGCAGGGTTGTTGGTTCGAGTCCAACCTGAGGAGTAAGATGTTACCAAAGCCGGGTTTTCTGAAAAACCCGGCTTTTTATTTTGCCGCCGTGTCCAACAATGCCCGCCCTATTTGTGTCGCCTCCTGAACGGCCGTCCTCCCTTCCAACACTACCACCGCCAGATAACGTGGGTTAGTTCCCGGCGTCAACCCCACATACCAGCTATTGGTGCTGCCATCCGGCCCAGAAAGCACCCGGTCGCTAAATTCCACACGGCCGTCTACCGTCAAGGCCTGGCGGATGGTTCGGGCCGTTTCTGCTGTGATGATGGCGTTGTTAGATGCAGTCCGCGCCACGGCCTGCCGGTTGCCATTTTCATCCCACACGGCCGTCACCAACTGCGGCGACAGCACACGGCCGTCACCCGCCAGCGCTCCCCAGGCCAGCGCCAGTTGCAGCGGCGTCAACACCAGGTTTTCCTGCCCAATACCGGCTAAAGCTACGTCTGCTAATGGTCGGGCGGCGGGTGTTTCCGTATTCAGGGGCAGTTTGGGCACGGCCGTCAGGCCAAAATCGGCAAATACCTGATTCAACCCGGCCAGTTCCAGGTCTGCGGCCAGTGTTTGCATCGGGCCGGGGCAGCGATGCGCCAGTACGTCGGCCCAGGTGGCCGGGTCGGGTGGTGGTGTGGCGCATTGCATAGTCTGCCCATTCACTGTCACCGGGCGGTTGGCATTTGCCACAACCTCATCCAGCCGGATTAACCCTTGCTCCAGCGCTGCTGCCAGCAAAAAGGGTTGCAATAACGAACCGGGCTGATATTGGCCCTGCGCCACCCGGTTCAGCAGCGGCGCATTTTCGGCCGCCGTTAGCGTCTCAAACTCTGCGTCCAATCGGTTGGGGTCATACGTGGGATGGCTGGCCATCGCCAGAATTTCGCCCGTTTGCGCGTCTAGCAGCAGCATCGCGCCTTGCCGATCATTCAAAAGGGCGTCGGCAATCTGTTGCAGCCGGGCGTCCAGCGATAGGGAGATAGCCTGACCGGTTTGTGGCTGATGCAGGTTCTGGTTTAGCACCTGCTGCCAAAAGTCAGCCGGATCGCCGCGCAAGACGCTGTTGTACCCTTCCTCCACGCCGGCCGCGCCATGGCGGAAGCTGTAATACCCCACCGCCGGGCCAATGCTGGCAATGGGGTAACGGCGCACGGGCGCCGTTGTTTCACCAACGGTTTCTGCTATCACCACATCCTGCCGGTCATAGATGTCGCCGCGCCGGATGCGCAGTTCGGCCTCTACCAGCCGGGGATTGTCGCTGCGGGCCAGGATGGTTTGCGCTCGCATCATACCCCAATAAAGCAGAGAGGCTGTCACCAGCAGATAGCCAACGAGCACGGCCGTCAACAACAGTTGTAAGCGCCGCTGCATGGCCGGGTTGTAAGGGGCGCGCCCGCTGCCGGAGGTGGCCGAAAGATAGAGTAAAAGTCCGGCCATGACGCTGCTGACCAGCAGTGAACTGCCGCCGTAGCTGAGAAAGGGCAGCGTGACGCCGGTCAGCGGCAATAATTTTGTGACGCCACCCATGATCAAGATGGCCTGGGCGGCAAAAATCACGGTAATGCCTGCCGCCAGATAGCGGCGAAACGGCCGTGTCGCCAGCGCCGCAATCTTGATACCCCGGTAGGCCAATACCAGAAAGCAGACGACCACGGCCAGACTGCCCGCCAGCCCCCACTCCTCGGCGACGGCGGCAAAAACAAAGTCAGAATGGACGACGGGAATGTAGTTGGGGAAGCCTTGCCCCACACCCTGCCCGGCCACTCCCCCGGCAGCAATTGCGTACAACGACTGTACAATCTGGTAGGCGCGGTTGCTGGCGTCCGGCCAGGGATTCCACCAGGCGTTCACCCGCAGCGCCACCACGTCGAAGAGGTAATAGGCGGCCACGCTGCTTATGAACAGCAGCGCCAGCCCACCAACCACGTAACGGCCGTCGCCCGATGCCAGATATAGCAGCGCCAGGAAGAGGATAAAAAAGAGGGTAGCCGCGCCCAGGTCACGCTGCCAGATGAGCAGGGCCATGCAAAATCCCCACATCAGCAGCAGCGGCGCCAGATAGGGCAGGGGGCCTAAACGACCGTGACGGCTGTCCAGCCGCAGCAGCGATTCTCGTTCATCAAAATAACTGGCCAGGAAGATGACCAGCAGCAGCTTGAGCAGTTCGGAAGGCTGGAAAAAGACACGCCCGATCAGGGGCACCGGCAGCCACAGCGCCGCGCCAAAACCGGATGGATTGACGCCAAAAAGGAAGGTCGCCGCCAGCAGCAATATGCCGCCCAAAAGCAAGGTGTAGCGGTAACGACGCAGCCATCGCAGACTGCGCGGCAAAATGGCGATGGCGAGTAACACGGCCGTACTCAATACCAGCCACATCACCTGCCGCTCCAGAAAATTCGGGGCCAGCCGCTGCAAAGTGACCAACCCCCAACCAGTCAGCAAGGCAAAGATAGGCAGCAGGTAGGGATCGTGGCGCGGGCGGAAGCGCCACAGCAACGCATATGCCGCCAGCATCGTCCCAAACCAGAGCGCCGTCGCCCACAGATAGCTGCCACTCACCAGCCCGGTGCGGGCCAGGCTGAGGGTGATGGCATTGGTGAGGATGAAAACGGCCGTCAGTAAGATCAGCAGGAGTTCGTCACGGCCGTGAGGTTCTTGATTGGTGTGCAAGTGGGTGATGTTCATAGTTGTATAGAGATTGGAGATTGGCGGTTAGAGATTAAAAAATCTCCGATCTCTAATCTCCAATCCCCTCTTTCAAGCCTGCCGCAAATACCAGGTAATGGTGACAATGATAATGCCCGCGCCGATAAGCTGCCACACGGAGGTGAGCCGTTCGCCGAGCAGCAGCCCGGCAAAGAGCAAGGCGCTGACCAGGCGAATGGCCATCATGCTGCTGACGACAGGCGCGCCTAATCGCTGGATAGAGCGAATCTGCCCCAAATTTGCGCCGAGCAGCACACCCAGGCTGAGCGCGGCAAAAACAAGCCAGTCTACTGGCGTCAACGCGCGCCACTGGCCCCAATCTTCGCCAATGAGCAGACTGGCAAGCGCAGAAAAGGCGAAAAGGGAAAGCAGATGCACCAACAGCAGCCCCTCGCCGGAGGCATGGCTGTTGGCGCTGCGCCGGGTGACGATCATGTAAAAGGCCAGGGAGATGCTACTGAGGACGGCAAAGAGGATGCCCCATAGGTCGTGGCGGTGGGTGGACACGGCCGTGCCACCCCAATCGCCGCTCACAATGAGCAGCGCGCCCACCAGAGCAATGCTCAGCGCCTTCATGGTGTGGCGGGGTAGCTGCTCTTTCAGCACCACGCGGCTGAGCAGGGCCACAATGAAGGGGGTCATCAGGTAGATGATCTGCGCATAGACAGCCAGGGTGTACCGGGTCGCCAGCAAATTGGTGATGCCGCGCAGCACCACCAGCAGCCCAAAGAGCCACACAATGCGCAGCCGAAAGATGCGCCGGTCTACACGTGGCAGGATAATGCCGGCAACCAACAGCAACACAATCAGATTGCCCATGGCCAGAAGGGATAGGCCGGGCAGTCCGCTCACGGTTTGCAGGTACCGCAGCAAGACAGGGTATGCGCCCCAGCCCATTTGGGCAGCCAGGGCCAGGGCGAGCCAGCCCCAGGGAGAATCGAGGCGGGTGGTGAGGGTCGTGGTTTGTTTCATGGGTGTGTGGTGTGTAGACCTGACAGGTTTTTTGAAACCTGTCAGGTCTGGGCTAGATTTTTCCAGGGGGAGGGAAGATGTCCCCAGTTGATTTGATTTGCGCCCAGGCAGGTTGCCAGATTTTGCACGGCCGTGCCCACTGCCTTTACCGTCTTTTTATCCCCCGGCGCACCGGGTTCGGCGTAGACGTTGTGAATGTGCCAGGTGTTGGTCTGGCGATCCATTTTGGAGTCTATGCGGCCGATGAGCCGATCGCCGTGCAGGATGGGCAGCACGTAGTAGCCGTATTCCCGTTTGGCAGCGGGCACGTAAATTTCGATGCGGTAAAAGAAATCCCAGAGCATTTCGGTGCGATCCCGGTCGCAAATGAGGTTATCGAAGGGGGAGAGCAGGGCGGTGCGTGGCTGCCAGTCACCGGACTGAATGGCTTCTAGCAGGGGCATATCGGCGCTATGAATGTACCAATTGCCTTTGAGTGGCTGGCCGTTTTCCACAATCTGCACTTTTTCTATGACGTTCTCTTGTGTCAGTTTTTTCAAAACAATGGGCAGGCTGGGATAGGTTTGGCGGGTATAGTGCCATTTGATCTGGGTATCGGTGGCGACGCCCAGGGCGCGCAGGGATTTTTGGGCAGCGTGGCTGGTCACTTGCTCAGCCTGCCACTTTTCCAGGGGGGCAGTTTCGGGCCAGAAGGTCTCAGCCAGGCCCCATAGGCGTTGGTTGCCGGGACGGCCGTGGACCATCACCTCCCCTTTGCTCCATAGATAATCCAGGATGCGGGGCACGTAACGGCCGTTGTACCAGCGGGACGGAAATTTGGCTGCTTCCTCTTCAAACTGGCGGGAAAGCATGGGGCCATTTTGTTGTAATTGGGCCAGGATATGGTCAAGCAGGGGATACATGGTGTCTGCTTCCTCGTCAAACCATGTTTTCCAGGCGCGCGCCTGGCGCGAATCGGCGTCTTCGGCCAGCAAATCCATGCGCCAGCGGTGTACCGGGTAATCTTCGGTGAGGACGAGGGAGGCGGCGTGCGCCCAGTATTCAAAGAGGGCGCGATCTTGCCAGCGCAGCCGTTCCAGTTCGGCTTCATCGAACGGCCCCAGGCGGCTCCACAACACCAGCAGGTGGGTGCGTTCTACATGGCGGATGGGGTCTAGCTGCACGCAGCCCAGGTCGCGGATGAGGTCGAGCAGGGGTGGAGGGGTACGGCCGTCCAGATATTGGCGGCTGATAGCCAGGCGGCGGGCGTCCTGGCGGGTGAAGGTGCGCAAAGTTGGCATTAGAATGTTGAACCTGTGGAATGGTCAATGGTCAATTACCAATTGTCAATTGAAAATTGACAATTGACCATTATCAATTGATCCGGGCCATGAAATAACTGTCGGCCATACGGCCGTCGCCGTAGGCATGTAGTTTGTGGGTGCCTTCAATGACAAAGCCGAACTTTTCATACAGGTGAATGGCGCTGAGATTGTCGGTGTTCACTTCCAGTTCCACGCGCGTCAGTTGCAGCCAGTCGTCGGCCAGTTTGACCAGGGCGTCTAACAGTTGTGAGCCAATGCCGCGCCCCCAATAGTCGGGGTGTACCATCATGCCCAGGCCGGCGGCGTGCCGTTCACGCGGGTTTTGGCTTTGGTGCAAGGTGGCTATGCCCACGACACGGCCGTCTACCTGGGCCACATAACGATACAATCCAGGTGGGGACTCTTTCAGCCGGTCACGAGTGTGCCCAATCTCCTGGCTGGGTAGTTGTAGGGTGGTGCGTCCCACGTCGGCCAGGCGGAAGATGTGGTACAAATCGTCCAGGTCGTCGGGGTAACGCGGCGGGCGGATGGTGGCGTGGGCGGGGTCTGGCTTTTTTAACGGCCGTGTCGGGGCGGGTAATGGTTGTGGCGGATACCATTCGCTGTGGCGCAGCCGGGCCATGATCTGCCCATCAAAGTAACGGCCGTCGCCAAACACTGCTTTCCGTTTGATGCCCTCAGTCGCAAAGCCGAATTTTTCATACAGGTGAATGGCCGGGGTATTGTGCGTGTACACTTCCAGTTCCAGCCGCAGCAGATTCAGCCAGTCATCAGCCAGGTTGATGGCGGCAGCCATCAGGACGCTGCCCACTCCCTGTCCCCAAAAGTCAGGGTGTACCATGAGACCCACTTTGCCGCTGTGCATGAGGCGGGGTCTCAGGTTTTGTTGCACGTTGATGGCGCCGATAACACGGCCGTTTAGTTCCGCTGCCAGCCGATGTCGCCCTGACTTGGGTTCTTGAATCCACTTCTGTGTTTCGGCAAGCTCCGCACTGGGCAGGTGCATCAGGTTCACCGCCACACGGGGGTCGCTGACGATGGCGTATTGGTCGCTGGCGTCGTCAGGGTGGAGGGGACGGATGATCAGGTGGTTTTGGGTGTTCATGTTACCTCGTTATCAATGGGCCGTAATCCGTGAGGCGTAATGCGTGAACCGTAATCGGATAACGGGTTACGCCTCACGGATTACGGGTTACGGATTACGGATTACGAATCAGCAGGGATGAGTTCAATTTCATACAAAACAGGCCAGAGTTTACCGGTGATGAAGAGACGGCCGTTCACCGCATCATAGGCGATGCCATTCAAAACGGCGTTGCTGTCGGCCAGTGTCTGCAGCGGGCGCAGGCCGGTCAGGTCGAGCCAGCCGGTGACTTGCCCGGTTTCCGGGTTGATGCGGGCAATGCGGTCCGTCTGCCAGACGTTGGCCCATACCTCGCCGTTGATGAATTCCAGTTCGTTCAGGTAGGTGATGGGCGTGTCACCGTCCAACACCTGCACCTGGCCCGTTTCGGCAAAGGTCTCCGGGTCACGGAAAAAGAGAGTGTTGCTGCCGTCAGACATGATGAGTTGACGGCCGTTATGAGTAATACCCCATCCTTCTGTGTTGTAGGTAAATGTGCCGATCTGGTCAAACGTTTCCCGGTCATAGACAAAGGCGGTCTGTTCCTGCCAGGTGATCTGAATGATTTTGTCATCCCAGACTACAATGCCTTCGCCAAAGTAGTTGTCGGGCAGGGAACCCATTTGTTCCACGTTACCTGTTTCCAGACTGACGCGGCGCAAAGAAGATTGGCCGTATCGCCCGGTACCTTCAAATAATTGACCATCTACCCATACCAGCCCTTGTGTAAATGCTTCGGCATCGTGCGGATACTGATTGACAATGTGGTAGGTGTAAAGCGGGGCGCTGCTGACCGATCCTTCGGGTGCGGGGTAAGCGGCGGCGACGGGTGGCGCAATGATGACGGTGTAACCTGGGGCCGGGTAGGCGGGCGTGGTGGCGGCAACGGCCGTGTCGGGGCCGTTGCGTATGGCGGTGGGTACGGCCGTGGGGGTGGGTGTGGTGCAGGCGGTGAGGAGTACGGCCGTGCCGAACAGCCACAGCAGCAAAAACAATCGGGCCAGTTGCTTCATGGTGTGCAATCCATCCTTTTGCGCAAAGTGGCGTTATTGTAGCCAGGATAGCCGGTTTCTAAAAAGCGTTCCGGCAACTCTCAGGTAAGTGCTGGGCACGGCCCTTTGCCTGGCGCCTGGTTGATTGCCGATACGGCAAAATTCCCATCCTTCATTTGCCGATATTGTGCAGGAGAGTATACTCTTGCCACCTGACCTCTGGACGACCCTTTCAACAAACAGCATGGATACGATTGATGCCCTGGATCATGAAATTATGGCGTTATTGGTGGTAGACGGCCGTATGCCCTGTGCGGAAATGTCACGGCGGTTACAGCAGCCGGCCCGTACTGTTCGTTATCGGTTGGATCGCTTACTAGAAAATGGCGTGATCCAGGTGCGTCCGATTGTGAATCCGGCGGCTTTTGGATATACCATCCTGGCCGATGTACTGATTGAGGCGGAGGTGGGGCGCGTGTGGGAAGTGGCAACGGCCGTGTCCCAACTGGATGACGTGAGCTACGTTGCCTGCGCTACCGGCGACCGGGATGTCAGCATTCAAGTACTGGCGCGCAGCGTAGACGCCCTCTATCAATTCATTACTGATCAATTACACACTATTCCCGGTGTGCGTCGCACACAAACCGTGTTGTTGCCCATCAAACTGAAGGACGTTTATCAATGGCAGCCAACCAACCCCTTTGCTGCCTGATGGGGTTTGTAGTAGGCGATTTATCGCCTTTGGCAATAAATCGCCTACTACAAACGGAAAATGAAGGAGGAAACGCCTATTGAAGTGATGGATGATGTTATGAAGTGTCTGGTGGAGGGGAGGCTTTAGCCGATACGTTATCGGCTAAAGCCTCCCCTCCTGAAAATACGAAGATCATTTTTTGGAGGAAAAAGATAATGAAGAGAAAGTTGATGATGGTGTTGATAATTTTGTTGGCATCCTTTTTGGCCGCGTGCAGCGGCGGCTCAGAAAGTGACGGCCCGGAGATGATGGAAGAGATAGGCAAGGGCGAAGGCCGAGTGGATATTATCGCCTGGGCCGGTTACATTGAGGAAGGGGCGACCGATCCTGCCTTTGACTGGGTGACCAGTTTTGAAAGCGAGACGGGCTGTGACGTGAACGTCAAAGTTGCTGCTACTTCGGATGAAATGGTGGCGTTGATGAACGAAGGCGGTTTTGACCTGGTGACGGCTTCTGGCGACGCCAGCCTGCGCCTGATTTCCGGCGGCAAGGTGCAGCCCATCAACACCGAACTGATTGATGCCTGGGGCACCATTGAACCCAAATTGCAAAACGCGGAGTGGCATACGGTAGACGGCGTGCATTATGGCGTGCCTTACCAGTGGGGTTCCAATGTGTTGATGTACAACACCGACGCTTTTGGTGGGCAGACGCCTGATAGCTGGAATGTGGTTTTTGAAGAGATGACGCTGGCGGACGGGCAATCGAATAAAGGGCGCATTCAGGCATTTGATGGCCCTATCTACATTGCCGATGCCGCGCTGTACCTGATGGCCCACCAGCCTGAACTGGGCATCAAAGACCCGTATGAATTGAACCGCGATCAGTTTAATGCGGCGCTGGATTTGCTGCGGCAGCAGCGGGTGCTGGTCGGCCGTTACTGGCATGACGCTTTCATTCAGATGGATGATTTCACCAATGAGGGCGTGGTGGCTTCTGGTTCCTGGCCGTTCCAGGTGAACCTGCTGCAAGCGGGCGGCGCGCCCATTGGCAGCGTTATCCCCCAGGAAGGGGCCACCGGCTGGGCGGACACAACCATGATGCACGCCAATGCGCCCCATCCCAATTGCGCCTATATGTGGCTGAACCATTCCATCAACCCCAAACTGCAAGGTGATTTGGCGGCCTGGTTTGGTTCGGTGCCGTCGGTGCCGTCGGCTTGCAATGGCAATGAACTATTGGGGCCGGAGGGTTGTAAGATCAATGGTATTGATAATTTTGACAAGATCAGCTTTTGGAAAACGCCGACCGCTACCTGTGATTCACAAACGGAATGTGTGCCTTACCATGAGTGGGTGACGAATTATGTGGCGGTGATTGGTGGGCGGTAGATAAAGAATGGTAATCGGTAAACGGTGAACGGTAATCGGTAGAGAGTAACCGATTACCGATTACCGATTACCGGTTACCGGTTACTGATTACCAGATAGTGGAAACAGACACAGGGTTAGCAATTGAATTTCAGAATGTCAGCCGCCATTTTGGCGAAGTGCGGGCGGTGGATGGCGTGAGTTTTGCGGTGCGGGACGGCGAGTTTTTTACGCTGTTGGGGCCGTCGGGGTCGGGCAAGACGACATGCCTGCGCATGATTGCCGGTTTTGAGCAGCCGACGGCGGGGCATATACTGCTTTACGGCCGTGACGTAACCAACCTGCCTGCCTATGACCGCGAAGTGAACACCGTCTTTCAGGATTACGCGCTTTTCCCGCACATGACGGTGGGAGATAACATTGGGTATGGGCTGATGGTGCGCAAAGTGCCGAAGCCGGAGCGAGAGAAGCAGGTGGCCGAGATGCTGGAGCTGGTGCGGCTGCCGGGTATGCAACGGCGCAAACCGTCGCAGCTTTCTGGCGGGCAGCGGCAGCGGGTGGCATTGGCGCGGGCGCTGATCAACCATCCCAAAGTGCTGCTGCTGGATGAACCGCTGGGGGCGTTGGATTTGAAATTGCGCCAGCAGATGCAGGTGGAGTTGAAGGCGATTCAGCATGAGGTGGGCATTACCTTTATTTTTGTGACGCATGATCAGGAAGAGGCGCTGACGATGAGCGACCGCATTGCCGTGTTTGATATGGGCCAGATTGTGCAGATTGGCGCGCCGTCTGACTTGTATGAACGGCCGCGCACGCGCTTTGTGGCCGGTTTTGTGGGCACGTCGAACATTTTGAGTGGGGAGACGGCCGTGACCATCACCGGCTCCCCCCAACCCTTTTCGGTGCGCCCGGAGAAGATTCGGCTGGCGGGGGTGGAGACGGCCGTGCCCGACGATCACTGCATGGTGGATGGTGTGGTGAAGGATATGGTGTATGTGGGCATGCACACCCGCTATACCGTGGTGCTGCCTTCGGGCGAGGAAATGGTGGTTGTGCAGCAAAATTTGGATGTGGGGCCGCAGAAGGGCACGGCCGTGCCCGGCCAACCGGTGCGGCTGTTTTGGCCGAGTGCGGCGAATAATGTGTTGGAGATTGGAGATTAGAGATGTGGCGGGTTGCCTTTGCTGGTGCGGCCATCGGTTGCAAACCGATGGCTGATATGGGAAGTGCGCTTCAGCGCACTGGAGGGCAGAAACGCGCTTTAGCGCGTTTGATGTACCAGACGCCGAATTCCATTCGGCGGCGGGGGTGGCAATGAGCGCCACGTTGCCGAAGCAAAACAAACCTTCTATCTTCCGGCGCATTTCCACGGCGCTGCACCATCATCCTGGGTTGTTTTTGCTGCTACTGTTGGGTCTGCCGCTGGCCTGGATGCTGATTGTCTATATTGGCTCGTTGATTGGGCTGCTGATTCAGTCGTTCTTTTACCTGGATGGCTTCACGGGGCAGGTGGTGCGGCAGTTTTCGCTGCGGACGTATGGCGATCTGTTTACGCGGGCGCACATGGAGATTTTTGGGCGCACGGTGGTGATGGCGGCGGCGGTGACGGTGGGGGCGGCGCTGATGGCTTTCCCGTTGGCCTATTACACCGTGCGCTACGCTTCACACCGGCTGCGGGCGATTTTGTATTTGCTGATTTTGCTGCCGTTGTGGTCATCTTACATTATCCGGGTGTATTCGTGGAAGTTGATTTTGGCGAAGGAAGGGATTATTAGCTGGTTTGTGGGGCAGTTGGGGTTGACGGCCGTGCTGGATTGGGTGCTGCAACTACCGGTGATTGGTGGGCCGTCGCTCTCCATTTCTTCGCTGGGGCTGTTTTTTGTATTCATGTATATCTGGCTGCCGTATATGATTTTGCCGATTATGGCTTCGTTGGAGCGGGTGCCGAAGTCGTTGGGGGAGGCGAGTGGTGATTTGGGGGCACGGCCGTCGGCCACTTTCCGCCATGTCACCCTGCCCCTGGCTTTTCCGGGTGTGGTCGCCGGTTCCATTTTCACTTTCTCGTTGACGTTGGGCGATTACATCATCCCCTCGGTGATTGGCGATTCCAGCCCGTTTATTGGTATGACGGTGTACAGTTACCAGGGTACGTCCGGCAATATCCCGCTGGCAGCGGCGTTTACGGTGCTGCCGATTATGGTGATGGCGATCTATTTGTTGGTGGCGCGCCGGTTGGGGGCTTTCGATGCGCTCTAGTGTAAATCGTTCGCCGTGGGGTCTGACGGTCACGGCCGTAGCCGTCCTCCTCTTTTTGCATTTCCCCTTTTTCATCGTCATGCTCTACGCCTTTACGACGGATGAGACGACCTTCACATTTCCGCCGCCGGGCCTGACCACGCGCTGGTTTGGCGTGGCCATGGGGCGGGCGGATTTGTGGAGCGCGCTGTTGTTGTCGTTGAAAGTGGCGAGTATTGCCACGGCCGTGGCCCTGGTGTTGGGCACGTTGGCGGCAGCGGCCGTGTACCGCAGCCGTTTTTTTGGCAAAGAGGCCATCTCCTTCTTGCTGATTTTGCCCATTGCCTTGCCGGGCATTGTCACCGGCATTGCCCTGCGTTCGATGATGGGGTTGACGAACATATCCTTTAGCTTCTGGACGATTGTGATTGGACACGCCACGTTTTGTGTGGTGGTGGTGTATAACAATGCCATTGCTCGCTTCCGGCGCACGGGCCGTTCGCAGTTAGAGGCGTCGGCCGATTTGGGGGCGGATGGTTTCCAGACGTTCCGCTATGTGGTGCTGCCCAATCTGGCGACGGCGCTGGTGGCGGGGGGGATGTTAGCCTTTGCCCTCTCGTTTGATGAGGTGATTGTGACTACATTCACCGCCGGGCAGCAGTCCACACTGCCCATCTGGATTTTCAGCCAACTCACGCGCCCGCGGGACCGGCCGGTGACGAATGTGGTGGCGTTTCTGGTGGTGACGATCACGGCCGTGCCCATCCTCCTGGCCCACTACATGACCCAGGATGCACGGGAGAGTTAGTCCTGAGATTGATTGAACATTGTAGCTGATGCGGAACGGCCGTATAATGACCTTATACACCTTGTTTGGTCTAGTTGATAAGGAGCAATGAACAGATGAGTACCGCCGAGGCGTTTTATCAGGTGTTTCGGGCTTTGCCTAAAAAGGATCGGCTGGCTGTGGCTCGCTATATTTTGGAAGATGCAGAGGTTCGAGATAGCCTGAGCCAGTTAGAGACGCCGAATGAAACGACATTGGCTGCGTTTGCCGAGGATAAAGGCACGATGCCTATGTTTCAGACGGTTGATGAGTTACGCAAGGATTTGTTGGCGTGACGTTTCCTATCCGCCGGACTTTGCAGTTTAAGAAAGATGTCAAGCTCCTTTTGCGAAGCGGTAAGGAGCTTGAAAAACTGCTGTTTGTTGTGAATGAATTGGCGGAGGGACGGCCGTTAGCCCCCCAATTCAATGATCACCCACTGAAGGGGACGCATAAAGGCAAACGGGATTGCCACGTTGAACCTGATTGGTTATTGATTTACGCCATTGAAGATGATGAATTGGTGTTGTACCGCACGGGAAGCCATGCCCAATTGTTCCGTTAGAAACACATGTTACGCAGGCTGTCGCCGGCCTCCAGATCGTGCGACGCTGGCTCGGTGGGAAACCGGCCAGACAGAGCAGGTGCTGGTGTCATTGGCCGGGCCGTTGGCGGGTTTTTTCTTTGCCGGGCTGGTGGTGGCGTTGGTAGGCAAATTGTCCGCCGCCTGTTGATTCAGGCTGACCCCCATAGCAGTAATTGGTTTTAGCGCTACCATCCATAACGAACCTGCCGACTATGCCAACATAGGAACGGGAAGAGCCAAAGCAAATAACAACAGTTAGAATTGTCTGTTCTCGCCATCAATTATTATGCTCTCTGCGTGTTTAGCTATGTACTCAACACATTTAGTTATGTTCCCACTATACTTAATCACGTCCTCGATACATTTAACTAAGTTCTTGATACATTTAACTAAATCCTTGACATATTCAACCAAGTCCTCAATATATTTAACTAAGTTCTCAAGTCAATTTTAATTTCAAAAAATATCTAAGTACATTGACAAAAACATAAAGTTCTTTATGATGGTAACATATCCTATCAAAAATATAACAAATGACTTATCTAACACAATCAGAACTTATTAAACAAACACAAATCTTTATTTCAAATGGGCTGAAACCAGAAGCACAAGCAGTGATTACAGCAATAGGCTATGATATATCGGCATTAACAGAGGCGCAGGCACTTTTGGACACCGTTCAGACAGATTTGGCAGAGTCAAAAGAGAGGTTGGCCGTCCAAAAGAGCGCCACCAATCTGGAAAAGAGTATACGGCAGGCAGCACAAAGGGAGATTTCTAGCCTGGCGGACACGGCCCGGCTGCTTTTTACGCCTGATGACGCCACGCTGACGGCGCTTGGTCTGCAAACGCGCTATGTCATATTAACAGAGCCGGAAACGGGAGATTCCATTAAACGGGCCAAAAGAGCTTCCAAATCTACGGCCGAACTCATTAACCGGTGGCGACTGCTGGTGACAAATGCGGCCAAATTGGAGCCAGAGGAGCAGGCACAACTGACGACCGCTGGTTGGGGCGCGGCGCGCATTGCCGCCGCCAGCGACCTGGTAGAAGCATATGTACATGCGGACATCGCGCAGCAGAGTGCGATTCAACAGTATCGGCAGGCAAAACGGCAATACAGTGACAATATCGCAGCGCTGCGGCAGTGGTACGGCCGTGCGCGTGGCCTCACCCTCCTGGCAATCAGAGACAAAGACCCCGCCACCCAGCAATACATCCGCGACTTGTTGGGATTGAATGGGTAAAATAACAAAAAATGCAGACATGATGAGATAACTTACGTGAGGATAAACATGGTCAAAATCAGCATCTTGTACCCTGCCAAAAAGAACGGCACGTTCAATGTGGACTATTACCTCAACACCCATATGCCAATGTCCATAAAACTCTTACGCACCCATGCGGAGTTTAAGGGCGTGTCGGTAGAACGAGGGTTGGGGGGCGTGATGCCAGATACAAAGGCAGCCTACGTCGCCATGTGCCATTATCTTTTTGATACGTTTGATGGTTTCCTGGCGGCGTTCTTGCCTCATGCCGCCACCCTACAGGCAGATATGCCAAATTACACAGACATAGAGCCGGTGATGCAAGTCAGCGAAGTGGCAATTAGTCAATAATTGTCGCTTTTAAGCATCCAGCCGCCCCTGCTCCTGGTGCGCCCGCATCCGCCCAATATATGCACCGTCCCGAATGTGGGTGATGTGGGGTATGTTAACCATCCGTTTATCCGCTTCCATCCGCTGCCGCCACCGTCACGGCCGTACCACTAAACGCCGCATTCCCCGTCAGCACATCCAACTCACACTCATCCGTCAGGTCATTGATAGACACACCAGGGTGCGCCTGGGCGACGGCAAGTTGGATAGAGTCACGGCCGTGACCCCATCCATGCGGCATACTCACCACCCCCGGCATCACCGCCTCTGTCACCTCCAAAGGCAGCGTCACCTGCCCCACCCGCGAAGCCACCGCCACCAACTGACCATGCGCCAACTGCCGCGCCGCCGCATCCGCCGGGTGCATCAGCAGCGTGCAACGCTCCTTCCCCTTCACCAGTCGCGGCGCATTGTGCATCCACGAATTATTCGTGCGCAAATCCCGCCGCCCAATGAGTACCAACGATTCTGGCCCGGTCACAGACCAGCCAGAGTGGAGAGTGTACGTCTCCTTCAATCGCGCCAGGTCAGCCACCAACGGTTCCGGGGTCAACAAAATGCGGCGGTTGGGCGTCAACAGCCGCTCCCGCAAAATCGGCTCCAGCGGCCCCAGGTCAACGCCATGCGGCGTGCGTTTCAGCTTTGCCAGCGTCAGGTTGTGGCCGGTTGGTGTGCCCTGCAACGGCCGTGCCCCATACGGCCCAAACCGCAGCGCCAGGTCAATCAACTTGTGTGGTGGCAGCCGCTTCTGAAACTCAATCTTACCCGGCAGCGTCTTGCGGTTAATCGGCCCACCACCTTCCAACCGCCGCCGCAGTTCCCCCAACACCTGCCAGTCATGCAGCATCCCCGCCTCCGGTTCAAATAATGCCGGGGAAAATTTCGCCGTATTCCGCACCGCCAGCAAATGGAAAACCAGGTCATAATGCTCCGTCTCCAACCCCGTCGTCGTCGGCAAAATAATGTTGGCATGGCGCGTCGTCTCGTTGATGTAAATATCAATCGCCACCATAAAATCCAACTGCGCCAACGCCTCATCTAGTTGCGCTCCATTCGGCGTAGACAGCACTGGATTGCCCGCCACCGTAATCATGCCCCGAATCTGCCCTTCACCCGGCGTCAAAATCTCCTCGGCCATCGCCGCCGCCGGGAATTCACCGCCCACTGCCGGCAGCCCGCGCACCCGGCTGTGGGCGCGGCCCACACTACCTGTTTGTCCCGTCAACGTCGTCAGCCCCACCACATCCACCGCCGGGCGCGTAAACATCGCCCCACCGGGCGCATCCAGATTGCCCGTCAGCACATTCAGCACATTGATCAACCACTGGCACAGCCCGCCAAACTTCTGCGTGGAGACGCCAATACGGCCGTACACCACCCCACTCTCTGCCGCCGCCAACTCCCTGGCCATCCGTCGCGTCTCCTCAGCGGCGATGCCCGTATACGCGGTCACCGCCTCCGGCGCAAAATCCGCCGCCAACTGTTCAATCGCCTCCAACCCATCGGTAAACTCCGCCAGCCGCCCCGGTTTCACCAGCCCCTCCGCCACCAACGTATGAATCAGCGCCAGCAAAAACAGCGCGTCTGTACCAGGGCGGATAAAGTGATGCTCGTTGGCGAGCACGGCCGTTTCCGTCCGCCGCGGATCAATCACCACCAGCTTACCGCCCCGCTTTTGCAGCGCCTTCAGCCGGTTTTCAATGCCCGCCGCCGTCATCAAACTACCATTCGACGCTAACGGATTGGCGCCCAACATCAGAAAGTAATGCGTGCGATCCACATCCGGCACCGGAAACAACAACTGATGGCCGAACATCAAATACGCCGCGTATTGGCTCGGCAACTGGTCCACCGATGTGGCCGAAAAGCGGTTTTTCGTCTTCAAACTGCGAATGAAGGGGGCGTTGTACAAAATGAGACCCAGGTTATGCACGTTGGGGTTGCCCAGATAGACGCCGATGGCGTTACGGCCGTGTGCCGCCTGAATGCGCTGGATATTGCTGACCACCTCGTCAAACGCCTCATCCCAACTGATGCGCTCCCAACCCGTTGCCGTGCGCCGCACCGGAAACTTCAACCTGTCCGGGTCGTGGTAAATATCCTCCAACGCCGTCGCCTTCGGGCAAATGTGCCCCCGGCTAAACGGGTCATCCCTGTCCCCCTTAATCGAAAGAATGTGTGTGCCTTCCACCTTAATCTCCAGGCCACACATCGCCTCACACAAATTGCAGGTACGGTAATGGGTATGGGAATCGCTCACAGCCAACACTCCTTCTGGCTTGTTCGTAGTAGGCGATTCATCGCCGTCAAAAGGCGATGAATCGCCTACTACGAACGGAACGGTCAGAACAAATTGCGGATAATCTCACTCGCCCCCAGAAAATTGCCGATCAGATTACCAATCGTCGTAAACACAAAAACCAGCATCACCCGCAGCAGCCGGTTTCGCCACCACTGACCGGGCTGGCTCACATCATCACCCACCGTCTGCAACTCCTTCACAGTGGGCGGGCGCACATACACCTGGGCCAGCGCCGCAATATAGCCCACCCCAATCACCGGATTCAGCGTGGCATACGGGGCTGTGAGAAAGGCCACCACCACCGTCACCGGATGGCCCAACGCCACAATCGCGCCCAGGGCCGACAAAATCATGCCCGCCAGAATCCAGTAGGCCAGATTTTGCCCAAACGCCGCCGCCCCCTGCGTGATGCCAATATAACCCAACATCACTATCATCAACAGCGGCAGCCCCCAACCAATGATCGTGCCCGTTTTGGAAGGCGGGGGTATCGTTTCCAGCGGCGACAAATCCTGGCGTTGGTTGGCCGCCAGCGATTGGCGAATGCCCTGCATATGCCCTGCGCCCACCACCGCCACTACCTTTTGCCCCTCAGCCGCCAGCGTCTTTTGGGTGATGTAGGTATCCCGCTCATCAATGAGAACCGTTTTGAGCTTGGGCATAAAGCGGCCTAACTCTTGCATCAATTCCGTCAGCACATCTGTCTGCCGCAATTTGGCCAACTGCTCCTCGGTGATTTCCTGCCCTTCCATCATGCCCGCCAAACCGGCGCTGAGCAGCTTGCTCTTTTCCCAGAAGGACATACTGTTCCAAGCCCGGCGCAGGGTGATGCGCACATCGCGGTCAACCAGTTCTACGGGGATGCCCATTTCCTGGGCAACCTTTGTCGCTTCCAGCAGTTCCGTACCGGGGGCCACACCCAGCTTTTGCCCCAGCCGCTTTTGGTAGGAGGAGAGCATCAGGTTGATGATCAGGGTCATCATCTGCTTCTGGCGAATGACCTGGCGCAAATCGAGCGATTCCCATTTGCGCTGGTTGGCCAGAGTCTGATACCGCTGCTCGTCTAATTCCACGCAGACCACATCCGGCCGTTCGCGTTCGATCACCTGGCGCACCAGGTCGGTAGATTCCTGAGAGATGTGGGCGGTGCCGACGATGATGAAAGTACGCCCCGCCATGCGGCCCGCAGCCGCTGCGTCGCTGCCATGCTGTTCGCCGTCTATTACCACAATCTCCACATCCGATGAATACGTTTCTGTTATTGGTTCCGTCATAATCTTCCTGTTTGCAAGTTGTGTACGGTGTATTATCCTGCAAATCCCAATTTTTACACGCGCGTTAGATGGTTCATAAGAGTTATCTTGTTTCCTTATGGCTGGCGCTGCGCCTGCCCGGTGCAGTTTGTGTATAATCGGACAATTAAATCCGGCGGGGAAAGCCCGTGACATTTCAAATCCCAGAGTATGAAAAACCAGAGATTGGCGATTGGAGAATGAGAGATTGATTTCGTCTCAATCTTCAATCGCCAATCTCCCAATTTAAGGAGTGAATCGTAATGAAAATTATTGTTGTCGGTACCGGTTTTGTGGGTTTACCCCATGCGGCCATTCTGGCGGAAGCGGGGCATGAGGTGTATGCCTATGACATTGACCCCAAAAAGATCGCCGCTTATGAAAGCGGCGAACGTGAGCAGATTGAGTATTACGTGAACGAGCCAGGGTTGTATGAGGCCATTCAAGAGACTCACGGCCGTTACCTGCATTTCACCAGCAGCATTAGCCAGGTCATTGACGAGACCGATGTCTTCTTCATGTGTATCAACACCCCGCCCAACCGCGATGGCTCCACCGACCTGAGCTATTACCTGAAAGCGGCCAACGATGTGGCCCACTTGTTAGCCAACCGCCCCACCAAAAACCGGGTGGTGCTGGTGAACAAAAGCACGGTACCCATCGGCACCGCCCGCCTGTTGGAGCGCGTGCTGGCCGAACACGGCGTGGAAAACTTCGGCGTGGCCTCCAACCCGGAATTCCTGGCCCAGGGCAACGCCATTGACGGCTCGCGCCGCCCCGACCGGGTGGTCGTGGGCGCAGATACGCCAGAAGATTACCAAATATTACGCCGCGTGTATTCCCAATTTGTCAACCATGTGCGCATCAAGTACGTGGAAACGACGCCAGAAACGGCCGAAGCCATCAAATACATGGGCAATACCCTGCTGCTGACCTACATCTCCTTCTGGAATGGTGTGGGGGCGCGGGTGGCGGAAAGCCTGCCCAATGTGCGTATGGAGGATTTGAAGATCGGGGTGACGGCCGACGGCCGTATCAGCACCTGGGGTTCCTACGTCAGCAATGGCGCCGGCGGCAGTTGTTTTGGCAAAGACATCCAATCCCTCATCTACCAGCTCAACCAGGCCGGCTGCTCCACCGATCTGCTGCAAGCCGTCTACAACATCAACGAATACCAGAAAACCTACCTGATTGACCGCGCCGTGCATGAAGCCCGCTTCAACTTCAACCAGAAAACGGTGGCTTTGCTGGGGCTGGCCTTCAAAAAACGCACCAACGACATGCGCGACTCGGCCGCTCTCAAAGCGGTGGAATCGTTGCTGAGCAAGGGCGTCAAGGAAATCCGCGCCTATGACCCGCTGGCGATGCAGGCCGCCCAGGAGTATTGGTTCAACCCGGAGAAGAACCATCTCTTTGAGCGTATTACCTACCACGAAACGGTGCAGGACGCCCTCAAAGGCAGCGACGCCGTCTTCGTCTCCACCGACTGGGAAGAGTTTCGCGGCCTCTCCCGTACCATTGAAAAAGCCGTGCAGCCGCCCTATCTGGTCATTGACGGCCGTCGCATGATCCCCGACTACATGACCCTGGTAGATAAAGGGTATGACTTCCTGGCCGTCGGCGGCCCGCTGCTACGCAAAGAAAACACCGCCACCCCCTCGCCCAACGGCCTCTCCCCCCAGGTCGTCCCCCAAAAAGCGTAAATTGACCGCCCAAACCTGACAGGTCTCAAAAGACCTGTCAGGTTTAATAATGCGCCAGGGTACCTTCGGCGCGAGCGCGTTCCACCGCCCAGCGGAAGAGCAGCAGCGAGAGCGGAGCCAATACCACGCAAAAAAGCAGCAGCGCCAGAATATCGGGCTTGAGCTCAGCCCAACCCGCGCCATTGAGCATGGCCAGCCTCATGCCGTGCAGAGCATAGGTCAGCGGCAGCAGGTAGGAAAATAGTTGTAGCCAGGCGGGCAAAATAGCCACCGGATAAAAGACGCCGCCCAACAAATTGGCTGTGTTGGACAATATACCGGACACCGGGTCACCGCGCTTGATGACCATGATGACACTGGCGGCCATAATGCCCATGCTGGCAAAGGCGATGATGCTCAAGACCAGAATCAGCAGCGCCGCCGGGATATTGGCCCGGCTTAAATCCAGCGTCAGAAAAAGCGCGCCAAACAGCAGATAGACAAAAACGCGGAAAGTGGTGTAGGTGTAGCTCCACAGCGCCGAACCGACGATGACCAGAGAGATGGGGGTGGGCGTCATCATTGTCGCTTCCAGCGTGCCCGTCACCTGCGCCTGGCGCAGCGCCGACGAGAAGCCGGTCAGCCCCACGCCAAAATACCCCCCCAGAGCAATACCGATGATGACAAAGCTGAAATAGTCCCCCTGGTACTCCCCCAAAAACGGGTCGGCAATGACGCCAATAAACTCAGACAAAAAGAAAAAGAGCAACGACCGGAAAATGACGCCGCCGATGGTCGTCAGAAAAGCAAAGCGGTAACTGGCTTCGTTCTGAAAATCGCGGATGAGGAAGGCGCGGAGGCGAAGGAGCATGATGAGCAGGTGAGGGGGTGAGGGGGTGAGGGGGGAGGTGGTGTTCACCTTTTCACCCCTTCACCTGCTCACCCCCTCAGTGTAATACACAAACACTTCTTCCAGAGTAGGTGGCGTGCTGGTTATGGTGTGGATGGGGATGGTATGGGTGTGCAGGGTGTGCAGCACGGCCGTTAACAAACCATCCTCCTCTGCGGCCTGAAATGTCAATGTACGGCCGTCGAGTTGCATGGTAGGGAATTGTTGCTGGATGGTGTGGCGCACGGCCGTGTCCATCTCCGCCACCTGCACCACGTAGCGCCGCTGCGGGCGCAGTTCCCGGCGCAAGGTGTCCGGGCGGCCGATGGCCTGAATCTGCCCCTGGTGCAGCAGCGCCACCCGGTCACACAACTTTTCCGCCTCCGCCAGGTCGTGGGTGATGAGGAAAATCGTCATGCCCTGTTCCTGGCGCAGGCGCAGGATGAGGTCATGCAGCTTTTGCGTGGCTGTGGGGTCCAGGCTGCGGCTTGGTTCGTCCAGAAAGAGGATTTGTGGCCGGTGTAGCAGCGCGCGAGCGATAGCCAGGCGCTGCCGCATCCCGCTGGAAAAGCTGCTAAAACGGCGTTCGGCTACCTCGGTCAACTGCACCTCGGCCAGCACCGTTTGTATGCGCTGCCGAGCCGCCGCACCGCGCAGCCCGTAGAGCGCGGCGAAAAAGTCCAGGTTTTGCCGCGCCGTCAGCCGCCAGTAAAAGCTGCGCTCGTCGGAGACCACCAGCCCCACCGCTGCCCGGATCGCGCCTGCTTCGTTCAGATCATGCCCGGCGACAACGGCCGTGCCCGCCGTTGGCCGCAGCAAGGTACAGAGCATCTTCACCAGCGTGGTCTTGCCCGCTCCGTTGGGGCCAAGCAGCCCAAACAGTTCGCCGGTGGGTACGTTGAGGGAGATGTCGGTCACGGCCGTGACCGGCGCAACCCGCACCGCCCGCCGCCAGCCCTGCGGCTGCTGGTAGGTTTTGCTCAGGTGATGAGTGGTGAGGGCAGTGGCGGGCATGGGGAGATTGGAGATTGGCAGATTGGAGATTGGGAGATTATTAATCTCTATTCCCCAATCTCCTTTTTAAGGACAATCCGGCCGGGTCAAAAATAACTCTTTTTCGGCCGACAGATTCCCGGACGTGACGCGCCCAGTACCGATGACGGGGCCGCCGCCGCTGCGCACGTCAAAGGTATAACTGCCGGTGGTATTCACCACCAGCAAGGCGTCGTTCCAGTAATAGTTGTAAATGCCCGTGCCTCCTTGCCCCTCCATAAAAACTTTGATCGTCCACGCTTCGCCGTTGCAGGTCTGGGTGCCCTCTAGCTGGTACAGGTTGAAGACGAGATTGGATGTGGAGGGCACGGCCGTGACCGAAGGCGCCACCACAAAAACTGGCTGCTGTACGCGCAGTGTCTCTACATCACCCGCCCAGGTCAACCGCTCCAGACTGGCAAAACCACGGTCGCCATTGTCATTGCTCACATACAACCAGTTGCCGGTTTCGGAACGGGCCAATACCCAGACGGCTTCCCCGGCCTCGATGATGGCCAATTCAGCAGATGCCGCGTCGGGTGCGGCAAAGAGGGAGACGTTTTCCTGAGCAACGGCCCGGTCTACCGATTGGGGAGTGATTGTTTGCGTGGGGGGGGTGGTAGGTGCGGCGGTGGCAGTTGCCGGGGTAGGTGAACTGGTTAGCGTGGGCCTGGTCGTGTTGGTGGCGGCTGGTGATGGGGCGTGGGTGGGTGCGTCGGCGCTGAGCGCAGCCGACGTGGCCGTTGCCGGGATGTTGGCTATCTGTGTGGTGGCGGTGGGGGATACGGCCGTTTGCCCACCACCCATGCCTCGCCAGACCACTCCCACGACAATGAGCAGCAAAAGCGCCAAAACAATGCTGCCAACCCAAATCAACGCCTGGTGTGAGCGCACCGGTGGCGGCCCGGCAATCATCGCCTCGGCCTTCATTTTAACCCTTTCTGAATCTGGGAAGTCAGGGTCAATTTCAGCAATACGCGCTAATTTGTTTAATGCTGTTTGGGGGTCGTGTTGTGACAATGCCGAGAGAGCGGCCGTATACAACATGGCGCAGGCGCCTTCCCTGGCCCGTTTTTCCACCAACATCGGGTCAGTCACCGGCAGCGTCTCCTTTTGCAGTTGGATGGAGCGCCATTTCGCCAGCGCCCCCTCATAATCGCGCACGTTGAGCAGCCCGTCGGCTTCCTGGTAAAGCTGGTCTAGCTGTTGGCGCAAATCGGTCTGTTGCATCCCCATGCGCACCTTAAATTCCAGTTCATTCACGGGATAATCGGGGTCATATTGGCGGATGGCGGCGATGGCTGCCAGGCTGTCTACAAACTGACCAGCGTTAAAATCCCGTTCGGCCTGTTTGCTTAGTTGGCCCAGCGCATCCCGGCGCAGGCTGCTGACTTTGTGGTGTTGATAATCCTGGTCATTACGCCGGAGTTCGTCCAGTTTGGCAATACATTCTTGCCAGGCGCGTTCGTCGTAGGCGTCCCGCGCCTGCTGCCAGAGCACGCCCAGACGGTCCAGATGGCGTGTAGCCAATGTGTCCGATGGGCCTTGCAGTTGCAGTCCGACCGTGTTCAGGGCATTACTCATTTCACCGGCGGTCTGGAAACGGCCGTCTGGCTCCTTGGCCAGCGCCCGTTCCATAATGGCTACCAGCGAATGGGGCGTGTTCATTTCCACTGCCTGAATGTCAGGTGTTGGTTGGCTGACCTGCTTAATCATCACCTGGTAGGTGGATTCATCGTGGAATGGGGGATCGCCGCTGAGCATTTCATACAAAATAATGCCTAACGAGTAAATGTCGGCGCGGTGATCGGCTTCTTCGCCGCGCACCTGTTCCGGGGACATGTACGCGGCCGTACCTAATGGCATGGCCGACATAAGCTGCGGCTGCTGCTCGCCGATCATTTTGGCAATGCCAAAGTCGGTCAGCGTTGGTTCCCCCAGCAGATCAAGCAGCACATTGGCCGGTTTCAGGTCGCGGTGGATCATGCGCCGTTGGTGGGCATAATCTACGGCGCTGCAAATTTTGGTCATAATGCGCACCGTGTCTGCCAGCGGCAGGCGCAGCCCGGCGTTTTTTAATGCTTCCAGTCGGTGTGATAACGTTTCGCCGGGAATATATTCCATCACCATGTAGTAGGTGCTGCCTTCATGGTTGAAGTCGTGTACCTGGATGATGTTGGGGTGGCGCAGTTGGGCAATCAGCGATGCTTCCTGCTCGAAGCGTTTGATAAATTCGGGATTGTCCGTCAGATTTTGGTTGATAATTTTGATGGCCACCCGCCGGTTCAAATTAGGGTCGAAGGCGCGATAAACGGCCGACATGCCACCTCGCCCCAATATCGCTTCAATTTTGTAGCGACCGCCCAGGGTTTGCCCAACCCAGGCTGGCCCAAAAGTGGTCATATAACTACTCCGGTCATGGCAGAATTTTGCAAAACATTGGCTGATGTTGCCGACATGGTGCTATTATGCCCTACATGGCGCAGGGATTCCAACAAGCTGCGTCTGCATTCAGTCCTGCAAGACCTGACAGGTTTCTCAAACCTGTCAGGTCAAAACGATTATGAACCACAGACCATTCTTCTTTCATCATCACCTGGGTTACAGGCAGAATCCATTCGGGGCGCTGACGGCGACGGAATGGACGGCCGTGGCCTTCATCCCCCCCGCCGTGCAACAAATCGTGGACTCTGGATTCACCCATTTGCAACTGCTTGGGCCTAAGGGATGTGGCAAAACGACCACGCTGTTGAAACTGGCTGCCGACCGGCAGGCGCGAGGGCAAACGGCGCGGTATGAATACCTGCCGGAAGGGCAGAGTCATTTCACTTCACAACCAATGGATGGCACGGTGTTTGTGTTGGATGAGGCGCAGCGGCTGCGCTGGCGGGAACGCAGGCGGTGGTTGGGGCGGGGCACGGCCGTGACTTTCATTTTCAGCAGCCACACTGACCTGACACCCCACTTTCGCCGCGCCAACCTACCGCTGACGAGCGTCTGGCTGGACGAAGAAATTTCACTGGCCCATTACCAGACCTGGCTGGCGCGGCGGCTGGCCTATTTTGCCTTGCCGGGTAAACGGCGACTGGGATTGGATGATACGGCCGTGGCTGCCCTCTATCGTCGCTTTGGCCGTGACATGCGCGAGGCCGAGTATTTCCTCTACGAACTGTTCCAACACCCCTGGCCCGAACCAGCCCATGGTGAACCCTGGCTGTTGACTGGCGACGACCTCATAACCATGCCAGGCAAGGGGCATGATAACTTAGTATTCGTCTAAAAATAGGTTCCCGGAGTGGAGGCTTTAGCCGTAACGCTACCGGCTAAAGCCTCCACCCCGCACACGACCTCACCAAAATGATGCACTGCGTCAAAAATTTGGGTACAATCCCCTTGCGCACCGGTACGCCTATGATAACATTTTATCCGCGTCGTCCGCGAGAATCTGCGTCCTATTCACGAAGAGAGGAGAGAAGCACATGTTATCCCCATTTGAAAAAGCCGCTTTCATCTTTTTACTGGTGGTCTGCATTGTAGCCACCATCAACACCTTTGGTCTGATGGCCCGCATCATTTTGCGCGGGCAAGGCCAACTGGGTACCGACCAGGTCATCCGCCGCCTGCGCGAAGGGGTGGTTGCCCTCTTTTCCCAGGGGCGCATCATCCGCCACCGCCGCCGTACCTCCATTTTCCATTATCTGGTGGCCTGGGGTTTTATTTTTTACCTGCTGGTCAATGGTGTGGAAGTGGCCGAAGGATTGATCAGCGGTTTCCATGTGCCGGATAACATCATCGGCAACCTGTACCAACTGGCCGCCGACATTTTTGGCACGTTGGTGCTTATTGGCATTGTCTACTTCCTGCTGCGCCGTTTTGCCTTTGGCGATCCGGCGCTGACGGCGCGGGAGAATGTGCTGCTGCACCCGGATGTGCGCGCCGGCGCCGTGATGCGCGACTCGTTCATTGTCATCCTGTTTATCACCCTGCACATCGGCTTTCGCCAGATTGCTTCGGCGTCGCTGGTAGCCCTGGCAGGCGGCAGTGACCCCTGGCAGCCCACCGCCACCCTGATTGCCCAGACCTTGTTAAGCGGGATGCAGCCCGAAGGTTTGACCACCTTATGGCATTTTAGCTGGTGGCTGGCTGTCGGGTTGATTGTTGCTTTTCTACCTTATTTTCCCTACACAAAACATGCGCACCTGTTTATGGGGCCATTGAATTTTACGGTTCAGCCGGAGCGCAGCTACCTCGGGGAAATGCACACCCTCAATTTTGAAGATGAGAGCATTGAACAATTTGGCGCGGGCACACTGTTTGACCTGAGTCAGAAGCAACTGCTAGACGGTTTTGCCTGCATCATGTGTAACCGCTGCCAGGAAGTGTGTCCGGCCTATAACACCGGCAAGGAATTGTCGCCGGCTGCTATCGAGATTAACAAGCGGTATCTCTACCGGAACGATATGGTCGGGTTGGCCGGGGGCAGCGCTGAACCCATTCCCTTGCTTGGTTCCGTCATCAGCGAAAGCGCCTTGTGGGCCTGCACCGCCTGCGGCCATTGCATCGAAGTGTGCCCGGTAGGTAACACGCCGATGCTGGATATTATGGACATGCGCCGCGACCAGGTGTTGATGAGCAGCGCCTTCCCGTCCCAGCTAAAAGGGGCGTTTGTGGGCATGGAGCGCATGGGTAATCCCTGGCAGTCTACCGACGGCCGTATGGCCTGGGCCGAACCGCTGCCCTTTGCCGTGCCGTTGGTGGAAGAGAACCCGGATTATGAATACCTGCTGTGGGTGGGCTGCGCCGGGGCCTTTAACCCGGATGCCCAGGAAGTGACCCGCGCCGTGGCGACTATTTTGCATGAGGCGGGCATTAGTTTTGCGGTGTTGGGCGATGCCGAAAGCTGCACCGGTGATTCGGCGCGGCGGGCGGGCAATGAGTACCTGTTCTACGAGATGGCGCAGGGCAACATTGAGACGCTGAATGCGGCTGGCGCAGATAAAAAGCGCATTGTCACCAGTTGCCCGCACTGCTTCACCACCATTGGCAAGGAGTATGGCGAGTTGGGCGGGCATTATCAGGTGTTCCACCACACACAGTTGATTGCTGATCTGGTGGGCACGGGTAAACTGCGCTTGAATGGCAAGACGTTGGAAAAGGTGACGTACCATGACCCCTGTTACCTGGGGCGGCACAATGGCGTCATTACCGAACCGCGTGAGGCGTTGGCCAAAGCGGGGGTGACGCTGTTGGAGATGGGGCGTCACGGCCGTGACTCTTTCTGTTGTGGTGCGGGTGGGGCGCAGTATTGGAAGGAGGAGGAGCATGGTGATACGGCCGTCAATGGCGGCACGGCCGTCAATGCCACCCGTTTTGCCGAAGCCCAGTCAACCGGCGCAGCTACCCTTGCCGTCGGCTGCCCCTTCTGCGCTACCATGATGAAAGACGCCAACCGCGAAAAGGGCGAGCCGATGCAGGTGCAAGACGTGGCTCAGGTGGTACTGGCGGCAATGGGAGAGCAGGTGAGGGGGTGAACAGGTGAGGGGGTGAACGGATTACGGATTACCGATCACGGATTACCGATCACGCTGCCAGAAAAGGCAGGATCAGGTTCCGAAAGTAGTTCTTCGGGGGGAGCAACCGGTTCGCTCAGGGCAGCTTTTTCCAGTTCGCTGATGGTGCTGGCGACGTTTTCAATGGCCACGCGCTGCTTGCGATAGAGGTCGGATTCACTCATCGCCAGACGGCGGGCCACATCGCGCACCCGCTGCCCCTGCACAAATTTGAGTTCCAAAATGTTGTAGAGAATCCACTCACCGGTGGTCAGGTTGCGTTCTCCTACTGGTTTTTGCAGTTCGATGGCGTCGTTGAGGATGGCGCGCAGCGCTTTGGTGGCGTTGCCGTCGTGTTCTTCCATGGCCTGCTGCACAATTTGCAGGCGCATGAGGGGGCTTTTGGTGAGTTTGGGGCCGCCCCAATAGTCGCGCAGAGCGTCACGCACCATGCTGTTAAATTCGGGGTCATCAACCACCGTGTCGCCAGGCGTCACGGCCGTAAACACCGGCAGTCCACCAAACGTTGCTTCGCTGCGCCGTTGCTGCAAAGCAATGATCTGCGGCAATAAGCCTTCTACAGCCGCAAACACTTCCTGCTGCAAAATGCGGTCTTCCAGCGCCGCTGCAATCTGGTCTTCCAGATTATCCAGAATGTGCCATTCCTGGTCCGTCAGATCAGGCGCGGCAGCGCGGGCGCGGATGCCCAGGATACCGAGCAGGTCATCACGGTGGCGGCTGTGTAACGGCCGTAGCCAATACTCCTGCCACACAATGAAGCCATCCACCATGTGCAAATCAGTCGTATCTTCCCCATTACTGTGGGTTAACTGCTGCCAGCTATCACTGTCATGTTGCAGCAACGTTTCTGAATCGGTGAGCGGGCCGATGACGGATTCAATTTGCGGGCCGGCGGCAGTGAGCGCCACCACAAATGATGTGGGCGTGCGCAGCGCTTCACAGGTAGCCGCCAGGATGCTTTCCAGAAATTGGTGCAGGTCGCTGGTGGTTAGCAGCCGTTCGCCTAACTGTTGGATGCGTTGCACGTCGGGGTCATTGTTCAGGTGAAAGAAACGTTCTAACGGCCGTTTATACGCATGAATGGCCCACTCCACCAGCATGACGGTGGCGACAATGGCTACAGCCACGGCCGTTTCCACCGGAATACCAATGCCGGGGCTAATCCGCTGCACCACAACATACACCACCAGCACAATCGAAGCAGCCAGCGGCACCCGCGCCATAAACTTAAACAGTTTAACGCGCACCACCCGGTCGGGTGAAGCCGCCCCAAAATAAATCAGATGTGCGGTCATAATGGCAAACATGGTGCCCACGACGATATTGCCAAAGATGACCACCAACCACAGCCAGATGGGAAGTTCGCCCTGCGGGGCATTGCTGCTGAGGATGAGGTAAGGGAAAACGGCCAGCGGCGCTGCCAGGAAAACCAGCAGCGTGGTGGTCATGCGCTGGCGCGTGGTGCGCGTCAGGCAGCGATGCCGTGCCCGCCAGACGTTATAGATACTGGCGACGGTGACGGCCCAGAAATAGATCACAAAGACGGCAAAAAACGGCCCGGCATCCAGGTGGCGTGTCTCGCTCACCAGCAGATCAGCCGATGTGGTCACGATATAATCTGTAAACAGTACCAACCCTAAAAAGACCAGACCGCTGATGTACCCGGCGCGCACCAGCAAACGGCGGCGGTGGGAAATAGCGCCGGTGGTGACCAATAAGGCATCAGACAAATGAAACTGTGCCGCCGGCACCATGGCAATGCCCACCCATTCCAGCCGCAGCAAAATTTCAGCCGACACCGGCACTAATGCCTGGCTGACCAAGGTCTCGGCAAAATAGGTAATGATGACAAATGAAATGAGGGCGCAAAAAGACCGGGTGACACGATCCCGGCGGGCACGGCCCACATTGTAGAGGACAACGGCCGTGCCAAAAATCACAATCACGGCTTGCAGCAGGTCGTTTATGAAGGCTAATACATCAGTCAGGGAACTGCTCATACCTTAGCATGGGAGACCAGAGATTAGAGATTGGGGATTGCAGAATCTCTAATCTCTAATCTCTTTCTATGCCGGCGAGGGCGAGGGGTCCAACTTGGGAGCTGTGCGGCCTGTGGCATTTTGTGATTCGGGGGCGGACGGCGAATCCGAAGCGGTTTCGGGCCGTGATGACCGCGCTTCACCCGGCGGCAATTCTCGCCCCTCCACAATCGCCACAAACTCATCCGCATCCAATGTTTCCACTTCCAGTAGCGTGGCGGCAACCCGATCCAACGCCGCCCGATTTTCCGTCAGAATTTGCCGTGCCCGCTCATATTCCGTGTCAATCAACTGGCGCACCTCGTCATCAATTTTCTCGGCAATCGCATCCGAATAATCACGCTGTTCACTGATTTCCCGCCCCAAAAAGACCATTTCTTGCTTTTGCCCATAGACACGCGGCCCTAACTCCTCGCTCATGCCATACTGCGTCACCATCGTTTGGGCGATCTTGGTCACTTGTTGCAGATCATTGCTGGCCCCGGCTGTAATTTCGCCGAACACAATTTCTTCGGCCACGCGCCCACCCAAAGCGCCGGTGATTCGCGCCTTTAGCTGGGACTTGTTGGGTAACAAATTGTCATCTTCCATGTACCACGTCAGCCCCAGCCCCATGCCGCGGGGCACAATGGTTACTTTGCGCAAGGGCATACCATTGGGCAAGAAATGGCTCACCAGGGCATGACCGGCTTCATGGTAAGCAATAATCTCCTTCTCTTCAGGAGTAATCACCCGGCTTTTGCGTTCTGGGCCAAGCTGAACCCGTTCCACAGCGTCATGGAATTCGGCCATGCCGATACTTTTCTTGCCGCGCCGGGCGGCCAGCAGTGCTGCCTCATTCACGGTGTTCTCAATATCCGCGCCCACAAAACCGGGCGTCGCCCGGGCCAATGTGCCGATGCTCACATTCGAGGAGACGGGTTTGCCGCGCAGGTGTACCTTGAAAATCGCTTCCCGGCCACGAATGTCTGGCCGGTCAATGACCACGCGCCGGTCAAAACGACCCGGACGCATCAACGCCGGGTCTAAAATGTCGGGCCGGTTGGTCGCCGCCAGGATGATGACGTGGGTGTCGGTATCAAAACCGTCCATTTCCACCAAAATCTGGTTCAAAGTCTGCTCACGTTCATCATGGGAACCGCCCAGGCCCGCGCCGCGATGCCGCCCCACGGCGTCAATTTCGTCCACAAAGATAATGCAGGGACTGTGCCGTTTGGCCTGTTCAAACAGGTCACGCACCCGGCTGGCGCCCACGCCCACAAACATCTCTACAAATTCGGAACCGGCAATGGAAAAGAAGGGCACACCGGCTTCACCGGAGACGGCTTTCGCCATGAGGGTCTTGCCGGTGCCGGGGCTGCCCACCAGCAGCACCCCTTTGGGAATCCGCGCCCCAAAGCTGACGAATTTTTCCGGCTCTTTGAGGAATTCGACCACTTCTTGCAGCTCTTCTTTGGCTTCGTCACAGCCGGCCACGTCGCTGAAGGTGACGGTGGGGTGGTCGCCGGTAAACATGCGGGCGCGGCTTTTGCCGAAGGACATGGCCTGGTTGTTGCTGCCCTGTGCCTGGCGCATGATGATGTAAATGAAAACGATCATAATGATGGCGGGCAAGAGAAGACCGGCGGTGGTGAGTAGCCCGCCCCACTGGCTGGGGCTTTGGTAGGTGATGGTGGGCCGGTTATCAGCGTAATCTTCATAGGTGACGCCATAGGAGGCCAGCACTTCTTCCAAAGAACTGACGCTGCTGATACTGGCCTGGGTTTCGGGTTGGTTGGCGTCGGTATAGGTGATGGTGATGCTACGGCCGTTGCCCGCCACCACGATCTCCTCTATTTGATTCGCCTTAATTTGCTGCGCCAACTGGCTGATGGATATTTCTGCTTTTTGTGTCGAGGTGGAAGTATAGCTCCACAGCAGTACCATCATCGCCACCCCTACTAACAGGTAGACAAACCAGCGGCTAACATTTGATGGATTCATTGGTTTATTCCCCGCAGAGATTAGCTGCTACCAGACATCCGATTTTTTAGAGAAATCGGATGTCCAACTCAATTGTTCATTATCTGATAGGAGTATAACAGAAAGAGAGGGGCGCGTCATAACTGTTGCCATAGGGTCAGCAATTCTCAACCTGGCTTGTTGGCTGCCAACGCCGCTGATTGGAAATCGGCGTCTGCTACTACCCTTCGGTCAAAATTTTGTGGCTCTTTGGGATTTTGTGGGATTTGGCGTGAAAACGTGAGGCGTGAAACGTGATGTCTCTCTGGTCATGTTTCACGTTTCACGGGTTATCAACCCCCTGAATTCCTGAAGACCCAATTTTGTTCACTTCGGCCAATTCAACGGCCGTTAACGCCCACTCCCCCGCCTTTGCATTTGCCTGCAACTGTTCCAGCTTCGTCAGGCCGGAGATGACGGAGCAGACCTGGGGTTGCGCCAGCAGCCAGGCGTGCGCCAATTCGCCCATGGTGTGGCCCCGTTCTTCCGCCCAGGCGGTTAGCTTTTCCACGATGGTGTAATTGGTATCGGTCATGTATCGCTGCACATAGGGGCTGCTTTCGCCGCGTGAACCGGCGGGCGCGCCTTCGCCGCGCCGGTATTTGCCGGTGAGGAAACCACCCGCCAGCGGGAAGTAGGGGATGAAACCGACGTTGTGCGCCCGGCAGTAGGGCAGCACTTCTTTTTCCACTTCCCGTTCCAGCATATGGTAGTGCGACTGAATGGTGACAAAGGCAGACCAACCGCGCAGGTCGGCCAGCAGGTTGGCTTCGGCCAACTGCCAGGCGGCGTAAGCGGACGCGCCCACGTAGCGCACCTTGCCGCTGCGGATCAGGTCATCCAGCGTCCGCATGGTTTCGGCAATGGGCGTGGTGTTGTCCCAGCGGTGCATCTGGTACAGGTCTATGTGGTCGGTTTGCAGGCGGCGCAGGCTGGCCTCGACGCCCTGCATCATGTGGTAGCGAGACGCGCCGTAGTCGTTGGGGCCGCTGCCGGTTTCCATGTAGACCTTGGTTGCCAACACAAAACGGTTGCGGCGGCCTTTGAGGGCGTGGCCGAGTGTTTCTTCGGAACGGCCGTCGGCATATACATCGGCTGTGTCAATGAAGTTAATCCCCAATTCCTGCGCCAGCGATAAAACGGATTGCGCTGTTTCCTGGTCTACCACATTCCCAAACCGGTTCGTGCCCATGCCAATGACGGACACGCGCACGCCAGAATTGCCTAGTTGACGATATTCCATGTTCACTCCGTTTTTCGTTACCCGTAAACCGTTATCCGTTATCCGTAAACCGATTACGGATTACGGGTCACGGATTACGGTTTACGCTATTAAAACCCGCTCATCGCCCACGCGGCGGGTGATTTTTTGTTCGTCCAGATGTTCCAGCAGGGCGATGGCGTATTTGCGGCTGGTCTGGAATTGGTCGCGCAGTTGGGCAGCGTTGACACGGCCGTTTGCCGCCAACCACTCCCGTAACTGCCCAATAATGGTCTCATATTGCCCGGCGGTATACACCACATCCTGGCTGATGGGGCGCAGTTGTCCCACCTCTACCAGGGCGGCATACACGTCTTCACCAACGGCCGTCTGGCATTCCTTCACACTGGGCGTATTGATGCCGGCCTGGGCCATTTGCGCCAGCAGCCGATCAATGGCCGCCTGCTGCCCGGCCGTAAAGTGAATGGCGTGATGGGGTTGGCGTAAAAACGCACCCGCTTCGGCCACCAACCCCTCGTTGGCGGCAAAGGCGAGGAAGGGATTGAAGACGGCCGTTTTCAACTTCAACCGGCTGCGCGCTTCCTCACGCGGCAGACCCAGCCGCAGCGGGTACTGCCGGTGGTAATCAGCCAACAGCCCGGTGAGCGTATCCGCCAATCGTTGGTAAGCTGCATGGGAGACATGCTGTGTGTCCAGGCGGATGATCAGGCCGTTTTCCAGGAGGGTGCGCAGGGTGGCAACGGCCGTGCCCTCATCCAATCCGGCGGCTGCCAACAACTGGCTTTCCGATGCCGGCTCCATGCGTTGTAGCGTTTGCAGCAGCCGTTCTTCGGGTGTGCCTTGCGCCAGGGTTTGCAGCCGGGCGACCGTGTCTGGGCGGAAGCGGCGGTGACGGCGCCCCGGCTGGGGGTCTAATACCCGCCCGCCGCCCAATGTTGCCCCCGGCGACGGCCGTCGCAAGATAAAGCGGTCGCCCCTTCTGACGGCAATTGGTTCGGTGCAGGCCAGTTGCAGCCAGCCTGTCTGCCCCGCTTCAATTTGCTCCGCGCCCAATACCCGCGCCCGCGCCAGCACTTCGCTGGCCCCCACAAACAACTTCACTTCCATGTTGTGTTTGAGCGGGGCGGCGGCGTCCGGCAGGTGGCGGTAGGCGGCGTCGAGCAAGATGGTGGGGCGCAGTCCACCGGGTTGTGTGACCACATTACCCCGTTTCAGCGCCTCCCGGTCAATGCCCGTCAGGTTGATGGCCACGCGGCTGCCGGGGTGGGCTACTTCTAGTTTGGTCTTGTGTGTTTGCAGGCCACGAATCCGCCCTTTCAAACCGCCTGGTTGGATTTCTACAGCGTCGCCCACCTGGAAACGGCCGTCCAGCAGCGTACCCGTCACCACCGTGCCAAAACCGGAGAGGGTGAAAATGCGGTCAATGGGCAGGCGGGTACGGCCGTTGTCCGGGCGGGGGGGCAGGGTGAGCAGGTGTTGGTAGACGGCCGTTTTTAATGCTGCAATCCCTTGTCCCGTTTTAGCCGACACGGGCAGGATAGGCGCCTCCGCCAGCGCCGTGCCTGCCAGCGCCTCCTGTACATCCAGCGTCACCATTTCCAGCCAGTCGGGATCATCTGCTGCCAGGTCAACTTTGGTCAGCGCCACAATCCCGTCCCGCACTTCTAGCAAATCCAGGATAGCCAGATGCTCCCTGGTTTGGGGCATCACCCCTTCGTCAGCGGCAATCACCAGCAGCGCCAGGTCAATGCCGCCCACGCCCGCCAGCATGTTTTCGATGAAGTCGCGGTGTCCGGGCACGTCAATAACGCCCACCTCTTCCTGGTGATTTTCGTCACCCAGCGTCAGCCAGGCGAAGCCCAGGTCAATGGTCATTTCGCGGGCTTTTTCTTCCGCCAGACGGTCGGGGTCTATACCGGTGAGGGCTTCGACGAGTGTGGATTTGCCATGATCTACATGGCCGGCCGTACCGATGACGTACATGGGAAATTAGGAATTATGAATTAGGAATTATGAAAGAAAGTCCCCTTCATAATTCCTAATTCATAATTCTTCTTCTATAGGCACTAATGCCGGTTGGCGGCGGCGGTTGGGGTTTTGTTCAATGGCTTTTTCCACTTCTTCCAGCCAGATGCGCGGCCATTGTTTGAGGGCGTCAGCCTGGGCGCTTTGCACGCGCCAGAGCAAATCTTTCTCTTCCTTGAGTTTGCCCAGGGCTTCTTCCAGCAGGGTGATTTGTTCGCGCATTTCCCGTTCGTGGCGATTGACGGTGGACCAACGCTGCTCGCGGTCTACGTCTTCATTTTTCCAGCGTTTGTCGTTTTCCTGCCGGAACTCATCCCAGCGGCTTAACATGCGATTGGTTTCCACGCGGATGAGTTCGGCCGATTCGCGCTGCTGTTTTTCGATTTGTTCCTGCCATTGGCTGAGGGTGTCTACGGCCATCTTGGCTTCTTTGTATTGGTCGGAAAAGCGTATCCACTCTTTGTTGAACCGTTCCAGGTTGTCGGCCTGCTCTTCCATGGCCCGCCGCCAGCCTTCCAGCTTTTGGTTGCGTTCGTATTCGCCCAGTTGAATTTGTTCCATCCAGTTTTTGGTGCTTTGCTGGATGGTTTCTTGCCGTTCAGTGATGGCGGGCAGGCTGTTTTCCAGGCGGAGGAGGGCGCTGTTGAGTGTGTCCAGACGGCCGTATACCCCCTCCCACCGCTTGTTGATTTCCACAATGTTCGTTTGCAGGTCGGCAATGTTGCGGGCGTTGTGTTTCTCTTTCTCGCCCAGGAAGGCAAAATTGCTATCCCCCTGTTCCACCCGGCTGCGCAAATCGCTCATTTCCGTCTTTTGCATACCGATGAGGTTAGCCAGGCGGCTTTCTTCGGCCATGCGCATTTCCATGTCTGTTTGCAGCTTGCGGATGGGTTCCAGACTTTTGCGGATTTCAGACAGTTCACGGACGCTGCCTTCCTGCTCCACCCGCCGTAGCCGGTCCATTTCCGCCTGAGACTGGATGCGCCGCCGGTCATACTGCTCAATCATCTGCACAATCTCATCTTTGAACTGAGATAGCTGCAAATCTACCTGGGGAATACGGGATAGTTGGGTGGTGGCGGCGACGACCTGCCGTTCTAGCTCCTGGATGCGTTGTTCACGGCCGTCCAGTTCCCGGTCTTTTAGCTCTACTTTCTGCTCTAGTTCGCTGAGGCGGCGGATGAGTTTGCGCCGTTCTTCATCCAGCCATTCCAGCCGGTTCTGCAAATCGCTGACGGTTTGTTGTTGTAGGGGGGTATTGTTACCTGCCATAGCATTCTCCTGCGTAGAAATCCGCGAAGGGTGCGAAGGATTTCATTTACCGATTACGGATCACCGATTACCGATTACCGGTCACGGCCGTGCATTATAGCCCGCCCGCATCCCCCCTGCCACCTGCCCTCATCTGGTGTCAAGTTGCCCCCATCTCCCCATTGCGTTACCATTCCCGCCGCTATCTTTTTGAATCAAAATCAACCGATTACGCAAATGACGCAGATTTTCTTTTCTTCTTGTTCTTTGTCCCCTATTGTTACTACTTCGGCTACGCTCAGCACAAGTCTGCGCCTTTGCGTCAATTCAATCAATTGCAGAAGAAGGAAGAGCCTTGTATGGAGTCGAAATTATCCCGTTGGTGTGATGGCCTGATTGAAGCAGGCTGGCTGGCGACTATTATCACCGCCCCCCTCTTTTTTAATATCCATTCCGACCGGGTGTTTGAACCGGATAAATTGACGCTGCTGCGCTCCATTGCCCTGGTGATGGTCTCAGCCTGGCTGGTGCGTTTTGTAGACCAGCGTGGCTGGCAGGCAAAAAATCGGTTGAGCTGGCGCGATGCGCAGTCGGTGTGGAAAGCGCCTTTTATTTTGCCGGTGGCGCTGTTGGCGCTGGTCTATGTGCTGTCTACCATCTTCTCGGTGACGCCGGCGATCAGTTGGGCCGGTTCTTACCAGCGGTTGCAGGGGACGTATACCACCCTTTCGTACATCACCATTTTTCTGGTGACCATTATGACGATGCGCACACGGGCGCAGGTGCGGCGGGTGGTCACGGCCGTGATCGTCACCAGTATCCCCATCGCTTTCTATGGCCTGTTGCAGCACTTTGACCTGGACCCGCTTCCCTGGGGTGGTGACGTGCAAAAGCGCGTCGCCGGGCACATGGGCAACGCCATTTTCATCGCCGCCTACCTGATCATGGCCGTGCCGCTGACGGTGGCGCGTATCATTTCCTCTTTCAATAACATTCTGAATGATGAAGAGTTGGCCGCCGCCGACATCATGCGTTCTTCTGTTTATATTTTCACTCTGGCAATTCAATTGATCACCATTTACTGGTCAGGCAGCCGTGGTCCCTGGCTGGGGCTGGGCGTGGGCATGTTCGCCTTTGTGCTGGTTGTGCTGGTTTCGCTGCGTAATGCCGCCGACGATAAAAGCCGCTTTGGTCTGAAAGACGCCGGGCAGGCGTTGCTGCTGGTGGTGGTCGGTTCGGCGGTGGCTTACCTGGTGGTCGCCTTGCTGCTCAACCTGCTCAGCGGCACGAGTCGCTTTGAATCGCTGGCAGGGCCGATGGGGTCTTTTGTGGCTTTTGTGGTAGCGGTGGGGCTGGTGATGCTGGCGATTTTTGTGCTGCTGGCGATGCGGCGCGGCTGGCGCTGGCTCTGGTTTAGCTGGATGACGCTGTCGGTGCTGTTGGGGGCGTGGATTGTGCTGTTTAACCTGCCGTTGGAAGTGACACGGCCGTATACCAATACGCCGGTTGTCGGCAGCGTGGTCACCACTTTGGATGAATGGCGCGGACTGCCGCTCATTGGTCGGCTAGGTACTATTCTGGAATCGGAATCAGGTACGGGTCGGGTGCGTGTCCTCATCTGGGAGGGGGCGCTGGAGATGCTGCTGCCCCACGAGCCAATTCAGTTCCCGGATGGTAAAAGTGACCCGTTTAATGTGCTACGGCCGTTTATCGGCTACGGCCCGGAAGCCATGTATGTGGCTTATAACCGCTTCTACCCGCCCGAATTGGCCACCATCGAAGCCCGCAACGCCTCGCCGGATCGCTCGCATAATGAGACGTATGACGCCCTGGTCATCACCGGGCTGCTGGGCTTTTTGGTCTGGCAGTGGCTCTACCTGAGCGTCTTTTATTACGGCTTCAAATGGTTGGGGGTGCTGCGTACCCGGTTTGAAGGTTATCTACTCATTGGGTTGTGGATTGGAACGGGGTTGCTGGTCACGGCCGTGTTTGCTGTCTGGCGCGGCCCCATTTATTTTGGCGTGGCGCTGCCCTTTGGTTCCATTGGCGGGTTGGTGCTGTATCTGGTCTATTATGCCCTGTTTGCCCGTTTGCCGGAGGGGGAAGAGGTGCAGCCGTTCCGGTGGGACCGGTTGTTGGTGACGGCGCTTATTGCCGCTATCATCGCCCATTACGTGGAGATTCACTTTGGTATTGCCATTGCTTCCACCCGCGTCCACTTTTTTGTCTACCTGGGTTTGATGTTTGTGGTGACGCAGTTAATGTCACGCCAGGCAGAAGAAGCGGCACCCGTCCCGGTCGCGCCGGTGGGCAAAGGACGCAAACGGAGCACGGCCGTAGCCGCTGCCAGCACCGCTCAGGGGTATGGTGTTTGGGGGCCGCTGCTGCTGAATGCCTTTATGCTGGCCCTGATCCTGGGCACGTTGGCCTATTCGTTCATCACCTACAACCAGCCGCCAGATGTGAGCAGCGTGACCCAAATTACACCCGGCGCCATTTTCCACCAGTCCATGCTGGTGAACGCCAAAAAAGATTTCACCGATTCCCCCTTCATTTTCCTCATGCTCATCCTTACCTGGGTGTTGGGTACGCTGGTTATTTCCAGCGAAATGGTGAAAGAGGGAGAACTGCGTTTCCAGCCGTCAAATCGTAAACTGGCTGCCAACCGGCGTCAGATAGCGTTGATCCTCTTTGCTGTGATGGCGGTTGTCAGTTTTGTGGCGCGGCTGCTTTTCCCCCTGTCAGATTCGGCCAATGCTACCAGCTTGCTGGGGCAAAGTCTCTATTGGGTGTGGGGTGGTTTGTGTCTGTGGGCCGCTTACCGTTTATGGCGTGGTGAGGAAAGCGGGCGGCTGTCGGCGACGGCCGTCGCTCTGGCAGGTTTACTGTTTACCATCCCCCTGGTAATCGCTGGTGGCTGGATGGGCCTGGGCGTGGGTGTGGTTTGTGCCGTGCTGCTCTACCTGCTGTGGGACAATGCCTGGGGCAATTCGTTGGGGGCGGTGGGGGTGTTAACGGCCGTATCCCTGGGTTTTGGTCTCATGTACGCCTACTTTCAAGCATTCCAGCTTCGTGGCAGTATTTTGTATGGCGTACTCAATCCGCGCCCTGAAGACCCGGCCTTGTTGCAGCAATTCCTGGTGAATGAAGCTGTCCGTGCCTCCAGTATGCTTGTTAATTATTACAGTTTTGTCTTTTTGCTGCTGATCTTTTCCGCTTTTGCCCTGGCAATTAGCCGTAAACCACCGGTGCGCCAGAATGGGACAATGCCCGCCTATGCCCTGTTGGCGGCGTTGGTATTTATTACCAGTACGGCCGTCTTTTTCACCAACACCCGCGTTGTGCAGGCAGACATCATCTACAAACGGGGCAAATTCTACGACAACCAGGCTTCACGCAGCGGCGATGTCTCTATGTGGCAAAATGCGATTGCTATTTATGAAGCGGCCGTCAACCGTACCCCGCGTGAAGACTTCTACTACCTTTTCCTGGGTCGGGCTTATCTGGAACTGGCAACCTTGCTTACCAACAGCGATCCGGCCAGAGCAGAACAACTGCTGAACGAAGCCCAAGACCGGCTGGAAGACGCCCAGGACATTAACCCGCTGAACACCGACCATACGGCCAATCTGGCCCGCCTGAACACACGCGGCATCAGCCTGAGCCAGGACGAAGTTGACCGGCAAGACCGCATTGATGCGGCCGAGGCATATTATCTGGATGCATTAGCGCTCAGCCCGCAAAACTCCGTCATTCGTAATGAACATGCTCAACTGGTACTCAGCATCAAACAAGATTGCGATAAGGCGATAGATATTTATCAGCAGTCGCTGGAGATTGACCCTTATTATGAAGAGACCTATTTCCGGTTGGCTGATGGGTTATTATCTCAAATTTGCGTCAATGAAAAGGATGAGGCAGAGCTTGATGTCATGTACGCAGATGCTGTCGGTACACTGGAAGAAGGGCTGGCCATCAACCCTAATAATGCCCGCGCCTGGCTGCGCCTGGGGCAGATTTACCAGCAGCTAGAACGGTATGATGCGGCCGTAACCGCTTTTGGCAATGTGCGCCAGTATGACCCGCAAGGCCGTGTTGCCCCTGCCTGGAATGTCAATTTGCTCATTGCCCGTGTCCTTTTCCAGAAAGGCGATCTGGCCCAGGCAGAAACATTGGCCCGGCAAACATTGGCTACTGCGCCTGAAGAGGCTAAACCACAGATTGAGCAGCTTCTCAACCAGATTTTGGGTAACGATGCCGCCAGTGACGCGCTGTCTGAAGTAGAAACGGTGGCCGATTACGAGTTGGATGGAGCAAGGCCGTTGGCCGCCATCGCCCCCGCCCAACGCAACCGTTATTACGACAGCTATCCCCCCTTCGTCATTGACGAAGCCAAAAATTACGAAGCCATCATCCACACCGAAAAAGGCCCGCTGCGCTTCCGCCTGTACACGGCCGAAGCGCCGCTGACGGTGAATAATTTTGTCTACCTGGCAAGCCAGGGCTTTTATGATGGCACCGTCTTCCACCGGGTGCTGGAAAACTTCATGGCGCAAGGTGGCGACCCCACCGGCACGGGCACGGGTGGCCCCGGCTACAACTTTGCCGACGAAACGGCCAATGGCCTGACCTTTGACCGGCGCGGGCTGCTGGCGATGGCCAATGCCGGCCCCAATACCAATGGCAGCCAGTTTTTCGTCACCTTTGTGCCCACGCCGCATCTGAATGGGGCGCACACCATCTTTGGTGAACTGTTGGAAGGTGATGATGTTCTCAGCAGCCTCACCTTGCGCGATCCCAATGGCAGCCCCACCTTCGCCGGGGATATGATTGAGCGCATTGAGATTGTGGAGGTGGAGAGGTAATTGGATAATTGGGTAATTACATAATTACCCAATTACTTCTTCCCCATGAGCGGCATCCTGGCAATTTTCCTGTTAGCGTTGGCGGTCACGGCCGTGAGCATTCCCTGGGTGCGGCGGCTGGCGCTCAAGACTGGTTTTGTAGACGCCCCTTCTCAACGTAAACTGCACAGCACCCCCATGCCCCTGTTAGGTGGGTTGGCTATTTTTGCCGGAGCCTTTGTCGCCCTGGTCTTTTTCACCCATGAAACCCCCACCACCATCACCGGCGTCTTTTTATCCCTCACCTTAGTCATGTTGATTGGCCTGGCCGATGACCGCTACCATTTACCCGCTCGCGTCAAACTGTTAGGGGAACTGCTGGCGGTTCTTATTCTCATCTACTTTGGCATTCACGTGCGCCTGCCGTTGCCCGATGTAGTCAATTACGCCATCACTGCGCTGTGGCTCATCGGCATTACCAACGCTATCAACTTTCTGGATAACATGGATGGTCTCAGTGCTGGTATCAGCGGCGTGGCTGCCTCGTTCATGCTGCTCTTGGGACTACAAAATGGGCAGTTTTTGGTCGCCGGGTTATCGGCGGCTGTGTTTGGCGCTTGCCTGGGCTTTTTGCGTTACAACTTCCCCCCCGCCAAAATCTTCATGGGTGATGTGGGGGCGCTCTTTCTTGGGTTTACCCTGGCGATTTTGGGATTGCAGTTGCGCTTTCCGGCCAATCAGCCTGTTGTCACCTGGATGGTACCCATTTTCATCCTGGCGGTACCTATTTTTGACACCACCTTAGCCGTCATTTCCCGGCTGCGGCGCGGCCTCAGCCCTAATACCGCCGGCAAAGACCATATCAGTCACCGCCTGGTGCGCCTGGGCTTCAGCCAGCGCGAAGCCGTTCTCATTCTCTATCTGCTCACCGGCGCCAGTGGTATGGTTGCCCTCTACATCACCCAGGCCGGCCTGGCACAGGCCTATGTGCTGGCAGCCATTTGTGGGTTGATTGCCCTGTATATTATGTGGTGGCTGGAGAAACAGTGGGGGTGATGAGGGGTGAGCAGGTGATGAGGTGACGCCTCCCTTCATAATTCATAATTCATAATTCCAACTATGTACCAGCGTATAGTCGTCAAAATTGGCACCAGCGTTCTCACCAGGGGGACGCCGCACCTGGATCATGCCCACATGGTGGAACTGGTGCGGCAGTGTGCGCGGCTGCACCAGGGGGGCAAAGAGGTGATCATCTGTACCTCCGGCGCGATTGCGGTGGGCCGGGCGCGGCTGAATTTCCCCGACCTGCCGCCCACGCTGAGCCACAAGCAGATGTTGGCAGCGGTGGGGCAGAGCCGCCTGATGCAGTTGTGGGAACGATATTTTGAGATTTACAGCATCCATGTGGGGCAAATTTTGCTGACTCGCGCCGATGTACAAAATCGCCGACGTTATTTAAACGGCCGTGACACCCTGCTCACCCTTCTGGAACACCGCATCGTACCCATCATCAACGAAAATGACGCTGTCGCCACCGAGGAAATCAAGGTGGGTGACAATGACAATCTCTCCGCGCTCGTGGCCACACTGGCCGAAGCCAATCTGCTGTTGCTGCTCACCGACCAGCCGGGGCTGTTCACGGCCGATCCCCGCAGCCACGCCGACGCCCAACTCATCCCCGAAGTGGAGCATATTGACGAGGCGCTCAAAGCATTGGCCGGGGGCAGCGTCAGTGGCCTGGGCGTGGGGGGTATGGCGACCAAGTTGCAGGCAGCCGACGTGGCCCGCCGCGCCGGGGCCGATGTGATCATTGCCGCCGGGCACGCGCCGGATGTGATCAGCCGCGCCGTAGCCGGGGAAGCGGTGGGTACCCGCTTCAAGGCGCTCAAAACGCCGCTGGAAAACCGCAAAAAGTGGATATACGCCGGCCGTAAATCGGCCGGCAGCGTGCAGATTGATACTGGGGCGGCGCAGGCATTGTGTACCAACGGCCGTTCGCTGTTACCGGCAGGCATCACGGCCGTAACCGGCCAATTTGAACGAGGTGATACGATTAGCGTTATGGATGGCGACGGCCAGGAATTGGCCCGCGGCATCACCCGCTACAACAGCCCCGATCTCAGCCGCATTGCCGGTCATCATTCAGATAAAATTGTGGAAATTTTGGGTTATGCCTACGGCCCGGTGGTTGTGCATCGGAATGATATGATTTTGTTGTGAGATATTAGGGTATTAGGATATGTTAGTGTCACGAAGTTTTCGCTACTCCTTTAAGACTACAACGGATGGGGAAATGAGCGGATAAATATCCAGAGGGGAATCCGTTCATTTCTTTATCCGTTGTAGTCATGGCGAAAAACTAAAGACATTACCGGATATTGAGATATTAGCCAATACCCCCAACCCCAATATCCTAATATCTTGTGGAGGCAGGTATGACAGACCTCATAGCCCTGGGCAAAGCGGCCAAAGCCGCCAGCCGTAAATTGGGGATGTTGACAACGGATACGAAAAATGCCGCGCTGCTGGCGATTGCCGACGAGTTGGAAGCGCAGGCGGAGATGGTGCTGGCGCAAAACGAACTGGATATTGCCGACGGCCGTACCCAAAACCTGAGCGAGGGCTTGCTGGATCGGCTGCTACTAACGGAGAAGCGCATCGCCGGGTTAGCCGCCGATGCCCGCAACGTCGCCACCCTGCCTGACCCGGTGGGCAGCGAATTTGACGCCCGCCTGCTGCCCAACGGTCTACGCCTTAGCCGCCGCCGCATCCCCTTTGGCGTGGTCGGCGTCATTTACGAAGCCCGCCCCAATGTGACCATTGATATTGCCACCCTCTGCCTGAAAACGGGCAACGCCAGCATTTTGCGCGGCGGCAAGGAAACGCGCCGCAGCAATTTGGCGTTGGTGCAGGTGATACAGGCGGCGTTGGCGCGGGTGGGGCTGCCGGGCACGGCCGTACAGTACATCGCCGACCCCGACCGCCAACTGGTGGCCGATTTCCTGCGCCTGGATCAATATGTGGATGTGATCATCCCGCGCGGCGGCCACAATTTGCACAAGCTGTGCAAAGAGACGGCGACCATTCCGGTGATTACCGGCGGCATCGGCATTTGCCATGTGTTTGTGGACGAGAGCGCGGATTTGGGCAAAGCAGTGGATATTGTGGAGAATGCCAAGGTGCAACGGCCGTCGGTCTGCAATGCGCTCGATACCGTGCTGGTTCATCCGGCGGTCGCCGAAACATTCCTGCCGCAGATGGCGGCGCGGTTGGCGCGGCATGATGTGGAATTGCGCCCGGCTGGCCCCGCCCTGGACATTCTGGGACAAAATGGGTATGGGGCGACAGTGGTTCCGGCAGGGCCGGACGATTTTGACACGGAGTGGATGGCGCTGATTTTGGGGGTGAAAATTTGTGAGTTGGATGAGGCCATTGATCACATTCACACCCACAGCCTGGATCACAGCGACAGCATTGTCACCAACAATTGGGCTAACGCCACCCGTTTTGTGAATGAGGTGAACTCGTCGGCAGTATTTGTGAACGCCAGCACGCGCTTCAATGATGGCGGGCAATTTGGCCTGGGAGCGGAGGTGGCGGTGAGTACACAAAAGTTACACGCCCGTGGCCCGATGGGGCTGGCGGAACTGACGACCTATAAGTGGGTGTGTATTGGTGATGGTCATGTACGGCCGTAACCCCAAACTCACGAACTTTGACACTTGCCACTCCCATAAATTGCGCTAAAAATGTTCGTAGTAGGCGATTTATCGCCTGTTACAAACAAACCATCGAATGAATTCTCATGGGCAGCAGCCCGAAACCGCTTCGGGTTCGCCCACCACAAAGGACGAAATTCATAATTCATCCTTCATAATTCATAATTTCTACAGGAGGAAACTATGTCTGAACTAGAAAGCTATCGTGACGAAACGCTGGATATGCTGCGCCAGAAAGGAATTAAGCGATTTGCCGAAGTGTGGACGGCCGATGATGTCTCCATTGGCGAGGCTATTCGCCTGCACCACCGCACCCATAATGTGAACCCGGACTTGAAGCTGTACCAGACGTACCTGGAGAGCAAAAGCATCGAGATGGGCGGTTCGGTTTATATTCCTACTGATTTTGTGGCTGATTATGATCCAGCGGCAGGTAAGGTGATACTCGCCGTCAATATCAAGACGGTGCAGCGCGAAACCTGGGAACGCGCCCCCGATTTTATTGCCCATCACACTTCGCAGGTGGAAGAACTGCCTGTTTAGATATGGTCATTGGGTAAGTGAGTAATTGAGCGCCCAAAATTACGCAATTACCCAATTTCCCCATTACTTCTCTATGACTAAACCTCGTTTCCATTACCCACCCACCCGCCAATCCGACGTGGTAGATGCGTATCACGGCCGTGCCATTCCTGACCCCTACCGCTGGCTGGAAGACCCCGACTCGCCCGAAACCCAGGCGTGGACGGCCGCGCAAAATGAACTCACCCGCCACTTTTTGGATGAACTCCCGGCGCGGGCCGTTTTTGCCGAGCGATTGACGGCTCTGTGGAATTATCCCCGATACAGTGCGCCCATTGTGCGGCACGGCCGTGCCTTTTTCCAAAAAAATGACGGCCTGCAAAACCAGCCGGTGCTCTACTGGCAAGAAGAGAACGGGCCACCCCAGGTGTTGCTTGACCCTAACACGTTGAGTGAAGATGGCACGGTAGCGCTCATCGGTCAATCCTATGCGGACGACGGCCGTTACCTGGCCTATACCCTCTCTCAAAGTGGCTCCGACTGGCAAACCATCCATGTGCGCGATGTAGACGCTGGCGCAGATACCGGCGACCGGATTGAGTGGTGTAAGTTCACCAACGCCGCCTGGCTGCCGGACAACAGCGGTTTTTATTATGCCCGCTACCCCACTCGTGAGGAAATGCCCGATGTGCCGCCCAGCACCCACCAGCGCGTCCACTTTCACAAAATGGGCACGCCACAGGCTGCCGACGAACTGGTATACGCCCGCCCGGATGCGCCCGATCTGGGTTTTCATCCGGTGGTGACGGATGACGGCCGTTACCTGCTGCTGCACGTCTGGGATGGCACCGACCCGCGCAATCGTTTCTACTACCGCGATTTGCAGACCGGCGGCGATTTTGTGCGTCTGATTGATGAGATGGAGGCCAAATACATCTTCATCGCCAACGACGGCCCACTCTTCTATTTTGAGACAGACTATGACGCGCCACACGGCCGTGTCATTGCCATCAACGTAGAAAACCCGGCCCGCGCCAACTGGCAGGAAATCATCCCCGAAAGCGAAGAAACCATCGAATACAGCCGCCTGGTGCATGAGCATTTTGTCCTTGACCGGCTGCGCCATGCCAGCCACCACCTGTACCTGTTCCACAAAGATGGCACACCTGCCGGGGAGATCCCCCTACCCACACTCGGCTCCATTGTCGAACTCAACGGCCGTCGCCAGGACACCCGCCTCTATTTTCAATTCCAATCCTTTCTCTATCCGCCCACCATCTTTCAGTATGATTTCGAGACGGGGCAGACCACGGCCGTGTACCAGCCCGCCCTCTCTTTTGACCCCACACTTTACCAGACGACACAGGTATTTTACGAATCGAAAGATGGCACGGCCGTGCCCCTGTTCATCACCCACAAAAAAGGGCTGGTGCTGGACGGAAATAACCCCACCCTCCTTTACGGCTATGGCGGCTTCAATATCAACCTGCCCCCCCTCTTTGCCGCCACCCGCCTGGCCTGGCTGGAACGCGGCGGCGTTTTTGCCCAGGCCAACCTGCGCGGCGGCGCCGAATATGGCGAAGAATGGCACCAGGCCGGCATGTTGCACAACAAACAAAACGTCTTCGACGACTTTATCGCCGCCGCCGAATGGCTCATTGCCCAGGGTTACACCTCACCGAAAAGGTTGGCAATCGAAGGACGCAGCAACGGCGGTCTGTTGGTTGCCGCCTGTATGGTACAGCGCCCAGACTTGTTTGGCGCAGTGCATTGTGCCGTTCCGGTCATAGACATGCTGCGTTACCATCTGTTCACAGCCGGCCGATACTGGACGAGCGAATATGGCAATGCCGAAGAAGACCCGGCCCATTTTGGCTTTCTCATGGCCTACTCTCCCCTGCACAACATCAAACCGGGCATTACTTACCCGCCCCTGCTCATCACCACCGCCGACACCGACGACCGGGTAGTGCCCATGCACGCCAAAAAATTCGCCGCCGCTCTGCAAGCGGTTGACCCTGGCGCCAACCCGTTGCTCCTGCGCGTGGAAATGAAAGCCGGGCACGGTCTGGGTAAACCCACTGCCAAACTCATCGAAGAAGCTGCCGATGTCTACAGTTTTCTGTGGACCATGCTGCTGGGGCATTGAAACTCTCCATGCATAAAACAAAACAAAATATCTGGCGGCTGGTGGTGGCGCTGGCAGCGCTGGGCCTGGTTGTATCGCTGCTGCCGGCAGCGACCTCGCTTTATGACCTGACCGGGGAGGCGAAATTGGCGGGGCAACTGCGGGGTGTGCTGCATTGGCTGAACACGGCCGTGCGCCCCCCACCCGATCTCGCCCCGGATGCAAACATGGAGAACACGGCCGTCAGCCCCTTTGGCGTCAATACGTTCCTGCAAAACGAAGCCGAAGAAGGGAAACGCGCCCGCAGTCTGGAACTGGCGCGGCAGGCCGGTTTCACCTTTATGCGTCAGGAATTTCCCTGGGAAGATATTGAAATTCACGGCAAAGGCGACTTTGTAGACCGGCGTAATGATCCGGCTGGTGTAGACGCCTGGCTTAAGTATGACCATATCGTTGACCTGGCCGAGGCATACAACATAGAGATGATCGCCCGGCTGAGCAACCCGCCGGCCTGGTCGCGGGCGCTGCCGGAAGAACAGACCGGCTCGCTGGCCCCGCCAGATGATGTCCAGGATTTTGTGGATTTTGTCACGGCCGTTGCCTCCCGCTACAGAGGGCGCATCCATTACTACCAGATTTGGAACGAACCGAACGGCAACGGCGAGTGGGGCCACCACCAGCCCGTCAACCCAGAGCAATACACCGACTTTCTGTGCCGGGCGTATGACGCGGTGAAAGCCGTAGACCCGACGGCCGTTGTCCTGGCGGGCGCACTCACACCCACCGTTGAACTCAGCCCGGCCAATGTGAACGACCTGGTCTTTTTGCAGCGCATGTACAACGCCGGCGCCGCCGACTGTTTTGACGTGATGTCCGCCCAGGGATATGGCTTATGGTCGGGCGCCGCCGACCAACGGTTGCGACCAACGGTCATCAACTTTCCCCACCATTTGCTCATCCGTGACCTGATGGTGCGCAACGGCGATGCCGCCAGGCCCATCTGGATCAGCGAAATGGGTTGGAATGTAGCTCCAGAGGGAATGGACGCGCCCTATGGCCGGGTGACAGAGGCGCAGCAGGCGCAATATGCCGTAGAAGCATATGAACGGATACAGGCAGAATGGCCCTGGGTGGGGGTGAGCGCCTACTGGTTCCTAAAACGCCACACCGACGCCGAGCAAAACGAACCCTGGTATTATTTCCGTCTGTTGGAACCGGACTTTACCCCCTTGCCCGTCTATAACGCTCTGGTTGATCATGCCAGCCTGTCCCAGCCGGTGCAGCCGGTTGCGGGTTGGGTATATACCTGGGCGCAGATACGCCCCGCGCTCTTTGCTCTCAGCGCCGCCATCCTCTTTTTTGCTCTGCTGCATTGGTTGATGCCGGAGTAATAATTACCCAATTACCCAATTACCCAATAAAATACCCGCATGACTGACTGGCAAAATGTCATGGGGCATGAGTGGGCGGTGCAAATGCTGCGAGACAGTTTGCAGCACGGCCGTAACGGGCACGCTTACCTCATTACCGGCCCCGACCAGGTGGGCAAAACCACCCTGGCCCGCGCCTTTGCCCAGGCGCTCAACTGTACGGGTCAGGCTGATAGTTCCTGTGGCCCCGGGCACTTGTGTCGCGTGTGCACTCTCATCGCCCATGACCGTCACCCTGATGTACGCCTGGTAGAGCCAGAGGTCAGCGGGCGGGGTAAACTCACTTTGAAGATAGAGACCATACGCCAGTTACAGCAGGAGCTAAACCTGTCGGCGTATGAAGCGCGCTACAAGGTGGCGATTTTGAAACGTTTTGACGCCGCCACCATTGGCGCATCGAATGCATTTCTGAAGACGCTGGAAGAGCCACCGGCTCGTGTAGTCCTCATTTTGACGGCCAATGACGCCGATACGTTGCTGCCGACCATTTCTTCGCGCTGCCGCACGCTGAATTTACGGCCGTTACCCACTGACCTGATCGAACAAAGCCTGACCACCCGCTGGCGGGTAGACGAGGATACGGCCCATTTGCTGGCGCATCTGGCGGACGGCCGTCTCGGTTGGGCGGTGCGGGCGGCGCAAGACCCGGCTGTTTTGCAGGAGAGGGCAACACATCTGGCGCAGTTGCAAGAGGCGCTGGCGGGTAATCGGGTGCGCCGTTTTCAACTGGCGGACAAACTGGCGAACAAGCCGGAAGCAGCGCCCGCTGTGTTACAGACCTGGGTTAGTTGGTGGCGAGATGTGAATTTGCTGGCGCAAAGTGGGGGGAGGGGCACGGCCGTGTCGCTCACCGCCGGCGTGACCAATATTGACCAGCTTGATACCATGCGCCAGATTGCCCACACGACGCCGGACACGGCCGTGCTTGCCAGCCTCAAACAAACCACCCTGGCGCTGTGGCAGTTGGAGCATAATGCCAACGGCCGTCTGGTGTTGGAAAACCTGTTCCTGACATACCCCTATTTATCTTCGTAATCGGTAATCCGTAATCCGTAATCCGTAATCCGTTGTCGGACTACGGATAACGGGCTTCGGATTACGGTTTACATATCACGGCTACAACCACAAATTCCCCATTCCCGTATACACCTGCGTATCAATTGCTGGTAAAATGACGACATCATGTTAGCTGAAGCTCTGCCTACAATGTTTACCTGGTACAACTTGCCTTTCACCATCATGCTGGTTTTGTGTGGGCTTCTGGCCGTGTTCCAGATGGTGGGGTTGGGCGGGGATGGCGATTCAGACCTGGATGCCGATTTTGACGCCGACCTGGACGCCGATATTGATCTCGATTTTGACGCCGACGCCGACCTGGACGCGGACATAGACGCCGACGCTGACCTGGATGTGGATGGCGGTCTTGATTTTCTTTCGGTACTGGCGTTTGTGGGCGTGGGCAAAGCGCCGCTGATGGTGGTGCTGGTGGTGTTGTTGGGCAGCATGGCTATCATCGGGTGGACGCTGAACACGCTGCTGGAAGCGGTTTTGGGCAGCTATCCGGCCTGGGGGTTGGTGTTGGTGCTGCCACTGTCCTTTATCATTGGCGGTTTCATTTCATCCCGTGTGGCCCGTGTCATTGGTCGCGCCCTGCCCTCAATTAGCAGCACGGCGACTTCGGCAGCCGGATTGGTGGGGCGGCGTGGTGCGGTCATCAGCCCGCGTTTAGATCACAAATATGGGCTGGTACGAGTACGTGACCAGGGCGGCACGTTGATCAACGTCTTTGCCATCACGACCGACGACGAGCCAATTGACGGCAAGTCAGAAGTGGTATTGGTGGATTATGACGCGGCTCAAAAACGGTACACGGCCGTGCCCATCAATAAAAAGAGCTAAATACCATCGTGTGAGCATAATTAAGTAATGGGGTAATTACCCCATTACCCAATTTCAAATCTTCAGGAGGAAGTCATGCAAGTTTTGATCCCCGCTGCCATCGTATTTGTAGTTGTCCTGTTTAGCATTATCCTTTTCTTCTCCATCTTGCGCGCCTACACTAAAACGCCGCCCAACCGCGCCTTTGTGCGCACCGGTGGCCTGGGTCGCGCCACGGCCCCGCCCAAAGTGGTGATGAACGGCGGCGGTTGGGTCTTCCGTACCATCCACGAACTTACCTGGGTAGACCTGAACACCATGGCCATTGAAATTGAGCGCACCGGCGACACGGCGCTGCTCACCATTGACCCCCAATATGCCGACATCAAGGTCATCTTTTACATCAAGGTCAGCCCTACCATTGACGGCATCGTGGACGCCGCCCGCACCATTGGCGGCAAGCAGGTAGATGGGGCCACGGTGAAGGAACTGGTAGACGCCAAACTGGACGGCGCGCTGCGTGACGTAGCTGCCACCTTCACCCTGATGAGCCTGCATCAAGAGCGGGAAAAGTTCATCGAAGAAGTGCAAAACCGGCTCAAAGCCGACCTGGAAGAGAACGGTCTGACGTTAGAGTCTGTGTCCATTCTGACCTTGCGCGCCGCCCGGCAAGGCTCTTTTGGCACCGATGACGTGTTTGGCGCCCAGGTGGCCCGCGCCAATGCCCAGGTCATCCAGCAGGCGCTGCGCGAGCGCAATGACATTGAGCGCAAGATGGAAATTGAGATTAAAAAGAAGGATACGGAAACGGCCCGGCAGCGGCTAGACCTGGACCGTGATCTGGCGCTGGCGGCAGCCACGCAGGAACGTGAAGTGCGCACCATGCAGGCCACGGAAAAAGCAAATGCAGACCACAAGGTTTTTGAAGAAGAACAAAAATCGGAGCAGGCGCGCATTGGCAAGGAGCGGGCGGTGGCGCTGCTGGAAATGGAAAAGGCACAAGAGCTGGCAGTGCAGAATGAGCGGAATCAACAAGAGGTGATGTCTACTGAATTGACCCGCCGCCAGACATTGGAGTTGGCTGACCAGCAGCGGCAAATTGCCCTGGTGCAGGCGGAACAAGAGCGGGAGCGGGCAGAACAAGAGCGTTTGTTGGTATTAGCCAAACGCGAGGAAGCCGCCCAGGCCGTTAAGACGGTGGAAGCGACCGAGCAGGCACAGCGCGAAGCCAAAATCAGCCTCATTCAGGCCGAGCGGGAAGCGCAAAAGGCGATGATTGAGCAGAAAAACCGCATTGAGATGGAAGCGCTGCGCAAACAGCGGGAAGCCGAAGCGCAAGCGGCGGCGCTGAAAGCGATCACGGCGGCTGAAGCAGAAGCGGCGCTGAAACAGGCGGAAACGATTCGCACCCAGGCGCAGGCGGAGACGGAAGCGGAAAAATTGCGGGCGGAGGCAGCCAAAGCGCAGGCGTCGGCGGTGGGTCTGGCGGATGCGGACGTACTGCGGGCGAAGGCCGAGGCCGCCATGCAGGAAGCGGAAGCGGTGAAAGCCAAAGCGGTGGCCGAAGCGGAAGGGGCGAAGGCCAAAGCGGAAGCGTTGGCGGCTTTTGACGGCGTGGCCCAGCGTGTGGAAATTTTGAAATTGCAGCTAGACGCCCAGGTGCAAATTGAGGTGGCCAAGGCGGAGGCGTTGGCGAAGGCGCTGGCTTCGATGAACATTAAGATGATTGGCGACCCGAACGCGGCGGCTTCGCTGCTGCGCATGGTCACGCTGTCTGATGGCCTGGGCGAGGTGCTGAAAAATACGCCACAGCCTGTATTGGAAGCAGGCCAGCAGTTGTTGAACCGGATTACGGGCAATAGCGGGGATGAGAGTTTGACCAAAGCGGCCAATGGCGCGCAGGCCGGTACTGATGTGGCTGAACTGGCGCTGCTGGTGCCGGAGATTGTGCAGAAGGTAGAGCAGCATCTCAATGTAAACAAGCTCAAAGGCAAAACCGTGGGCGAGGTGTTACAAATGTTGAGCGAAAAAGTGGCAGATGACGCGATGGTGCAAAAAGCGCAAACGGCCGTGACCCAACTACCCATTATCCGTGACCTGCCGTTTGATGATTTTTATCTGCGGGCGACAGCCGGTAATCCGTAATCGGTAATCGGTCAAATGGCAATTGACCATTGACCATTGGCAATTGATATGGGATTGTGGGCGAAGGTGCGGCGGGTGGTGCAGACGGCCGTGACTGATCTCTTTAGCGAAGAGTCGGACACGGCCGTGCCGGATCAAACGGCTGCACTCATGCAGGATACGCAAAAGCGGCTGGATGGCCTGAAAAACGATCTGGCGCTGGCGTTGGCCCGTGAGAAACAGGCGGAAACCATCTGGCGTGCGGCGCAGGCACAGGGACAACCCGGTGCTGCCGAACTGGAAGAGCAGCACCGGGCGTTTGGGCAAACCATTGCCGCCCTGCAAACCGAAATTGAGCGGCTGCAAGTCCGCCTGGCGGTCCTCACCAGCCAATCCGCTCACCTGGCGGCGCGTGAAGAGAATGTGGCGATGCGGGAACGGCTGCACATCTTACAGCGTGAGTTAGACCAGACGGCCGTGACCCTGCACCACGAACTGGCCGAACGCGAAGAACAGATTGCCCGCCGTGAAGATGTAGCCGCCGCCCGTGAAGAAATTCGCTTATCCAGACTTGAACAGGATGAGCTATAGGAAGGTAATTGGGTAATTGCGTAATTACCCAATTACCCAGTTACCCAATGTTAACCCCAGAACAACAAGAAGCGCTGGATCAACTATTTCCACCGGCAAAAAATGGCAATGGAAATGGGTCGGCCGTGCCGGTTCCCTCTGCTCTGGCTGACTTGCTGCAAGCCTGGTTGGGTATTTCCGGGGAGCAGGTGCAGCGTTACCTGGAGATGCTGCTGCGGCAGCGCCTGGACTGGGAGGGTCGTTTCCTGGATTGGGCCGAAGGTAATCCGATGGAGTCGGCTTTTGGCTTCCTGGGGGCTGCCGCCGCTGCTTTTTACGCTGCCGAGCGGGTGGAAAACCCCAAGATCAAAACCTACATTGATGCTTTTTATTACATCGCTACCTGTGCTTCGGTGGGATATGCCGATGTATTTGCCGTGACCCAACGCGGCAAGGCCATTGCCGCTCTGGTGATGGTGGTTGGCCCTGGTCTGGCTGACCGTGCTTTGAATCGCCCTGTTTCCCGGTAGTCTGTAATCGGTAATCGGTAATCCGTGACCCGTAATCCGTCATCCGTAAACCGTCATCCGTTATTGGTCACTGTGACCTGAGCGTGACTTCTGGCACATCTGTTGTGGGGGCACGGCCGTTAAACTGCTGTTTAGATGTCGGGCGTCATGTGTTACCTGACACTAAAAACCTCTCAGGAGAAAAAACATGTCTGTGATTGTTGAGACTCAGGATTTACGCAAACAGTATAACCCACCGGACGGTCCCCAGGCGGTGAAAGGCGTCACCTTTTCCATCCAGCGGGGCGAGATTTTTAGCCTGCTGGGGCCAAATGGCGCTGGCAAAAGCACCACCATTGCCATGCTCAGCGGGCTGCTGTCTCCCACTGGCGGTGAGGCCACTGTGGATGGGCATTCGATTACCCGTGACGCCAAAGCCGTCAAGCAGGTCATTGGTGTGGTGCCGCAGGAAATTGCCCTGTATGACGCCATCAGCGCCCGCGAGAACCTGCAATTTTGGGGGCGGATGTATGGGCTGCGCGGGGATGAATTGAAGGAGCGGGTCACGGCCGTGTTGGATATTGCCGGTCTGGCCGATAGAGCCAACGAAAAAGTGTCCACCTTCTCCGGCGGCATGAAGCGGCGCATCAACATCGCTGTGGGGCTGCTGCATAATCCCAAAGTGCTGTATATGGATGAACCAACGGTGGGTATTGATCCGCAAAGCCGTCGCCGCATTTTAGACACGGTGAAAGAGTTGAATGAGCGCGGGTTAACCGTGTTATACACCACCCATTACATGGAAGAAGCGGAAGAACTCAGTCACCGCATTGGCATCATTGATCATGGGCAGTTAATTGCCCTGGGCACACTGGCGGAACTGACGGATATGGTGGGGCATTACGATACCATCCGGCTGGATGTAGGGCTGCCCGATGGGGCTAACGGTGACTTGCGCCAGGCATTGGCGGCGCTGCCCGGTATTCACCAGGCGGATGGGGATGCGGACGGCCGTCTTATTTTGCAAACCGAAGATGCCAATGCCATGCTGCCCGGCGTTATCCAACACATTGCCGGGCAGGGGCTGCCCATCCGCAAACTGGAAATTCAAGAGCCAAACCTGGAAGCGGTGTTCTTGCACCTGACCGGGCGGGCGCTGCGGGATTGAGAACCGTGATGCGTGATGCGTGACCGGAGAAATCTCACGTATCACGCATCACCACCGGAGTGAGATTCAAGATGCGAATTTTAGCAATTGCCTGGAAAGATTTGAGTATTACGTTTCGGGATCGAAATGCGCTGTTGTTGATGATTCTGGCGCCGTTGGTGCTGTCGTTCATCATTGGCGCGTCGTTTGGCAACTTTTTGATCGGCAGCAGCAGCGTGCCCTTTGACCAGATTCCGGTGCTGGTGGTGAATGACGATACCGGCGAAATGGGTGCGCAGTTTGTGGCGACGATGCAGGCAGGGGAATTGGCCGACCTGTTGTTGGTTACAGAAATGGCTGACCTGGACGAGGCGCGGGCCATCGTGCAGGCGGGAGAGGCGCGAGCGGCAGTGCATATTCCGGCGGAGTTTTCTACGGCCGTGCGTGGCAACCCCGCGCCTTCGTCACCCGCCATTATCGCCTTTTACGCCGATCCCAGCGCCACCATCACACCCAACATTGTACGCGGCATTGTGGTGCGCATCACCAACAGCTTCAATACCGGCGCGATTGGGGCGCAGGTGACGGTGGCGCAGTTGATGGGGCAGACGGCCGTGTTGGGGCCAGCCCTGGCGCAGTTGGGCACGGTGTTGGAAGAACAAATTGGCACACAGTTAGCGGCGGCTAATGGCGGCGGCGCCATTCAGTTGCGCCAGATTGCCGTGGGCAAAGTGGAAGAACCGCTGGAAATCAGCCCTTTCGCCTTTTTTGCGCCGAGCATGGGCATCCTCTTCCTCATGTTCGCCATGATGGATACCACCCGTTCCATCCTGGAAGAAGAGAAGGAGGGTACACTGCCCCGCCTGCTCACCACCCCCATTGCGCATAGCGAATTATTGATGGGCAAAGTAGGAGGCGTCTTTTTTGCAGGGATTCTCCAATTTGCCATATTTGTGGTTGCCTCGCGGTTGTTATTTCAGTTGAACTGGGGCCATTCGCCGTCCGGTTTGGCGCTGATGGTGCTGGCGATTGTGCTGGCCTACACCGGTCTGGGGCTGCTGATTGCCGCGTTTGCGAAGGATGTAAACCAGGCAGCCATTTTGGGGTCGGTCATTTCGCTGGTGTTTGCGGCGCTGGGCGGTAACTTCGTGAATGCGCAGAACTTCCCGCCCTGGCTGAACCAGTTGAGCAAGATCACCATTAACCGCTGGGGCATTGACGGCCTGACGGCGTTGACCATTTATGACGGCGGCCTGTCCGATGTTTTGCTGCCGGCGGTAGTTTTGCTGAGCATTGGCGGCCTGTTTTTTCTGCTGGCGCTGTGGCAGTTTAACCGGCGGATCAAGAGGTAATTGAGTAATCGAGTAATTACCCAATTACCCAATTACTTTCTTCAAGGACAAGATGATGTTACGCAATACTTTAGACATGATGATTCATTACCTGCGGCTGACGTATGGGGAGCGGTCTACGTTGATATTTCAGATTGCCATGCCGCTGTTGTTTACCTTTTTGGTGGGGCAGGCGACCGGCGGTTTTGGCGGCGGTGGCAATGTCAGCAGCACGACGATTACCTGGACGGTGGCGGTGGTAAATGAAGACGGCGGCGAATGGGGGGCGCTGTTAGCAGACCGGCTACAGACTGACCCGACGCTGGAAGTGGTGGCGATGGATCGGGCAACGGCCGTGACCCAGGTGGAAGACGCTACGGCCATGGCGGCGCTGGTTATTCCGGCCGACTTTAGCCAGCGGTTGGCTGCCGGGCGAGGGGCGAACCTGGATTTCTACAGCGACCCGGCCAATACGCGCCAGGTACAGCCGGTGATGGAAGCGGTGAACGCCGCTATCAGCCAGGTAGAAGGGGCGCTCCATGTGGCCGCTATTTCGGCGGCGACGGCCGATGAAATGGGTTTGTTTACCCACGACGTTGATCCCGCCGCCTATCGTCTGGAAGCTGCCCATCTGGCGCAAACGGCCTGGCAAAATCCGCCGACGGCCGTGCAAATCAACGAAGATGAACTGGTCATCAGCGTGACCGACATCATTCCTAACGGCATCAACCAGTCCTCGCCGGGTATGATGGCTATGTTTGCCACCTTTGGCATGTTGGGCGGGGCGGCGGTGCTGATTCAGGAGCGGCAGTGGGGCACCCTGCGCCGGTTGGCCGTCATGCCCATTCGCAAAGGCAGCATTATCGGCGGCAAACTGATGGGCATTGTCACGGCGGGTGTCATTCAGATGGTGATTCTTATCATTGCCGGGGCGCTGCTGTTTAGCGTAGCCTGGGGCAATTCGCCGGCGGCGCTGGCGCTGATGGTACTCAGTTTTGCCCTGGCGATGTCTGGCCTGGGCATGATGATGGCCGCGTTGGTGAAGACGATTGCCCAGGCGAATGCGTTGGGCACGGTGTTGGTGCTTTCCATGTCGGCATTGGGCGGGGCGTGGTGGCCGTTGGAGATTGTGCCGGACTGGTTGCAAGCGGTGGGCAAGCTGTCGCCGATATATTGGGCGATGAGTGGGTTTCAGGACATTATCACGCGAGGGTGGGGGGTGACGGCCGTGTTGCCAGAAGTGGGAATGTTGCTGGTGTTCACGGCCGTGTTCCTGGGCATTGGCCTGTGGCGCTTCAAATACGAGTGAGTGGAGAGCGTGATGGGGCTGGAGTCTCCATCACGCTCTTTTATACCAGCGCCAGGTTGAGCGGTTGGGCCAGGGCTTCAGCCCGTTTTTGCAAGCGTTCGCCCAATTCTGGCTGGCCGTTGGCCCTTTCAAACAAGGCCCACTGCCATAAGGTAAGCGCCTGATCGCGGTGGGAAGCTGTGCCGCCGCCATTTAGCATTTCAAACAAACGTAGGCTTTGGGCAAAACAGGCGGCGGCGTCAAAACGGCCGTCGCCCAATTGTATCCATTGTTTATTGAGGGGCAGGGCGGCCAATGCTCGGCCCAATATCCGCCATGTCAGGCCAATCACTTCCGCATCACCCAACTGCTGCGCCAGTTCATGCGCCTGGCGCGCCAGTTCCACAGCTTCTTCTGTTTGTGATTTGCCCAGTTGGTTCAGCGCCAGAAAGGCATATAACTCCGGCAGCCGCCGCCAGCCGGCCATCAACCCTTCGTTTTCGGCAATCTGGCGCACATTCTGTAATATCTCTTCGGCCAGGTCATAATTGCCCAAATTGACCAACACCCGCCCCATATCGGCGTCTGCTTCCAGACGGCCGTAGCGATAGCCAATCCCATTCGCCACCGACAGCGCCTTACGGTAAAAAGGCACGGCCGCGTGGAAATTGCCACGCTGCCGGGCTGTTTCGCCCAACCGGTACAGCGCCCACCCGGTTTCAATTTGTACATCCAGATTGCGGAATAATTTCAATGCGGCCAACAAACTGGTAGCGGCTTCGTCATACTGCCCTAGCTGGTTTTGCAGATTGCCCAGCGCGTAATGGGTGGCCGCGGCGGCATGAAGTTCATCCAGCGTGATCAGCAAGGAGAGCTGCTGTTGCAGTTGGTATATTCCCTGGTAAGCGTCATCGTAACGGCCGTCACGCACATGGGTCAGGCATAACAAATACAGGCTCTTGGTGCGGGCTACAATCTCTTCTTGCCGGTCGCTCAGGTGCAGCGCCCGTTCAATAGTCGCCAATGCCTGGGGTAGATCACCCATATGCAAATAAGCCTCTCCCTGCCCCAGCAAAGAGCGAATCAACTCCATCTCAGCGCCAATCAGCCAGGAAACCTGCTCCGCCTGCCGGGCGCTGTTGAGCATCGTTTTATAATTCCCCTGGTCATGTTGAATGGCAGCCAACCCATTCCAGGCGCGCGCCTGCGCGGCCAGGTCACCATCTTCCTCGGCAGTGGAACGCATGGTCATAAACACCTGGGAAGCTTCCACGAAACGCGCCCGCATTTGCAGCAATTTACCTAATTCTTCTTGCAGACGCAGCAGCCACTCAGCATAGTGCGATTGGTCGGCCAGCAGCGCCAACGCTTTGCGGTAATAATCAATGGCTAGTTCGGGGTCAAAAGCGTGTTGGGCGCGTTGGGCGGCCATTTCATACAGTTCGGCGGCGGCGGTGCGTTCACCGGCCATTTCATAATGCTCGGCTATCAGCCCGGCATTTTCAGCAACGCGGTCGCCGCTTTGTTCGGCCAGCCAGTCACCGGCCTGTTTATGGTAGCCAGGGCGGAAACGCAGCAGCACACTTTCATAGGCCACCTGATGCAGGATGGCATGTTTGAATACATAGGCCTGGGTACCGGCAAAACCAGATACCTGTCGTTTGAAGATCATTTCCCGCTTTTCCAGGGCTTGCAGAGCGACAAGGGTTTCTGAGGGTATGGTGGCGGGCACGGCCGTTTCATTCATATGGATGACGGCGCTGTCCCAAAAAATACGACCTACCACTGCCGCCCGCTGTAAGGTGGCGCGTTCCAGTTCAGACAGGCGGTCAAGACGGGCTTGCAGCACCCCGTTGAGGTGGGGCGGCACCCGCGCCGAAAGTATCTGATTGCGGCGTACCTGCCACTCATCTTGTCCGGCGATAATCACCCCATCTTCTATCAGAATTTTGATCATCTCTTCCACAAACAAGGGGTTGCCCTCGGCGCGGGAGACGATGAGGTCGGAGAGATCGCCAGGGATTTCTGGCGCTTTGCGCAAAATTTCCAGCACCAGTTCCCGGCTCTGGCTTTCGCTCAGGGATTGTAATGAGATGACCTGGGCGCCGCCGGGCTGCCCCAGGAGTTTGCCGTGTCGCGCTAATGGCTGGTCGCTGTCCAGGGAAATATCAACCGGGCGGGTGAGCATGATCAACAACAGCGGCGTCTGGCGGCAAATGGGCAGCAGATACTCCAGCAGTTCCAATGAACCTTCATCGGCCCAGTGCAAATCTTCCAGGAAGAGAAGGGTGGCGGGCGTCACGGCCGTCATGCTTTGCAGCAGTTCGCGGATGTACTGGTAAGCCAGGTCACGCAGGTGGGGTGCGGCATCTTCGTCTGTTTCGGTGGGGGCAGTGGGGATGGCTTCGGCTACGGCCGTTAGCCCCAAATCCAGGCCCAACAATTGGGCAATGGTAAAGGCACGCTGACGCACTTCCTCTGTTTCACCCGGCTGGTACTGCCCGATGCCCTGAATGAGTTTTTGCCGGGCTATCGAAGCCGGGTCACTGTCTTGAATGCCAAAAAAGGCAGCCAGCATCGTGCGGAACAACCCATACGGTATCTGGCGCATATGCTGGTAGCTGCGCCCCTTGAGTTCTTGTAGTTCCTGGGGCAGGCTTTTGGCCCAGGTGGTGAATTCATGGGTGAGCCGGGATTTGCCCAGCCCGGCTTCACCAACAATGGTGATGGCCCGACCGCTGCGGCTGCCAATGGCCAGTTGCAGGGCTGCTTTCAGACCGGCCATTTCCGTATCGCGCCCAATCATGCGCGTTTCTACCCCTTCCACGCCGCGCCCCATGCCGTAGAATATGCGTGGTTTCACGCCAATGGTCAGGTAAACCTGAATGGATTCAGTACGCCCTTTGATAGGCACCGGGCCTAGCGGTTCTACGTTAAATTTATCCCGCACCAGCAGGTAGGTGTCATGGGAGATGAGAATGCCGCCGGGCGGGGCGGCCCGTTCCAGGCGGCTGGCAACATTGACCGTATCGCCAATAACGGTGTACTCCTCGCTGTCGCCCACCCGACCAAGCATGACCGGGCCGGTATTGATGCCCACCGACAATCGCAAGGTTTGCAGGTCTGGTAGTTGGCCCAGCGTCTCTTGGTCCAGGGAACTTTTCAGTTCGGCAACGAAGTCACTGAGCGTGGCCCGCATTTGCAGCGCCGCCCGAATGGCTTGTTCGGGGTCATCTTCGTGGGCGATAGGTACACCAAACAGACCCATGATGGCGTCGCCCAGGTGTTTGTCAATGATGCCGCCTTGTTGGGTAATGGCGTTATCCAGCCGTCGCCAGAGGGCATTGATGAGGTTGAGCACGGCCGTTTCCTGCATACCCCCGGTCATGGCGCCAAAACCGGTTACTTTGGCAAAGATGACGGTGATTTGTTTGCGTTGGGCATTACGGGAAAGGGGCATTTCCAGGGGGCGAGCAGCCGGGCGCTGCCGCAGGTCTTGCAGCGCCGCCAGGGTAGTATTGGTGATGCTGTCGCCAAGTGCAGCCCGCTGTGATTCAATAGCGGTCATGGTTTTCTGGATTTGTTTGTGGTCTACCATGCATTCTTCTAGAGCGTGATTCAATCTTCAAGATTGAATCGCGCTCACATGATCAATCACCAGACATCAATTCTTGTATGCGGTCAGCTTCATGGTGGCGGCCTAATTTTACCAGTAAGGCGCGGGCTTCCTGGGCCAGCGGCGCGGCCTCGGTCATATGATCGCGCCGCATTTCCAGCAAGGCCCAGGCGCGCAGGGTGAGCGCCTTTTCTAATTCCCCAGAGACGCCGGTTTCCTCCAGAAGCTGGTGACTACGACTAAAGCAGGCCAGGGCGTCTACCGGTTTGTTGCTGACGATAGCTTGTTGATTTTTTTGCGGAATTTTTGCCAGAACGCTGCCCAATATACGCCAGGCAACGGCCGTTTCCAGTTTTACCCGTTTGATGGGGCGTTGTTGTAAGGTGCGTTCCGCCAGCGTTACGGCTTCGCGGGCTTTTTCCTGGGCTTCGGCCAGGGCATGGTCTTCCAGGTCTAGCTGGGCAATACCCACCAGAGAGGCAACGCGGATGAGGGGCTTTTCTGTTTTGCGGGCCAGCCGACGGGCGCGTTCAAACCAGCGTGTCGCCTGGTTAATATGATCTTCCTGCTGGGCAATATCTTGAGTTGATGGCGTGGCGCTAAATGCCTGTATCAGGTGTAACTGGCCCAGGTCGTTGGCCAGGTAGGCCAGGTATATCTGGTTTTGGCTGCGTTCGGCCAGAGTCAGCGCCTGCTGGTAGGTGTGTTCGGCGCGGAGGTAGGCGCCCTGCAAATAATATAACCGGCCCAGACCATGCAAAGAAAGAATAGCGCCAAAACGGTCACCGGCATTTTGGGCCACTTCTAGCGCCTGGTTGTAGTGGGCCACGGCCGTGGGCAAATCCCACTGTTCGGCGGCAATCTGCGCCAATTGGGTGTTCATCAATGTTTCCCACATGGTTTCGCCAAAGGAGGCAAACATATCGCGGGCCAGTTCGGTCATTTCCGTTGCCTGATCATACCGTCCCATTTCTCGCGCCAGATCGCCTACAAAAGCGCGGCTAAATGCGCGCCCTGGTGAAGGTTCCAGGCTGCGGCTGTGGGCGTAGACCTCACGCGCCATCTCGGCGGCTACTTTGGACTGCCCGGCAGCCAGGGCAATCCACCCTCTGGCGGTTTGGGCGATGGTGGCAAAGGTCACATCTTGGGTTGTTTGGGCAATTGTTTCAATAGGGCGAACGCTTTCCAGGGCGTGGCGAAGTTCGTCGGTGAGGAAGTGGCACAGAAATTCGCCGCTGTAAGCGCGGGCTACTGCCATTTGGTCCAGGGCGCCGTCCTGGGTGGCGGCTTGCTGCATAGCCTGGTAGGCGGAGACCGCTTCGTCAAAACGGGATTGTTTGCGCAGCACAACCGCTTCCCCTTCCAGGAGTTTGATGCGCGCTGTCTGGTGTGTGCTTGTTTCCGGCAAAAGTTCCAGGGCGCGACGATAGTAGAAGGTGGCTGTTTCCAGAGCCAGGTCTATGCGGGCCTGGGTGGCAGCACGGCCGTACCAGTCGGCCGCCCGGCTGGCATCGTCGGCCTGGTGCAGTTGGTGGGCAATCAGGCGCAGCAGGCGGGTGGTGGTGGGCAGTGATTGGCTGGCCAGCCAGGCCGCTGCCTGGGTATGGTAAGCGGCGGCTGTTTGCGCCGGGATGGTGGCATAAATGGCCCGCTGTAAACGGTCATGGCGGAAAATGTATTGGTGGGTGTTGGGCACGGCCGTGCTAACCGCCCGCCGAATCCAGTTGGTCTGCATGAGTGCCTGTAGATCATTTTCCAGATTGACTGCCCCGATGAGCAAATCGTCAGCCACCAGTTCCAACAAACCTGCATCCCAAAACGTGGGGCCAAAGACGGCTGCCCACTGCAAAATCTGGCGCTGGGTTTCCGGGAGTTTTTCTAGTTGCCAGCGCCATAAGTTGGGGGCGGTTGGCGGCGAAGGCAGTTCTAGCAAACGGCCCATGTTGGCCTGCCAGCGTGATTCGTTTTCTTCCAGGATGCCGACGCTGGTGAAGAGTTTGACCATCTCTTCCAATTCAAAGGGGTTTCCGGTGGCGACACTGCCAATCACATCCATCAACCGCATGGGTTGCGCATCCAACTTTTGCAGTAGCTCGGTCAGCAGATGGCGGGTGTCAATGAGCGAGAGGGGTGGGAGCTGCATTTCGTGCCGTTCGGTGGTTTCTACCATGCGCCATGATGGCCGTTTGTCAAACAGGGACGGCCGGGTCAGGCACACAATGAGCAGTGGTAGATCGCGGCATATTTGCATGAGGTAGTCTAAAAAGTCATACGAGCCTTCGTCGGCGGCATGAAAATCCTCCAGAAAGATGACGGTGGCGGCATAATTTTGAGTGATGGCCGAAAACAAATAGACCAGGTCTTCAAAGCCATTGCTACGAATGTCACGCTGGTCCCGCCGCTGATCCAGCGATGCTTCCCAATAGAGCGTCAGGGGTTTGGTGGTTGCTCTTTGGGGCATGGCTTCTTCACTATCAAACCCCAATAACTGGGTGATGTGTTCAGCGGCTGCTTTGGCTTTGTCATGATCGTGGTCTAGTTCGTTGAGCAGGCCGCGTACCAGCTTTTCACGGGCGACGACCGGGCTGTGCTGTAAATGAATGTCGTACTTATGGCACAGCAAGGAACGGATTAACCCATAAGGTTTTTCGGATATGCCGACGTTCCCCACTCCTTTCATGACGCAGATGGACTCCGGCAGCAGGCTAATCAGCCGTTCAAATTCATAAAGCAGACGAGATTTGCCCACGCCGGCTTCGCCGGCGATGGTGATGATTTGTGCCAGACTGTTGTCAATAGCCACCTGTAACGCCTGCTGCAAGGTGTTCAATTCATCACCGCGCCCCACAAACCGGGTTTCGGTGGAGGTAGCTTCGCTGCTCATGGCAAAAGTGGTTTGTGGCAACTCTCGCCGCACCACGTAGGTGGTGTATGCCGGATCATTTTTGCTAAGGAAAATGGGCGGCTGTTCGTCTGCTTCAAAAAATGGATGAATGCGTTCGTAGAGTTCAGAGGAAATGAGGACTCCGCCGACGGGCGCGGCCTGTTCCAGTTTATGGGCAATGGTGACGGTATCACCGACGGCCGTGACCTCATCTGTGCTGCCGACCTGACCAAAATAGACCGGGCCAGTGTGCAGGCCCACCCGCATCTGGATGCGGCGTTCAGACCGGAAAGGGCCAGTGCCGGACGTTAGCCGCGCTTGCTGTTCATTAAATAGGGCCAGTTCCCACTGCATATCCAGCGCCGCCAGCATAGCTTGCCGGGATTCCTCTGCCTCTGCTGGGGGCATACCAAACAAGGCTATCACACCATCACCCAGGTGTTTGTCTATGACGCCGCCCCAGTTGACAATGACACGGTCTAGTTTTCGCCAGACAGCGTTAATTGCATCGCGGACTTCTTCCGCGTCCAGGAATTCAGACATAGAAGTGAAGCCGGACATGTCCGCCACCAGCACGCAAATGTTTTCGTGCTGCTGCATGGTGGGGGGCGCTTGCACCGTTGCCAACTTCTCTTGCAAGGCCAGTAACGCGACATCTACGACTTCATTCTCGAATAAAACCCCGCGCTGTGCTTCGATGGCGACGATGGCTTCTTCAAGTTCATTTTGAGTAGACACAATAAATTCAACTCAGGGTTAGAAGTTTAAGCGTACAAATTATATGACATAAACTAGCAAAGGGCATCATCTGAATTTTTGTGTGTGCGTCTGACCCTTCGCTTGTGCATTATTTTACGAGTTCTGGTGGTTTGTCCACCTGATCCAACCATTCACTGACAATATGAACGCCCAATACCGGGGCATAGATGTTACGGGTGGTGGCGATGTCGGCATGGCCGAGATATTCCTGCACCACTTCCAGCGGCATGCCTTCACGGAGCAACTGTGTAGCCCGAAAGTGGCGAAAATCATGGGCGGAAAGAGCCGGGTCTAAGCCCAGGGCAAGAACGGCTTTTTTTACAATGTTGTGGGCGGCGGTAATGGACAGGCGGGCGCTTTGGGCGTTGCGGCTGTGGGCTACAAACAGGGCGGGGTTGGCGTCGGTGCGTTCTCTCAGGTAAGACTGTATGGCTTGCTGGGCGTGAGGGCGGATGTGAATGGTGCGTGGTTTGCTGCCTTTGCCGGTAATGGTGGCGTGGGCGGCACGGCCGTGGGCCACATGGGCGCGGTTCAGCCGCACGACTTCTGAGATGCGGGCGGCGGTGGCGTACAGCGTATGCACCAGGGCGCGGTCACGCAGCAGCGAGAGACGGCGGTTATAGCGGTCGTTTTCGGCCGGTAGGGGCAGGGCATCATAATACAGCACAATTTGGGGAATCTCTTGCCTGGCCTGATCCTGGTCAATGACAGTTTCAGCCGGATTGCGTTCCACCTGTCGTCGGGTTATTTGCTGCTGCAATTTGCCTATCTGTATGCCGGGGGGCAAGTGGTCTTGCCCGTCCAGGTAAAGCAGGTAGCCGATGACGGCGGAGGTGTAGGTGGTGGCGGTGGCGCGGGCGCGGTGGGCCAGTAGCCAGTTGCGAAAGTTGAGGACATCACCGGTGGTGAGCGCTGCTGGGGAGAGGGGCCAGGGGTCGGTGAGGGTGTAACCGGCACGGCCGTGATGCTGTAACCAGTCTGCAAAAAGGCGCAGCCCACTGCGGTAGGTGGTTTCCGTTTTGGCGCTCTTGACGCCGGCTTCAAACAGGAAGCCTTGTTCCTCCTGCCAGGCTGCTGCCGCTGGCGTGGGGCGACCGGAAATGGGCAATATGCTGATGTTTCCTCGATGCATGGCTAAATAGTAACACACGGCCGTGTTGCTTTCTATAGAATTTCCCCAAAAAGGAGAATGGGTTTGTCGTAGCTGTTTCAGTGAGAAGCCGGCTAAAGCCATTACACCACACACGACGATCCTCAGAATTATGTACGTGATCTGTACAAAATGATGACAAGATGGAAAATTTGTGCTATGTTAAGTTAGGATGAAAAAACATTTTTACCAAATCCATACATCGAGGTTTAGCATGGATGAACAGATAAATACTTATAACTTAAAAGCTGTGGTCATGGAAACCGGGTTAAAGCCGGTGACGCTGCGCGCCTGGGAAAGGCGATACGGTTTGCCGGAGCCAAAGCGGACCACCGGTAAACACCGGCTTTATTCGCAGCGGGATATTGACATGTTGAAGTGGTTACTGGCGCGCCAAAAAGAAGGAGTGTCCATTAGCCAGGCGGTTACAATCTGGCGCAACATGGAAGCTGACGGTCAAGATCCCTTGGTGACAGCTTCGCCTGTTTCTGGCTTTACGTCGGCGTCTACCTTGCCAGAAGGGATTGGAGAGCAGTTGGCCGATTTGCGCCAGGCCTGGATGGACGCCTGCCAGGCTTTTGATGAGAGTCGTGTTGACCAGATTTTGATGCAGGCTTTTTCCCGGTTTCCGGTTGAGGTGGTCTGCCTGGAGGTGCTGCAAAAGGGATTAGCCGAAATTGGCATGGCATGGTATGAAGGCAATGTGACGGTGCAGCAGGAGCATTTTGCGTCGGCACAGGCCATGCGCCGGTTAGAGATGTTGGTGGCAGCGCAACCACCGGCTACCCGCGTGGAGCGTATATTGGTGGGTTGCGCGCCGAAGGACACCCATGCTTTTAGCGCCTTGCTGCTTACGTTTTTGCTGCGGCGGTTTGGGTGGGACGTGGTTTATCTGGGGGCTGATGTACCCACCGAGCAGTTGGTAGAGACGATCCAGGCGACGACGCCAGACCTGGTAATATTTACATCACAACTGTTGTTTACGGCCGTTTCCTTGCTCACTATCTCTAAAATTTTGGAAGAGCATCAGATCGCCTTTGCTTTTGGTGGCCTTGCTTTTGTTACCATGCCTATGTTAGCAGATCATATCGCTGGCTTTTTTTTGGGGCCAACATTAGTAGATGCGCCACGGCAGGTGCAGCGCATTTTTGCCAGAGATTTGTCTCCTATCGTTCCCCCACCAGCCGACCCGGTATATCAGGCAGCATCTCTCCAATATGACCAACGCCGGGCAGCGATTGAGGCCACCATTTGGAATGGCCTGGACGAATTTGGTTTGCCCCCTTATTTCTTGTCTGAGATTAACGGTTATTTTGGCCGGGATATTAGCGCCGCCCTAAAACTTGGTGATATTGACCTGTTGGAATCCAATTTGGACTGGTTGTTGGTCTTGATAGATAACCATGGCTGGCCGCGGGAATTGCTCACTCTTTACCTGCGGGCTTATAATACGGCCGTGCAGACGCACTTGCCGATGGTCGGGCATCCATTACGACTGTGGCTTCAACAAACACTCGCAGGAGATATAATCTCCTGATCGCTCAATCTCAAATGAAGGGCGGCATTGTTTGTTGACCACTACATATAAGAGGAATAAGCTGATGGTAAAAGAATTTCAAGAGTTTTTGAGCCGTGGTAATGTGATGGACCTGGCGGTAGCTGTGATTTTGGGCGCTGCCTTTACAGCTATTGTCAACTCGCTGGTAAATGACATCATCATGCCTTTGATTGGCGCTCTGTTGGGGGGACTAAGTTTTACGGAATTGACGGTCCAGGTGGGGGATGCGGTCATTGCCTATGGCAATTTCATCCAGGCCATTGTCAATTTTATCATCATCGCCTTTGTCATTTTTATGATTGTGCGATATTACAATCGGATGGCAAGAAAAAAGGATGAGGCGCCAGCCACACCGCCCACACCACCGGAAGACGTGATACTGCTGCGAGAGATTCGGGACTTGCTCAAAAAATAAAAAAAGGGTGTACCTGTCAGGTACACCCTTTTTGTTAGTGTGAATTGTGTTCTTCACGGCGCGCCCTGGCTTCGGCGGCAATTTTTTCTTGCATGTGGGCGGGGACACGGCCGTAATTCTGAAATACCATGCCAAAGACCCCACGCCCCTGCGTCATGGAACGCAGGTCGGCAGAGTAGGATTGCATTTCGGCCAGCGGCACTTCCGCTTTCACCACGCTTTTGGTGCCATCCTGATCCATCCCCAACACACGCGCCCGGCGGGTATTTAAGTCACCCATAATGTCGCCCATATTGTCGGAGGGAACACTAATCGTGACCTGGTATATCGGCTCTAGCATAATAGGGCCAGCTTCCATCATCGCCTTCTTGAACCCTTCCCGGCCGGCCGTCTGGAACGCAATTTCTTTAGAATCTACCGGGTGTTCTTTGCCATCGTACACTATTGCCTTAACGCCAACCACAGGATAACCGGCAATTGGCCCGGCATCTAACGCCTGACGGCAGCCTTTTTCGGTAGCCGCCACAAACGGCGCAGAGATGGCCCCGCCGAAAACCTCTGAGGTAAATTCAAACCCGGCGTCGTCATCCAGTGATTCCACGCGCAGGAAAACGCGGGCATACTGCCCCGCGCCGCCGGTTTGTTTCTTGTGGGTGTATTCGGCCTGAGCGGTGCGTGTAATCGTCTCCCGATAGGGGATGAGCGGGACGCTGGTGGTCATGTTGACGCCAAATTTGTGCTGCGCTTTTTTGACGGCAATCTCCAGGTGGGTGTTGCCCATGCCCGCCAGAATGGTTTCATGGGTGGCCTGTTCGGTGTGCCAATGCAGCGTCAGGTCTTCGGCCACCAGCCGGTTGAGCGACTGGCTGAGTTTAGCCACATCGGATTGGCTGACCGGATGAATGGCAACCTGGGCGATGGGCGGTGGCTGGTGGATGGCTTCCAGTTTGAGTTTGTTGCCACGATCACACAGGGTATCGTTGGTGCCGGTTTCACCCAGCTTCACCACAGCGCCAATGTCGCCGGCATGTAGGCGGGGGACTGGCAGTTGCTCCTTGCCACGCAGGAGTTGCAGGGAACCGACGCGCACTTCACTGTCGGCATTGGCATCCCAGACACGGCTGTCTGATTCCAAAACACCACCGTACACGCGCAAATAGCTCATTTTGCCGTAGGGGTCTTCGCGGGTTTTGAAGACGAAGGCGGCTAAGGGAGAAGTATCGCTGATGGGGTGTTCGACGTTGCTGCCATTGGCGGCAACGGCCGTGAACGGCCCTATCTCATCCGGCGCCGGCAGCAGACGCATCATGGCGTTGAGCACCGGCACAACGGCAATACCCGGCTGCGGGGCGCTGTAAAGCACCGGCACACACAACCCCTGTTTGATAGCCAGCTTCAGCCCACGCACAATGTCTTCATCCGGCAGCGTGTCCTCCTCAAAGTATTTCTCCATGAGGGCGTCATCGCCTTCCGCGGCGGCTTCAATAACGGCCATGTGCGCGGCTTCCGCCTCGTCAACCATGTCTGGGGGAATAGGGCCGCGCTCATCTTTGTCACCCAGGCGGGCTTCCATCGAGAGCAGGTCTACCACCCCTTTGAACGAGGGGCCTTCGCCAATGGGTAACTGCAAGGGCACAAAGTTGCCTTTCAGGTGTTCCCGGACGCTGTTCAGGGCGCGTTGGGCGCGCACATTGTCCCGGTCCATTTTGTTAATGACTACCACGCGGGGCAGGTTGCGTTGTTCGGCGGCTTGCCAGACAAGCTCTGTCCCCACTTCCACCCCGGCGACAGCCTCTACAAATACCAGGGCGCCTTCTGCCACACGCAAGGCGGCATTCACCTCGCCGATAAAATCGGCAAAACCGGGTGTGTCCAGGATATTGAGTTTGTGTTCGCGCCATTCCACAGGGGCAAGGGCGGTGGTTACTGAACTATTACGGGCAACTTCATCCTCTTCAAAGTCCATAACGGCCGTGCCATTTTGCACATTGCCCATGCGCGTGGTCGCCCCTGTGTTGAACAATGCGCGTTCAACAAAGGTTGTCTTGCCCGCGCCGTTATGAGAGATGAGAGCTACGTTGCGAATCTGACTTGTCTTATACTCTTTCATGCGCTAAGAACCTCTTATAATTTGGGTTTATTTGGATTTTTGGGTAAGTAGTTCTTCTCCGTCGGCTGGCGGATTGTAGACGAAAGGAGAGTTGTTGTCAAAGCAAGTGGCGTGCGGCAAAATGGGCGAAGTAAAGTGGAAGGAGATGATTCAATGGCCCAAGAAAAGACATTAGCCATGAAGGTGCTGGAAGGGAAGAAGGTACCCTATGAAGTTTTCCCTTACCCCAACCATATGCGAGATGCAGAGGAGATTGCAGCCGTATTGGGTGTGCCGGCGGGACAGGTGTTCAAGACATTGGTGGTGCTGCCGCCGGGCACAACCGGGCGCGCCGCCAAACCGCTGCTCGTCATCATTCCGGCTGACCGCCAGCTTAATCTGAAAAGGGTGGCGCAAACAGTAGACGCTAAAAAAGTGCAGATGGCAACACACAAAGAAGCAGAAGCCATGACCGGCTTGCAGGTAGGCGGCATTTCGGCGCTGGCGCTGCTGAATAAGGGGTTTGTGGTCTTTCTGGACGCTTCTGCCCAGGCATACGAACAGATTTATGTGAGCGCCGGGCAAAAAGGACTGGATGTGAAGCTAAAGGTGGCTGATCTGGTGAAAGTAACGGGGGCGAAGGTGGTGGATTTAACAAATTAGTGGCTGGTGGCTGGTGGCTATTACCAGCCGCCAGCCACTATTGTGCTGTATGGTGGTTCTCGGTCAATTGTTGTATGGTTTCGACTACATCGGGGAAGTCAAACGGTTTGGGCAGGAAGGCGGCGTTAACCTTTTCTAGTGTTATATCATCGGGGCGAGGCCAGGCGCTTACCAACACAAACGGCCGTGTCTCCCCTCGCCGTCTTAACTCTTCTGCCAGTTCCACGCCTGTCATCTTGGGCAGCCGGATATCAAAAAAGAAGATGTCGGCTTCGGTGAAAATAGGTTCTTCCAGGCGTGCCAGCAAATCTTCCGCGCTCATATATACCGGGCGCACAACGATGCCAAACAGGCCCAGGCCACTTACCAGTAGTTGGGCAATGTTAGGTTCATCTTCTACATAGGTCACATGAATTGGTTTGTGAGCTTTGTTGAGCATAGTATCCTTCGAATAGAAACCGAGTTTCTCAAAGCTTATCTCAGATGCCTAATTTTTGAAAATGAGGGGAAGGTACTGTTTATGGGCTGGCAGGTGTAAAATTTGCTCTTTGAGTACCGTGCCGGTGACGCCATCCAGCAATACGGCCGTGCTGGGCAGCCACCAGTCTCGATATGTTTCGTTTGCCGGACGGCTGGTATTAATGCGCACCATCACTTCCTGTCCCGGTGACAGGCTGCCCTGCCAATAAACACGGCGCCCTTCCAGCCAGGTCTGTCCCCCCGTTGCCCGCAGCGTACCATCCCACACCGTCAGGTCATCGGGCAGGCGCATATGGGCAGAGATGACGCCGGTTGCCGCCAGCCCGCCGTTGTGCACCGTCAGCAGGTAAGCAACCTGTGTGGCTGATTGGGGACGGTTGGGCACGGCCGTAAACGTAGATGCAGACAAATCAGGCGCGTCAATCCAGAAGACGGCCGTGCGCTGAAAGGCCAGATTATGCCGGTTGTAGTGAATGGTGAGGGAGTTGGTCACGGCCGTGCCTGCGGCCAGCCCCGCGATGGGCGCAGCACGGTAGACAATCTGGCGCATCCCACCGGGGGCCATTGTGCCCTGCCAGGTCAGCCGGTTTGTGGCCGCGTCATAGACTGCACCGCCTTGAATAGAGCCGGGCAGCAGCGTCAGCTCCGGCGGCAGGTCATTCACCATTTGCACCTGGTTCGTGGGGGCTAATGTGGTGTTGCGCAGGGTGATGGTATACGTGCGAGCGGCCGTAGACGCGCCTACCCGCGCATCCACGGTAAAGGTGGAATCACCCAAATCGCTCAACCAGCCCATGATGCGGTTCATCGCCGCCGCTTCCTGGTCATCGGGCAGCCATTCAAAGGGAATCGCCCAGAAAACAGAGCGCCAGGTGGGGCCGGTTTTGGCCACGCCGGCTGGCATCCCGCTGTTGTGCCAGAAAAATGGCTGGCTGGCAGGCGTCAGGATCAGTCCATCCCCATTGTTCAGATAAGGGCCGCGGCTTAATTCCAGCGGCCCGGCCAGGTCCGCGCCGATAAATGGTGAATTGCCGCCAAACGCCTGGGTGGGCGTCACCGATTCGCGGTAATCCCAGACGCCCAGATATTCCTTTGCCAGCGGCGTGTGGTGGTGGTAATACAAAAAGTCCTGGCTGGTGAGGAAAAGGCGGCCACCTTGCGCCAGATACGCCGTCAGGGCAGCCCGTTCCTGGGGCAGGATGGGGGCAAACCAGTCATAACCGGTGTACCAGATAATAAAATCATATTCGGGCAGCAAATGGGCCGGCGGCGGCCCGCGACGCTCCACATCTTTCCAGCCGGTTTCCCATACATCGTAAACCAGACCCATCACATCCAGGGCGTTGGTCAGATGATAATCTTCATCATACCAGCGGTCATCGTCCACAAAGAGAATCTGGCCGGGAGTTTTGTGGTTGAGGATGGAGTGGCTGCTGATGGCGGGATTGTTGCCGGACACGGCCGTGACGACCGTGCTGTGGTAAACATCTTTAGGCGCATCAGCCGGAATGTCCAGATGCAGTACCGTGTGCCCCCGTTGGCACGGCCCCAAGGTGAGGGTGGTGGTGACCAGGGAACTGCTCCAAAGGCTGGGCACGGCCGTGAGTGAGAAGGTGTCGGTGAGTGTCTCGCTCAGGTTTTGTACCGTGAGCGTGTACACCATGTGGTCGCCGGGTACGGCAAAATCATCTACCCGATCTGGCAGCCAGCGTACTCCAAACTGCTGGCGCGGCGTGGTGAAATAGTTGAAACTGCGGTCGAGCAATGCCTGCCGTCCACTGGCGGTTGTTACCCCTTCCAGGCCAAATCCCAGGTAAACAATCCGCCCCGGTTTACACAGGTCAGACGTCATGCCCGCGCCACGGCCGTCTTCATAGGACAGGGTTTGCCGGGACAGGGCGCGGTACATCGGTTCGGCCGCATCCGGCCGTATCTGGTTGTTGGCGCTGCTGCCGCCATTCAGCGTTAATGACAACCCGGCGAAAATGGTATTAGGGACGCCGGTGATGGTGCTGGTCACCGCCGCTTTGCCTTGATAACTGGCATTGAGATCATCATACCACCAGAGCTGAGAGGTAAATCCGAAACCATCAAACTGCCCAATGCGCTGACCGCTGATAAACAGGTTGCCACCCTGCCCCAGATAATTGGTGATGACGTTGTTCGCCCCCAATACACCGGGAGAATCTCTGGGGGCGGCCCAAACCACCTGGTCATAAGCAGCCATCATGTCATCTGTGGGCACATCGTACAGGGGGTGGCGCACGGTCAAAGTGTCATAGGCATAGGACAGGCTCTCCAGGGTGGCCTGGTAATGGGCGGCCTGCGACTCGAAGTACCACTGACCACTGTCAATCAGCAAAGTCATTGGCCCCGGCAGCAGCGCGAAGTTGCGGGTGATGCTGCCGCCGACGACCACACTGACGGTGCTGTGCCCCAGACGGTAATGGTCGGCGCGGGCGACGAGGGCATACGTTCCGGCGGGCAGATTCAGGGTATAACGGCCGTCGCTGCCCGTCACGGCCGTGACCGGCGTATTCACCACCCGCACCAGCGCCCCCACCAGTGGTGTTTGTGTCTGGCTGTTTACAATCAGACCAGAAACAGTACCCGAAGGCAGCGGAACCAGGGTGGCATGTCGGGTGGTAGTCTGGTTTAAGGTCACAACGATCCCATTGGCCTGGTAAGGTTGGTGGCCGAAAAGGGAGATGGAAATGGCATAAACGCCAGGTTGGAGCCAGGCCTCATACACACCGCTGGCATCGGTCTGATAAGGCAGGGCTTCACCGCTAGGGGTGGTAATGGTGATGGCGGCAAACGGGACCGGTTGGCCGTTGCTGGTGACGTTGCCGGTGAGACGGCCGTGTGGCGCATCAGGCCGCACGGCGGTGTACACATCCAGCCGTCCCCAGCCGCTAAATATATTGGGGTGGGTGGTGGAGATGGGCACGGCCGTTTCCGCCAGCCGTTGCTGAATTTGTGGGATGGAAAGGGTGGGGTTGGCCGATAGCAGCAGCGCCGCTGCCCCGGAAACATGGGGCGCGGCCATCGAAGTGCCGTTGTAGTACCCATACATTCCCCCTGGCAGCGATGAGAGCGTCTGTGTGCCGGGGGCTACCAGCCAGGGTTTGGGTTCGTTGGTGAGCGGCGATGGCCCCAGCGAAGAAAACCAGGCCACCGCATCTATATCGTCGCTGGCGCCAACGGCTAAAACGCCAGGGTAGCTGCCCGGTGCGCCCACGGTGGCTGTATACGGCCCCATATTCCCGGCAGAAAAAACGGGCAAGATACCTGCGTTTAATAGGAGATTGATGTCTGGTAAAAATTCAATGTTGCCGCCATCGCCGCCCCAAGAACCGTTCACAATATCTGGGGCCAGGGCGGGGTTGTTAGCCGGGGCCAGCAGCCATTCAAAACCGGCGTGGGCGTGGCTGGCATAGATCAGGCCAAAGGGGGTGGCGATGTTGACGGCGATCCATTGTGCGCCAGGAGCGACGCCGAAACCATTGCTGCCCACGGCCGTGCCCGCCACATGCGTGCCATGCCCAAAGTTATCTACGGGCACGGTGATGGTGGGTATGACGGCGTTGAACCAGTTGCCGCTGTGGTTGAATACACCGCCGCCCAGGTTGCCCCGGTAATTGTCAACCAGAATAGAGTGCTGGTAGTCCACGCCGGTGTCCATAATGCCAATGGTGACGCCGCTGCCATTGATGCCCAGGCCGTGCCAGGCATGGGGGGCCTGGACGCGAGCAATGCCCCAGGGGAGGGGGAAGCCGCCTTCTGGCGCGGCGACCGGGCCGCTGCCTTCTTGTAACAAGGCCAGTTTGGGGTCGTCGGCTGCCGGTTGGATGCGGTCTACCACGGCGTCCAGCCGAATTTCGGCGATGTCCGGGTTAGCCGCCAGGGTCAGGATTGCGTCGGCGGCGCCGGTGGCGGCAATGGCGTTGATGATCCATAGGGGGCGGAAGGTGTGGATACGGCCGTCGGCCTGCATGGTTTCCAGTTGGGTGATGGTGGCGGCCTGGGCGGCTACGGCCGTTGCTTGCAGTTGTTGGACGATGGCGGTGCGCCGGGTGACGGCCGTTAACCCCTCTGGTAGTTGCGTCAGATCAGCTTGTTGGTGAAAAACGATGATAAAGCGCAGGGCGCCGTCGGCAGATGCCGCCATTTCCTCTTGTAGCGGCAGGTCAATTTTAGCGGCGGCTTGCTCAGATAAGGGTAGGGGGGGAGATTGGACAGAGGGGGCGGCTTGTGTGAAGGCGGGCCATAACAAGACAAGCAGTAAAAGAGGCGGCGCTAAACTTGCAAGGAGATGTTTCAAACGAAATGTCATAATCGTTTAACCAGATAGGGTGGAAAGGTTATACTTGGGACAGGATTATAACAGAAGTGGGCGCATGGCAGTTCTGGACAATGGTCAGGTAGTGATCTACTCATGTTTAGTGTAGCTGGGTCAAGTTACACAATCGGTAGGTCGAAATGAGCGGAGTCGGCATCTGGGGATGCCGACCTGCTCGCATCTGAGGATGCGAACTCCGCGTCGCCCTACTGACAATAGGATGACAGATGAAGGGAATTGTTGTTGAACGTAGAAATGGTGAAGTTTTGTTGATCTGGCAGGATGTGTTGGATGTGACGTTTGGGCCGGATGAGGTGTTGGTGGATGTGCGGGCTACGGCCGTGAACCGGGCCGATTTGCTCCAGGCGCGCGGTGGTTATCCGCCGCCGCCAGGGGCCAGCCACATCTTGGGGCTGGAAATGGCCGGGGTGGTAAATGCCATTGGCGAGGACGTGGAAGGGTGGCAGCCCGGCGACCGGGTGTGTGCGCTGCTGCCCGGCGGTGGTTATGCGGAGCAGGTGGCTGTGCCCGCCGGAATGCTGCTGCGCCTGCCCGATGAGTGGAGTTTTGAGCAGGGCACGGCCGTGCCCGAAGTCTGGTACACCGCTTATGTCAACCTTTTCCTGGAAGGGGACTTGAAACCGGGCGAAACGGTCCTCATTCATGCCGGGGCCAGCGGTGTGGGTACGGCGGCCATTCAACTGGCGCGCATCACGGATGCCACTGCCTTTGTCACGGCGGGGCGGGCCGATAAATTGGCCGCCTGCCGTGACCTGGGCGCGGCGTTGGCTATCAACTACAAAGAGCAAGATTTTCTGGAAATGGTGTTGGCGGCGACCGATGGTCAGGGCGTGGATTTGATTCTGGACCCGGTGGGTGGCGCTTATCTGGAGCGGAATATCAAGGCGTTACGGCCGTTTGGCCGTTTGGTCAATATCGGTCTGCTCAGCGGTGGGCGCGGCGAACTGGATATGGGGCTTGTCTTGCGCAACCGGCTGTGCATTGTGGGTTCTACGCTGCGTAACCGTTCGCCCGCCGAAAAAATCCAGATCACGCGCCAGTTTGAGTCCGGTTTCTGGCATTTGTTTCACACCGGTGAGTTAAAACCCATTATTGACCGGGTGTTTCCTATTCACGAAGCCCAGGCGGCGCATGAGTACGTGGCGCGGGATGAAAATATCGGCAAGGTGATATTGAGGTTGTAACGCGATTTTCCAAATCGCATTACAAGGGGAGTTCGTTTCGGTAGCGGTGGAAGGCGTCAGAGCGCAGGAAGAAGAAGATGAACAGACCGCCAAAGAAACCGCCCAGGTGCGCCCAATGGCCGACCGAGGCTTCAATATCGAATACCAGCACTTGCAGGGCGCGGGGGATTTCCAAAAGCACAAAAAAGAGGATGACCAGATAGGCGCGCAGGGTGGGGAAATAAAGGGAGAGCAGGCTGTGGATTAGCCCTTTATCGTCCGTGAGAATATAACCTGCCCAGAAAACCAGGGAAACAAAGAGCCAGAGGCCATTCAGCCAGCCCATGCTAAAGACGGGCAAAAACCAGAATACAAATAGGATGCGGATACGCCCTTTGGGAAAGAGCATCAGGTAAGCGGCCATGACGCCGTATAACGCGCCGCTGGCGCCGATGCCGGGTATGGTGGAATGCATCCGGGTGATCACGGCCACAATATCGGCCATGAAGCCGCAAACCAGGTAGAAGGCCAGGAAGCGCCAGGGGCCACACACATCTTCGACGCGGCGGCCAAAAACCCACAAGGCCAACATGTTACTGAGCAGGTGAACCAGGCCGCCATGCAGGAACATATGGGTCACGGCCGTGACGGCTCCCCCACCTTGTTGGCTGATCACCAGCGCCGGCGTGACGCCCAACACATAATACGTGCCACTATTGCCGCCCACCGCTACCAGGCTGAGGACATTGATCAAAATGATCATCAGCGTCATATAGGGCAGGCTGGTGTAGCGATTCTTTTCTGTATCGTTGATAGGGAACATGGCTGTTAGTTAAATGCGTTGCCTGAGACAAAGATTGGCCCAATCTTCATCCTAATTGATTCGGCTGGCCAGTGATTCATAATAAATTATCAGTTCATTGTATGAGATGGTTAACACCAGCAAAATAGGGAAAAGGACAATGACGCTGCCGATGAAGGCCAGCGCATAAGCGGTATTTCGGTTGGGAATACCCTGTTGGCCAAAGATTTTGTGCCAGTAGGGGTGGTGCGGTGTGTTGGCCGCCCCGGCAATCAGCAGGCCGCCCAGTGCTACAACTGGTATGCCCAGGTATGCCAGCCAGGGCACGTGTAATGGATTCAGCCCGCCATGAATAAAGATGAGCAGCAGGTAGACGATGAGCGGGCCAAGCCCTAACCGGATGAGGGTGGCATTGTCGCTGGTCATGGTGAGGGGGCGGGGCGGGTTTTGTTGTTTTTCTGATGCGGCTGGCGGTTGGCTGGCTTGCAATTCACGCGCGTGTTTGCCGGCGATGTGCCGGTCGGTGGCGTTTGGCGCTTTTTTGGTGGCATATTGGAAGGCGGTCAATGCTTTGGCGTTCAGATTTACCGCTTTGTAGGCCAGCCCCAGCGCCAGCGGATCGTCAAAATCAGCTTTGAGCTTTTGTAAGGCAGCGGCGGCTTTTGTGTGTTGGGGGTTGAGGTCTACCACCATTTCCAGGGCTACGATTTTTTCGGCGGGTGATGGGGCGACCTGAGCCAGCCCTATCCAGGCTTTGAGGTGGGTGGGGTTGTTGCGGGTGATCTGAAGCAGATATTGACGGGCCTGGTGGTGACGGCCGTTTCTATATGCCCATACCGCTTCTTGCATTAGTTCTGCCTGATCAGTCTGTTGCTGCTGTTTGCGCGCTGCTTTTAGTTCTGGCAGGCGATACAGCGCCTCGTCATGGCCGGGATTCAGGCTCAATACCGTTTCCAGCGCGTGGATTTGTTCGCCAATATCCGGGGAAATTTTACTCAGCCACAGCCAGCCCATTTCGTGGCGGGGCTGTCCCATGAGCAGTTCCTGCAATAATTCGTGCGCTTCCCGGCTACGGCCGTTGTGTACTGCCTTTACCGCTTCCCGAAACAAGTCAACACTCATTTCTTCGGCGGCTCCAGTTTAGTCAGGTCCGTCACAATTTCTCGGCTGCGCTTGATTAACACCGTGGCCGGTGACGGTCCCCGCTCCGCTTCTGGTTCTGGGAAAGGTGGCAGGTCAAACAACTTGCGCCAGGCATATCCCCCCACCAGTTTAAGGGAAGCCATCACTGGCGCTGCCAGGATCATCCCCAAAACGCCAGCGATAGAACCACCCATCAAGACCGCAATCATCACCACTATCGGGTTCAAATCCAGCGCCTCACCCACAATGCGTGGCACCAGGATATTGTTTTCTAACTGCTGCACCAGAATCATAAAAACCAGGATCACCAGTGCATACTGCCAGCTTGCCAGGTCAAAAATGGTACCTGGTTGGAAAAAAGCGACAATCGTAGCCGCGGCTGTGCTAATAATTGGCCCAATAACCGGGATAAATTCCAACAGTCCGGCCATCAACGCTAAGGCCAGAGCGTTTTGCACGCCTAACAGGGAGAGGCCAATCCAGACCACAAAAAAAATGACCAATGCCAACGCGACCTGGCCGCGTAGATAAGCGTTCCAGGTGTGGCCAAAGGCACGCATGATGCGCTCGGCATCCTGGCGGTAGCCCGGTGCAGTGGCAACATCACCTATGTGGCTGCCCAGCAGCGGTATCTCTGCGGCAAAGTAGATGGAGATAACGAAGATGAAAAAGATGTTGCCCAGCAAACGCAAGGTGGCGGTGGCGACGCTGCCCACGATCTGACCGCTTCGCCCCAGTGTTGGCTCTACCAATCCCAATAACTGGCTTTGAATCATTCCCCAATCCAGAGTACGTGGGTCGAATTCCAGGCCGGCGATGGAAATCGGCTCTAAGTTGGTGATGGTGTTGCGGATGACGGCCGTTATCCCCGCAATCAACGCCGGTACATCATCAATCAACGTCTGGCTTTGCTGAAATGCGGCTACGCCAATGGCTACCAGCCCGCCAATAACCAATATCGCCAGACCCAGATATGTCAACAAAATGGCATGAACTCGCTTCAAACTGGTACGCTGATCCAGCATGATGATGAAGGGGTTAAGCAGATACGCCAGGATCGCCGCGATGATTAGCTGTTGCAGTAGCCCCTTAAACCGGTAGGCCAGCAACGCCACCAAGATAAGCGTCACCACGGTGACAATGATCTTGGTGCTGCGCGTCCAAAGCGGCGACTCAAACTCTAAAACAGGTTCCGCTATGAGCGGTTTTTCATCTTCACTGTCCATTCCACCTCAGTCATCAGGTAATCGGGTAATTGGGTAATTGATCACCCCTTCACCCCTTCACCTCCTCACCATATCACTAACTCGCGTGAGGGTATCACAGGCAAACCCTCCCCGTCAATTTGTAGTTTCAGCTACAATAGAGCTACCCATTATAAATTTTACCCACAGGTGCGACGCGCTTCAAAAGTGCGTCCCACCCAAGAAGAGGAGACCATGCGCAAGAAAGTGATTATGATTACCGGGGCCGCCGGGGAAATCGGGCAGGCTCTTGTGGACGAATTTACCCATAGTGATGGTTATACGTTGGTGACGTTGGACTTACACGCCCTGCCGGCCGAAATGCACGGCCGTACCATCCACATCCAGGGTGACATCCTCGACAAAACCCTCTTTTCCCGTCTCGTCACCGAATATGAGATAGACACCATATTCCATTTGGCCGCCTTACTTTCCACGCGCAGCGAATTTGCGCCGGAACTGGCCCATCAGGTGAATGTGAACGGCACACTCACCCTGCTGCAACTGGCAGCCGAACAGTCGCAGCGGCGCGGTGAACCGGTGCGTTTCATCTTCCCCAGCTCTATCGCTGCCTACGGCCTGCCCGATTTGCCCACCAAAGCCCGCGATTTTTATGTACGCGAATGGGATTGGAACTACCCCACCACCATGTACGGCTGCAATAAACTCTACTGTGAACTGTTGGGGTCGTATTACAGCGACCATTTCCAGCAGTTAGCCCGTACCAAACCGATCATGCTCGATTTTAGAAGTGTGCGCTTTCCTGGCCTGATCAGCGCCTTTACCGTGCCCACGGGCGGCACCAGCGATTATGGTCCGGAAATGTTACACGCCGCCGCTGCTGGAAAACCATATGCCTGTTTTGTGCGCCCAGACAGCACCATCCCCTTCATGGCCATGCCGGATGCGGTGACGGCGCTGCTGCGACTGTGGCGCGCCCCTTCCGAAAGCCTGTCCCGGCGTGTCTACAACGTTACCAGCTTCAGTTTGTCGGCGGCTGAATTCCAGGAACGGGTGATACATGCTTTTCCAGAAGCCGAGATCACCTTTGATCCAGATGTGCAGCGGCAAGGCATTGTGGACAGTTGGCCGGCCGGGCTGAACGACAAATCGGCGCAAACGGATTGGGGCTGGCGGCCGGCTTATGATGTACAGCGGGCGTTTGATGAATACCTGGTGCCTAATATCCGGCAGCGGTATGCAGGGGAGCCGGTGGTTGGTAATCGGTAATCGGTGGTCGGTAATCGGCGGCTGGTAATCGGCGAGCCGAAGCCTGAGGTCGGAAGTGTGACTTTCGGGCTTTGGCTTTCAGACTGTGGGCTTTGGGCTTCAGTAGCCCCTATGAAAAAAAGGGTAGTGCGTATCTTGCACGCACTACCCTTTCTGCCGCTTACATCACACTAACCCGCTCTACTTGATCGTTATCGGCAAGAATATAGCGTATGGGTAAATAGTGAAGGTGGCCGGGTTGGAAACACCACCGCCAGGGCCAGGATTGATTACCGTTACCGAGCCAGAACCGCCAAATGCCACATCAAAGCTGTTCAACGTCACCCGCAACGTATTTTCGTTCACAAACTGCGTTGGCCGGTTTTGACCATTCCACTGCGCCTGTACGCCGGATACAAAGTTCAAGCCGCTCACCTGAACGGTGAGGGGGTCGCTGGCTGCGCCGCGGGCAAAGATATGGTAAGGGGCCAGGCTGCTGATGGTTGGTACCGGGTTTTGGCCGGGGGCGGCCACGCCAAAAGGCACGGCGTTAGAAGTTCCACCACCAGGGCCAGGATTCACAACGGTTACGGCCGCTGCCCCTGGAGAGAGCATATCAGTTGGCGGTATGGCTGCTTGCAGTTCGGTGCTGCTGACAAACGTTGTGGTCCGGTTCGCCCCGTTCCACTGTACCGTTGCCCCATTCACAAAGTTCGCCCCATAAACCGTCAGCGAGAAGGCCGGGTCGCCGGCCATGCCGCCGCCGGGTATCAGGGAATCAATCGAGGGGATGGGGTTTTCACCAGGGGCGGTGACAACAAAGTCCAGGCTGTTGAGAGAAGCGCCACCACCAGGGCTGGGATTAACGGCCGTGATCACCTTTGCCCCCGCATTCGCCACATCCGCACTCGTCAGCGTCACCTCAATCTCATCGGGGCTGACGTATTCGGTGGCCCGGTCCGCACCGTTCACCTGCCCCACCACGCCAGGCACAAAGTTTTGCCCCAACACCCGCACCGTCAGGCCGCCGCTGCCGGCAGCAGCGGAAGCGGGCAGCAGTGCATTCAGCGCGGGGATGGGATTGGCGGTGCGGAAGGAAACCACCGCATCATCCACCGACGCCGTGATGTACACACCCCGGCCATCTGGGGATGGGGCAATCTGGCGGGCGCCATCAACGGCAGGTAGGCCAAAGAAGGTGTAAATCACCTGCACCTGGCTGATTATGCCATTAGACGGATTGCGCCCAAAGACAGACAGGGCATCGGATATAGAACCGGTGACGTACACATATTGCCCATCTGGGCTGACCTTCACGTCCATAGCCCCATTCAGCCCTTCGACATTAATCTCATCTATTACTTCTACTTCCCGACCGTCAATTACCAATTGCTCTGGGGATGACTGTTCGGGCACGGCCGTAGCGTCAACCATCTCCATTTGCATGGAGGAATTGGTAACTCGACCACCATACGTTAACAGACCGTCAAGCGGATTGCGCACAAAACGCACCACCGCATCATCAAAGTAACTGGCAACGTACACGTTGGCCCCATCCGGGCTGACATCCACACCCCACGCACCGCCCAGGGCATCAAGAATGAAACAGTACGGGATGATGATGCAAATAAGCTGCCCTTCTGAGATACGTTGCTCAAAGGAAACAAAACCATCCAGCATGTTTCGGCTGAAAACAGAGATATAACCATGGTCGCTAACGCCATTGTGTCCGCCGGTGACGTACAGATTTTTGCCATCGGGACTTACCGCCACCACATAGGGACGGTCGAGATTGGTGGGGTCAATCAGGGCGCTGAGGAAAGAAACAGTGCCGTTGCTGTCCCGACCGAATCTGACCAGGGAGTTGCTGAGGAAACCGGTGACATAGATGAAACGGCCGTCTGGACTGACAGCAATCCCGTATGGATAATCCAGCCCAGATACGCCGCCTTGCCCATTGGTAAAGACAGTGTTCACCGTCACCATGCCTGTGCTTACATTCCGGTTAAAGACCAGGAACTTGTCGGTGTTGCGCGCCGTCACATACACCTGCGCGCCATCGGGGCTGATTTTTACCATCTGCGGCCCGTCCATATCCACATTGCTGTAAGACATGACAAGCGTCAGCGCCCCGGTTTCTACATTGCGTCGAAATACCGTCAGGGTGTCATTATCAAAAGCAGTGACATAAACAAACAAACCATCGGGACTAACGGCAACGTCATAAGCGCCATTGAGCGAATTGATACCCCCTTGCCCATTGATGTAACTGACGCCAGGAAATGCCAGAGGCGCAGGCGGTAAGGGAACCCCTTCACATACCAGATTATAACTGACGGATGGTTGGGTGGGGTCATTGGTGGCCAGGGTGAGTACGGCCGTGCGCAGCCCAAAATCCCCTGGTGTACAGGTGATGGGCAGCGTGGACGGCGGCTCACCATCGTTAATGGTGCCATCAAAAGCATTAAACGTGAAGTCCCCGGGATGCGCCCCGGACAGGTTGGCGCTGCCAACAGTCAGTGTGGCATTACCCGTTTCAAAAAAGGTCAACGTGCGCTGTGTAGACTCGGACACATACACCTGGCCGAAATCCAAAGTACCACCAGGCGCCGGATTAGAACCATACCCAGGCGTTGGCTGTGGCGCCACATGGCACTCCAGGTCATACGATACAGAAGATGTGGCCGGAGCATTGGTATTCAGCGTCAACGTCGCTGTGTAGTCGCCTACCGCATCACCATCACACTGCACCACCACCTGGTTGTTACCGCCGGGGCTGATGCTCAGTGGGAATGCGGGCGACAGTACGCTGAACCGGGCCGGATTTGCGCCCCCCAGTGTAGGGTTGCTCACCTGCAACGTCGCATTGCCCACCGAGAGAATAGTGAACGTGTTCGTCACCGGCACACCCACGCTGGTGTTACCCACCACCACCGGCCCCGGCTGCACCGGGTTTGAGCCGTAAGCAGGCACCGCCGGGTCAGACTCAATAGCGCCAATATCACAGGTAGAACCTTTAGGACGTGGGTCGCTGCGCTGATCCAGATTTTCCACAGTGTTGTTGGCGCACACATTGTTACTGCCGGCGTCAATGGCCGGGCTGCCCTCTTTCAGGTTATGGCTCAACAGCGAAGCCAGCGGCCCACCGTTGAAGCTGAGGGTATCCAGTTTGGGATCGGTGTCATGTTGATCACTGCCCAGGCTCATGCCGCAGGAGTTGGCGCTGTCAATGTTATACCCTTGTGAAGTCAACGCCTCGTTGCAGTTGTTTCCGGCAATGCCAATGCCATCAATGATGGTATTGGCCAGCGTTACTTCATGGCTGCCATCTGACTGGTTGAAAATTGCTGCGCCTGCATTTGGTGAAGCGTTGAGGGAAAAGGTGACATTGTAGAGGAAGACGTTAGAGGCCGGGCCCCCCTGTTGGGTATTACCGTTCCAGATAGCGCCGCCGTCGCCATCCGGTGCGCCGTTGCCAGTAAAGGTGACATTGGCAAAGGTGGCCTGCCCGGTGCGGTCATTGGCGATTGCGCCGCCGTTGCCCCGCGATGAGAGATTGGCCAGGAAGGCAACGCGCCGCACGTCCAGCACTTTACGATTGTAAATAGCGCCGCCCATCTCTTCGTTGGTCAGGTCGCCAGCGATATTGGCATTGAACGAACTATCACGGATGCGCAGGTAGCCATCAGACCCATTGAAGATAGCGCCGCCGGGCGCTTCAAAGCTGAGGTTGCCGTTAAATGCCGAACGAATGATGGTCAGCCCACCATCGCTGCTGTTGCTGTGGTTGTAAATAGCGCCGCCGCCTTCCGTGTTGTCGTTCGGGGCGTCATCATCCACAATGTTGCCGTTAAAAACGGTGTCGCTGATTTCGCCGCTGTCTGCGCCGGTGTAAATGGCGCCGCCGCCTTCGGTGGCGATATTCCCGGCAAAGTTACTCAGGGAGATGTTGAGGGAGTTGTAGCCACTTTGGTAGATGGCGCCACCCTGTCCAAAAGCATCACCCCAACCGCCATCGGTACCCAATGCTCTGTTGCCGGAAAAGTTAGAAGCCAGGATATTGATTTTGCCGCTGGCCTGGATGGCCCCACCCCGATTGGCTGCCCGGTTATTCTGGAAGCTGGAACCGATGATGTTGATCTCATCGTCGCCGCTCTGGCTGAGGATGGCGCCGCCCCCACCGCTGGTGTAGCCGTTTTGCACCACCATATTGAGCAGGGTCAGTTTGCCGCCCACGTTTACGTGGAAGATGGAGGAGTCTACCTGGTTGGCGCCAGGGCCGCCGTTACCGTTGATGACCACCGGGCCGGTGATGGTGACGTTGTCTGTGACCCAGGGCAAAACCGGGTTCAGGTCTTTGTTCAGGGTAATGGTGCCGCCGGCCGCCGAGCCGCTGAAGACGATGATATGCGGGCCAGGGCCGGTTGTACATTCGTGATAACTGGAGATGCTGCCGTTGTTGTCAGTGTCAGCGCCGTTGTTGTAGTCGGCGATGGCTTGCAGCGCCTCCCACAAATCACAACTGTTACCGGGGGTGTTGGTGAGGGAGGTGGTGCTAACGGTGGTGGTGGAAAGGGCCTTGACGGGTGTGGAACCGACCTGGGAGAGGGAGAGGCCAATGACCAGCGCCAGCAGGCCCACGGCCGTGACCCAACGCCACCGGTGTTGCCGAAAAGAGACTATTTGATCAGACATGCTTGCTCCTTGCATAAACGCAAAACGTAAAACGACCGGCGTTTTACGTTTTGCACTTCGCATAAAAGTGAATTAAGGATAACTGGCGGCATAATAGGACACGGCCGTCCGAAATCCGTCCGAATGTCATCCAGGTTGGGGAATTGGGAGGTTGGGGAATTGGGAGATTGGCGGCTCAATTGCCCAATCTCCCAATTTCATCAAAAGCTAGTTGCCGCCGCCGGTAATCACACCCGCGCCGTCTGTTTCTTCGTCACCATCTTCGGTGATCACGCCGGCTCCATCCGTTTCTTCATCACCATCTTCCGTGATCACCCCGGCGCCGTCAGTCTCTTCGTCGCCATCGCCTGAGGTAATGACACCTGCACCGGCAATAACCACATCGCCATCAGTAACCAGTTCAAAAATAGCTATCCCAGATTCGTCAGCGGCAATGGCTTCTACAGCCATCCCTTCTTCGCTGATGACCATGGATTGGCTCTCCATCTCTTTTTCATTACCGGCCACACGCGCCACAGCCATGCCTTCTTCACCGGCAATGGCGGTAAAGGCCATCTCTTTGCCCTCGCCTAACTGTTGGGCAATGTCCTGGCTCAGCATTTCGGTCAGCACATCCGCGCCGGCTTCCCGCAAATCATTTTCCAGGTCTTTGACCCATTTGTGTTCGATGATGGCCACAATGGCCGATGTCCCCGGTTTCAAGGCTTCGCCGATTTTCTTCAAGCGTTCATCGGGAATGCCGGAGTCATAAAACTTGGCGGTAACGCCGCCTACCAGGGCGCCCGTGGCGCCGCCAACCACCACCGCGCCCAAAGGCCCGGCAATAGCGCCAATCACGCCGCCGACTACTGTACCCACGGCTGCGCCACGCCCACCACCCGGATCGCCGGACTCGCGGATTTTAACTTTGTCTTTGGTGGTGCGGCGCACAATGGCCATGCGCTCTATTTTGATCAGACCACCCCACTTGGCAGCTTTTAACTGCATCCAGGCATCTTTGGCCCCGTTTTCGCTTTGAAAAGCGGCCACAATTAATTGAACAGGAACTACATCACTCATATGGAATCTCCTTTATTTTTGGGGTTTTCGTGACGAAAAACGTAATGCGTGATACGTGAAGTTTCTCTGCTCACGCATCACGCATCAAGCCATCTCTCAAATCTCGAAAAGCCCTTTGCTATTTGAGTTTGAAAGCCATAATGATGGCCGCAATGCCACCGGCGATACCCAGAATGCCCAAAGCCCAGGGCAGTGAGAAGGTGAAGGCCCACAGGTTTGCCAGCAGCAACGCACCAAACAGAATACTGACAATCCCCAAAACACCTGCGCCCCAACCCGCGCCTTTGAATGCCTGCACAACGCCGACCACCCCAAAGATGATACCCTCTATACCCAAAATAAGGACAAGGACGCTGCCCACTACTAAGGGTGCGATAAAGGTGTTATCCAGGACGATAAGACCGGCAATGATGCCCAAGATACCGGCAAACAACTTCAGCCCCCACATGGAGCTGTCTATAAAAATGGCAATGATCTTGAACATACCGGCAATAAGCCAGTAAATACCCAAGACCTGGGTGACGACGATGGCGGTTTTGGCCGGGGAACTAAGAAAAAGAAAGCCGAGGATGAGCAGGGCGATCCCTTCAAGTAATACCAACCACCAGGGTACGGATTCATTTTTCATACTTGCTGTTGTTGCGGTCATACATTTTTCTCCTTTGGAAACACAAAACTGATAAACAAATTTGACCGGAAGTATACCAACAACCCGATTCTTAATCAAAAATGAGAATCAGGGGATGGTGAACGGAACGGTGATTGTGTCCTGGGCGGTGGCGGTGAGCAGCCGACGGCCGTCCGCCGCATCATACCACCCCGTTAGCAACGTATATGCGCCAGGGGCCAGGTTTTCCGGCAAAGGGATGGTGTAACTGTCTACCACCGTTTCCCCACGCTGCCAGCAGGTAGGCGGCCATTGACCGGTTACGGGCCAGTTGTCTTGTTGCGCTACCAGTTCACCTTGTGCGTTCAGCAGGTGGTTGAAGACGGTATACGGCCGTAACACCCCCCGTTCCAACTGCCAAAACAACGTGACCTCAAGTGCTGTTTCCGCCGGGCGCACCGTATACCCGGTCAGGCGAATGGCCTCGCCAAAGAGAATGTCGGTGGTTGTGTCCGGGACGACGAGGGGTTGCGACGGCCGTTGCGCCACCACCGCCACCGCCCGCACCGGCTGCCAGGCCAACGCCAGCGCCAGCGTCAGCGCCAACTGCATTCCCACCAGCGCCGCCTGCCGTTGCCAACCCGGTTGGTTTTCTGCCAACCAGTGGGCGGCGACCAGCGCCAGAAACGGGAAGAAAAAGAGCCACAGCCGCCCCACTTCCCCCCGCGCTGCGCCGGAAAAATTGAGCACCAGCAGCAGCACGGCCGTGCTCGCCGCCAGCCAATGCACGGGCGTTAGCGGACGGCGGCGGATGGTTTGCAGCAGCACGGCCGTGAACCCCACCGCCACCACCCACCCGGCAAACACCAGCACATCCACTAAATCCCACACAACCCACCAGCTATAGCGGCGGATATGCGTCACCAATTCATAATGCTGCCCCAAACCGGTCTGGAAAATGGCCCAGGGTGGCACACCCCAGCCCAGCCAGTAAAGCAGCCAGAGGGTGGCGGCGCCGAGGGCGAAAGTAAGTGAGCAGGTGAGCAGGTGAGCAGGTGAAGGCGGCGGGGTGAAGGGGGGGCGTGACGACGTGATGCGTGATGCGTGACCCGTGACACCGGATACCAGATGGATGGCAGTATATGTGAGTAGCAACAAGGCCAGGGAGAGGTTGCCCAGACTGAGGAAGGTTGCCAGAGAGAAGAGCAGGCCAGAGAGGAAAAACCAGCGCCATGACCAGCGTTGTAGACCGCGATGAAGGGCCAGGAAGATGAGCAAACTGAGCGGTGCGTAAAGCTGCACCGCTTTGGGGGCGAACAGCAGCAGCGAGGGGAGGGTGATGACTAAGAGGGTTGCCAGCTTCACGGCCGTGCCCGCCAACATCGCGCGTGCCAGCCAGTAAGCGGGGAAAACGGTTAGCGCCGCCGCCAGCAGGGGGATGATGGCCCAGATGAGCAGAGAGGCGGATACGGCCGTAGGTCTGTCCAGCAGCCACAAATCAATACAGCGCGCTGCCGCCGCCGGGTACGCTAACCGCTCCGCCAATGCCGGGGATCGCGCCAGCCATTCCATCGTCAGCCGGTTGGCAATCAGCAGCCCCGGCGGATGGGTGCGGGCATGTTCGGAGGTAAAGGTGGGCATCAGCGCCGGGTAATGGCGCAGGCTGTCATTCAGGTCTGGCAGTTCCGCCGCCGGTTGGAAGAAGCCGCTTTCCAGGTTGGAATATACCCGGTTAATCAGTTCATCGCGGATGGCGGCGCTGTCGGCGTTCATGAGCGCCAGTTGCAGCAGCAGGCTGGCCCCCGCCAGCAGCCACAGACCTGCTTTCACCGCACGGCCGTGTCCCTCCAACCGCAGCCACCAGGCCGCCACACCCCCCATGAGCAGCGTTGCCAATACCGGTTTGAGCCAGAGGGTGTACGGCCGTAACCGGTAAGGCCAGTACCACTCCGCCGTTTCCGGGGCGGGGCCGCGCAAATAGGGCAGCCAGTCGGTGAGGATAAGGAGTATGAGTACGGCCGTGCCGCTCCCCAAAATGGTAAACCAGAGGCGCTGACGATTCATAAGGCAATTGGGCAATTACGTAATGACCACCCGCCCTTCTTCGCTGATATGCAGATAATCGCCGGTTTGCACGGCCGTATATCCCTCCTCAGCCAACACCAGCACCGGTGGGCTATGGTCATACATTTCCCGTGCTACGGCCGCGCCCAACGCCAGGATGCCATCCACTTCGGCGGTGAGGATGGCGGCGGGGGCCGTGCCCAGACGCACCGCTTCCAGCAAGATGCTGCTGGCGCTGCTGGAACCACGCCCGGCGGGCAGCACCAGCACCTTGCCCGTCACCACCTGCCCGGCGCAGGGGTGCCGCCGATCCATAATCTCACCCGTTTCCGGGTTCAGCCCGCCCCATAGACTGAGCGGTTCCGGCAAAACCAAAGCCTCGCCCTGCGCATTGCCCGATACTAAAACCGTTCCCATCAGGACAATCATGTTAAATCTCAAATAGAGACATCCGATTTTTTAGAAAAATCGGATGTCTGATCTTATCATTCATCCAACGCCTTGCCTTGCCAAATGCGCATCCCCCCCCAGATATTCATGCCAATCAAAATAACCACAAACAGACCGGCCAACCCGGCCCAAAGTAACCAGAAGATGCCACCGACAACCTCGGCCCTTTGTGGATTGTTCGGATCGTAGATTACCTCTACCTGTTCTCCCACATCATAACGGGGTGGGTCTGAGGCATTGCCGCTATCAAACGTGTAGGTTTGTCCGGCTACCCGGAATTCCACAATGGGGGAATAAACACAACAACCCCCTTCTGCCGAATCTGACTCATCCAGCCCGACTACTGTGCCCATCACACTCGCCCCATTCTGGCTTAACTGATAATCCCTGTTGGCAAAATAGAGGAAAAGGCCAATGAAAAAGATAAAGAGCAGATTGAACCCCACCAACAGGCAGCCAGAGCGCAGCCGCTCCAGGCAACCCATCGTCGTGTCAACGGCCGTTTCTGCTTTTCTCACTCGATTTGTCACCTGGTATCTCCTTGCTGCAACTTTTTATCTCACCACAAATCAACATCTCGCCACACAAAGCCTTGTGCGGCGGAGCGCACACACTCTACCAGACTGCCAAACACCACCTCAAAACCGATGTTGCCCGGCGCGTAGTGGGCGAACTTGCCCGAATTGGTCATCAGCACGCCGCCTTTATGGCGCACGATGGGGGCCACCACCACGCAGGTATCCACCACCAGCCTTACCCCCATCGTTTGCAACTGTGCCAGCCAGCCGCGCTGCTGCAAACCCGCCAAAACCAACCGATTGGTACAAACGATAAATTCTACTTCCGGGCGAATGGGATATTGTGCCAACAAGGGCATGAGAGCAGCAAATTCGGCGAGTGAAAAGTGGGGGCTGCCCAGCGCCACCACATGAATCGCACCATCTTCGGCCGTACCCAACTGGCCCAATGCCTCCCGCAAATCGGCCAGCGTCACCGCGATGGTTTGCTCCGGCGGCCGTCCCTGAAAAGCCGCGTCCAGCGTGGGCGCTTCCGGCGTCACCCCTGCTGCATGAAACAGTGCCACTGCCCCCGACGAAGCTGCCGCCGCGCCCAACGCCTTCAACTGGTCTTCCGTCGTCTCCGGCAGCAGCCCTTCAATCACCGGGATTCTTGATTGCGACTTCTCGCCCAACAGATAACCTAAAACAGGGAAAAAGACATCTTCGCGCAGCAATCGTTCTGAGATGCCTTGCAATCTAAAAAGAAGCTGCCCGCGCCGGTTTTCGGGCAGATGCAGCCCAAAAGCGGGGGCGCGGCCCGTGATTGCCATGCAAATATCAATAAAGTCGCCATAGCGGTTGGTACGCGCCCCCAACACGGAGTTGGCAAAGACGATGGCATTGCTCTCTGCCCAGGCAATGTCTGTGCCCAAAGGGGGGCGGTGCATGGCCTGGTAGGGGGCGCATGTCCAGATGGGCTGGCAGCCCATTTGTTCGTAGGCGTGCATCAGCCGGGTGGCGTGGGCCGCCAGTTGGGGCGTGCCCTGGAAATGTTCCGGGTGCAGCAGGTCAACCGCGCCTACGTTGAGCGTGGTAGGGATGCGCACCTGCGCCCCGCCCGCTACCAGCCGCTCGGCAAATTCCAGGCCGGAGTCGCCATGATACAGGCAGCCATCAATGTGCGCCGAAGCCACATCCAGCAGCCGTTCCGCGCCATGCACCCCGGCCATTGTCACCAGAATGCGCATGGCCATCTGCACGGCCGTGCCCCGTTCCCCCGCCAACATCGCCTCATCTTCCGCCGTCAATTCAATTGCCATATTGTGATTATAGAGTATCACGCATCACGCATCACGTGATGCATGATGCGTGATAACTTGCCACCTGCCACTTGTCACTTGCCTCCTTCCCCTCTATACTGCCCGCCGCCTATGAGAATCAAACGCCTTTCCCTGCAAGGGTACAAAACCTTTGCCATTAAAACTGAATTTGAATTTGATATGGGGATCACGGCCGTTGTCGGCCCCAATGGCAGTGGCAAGAGCAACATCGCCGACGCCTTGCGCTGGGTTCTGGGTGAACAGAGCTACAGCACCCTGCGCGGCAAACGCACCACCGACATGATCTTCGCCGGCAGCCAGAGCCGCGCCCGCGCCGGCATGGCCCAGGTGATGCTCACCCTGGACAACAGCGAAGGCTGGCTGCCCATTGATTACAGCGAAGTGGAAATTGGTCGCCGCGCCTACCGTTCCGGTGAGAATGAATACCTCCTCAACGGCCAAAAGGTACGGTTGAAGGATGTCACCGATTTACTGGCGACCAGTGGCCTGGCGGAGCGCACCTATACCATCATCGGTCAGGGGTTGGTAGATCAGGCGCTTTCGCTGCGTTCGGAGGAGCGGCGGGCGCTTTTTGAAGAAGCGGCGGGCATTAACCATTACAAGAGCCGCCGGGCGGAAACGCTGCGCCGCTTGCAGGAGACGCAGCATAATTTGCAGCGCATCCACGACATTTTGGCGGAAATCCAGCCCCGGCTGGCTTCGCTGAAACGGCAGGCCACCCGCGCCCGCAATTACGAACAAATTCAGGCCGACCTGCACCACCTGCTGCGCCTCTGGTATGGCTACAAGTGGGAGCAGGCGAAGAAGGAACTGCGGCAGGTGCGGGACACGGCCGTGTCCGCTGAAACCACCTGGCAGCAAAATCGCCACAAGCTGCGCGTGCGCCAGGAAAACAGCGACGACCTGCGCCGCCGTCTGCACCGGCTGGAACAACAGGTGGCTGACCTGCAAAACGAACGCGACGAAACACGCGACCAACTGGAAACAGCGCGGCGGCAGGCGGCCATCATGGGCGAACGGCGCGAATCGTTGGCGCGGCGGTTGGCGGAAGTGGAGGCCGATTTGCCCGGTCTGGAGCAGCAGACAGCGGCGGCGCAGGCCGAACTGACCGCCGCTTTGCATGATCTGGCGGCAGCCCAGGCGGAGTTGCAGCACAGCCGGGGGCAGTGGCAGCAGTTCAATGCCGATTATGAAACGACCCGGCGCGAGATTAACAAATGGCAAACGGCCGTGCAGCAAGCCACCCAACAGCAGCGCGAAAAACAAAATCGGGTGGCGCAGGCGCAGGGACAGATCAACCAGCTTCGGGAACGGTTAAAAGAGCGCGGGGTGGAACAACATCAGGCGGACGAAGATGAATTGGTGCAGGTGGGGGCAGAAATTGAGCGGCTGACGGCCGTGCTCCAATCCACCCAACAACAAAACGACGACCTGCGGCGGCAGCGAGACGCCATTGCCAACCAACGCCAGGCGCTCATCCGTGAATTGAAAACACAGCGGCAGGCACACCGAGACGCCGAACAGCAAATCAACCAGCGCCGCCGCGACCTGGCTCGCCTGGAAGCCCGCGCCGACATGTTGGATGGGCTGCGCCTGAAAGAAGTAGCCGCCCACCAGAACGGCGTCATGGGCGCGTTAGTCAACTTCATTACCATTCCGCCGGTTTATGAACCGGCGATTGCGGCGGCAATGCAGGCGCGCCTGGGGGCGTGGCTGCTGCCGGATGAAAAGGCATTGTGGGAAATCCTGGCGGCGCAGAATGGTGCCAATCTGGCGGCTACTACCCTGGTGGCCATTGCCCTGAACCGTATCCAACTGCCGGAACTGGTAGAAATGCCGGAAGATGAGGGCGTGATTGGTTGGGCAGCGGGATTGGTGGCGGCGCGCCCGGAGGCGGAGCGGGTGGCGCAACTGCTGCTAGGGCAAATTCTGTTGGTACAGGATGCCGCCGCCGCTTACCGGATTGCCGCGCATTTGCCGTTGGGCTGCACGGCCGTGTCGCTGGACGGTTTTATTGCGCATCCAGGTGGGCTGGTGGAGATGGGCAGCGGGCAGAGCAACATCCTGGCGCGGGAGACGGAATGGCGGCAGGCGCAGGTGGTGCTGGCTGAAGAAAGGCTCAAGGTGGCGGCGGCGGAAACGGCCGTAGTTGCCCAACAAACCACCATCCAACAACAGCAAAATCAGGTGGATGACCTGCAAAACGAGGAGGCGCGGCTGGCGCGGCTGCTGAATGAGGCCGCCCAGGAAATATCCCAGGCGCAGCGGGAAATGGACCGCCAGCGGCAGGTGTTGGCCTTTGCCGAACGGCAGCAGCAAAACCAGGCGCAGGAAGTGGGCCGTTTGGAACTGCGCATCACGGAGATTGAAGCGCAAATTGAAACGGATACGGCCGAATTGGTGTCGCTGGAAAAAACGGCGGCAGCGGCGCAGGTGAAACTGGCGGCGCTGCCGGTAACGGAATCACAGCAGCAGCGGGATGGTTTGCAGCAGGCGGTGAACGCGGCGCAAACCATTGTGGCCGGGCGGCAGGCGGTGGTAGACAGCCGCCGGGCAACGCTGGCTCAGTTTTCCAACCAACTGGCCCGGCTGCAAGAGCGCCGCGCTCAGTTGCAGCAGGAGCAGGCGGCGCTGGCGCAGGCGGCTGAGGAGCAGGAACGGACGCGCCTGTTTGATCGGGTGGCCGATCTGGAAGCGCGGCTAGGGCCGTTGAAGGAGCGATTAAGCGAGGCGCGGTTGGAACTGGCGCAGATGGAGGAGGGTACGGCCGTGTTGCAAAAAGAGACGCACGACGCCGAAACACAGTATACCCAATCCAGAGTGGCGTTGACGCAAAGTCAGACGGCCGTGGAGAATTTGCAGGAGCGTATCAAGGCTGATCTGGGTATTGTGGCCTTGCCTTATGACGAAGACCAGACCGGGCCGACGCCGCTGCCTATTGATGGGGTGGAGAGGCTGCCGATTGTGACCGAACTGCCGGAGGACATCGAGACCACCATTCAGGAGTACCGGGCGCAAATGCACCGCATGGGGGCTATCAACCCGGATGCGCCCGAAGAGTACGAGACCACCCAGGAGCGCTTCGATTTTATGACGCAGCAGGTGGCTGATTTGAACGAGACGGAGGCACAGTTGCGCAAAATTATCGCCGAACTGGACGACCTGACGTCGCGGGCATTTGCGGAAACGGTGGATAAGGTGAACGCGGTTTTTGGCGGCATTTTTACGCAGTTGTTTGGCGGCGGCGCGGCGCGGCTGGTACTGACGGACCCGGATGATCTGACGATCAGCGGGGTGGACATTATTGCCCGGCTGCCCAACCGGCGTGAGCAGGCGTTGGGGTTATTGTCGGGGGGGGAACGGTCGCTGACGGCCGTAGCCCTCATCTTCTCTCTGCTCAAAGTGGCGCCCACGCCGTTCTGTGTGCTGGACGAAGTGGACGCGGCGCTGGACGAGGCCAATGTGAACCGCTTCCGCGACTTGCTGCAAGAGTTGAGCCTGAAGACGCAGTTCATCATCATCACCCACAACCGGGGCACGGTGCAGGCCGCTCAGACCATTTACGGCATCAGCATGGGCGCCGACAGCGCCAGCCAGGCCATCTCCATCAAACCAGAAGATTACATCAAACAGCCGGAGTTGTTGTGATGGGGGGACGGCCGTTACCCCACCACTTTATAACACTGACACCTCTTTATTTAATGCTTCTAACGGCCGTTTTGTATCATGCACCAGCCGTTTTGTAGCATGCACCAGCCGCTTTGTGTCATGCACGAGCCGTTTTATACCATGCACCAGCCGCTTTGTATCATGCACCAGCCATTTTGCCCTCGTCCCCACGGGGATGAGGGCAAAATGGCTGGGGACGAGTATTGAATAGGCGGGGACGAGGATCGAAAAGGACAATATGGAACACCATCACCAGGAAGCAATCGCAACATTCTTAGACAGATACCAGGCAGATACCACCATTTTAGCCGTCTTGCTGGGCGGCTCGCTGGCGCATGGCTTTGCCGCCTCAGACTCGGATATTGACCTGTCTCTCATCGTGGACGAAGCCGAATATGCCCGCCGAAAACAGGAACACAAACTGGCGTTCAGCCTGTGGGATATTTGCACGTATGCGGGTGGCTATGTTGATTGCAAAGTCGTCAGCCTGGCTTTCCTGCAAAAAATCAGCGAACGGGGCAGCGATCCGGCACGTTATGCATTCAAAGATGCCACCATTTTGTTCTCCAGGATCGAAAATTTGGGGCAGTTGTTAACGGCCGTTAGCCAATTCCCCACCGCCGAAAAAGAGAGCCGCCGCCAGCGATTTGCCGCCCAGTTGTTGGCCTGGCGCTGGTTTTACAGCGAGGGGGTCAAAAAGGAAAATAGTTATCTGATGCTCCTGGCGGTGCAGAAAATGATTCTGTTTTCCTGCCGTCTTGTTTTGAATGAAAACGAAATGTTGTATCCCTATCACAAATGGCTGCTGCGCGAGACGGAAAAGGCGCAGCAGAAACCAGCCCGTTTTGATGAGACCATACAAAATGTGCTGGCAAAGCATGACCTGGCATTGGTGAATGAACTGTGTGCGCAGGTGATGGAATTCCTGAGCATAGAAGAAAAATCGCTTGATTGGCCTAACCACTTTTTGCATGACAGCGAACTCAATTGGATGGCGCATGAGCCGCCGATTGACGATTTGTAAAATGGGGATGATGAGGTGTAACGGCCGTATTTGCCGATTTGATGACATTTGACAGGGATACAAACTGCCATATGTCAATTACCCCCAAACAGAACTCAGGTCATAAATGACAGTGGTGGAAGATTGAGTTGTTCTTACAAACCCCCAACAAATAATAATGCCAGATAACCGCTGCTATTTTTCCACTACCAGCGTAATGACTGCCTGGTCTTCCAGGGCTTTTAGCGGGTCACTGGCATCCAAAAGGAGTAAGATGATATGCGAAATCGATCAATGAGTTTACTGTTAGTGCTGGCTTTTACTATGGGCATGTTGCTGGTGTCCCTCAATGTTCTGGCTGCGCCGTCAAGTGGCGCTTCCGACACAACCAGCCCGGCCACCCCGTTAGGCGAAGGAGGAACCACCCTCTTTTTGCCCATCCTGTTTAATGACTATATTTATGACCCGGCCGAGTGGTTAGATCTGACTGTTTTGCACACCAATGACTTCCATGCGCGGGTTGATGAATATAACCGCAACGGCGCCTGGTGTGCGCCGGCCGATGCCGATGCCGGTCTTTGTATTGCCGGTGCGCCACGAGTGGCCACGGCCGTTAACGCCATCCGCGATAGTAGAACCAACGTATTGGTGCTGGACGCTGGCGACCAGTTCCAGGGTACCCTGTTCTATAACCTGTACAAAGGCGACGTGTTGACGCTCACCATGAACTACATTGGTTATGATGCCATGTCTATTGGCAACCACGAGTTTGACAACGGCCCCTCGGTTTTGGCTGACTTCATCGCCGGCGCCGATTTCCCTGTTCTGAGCGCCAACATTGACGCCAGCGCCGACCCCGACTTACAGGGCCTCATTGCGCCTTACGTCGTCATTGAACGAGGTGGGCACGAGATTGGGATTATCGGTCTAACCACGCCCGATACCACCAACATCTCCAGCCCTGGCCCTAACATCACCTTTACCGCCTCCATTTCTAGCCTGCAAGCAGCGGCCGATGCCCTGACCGCTGAGGGTGTTGATAAGATCATCGCCCTTACCCACGTAGGTTATGATGTAGACCTGGAACTGGCGGCACAGGTGACCAATGTAGACATCATCGTGGGTGGACACAGCCACACCTTCCTCTACTATCCGGCAGACCCCATCACCTTCGATCCACCCACATTCCCGCAATTTGGCCCACTGGTACCTGCCGGTGAATACCCCACAGTAGTTGCCAGCCCGGCTGAGGAGCCGGTGTTGATTGTGACCGCTTACCAATGGGGTACCTTCCTCGGCAACCTGGATGTCACCTTTGGCCCTGGTGGTGTGGTCTATTACTACAGCGGCAACCCCATCTACCTGGGTACGGATGTGGAAAAAGACCCTGTGCTGGATGCTGCATTGCAGCCATTCCGCGATGGCGTGGCGGAATTGCGGGAGACAGTAGTCGGTACCACCACCGTTGACTTGCTTATCAATGAGGGCGGTCAACAGATCTGTCGGCTGGGAGAATGTCTGTTGGGTAACTTGGTATCCGATGCCATGTTGGAGAAGGTCAATGCGACAGCGTTGCCCGGTGAAGAATACCAGATCGCCTTCCAGAATGGCGGTGGTTTGCGCGCCCCCATCATCTCCGGCACGGTGACGATGGGTAATGTGTTGGAGACGCTGCCCTTTGGTAATGCCATTGCCACCTTTGAACTGCAAGGCGTATATGTGAAAGAGGCTTTGGAAAATGGCGCTCGCCTCTATCCCAGCGCTAATGGCGGCTTTGCCCAGGTTTCCGGGCTGCGCTATGTCATAGACCCGTCCCAAGACGTAGGCTCACGTATCGTTAGTGTGGATGTATGGAATGGGGCAGACTGGGATCCACTAGACCCGAACGCGATGTATCGCGTGGTGACCAACGACTTTATGCGTCGTGGTGGTGACAACTACACCATGTTCCGCGACTATGCGGTGAATCCCTATGATTTTGGCCCGGCGCTGGATGAAGCGCTGGCCGACTACTTCATGGCGAATTCACCGGTGACGCCTATCATTGAAGGGCGTATCACCTTTGTTCCCTAACCACAACGTTTTGTGACCTGGCGAATAGCGGGAAGGGAATTCATTTCCTTCCCGCTTTTTTGTATAATCTCCACAACGTTCAGGCACATGGTCTGAGAACCAGGAGGACAGAAACATGGACTTTCCGGCAATTATCTGGCTTTTGCTTATTGTGGTGGCGCTGCTGATCGTTGGCATCTATTGGCTGATGCGGCGGCAGGCGAAGCAGGTGAATCTGACACGGCCGTCGTCCCCCGACGAAAAACCGGATTGGCTGCGCACTATGCCACCGCCAGAAACAGTCGCCGCCACCAAAGCAGATGGCGAAGGCATTACCCTGTATGACTATGACGAGGGCGAACAAGTCGCCGCCCCCTTTGCCGAGCAGGTGGAAGATATTCTGTACAGTTTGATGCAAGAAGAACCATCGTTAGCCGAGGTTCAGGTAGATTTGGGCACAGCCGCCGATGGCGGCCTGGAAATCTGGGTAGATGGGGCGTCCTACCCGGATATAGCCGCCGTTCCCAACGAAAAGCTGCGGGCGCTGATCCAGCAGGCTGTGGATAAGTGGGAAGCGTATAATGCGTGATGCGTGATGCGTGACGAGTGACGAGTGAAGTCTCACGTCTCACGTTTCACGCCCCATATTTAGCAGTTGGTGAAACAAGCGGGGGCGTGTTTGATGGCTACGGCCGTGCCTGTTATAGTTCCCCACCATGACAAAACGTACACTTGGCGTGCTTCTTGTGTGCCTGATACTGCTGGCGGGAGCCACCACTCAGACCACCAAAGCGCAATCGGCTGATGCTATTTTGCAGCAGGTGAACCAGTTTCGCCTGAATAATGGACTACCCCCCTTTACCTACAATGGCGCGCTGGCTTCGGCTGCCCAAAACCAGGCCAACTACATGGCCGAATTTGGCGTCTTTAGCAGCCATATGGGCTATGGTGGCTCCTGGCCGCAAGACCGGGCCAATGCCGCCGGCTATAGCGGGCAGGTGACGGAGAACATCGTGGGCGGCACCAACCTGACCGCGCCGCGTGGCCTCACCTGGTGGGTCAACAGCCCCACTCACTACAACACCCTCATCACCAATCGTTATACCGAAGCCGGCGCCGGATACGCCCGGGCAGGCGACATTAACTATTTCGTTCTGGTGGTAGGGCAGCCGGGTAACGCGCCCATCCAACCTGCCGCCATCGCCAACAACAACTACCCTGGCGCGCTTTTTATTACGCCCATTACTCTGGCCGAGCCGGGCGAAGATGGCTCCATAATCCACGTGGTGCAGGAAGGGCAGGCGCTCTGGTCGCTGGCGGCGCATTATGATGTGCCCCTATCCGATTTGCTGTTGTATAACGGTTTGCAGGCTGATTCCTTTGTGCATACCGGCAACGAGATCATCATCCGGCTGGCTGAGGGTGCGCCCATCCCGCCCACACCCACGCCACCCACCACCCACAAAGTGCGCGAGGGAGAATCGCTGTGGACCATTGCCGCGCTGTACAGCGTTCGCATTGGTGATGTGATGTGGTACAACAACCTGTCGGAAGAGTCGGTGTTGCAGCCGGGTCAGGAGGTGAAAATACGGCTGGCAGCAGGGGAACTGCCGCCGCCGACGCCTACGCCGATCATTAACCACATTGTGCGCGCCGGGCAGACGCCCTGGGAAATTGCCCTGACTTACGGGCTGACGCTGGAGCAATTGCTGGAATACAACGATATGGAACCTAATGCCATCATCAAACCAGGTGATGAACTGCGCATTCGCCCGCTGGACACTCCTACACCGACGCCGCTGCCCACTTCCACGGCCACACCGCCCACACCAACGGCGACGATAACCCCTACCTCCACTTCTATCTCCTTTCCATTGACGGAAGGCACGGCCGTAGCCGCCAATATCCGTGCCGCCAGTGTACTCACGGCCGTACCCACGCCCCGCGCTGTTCAAGAGCAAACCACGTCCACCCTGGCCCGCCCCTGGTTATGGGGCACGGCCGTGTTTGTGATTGGTCTGCTCGCCCTCGGCGGCGCTTTCCTGGTGGCTTTGCGCAAGGAGAAGATTTCGTAAACCGTAATCGGTAATCCGTGAGCCGTCGTCGGTTCACGGATCACGCCTCACGAATTTAGCATTAGCAATAAACGCACGCACCAATGCCGGATCTTTGCGACTGGGGGAGCTTTCCACACCACTGGCAACGTCTACGGCATACGGCCGTACCACCCGCACCGCCTCGGCCACATTGTCTGGGGTCAGGCCGCCCGCCAGCATCAGGCCGGGAATTTGTTGGGCCAGGTGGGCGCACATGCTCCAATCGGCCGTTTCGCCGGTGCCACCGCGCAGGGTTGGATGATAGGCGTCTATGAGGAGAGCAGGTGATGGGGTGTAGGGGCGAGGCAGGTGGGTACTGTCTCTGTCGTTTCGCAAAACCTGTACGCCACCTGCCTCGCCCATGCCGGGGCGGGTGTACCATTCGGCGTCGGTTTCGGCTTCGATAAGGGAGGTGGGGCGCAGGGCTTTGAAGGCACGGCCGTACAGCGGCGACCGCTCATCCCCCACCAGCCAGGGTGGTTCATCCCCATGCAACTGCGCCAGGTCTAGCTGGCATTCAGCCATGATTTCAGCCATCCGTTCCGGCGTTTCATTCACAAACACCCCCACCAGCACCGGACAGTTGTCTAGCTGCCGCAGCCGCGCCGTGATGGTTTGGGCCGCCTCTGGCGTAATACTCCGTTTGCCCGGTGGGTAAAAAATAAAACCAAGAAAATCCGCACCCGCCTCAGCCGCCAGCAGCGCATCTTCCAGATTTGTCGTCCCACAAATTTTGACTTTTACCATAGAAAGTTATCCGTAACGCGATTTTCCAAATCGCCCTACATCTGTAATACTTTTTTCTCTGCCCCGTATAATGTTTCGATGATGGCTAAATCACTTTCCATTCCCTGGTTCAGGGCCGCCGCCACCGAAGCAGACTTCGCCGAACTATACCACGCCGAACTGCCGCGTGTGTATAACTTCTTTCGCTACCGCGTCGGCGATGGCCCCCTGGCCGAAGACCTGACGGCCGAAACGTTTGAGAAAGCGTGGCGCAATCGCCACCGCTACCGGCGTGACCTGGCGGCCTTTTCCACCTGGCTGTTCACCATTGCCCGGCGGGTGGCCACCGACCACTATCGTAAAACGCGGCCAGAAATCCCGCTGCATGAAGTGGGCCATCTCACCCATGATGAAAATATGGAGGAGTGGGCGCAACAGCAGGCCGACTTTAACCGCTTGTCCCTCCTCCTGTCCCGGCTTGCAGACCGTGACCGAGAGTTGGTGGCTCTCAAATACGGCGCCGGTCTCACCAACCGCGCCATCGCCGGTCTCACCGGACTATCGGAATCCAATGTCGGCGTCATTCTCCATCGGACGCTGCAAACATTACGCAGCGAATGGGAGGCTTCACCATGAACGATGATTTTCTAACCCGCTTTCGTAAAACGCCACGAGCGGAATTCGAGGCGGACCTTTACCGGAGGATTTCTAAACCGATGCGTACTTCTACGATTCAGTTTCCCCAGCGCCGACTGGCGCTGACTTTTGCCGCCGTGCTGTTGGTGTTGGCCGTCGCTCTGGCTGCGTCGCCAGGGGCGCGGGCGATGGCCGCAAACCTCTTGCGCCAGATTGGTGTGATGACGCTCAGTGAGCGCCCGGCCGGTGAGCCGGTGCTGATTGCGCCACCTTCGCCAGAACAGTTGGCGCTGGCTGAAGCGACGGCGACGCCAATTGTTCCCGCTGCCCTGTCCGGCGCGCCGCTGGAAGTGGCGATTGCCCAGGCCGGTTTTCAGCCTTATCTGCCGGGTTATCTGCCCGCCGGATTCACCCAGGTGGAACTGGTAGCCGCCGAATATGTGGACGATGATGGCATTGGGCATGGCATGGGCATTTTTGCCACTTACCTTTCGCCGACGGATGGTTATCTGGCCGTCCAGACCACCGGCTTTGATGAACGCGCTCAGGATGTGCCCATGGGTGGGCGCACCATGACCGACGTGGTTGTGAATGGGCAGCCGGGTGTGTGGATTGAGGCGCTGCCGTTTGCCTCGTCGCTGGTTTCCAGCCAGGCCATCAATATGTTGTTGTGGTCGGAGAATGGGTATGTGCTGGCGGTGCAGGCGGACCAGCTATCGCTGGCTGAAGTGCTGAAGATCGCCGAATCGCTCGGCCAGTAGTGTAACACCGCAGAGGGCGCGAAAAGCGCGAAGGTTTTTTCTGGTCATTCCGAGTGGAGTCTTCGTAGCGAGGAATCCTATTCCTGCACAAGTAGGCGGGATTCCTCCTCGAAGACTCGTCGGAATGACAAATGAGCAGCCTACTCACAGGGGGGGTAGACGGTGCGGTCGGGGGGCCACACGGCCGTGTGCCAGTCCAGATATTCCACGAGATGTGTAGCCCAATAATCTTCATTGTGGCCGCCGGGGTTGACGGTGGTCTGGTGGGGGATGCCTGCTGCGGTCAGCAGCCGGTCTAAATCTTCTTGCCCGCGCCGCAAGAAGTCTTCTTCGCCCCAGTCCAGCCAGATGCGCAGTTGGCTGCGGTCGGCGTCGGCGTAGTTTGCCAATGGGTTGTACGGGGCGGGGTCGGTTTTGAGGCGGAGGGAGCTGCTGTGCCCGGCAACGGCCGTGACCAACCCCTCATGCCGGAACGCCACCATCAACGCCCAATAGCCGCCCCGCGAAATCCCGCCAATACTGCGCCCGGCGGGATCGGCCCAGGCGCAATAGTTGGCTTCGACATAGGGGAGCAGTTCTTCCACAATGACCGCTTCCAAACTGTATGGCCCGCCGGAGAGATTATTACCCAGTGGATTGGCGGCGGGCATGATGGCGATGAAGGGCGGATAACGGCCGTCGCCAATCCCCCCATCCGCGTGCCAGGCCAGCCCCAGGTTGAGCCACTGGTCATCTTCCTGAATGGAGCCGGGCAGCAGGTAAAGGACGGGGTAGGTACGGCCGTCTTGCCCATAACAGGGTGGCAGGTAGACATGATAGCTGCGCCAGGGGCCAGCCACCCGGCTGGGGAACCGGCTGCGGAAGAGAAAGCCCTCGCCATCACAGGGGACGACAGCGGGTGGCTCATCCAGATAGGGCGCTGTCACCGTTAGCGGGAAAGTGGGCTGGATGCGCGGCGTGGGCGAGGGGGTGGGCGTAACCGTCGGCGTGTCGGTGGGGATGATGGGCGTGGCGCTGCTGGTGGGATGGGGCGTGAGGGTAGCCGGGGGCACGGCCGTGAATCGGGGTGTATAAACGGCAGTGGGTGTCCATACGGATGTGGGGAGGGGGGCGGCGTCAACGGGTACGGCCGTTTGCCCACCGCACCCCACCAGCCACCAAATCAGGCCTCCCCAAATGACCACCCACTGCCACACGATCCCCTTCGCGTTTCCTTCGCGTCCTTCGCGGATCATTTCCCTCTCAACCGCGCCAACCGGTGTTCCAATTCCGGGCGCACCAGGGTGGCCTGGGTTGGCGACCCGGCTTTGTCGGGCGGCCAGCTTTGCGCCAGCCGGATGGCCTGCTCTGTCCAGTAGATGGCCTGGGTTGTGTCTTTTTCGTGCCATTCGTAATACTTTGCCAGTTCAATGTGGGCGGACACGTCATCAAAACTGGTGGCGGCGATTTGCTGCCAGAGGGGGACGGCTTCGGCCTGACGGCCGTGCCGCTTTAACAACCACCCCAGCTCAAACAAATTTTGGTGATACAGGTCAAGCGGCAATTCCCCTTGCGCTGCCCAGCGCAGGCATTGTTCGGCGACGTCGGTTTGCCCCAGGCTGGCCTGCCAGCGCCCCAGGCTAAACAGGTCAACGGCATCATCATCGGCTTGCGGCTGGCTGAACTGCTGCGCCACCCGCGCCGCCAGCGTGACCATGGAGAGCAGGTCAATCTGGTTGTGGTAAAAGACGCGCACCAGTTCACGGCCGTCACCGGTGCGCAAGTAGTCGTGGTACAGACCAGGGATCAACCAGCCGGGCACATCATCCTGGGTGCGGCGCACGCCGAGCAGCGGCGGTTCCAACGCGCTGAGGGCGACGGAGCCGAGCCGGGCGCGCCAGAGGCGGCGGGCGGGCGGCAGCAAATCCAGGTGGGGCATGTGCGGCAGCGGGCTGGGCTGGCGGTTCATCAAGTGGCGGGTGTCGAGTAGGGGGACGTCGAAGGTACGGCCGTTGAAGGTAATCAGCCCCGCCTTGCCTGCCAGCAGTTCATCGAGCAGGGTGAGCATGGCTGCTTCGTCGCCCAAATCGGGCACAAAGTATTGGCGCGTCACCAGCGCGTCTCCTGCAAAGTAGGCCACGCCCACCATGAAGGCGATGGTGGACGCCCCGGCCAATCCGGTCGTTTCTGTGTCCAGAAAGAGGAAGTCGCGGAAATCCAATTCCTGAAAACGGCCGTCGCGCGTCAGCGGCGTCAGGCTGGCGGGTTGGTGGTGCAGCAGGTCGGCCAGGGCATGACGGCCGTGCCGGTAGGGCAGCGGGTACACCTGGTCTACGATGAGGGTCTGGCCGACGGCCGTGTCTATCATTTCCGCGCCGGGCAGCAGGGTGAGAAGGGGTTGGGCGGGTGTGTGGGGTGAGGGGGACGGCCGTAGCGATTCCCGCAGCGCCGGATCAATAGGTGGGGCAGGTTTTAACTGCCGCGCGCCTTTGACCACGCCCAACTGCCGCAGCCTGTTCTGAAATTCTTGCTCATCGGCCATAGGGCGATTGTATGCAGGCGGGGAAGTGAGGGCAAGTACGCGGGCTGTCCGATAGCCGGTTACTTCTCTAACTCAGATTTTGGTTTGGCCTGAATGAAAGAGGCCAGCATATCAACCCCTGCTGCTTCCTGGCCGCGCCAGTTCACCTGCAAAATGCCATCGGGGAAATGCATACCATCCGGGCAGCCGGGTAGGGCCACAATGATAAACGGGCCAATGCCCTGGCTGACAAAATGTTGCAATAGCTTGACCGTTTCATTGTCTCGCCAGGGAACTTTGCCCCGCCCCACGCAGATGGCGACGGAGCGAATTTGGGAAAGCGCGTCGGCGGTGACAGTTTGGGTGGGCGGCAGCAGCCAGGGTAAGACGCCCCGTTCCCGCAGTTGGTCGGCAATCGCTTTCACGGCCGTAGCGTCTGCATCGTTGTAACACAAAAAGACATCATAGTCGTTGGTTGTCACCTTGCCCTTGAGGATCAGCTCGGCCACATCCCGGTCGCGGTGGGCGTCGGCGGCTTCGTCAATCTCAGCGACGACGGATGTGACCGGCTGGGCCAGGCGTTCACGGCCGTCTAGCAGCGAAATGGGGTGGTCACACACCGGGCAGTTCATCTGTTTCAACCCGCGCGCCCGGCGCGCCGCCACCTGCTGCGCCGTTACCGGCACCCGGCAGTGGTCGCAGATGAACAGCCGTTCCCGTGTAATGGAACCGGGCAACGCCCGCCGTTCCAGATGCACCGCCACATAATCCTCAAACTGGTAACGGGTGGCTTCACTGGCGGCTTCATCATAAAAGAGCGTCAACTCCGCCATGCCTTCCTCTATTTCACGTAGGTATAAACCACACACGCCGCCGACGGTGGCTGTGAAGGTAGCCGCGTTTTGCCACATCTCCTGTTTTTCAAACAGGCGGCTGTGCGCCAGGCGCACGGTGAGGACGGCGTAAATGTTGCGCACGGACCCTTCAAAGGTAAAACGAATGGTTTTACCGGGCACGTCGGGCACGGCCGGGCCGGGCCGGGTGAACTTGGAGGGGAAAATCAGGTCGGCGCCCGTTTCGCCCGGCTCTTTGAGGATAATTTCATGGCGGATGAGCTCTTCTACGGTAGCGATGAGCAGTAGTTTTTGCTGTTGGGGATTGACGTGGTTGGTGTGGGTGGGGGTGAGGTAACGGCCGTTCAACGCCTCTGTTTCTGGTAGTGTACCCAGGCCATCGGCGCTGTTTTGGGCCGCATTTACCAGGTCAGAGGCATAAGCGTCTAGCAGTTCTGGTTGCAGCAGCACGTAGCTGCCAAATCGCAATTTCCGCACCAGCCCCCGATTTTCCATGCGGCTGAGCGCCGTTTCAAACCGCGCCTGCAAATCCCCAGCCGATTGGTGGGGGTGGGTCTGGCAAAAGAGGCGGAACAGATCGTCGGTGGTAGAAAGAATATGGCCGCTTTTTTTCTGTTCGATGAAAAACTGCTTGATTGATTGGAATAGTTCATTGGAACTGACGTGTGGCCGGGATTCCCAGTCAATGCCATTGCGAATGGCTTCGTGCAGTTCGGGAATTTGCCAGCCTTCTTTGGCGCTGGTCTCAAAGTAACCATCAAAGCCCATTTCGCGCACCAGGCTGCGCAGGCGGCTGTGCCACACGGAGACGCCGCTGATGTCGGCGCGGGCAGCCACCAGATATTTGGTCATGGGCAGGGCGGCGTCTGCTTGACGATAGGTAGCCTGGCGTAGCGCCCGATCCCAATGGCGCACGCCGGCCAGCGGTTCCATTTCGTTGCTGGCGTCAAACACCACCAGGGCGACGGCCACTTCGTTGAGATGAAGCTGGTTGGTGAGACGATAGCCAGGCTGTCCGGCCAGGTCCCAGAGCAGGGTTTCACGGGTTTCCTGACGGCCGTCTGGCAGTGTAATTGTCTCATTGCCAAACGTCCACACCTTGCAGCCATGTGTGGAGCCGGTGCGCACCCAGGGGCGGCCTGACAATACCAGCCCCAGCCCTGATTTACCCACGCCGGTATCACCCACTAACACTACTTTGGCATTGCGGTAATGCCATGTTTCGGTGGTGAAGTTGGCCCCCAGCAGGGTTACATCATCCAGATGCCAGATGCGGATGGTGCGGTCGCCGGCGCCCAGCGTCGCCAGAAGCGGCATCTGTGGGTGAAAGGACAGGCCGGCATTAAAGTCCGATTTGAGCGGTTCGTTCAGGGTAGCCACCAGTTCCCAGGTGTCGCAGCGCCATAGCCGCACCGTGCCATCGCGGGATTTAGAAGCCAACAGTGCCCCATCAGGCGAAAAACGCACACACAGTACCAGGTCGGTATGCCCTTCCAACACAGCCTGAAGCCGCCCGGCGGCAGCATCCCATAGGCGCACGGTCATATCGTCCGAAGCAGAAGCCAGCAGTGTGCCATCCGGCGACCAGGCGATATGGTTGATGATGTCAAAATGGCCGCGCAGTTTGCGGAACAGCTTGCCCTGGCGCATATCCCAGAAGGAAATGGTTTTATCGCGGGAGGCGGCGGCTAAAATGTGCCCGTCGGGTGACCAGGCCACGCTCATGATCCAATCCTGGTGGCCGCTAAATTCCTGGCTGTCCCAGTCATTGGCGCTATCCCACAGGCGAATGGTGCGGTCAAATGAGCCGGAAGCCAGGATACGGCCGTCTGGCGACCAGGCCACGCTGTAAATGGGGCCGGTGTGCCCGGTCAGGTCGCGGATGGGTTCTCCGGTACGGCCGTTGGTCAGGCGAATCGTTTCATCATTGGCGCCGGTAGCCAACAGATGGCCGTCCGGCGACCAGGTCACGCAAAAGACATAATCAGCATGACTGACCGGGATGCCCACCATCTTGTCCCCTTGCAACCGCCAGAGGCGGGCGGTGCGGTCTGCGGAGACGGAAGCCAGGGTACGGCCGTCGGGCGACCAGGCGATTTCGTAAATGATATTGTGGTGGCCGTGCAATTTGTGGCGTAGGGCAAAACCATCCGGGGCCATTTCCAGCGAGACGGGTACGGTGATAACTTGGGCTTCTTCCAGATGTTGGTCAATCATGTTTACAACCTTGGTCTGGTCATTGAGGCTTTTGGGGCAAAGCGGTGTGTTTAGTCAAACAGCGGATGAAGAAAAAAGACAATATGCCGATCTCAAAGCAGGGAGAAATGATGGCTAGAAAACGAGACGTTGGCCTGCACACAAAGGGCAACAACCAGATGAACTTTTTAGCACTACGAATGATTGTTATTGTAGCCAGATTCACTCAGAAAATGAAGGGGATGACGCTATTCTCATCTTGGGCAAGAAACCCAATTTCCCGGCTTCTGTGGGGCTTATTTCAGGTTAAGATCAACTGGGTCTATATGGTTGTCTCCTGGCATTTCCTGACCGATAATCTGCGGGTGATCACGGCGGCGCAAGATGGGGATGCCAAATTGTGGACGCCGCGGCCCATCTGCGAATTTGAGTAGGGCAATCGGGCAAAATCACGCGACAAATTTGGAGGGACAATGAAAATACGCATGGAACCGCTGGTAACGGCCGTGGCGATTGGCGCGGTTATCTGGATAGTGGGTAGTCTGGTTGGTTTGATTATTGGTTATCGTTCATTCCAAAACGTCATCACCTCCCCCATTTTTGATCCGGCCACTCTGGAAGAGATTAATACGTCGGCTGACCCCATGGCTGCATTGTTTGGCGAAGATTTTCAAAGCATGATGGTGCTTTCCAGCGTCGCCAATTTGCTGCAATGTCTGAGTTGGCTCTTTTCCGGCATTAGCGCCGGCGCGGCTTATGTGGTGGTACACCGCCGGTATGAGCCTCATGCCATGGGGGGCGAAGCGGCAGCCGGCGCGGTAGCCGGGGCGCTGGCAGTGGTTGCCGGCTATCTGGTCAGCACCATTCTTTCTTTGGTCGTCATTTTCCCCTTGGTCGGCGATTTTATGGGGCAAATTGTGAGCGTGGGTGGCCCGGAAGTAGCGCAGATGATGGACCAGATGGGCAGTATGATGGTGGTGATGGTAGCTGTCGGGGCCATTTGCAGCATTGTTTTTTATGGCGCCATCGGCGGCGTCACCGGTGCGTTGGGAGGGTTTATCGGCAACAGCCTGACCGGTGCAGCGCGGGAAGGATGAGCGGCGCTGGTAATAGCGCGGGCTTAGATTTAGGCTGGCAGCAAAGGCACAATGTGCGTCGTTACATCGGCGTCATTGGTGAGGATGGGCACACCCTGAAAGAGGAACCAGTTTTCGGCGTGGCTGACGGCCGTGCCCGGCAGCAGTGTCACCAATGGCCCCAACGTTTCCACTTCCAGCATGAAGTCGCAGGTGAATAATTCGACGTTGGCATGAATGTCGGGATAACGGGCGTCTGGCTGCACGGCGAAGGTTTTGAGGAAGAAACGGCCGTGCCGCGCATAGCCCACCCAGCCATCGCTCACAAATGCACCCACCTTTTGGGAGACAGTATTGCCCGGTTCCTGGCGCAGCAGCACATAGTGTTGGCCCCAATGCCAGCGAGGGTCGGCCATGTTGGTGTAAGCCCAGAGGATGAGCTGTGTGTTGGGCAGCAGATTGTCATTGTGGGAACCACGTGGCGGCAGGGGGAGTACGGCCGTGCCGCCAGGGGCCATCACCGACAAAGCCCAGGGGGCCAGTTCCAGCGGCCACAGGGTGTGGTTGTGAATGCGGTGGGTCACAGTCACCTGCGCTCCGGTAGTCGCCAGGGCAATATCTATCTCTTTTTGCAGGCCGGTGGTAGATTCCCGCGGTTGAATAAAACGCACAAACCCATCGTGTTTTTCCACCGCCACGGGGGTGTTGTCCGGGTAATAGGTGCGTGGCTGGGCTTCGGGGGCGTGCCACAGGCGATGCCCACCATAAATGCGCCATTCATCGCCATCGGTTTGCCCTGTTTGTTCGGGCACGGTGGCAAATTCATTGGCGCCGCCCAAAAAACCAAAGTGGATAATGCGCGGGCCAACGTCGGCCGTGACGATGAGTTCAATGCTATCGTTCGCCAGCCGCACACAGTTCGGCCAGCCCTGGTAAGTGATGGTTTCCATGCCTGTCTCCTTTGGAAATTATGAATGATGAAGGATGAATTTTCATTCATCGTAATGTGCCGCATCCATGTTAGACCCCTTCAATAATGTAGGGTGATTTTGCAAATCGCCGTAATTTTGCGCGAAATGGGGGAATGGGCAAATGGCGGATGCGCTAACGGATTTCATAGACACGGCCGTTGCCAGCAGTGGCGAACGGCCGTATAACTATCATTCATACTACCATGTTGGAGGCATTTTATGGCGGATTATCTGGTTAGAATTATAGCCAAAGAAGTGGGGGTGCGGGCGTTTGTTTGTGTCACTACCGGGTTGGTGCAGGAAGCGGCGCAGCGGCATGAGACCAGTCCGGCGGCAAGTGTAGCTTTAGGCCGGGCGCTCACCGGGGTGGCCCTGTTGGGGGCGTTGTTAAAGGTGAGACAACGTGTGGCTTTGAAATATGAGGGCAATGGCCCGCTGCAAAAAGTATTGGCCGAGGCGGATAGCTACGGCCGTGTGCGTGGTTACGTGAACGTGCCTGATGTTGACTTGCCTTTGGTCAACGGGCAGTATGATCTGGAAGCGGCCATGGGCCGGGCCGGTTTGCTGACGGTGGTGAAAGATTTGCGCCTGAAAGAGATGGTGGAGAGTGTGACCCAACTGATGGTCAGTGACTTGAACCAGGATTTACAGGCGTATTTTGAGCAGTCGGAGCAGATTGCAACGGCCGTGCAATTAGGCGAAGTGTTGGATGAGACCGGGCAGATAGTGGCGGCGGGTGGTCTGCTCATTCAGGAAATGCCAGGGCAGGGGCAGGCCGGGGTGATAGCAACGTTGCAAGAACGGCTGCAAGAGTTGCCGCCCATTGCCGACCTGTTGGCTGAAGGTCAGTCACCAGAAGCGGTGCTGGCGCTGGTTTTTGCGGGGATGGCGTATGAGGTGCTGGAACAACGGCCGTTGCGGTTTTCCTGTGATTGTAGCTGGCAGCGCACCCGGCAGGCATTAGCGCTGCTGGGTGCGGCCGAGGTGGCCCACCTGTTGGACACTGAGGGGGAAGCCATCGTTCATTGCCATTACTGCCACGAGGCTTATCACTTTAATCAGTTCGAACTGGAAGTGCTGCTGACGGAGCTTTCGGCCAGTGCATGAAAAAGGCCACCGCTGGGGGTGGCCTTTTATAGTCATGGGTGTGTGCCCCTGCCGCGACTCGAACGCGGGCACATGGCTTCGGAGACCAACGCTCTATCCTCTGAGCTACAGGGGCGAATCAGGGGAAATTCTCCCATACGCAGGGGTAAAAGTCAAATGTGGATGGGCAGCGCCAGGCACAGGTCGCAGGTTCTGGTCTGGCGAGACGGTTATGCCCTGTGCCTGGCGCTGTTGCCTGCAACTACGCCCCAAACCAGGCGTATAGGGGGCAATTCAAAAAGCCGGAGGCTATTATGTCGGAAAATAAGTTAGAACGCAGCGAACAGGAGAAGGTGATTGCCGGGGTATGTGGCGGCATTGCCTCCTATCTGGATATCGAGGTGATCTGGGTTCGTTTGTTGTTTGTTTTGTTAGCATTTGCCAGCGGGATGGGGTTTATTATTTATCTGGTGTTGTGGCTGATTATGCCGCAAATGGATGGGGCGAGTGGGGGCACGGCCGTTCTCAAAGAAAACCTGGATGATATGGGCCACAGCGCTAAACGGTTAGGCCAGCCGTCGGCTATTGGGGTGGTGCTTATTGTGCTGGGTCTCTTTTTCCTGGCACATCAGTGGGGTTGGTTGGGCGGTCTTTTCTGGCCGTTGCTGATCATCGGCCTCGGTGTGTATTTGTATTCGCGGCGGAATCGTTAAACGGGTTCTGTTTGAGTGGCGTTACGGCCGTCGGAACGGCCCACTTAATACCCGCATTCCAGGGCGGGTTGCCTCCAGGTCCCCATTATCTTCAGCCATCACTACAGTTGTATTGATGGCAGGCAGCCACACGCTAAAGGTGCTGCCCACCCCCACTTCACTGACAACTGAAATGCGCCCGCCATGCGCCTGAGCAATCCAGCGGGCAATTGAGAGACCCAGGCCCGACCCCCCCTGGTGGCGTGTACGCGCTTTATCCACCCGGTAAAAACGTTCAAAGACATAGGGCAAATCCTGTGGGGGAATGCCTACACCCGTATCGCTGACCTCAATGCAGGCCCAGCCATCTTTTTGGGAAAGGCTAAGCGAGACCTGTCCTCCAGCCGGCGTGTACTTCAGTGCATTGCCGATTAGGTTCCACATCAGTTGCTTCAGACGGTCTGGGTCCCCCATGACACACACCTGGTCAATTTCTTTCATCTGCACACTGACGTTTTTATCAATCAGGCTGACCTGTCGGTACACTTCAAAAAACAGACCGTCCAGTTCGATCTTCTTCCGTTCCAGGGGCAGGCTGCCGGCATCAGCCCGTGCCAGCAGCAACAGGTCGCCTACCAGCCGCGTCATACGTTCCGCCTCTTCTTGAATAATTTGCAGCGAATCCTCGTCTACTTCCCCCATGCGGCGCATCAGGTCAACATTGCCACGTATGGTGGTGAGTGGTGTGCGCAGTTCGTGGGAGACGTCAGCCAGCAGGCGCTGTTGGGTTTGAAATAGATTTTCTAACCGCTCCAGCAATTGATTAAAGGAGCGTGCCAGGATGCCCACTTCATCCTCGCGTTCAGTATAGGGGACGCGGCGGCTCAGGTCATCGGCGTTGGTGATTTGCCGGGTGACATCGGCAATATCTTCCAACGGCTTGAAGGAACTGGGCGTCACCAGAACGGCCAAAAACAGGGAGGCGGTAGCCCCCGCAAAACCTACAAACAGGCCCAAAACGAGAAAGCGGCTAAATCGTTCGTATGTGTCAAACAGGCGGGCTACCTGCACGTACCCTATATGAACCCGTTGGCTTCCCACAGGTTCATATAGGGGAACCGTGACAACACGTAAGGAGGTGTCACCGTGTGTCACATCATGGAAAACCTGCGTCTCGCCAACCAGCCCGGCAGGGTCTAGCAGCCCCTCAAAGGAAGCCAAATTTCGTGATCGAATGCCGCCCTTACCTTGTAAATCCGTGACGACAAAAAAGGTGGAGGCGGTGCGCAAGGTAGAGAGATCGGGGGCAATGGCAATATTTACCGAACCGTCGGGGCTGCGCACAATGTCTAGCCGTTGAATTTCGGCGGCCAAAGCGACCAGATCACGGTCCACCTCGGCCCGAATACGGCTGAGAGGCAGGTAATAGACAATCATGGTGAACATGATAAAGGCCACCATGAAGATAATTGTGTAGATAACAAATAGGCGATTTTGAATGGACAAGTTTATGACTCTTCGCGGAGGACATACCCAATGCCACGCACGGTGTGAATCAGACGTGACTGGCCGCCTTCTTCAGTTTTTTGGCGGAGATAGCGCACATAGACTTCGATGATGTTGCTTTCACCGCCAAAGTCGTAATTCCAGACGCGATCAAAAATGAGGTCGCGGGTGAGCACCTGGCGTGGGTTGCGCATGAACAGTTCGAGTAGTTCATACTCTTTGGCTGTCAGGTCAAAGATGCGACCGCCGCGCCGTCCCTGGCGGGTGCCGGTGTCCAATTCCAGGTCGGCAAAGCGGAAAACCTGGGGTTGGGCGGGGGCTGTGCGCCGCAGTAGGGCGCGCACGCGGGCCATCAGTTCATCAAAGGCAAAGGGCTTGACCAGGTAGTCATCGGCGCCGGCGTCCAGACCGACCACACGATCTTCGATAGTCTCTTTGGCGGTGAGCATGAGGATGGGTACTTCGCTGACGGCGCGTAAGCGGCGGCAAACTTCCAGTCCATCCATGCCGGGCAGCATAATGTCTAATAAAACGAGGTCGGGTGGGTTTTCGCGGGCAAGTTCCAGACCGGTGGGGCCATCTACGGCCGTGTCCACCCGATATCCTTCATAGGTCAAACCGCGCTGTAAAAATTGGCGGATACGTTCTTCATCTTCAACTACTAAAATTCTTGTTGTCATGTGTTTCCCTCCATGGAAAGTTATCTCTTTATCTTAAAGGGGATTATAGTGTGCTGCCTACCAGTTGCAACGGCCGTTTGCTACTTTCTCACATGCAGAGTTACAATGTGAATCAGGAAGAGATGGGGAGGAAGCAGCAAAAATCGGGACTGGCATGGGTCTGGGAAGGAGGATGTGATGGACCAAACATGGCAGCAAGCCTGGGATTTAGGGTTGACCTTTATTGCCTGGCTGCAAACGAGTTATCCGCAGCTTGAAGGTTTTTTCTATTTCATTACCGATTTAGGGCGGGAAGAGTTTTATCTGCTGGTTTTTCCTCTCATTTTTTGGTGCTTCAATAAACAGTTGGGCAAGCAGTTGGGTTATTTGTTCCTGTTTACAGTGTTTGTGAACGCCATTGGTAAACAACTGTTTCGGGGGCCACGGCCGTTTTGGGTGGATGCCAGTGTGGGGCTGGATACCCGCGAGGAGGGGTATGGTATACCTAGCGGTCATACGCAGAATGCCACAGTCTTTTACTTCTTTCTGGCGGCCTGGGTGAGCCGTTCCTGGTTTTGGTTGCTGGCAGTCATCATGGTATTTTTGATGGCGCTCAGCCGCATTTACCTGGGGGCGCACTTTATTCATGACACAATTGCCGGTTTTTTGCTGGCGGTTATCACGCTGGTCGGATTTGTGGTGGTTGACCGGCGTTGGGGCGGCAGTTTTAGCAAACGGATATTGGGCCAGCGCTTACTGGTGATGATTCTGATTCCCATTGTGATGGGCATGAGCTTTATCGTGATTCGTTTATTGCTCGGTGCGCCGGACACGGCCGTGCCCTGGGCTTCTTATATCCCCGCTGCTGAAGAAAGCAGCATCAGCGCCGCCGCGCAGGCGTTTGGCCTGCTGCTGGGGTTTGGCGTGGGCATTGTGCTGGAGAGCAGCCGGGTGCGTTTCCGCGCCGATGGCATCTGGTGGAAACGGGTGGTGCGTTATCTGATCGGCATTGTGGTGCTGGTGGCTTTATGGGCCGGGCTGCGTCAGGTTTTTCCCAGTGACCCATTGGCGGTGGGAATCCCTTTCCGTATTTTGCGTTATTTCCTGGTGGTCATCTGGGCCGCTTATTATGCGCCCTGGCTTTTTGTGAAGCTCAACCTGGCTGATGCTGACCCCGTCCCGGCGATTGATGTATCGCTGCGGAATGGCAATTGATTGTTGCTGGTGGCTGGCGCTAATTACCAGCCACCAGTTTCCCTTTCTACGGCCGTAGGGCCACCGGTAAATAAGCCGATTGCCCATTGGCGATCACCAGAGCGGTCAGTGTGTGCATATTGCCTTGGCCATCATTGACCAATGTCGTACTCCAGATTGCTTGTGATGCGGTCACGTCGTCGTTGATGCGGACGGCATAACGGATGGTGACGGGCATCTGCCCGGCTACTGCGCCGCTCCATGTTACCTGCCCGGCAGCATACACGGCCGTGCCCGACGAAGCCGTTAGTTCCCCCGCAAAGGTTGTATCCACCGGAATGGTGCTGGTCATGTTGACACCTGGCAGCAGGGGGCCGCTGTTTTTCAGGTGAATGGTGTAAGTGACCAATTCCCCGGCGGCGGGTGTGGCAGGTGTGGCGCTGACGCTGGCGTTACGCAGGCTGCCCACCAGAAAAGAACCGGTGCGTTGATAGTTGCCCCGGCCGGTGCCCCACAGGATTCTGGCATTGGCCGTGCCCGGCAAATCATAAGCTACCACCCCCGCATGTGCCGTATTCAGTACCAGTTCCAGGTCGGCGTCGGCGTCAATGTTGGCAATGGTGGGCGCGCCTAATGCGCCGTTCCAACTGGGATTGCCGGAGGCGGCGGGCAAATCAATGGCGTGAATGACCTGTCCCTGGTAGTTCAAAATGTGCAGTTTGCCGGTGTAATTGCCGCTTTTTTGCGGCCAGGAGGTGAAAATTACTTCGGCAAAACCATCGTTGTCTAAATCGGCGACCACTGGTTCAGAGGCAAAACGAATGCCGGGGCCGGTGGCGGCGACGTTGTAGGGCCAGTTGTGGTGTTCGGTTTTGTCCAACCAGAAGGCGTGTAGACGGCCGTCATACGAGGCGAACAGGATTTCCATACGGCCGTCGCCATCCAGGTCGGCCACCACCGGGTTGGGCAGGGCGCTCTCAATAACGTTGTAATCTTCGGCCAACGGCGCGCCGGTATCCACCGGCACGGTGCGCCAATCAAACCCACCCTGGTTGAAACGGCTGCGGTCGGCGTTAAAAATGTAGACGCCAATGTATTTGCTCGGCGGATAACCGGCGTGGCAGTCATACACATTGCCCGTCACCACCACCTCATTCACGCCGTCGCCGTTCACGTCGGCAATCACTGCCGGGCCATCGGCAAAATTGGTGCGGTAACTTTCGGCGCGCACGCCATTACATTGCCCCCAACCGCGCAGTTCCGTGGCCAGGCTTTCCCAGATGCCCACTTTGCCCCACCCTTTGTCACCATACATGGTGTGGGCTTGTATCTGGCTGCCATTTGCTTCATAGGCATTAATATAATGCACGTCAGAAGGCACAACGATTTCCCCTAGTCCATCGCCATCCAGGTCACCAATGGCCGCGTTGTCATTATAGACGCCCCAGCCGTAGCCGCTGTCGTTGTTGAGCTGCGGCCAACCGGGACGCAGGCTGCCATCGTGTTCATAGATGTAGGTGTTTATTTCGTCGCCGGTAACGGTGACAATTAGTTCCAGCGAGCCGTCAGCATCCAGATCATAGGCAGAGAGACCGCGTAATTCGTTTGTTTCCGGGCGGCGGCTCCATACCTGGTTGCCCAGGTGATCGTAGACGGTCAGGTAGCCACTGCCCTGGGCGACCACTACTTCCAGGTCGCCGTTGTTGTCAATGTCGGCTACCACCACACCGGGCCAGGTGCGGCCACCAGGGGGGTCAACTTCCCATTGGATGGCGCCGTTTTCGCCGTTGAGGGCAAAGAGGGCGTAAGGGGAAGCCAGCACTTCTGGCGCGCCGTCGTTGTCCAGGTCGGCGACGGCGGGGGATGCATACCAGCCGGTTTCGCACCAGATGCCGTTACAGCCGCCCAATTGCCACTTGAGCACGGGCGCCGCAATCCCCCCAGCGGCAACAGGAGGTACAATGGTGTGGCTCCACCATTGAATGCCCATGATCAGACCCCCAATCACAATTATCACAAGCAAAAATCGTTGCTGCATTATCATTCTCCTCAAAACAAGTTTGTAGTAGGCGATCTATCGCCTTTTGGTGGCGATGAATCGCCTGCTACGAACGGGATGGTAAACAGACGGCCGTGCCTCTGTCTGTAGTCCAAACTGGCTATTGTGATAAGGGTCGGTAAGTGCGACGCACCTCAAAGGTGCGTCGCACTTGTTTGTTGGGATATAATCAAACCTGTTCACCTGAACACACACAAACACAAAAACACACCAAATGGAGAGTGACAAATGGCGAATCAATATGATGTTGTGGTGCTGGGAGCGGGGCCGGGCGGGTATGTGGCGGCCATTCGTGCGGCCCAGTTGGGACTAAAAGTGGCTATTGTGGAGCGGGAGTATTGGGGCGGCGTTTGTTTGAACGTGGGCTGCATTCCCTCTAAGGCGCTGCTGAAAAATGCGGAAGTGGCGCACACGCTGCAACACCGGGGCAAAGAGTTTGGTTTTAGCTTTGATAACCTGTCGCTGGATTATGCGGCGGCGTTCAAACGCAGCCGCCAGGTATCCGACCGGTTGGTGAAGGGTGTTGGCTTCTTGATGAAGAAGAACAAAATTGACACCTTTGAGGGCAGTGGACAGTTGACCGGGGCCAATTCCTTGAAGGTGACGCTGAAAGATGGGGGCACAACTAATCTGGAAGCCAAGAACATCGTCATTGCTACCGGCGCGCGGCCACGCAGCCTGCCGGGTGTGCAGTTTGACGGCAAACACATCATCTCTTATAAGGAAGCGATTCTAACGGACAATCCGCCCAAGAAATTTGTCATCATTGGTGGTGGCGTTATTGGCGTGGAATTTGCCTATATGTGGGCCAATTACGGGGTGGACGTGACGATTGTGGAGATGATGAGTCACTTGCTGCCGATGGAAGAGCCGGAAGTGAGCGATGTGTTGGAGAAGGCATATAAGAAGCTGGGGGTGAAGTTGTTGTTGAACACGGCCGTGAAAAGCATCCAGTCTACCGATAATGGCGCACAAGTGGCCCTGCCCGATGGCAGTACATTGGACGCGGACCAGGTGATGCTGGCGATTAACTTCCAGCCTAACGTGGAAAATATCGGCCTGGAGAAAGCGGGTATTCAGTTGACCGAGCGGGGGGCAATTGCCATTGATGGGCAGATGCGCACCAATGTGCCCCACATTTACGCCATCGGTGATGTGGCTACCGAATACCGGCTGGCGCACATCGCGTCGGCGATGGGCCTGGTGGCGGCGGAGAGTATTGCCGGGGTGCATACGCAGACGCTCGATTTCCGCATGATGCCCCGCGCCACCTACTGTGTGCCCCAGGTTGCCAGCTTTGGTTACACGGAAGCGCAGGCGAAAGAAGCCGGCTATGAGGTGAAGGTGGGGCAGTTCCCCTTCCAGCCCAATGGCAAGGCGTTGGGATTAGGCGAGAAAGAGGGCTTTGTGAAAATTATTGCTGATGCCCGTTATGGCGAGATTTTGGGGGCGCACATGGTGGGGCCAGATGTAACGGAACTGCTGCCAGAACTGACCTTAGCGCACAATGCGGAATTGACGGCCGAAGAAATTGCGCGTAACGTCCACGCCCATCCCACACTTAGCGAGGCGCTGATGGAAGCGGCGCACGCGGTGGAGGGGCAGGCGATTCATATGTAATGATGTAGTTGGGTAATTGACTGGTCAATTACCCAACTACATCATTACACATTTGTCTTCACATACCCCAACGCCACCAAACCACCTGGCCCTTCGGCCACCGAGGTGTAAACACCCACTTTTTTGCCATCTTGCAGGATGTCATCACCGGGCTGTATCGGGGTTTCGGGTTGCAGTTTACTGAGCCGTTTTGCCAGTTTGCCGCGGCTTTCCATGCGGGCGATGATCTCTTGCCCGGTATAGCACCCTTTGCTGAACGAGACGTCATCCCACAGGTCAGCTTCCAGGGGGATGTAGTCAAGGGTGAGTTCACGGCCGTAACGCGGCATCCCCGCTTCAATGCGCAAAAAGTCAAACGCCGCTTCGTCAGCCACCGCCAAACCCTGGTTGACCAGGTGATCCCACAGCGCGTCCCGGTCGGTCATCTGGCACATGACGAAAAAGCCGTCGCCGTTGAGCGGGTCGGTGTGGTGCAGGTAGGCGGTACGGCCGTTGATCTGACATTCGCGCCAGTGATGCAGCGGCAGTTCCTCATCCGGGAAACCGGCGGCCGTGAGTCTGGCTCTGGATTGGGGGCCGTAAAGGGCGAACACGGCCGTGTCCGCACTTAAATCCTCAATGTGAAAATCATCGTTAAAAAAAACAAATCGCATCAGGTAGCGGGCGATGTTGTTGGCGTTGTTCTCGCCGGTCAGGCAGTAAACCGTGTCACTGCTGGCATAAAGAATCAGGCGGTCAATGATGCGGGCAATGTCGGTGGTCAATACGGTGGCTGCACCCTCGCCGGAGCGCAGGCCATTTACGCTGTTGGTAGACATGCGGTGGAGCAAATCCAGCCGTGTCTGCCCCGTGAATTTCAATATGTCCAGACTGCTGCGATCAACCAACACCGCGTCCTGGTGGGCGGCCTGATAAACTGTGTCTGAGATTTGGCTTGTCATGGTTCTCACCTTATTTAACGCAAAGAGGCAAAGAGGCCAAAGGGTCAAAGACGAAACGAGAAAGTAGGGATTGTGTTATTCGTCGGTTGGGTTCAGGATGGAGATGGTTGTTAAGGGAATCACGCCCTCTTGGGCCATTTCCTCTTCTTTGGTCTGCCATGCCTGGGCAAACGCGGTAATGGTGGGCAGGTAACGGCGCTCGTTTTCGATGGTGATTTGGCTGATAAGTTGGGCCAGGGTACGGCCGTGCAGCCATTTGTATCGCCGCGCATCCGCCAAATCCCGGTCAGCAAACATCTCTATCCACTCTTCTAATTCCAGACGCACTTTGATGAGATCATCGAATACGCGGTCAAGTTCCCGTCCCTTGTTTTCTTCATACCGCGCCTGAGTGTAGGTGTCGGCTGCGGCCAACGCTGCCAGCAGCCGGGTGGGGCGTTTGCCCTGCTCAATCTGCATCAACGCCGTCACCAGTTCTGATTCCCACACCGTCAGATTGACCAGCACGTCAGCAATAGACCAGTCACCCACGACTTCCGGTTGGGTCAATGCATCATCCGGCAGCATTTCAATGACCATCAACAGTTGCTCGCGGGCGCTGTCTAATTCGCCTAACAGTTGCTCTACGCTACTCATGCCAGAAATTCTAGCATTGGCCGTAGGCTATGACCACTACGGAGGCCATATGGTGACATCCATCATGCCTTAACCGTGATTTCTCACCTTCCCCCCACATGATGGGGATGCCTATACTTGGGCGTAACATGAAATGGGTATGCGGTGTCTGGCTGTGCAATGGTTAACGGCCGTGACCGGCCAATTCTTTAGCAGACACATAATGCCGCCCGCCAAAATTAACATGATTAGGCGATGTAAAGTATAATCCCGATTGATACCTGTATTTAGCAGAGATGGGAGTAAACTAAATTATTATGACGACCACCCCACCAACCGCATTACCCTATGATTCTGGCCCAGATGATTCTTCTATTCCCAAGCCTCTTGCTGCCAAAGAGACAATTCCCGGTGGGCAAACAGAGGTGAAGTGGAAAGTGGTTGCAGAAACTGCCGGAATCACCAATGCCACCATTGTGGGCGGGCGGTTGCAGAGCGAAGGCATCCCCGTTCGTGTCTGGCAGGAAAGCGCCGGTCAGGCGTTTGGCCTGACCGTAGGGTTGTTAGGCATGGGCTATGTGGCCGTGCCCGCTGAATACGAGACACAGGCGTTAGAAATTTTAGAAACTGACGAAAGTGATTTTGTGGATGATGCAGATTAGCCAGCGGGAAAATGGGAAGATTTGACCTCCAATCCCTGATCGCTAATTGCAATAAAAGGAGTTGAAAATGGCTGATACAACCTGGACAAACCAAGGCGATGGTTTGATCGGTAAAAAAAGTAACCGCCTCAAGTTTGTCGTGGGCGGTGTGGTTCTCTTTGCGGCCATCATTTTCCTGGTGGTGAATGCGATGAGTGGCAACACCCAACTTTACAAAACGGTGAACGAGTTTTATGCCGACCAGGATCGCCTGACCGGGCGCGATTTGCGCGTCGCCGGGTGGGTGGTTGGTGATACGGTGCAGTTCATCCAGATAGACGCCACCACCACGCGCCTGGAGTTTGACATTGTAGATGACCTGAACAACCCCAATGCGCCCCGGCTGCATGTGGTAGCCATGAATGAACCCAAGCCTGACTTGCTGCAAGACCAGGCGCAGGCATTGGTCGAAGGCAGCGCCGGCGAAGATGGCGTCTTCTATGCCAACCCCGGTGGTCTACTGCTGAAGTGCCCCACTCGGTATGAAGAAATGGACCCGGCACTGCATAACCCGAACCCGTAAGACGTGATGCATGATGCGTGATGCGTGAACTCCTGTCTTGTTCATAATTCATAATTGGTAATTTCCTATGATTCCTGATCTTGGTTATATCGCTTTGGCGTTTGCGTTTGGCACGGCCGTGTACGCGGCCGTTGCTGCCTGGTATGGTCATCGCACCGACCAGCCGCGTTGGGTAGAGAGCGCCCGCAATGCCACCATTGTCACTTTGCCCCTGGTGGCCCTGGCCTGTTTTCTCTTGATCATTTCCCTGCTGCGCAATGACTTTTCCGTGGAATATGTCTGGCGCGTCAGCAGCATTGGCATGCCAGATTATCTTAAAGTGACGGCGCTTTGGGGTGGGCAGGCCGGTTCGTTACTCTTTTGGAATTTTTTGCTGGCAGTGTTTACAGCCGCCGCCATGATGCGCAACTGGCGACGCCAGCGGGAACTGATGCCCTATGCCATTATGGTCGCCAGTTTTACCCAGATATTCTTCCTGGGTCTTTCCCTCTTTGTGGAAAACCCCTTTGCCCGTCTGGCATTTGTACCACCAGATGGGAATGGGCTGAATCCACTGCTGCGGCACCCCGGCATGATTATCCATCCGCCGATGTTGTATCTAGGCTTCGTGGGTTTCACCATCCCCTATGCTTTTGCCATGGCTGCGCTCTTGTCCGGCAAGTTGGATGATACCTGGATCCGCCTGACACGGCGTTGGACGCTGGTCGCCTGGCTATTTTTGAGTTTGGGGCTGATTTTGGGCGGCCGTTGGGCGTATGACGTATTGGGTTGGGGCGGCTATTGGGCCTGGGACCCGGTGGAAAATGCTTCGTTTATGCCCTGGTTGGCCGGTACCGCCTTTCTCCATTCGGTCATGATCCAGGAAAAGCGGGACATGTTCAAAATGTGGAACATGTTCCTGATTGTGTTGACCTACTGTCTGGTCATCTCCGGCACGTTTATCGTGCGCAGCGGCGTCATTTCCTCGGTCCACTCTTTTGCCCAATCGGCCATTGGCCCTCTGTTTTTTGGCTTTATTGCCATTATGTTTGTCTTTTCGGTGTATTGGCTGAGCAAGCGGCATGAGGCGCTGAAATCAGAAAATCACCTGAATTCGTTTCTTTCCCGTGAAGCTGCATTCCTTTACAACAACTTTTTAATCCTGGCTATTCTGGCGGTTGTGTTCCTGTTCACCTATTACCCCATTTTCTCGGAACTGATTACGGGTGAGAAGGGGTTTGTGGGGCCGCCGGTGTATGAACAGGCGACGGGACCGCTTTTTGGCGTGTTGGTACTGCTCATGGGTGTGGCGCCTTTAACCATGTGGTACCGCACCAGTGCGCAGCGCATAGGCATGGGCGTGCGTTGGCCGGCGCTGGCGGCGCTCATTTTTATCGGTGTGTTGATTGCCCTGGGCATCCGTGACTGGCGGGCGCTGCTAGGTTTGTGGATTGTGTCGTTTGCTGCCATTCTAACCCTGCTGGAATTCTGGAAAGGCACACGCGGGCGGATGAAGGCCAAAGGTGAGTCTGCCTGGACGGCTTTTGCCACCTTGTTGGGACGTAATCGGCGGCGATATGGTGGCTACTGGATTCACATGGGCGTTATTGTGATGGCCTTTGGCATCATCGGCATGGAACTGTTCCAGCAGCAAACGCAAATTCGCCTGTCGGTAGGGGATACGCTCTCATTGGGGCAGTATGAAATGCAGTTTCTAGGGGCGACCCGTTTCCCAGGGCCGGATGATTTGCTGATTACGCAGGCGACGGTGGATGTGTATAACAACGGCCGTTATGTCGGCCAATACTATCCCCGCACCGAACTCTATACCCGCACCAACCAGCCCATGACCATCCCCGATGCCCGCTCCACCATCAGCGAAGATTTCTACATCCTGATGATTAACTGGGAGCCGACCTCTTCCGATCAGGCCACTTTCCGGGTTTATCTGAATCCGTTGGTGAACTGGGTATGGGCCGGCGGCATCATTTTTGTCATTGGCACCCTCATTGCCGCCTGGCCAGACCGCAAGGAAGAATTGGTGACAGTCTCCCGGCCACATCAGACAGTATTGGCAGGCGGCGATTAGGTGAAGGGGTGATGAGGTGATGAAGTGAAAAACGGTCTACTGCTTACTGTTTACTGCTTACTGCTTACTTTATTCCTGTTTACGGTCGGTATAGCAGCGGCGCAGACGGGGGAAGTGAGCGACGATGAAGTCAATGCCGTTGCCAAAGATTTGTTTTGCCCGGTGTGTGAAAGCACGCCGCTAGATGTGTGCCCGACGAAGGCTTGCGCCGATTGGCGGGAATTGATTCGGGTGCAACTGGCCCAGGGTAAAAGCAGGGCGGAAATTCATGACTATTTTGCCCGGCAGTATGGCGATGGCGTATTGGCCGACCCACCCAAGCGGGGTTTTAGCCTGATTCTCTGGCTGCTGCCGGTGTTGGGCGTGGCGGTGGGTGGTGTGCTTTTTGTGCGTTACGTGCGCCATTTGCGGCGCGCAGGCGAGACGGTGGTGGCAACGGCCGTTGCGCCCTCTGCGCCATCACCTTTTTCAGCAGCGGCGGCTCCTCAACCGGCTACTCCCCTGGAAGCCAGCGGCGACTACGTGGCCCGCGTTGAGGAAGAACTGCTGGCGCGAAAATAGATGAGAGGTAAAAGATGACGGATACAATGCAAATCCCTGAAACTGAATCTACCGAGTCAACTCCCGTTGCTGGAAAAACGAGCAAGGGTGGCATTCGGTGGACGGCCGTGGCCATGTGGGCGGTGGCTCTAGGCGTTTTGGCGCTGTTGGGATGGGGGTTGATCCAGGCCAATGCCCCCCGCCCGGAAGTCGGCGAGGTGGCCCCTAACTTTACGGTGGAGTTCTTTACCGGATATGAATGGGAAGGGCAACCCACCGTCAGCCTGAATGACCTGGAGGGTAAAGTGGTCGTGCTGAACTTTTGGGCTTCCTGGTGTGTGGAATGTCGTTACGAAGCAGATGTGCTGGAAAATGCTTCCCGCCAATATGCACCCGATGAAGTCGTTTTCCTGGGCGTGGCCTATGCCGATGTGGAGCCAAATTCGCTGGCTTACATGGAAGAGTTTGGCGTCTCCTATCCTCATGCGCCTGATCTGGGTACCAGAATCTCCGCCAGCTATGAAATTACCGGCGTGCCGGAAACATTTGTCATTGGGCCGGATGGCAAGATCGTCTATGTCCATATTGGGCCAATTAACCAGACGACCCTGAACCGAGTTATTGCGCAGGCAATGGAAGGGGGATCATGACTACAGGTTCCATCTTGTTAGGGGCGGCGCTACTGCTGCTGGTGGTTTTGTTTGTCGCCAGGCCATTTATCCAGCGCACGCCCGTTACCTCACGGCCACGCACCAGCGGCCAACGACTGCTGGCGCAAAAAGAGGCGCTGCTGGCCGAAATTTTGGCGTTGGATTTTGATTACGAAACGGGCAAACTGCCAGCGGAACTATACCAACACCAACGCGCCGCCATGGTGGCCGAAACGGCGGCTATTCTGGAACAACTGGACAGCCTGCCGCCGGCGCCTACGGCGGACGCCGAAATTGAGGCAGTCATTGCCCAATTGCGCGGGCAAACGCCGGCAGCGCCGGTCGTTTCTGCACCGGTGTCAGTTTCCGGAGCAGCAAATGGTCACGGCCGTTTCTGCACCCAATGTGGATCAATCATAGACCCCAATGACAAATTTTGCGCTCATTGTGGTTCCAAGATAGCCCCACCCGCCGTAAAACCGGCGTAGTAACCATAAAGATGGGGGACACTCTTTTGATGAAGTTTGTTAGATTTATACCTATTGTTCTCGTTCTGGTATTTTCGTTTGCATTTATCCTCATCCTCAGCAGGCCGATCATTGCCCAGGAGCCGGTATTACCCATTGCGCCGCCAGATGCCGAAGCCGGGCTGGCGATTTATAACGAGCGCTGTGTGGTTTGCCACGGGCCTTTGGGCGCGGGTGATGGTGAACAGGCATTAGCCGCCGGGCTGGAGCCGCGTAATTTTACCGACCCGGCCTATCATCTGGCTGCCGAACCACAGCAAATGTTCGACGTTATAACGAATGGCAGCATGGCGAATGGGATGCCGCCCTTTGGCCCGGTTTCTTCCAATCCACTCATGGATGATGACATCTGGAATTTGATTGCCGCCGTTTACAGCTTTGGCGTAACGCCCTCCGCCCTGGAAAATGGGGAAACGCTCTTTACTAATTTGGGCGGCGACCCGGCCGACATTCCCGATCTGGAATACTGGTTTACACACAGCAATCAGAGCGCCCTGGCCGACCTGGAAAGCGGTAGTTGGGGTGTGGATGTATCTGGTCTGGCAGAGCGGGATAAACAACATGTGGTGGACTACGGCCGTGCCCAGCACTACACCTATGCCAATCCCCTGGCTGCTTTTGAACCCATCCCCACGGCGACCATCACCGGCCTGATTGTGAACGGAACCACTTCCCAGGAAGTGACGGAAGGTGAGGCCACCCTGCGTGCCTTTAACACTAATTTTGTGCAGACCATGATCATGACGACGACGGTGGGGGCTGACGGCCGTTACACCTTCAACCTGGAAAATGTGCTGCCAGAATGGATATACCTGGTCACCACCGATTACAACGACCTGACCTTCAACAGCAACCCCAACCGGCTTGACCGCACCCAACCAGAACTCAACATGCCCGTCATCATCTATGACACGACGACTGATTCGGGCGTGGTCACTATCGGCCAGATTCACATGATCCTCAGCTTTACGGCCGATGGATTACAGGTGTCTGAGCTTTATATATTCGACAACGCGGCCAACGCCGTTTTTGTGGGCGAGACGGGCAATTTTGCCGACGGTGTAGTGGAGATTTCGGTGCCTGCCGGAGCCGAGGCTGTGAGCTTTCGGCGCTCCTTTGGTTCAATGGAAAATTTCTCGTCGGCGCCAGAAGTGATCCAGACGGAAACGGGGTGGGCAGACACTGTGCCGCTGCGCCCTGGCACGGGCAGTAACAACTTGCTGGTGACTTATCTGCTGCCGTATGAGGACGGGCTGCGGCTGGCGCATCCACTGGCCTACCCTGCGCTGGGCGCGACGGCCATCGTGCCGGATAATGGCGTGCGGTTGGGCGGAGATGGCTGGCAGAGCCAGGGCAGCCAACAGATGGGCAGCGGCTCATTTGTGGCTTACAGTAACAATAATCTGGCGGGGGCTGAGGCGCTGCTGGTGGAATTAAACGGCCGTCCTTCTCAACTCTCTGACACCCAGGGCAACACCATGCTGGTGCGTGATGACTCGCAAGAATTGATCATCGGTCTGGTGGCGTTGGGTGCAGTCGGCGCGCTGGCGATGGTGTTGATGAAAAAGTGGCGGGAAGACACGGCCGTTGCCGCCGCTGATCCCCAATCTCTCCTGCAAGCCATCGTCGCTCTGGATGATGCTTACGCTGCCGGGCAAATCAGCGAAACCAAATACCACCGGCAGCGAGAACAGCTAAAACAAAAACTTATTGCCGTCTGGCCCGGCTGAGGTTGCAGATTGGAGATTGAGCAATCTCCAATCTCTCATCTCTTGTCTATCATGTACAAATTTGTCACTATTTACCGCAAAGTAGACGATGAGGCTAAATTGGAGGACTTTTTCTCCAGCACACACCTGCCACTGGCAGAATCGCTGCCCAACTTGCAGCGCCGCGAAGTCAGCCGCATCACCCGCAAACCGGGCGGGGCGTCACGTTATTATCTGATGCTGGAGCTTTATTTTGAGAACGAGGCAGCTTTTCAAACCGCTGTCGTCAGTGAAACCGGCGTTCAGCTTATTCAAGCCCTCAAACCCTGGGCTGACGCCAAAATCATCACCTGGTTTTTTGCCGATTCCTTCACCGAATGATCTACTGCCCGTCCCCTGACGAAGCCGCCGGAATAAAGGTCTGATACACCAACGGCGAGTACTGGTAAGAATCGGCCATCATATTTCCATCCTGTTGCCCACCTAGCATATACAGCCGCGTTTCCACATAGGCCACACCAAAGTTGGCCCACGTTTTGGCGCCGGCCAATACCGGTGTGTTTAGAATGGTCCATTGTTGCCCAACCGGGTCAAACAATTCACTGAAAGAAGCCGGTTCACCGGCCGATTGTTCACCACCCACCACATACAATTTATTCAGAATGGTAGCCGCACCTGCTCTGGATCGCGGACGGAGCATATCCGGGCAATTTTGCCATATGCCGGTTTGGGGACTGAATTGTTCACAAACGGCCAGGGTGTCTTCGCCGTCATACCCACCGACGGCGTAAAGTATGCCAAAGAGCATACCCCCGGCCAGATAAGCGCGGGCGTGGGACATGGGCGGCAGCGGCTGCCAGCCATCCTGCACGGGGTCATAACGGTAGGCTGTGTCCAGATAGTTTTCGCCATCCCAACCACCAAGCAGGTAAAGAAAACTGCCATCGGAGAGCGCCAGCCCACCGGCTATGGGATGGGGCAATGACTGGGCTACGCGCCAGGCATTATTGGTGGGGCTGTATATTTCCAGGACATTGGTAGGCTGTCCATCAGCCAGCCGCCCGCCGGGAACAAAGATTTCACCAAACAGGCTGGCGGCGGAGGCGTCTGTCACGGCCGTTGGCTTGGCCGCCACTTCTGTCCATGACCCATTCTGCACTCCAAAGGCCAACACCACATTGGTAAGGCCATCGGCCGTTTCGCCGCTGATAACATAGACGTTGGTGCCCACTGCCTGAGCGGCCATACCGGTGCGCGGTAAGGGCAACGGCCGTATCGTCTTCCAATTCTCGCCTAAATCCACCGGCTCGTAGGGGGGTGGCGTGGGTGTTGCCGCCGGGCTGAATTGCCTGCTGGCAATCACCACCACAACCAGCACCACCAGCAGCGCCAATCCTGCCACTGCCAGCGCCCCCGGCCAACGACGGGCGGGGGCAATAGTGGTAGCAGGTACGGCCGTGTCTATGGCCGGCGGCGATTCGTTCACGGCTGCGGCGACTACCACCGAACGGGTGTTTTCCAGATCGGTACGGGGTGGGGGGTCGGCTACTTCGGCGCTGATCGAGGCAGGCGTCTCCACTCCCGGCATCACGATCATCCCTTGCTGCAAGGCCACTGTCGCCGCCTCTGTGCGCGAGGTTACGCCCAGCTTGGTGAAGACATTCCGTAAATGAACTTTGACTGTGTTTTCGCTGATGAAAAGTTCGGCCGCAATTTCCTTGTTTCCGGCCCCTTTCGACAGGCAGCGCAACACGTCCAGTTCACGGTCGCTTAGAGGTTCTCCCAGTTCAGGCATAAAAAGCAATTGGGTAATTGGGTAATTGGGTAATTACCCAATTACTCAATTACAATCCTTTACTCAAGGTAGGATAAACGGCGCGCCGGTGATGGGCTGCGTATGCGTGAGCGGTACCGTATCGGTAATGGGTTCGCTGGGTACAGGGGTAGCCATCAGGCAGCCATCACGCGCCGCCGCCAATTTGCCCGCCAGTTCCCCACTATTCGACTGCCGCCACGCCTCTTCATACCACGACTGCGCCGGGCACCAATCTTCCACAAAGGCGTATTGGTCGCCACGCGCCACCAGGATATATAGCAACTTGGCACAGGCATCGCCATAAAACGGAGCCGCCAGGCACAGATCACGAAAATAATAAGCGGCGGCATCCCAATTCACGCCGTAAAACGAAATACCCTGGGTATATAGCTCAGCCCAGGTTTGATAATCTAACATGGCCTGAGGCAGGCCACCCAGTTTTTGCGCTTGTGACAGATAATACAGCCCCTGTTCTGACCGATTGCTTTCAAACAGGCTCTGGCTGTACCCCAGGTAGGCGTCAAATAACAAACGATCCGTTTCGTCGCGTTCATGGCTGGGAAACTGTTGTTGAAAAGCGACCAGGCCAGAAACAGCTTCGGCCCACTCTTTATTGACGCTTAAACGGCGCAGGCGCTGCAGCTCCTCTTCAGGGCTGGCGATCAGGCCGGGCGTGGGCGAGGGTTCAGGCGTGGCCGTGGGCTGCGGTGGTGTGGGGGTTGCCGGGGATTCGGCCGGTTGACTTTGCGCCGTTAATGCCTGCGATGCTTCTGATTGCAGTCGCAGCGCCTCGCTGTTTTGTGGCTCGCGGGCCAATACCCATTCCAGGCGGCGCAGTGCCAGCGCGTAATTGCCCTGGCTGATGTTTTCGGCTGCCAGCGTCGTCTGGCGCTCCAGGTTGGCTAACAATGCCGATTGTTGGCGGTCGGTAAACTGGCGTTGGCCACTCTGGTAGCCCATGTAACCAACCAACAGCAGCCAGGCCATGACAACCGAAAGGATGATCAGGCCAATGCCAACCAGACGCGCGGTGCGGTGTGGGGCAACGGCCGTGTCCACGGACACGGCGTCTGTAGGGATGGCGTTCTCAGGCACGGCCGTTTCTGGCCTTTGTTCTGCCGGTGGTGTTGTGTCACTCATAGTGGTAATCGGTAATCGGTAATCGGTAATCGGATTACGGATTACGGGTTACGGACAACGGAAGTATACCTCATTGCGCCAGGATGTCCCGGTACACAGCCACCGTTTGGGCGGCGATTTGCTGTTGGGTGTAGTGCTGCAAGACACGTGTACGGCCGTGCCGCCCTAACCGGTTGCGCCATTCCCGGTCTTCCATCAAAGCCATCAAATGGGCGCGCAGCCCCACCATATCCTCCTCTTCAAAGACCAGCCCGGCGTCGCCAATGACGTGTGGGATTTCGCCGCTGTTTGCCCCGATCACGGCCGTTTCACAGGCCATTGCTTCAATCAGTACCCGGCCAAACTGCTCTTTCCAGTTGGGCATGGTGCGTGAAGACAGTACCAGCACATCTAACTGCTGCAAATAGGCGGGCATTTGCAGCGAGGCAATGGGGCCATCAAAAAAGACCCGTTCGGCAATGCCCAGGTCGCGTGCCAACTGTTCTAGCGACGGCCGTGACGGGCCATCCCCGGCAATGTGCAGCCGCCAGATACCGGGCAGTCCTGCTGCCGCCCGCAGCAGCACATCCACCCCCTTTTCCGGCAGCAGCCGCCGGTTGGCTGCGCCAATAATAAAGCCGCGCCCTGCGTCCCGCTGTGGCGGTGGGCAAAACAAATCTGGGTCCACCCCAAACTGGGGAATCACCCGATGCGGCCCGGCGTACCCCTTATTGCGCCAGACACATACCGCTTCTTGATTGCCCATGATGGCAAAATCCACCCCCGCCAACACCTCTTTTTCCAGGTAGCGGAAGGGCAGCGGATACTGTTTTTCCAGGTTTTGCCAGGTGAAAAACAGCGTTTTAGCGCCTACCTGCCGCGCCTGCCGCAGCGCCAGCCAGGTTGCCAGGTTATATGGCTCTTCATCAATATGCACAATATCAGGCCGAATTTCTGCCAGTCGTTGTTTCAATTTGGGGAAGTGATAGGTGTGAAACTGACCGTTAAAGCGAATGGGGTCTACCAGCAGCCGGTAGCCCTGTGTATGCGCCCGTTCCAGTTCCACCGGCCCCGCCGGGTCTAACCACACCGGCGGCACAATCACCGTTAACTCTACATCGTCAAATTGGGCTATTTCTTCTAGCTTGCTTTGGTAAGCCCCTACCAGGCACGCTTTGGATAACATCAATACTTTCATACACTCCGTTAATAAAACCTGACAGGTCAGCCAGACCTGTCAGGTTTTGCCACAGCCCTTCATTTTGCTATACTTGCCTCGCTTTGACAAACGGCAGGCAGTTTACCCACTCCTTTCTTAGCAACGGTTCAGGCCCATCCCGTCAGGGCCCATCCCGCAAGGGATGGGCTTTGTTGCTATTAGTGGTATGTGTGGCAGCGGCGCTGCGTCTCTGGCAGTTGGGGACAATTCCACCTGGCTTGTACCGGGATGAGGCATTTAATGGGCTGGACGCGCTGCGGGTGTTAGATGGGGAGTTGGCAGTTTTTTTTACGGCCAACAACGGCCGTGAACCTCTCTACATCTATCTCACCACTTTTTTTGTAGCACTGATGGGCCGGTCGGTTACGGCCGTGCGCCTGGGGGCGGCGCTGGTGGGTGTGCTCACGGTGCTGCCTGTGTTCCTGCTGGCGCGAGAATGGTTTGGCTGGCGGGTGGGGCTGTTTGCCGCCTGGTTGTGGGCGGTCACGTTGTGGCCGGTACACCTGAGCCACATTGGGCTGCGTATCATCTTGCTGCCGGCTTGCCTGGCGCTCATCTTCTGGCTAGGTACATTGGCTTACCGGCGGCAGCAATGGTGGTTATGGCTGGCTGCCGGGCTGGTGTATGGCCTGACTTTTTATACCTACCTGGCAGTTCGTTTTACGCCGCTGCTACTGTTAGGCGTTGGGCTGTTTATGTTGTGGCGGCGTGGCAGAGAGCGGTTATGGTCGGGGGCGTTCTGGTTTGTGGGCGGTACGGCCGTTGCCCTTCTCCCCCTCGCCCTCTTCTATGCCACCCACCTGGAGATGTTGCTCGGCCGTTCCGGGCAGGTTTCCATCTTTAACCCGGACATCAACGGCGGCGACCCCTGGGGGCTGCTGCTGCGCCAGATTGCCCTGTCATTCGGTCTGTTTATCTGGCGTGGTGATACCATTTTGCGGCACAACCCGGCAGGACGGCCGTTATTTGACCCGCTCATGGCAATCCCCTTTCTCATTGGGCTGGCCTGGTGTGTGCGCCGCTGGCGGCAGCCGGCTGTGGCTGTCACTTTGTTGTGGGTAGCTGTGATGTTGGGCGTGACCATTCTGGCCGAAGATGCGCCCCATTTTTTACGGGCGGCGGGCATTTTACCGGCAGCCTTGTTCATCCCGGCGCTGGGGTTGAACTGGTTGTGGGAATGGCCGAAGTTGCCCGCCATCATCCGGCAGTTAGGGGTGGTGGTTTTACTGGCTTCGAGTTTGTGGCTGACTGTACGGGACTATACCGCCTACGGCCGTGACCCCCAGACCGCCCTCCTCTTTGAAAGCGCTGCTGTGGAAATGGCGGCTCAACTGAATGCTGAAGAGGTGGGTACAGCCGTGTACCTGGATAGCTGGTTCTGGGATGAATCCGCGCAAAAGGGGTGGCCTTCACTTCCCTTTTTGGCCGATTTAGATGGTGTTACCTTTTTCCGGCCTGAATTTGGCCTGCCGCCGGCTGCGCCAGGGCAGCCGGTCTCGTTGTATACCTGGCAGTTTGGCGACCTGAGCTTTGTGCCGCGCCAGATCACGCCACCGGTTTTGGTGACAGTGCATATTGGTGAACTGGCGCGGGGCGATCTGGAAGAGACGGCCTACCCGCTTTATGCACGTTACCATGCCCGCCCGCTGGCGGCTGACCCGGCAGCCATCTGGCCGGAAGCGGTCAATTTTGATAACCAGTTGTGGCTGCGACGGGGCGCGGCCATTTTCCACGACTCTCAGACGGTGCAGGTGGATTTGTATTGGGAGGGGCAAACGGCCGTAGCCCCCCACCTGACCGTCTTTGTGCAGTTGGTGGGGCCGGACGGTGTGTTGGCTCAGGTAGATGCGCCGCCGGGTGGCAGTGAGGGGCCGGTGCGCCCCTGGCAGGCGGATTGGTGGCGGCCTGGCGTGGTGCTGCATGAGCGGCGCACACTGCAACTGCCGCAGCCGTATGACCCGGCCAGCCAGCGCCTTATTGTCGGCCTGTATGACCCGGTCACGGCCGTGCGCCTGCCCGTGTTAGACGAAAATGAGAATCCGGCGGCTGATAGTTGGGAAATAATCGGAATTCGGAATTGAGTGTTGGCTAAATTCGGGTAAAACATGGGGATGGTCGGGCGACGATGGATGTTTCAACGCAGAGGCGCAGAGACGCAGAGAAATAATATCTCTACGTCCTTGCGTCTTTGCGTAAAATTTTTGCTGTTTGTCTTGGTGTGTTGGCAGCCAGCGGCAGCGCTGGCCCAGGTCTTGCCGACGGCGACGCCGGATGAAGCCGGCGTTATTTATGCCATCGTGCAGCCAGATGATACGATGTGGGCGATTGCGGGGCGGGCGGGCATTTCCCTGGCGCAGCTTTTGGAATGGAATGGCCTGCAAGAGAGTGATTTCATTGTACCTGGACAAAAGCTGATTGTGGGTTACGGTGAGCCGCCGACAACCCCTACGCCGGACGTGACGCCAACGTCAACAGCCACGCGCCCACCGCCAACACCGCGCCCGGCTTCACCCACGCCGCCGTTGACGGCCGTCTGTCTCTCTGCCTTCCACGATAACAATGGCAACGGTCTGTTTGATGCCGGTGAACCGTTACAGGCAGCCGTGGCCTTCACGGTCTATACCACTGATGCGGTGATCGCCAATTATGTGACCGATGGCGTCTCTGAGCCGCACTGTGTTCCCCTGACTCCTGGTAGTTACCAGATCGCCCGGTCGGTGGGGGTAGGTGAGGTGTTGACCAGCAGCGGCAGCCAGGCGATTATCCTGGGACAGGGGGACATGATGCTGCTGGCGTTTGGCGGTCGGGTAACGGGGGCAACGGCCGTGCCGCCCACACCGGCTGTTTTATCTGTAGAAGGGGCAGCGACACGGCCGTATCCGGCTGCCCCGGCACTGGTGATCATTGGTTCCACGCCCGCGCCGGCGCCCACTTCTGCCCCCAGCGGTGGTCAACCAATCAGTTCCATTAGCCTGATCCCCCTGGCTGCTGTTATTATTGGGGGCTTGCTGCTAACTCTGGCAGCAATTTATTTTGTACGGACACGGCCGTAGGCCGCCGACCGTCATCCATCATCCGTAACCAGAATTTGATAGGGTCTTACGGGTTACGGATTACGGATTACGATTCTTTTGAAGAGGGAAGTATGATGAATAAACAAATCTTGAAATTGCTCCCCATCGCCCTGCTGTTTCTTTTGCTGGGGCAGGTGAACAAGACAAACGCCCAGACAAACTTGCTGCAAAACGCCAGTTTTGAAATGCCCTACCAGGCCAATGGTGAGGCTAATAGTTGGGGCCGCTGGCATCGCAACAGCAGCCAGGACCAGTTTAACGACTGTGCCAACGGCTACGCCAAATTGCCCCATTGGTCGCCGGAAACAAATCCCGTGCTGGTCAGGAATGGCTCGGTGTCACAACATGTGGGCAACCAGTGGGATACCTGGAATGCCGGTGTTTTTCAGACTGTGCCGGTCACGCCAGGCCAGGTTTACCGTTTTTCATTATGGGCTTACTCCTTTGGTAGCAACAATAATTTCCCTGGCCCTTCGGAAGGTGGGTTGCAATCCAATGTACGGGTCGGCATTGATCCCAACGGTAGCGGTCTGTGGAATGACGCCGATGTGGTCTGGGGTGCAACGGCCAACCCATTGGACACCTGGCAGCAGGTAAGCGTGGAAGTGACCGCTACCGGTAACCAGATTTCTGTGTTTACCAGCGCCAACTGGGGGGTGCAGGGGGTGAATCAATGCCGTGCCCATCTGGATACCTGGTTTGACGCGGCTGAGCTGATTCAAGTTGGTCCGCCGCCTACCAATACACCCGCGCCGCTGCCCACACAGCCACCACCGCCGCCTCAGCCGGTTGTTACCAATACCCCTGTTCCGCCGACCCCCACCTTTACGCCTGAGGTACCGCCCACCAATACGCCGGTACCTACCGATACACCGGTGCCCACCAATACGCCGGTACCGGGCGGTACGATTTGTGTCAATGCCTTTGCCGACGACAATGCCAATGGGCAGCGTGATGAAAACGAAGGGTTCATGGGCGGGGTGACGTTTACGATTGCCTCTTCAACACAGTTGGTGGCCCAGGCAGTCTCCAATGGTTCGCCGCAGCCCGTCTGCTTTGAGGGGCTGGATGCCGGGTCTTACACAGTCACGCAGATCGTGCCAGGCGCGTTGGAGATGACAACCGCTGCCAGCGCCACGCTGGAATTAGGCGTGGGCCAGGTGATTGGCGTGGAATTTGGCAGCCGGGTGCGCTCATCTGTGCCCACGGCCGTAGCCACCGAAGTCGCTGCAGCGCCGGATGCCACCATCCCGCCGCCTGTGGACAATTCCGGTTCCACCTCTAGCAGTAGTAGCAGCGGCGTTAGCTGGCTGGCGGTGGGTGGTTTGCTGCTGCTGGTCACGGCCGTTGCCCTGCTTGGTGTGCTTGTTTTCCTGGTGCTGCGCGGGCAGAAGACAGCGTGATGCGTGATGCGTAATCCGTGACCCGTGAATCGTAAACGGATTACGAATTACGGTTCACGGTTCACGGTTCACGGTTCACGGTCGCCAATGCATCTGTTTACCCGGCATCGGTTATTTTGGACGGCCGTCATCCTGCTGGCAGTGGTGGCGGCTGTGCCTTTATTGGCCGGGCCGGGTCTTTTGAATACACGGGGTGGAGGAGACAGCCCCTTTTTGCTCCAGCGGTTGCAGCAGTTGGAAACGGCCGTGCGGGACGGCCATTTCCCCGCCCGCTGGATGCCGGACGCCAATTACGGCTACGGCTATCCCTTTTACAACTACTACGCGCCGCTTTCCATTTACATCACCCTGCTCTTTCGCTTCACTGGTTTTAGCTATGTCCAGGCCATTCAGCTTTCTCAGGTAGCCGGTTTTATCGTAGCGGCAGTAGGCATGGCTGCCCTGGGGCGGCGTTGGTTTGGCAGTGAGTGGGCGGGGTTGCTCACGGCCGTTGCTTACACCTTTGCTCCCTTTCACATGGTCAACGTCTACGTGCGCGGCGACTCCCTGGCCGAGTTCTGGGCGATGGCGTTTTATCCGCTGGTGTTGTTGGCGGCCGATCATCTGGTTGCAGGTAGGGGCGAGGCAGTTGGGGGGCAGGTTGTCTCGCCAGACAGGTCATATCCCAACTGCCTCGCCCCTACAGCGTTGTTCGCCCTCGCCTACGCTGCCCTCATCCTCAGCCACAACATCTCCGCCCTCATCTTCTCCCCCTTCCTGCTGCTCTATATCCTTCTGCGCCTGATCTTCCCCCACCACCCGCCGACTACCGATAACCGATTACCGATTACCCATCACGCATCACGCATCACGCATCACGCATCACGTCTTCTCGCCGCCCTCTTGCTCGCCTTCGCCCTTTCTGCCTGGTTCTTTGTACCGGCGCTGGCGGAAAAAGGGCTGGCCCAATTAGGGCCGGTGACAGAAGGTTATTTCCATTACAGCAATCATTTTCTGGGGATGGCCGACCAGCCCTTGTGGCAAAACAGCGTCATGTTTGACTATGGCGTCAACGGCCGTGTAGCCTTCCGCATGGGCCTGTTGCAAGCGATTGCCATCGTGATTGGCGTCATTCTGCTTATACTTCCGCAGAATCCGCGTCTATCCGCATTCATCCGCATCCCATTAACACCAGACCGCCGGTTGTTCATTTTGCTCACCCTGCTCATTAGCACGGTCATGCTGCTGCCGCTGTCACGGCCGTTGTGGACACATGTGCCGCTGTTATCATTCACTCAATTTCCCTGGCGTTTTCTGTCAGTACAGGCATTTGCCGGGGCGTTGGCGGTGGGGGCGCTGGCGTTTTTGCCCTGGCGGCGTGTGGTTGTGCCGGTCACGGCCGTGCTGCTCGTCTTTGCCGCCCTGGGCAACCTGCATCCGGATTATCTCAAGCTGACAGATGCGGATGTGACCCCGGAGCGGTTGGCGCAGTACGAATGGTTTTCCGGCAACATCGGCACCACCATTAGTGCCGAGTATCTGCCCACCACCGTACAGCCGCGTATGGTCACAAGCGGCTGGCTAAACGATGGAGCGCGTTGGCCGGTGCGCGCCCTGACCGGGGAGTTGACCAACGCCACTTTACAAACTGCCAAAACAGGGCGACAAACATGGCAGGTGGAAACGGCCGTGCCCACTACCCTCATGTTCCCGACCATGTATTGGCCCGGTTGGGCGGCCTGGGTGGATGGGCAGGAGGCGGATGTACGGCCGTCGTCCGGTTCTGGCCTGCTCCTGCTGGATGTGTCCGCCGGCGTGCATACGGTGGAACTGCGCCTGGCGCGGACGCCGGTACGGTTGGCCGCCGAGGTAACATCGTTGGTGGCGGTTGTGGTGCTGGCCTGGCTGCTCATGCGCAAAATTCTGCGCATAGCCAGTATGAGGCGTATAGGAAAATGGGTGCTGTTTGCCGGACTGGGGCTGTTTCTACTGGTGCTGACCGCCCGTTTGTGGCCGCAGCCGACAGGTGTTAACGATGACTTGAACTGGGATTTTGCACAAATGGCCTATTTGCACCATGCCCCGACAGGGGTAGCGTACACAAATGGAGCCGTCTTCAGAAACTATGTGTACAGCGCCGACGAATTACAGGCGGGTGACACCCTGACCATTTACACAGAGTGGGATGCTCCCCATTCGTTGCTGCTGACGCTGCGGTTGGTGACGCCTGCGGCCAACCGGGTAACAGACCCAACACCGCCGGTAGTAACCGAACAAACACAGCTGATTCAAAATGGGCAGGCCACGTTCGATCTGCAAATTCCGCCTGACGTACCGCCGGGGTTGGTCATGCCGCAGTTGGTGTTGGCCGACGGCCGTCCGCTGACCTCATCGGGCCAGGAGCGTGGGGATCTATTTTTACGGCCGTTGCGCATTAAGAACAGCATCCCGGCGCAGCAAAATGGTCCGGCGCTGGATGTACGGGCTACGGCCGTGCAACAACGCTCCCCTGAGGCGCTGGACATCCAATTGGTCTGGCGCACCACACACCCGCTCACGGCTAATTACAACGTAGCCCTGCGTCTGACGGACGCACAAGGACAGTTTTTACAACTGGCGGATCGGCAGCCGGGGTATGGCTTTTTGCCTGGCAGCTTATGGCCGGTGGGTGAATGGGTAAACGATTGGCAGGCGCTGGCGCTGCCGCCAGGTGAACACGAATTCCCCTATGTGTTATTGGCGCAATTGTACGATGTGAGTGCTCCCCAACAACCGGTTCTGACGCGCCGCCTGGGTGAGCTATGGCCCGGCGTAGACGGTGAAATACAGTTCCGGCCAAATGAACCGGCATTTGCTGTATCAGTGGAGATGGAGATGGCAACGGCCGTGTTCAACAACCAGATCGCATTACGTGGCTACACCTTGCAGCAAGCGGATGTGTTGTTGGATGTAACATTGGTCTGGCAGGCGCTCATGCAGGGGCAAACGGATTACACCCGATTTGTGCATCTGGTTCCGGCCAACAGCAGCCTGCCACTGGCGGCGCAAGACGACAACCTGCCCGTTTTTGGCACGTACCCTACCAGCCAGTGGACGCAAGATGAGATAGTGGTGGATGTAGTGAGCTTAGACCTGACGGCCATGCCCCCCGGCGACTATCAACTGGCGGTTGGCTTTTATGAGCAGCTGGCGGATGGCTCGATTGTGCGGGCAACGGCCGTGGATGCCCATGGCGACCCTCTCCCTGATGCCCGGTTCATCTTGCCGGAATTGATTACGATTCGATAAAGGAGATTGGGGATTCAATCTCCAATCTCCAATCTCCCAATCTCTATTCTTCTACCTGCCCAATAAAATCCAACGCCCTGGAAACACTGTCTTCCGGTTTGACGTTGTATTGGATGTCGGCGACACGGCCGTCTGGCCCCACCACAAAATGGCTGCGAATAACACCCATGTACTGTTTGCCCATAAATGATTTTTCGCCCCACACGTCATAAGCATCAGCGACCACATGATCCGGGTCGGCTAATAAGTGGTAGGGAAAACCCATCTTGGCCCGCCATTTTGCCAGGTCTTTGGGTTTGTCCGGGCTGAGGCCGAAAATAGTCGCACCAGCCGCTTCTATGATCGGGTAATTATCGCGGAAGCCACATGCCTGTTTGGTGCAGCCAGGCGTGTCCGCTTTGGGATAAAAGAATAAGACCACCTGTTGTCCCCGGTAATCTGACAATTTGACCGGGTTGCCTTCGTCGTTCAGCAGTTCAAAATCAGGGGCCATATCACCTATATTCAGCATATTGTTTCTCCTTTTTCAGGTGCGGCACACTTCCCATGTGCGTGGCACCTCATTCGCAATTTTCTATGAACTATAGCACCGTTTACCAGATGGGGAACAAATTTGAGGCCAGAAACGTCTGCTAGGCATGTGGATGATGGGGCAATCGTGAAACGGCCGTAGCCACTCCGTCAAGAAAATCACTACTACCTCCTTTATCCTGTTCACATCCACTGCAACTCACAATTCATCCTTCATAATTCATAATTCCTAATTCATAATTCCGTAGGAGGTGTACCATGCCATTTTTGTATATGACATTCTGGTCTTTTGTCATCATCATTGGTCTGAGTCTGTGGCGGTTACAAAGTTGGGGCGAACGCACGGCCGTGACCATCATCACCCTCCTCGTCCTGTTAGTCACCCAATCCCTCTTTGTGCAGCTCACCATTGCCGCCGGCGTAGACGCCAGCGACGCCCTGCTGGCGCCGCAGCGTTACTTGCAGAGCGGCCCCATCGGCTGGCTGGCGCTGCTGGTCATGCCCTGTGGCTGGCTCGGCCCCTTTATTGGCATGAACATGATCTCCCGCTGGCATGAAGAGGAGATGATGCAGGCGTAGCTCGTAATCCGTGACCCGTAAACGGATAACGAATTACGGGTCACGGATTACGGATTACGGATTACGTTCTTCACAATTCCGGCCCTTTATCCGGTTTCCCCCGACCCAATTCAATGGAACGCTGGTAGGCGGCCCAGATGCCCCGGCTGACGACGGTGCGTAGGCCGCCTTTTTCCATGTGATACAGCGCCGCCGCCGTCGTGCCGCCGGGCGACGTCACCTGGTTGCGCAGTTCGGCCACATGTTTGCCGGATTGGGCGGCATACTCTACCGAGCCGAGGATGGTTTGGAAAACCAATTCCTCGGCCACCCGCCGCGAAAAGCCCATATGCACACCCGCGTCAATGAGCGCCTCCATGAACAAGAAGATATAACCGGGGCCGGAGCCGCTGAGCGCCGTGGCCATATCCAGATAATCCTCTTCGTCCACAAAAATTTCCTTGCCTAATGAGCCGAGGATTTCCCGCGCCTGCCCTTTGTGTTCGTCGGTCACTTCGCGGGTGGCCGTCCAGACGGTGATGCCCTGGCCGATTTGCGCCGGCGTGTTGGGCATGGAACGCACCACGGCCGCGTGGGCCGCGCCATCTGCCAGCTTGCGAATGGGTACACCGGCGATGATGGAGAGCAGCAAATCCCGGCTGCGCAGATGGCCGCGAATTTCCGGCAGCACCAAAGGTATAGATTGTGGCTTGATAGAGAGCACAATAATTTGCCCGGCTTCGGCTGCTTCTCGATTATCTTTGGTGGTTTGAATGTTGTATTGCGCTTTGAGTTGTTCCAGGCGTGGTTGCCAGGGGTCGGAAGCGATAATCTTGTCTGGCGCAATGCTGTTTTTGGTCAGCAAGCCGCGAATCATGGCCTCGCCCATAATGCCGCTGCCGATGAAGGCGATAGTTTTGTCTGCGAACATGGGAACCTCGGTTGGTAAGGGCGAGGCAGGTGGATGCAGTTGTGTTTGTGCAGAGAAAGTATCACCCACCTGCCTCGCCCCTACGATGTGAACGTCTGCTTTTTTGTGGTCACGGCCGTTAACCTACCCATATCCACCTCAATCCCCAACCCTGGGCCGGTGGGCACGGTGATGGTGCTGTCTTCCGCGTTGAGGAAGAAGTGGGTGGCGATGTCCTGGTGGTAATAACGGGATGTGGCCGAAATGTCACCGGGTAAGGAAATGCCCGGTAGGGCTGCCAGCGCCAACTGTGCCGCCCGGCCAATGCCCGTCTCCAACATGCCGCCCACCCAAATGCCCATACCCGCCGCCCGGCACAGGTCGTGGATTTCGCGCGCCGTCGTCCAGCCGCCGACGCGGGAGGGTTTGATATTGATGATGTCGCAGGCGTTGATCTCGATGGCAAATTGGGCGTCGGCTGTCGAGTGGATGGATTCATCCAGGCAGAGTGGGCTTTTGATTTGCGGGTGCAATTTGCTGTGCTGGTAGATGTCTTCGTAACCGAGCGGCTGCTCGATCATCAGCAGGTTCAGGTCGTCCATTTGCTGGAAGAGGGGGGCGTCAGCCAGAGTGTAGGCGGAGTTGGCGTCGAGCATGATGCGGGTGTGGGGGAAGGATTGCCGCGCCAGGCGAGCCAGTTCCAGGTCGTGACCAGGTTTGATTTTGAGTTTGATACGGCCGTATCCCTCTTCCAGATGCCGGGCGATCACGTCCATCGTTTGTGCCATGGTTGGCTGCATGCCAATGCTGACGCCCACTTCCACCCGGCCGTGTGGGCCTTCCGGGTATGGGGCAGCCAATTTTTGGGCAAAGGAGAGGCTGTCCCGTTGGGCAATGAGGTCCCAGGCAGCCTGGTCGAGTGTGGCTTTGGCCAGGGGATGACCGCGCACATGGCGCAGCCAGTCACGCATCTGTTCCGGTTCCTGTAAATCCTGCCCCAGCACAGCCGGGATCAGGAAATCGGCCAGAATGTGCCAGGCGGTCACGGCCGTTTCATAACTGTAGCCGGGGTCATTCGTGGCTACACATTCGCCCCAGGCGGTCAATCCCTCGCTGTGTAATGCCAGAATCAGGCAGTCGCGCTGCTGCTGCGTGCCAAAGCTGGTCGTAAACGGACTGACCAGGGGCATAGAGATAGCGTATAGGTCAATTTGTTCGATGATCATGGTGATTACCCAATGACTAGAAATAAAGCAGCGAAACCATCTCGGCCACGCAACCTGGTTTATTGACACCTTCAATTTCAATGGTGATGACGTTGATCAGTTGCAGCGCGCCTTTGGCTTCTTCCACGCTTTGCAGCGTCACGTGCGCCCGCACCCGTGAACCCACGGCTACAGGATGGGGAAAGCGGACTTTATTCACGCCGTAGTTAATGCCCATTTTCAGGCCATCATAGCGCGGTTTGTCCGGGTCTACTTCGCCGGTCAGGTAGGGGATGAGGGAGAGGGTGAGGAAGCCATGGGCGATGGGGCCGCCAAAGGGAGATTCGGCGCTGGCGCGGTCTACATCCACATGAATCCATTGATGATCCAGGGTGGCGTCAGCGAAGGTATTCACCATTTCCTGAGTAATGATGAGCCAGTCGCTGATATGAACTTCTTGCCCAACCTGGGCCTGTAAAGAGGTGAGTGCATTTGTTTGGGACATGTTTTCTCCTATAGGAATTATGAATTATGAAGGATGAATTATGAATTTTGTCAGTGGGGCTGTTAAGAGCCGGTCGCATCGAGTATAGCATCAATTGGCGGTGACGGCGTAGAGGGTGATGGTGTCGTTTTGGTAAACGGCCGTCAGGTAGGGGGCGGCGTCTGGTTGAAAATCTCCTAACGCCTGCTCGCGGGGGCCAAACCAGAGGTAGCGAACGTTGAATTGGTGGAGGAGGGCTTGCCGTTGGGCGTCGGGGGTGGCGGCGTCGAAGAATTGGGCAACGGCCGTGACCTTGCCCTCATAATCCGCCGTCTCTGCCCAATGGCCCAACATCACCGGATGGCCTGTGTAGGCGGCGACTAAATTGCCGGTCTGATAATCGCCCAACACGACGGCACGGTTATCTTCTTGTACCCGCAGCCATTCTACCGCCGCCAACTCGTCTGCCGGGCGAAACAGGGGGTCAGGCTGTGTTAGCGCCGCAATACGGGAGACATCGGCCAGCAGCAGGATATTAGACAGGCTCATCAGCAGCAGGAAGAGAGCAACGATGAAGCGGTTGAGCTTCGGGGTGGTGTAACGCGGGTTGGCTATCACCCGCTGCCAAACGCGGGTCTGCTGCAAACGAGGTAGCAGCACTTCCACCAGCCCGGCAGCGGACAAAATAGCAAAAGCCACATGCACCCCCTGAATGAAGCGGCGCTGTGGGCCAAGCGGGGCATAAATCAACAAAACGACCGCGCCAAGCCAACACCACAAGATGGCAAAATGGGGGCGGCTGGACGGCCGTTTCCACATCACCAACCCCGCCAACACCAGCATCACGCCAAACCCTACCAGGTAATGGGGCCAGGGTGGGGAAGGTGTGCCCGCCTGCGCGTCCCAAATGCGGAAAATGTTGTTCGTCTGCCACACATACAAAAAATAAAGATACAACGGCGCAGGGATGAGAAATAATAGAGCGGTTTGGAAACCGGCCAACCAGGGCAGGGTGCGCAGTTTGAAGAGAAGATAGAGGAAGTAGAGTATGGCCGTGACCGCCACAATGTACAACAAAAACGGATAGGCAATGCCCAACAACAGATTGCCCAAACCGGCCAAAACGGCCACAGTCCAAATGCGGCGGTTGGCGTCCCGCCCATCCAGTGCGTGGTCGCCAATCCTTTTGAGCGCCAGCATGTCACACAAAATGAGCGCCGTGCCCAGGGCGATGTGGGGATAGGTGAGGCCGGTGAAAAAGATGTGGGCGCCGGGGTCTTTGAAATCCAGGGGGAAGGCGTCTAGCCAATACGCCTGGCCGGACAGAAACAGCAGCCAGCCCAGCCCGGAGCCAAAGAGCGCCAGCAGGTACGCCGTCCAACGGGTGAGACGATCCGGCAGGAACACGGCCGTAAACCAGAAAATGGTCATAAACAACACAAACGCTGCCAGGACACGGGAGATGTGCCACACGGCCGTTAATGACAACCCCGTGAAACGCGCCAACTGCCCCAGCCAGACGTAAAAAATGCCGATGGCTGCCGCCGGATGTGGTTCTGGCGTGAAGGGAATGGTATACAGCCAGTTCCCTTGCACCCCCTGCCACATTTTGGCCCAGTAAGTGAGTGAATCTTCGGGATTCATGATCAGGTGCATGTAGACACGGCCGTCGGAAACAGTCACGCTCCCCAACCAATACGGCAGCAGGGTGAGCACGGCCGTGCCCAACGCCACCCCTATCGCCCATAACCATTCCCGTCTGCTGGTGTTTGCACGTAAAGCCATTTTCACCTAATCTCCTCCCTAAACGTAACGCGATTTGGAAAATCGCGCTACCACGAAGAGGTAAATGTCTGATGCCAAACATACTGATTATTCATGGCCCCAATCTGAATTTGCTGGGAACGCGCCAACCGGAGGTGTACGGCCGTCATACCCTGAACGACATCAATCAGCAGCTTACCACTTTAGCAGAACAAGAGGGGGCGGACCTACAATTCATCCAGTCCAACCACGAGGGCGCACTTATTGATGCCATTCACCAGGCCAGGGAGTGGGCGCAGGGCATCCTCATCAACCCCGGTGCTTACACCCACACCAGCATCGCCATCCGTGACGCCATTGCCGGGGTGGGGCTGCCAGCCGTGGAAGTGCATCTATCCAACATCCACGCCCGTGAACCGTTCCGTCACCAATCACTCATCGCTCCCGTCTGCGTGGGGCAAATTGCCGGTTTTGGTTGGCGTAGTTATCTGTTGGGGTTACGGGCGCTGCTAGACCAATTACAGCCACAGGAGGGCGGGTGAGTTCAAAGGCCAGGGGATTGGGAGACAAAAAAAGAGCCTAGGTGTTGGCTGGATGTGGGGAACAATTTGCACCTAAGCTCCTTCTTCTTGGAGGGTGAACACACAGACAGGGAAGCGATGAGGCAGCGATGCACAGAATGAGGCGATGATGTGGCAGCGATGTGGTCACAGTGTGGCGATGATGCGGCAAAAATGTGATGATGATGATGCCTGAATGTGGTTCAGATGTTAAAGCGATGTGTCTGGCTTCACCCTTGTTCCAGGTTCTTGAAGACCCAACCCCATTTATAGGCAGCCAAAGTTACGATGAAAATTAAAATCTCCCCAGTTTGTGAAAATTAGTACCATAGTGCCAGACGTTATTTGGCTCTCTGCACAAAGGTGGCTCTGGGTGGAGGTGGCACGGCCGTGCGCTCCTCATCCGTCTTTGCCTGGCGGCGTTGTAATTCCAGTTGCAGACTCTCTTCCCCTTTTTTCATGGCCCAGTGGTGGTTGGCCGAAAAAATCGGCTTCATCAAGAAAGAGAAGCGGCGCAGCAGCGGCTTTTCAGCGGCAATGCGCCAGTCATAGGTGATGTTTACCCAGTCGCCATCCTGTATAAACGTCCAGACGCCGCACCTCACGAAATCCCCCCACGCTTCCAGGCTAAACCCATGTGGCTGTCGGTTCTCGGTGACGCGGAACTGCCAGCGCAGTGTATAGGGCAGCCATCCTTTGGTATACAGTCCGATCACCTTGCCTAGACCCGTTTCCGGGTCGCCCGGTTCCAACTCCTGTACATCCAGATAAACCGAAGGCCACCAGCGCGCCAGATCAGATGCATTGCCCAAGATGTCGGAGATTTCCACGCACGTGCTCCGTGCCCGCCAGTGGGTGATGAACTGGTATTCGTTTGCAGTCATCGTTTACCTCCTCAGGTGAAGATTGCTTCACCCTAAATGGATTGGCCCTGCGCCTAAACGGCTCCTATCTACCGTTCCGGTGGTACGTAGCTGGCGACCTCGTCGCCGTAGAGAATGTGGTAGCGGTAGCCCTGTTCGGTCAGGAATCGCTGGCGGTTGGCGCTAAACTCCTGGTCTTTGCTGTCTTTGCTAACCAGGGTGTAGAAGTAGGCCAGACTATTTTCTTTTTTGGGGCGTAAGATGCGCCCCAGGCGCTGTGCCTCTTCCTGGCGGCTGCCAAAGGCGCCGCTAATCTGGATCATCACGTTGGCTTCGGGCAGGTCAATGGCAAAATTGCCCACTTTGCTGATGATGAGGGTGGGGACACGGCCGTCACGAAATGCGCCTAACAACTCCTGCCGCTGTTTCACCGGCGTCTTGCCCGTAATCAGCGGAAAGCCATAACGCCGCTGCACCGCCTCCAACTGCCCCAGGTATGTGCCAATGATCAAGATGTGGTCACCATAATGACGCGCCAGCAGTTGGTCAAGGATGGTCAATTTCTCCGGGTTTTCGGCGGCAATGCGCGCCTTTTCCCGTTCTTCGGCAACGGCGTAAGCGACGCGGGTTTCCGGCGGCAGGGGAATGCGCACCTCGGTGACGTGGGCGGTGGCAATCCAGCCCTGTTTTTCCAGTTCGCGCCAGGGTACGTCATACTTTTTGGGGCCAATGAGGGAGAATACATCCTCTTCCTGGCCGTCTTCGCGTACCAGGGTAGCCGTCAGCCCCAGCCGCCGCCTGGCCTGCAATTCGGCCGTGACGCGGAAGACAGGCGCGGGCAGCAAGTGGACTTCGTCATAGACAATCAGCCCCCAATCCCGTTCGCTAAAGAGAGAGAAGTGGGGGAACTCTTCTTCCAGGGGCAGGTTACGGCCGCGTGTGCCCCGTTTGCGGAAGGTCATCGTCTGGTAGGTGCTGATGGTGACGGGTTTGATGCTCTTGCGCGAGCCGGTGTATTCACCCACCTGTTCCGGGGCCAGGCTGGTTTTGTCCAATAGTTCGTCAATCCATTGCCGGGCCGCCACCGTACTGGGCGTCAGGATGAGGGTGTTGGTTTGCAACTGGTTGATGACGGCCATGCCCACCATGGTCTTGCCTGCGCCGCAAGGCAGGACGATGACGCCGCTGCCGCCGCTGGCGCTGCCCTGGGCGTGGAAGGTGGCGGCAGCCGTGTACTGGTAGTCACGCAGCTTGAACGGCTTGTTTTGTTGGGTAATCGGCAGCAAATTAAGGGTCAGCGTTTCGCCTTCCACGTACCCGGCCAGGTCTTCGGCAGGGTAGCCGATGATGACCAGGGCTTGTTTGATGTGGCCGCGCCGCGCCGGGTCCATGCGCAGGGTGCAGGGGCCGAGTTGGGCAGCGATGTACGGCCGTAACTGCTTATGCCGCCCCAGTTCGGTGATGATCAACTCGTCGCTGGCGACCAGCAGCAGGTCATTCTCTTGCCGCACCAGTTTCACCAGCCCATACCGGCCAATATAGTCGCGGATGTCGTGGCGCACATTGTCCGGCAGGGGGTATTTGGCCAGTTCTTCCAGCCCGGCCAGGATGGCTTCGGCCGTCAGCCCGGCGGCGGCGGCATTCCACAGGCTCAGCGGGCTAATGCGGTAGGTGTGAATGTATTCCGGGCTTTTTTCTAATTCGGCAAAACGGGCCAGCAAATCGCGCCCTTCCGGGTAACGGCCGTTGTCTACTTCCAACAGCACCGTGCTGTCGCCTTGCACAATGAGGGGGTTTTGGGGGTTGTACATATCTTTTTCAAGAATGGGGATTGGAGATTGGGTAATCTCCATTCTCCATTCTCATTTTTTTATTCCTTCTTCAATCTTCACGCCCCGTTCCGCCAGCAGGGCGTGGACGGTGGCTTCGTGTTGGGAGGGGACGATGGCCAGGGCGCGGTTGGGGGCGTTGAAGGGAGCCAGGTACTGGCTTAGTTCGGAGTCCAGCAGCAGTTCGTCGCGGGCGGCGATGTCCTTAAATTCGATCAGGGTCAGCGTTTCCTGGTGGGCGTTGCCGTAGTAATGGCTCCACGCCTTCAGCTTCACCACCAGGGCATCAGGCAAGGGGCCACTGTGGATGGTTGCCAGGGACGCCAGCAGTTTTTTCAGGCCATCATTGCCGGACACGTTAGCTTTCACCTGGGTGGGGGTGAGTTCACGGCCGCGCCCCGTGTCTACGCTGAGCGGGGTGATGATGCCCTGGGCGTATATGCTAGGCGTCTGATGGTTGTAGACGACACGGCCGTCGCGGTCAATGATGACGCTGTTAGGTGCGGCCGTGACCCCGGCCAGGGTGCGCAGCGGCGGCCAACCGGCCGCGCGCAAAGTTCCGGCCAGGTGGTCACCCTTCTGTTTGGACAGGAAAACAGTGGGTGCGACCCGCCGCGCTGCATGGGCTAACACCGATTCTAGCTGGTCGGCCACATCTGGCACGGCCGTTTCCAGCAGGGAGACATGCTGGCGAATGGTAATGCGCTGGTGCAGCGCCTCCCACTCTTCCAAACTGCGCCGCACATTTTGTGGCAGCGGCTGTTTGCTGATCGTTTCCAGCCAGGTGATGACCCGCGCTACCGGCCACTGGTTTTTCTGGCCGTTGTACACGCTGGCGCGGTTGATTTCATAGGTGATGACGTGGTCGCCTTCTTTGATGGCGCGGGCAAAATGGTCGAGCGCCAGTAAAATTTCGTCGTCAAAGGGGGCCATGACCACCACTTCAAAATTGGGCTGCACCACCACGTTCCCTTCACCGGTGGCAAATTCTGGCTTAGGCCCTAACTCTAGCAACCATTCACCCATGGGTGTCAGGCGATAACCGTCTACCTTCTGGTTGCCGCTCAAATCTACCGGCGGCTTTTGCATGTAGCCCAAATCCACCAGCCCCATCCAGTGCAGCGGCCCGGCAATCACGTGGTTGATCAAATCGGCTTCTACTTTGTTCCAGCCCTCTTTTTCATCTTTGAAGTTGCCAAAGGTGACGCCGTAGGGATTGTTGCTGCCTTCATAAGGAAGAGAGGTGTAACTGCCATAATAGCTCCAGCGGCTTACTTTGCGCTCTTTGATGAAGAAGCCGTAATCTTCACTTTTAATCGTCTCAATCAACTCAGAGGCGCTGATCCAGCCCGTTCCCATTTGGGTGATGTGGCGCAGGATGGTTTTGCGCACATCCACCAGCCCCTGTGGCGCAAAGTCGGTGCGGTTGCCGCGCTGAAAATAGTGCAGATTGGGCAGTTCGTACCAGGCGCCTTCGTCCTGCCAGGCGCGGAAAGCGAGCTGGGCGCGGTCGGCCATATCCATCTGCCAGAAGCGGGAATCGGGCACGGCCGTCAGCCCTTCACTGGCATATCGTTGCTGTGCCAGTTCCACTTTGGGCAGCAGGCCGCGCAGGAAGTAGAGACGGCCGTTATCCGTCTCTTTTTTACCGCTGCCCAGGTCGGTGGCGAAGCTCATCTCGGCGGCAATCGCTTTCAGGTCATCTTTGTATAGCTGGTTTTGGGTGGTGAGCGGCAGCTTGCCTTTGCGGCGCAGATAACGGCCGTAACGCCCCAAATCGCGCAAAAAATGTTGGCTGGAACCACGCACGCTGTGCCCCGGTTCGATGGCCGCCGGGTTGGGCAGTTCCGGCAAGGTGATGCTGTCCAGGTGGGGTTGGATGTATTCAGGCAGGATGATGGTACGGCCGTGCAGCCAATCCAGCGTGGTGCGGCTGTCGTCCAGGGGGCGCTGGCTCAAAACCAACCCTTTGATCGCCAGCCCGGCCAGCAAATCTTCAAATGTCGGTTTGCCTTTGTAACGTGGGTTTGCGATATAAGCGGGTTGGCGCTCGCCATCCACAAAAATCACGTGATTGGACGGCCGTGATAGTTGCAACATATCGGCGTGGAGGGTCATCAGTTGCCGCAGGCGAGTATGGTTCATCTGCCCATGTTTTTGTTGCAGGTGCGCCAGCACAACCTTCTCCGGTTCGTTTAACCGGCTGAGTTCACGCTGCACTCGCTCTGGCCGGGCAAATTCGGCCGCCAGCCAGGGCACATTATCCCCTTTGGCTATTTTTGGCTTTTTGCCCAGCTCCAACAGCATCTCTTTGATGGTGTTGGCATTGTAGCTATCTAAAATCGTTTCTAACTTCATAAATGTAACCCAAAGTAGTTGGTAGTAGGCGATTTATCGCCTCAGGCAATATCCTTCGTTACACGAGGCGTATACCCCCGCCCTTCCAGCCGGGCGAGCAAGGTATCTACCGTTTCCGGGCGAATGGCAATCAGGCGATGGGAGAATTCATGCACCAGGCAATTGTCGAGCAGGCCGGCGGCGCGCAGTTCCGTCAGAGCCATATCGTCGCTAAATTCGATGACGGTGAGGTCGTCATACAAATGGGCCAGGCCAAAGCGGCGGTACACTTCTTCCAGATATTCCAGACCGGCGTCCGGCAGCCGCCAGCCCGATTCCAGGAAGAGGCGGTTGAGGGTGTCTGGCGATTCGCCGGCGACGAACGCTTTTTCCAGGCCAGCGCCATCCAGGCGGTAGGTGAAGGGCTGATTGGGCACGGCCGTGCCCAACTGCGTCATCAAGGCCAGAAAACCACCCATTTCGTAGCCAGGTGAGATTTGCACGGTGTGGTCATCCAGCCAGATGGCTTCGCCGGGGGAGGTGCTTTGGGGTACGGCCGTGTCCGGCGCAAACGGCGACAGCAAAAAGCGCCCGGTATCCGTCAGCCGAAAGGCCACCACGTCATCCGGGCTGCCGCGCAGTTCCACCATGTTCATCCAATACAGCGGCCCGCAAATGGCGGCCCGCACCATCTCGCCGCTGGTTTTGAGCCAGTCGCTCTCTTTGTCCGGCTTGAGCGGTTTGTCGCCCTGCCGGAAGCCCCACGCCTCCGGCGTCAGCAGCGTGTAGTAGAAGTCGGGTTGTATCTGGAACAGGTCACGCACAAAGTCAGACAGGCTAAACCATTCATCCTGCCGCTTACTATCTTCGGCCAGGCCGCGCAGCAGGCGGAGCTCCGTCTGCCGCCCCATGATAAATTCCATCAGTAGCGCCTGGTAAGGCACTTCGGGATCGGCCAGACGCCAGACGGTCATGCCCGTTGTTTTATTTAGCACGGCGCGTACTTCCCAGGCATCGGGTATGTTGACCCTCCAGACCCGGAAGAGGGTGCTTAGCAGTTGTTGGCGGGGCAGGCTCATGAGCATATTCCATTTTTCCGGTGAAAGCGTCACGTTTTGTTGTTCATCCAGCATCACCACCTGTAGCCCTTGCAAAAGGGTGACGATCCAGCCCAGAAGATGCGGGTCGTCTACGGCCGTGACCAGCGCCGGCGCGGATTTTCCATCTATCAACTGGCGGCGAAAGGGTACCGTTAACGTCTGGGGTCTATAGAAAGCCGCATACATGTTGTAGGCTGGCAGTTTTTTCACTTCTGCCGGCAGGTAAGGCCAGTTGCCCACCCAGGGCGATGCGTGCCCTTCTGGTTTATGGTCGCCCTCCGGCGACGCCAGGCGCAGCGCGCCGCCCGCGGCCAGGTAATGGGCCACCTGTTCCACGTTTTCCAGGAACGGCCGTGCTGCCGGCAGGCTGCGCTTGAGTGGTGAAATGGTCGCTTTGCGGCGGGGAATAAGGACGATAGATGGTATCAGGCCGTCATGCAAATTGAGAATTGGGTGATGGTGTGCCTCATGCCCATGGGCGCGGCAGCGATAAATCAGGCCATATCCCTCCAGTTCTAATACCAGCGGCGCTACCGGGTCTTTATGATTGAGCACGGTGCGCCACACATAGTCCCATTGTTCTTGATAAATGGCGTTGTTGAGGTTGTAAAGGGTATGTGTGGCCGAGAGCAGTTGGCGGGCTTTTTCGGAGAGGCCGGTCAGCATATACGGGTCTTCACGCGCTTCCAGCAGGAGCGTTTGCATTTGCGCCACCAGGTCATCTTTGGCCACGCCATTTAGCCGCCAGCCGCGCCGCTGCGCGATCTGCCGCATCTCTTTCACCGTCAACTGCCTCAAGGCTTGATCAAGCTGGTCCTCTTCCTCTTCACGCGCCTGCTGCATCAACGCCATCAAATCGGCCGGGAAATCTTCAAAATCCTCATCATCCCAATCCTCGTCATCATCCCACGCCTCATCGTCACCCCAATCGTCGTCGTCCCAATCGCCGTCACCATCATCGCCAAAGAAAAAGCGTTCCATCATACAAACTCTTCCCTTCCCGGTTAACTATTTGTCAGTCACCCAGATGCCGGTAATGTCTTTGCGCCATGACTACAGCGGATAAAGAATTGAACGGATTGCCTTCTGGAAAATCATCCATTTATTTCTGCATCCGTTGTAGTCTTAAGAAGTGGCGAAAACTTCAGGACATTAACACCAGTAGAGAGTAGAAATCAATTGAACGTAAGCGTTCAGTCCCTTTGGAGACCTGACAGGTTTTTGGCCTGTAAAGCTTCAAGTTGAACGAGTAAAAAACCTGTCAGGTCTGAACGGTTACAATTGAACTCTACTTCCCTTTGTAAATAGCCACGAATTATACGAATTATGCGGGCGATTGCATACCGCCACTGAAATGCTGCAACTTTGCCTTTTGTCGCCGCGAATTTATTCGCCGGGCGTCGTTCCTTTTGAACTGATGACATCTGTCACAACAAGGGGGGGAAATCATCACTTGACCATTGCCTCGGCAAAAGTGGAAGATCATTCAAACGTTTTGTGATTTTGGCTGTATTCCCACCTTGCCGCTCACACCGTCTCCACAGGTGGCGTCCTTTTGGAACCTGGAGAAAACCCCCATGAACACAATTTCCCTTCCGCTGCCCATGATGTATGCCGATCATCATGTGTTGGCCGTGCGCCGATTGTTACTCGATCTGCCTGGCGTGGCCGATGTGTACGCCAGCAGCAGCTTCCAGACTGCCGAAGTGACCTTTGATGAAACGCAGCTAGACGAAGAAAAAATCAGGTCAGTGCTGGCGCAGGCCGGGTATATGGCGGAACTGCCGGTGGCGGTGGAGTTTGGCAGCAGCCAGGCTTTTGAAAACGGCAAGCCATTTTTCCGCCACACGGCCGTATTCCCCCAAACTGACCGCACCATCACCTTTGCTCAGGATGTACCGGAAATGGTACGGCCGTTGTGGCCCTGCCCTGGTTTGGAAAAGTAATCGGTTTGTAGTAGGCGATTTATCGCCGTCAGCAGGCGATAAATCGCCTACTACAAACGAACCCCAAGAGAGAAAATCATGGCGAAGAAAATGCGAACCCCCGAAGAGCGCACCATTGACCCGGCGGCTCAACAGATGCTCATTTGGGCAGATGAATTGGACATAGGCACGGCTTTTAGCCGGGCTGACCAGATGGTTCCCTGCAACATCGGCGGCGCGGGCATGTGCTGCAAAATTTGTGGCATGGGGCCGTGCCGCCTGACCAAAGAGGGTGACACCGGCGTCTGCGGCGCAACCATTGATACCATCCAGGCGCGCAATCTGATCCGGGCCATTGCCGCCGGCGCGGCCGCTCATTCCGATCACGGCCGTGACATGGCCTTTATTCTCAAAGCGGTCGCCAACGGTGAAACCGAAGGCTACCGCATCCGCGATGTGGCTAAATTGCGCATTGTCGCCCGCAAATACGGTATTGAAATTGAAGGGCGCGCCCCCGAAGAGATCGCCGACGAACTGGCCGATCTGTACATTGCCCAATTTGGGCAGCAAAAGGGGGAAGTGGTGGTGATCGGCCGTGCCCCAGAAAAACGGCTCAAGCTGTGGCGCGAACTGGGCGTTATTCCCCGCGGCGTGGACCGCGAAGTGGTGGAGGCGCTGCACCGCACTCACATTGGCGACGACCAGGACCCGGAACACATCCTCAACCACGCGGTGCGCACCGCCCTGGCCGACGGTTGGGGTGGCAGCATGATAGCCACAGATGTCTCCGACATCCTCTTTGGTACACCCGCCCCCATTTTGGGCGAAGCCAATCTGGGTGTACTCAAGGACGATATGGTCAACGTCATCGTGCACGGCCATGAACCGACGCTGAGCCAGATGATTGTGGCCGCTTCGCAAGACCCGGAAATCATCGAATATGCCAAACAGGCGGGCGCGAAAGGGGTCAATCTGGCCGGGATTTGCTGTACGGCCAACGAGATTCTGATGCGCCAGGGCATCCCCGCTGCCGGTAATTTTTTGCACCAGGAATTGTCCATCCTCACCGGCTCGGTGGAGGCGATGGTGGTGGACGTGCAGTGCATTATGCAGGCGTTGGTGGGGCTGGCAGAGAAGTTCCACACGAAGGTGATCACTACCTCGCCGAAGGTGAAGATCAAAGGCGCGACGCACATCGAATTTGATGAGCGCCACGCTCTGACGACGGCCAAACGCATCCTCAAGGTAGCGATTGACAATTATGCCAATCGCGGCCAGACTAAAATCCCCCAAATAAAAGAAAAATTGATTCCCGGCTTTTCGCATGAGTATATCAACTACATGCTGGGCGGCAGTTACCGGGCGTCCTTTAGGCCGTTGAATGACGCCATCCGTGACGGCCGTATTCGCGGTGTGGCGGCGATTGTGGGCTGCAACAACCCACGCAGCAAGCAGGATTACCTGCACGTCAAAGTGACCCGCGACCTGCTGCAACAAGATGTGCTGGTGGTGGAAACGGGCTGTGGCGCGATTGCCGCTGCCAAGCTGGGACTGTTGCTCGGCGAGGCCGGACTGGATCAGGTTGGCCCCGGCCTGCGCGAAGTGTGCGAGACCATCGGCATCCCGCCGGTGCTGCACATGGGGTCATGCGTGGACAACACCCGCATCCTCACCGTGTTGACACAAATGGTGGAGGAGGGCGGCCTGGGCGACGACATTGACCAGATTCCGGCGGTCGGTCTGGCTCCCGAATGGATGAGCGAAAAGGCGCTGGCAATTGGCACGTACTGTGTCGCCTCCGGCGCTTATGTGATGTTTGGCGGTTCGTCGCCGGTGGGCGGAATGCCAGACAAGGTGAGCGACAGCGACGCTGTTTCCCATTACATCAGCCAGGGGTGGGAGAAATTGTACGGCGGCAAGCTGGAATTTGTGCCCGACCCGGACGAGATGGTGCGGCGGGCGCTGGCGCATATTGACAAGAAACGGGCAGCGTTGGGCCTACGGCCGTACAACCCCCAAAACTTTGGCGATAGCGGTGATGAACGGATGCTGATGCTGGAAGAACTGCCGTTGACCGAACGGCGGGCGGCGCTGTACGGCGTTGCGGTGGAAGCGTAAATCGTAATTCGTAAACCGTAATCCATAACCCAACGGATAACGAATGACGGGTCACGGTTTACGGACAACGGAGGAACCATGTCACGATACATAGCCACACGAGCCATCCGGGGTGCGAATGCCCTGGTGCATGAGGCGGAGGTGATGCTGCAACAGGCGTTGCGGGAGAAAAAGCCGGGTACACCGGTTTCTTTCCCCAACACGGCCTATTACCTGCCGCTGATTTATGGCATGACCGGGCAAAAAGTGGAGACGCTGGCCGATTTGCAGCCCGCGCTGGCTCACGCCCATGAACTGCTGCACCCGCTGCCTTCGGCGCAGAACTGGACGCCGTATTTGGGCGAAACGCTGGACAGCGGCATGGCCACGCTGATTGCCGCCGAAGTGATTGAGGCGATTCGATTTGTCTATGGCGCACAGCCGGAGTTGATGCCCGGTTTCCATTTGTCCGGCGGCACGGCTTTTACCAGCCCGGACAATGGCAAGGCTAAATTCACCAACGGTGACGGCCATTTGAACGGCCCCATTGACGATATTCAGTTGCGATCGTGGGGGATTCAGTTGGTAGACGGCCGTATGCCCGGATTCGCGGCTATTGTCGGCTGCGCCAAATCGAACGAGGTGGCCGTTAAACTGGTGCGGGAATTGCAGCGGCGCAACATTCTCACTTTTTTGTCGGGGAACGTGAACGGCCGTTCCATCATTCACCAACTGCACGAAGAAGGCGTGGAACTGGGCTACGACACCTACACCGTGCCCTTTGGCACCGACACCCTCAGCGCCATTTATGCCCTCGGTTTTGCCACCCGGTCGGCGCTTACCTTTGGCGGGCTGAAAGCAGGGCAGGCGCGGGACATTTTGCTCTACAACAAGGAGCGCGTTTTTGCCTTTGTGCTGGCATTGGGCGAAGTGGACGATCTGAAATATGCAGCAGCGGCGGGGGCTATCAACTTTGGCTTCCCGGTTATTGCCGACACCGTCATTCCCGAAATTTTGCCCACCGGCGTGACCACCTACGAGCATGTGGTCAGTATGCCCTTCAACGAAATTCCGGGCGCGGATGATCTGGAGCGGGCGGAGCAGTTGGTGCAAAAGTGCATTGAGATTCGCGGCGTGAAGATCAAGATGACCGATGTGCCTGTGCCCGTGCCTTACGGTTCAGCGTTTGAAGGGGAAGTGGTGCGCAAAGCGGATATGCGCGTGGAGTTTGGCGGCCAACATTCCCGCTGTTTTGAATTCCTGACAATGGCCGATATGGCCACGCTCACCGACGGCAAAATTGAGATTGTCGGCCCCGATTTCAGCCAGATACCGGACAAGGGTTCGATGGATTTGGGCATTGTGGTGCAGGTGGCGGGGCGGGAAATGCAGAAGGATTTTGAGCCGGTGCTGGAACGGCAAATTCATTATTTTGTAAATGGCGCGTCCGGGGTGCAGCACATTGGGCAGCGGGATATTGCCTGGATTCGCCTGTCGCAGGCGGCGGTGGATAAGGGCTTTGACCTGACCCATTTTGGCAAAATTTTGCACGCTCGTTTCCATGCTGATTTTGGCGCGATTGTGGACAAGGTGCAGGTGACGCTGTATACCGACCCGGCGGCGCTGGCCGAGTGGCTGGCGCAGGCGCGGGAGGCGTACAGCTTCCGCAACCAGCGATTGGCCGATTTGACGGACACGGCCGTGAACGAATTCTACTCCTGTACCCTCTGCCAGAGTTTTGCCCCCGACCATGTGTGCATTGTCAGCCCGGAGCGGTTGGGTTTGTGCGGCGCGTATAACTGGCTGGACTGCAAGGCCAGCTTTAGCATCAATCCCACCGGCCCCAACCAGCCCATCAAACTGGGTAAATTGCTTGATCCCGACGTGGGTTATTGGAGTGGTACGATTGATTATGCCCGTAAGGGGTCGCATGGGGCGGTGCAGAATGTGTCCATGTACAGCATCATGGAAAATCCGATGACGGCTTGTGGCTGTTTTGAGTGTATTGTCATGTACATCCCGGAAGTGGAAGGGGTGATGGTGGTCAGCCGTGAGGATGTAGGCATGACGCCGGCGGGCATGAAGTTCAGCACGTTGGCGGGTATGGCTGGCGGCGGCGTACAAACGCCGGGGGTGATGGGCGTGGGCAAGTATTACCTGGTCAGCCCCAAGTTTATTTCGGCCGATGGCGGTTTTAAGCGGGTGGTCTGGCTGAGCAAGGTGATCAAGGAGACGATGGCCGACGAGTTGCAGCATGTGGCCGAGCGGGAAGGTATCCCCGACCTGATTGACCGTATCGCTGACGGTGACAAGATTACGACGGTGGAACAGTTGACGGATTGGGTGGAGGAGGTGCATCACCCGGTGCTGGATTTGGGGCCGATGGGCCGCGAACCGGCGGAGTTGCCGGAACCGGATGAGGAGTTGATGGCGCAGGCGACGGCCGTTGTCGAAGCCGCCATGGCGAAAGAGTTATCCGCGAAGGACGCGAAGAGCGCGAAGGAAGAAGAAGCGGATTTATACGCAAAGGGAGCAAAGGACGCAGCCGGCGCAAAGCAAGAGGAAGTGGAAGAAGTGTCATTCCGAGCGGAGTCTTCGGAGCGAGGAATCTTGTACGAGCGGCCAACAAGAGGGGATTCCTCGGAAGATACTTCGGCAACCTCAGCACAGGCTCTCGGCATGACAATGGCACACCAGGAAACGAAGGAAGTCAAGTGGGAAGAAATACCAAAATCTGTGCCATCTGTGGAATCTGTGGATGCTTCTCAAACACAGGCCGAACTCCTGCAACAGGCGCAGGCGGCGGCATTGCGGCAGGCGCAGGCATTGCAGCAGGCGGCGGCGGAGGCGCTGCGGCAGGCGGAATTATTGGGGAAGGCACGCGAAATGGCCGCCCAACCGACTACTCCTGCCGAAGCGGTGGAAAGTTTGCGGCAGGCATTGACAGCCGCGTTGGGGGCATTGGGTGGGACAGTTCCCCCGCCCGCCGCCGCGCCTCAGAAATCCGCCGAACCCCAGACATCCGTCATGCCCCAGACATCCGATTTTTTCAAAAAATCGGATGTCTCTACCGCGCCTGTCGTGGAAGAATTACCCGTTATCACCAAAACGCCAGAGCCAGAAGCGCCACCACCACTCACGGATCACGCATCACGCATCACGCATCACACCCCACCGCTTACCGACCACCGATTACCGATTACCGACAAACCCTGGCTGCCCGCCAACACCAAAACCCCACTCGCCAAAGAAAAATGGGCGGGCAAGGTGCGCGATATCACACTGGGGGCGACAGCGGCGCAGGGCGGCACACGGACGAAAACAGTGACGGTGGGCGGCGAGACGGCCATGCCATTCCTGGATTTTGAAGGGGTGATGCCCCATCCGCCGGTCATTGCCGTGGAAATACGCGACCGCAAGCCAGAAGATTGGTCGCCGCTGCTGCTGGAGGCGTGGGGCGAGGTGATGAATGACCCGGCGCGGTGGGCGCAGGCGGCGGAGAAAGCGGGCGCGACGCTGATTCAGTTATCATTGGGGTTGGAGAATGGGGCAGACACGGCCGTTGCCACCGTCCGCACTGTTTTACAAGCCACCGGCTTACCCCTGATTGTGGTTGGGCCGGGCCAGGCGGACAAAGACAATGAACTGCTGGTGCCCATTGCCGACGCTTTCAAGGGCGAACGGCTGGCGCTAGGCATTTGCGAAGACAAAAACTACCGCACCATCGTCGCCAGCGCCATGGCCAATGACCACCTGGTGATTGCCCGCACGGCCATGGATGTGAACCTGGCCAAACAGCTCAACATCCTCATTAGCGACATGGGCTTGCCGCTGGATCGGGTGATTATGGACCCGACCACCGGGGCGCTGGGCTACGGCTTTGAGTACGGCTACTCGGTGATGGAGCGGCTGCGGCTGGCGGCGCTGCAAGGCGATAGCATGACCCAACTGCCGATGATGGTCACACCCGGTGAAGAAGCGTGGAAAACCAAAGAAGCCAAAGTGGGTGTTGGCGTCCCGGCGTCCTGGGGCGACTGGCAAGAACGGGCGATTACGTGGGAAACGGTCACGGCCGTCATGCTCATCGAATCCGGCGCCAACATCCTCACCCTGCGCCACCCGGAGACGGTACGGCGAGTGGGGGTGGCGATTGGTGAGTTAACGGGGAAAAGATCGTAATCCGTAACCCGTGAACCGTAATCCGTGAGCTGTTAGATGACACGGTTGGGATTACGGATAACGGAATACGGAATACGGATAACGGAGAAAAACATGGCTCTCTCAGGCATTCAAATATACAAACTGCTGCCGCAGACGAATTGTAAGGAGTGTGGTTTTCCCACCTGTCTGGCGTTTGCCATGAAGCTGGCAGCGAAACAGGTGGAATTGTCGCTCTGCCCGACGGTGAGCGAAGCGGCGAAGGCGCAGCTATCGGAAGCGGCCGCGCCTCCTGTGCGGCCGATTGCGCTGAAATCGAACGGCTATGAGGTATTGTCCGGCAATGAAGTGGCGCTGTTCCGGCACGAAAAACGTTTTTTCAGTCCCACCGGTCTATTTTTTCGTGTCTATGATGATGAACCGGCCGAGGAGATAAAGCGGAAGGTCACGGCCGTAGCCAACTACGCGGTGGATTATGTGGGCATTGACCTGAAATGGGACGGTATGGCCGTGCAGGCGCGGGGTGGGGATTTTGTAGCGGCGGTCACGACCGTGCGCGCCATTACCCATCTGCCCCTCATCCTCATCGGCGAACCAGAGGCTCTCAGACCGGCGCTGGCCCAACTGGGCGATGGTAAGCTACTGCTGGCCTTTGCTACCGCCGACAACTGGCAGGCGATGGCCGAACTGGCCAAAACCCGGCAGGCGGCGATGGCGGTGCAGGCGGAAACGCTGGATGAGATGGCCGGGTTGACGGAGAAGGTGAAGGCGGCCGGCGTGGATGACATTGTCATTTGCCCGGCGCAGCGTGGGCTGCACGGTACACTGACGGCCAACAGCACGGCGCGGCGCATGGCGCTCAAACAGACCTTCCGCGCCCTGGGTTATCCCATCCTCAACATTCCCGGCGACGCGCCGACGCCGGAGATGGAAACCATCTGGGCGGCGCAGGCCATTGGCAAATATGGCAGTTTTATCATCCTCGATCATTTTGCCCCGGAGACGGCCTACCCTTTGCTGGCGCTGCGCCAGAACATTTACACCGACCCGCAAAAACCGATCCAGGTGCAGCCCGGCCTGTACGAGATCAACAATCCCGGCCCGGAAGACCCGGTGCTGGTGACCACCAATTTCTCCATCACCTATTTCAGCGTGAAGAACGAGGTGGAGAGCGCCGGTCTGCCCGCCTGGCTGCTGGTGACGGAGTCGGAAGGAATGAGTGTGCTGACGGCATGGGCGGCGGGCAAATTTGACGCCGAACGCATTGCCAAAGATGTGAAGCGGTTCAATGTGGCCGACAAGGTGAGCGGTAAAGGCAAACGCCTGGTGCTGCCAGGGCACACGGCCGTGCTCTCCGGCGAAGTGGAAAGTGAACTGCCCGACTGGGAAGTAAAGGTCGGCCCGCGTGAAGCGGTGGACGTGCCCAAGTTTATGAAGCAGGTATTGGCGTGATGCGTGATGCATGACCCGTGAGAATTGTTTTACGCATCACGTATCACGCATCACGAAAAAACTTATGAGCAACTTTAACGAATTAGCAAACGAATTTCTTTCACAAAAGAGGATTGCCGTGGCCGGCGTTTCACGCGATGAGAAGCAGACGGCAAACCTGATTTACAAAGCATTTCAAAATAAGGGGTATGAGGTGTTTGCCGTCAATCCCAACATGTCGGCCATGTCTGCGGGCGACCCCTGTTACCCTAACGTGCAGGCGGTACCGGGTGGTGTGGATGGCATGATGATTGTCACCAGCCCGGCGGTGACGGAACAGGTGGTGCAGGATTGTGTAGCCGCCCATGTGCCCCGTGTGTGGATGCACAACAATACTTTCGGCGGCACGAGTGTATCAGATAAGGCAACGGCCGTGTGCCGTGAAAACAATATCGTCGTCATTGACGGCGGCTGCCCGTTGATGTTCTTCGACATTGGTCACAAGTGCATGAAATGGGTCTTGGGCGCGATGGGCAGGCTGCCGCAGGGGCAGTAATCGGTAATCGGTGAACGGTAATCGGTTTTGCCACCGATTACTGATAACCGATAACCGATAACCGATTACCGAAAATATGGCCGAATTTACCGTTTCATTCGATGGGTTTGGCCCGGTTCAGGTACCAGGCGGTACGCTGCTGACGGAAGCAGCGGTGCGTGCCGGTGTGCAGATTGCCCAACCCTGTGGCGGGCAGGGGCGCTGTGGCCGCTGCGCCGTGCAGGTCCAAAATGGTGGGGTGCGGCGGCGCAGTACGCTGCGGTTGTCGGCGGCGGATGTGGCTGCCGGGTATGCGTTGGCCTGCCAGGCGGTGGTGGAAGGGGATGCTCAGGTCATGGTGCCTACCCAGGAGACACTAGACCGTACCCTGACGACGGATCGCACGGCGGCGGAAGTGGCCGTGCCCGCCGGGTATGACCCGCAGCGTGACCAATCCATACAACGCATTTACCTGACGCTGCCGCCGCCAAGTTTAGATGATCAACGGGATGATTGGAGCCGCCTGTTAACGGCCGTGCGTACCCAAACCGGTCTCGAAAATCTGCAAATTTCCCTGCCTCTCCTGCGGCAGATTGGTTCTGTGCTGCGGGCGGGAGAGTGGCGGGTGACGGCCGTACTGAATACCGATAACGGATTACGAAATACGGCCACACTGCTCACCCTCCTCCCTGGTCACACCGAAACACCGCTTTTAGGTCTGGCGATAGACATCGGCACGACCACCGTCAGCGTCTGGCTGGTGGATTTGTTCAGCGGCGAGGTGTTGGCGCAGGCGGCCGAATATAACCGGCAAATTCGCTGCGGCGAGGATGTGATTTCCCGCGTCATTTTTGCCAGCAAAAACAACGGGCAGGCGGAACTGCGCCAGTTGGTTTTGCAAAGCATCAATACGCTGATTGAGCGGGTGGTGCAGAAGGGGGCGAGAAAAGGAGACGGGGAGATTGAGAGATTGGGAGATTTAGTCTCTGAACCTCTCAATCTCCCAATCTCCCAATCTCAAATCCTCAAAGCCACCATTGTCGGCAACAGCATTATGATGCACCTGCTGTTGGGCATTCCGGCGGAGAGTATTCGCTTGAGTCCGTTTGTCACGGCCGTGAACCATCCGCCCACTCTCACCGCCGCCGAAGTAGGTCTGGACATGCACCCGGCGGCGACGGTGCTTTGTCTGCCAGGGGTTGCCAGCTACGTGGGCGCAGACATCACCGCCGGCGTATTGTCCTCCGGGCTAGATGATGCGCTGCCGGTCAGCCTGTTTATGGACATCGGCACCAATGGCGAGATTGTGCTGGGCGGCCGGGATTGGGTGGTGACGTGCGCCTGTTCCGCCGGGCCGGCCTTTGAAGGGGCGGGCGTGCAGGACGGAATGCGCGCCACCAGAGGGGCCATTGAAGAAGTTTGGATTGACGGCCGTACCGCCGAACCCACCTGGCGTGTCATTGGCAATGAAAAACCGCGCGGTCTGTGTGGCAGCGGCCTCATCTCCCTGCTGGCCGAAATGTTCCTGACCGGGGTGGTTGATAAGGGCGGCCATTTGAACCAGCATTTGGGCACGAACCGCGTCCGCCAGGGAGAGAATGGCCCTGAATATGTGGTGGCCTGGGCAAATGAGACGTGGCACGGCCGTGACATCACCATTACCCATGTGGACATTGACAACCTGATTCGGGCCAAAGCGGCTGTGTATGCCGGGATTTCGGTGCTGGCCGACAGTGTGGGCGTACCGCTGGAAACAGTGGAGCAGGTATTAATCGGCGGTTCATTTGGCAAATACATCAACGTGGAGAAGGGCGTCCAGATTGGGTTGCTGCCGGATGCACCCTGGGAGAATTTTAAGTTTTTGGGGAATACGGCCGTGTTGGGTGCCTATTATGCCCTGCTCAGCCAGACTGCCCAACAGCGCATCAGCGATATTGCCGCCCGCATGACCTACATCGAACTCTCGGCCGACAACAGTTTTTATGAGGCGTTTACCTCGGCCCTGTTCCTGCCGCATACCGAAATGGAAAGGTTTCCCTCGGTGACGCAGGGGGTGGAGGTGGTAGATGGAGAGACATCCGATTTTTTGAAAAAATCGGATGTCTGACGCAAAGGAGAAAGCTATGTACATAATTGGCGAGAACATTCACATCATTTCGGCACATGTTAAAGAGGCGCTTAAAGAGCGGAACGGCCGTTTCTTTCAAGATTTAGCCGTGTCTCAGGTGGCAGCCGGGGCCAACGCCCTCGACCTGAACCTGGGGCCGCGCAAAGCAGATGGTGAAGAGATATTCCCCTGGATGGTGGGGCTGATGGAAGAAGTGGTGGATGTGCCGCTTTGTTTCGACAGCACCAACATCGTGGGCATTGAAGCCGGGCTGAAAAGGGTAACAAAGGCGCAGCCCATCATCAACTCCACTTCGGCCGAACCAGAACGGCTGGAAAAAGTACCGCTGATTGCCAAGCAGTACAACACCCGCCTGATCGCCCTGACGATGGGCAAAAGCGGCATCCCCGTCGCCGCCGATGAGCGGGTCAACATTGCTCTGGAATCGTTGATCCCCCGCGCTCTGGAGATTGATTTCCCCATCAGCGACCTGATTATTGATCCGCTGGTGCTGACGGTTTCCGGCTGCCAGGAATACTGCCCGCATCTGATTGAAGCGGTGCGTACCTTGCAGTATGCCTGGGACCCGCCGCCGCCCATTTCCGTGGGCCTGTCTAATGTGTCCAATGCCGTGCCCCGCGAAAATCGGCCGCTGATCAACCGGGTCTACTGCGCCATGCTTATGGGCGTGGGGCTGCAAATGATGATCGCCGACCCCTTTGACGAGCAGTTGAAGGAGGTGGTGCGGGTGATTGAGGAGCGGGATGGGGGCACGGCCGTGAACCGCCTCTACCTGTCCATCCACGACCACATCGCTAACATGGAAGAGCCGGACATCAACGACGTAGACCTCTACGACCCGGAACAGGCCGCTATCTGGAAAACGGTGGAAATTTTATTGAACAAAGTGATTTATGCCGATGCCTATTTACAACAAGAGGCATTTGCTTGAGGCTGGTAATCCGTGAACCGTAATCCGTGAACCGTAACCCGTGAGCCGATTACGGATTACCGATTACGAATTACGAATTACGGATCACCGCCAAGGAGGTCAATATGTTCGCCGATAAGAAGCGCGTTGACATAGACGAACTGCTCAAAAAAGCGCAGAAACCGTCGGCCGACGCCATGATGCTGCACCCGTTTTATCGGGGCAAAGTAGAGATGGCGCTTAAATGCGCCGTGCGTGATCTGAACGATTTTTCTATCTGGTATACGCCAGGCGTAGCCGCCCCCTGCAAGGCGATTCAGGCCGAGCCAGAGCGCGTGTTTGACTATACCAACAAATGGAATACCGTGGCCGTCGTCAGTGATGGCACGCGGGTATTAGGGCTGGGCGACATCGGCCCCAAAGCCGGGCTGCCGGTGATGGAGGGCAAAGCCCTGCTTTACAAATATCTGGGCGGCGTAGACGGCGTAGCCATCATGTTAGACACCAAAGACCCGGACAAAATCATCGAAACGGTGCTGATGCTGCAACCGGCGTTTGGCGGCGTCAACCTGGAAGACATCTCCCAACCCAAATGTTTCCGCATCCTGGACACCCTGCGCGAAAAGGCGGAAATCCCCATCTGGCATGACGACCAGCAAGGCACGGCAACCGTCACCCTGGCGGGGTTGATGAATGCGCTCAAGCTGGTGGGCAAACGCATTGAGGATGTGAGTATTACCTTTGTCGGCAGCGGCGCTTCCAATGTGGCCTGCTCGCGCCTCATCTTTGGCCGGGGCGCCGACCCCACCAAATGTATGATGGTAGACAGCAAGGGCATTCTGGGGCCGCACCGGCGTGATCTGGAAATGCGCCGCCATGAATACGTGGACAAATGGCGGCTATGCCAGATTACCAACGGTGAACTGCGCCAGGGTGGTATCCCGGAAGCGATGGAAGGGGTGGATGTGGTCATCGCCCTCTCTACGCCAGGGCCGGGCACGATTTTGCCGGAGTGGGTGGAACGCATGAACAAAGATGCCATTGTCTTTGCCTGCGCCAACCCGGTGCCGGAAATCTGGCCCTGGGAGGCGCTGGAAGCCGGGGCGCGCATTGTGGCCACCGGGCGGTCGGACTTCCCGAACCAGGTGAATAACTCGCTTGGTTTCCCCGGCATTTTCCGGGGAGCGCTGGATGTGCGGGCGAAGACGATTACGGACGAGATGTGTTTTGCCGCGGCCGAGGCGTTGGCCGATTTTATTGGCGATGATCTGGATGACGAACATCTGCTGCCCAGCATGGAAGATTGGCAGGTGTTTGCCCGTGAAGCGGCGGCGGTAGGCATGAAGGCGCAGGAACAAGGCGTGGCCCGCCTGACGAAGAGCTACGATGAACTGTACCAACATGCGCTGGCGATGATCGGCCGTTCCCGTAATCTGACGCAGATGATGATGGATGAGGGCTTTATTGCCCCGGTACCGGAAGAGTAAGCAGTGGGCAGTGAGCAGTCAGCAGTGAACAGATTACTGCTTACCGCTCACTAATTACCGCTCACTGATTATTATGGAGGTTTGCCATGTACGATTTAATTGTTATTGGCGGTGGACCGGCGGGTTTGACGGCGGCCATTTATGCCATTCGTAAACGGTTGAATGTGCTGCTCGTTTCCGAGGATTTGGGCGGCAAGACGAACTATCACCTCGATTTGCCGGACGTGGAGAGCTACCAGGTGATTCGCGGCATTGAAGTGGTGAATAAGTTCAAGAGTGAACTGGAATATCTGCACTTTACTCGTCTGATGGATCGGGTGGAGCAAGTGCAGAAAACGACCGATGGTTTTCTGGTGCGCACCATGCAGGGCAGTGAACTGGAAGCGCGGGCGATCATCCTGGCCACGGGCACGCGCCAGGAATGGTTGAATGTGCCTGGCGAGCGGGAATACCTGTCCAAAGGGTTGTGTTATTCGGCCCTGAGCTATGCGCCGCTGTTTATTGACAAGGATGCGGTGGTCATCGGTGAAGATGAATTGGCGCTGCGTTCGGCGGCAGAACTGGCGACGGTGGCGCACCACGTCCATGTGGTGGGGCCATCGGAACGGGCGCTGCACACGCCGTTGGGACAGAAATTGCAAACGGCCGTGAACGTCACCATCCTGCCCAACTACCAGGTAGCGCGGGTGGAAGGCAACGGCTACTGCCATACGGTGGTGGTTAAAGACCGGCTGGGCCAGGAGACGGCGTTGGAGACCGACGGTACCTTTGTGGAAAAGGGACTACGTCCCAATACCCAAATGGTAGCGGGGCTGGTGGAACTGGACGGCCGTGGTTTTGTCAAAGTAGACCCGTACAGCCGCACCAGTGTGCCCGGTATCTTTGCCGCCGGTGACGTGACCAACATTTACGCCGAGCAGGTGTTGGTCGCCGTCGGTGAAGGCGTCAAAGCGGCGCTGAGTGCGTATGATTATTTGTTGCCGATGTTGTAGCGGCTAAGTGCCAGGCACTTCAAAAGTGCCTGGCACTTACTGGAGGATACCATGCCTCTCTTTACCCCCGGACGGCGCTGGCAGCCGGCCTATTTACCGTTTAAGAAAGTGAGCAAGGGACAGCGGGCGTTGGCTTTTGTGGAGCGCGTAAGCAAAGGGCCGCTGTTTGGCTGCCGCATGTGCGGCAATTGTTTGCTGCAAGAGACGGCCTTTATCTGCCCGATGGAATGCCCCAAGGGAGCGCGCAATGGGCCGTGCGGCGGTTCCACGGAAGCGCACTGTTATGTGGATGAGACACGGCCGTGTATCTGGTACGAAATCTACGAGCGCGCCTTCAAGCTGGGGCGACAGGAGATGCTGCTGGAAGTGCTGCCACCGCTGGACTGGGATAAGGTGGGCGGCGAGACATGGGGCGACGTGATGCGCCAGGTGAAAGTGGTCGGCACGAAAAAGGTGTTCACTGCCCTGGTGAAACGAGACAAGGCAGTCCGTGCCCAGACAATGGATGCCGTTTTTCGCCCGGTGCGCCAGCCCGATTGGTGGCAGGGGGATGCCGCGTATCATGCCCCGGCTTACGATGAACCGGCCTCGGAACTGGAACGGCGCTTGAAAGCGGGTGAGTTTGTGGTTACGGCCGAAGTGTCACCACCCATGAGCGCGGCGACGGGGGCGATGTGCCGGAATGTGGAGTTGGTACGGCCGTATGTGGCTGCCGTCAACTTCACCGACTGCCCCTCGGCCACGCCGCGAATGTCCTCCATTGCCTGCTCGGTGATGGCGTTGGAGCACGACGCGGAGCCAGTGTTGCAAATTGCGGCGCGGGATCGCACCCGCACCGGCTTGCAGGCAGAAGTGCTGGGGGCCAGCGCCTTGGGCATTCGCAATATGCTGTGCCTGTCCGGCGACCATGCCCGCATGGGGCCGTCACCGCAAGGGCGGATGGATGTGATTGATATTGATGCGGTGCAGATGCTGTGGATTTTGCGGCGGATGCGCGATGAGGGGAAGTATCTGGACGGCCGTGCCATCAAGTTCCGCCCCCAATTTTTCCTGGGCGCGGCGGGGGCTCCCTTTGCTTCCCGCCCCGAATTCCAGGCGATTCGTGAACACAAAAAGGTCAACGCCGGGGCGCAGTTCTTCCAGACGAACCTGGTGTATGACCCGGATGGGCTGGAAATCTGGCTGAACGAACTGGCAAAGCGCAATATCTTGGACAAGGTGTATATTCTCATTGGCATCACGCCGTTGAAAACCCTGAAAATGGCCCACTACATGAATGATGATGTGCCCGGCGTTTTCATCCCGCAGCCCATCCTCAAGCGGCTGGAAGCGGCGGGGGATGGCGTGGCTGAGGAAGGGGTGCAAATTGCCCTGGAAATCATTGAAGCGATCAAGGGCAAGCAGGGCGTGAACGGCATTCACCTGATGGCGGTAGGCTGGGAAGAGATTGTGCCGCGTATTGTTACCGAAGCGGGTCTGGCACGGCCGCAACTGGCGCAGGCGGAGATTTGTTTGAATTAGCCACGAATGGAACGGATTGAGCGGATTTTCACGGATTTCCACTATAATAACGGCATGAATCACCTTGATGAACCATTACGACAGGAAGAGATGACCCAATTGTTCGCCCGACAGGAAGTGTCGTTGGCGTATTTGTATGGTTCTCAGGCGCGTGGAGACGCCGGGTTTTTGTCTGATGTGGATGTGGCTGTGTTGTTCGCGCCCAATGTAAGCAAGCCAGATCGTTTCCGGCGACTGCTCCATCTGAGCGGAGAATTGGGGGACATGTGGCAGCGCGATGATGTGCAGGTGGTGGATTTAGCCGAAGCCTCGCCATTGTTGCGACATCGGGTGTATGTAGACGGCCGTGTCCTTTACTGTGCCGATGATGCCGTGCGCGTGAAGTTCATTTTGGACACGATGAGAGAGTATGAAGATACCAGACCCATCCGCCGCATCAACGAAAAGTATACCCTGGCATATTTTGCGGACTAACCATGACCGATCAGGAAACTCACCTGGGAGTTATTCCGGTAATTACAGGGCAGCGGATGGCAAACGGATAAGCGGATAGGCGAGTTGGTTCATCCGTTTATTCGTTCTTATCAGCTGCCGCTGGCAAAACATGAAATTAGCGATAAGTGGCAAAGGGGGCGTGGGCAAGACCACACTGGCGGCGCTGTTGGCGCAGGCTTATGCCGATGCCGGGCAGCAGGTGTTGGCGGTGGACGCCGATCCGTCGCCGTGTTTGGCGGGGGCGTTGGGCTTTCCGACCGAACTGCGGGCGCAACTGCGGCCGATTGTGGAGATGGAAGAGTTGATCGCCGAACGCACCGGGGCGCAGCCGGGTTCGTTTGGTGGCTTTTTTACGCTCAATCCGCGCGTGGATGACATTCCCGAACGGTTCAGCGTGGTGCATCGCGGCGTGCGGCTGTTGGAGATGGGCGCGGTGGAGACGGGCGGTTCGGGCTGCATCTGCCCGGAGAGCGCCATGCTCAAGACGCTGTTCACCCATTTACTCTTCCGCAAAGATGATGTCCTCATCCTGGATATGTATGCCGGGGTGGAGCATTTGGGTCGGGCGACGGTGGATTTTGTGGATGCCCTGCTGATTGTGGTGGAGCCAACGAAACGGAGTCTGGGCACGGCCGTGCAAATTCAAAAACTGGCGTATGACATTGGCCTGGAACGGCTGTGGCTGGTGGGCAACAAGGTGGGCAGCGATGCCGAAGCCGAATTCCTACGCACCAACACATCGGGTTTGCCCATTTTAGGGTTGCTGCCCACAGATTTGGGCGTACAAGAAGCGGATCGGTTGGGTACGGCCGTGTATGATCATGTGCCCGTATTAAGAGAAGAGACCGAAAGTATGATACAAATTCTACGAGGCGTGATGCGTGATACGTGATGCGTAACGAGGGAGAATTCACGCATCACGCATCACGCATTACGCATCACGTATAAAGATTGACCTATGACCACAACCATCGCTTTAGCCGGAAAAGGCGGGGTGGGAAAAACCACCGTCGCCGGCATGATTATTAAATATCTGGCGCAAAACCAGCCCGGTTCCGTGCTGGCCATTGACGCCGACCCCAGCAGCAATTTGAACATGGTGCTGGGGCTGGAACTGGCCTGGACGATTGGTGAAATTCGGGAAGATATGTTGTCTCAGGTGAAACAATCATTGACGGCAACGGGGGCAGCGATGGGGGCGCTGTCCGGCGGCGTGAGCAAGCGGGAGTACCTGGATTATAACGTGCGCTCCTCGCTGGCGGAGGGTGACCGGTTTGACCTGATTGCCATGGGCCAGCCGGAAGGCCCGGGCTGTTACTGTGCCGTGAACCACAATTTGCGCGAGGTGATAGACAGCCTGAGCCGCCAGTATCGCTATGTGGTCATTGACAACGAGGCGGGCATGGAGCACCTCAGCCGCCGCACCACGCGAGATGTGGATCACCTGATCATCGTCAGCGACGCTACCCAGCGGGGGATTGTAGCCGCCGAACGCATTGCCGCTTTTCGGCATGAACTCGACATTCGCATAGCCAATAGCTACCTTATTCTCAATCGTGCGCCGCTGGAGCTGCCGCTGCCATTGCAGCAGCGCATTGGGCAGATGGATGTGCCGTTGTTGGGGCTGGTGCCGGCCGATGAGGAGTTGGTGGCGTTTGAGTACAGCGGACGGCCGTTAATCGAACTACCTGATGACTCGCCGGTGTACACGGCCGTGGCCGACATGATGCACCATTTGTTGTAGCTGATCAGGGGAGTTGTAGCACGGCCGTAGCCCCCAGAAATTCGCTCCTTACTCCCATTCGTTGTCCTATTCGCGGTAATGGCAGCCCATACTGCGTTTGTTGGCTAACGCCGCCTGGGTCACAATGACGGCCGTGCGCACCGCATTCCGCAGCCCCACCAGCCCATCTGTCAATTTGGTGACGCGGTAAAACTGCTCAATCTCTGTTTCCAGGTGACGCAGTTCCCGCAGCGCTCGCTGCAAGCGGTAATCGGCGCGCACCACGCCCACATAGTTCCACATGATGTGTTGGATGGTGCTCATGTCCTGAGCGATTAGCAGCGGATCGGCGGTGTAGCGGCTGGTATCTTGCCAGGGTGGAATGTCGTCTGGATTGTGTAGCGGCGCATCGGCCAGCGCGGCCAGGATGTGCTGCGCGGCGCGGTGTCCCCACACCAACCCTTCCAGCAGCGACGTACTTGCCAGCCGGTTGGCCCCGTGCAGCCCTGTGCAGGAAACTTCGCCCACGGCGTAGAGATCATGGATGGTGGTACGGCCGTGTTCATCCACCCACACGCCGCCACAGGAGTAATGCGCCCCTGGTACCACCGGAATCAGGTCGGTGGTAATGTCCACGCCAAACTCCGCGCAGCGGGCGGCAATGGTGGGGAAACGTTCCCGTATCTTTTCCGGCGGCAGGTAGGAACGCAAATCCAGGTACACATTATCCAGGTCATGCGCCACCATCTCCTGGCGAATGGAGCGGGCCACCACGTCACGCGGCGCTAAATCTTTCCACTCCGGGTCATATTTCTGCATGAACGGCGCGCCATTTTCATGCACCAGCCGCGCCCCTGCCCCCCGCACCGCTTCGCTGATGAGGAAATAGGGTGCGCCAGTTTTGTAAAAAGTGGTAGGGTGGAACTGAATAAATTCGGCGTTGATCACCCGCGCCCCGGCCCGGTTGGCCATGGCTAGCCCATCGCCGCGTGACCCGGGGGGATTGGTAGTGCGCAGGTAAATTTGCCCCAAACCGCCCGTTGCCAGAATGGTCTTTTTTGCCAGGATGCGGCTGATTTCGCCGCTGTCCTGGTTTAGCACATACGCGCCCACACAGTGGCGTGGTTCGTACACGGCCAGGCGATTACGGCCGTGATGCGCCGGTGTGAGCAGGTCTACGGCCGTGTGCCCCGTCAACAACTGCACATTCGGATGTGTTTTCAGCACATTCAGCAGGGCAATTTCCACGGCGCGCCCGGTGGCGTCGGCGGTGTGGGCAATGCGTGGCTGTGAATGGGCGGCCTCAAACACCGTGTCTAGTTCACCTGTTGCATTGCGATCCAATGGCACGCCTACCCGTTCAAGTAGGATTTTTTCCACCAGCCCTGGCCCTTCGGCGGCCAAAATTTGCGCCGCCTGGGGGTAACTGTGCCCCGCGCCCGCGTGTAAAATGTCGGCCACCAACTGTTCTGGCGAATCGGCCGGGCTGCGGTAAATGATGCCGCCCTGAGCATACTTCGTGTTCGACTCTTCTGGCTCGCGCGCCCGCGTCACCAGCGTCACCGGGATGCCCGCGTCGGCCAGTTGTAAGGCGGCTGTACCCCCGGCAATGCCGCTACCAATGATAAGGACTTCAGTTTGAATCATAGTGTTGTTTGAGATTAGAGATTGGAGATTAAACCAATCTCCAATCTCTAATCGCCATTACCCAATCGCCAACATCCGTTCCACCGAACGCAAAGCGCGTACCCGGATTTCTTCGGGCACGTGGATTTCATATTGAGTGTAGCGCAGGGCGTCGCGGGTGTCTTCCAGGCGAATCTGGTTCATGTGTGGGCAGCGCACGGAGCAGAGGCGCAGCATCTCTTTTTCCGGGTGGGCGGCCATAATGTTGTCGCCCATTGAACATTCGGTAAGCAGCAGGTAGCTGGGGGCGCTGCTTTGCTCCACAAAGCGGATGAGGGCGGTGGTGCTGCCAGAAAAGTCGCTGGCGGACACCACTTCCGGGCTACATTCCGGGTGGGCCAGGATGAGCGTGCCGGGATGGTCGTGGCGCACCGCTTCGATGTCGGCGACGGTGAACTTTTCATGGACTTCACAACGGCCGTGCCAGCCAATCATCTGCACATCCAGCGTCGTCTCGCCATTTGGTTTGCCATTCTTGGATGGGAAAATGATATGTTTGCCCGTCTCTAGCGCCACGTTCCGCGCCAGATATTCGTCCGGCAGGAAAATGATGGTGTCGGCATTAAGCGATTCCACTACCGCTTTGGCATTGCCGGAGGTGCAGCAAATGTCTGTCTCCGCTTTCACGTCGGCGTAGGTGTTGATGTAGGTGACGACGGGCACGCCGGGGAACTGCGCTTTCAAATTGCGCACATCTTGAGCAGTGATGCTGGCGGCTAAAGAGCAGCCCGCTTTTTGCGAGGGGATCAACACGGTCTTGGTCGGGTTCAGGATTTTGGCCGTCTCGGCCATAAATTCCACGCCGCAAAAGACGATGATGTCCGCGTCTGTCTGCGCGGCGCGGCGGCTGAGTTCCAGCGAATCGCCGGTGAAGTCGGGCACGGAATGGAACAGCGCCGGTTCCATATAGTTGTGCCCCAGGATGACAGCGTTGCGTTCTCGTTTCAACTGGTTAATTTCGTAAGCAATTTTGGCCTTGTATTCAATCTCAAAGTCCGGGGCGATGTGCTGCAATTTGGCCCGCATGTGGGTGAGTGTTTGGTCGTAGGTCATTGTTTTCCTCGTTCGTAGTAGGCGATTTATCGCCGTGAAAAGGCGATAAATCGCCTACTACGAACCTTCTAAACTAATATCCAGCGCCGGCACGGAGTGGGTGAGGGCGCCGATGGAAATGAAGTCCACGCCGGTTGCGGCGATAGCGCGGATGGTTTCTAAATTGACGTTGCCGGATGCTTCCAAAGGGATGCGCCCGGCTGCGAAATTCACTGCCTCGCGCATTTCCGCCAGACTCATATTGTCCAGCATGATGCGGTCTACGGGGAGCGTCACGGCCGTTGCCAACTGCGCCAGCGTCATCACCTCAATTTCAACGGGCACGTCAGGGGCATACACTTTGACGCGCCGCACCGCTTCCGCCAGGTCGCCGTTCGCGGCGGCAATGTGGTTGTCCTTAATCAGCGCCATGTCAAACAGGCCAAAGCGGTGGTTTTGGCCGCCGCCGATCTGTACTGCCAGCTTATCGGCGGCGCGCAGGCCGGGTGCGGTTTTGCGCGTGTCCAGGATGACGGCCGTTGTGCCGGCAACGGCATCCACAAACTGGCGCGTCAGCGTGGCAATGCCGGACATGCGCTGCAAAAAGTTGAGCGCGGTGCGCTCGCCGCTGAGCAGGGCGCGGGCGGGACCGTCAATGGTGGCGATCAGTTGGCCGGGGATGACGGCCGTGCCATCGGCCACATGGGCCGTGAACTGGACTCGTTCATCGAGCAGGCCAAATACCAGCCGCGCCACGTCCAGCCCGGCAATGATGCCGTTTGCTTTGGCGATGAAACGGCCGTGCATGGCCTGATCCTCGGCCACAATGGCCAGGGTGGTCACATCCCCGCTGCCAATGTCTTCTGCCAGGGCGGTGCGAATGGCTTGTTCAATCTGTGGGTGCAGCTTCAAATTTGTCAGTCTCCTTATCTGGAGACCTGACAGGTTTCAAAAACCTGTCAGGTCTGGTATTAAGTGTATTTATTACACTAAAAGTTGCGGCAAACTTTAACACAAAGCCGACTTATCGTCAATAATACACTTATTCACTATTCACATAACACGGGGGTATACTGTCACCTCCTTTTTTGTCTGGACTGTCGTATAATCCCGATAATCATGCAGGTGTGCCTGCGCTTAACCTTAAAAAGAAGAAACAGAAGGAGGAAACCATGTTTCGGCGAATCATCGGTATTGTGATGTTAGTCTTGGGGTTGGTGGGGCTGGTTATCAGTTTTGCCGGGGTCTACTTTGGGCGTCAACTGGTAGATAATTTTTTTGGCGGCATAGATGCCACGTTGACACTGACGCTGGAAAGTCTGGACACGGCCGTAGAAAGCCTGGAGCTCACAAAAGACACGCTGGGCGACGTGAATAGTGGTTTAGAAACGGTGGAAGGGGCGGTGCTGAACGTCAGCAAAACGATTACAGACACACGGCCGATTGTGGATCAAATCAGTGTGGTGGTAAGCGAGAACACGCCGCAAACCATCGAGGCCGTGCAGTCTGCCATTCCCAACATTGCCGCCGTTGCCGCCAGCATTGACCAGACGCTGCTCACCTTAAACGAGTTTCGCATCGAAGAAGAATTTGCGGGCATCGCCTTGAACTATGATTTGGGCATCAATTACCAGCCGTCCACCCCTTTCGACCAGACGTTTACCGACCTGGGCACCAGCCTGGATGGCCTGCCGGAAAATCTGCGTTCTGTGGGGCCAAATCTGGCCACAACCAATGAAAACCTGGCGGCCATCAGCGCCAGTGTCACATCCATTTCCGGAGATATTGCCACCATCAACGGCCGTGTGGCTGAAGTGCCCGCTCTCATTGATCAATACATTGACATAGTGAATCAGATTTCTGATGCCATCGAGCAGATTCAGACCCAGGTGATTCAACAGCAGGAAATGGTCAAAACCGTGGTTACATTTGTGTTAGTCTGGTGGGGGCTGCCGCAACTGGCGCTGGTGATGATCGGCTGGGATTTCCTCTTTGGGCGGCGTGGGGCGACGGCTGCCGAAATCAAGAAAGACGTGATGGAAGATTTACAGGACGAAATTGAGGAAATCAAAGAAGAGATGGCGGACGACGTGTGACGAGTGACGAGTGACGTGTGATGCGTGAACCCTCTCTGCTCACGCATCATACGTCACGCATCACCTCTGCTCCACCAAACCCAATTACTTAATCTCCCTCATGCGCATCTTCCGCTACGACCAATACACTTACCCCCTGCCAGACGGCCATCGTTTTCCGGCAGGCAAGTATGAACTGCTGCGGCAGGCGGTGGAAGAAGCGGCCATCGTGCCGCCGCAAAATCTTATCCACCCCATCGCGGCGACCTTTGAGCAGTTAGCACTGGCGCATGACCCGGACTACATCGAGCGGGTGATACGGGGCACACTGAGCGCCGCCGAACAGCGGCAAATTGGGCTGCCCTGGTCGCCGGAACTGGCGCAGCGGGTGCAGTATTCGGTGGGGGCGACGATTGGGGCCAGCCGGGCGGCGCTCAAGGACGGCATTGGCGTCTCGTTGGGTGGGGGCACACACCATGCGCGGCGGGCGGAGGGGCAGGGGTATTGTCTGTTTAATGACACGGCCGTTGCCGCCCGCGTCCTGCAATCAGAAGGTCTGGTCAAACAGGTAGCCGTCATTGATTGTGACGTGCATCAGGGCAACGGCACCGCCGACATCACCAGCGGGGACGACACCATCTTCACCTTCTCCATTCACGGCGAAAACAACTTCCCCTTCCGCAAAATCCCCGGCGACCTGGACATTGGTCTGCCTGATGGCACGGGTGATGAGGATTACCTGACGGCTTTGCAGGCGGGCCTGGAAACCACACTGGCGACAAAACCAGACATCGCCTACTTTTTAGCTGGAGCCGATGTTCACATCAATGACCGTCTGGGCAAACTGGCTCTCAGTAGCGCGGGCATCTCTGCCCGCGACCGTCTCGTCTTACAAAGCTGCCGCTCACGCCACATTCCGGTGGTGGTGACCATGGCAGGCGGCTACGGCCGTGACATTCACCAGACCGTCGCCATTCAGTTGCAGACGGTGAGGCTGTGTTTAGAAGTTCAACTTCTCCAAAGAAGTTGAACTTCTGTGTCAACGGCCGTGATCAAACTACCGTCAACGGCCGTGCGTGGGCAATCTGGTTCTCACCAATCTCGCCACAGTTCATCCGCTGATTCGCTTTTATCCGCTGCCCCGCCGCGCCCATTTCTGGTATCATCCCCTAACCTTTCAGCCAACCATTGACCAGGAGATGACGCCATGAGCCTGCCCGCTTTGCGCGACCTGCTCGACCAACATTTCAACGACGCCGAACTGCGCCAGCTAACCTTTGACCTGGGCATCGAATACGAAAACCTGCCCGGCGAAAAGACCCGCATCGGCAAAGCCCAATCGCTCATTAAACATTGTTTGCGTCACGGCCGTTTGCCAGACCTCACCACCCACTGCCAGATACTCCGCCCCAAAGTCACCTGGCCCGACGGCGCAGCACTGGCGGCCGAATGGCAAACAGTGCAGCAAGGCATCGCCGATCAAGAAAAATTACAGGGAATCATAGCCGCCGAACAGTTAACGGCCGTCCTCACCGCCCTCAAACAAAAAGAAGTGGAAATCCTGGCGCAACTGCTGGGCAAATCAGACAAATCCGCCCCCGATCTGACGGCGCGGCAGGCTTACCTGGCCTGGCTGATGAGCGAGCGCAAAACGTTGCCCCTGCGCGCCATCAGCGCCGGGAAGGCGGGCAGCGGCGCGGGCGCACCAGAACTGGCCCACGTCTACGTGGCCCTCAACACCACCAGCCAGGTCAAGAAAAAGGGGAAACGAGAGATTGGTGAAGCGGAGCAGGAACCATTATCGGCGTTGCAAGCAGTAGCCACAAACCAGCGCGTCATCTTGCTCGGCGACCCCGGCAGCGGTAAATCCACTTTTGTCACCCACCTGGCTTACTGTCTGGCGGCGCAGGCCCTCTACCCAAACGAAAACTGGCTGTCCCACCTGCCGGGCTGGCCCGCCGCCAAAGCTGACTTGCTGCCCGTGCTCATCGTCCTGCGGGACTTTGCCCGTTGGCTGCCCACACCGCTGCCACCCAAAGCGCATGTGCATCATCTGTGGGATTTTGTGGCCGAGACGCTGCGCAAAGAGAAGTTGGAGGGGGCGCTGCCCATTTTAGAGCAGGCGCTTGGCGAAGGACGGGTGCTGTTGCTGCTGGATGGGCTGGATGAAGTGACGGACGTGGCACAGCGCCGTTTTGTGCGTGATGCCGTGCAGGCCGTGGCCGTGCGGTATAAGGATAGCCCCCTGCTGGTCACCTGCCGCATCCATTCTTACCAGCCGCCAGACCGGGAAAAAGAGGAAGAGGATTTACGATTGCCTGCCGCCACATTTCCCGATTTTCAATTGGCTGAATTCAATGGGGAACAGCGCGATGTCTTCATTCATGCCTGGTACGGTGAATTGAAGCGGCAGGGGCATCTGCCGGGGCTAGATGTCTCCCTGTTAAGCCGGGATTTGCAGCAGGCGGTACGCCGCTCTGACCTGCGCCGGGTGGCGGGCAATCCGCTATTGCTGACGGTGATGGCCATGGTACATGTGGAAGACGGCCGTCTGCCCGACTCCCGCGCCCTGCTCTACAACAAAACGGTGGATTTGCTGCTCTCCCGTTGGGAAGAGACCAAAGGCGAAAACGAAGCGCCCCGGTTGCGCCAACTGCTGCAAGAAGCCGGACGCACCGATGTGGATTTGAAAGCGCGGCTGGCTGAAGTCGCCTTTCAGGTACACACGCAAGCGGGCACGAGTACAGACGAAGAACAGGTCAGCGACATCGGCGAGGCTTATCTCTGCCAGGAGTTGGGCCGGTTGCATAAGAAGGATTTGGGCTGGGGGCAGGAACTATTAGCCGTTATTAAAACCCGCGCCGGGCTGCTCATTGAACGCTCACCGGGGCAGTTTGCCTTTCCGCACCGCACCTTTCAGGAATATCTGGCGGGCGTTTTCCTGTCCGCGCAGCCCGATTTTGCGGCGCGGGCGCTGGCCTGGGCGCGGCAAGATGTGGGCTGGTGGCCGATGGTTTTGTTTGCCGTGGAGCATCTGGTTTATGTGAACGAACGGCCGTTAGACCCCCTGCCGTTCATCAGTAAGCTGTGCCCAGAGCAGGTGGACGAGACCGCTGCCGGATGGCGGCAGGCATGGCTGGCCGGCGAGGCATTGGTCAGCCTGGGCATTGCCCGTGCCGGCGACAGCGAATGGGGGCAAACGTTGCTGGAACGGGTGCAGCAGCGGCTGGTGCAGTTGATAGAGGGCGAGCAGTTGCCGCCGCGGGAACGGGCCGCCGCCGGCCGTGCCCTGGCGCAGTTGGGCGACCCCCGCCCCGGCGTAGGTGTGGTCGTGCGCGATGGTGTGCAACTGCCAGACATTGCCTGGGGCGGCGAAGTGCCTGCCGGGACGTATACCATTGGTGGTGACAAACAGGCCTTCCAGAGTTTTGATAAGCAGGAAATAACGATCAAATATCCCTATCGCTTATCCCGGTATCCCATCACCTATGCCCAGTTCCAATGTTTTGTGGAGGCGGCCGATTTTGGCGACGGCCGTTGGTGGGCCGATATGCCGGAAATAGCCCAAGATTGGCAGGGAAACAAATACCCGGTGCGAGAAATCGCCGAACAGCGGTTCCCCTATGCCAGCCATCCCCGCGAAATGGTAAGCTGGTATCAGGCCGTCGCTTTTTGCCGCTGGTTGAGTCATAAGTTGGGAATTACAGTACAGCTACCCCACGAATACGAATGGGAAGCGGCGGCAAGGTATCCCCACGGCCGTGCCTACCCCTGGGGTGACGACTTTGACAGTGACAAGGCGAACACGCATGAAAGTGGGATTGGGCAGACGACGGCCGTAGGTCTCTACCCCTCTGGCCGAAATGTAGCCCTGGATTTGTATGACCTGAGCGGCAACGTCTGGGAGTGGTGCCGTAACAAATTCCAGAACCCGGACAAGGAAGCCGTTGACCAGAGCAGTGGCTGGCGTGTCTGGCGCGGCGGTTCGTGGATCAACCTTGCAGACGACGCGCGCGCGGCGTGTCGCTTCAACTTCGACCCGGGCAACCGCAACCTCGATGTCGGCTTCCGGGTGGTGGTTGTTCGTCCCCCATCTCAATAGTCCACTGATCACTGTTCCCGGCGGGCGCAGCGGTAGCGAAGTCCCGCCCACTCTCGCGCCCTATGGGGCGCGAGATCGCTCAAAATTTTCCTGCCCACTACCCCCCGTCGTAGGGGCGGGATGGCGCGGTAATACCGTTGCCAAAACGCAAAACATTATCCTGCGCCATCTCGCCCCCATGCGTGACTATATCCCCAAAACTATATCCCCAAAACGGGGCGAGACAGGCGGGGACGAGGTGTTGGTGAACCCGCAAAATGATTGCCCGCCTGTCCCGCCCCTACACCTCACGCCTCACGTTTCACGCCTCACGCATCACGCCCCTACATATCACGCATCACTCGTCACTCGTCACTCGTCACTCGTCACGCCTCCCACCCCTACTTCACCTGCGTCGAAAGGAAATCCAAAATATCAATCTTCGTCAAGATGCCCTGCACCTGCTCGCCGGTGGCGATGATGGCCGCGTTGTGGTGGCTGAAGATGCCCATCAGCGTTTCCAGGGGGGTGTTCGGCCGTACCACCGGCACGTTCTGGTCAATGATGGCCTCTATCGTCTCGTCCGGTTCATGCCCGCTGTGGCTGGTGACGAGCATATGGTTGAGCAGATCAATCTCGGTGACAGCGCCGAGGAGACGGCCGTCGTCAGCCAACACCGGCAACTGGGACACATTGTACTGTTTCATCTTGCCCACCACCGCGTTAATCGGCTCTTGCGGGTGGGCGGTGATCAGCGTCTGATCCGGTTTGGCCGCCTGCACATCCAGCGCCCGGTAATCAATCCAGGCCCGTTCCAGGAAGCCATTTTCGCGCATCCACTCATCATCAAATACCTTGCTCAGGTAGCGCGAGCCAGAGTCGGGCAGAATGACCACGAGCACATCGTCCGGCCCCAGGTTGTGTTCGCGGGCATATTTGATCGCTCCCACCACCGCCGAGCCACTGGAACCGCCGCAGAAAATCCCCTCCTCGCGCACCAGCCGCCGCGCCATCAGCAGGCTCTCTTTGTCATTCACCTGCACAATGTGGTCAATCACACTCAGGTCGGTGGTGGAGGGCAGGAAATCCTCGCCGATCCCTTCCACCTTGTACCCCTCCGCTTTGGTGTATTGGCCGCTGCGGTGCAGCTCATACAGAATAGAGCCAATGGGGTCTACACCCACAATTTTGACCTGGGGATTTTGCTCCTTCAGGTAGCGGCCCATGCCGCTGATGGTGCCGCCCGTGCCCATACCTACCACCAGGTGGCCGATTTTGCCTCTGGTTTGCCGCCACACTTCGGGGCCGGTGGATTCATAATGGGCCTGTGGATTTTCCGGGTTGTGGTATTGGTTGGCCAGGATGGCGTTGGGGGTTTCGGCGGCGAGCCGTTCGGAGACTTTGTAGTAACTGCGCGGGTCTTCGGGTTCCACGGCCGTGGGCGTCATCACCACCCGCGCCCCAAATGCTCGCAGCAGCAAAATTTTCTCCTGCGACATTTTGTCCGGCATCACAAAAACGGTGCGGTAGCCCTTGAGGGCGGCGGCAATGGCCAGCCCCACGCCGGTATTGCCGGAGGTCGCTTCGACAATCGTGCCGCCCGGCTGTAAACGGCCGCTGCGCTCCGCCTCGGCAATAATGGCCGGGCCAATGCGGTCTTTCACCGAGCCACCAGGGTTGAAAAACTCGACCTTTACCAATAGTTGGCAAGGCAGGTCGCTGCCGATGGTATGCAGCCGCACCAGGGGCGTATCGCCAATGGTGTCCAGGATACTTTCATACACCTCCATCTCTTCGTCAATAAATGTGTCCATTGTTTCACTCATCATCATTTCACCGTTCACCTGTGGGATTTGGGGTGATACGTGATGCGTAATGCGTGAATTTTTTGTCACGCATTACGCATCACGCATCATTTTTACGGAAAGTATACATGATGCAGCGGTGACTGGCTTGAGTTTATGGGCAGTATGTCTATAATCCTGGTAAGACTTATGTCCACTTTAGTAACCGTGTCCTGTAAAGTCTCAAGGAAGGAAGGTATGAAAAAATCACGTTTAATTGCCGGATTTGTTGCTTTATTGCTGTTAACGGTGGTGGTCACGGCCGTGTCCGCCTTTGCCTACACCGTACAATATGGCGACACCCTCTTCAGCATTGCCCGCCGCTACGGCACCACCGTACAGGCCATCGTTGCCGCCAACAACATCCCCAACCCCAACCTCATTTACGTGGGGCAGGTGTTGGAGATCCCCACCGATGGCAGCCCGCCGCCGCAGCCCACCGCACCGCCACCCGGCCCGCAGCCCACGCCGCCGCCCGGTGGGACGATTACCTACGTCGTGCAGCGGGGCGATACTCTCTCCTCTATAGCGCGGCGGTTTGGCACCACCGTCAACGCCATTGTGGCTGCCAACAACATTGCCAATCCCAATCTCATCTATGCCGGGCAGGTACTCATTATTCCCACCGGTTCCACCCAGCCGCCACCGCCGGGAAATACCCCACCACCACCGGGAAATACCCCACCACCGCCGCCACCATCATCCGGCTTTGAACTAGGTGGGCAAACGTTTAATATGGGCAACCGCGCCCGGATGCAGGAAGCGGGCATGAACTGGATCAAGGTGCAGCACAAATGGGCGCCCGGCCAATCGCCGGACATGTTGGCCGGGGTCATTCAGGATGCCCACAACAATGGCTTCAAGATTTTGCTCTCCATCACCGGCGCGCAAACCTACCCGCCGCCAAACGGCATTGACTTTAACGGGTACGTGAACTTTGTGCGCGGCGTGGCGGCGTTAGGGCCGGATGCTATTGAAATCTGGAATGAGCAAAACATTGATTTTGAATGGCCTGCCGGCCAAATCAGCCCCACCTCCTATGTGAATAACATGCTGGCCCCCGCGTACAACGCCATCAAAGGCGCTAATGGCAACGTCATGGTTATTTCCGGCGCGCCCGCGCCCACCGGCTTTGATAACGGCACCAACGCCTGGTCAGATGCGCGTTATATTCAGGGGATGGCGGCGGCAGGGGCGGTAAATTATATGGATTGCATCGGCGTGCATTACAATGCCGGGGCTACCTCGCCTACCGCCACCTCCGGCCATCCGGCCGACCCTGGCGACCGCCACTATAGCTGGTATTTTGGGCCAACCTTTGACCTGTATTACAACACGTTTGGCGGGGCGCGCCGGGTCTGTTTTACCGAATTGGGCTATCTGTCGCCGCAGGGTTTTACTTTTATTCCGCCCAATTTTGCCTGGGCCAGCAACACCACCGTCGCGCAGCAGGCGCAGTGGCTGGGCGAGGCGGTGACGCTGGCGCGTAACAGTGGCCGGGCGCGCATGGTTGTCGTCTTCAACGTGGACTTCACCACCTATACTCAGACTGACCCGCAGGCTGGTTACGCCATCATTCGGCCCGATGGTTCCTGCCCGGCGTGTGCCACGCTGGGCGCGGCGATGCGGTAGTAAAGCGAAGATTGGGAGAGTAGGAGATTGGGAGATTACGCAATCTCTCAATCTCTCAATCTCCTAATCTCATTCTTTCTTATGCGGCGGTTGCAAATTGGTGGCGGGCAGGTGCTGACATCTGCCGCGCCGCCGCCCCTTTTCCGCCTGCAAATTCCCCCGACGACACAAGGTTATACAGACGCGCAGGTGGATGATTATGGGCTGCCGGGTATCAAGCGCCGCGCCGATTATCCCTGGCGGCCCGGCGTTTCCCTGCGGGTGACGGCGCGGTTTTCGCATGGGGAAGGGGAACTGCGCGGTACGGCCGGGTTTGGTTTTTGGAATGCGCCTTTTGGCGATCCGACGGTGCGGGGGGTGGCACGGCCGTCAGCCTGCTGGTTTTTTTACGCTTCGGCCCCCAACGATTTACCGTTAGCCCCCGATGGGCCGGGGCGGGGCTGGTTTGCAGCGACGTTGGATGCGGCACGGCCGTCCACCATTCCTCTCATCCCGCTTGCCCCCTTTGTGCTGCTGGCAAACCGGGTAGGAAAGATTCGCCGCCGCTTGTGGCCTTGGGTGCAGCAGCGATTGGGCATCTCCTTTGCCCCGATTGCGGTGGATATGACGGCCTGGCATGAGTACCGGTTGGATTGGCAGTCAGCAGGGTGTACGTTTATGATTGACGGCCGTCCCCTCCTGCACACGCCTCATTCACCCAAAGGCCCATTGGGGTTTGTCTGTTGGATTGATAATCAGTATATGGTGGCCACGGGGCACGGCCGTTTTCGTTGGGGTACGCTGGCGACTCACGAGGCACAATGGCTGGAACTACAGGAGTTGGAGTTGGGGTAATCAGGTAATTGGTAAGTGTCAAAAAGTTACTACGCCTTTTGAGATTGAGAGTTTGAGAGGTAAGCGTTCAGTCCCCCTGGAGACCTGACAGGTTTTTGGCCTGCAAAGCTTCAAGTTGAACGAGTAAAAACCTGTCAGGTCTGAACGGTTACTTTGAGAGATTGGTAATCTCTCTACTTCTTCGCCATGACTACAGCAGATAAAGAAATAAACGGATTCCTCTCTGGGAATTTATCCGCTTATTTCTCCATCCGTTGTAGTCTTAAGGGGGTGGCGAAAACTTCGTGACGCTAACGGAGATTGAGAGTCTCCTAATCTCCCAATCTCCATCAACGACGGAAGTCATAGATGGATGTTTACTGGGCGCGTCAAATAATTACCCAATTACCCAACAATTACCTCTGTTGCGTACCGATCACCGTAATAAAATCTGGTTTGATCATCGTGTCGCTGCCGCCAGGGCCACTGACGGTCAATGTGACGGTGTAAACCCCTGGCATTTCAAACACATGCAGCGGGCTGTTCTGTGTACTGGTAACGCCATCGCCAAAATCCCACAAGCTGTTGTCGTACAATCCTTCGGACAAATTGATGAAATCCACCGGCAGCGGCGTCGGGCCATTGCGCGGCACGGCGTCAAAGTCGGCGAGGGGCGGCGGGATGGGCCGCCAACCAACGGCATAAATGCCATCTTCCGTTACCGGCACAGAGGCCAGCCAGTTCAACAAGGGACTGCGCCCGGAGACACCGACCACCTGCCACTGGTTTAAGGCGCGGCTGTAATGCAGTAGTTCTAATTGGCCTTCATTCAGACCCAGCCGGTCTACGGCCGTCTGCGGATAAAACAGCGTCAACAACCAGGGCGTGTTGGGGACGGGCAGCAGCACATCCAGGTCTACGGCCGTGCCCACGATGGCGGCAAAACCGGGTGGTAGTGGCGTGATGAGCGCATCATAATCGGCAGCAGGCATAAGGATGGCTTGATTGTTGACTCCGGGTACGGCCGTATCCGCCGCCACCATCGCCAGCCCATCCAGCAAGGGGGCCTGTCCATCATCATGCGCCGGGCCAACGCCGCCCAACGATTGGAACCAGCGCCACAATTCACCCGTGCTGCCCGCCTGTACCCCCACCAACCCGTATTTGGGCAATGATTGGCCTGACGGCGCGGTGAATACGGCCGTCCAGGTGGTGGCATTAACGGCCGTCATCGTTTGCCGCCAGGGGGCAGTGGTCGGGCAGCCAACGGCCGCGTCCGGCGAACAACGTTGGGCAATGGGCGGCGTGGGCAGCGCGTCCGGGCTGCGCAGCGTCACCGTCATCGCCGTCAGCAGCGGCCCGTCCAGGCCATAGGCCACATCCAGGCTGGCTTCCCAGGCAGCGGCCGTCAATATCAACGTGTTCCCGTTTGCCAGCGGGGGGCTGCTGCCGCCGGGCGCAGGGTAGATGAAACGGCCGCCGCCGGTGGTCTCCGCCGCATATTTTTCAGCATAGACAATGGCGCGGCCGGTGGGCTGCACTCCCAGCAGGGTGATTTGCCCCACCGCAGCGGGCTGGCTGCGGTCGCTGTCGCTGGTGCCCTGGTAAAACACACGGCCGTCCTGCGCCAGATAAAGCTGTGGATGCAGCGCGTCTAGTTCCGCCTGCGTGAACGTGCCGTCCAGCGCCAGATGGATGGTGGGTTCGGTGGGGGCGGGTACGGCCGTGCCGCTGTTCGCCAGCGCGGGCAGATACAGCCGGTAGCCAGGGGCGCGGCCAAACAGGTCAGCCACCACGTCCGGTATTTGCGTCGCCAGCGGCAGTGCTGGCGGTTGCAGCCAATTGCCCGCCAACTGCTGAATATGGCCCCACCGCTGTAATGTGGTCCAATCCGCTTCGCCGTGTACCAACATCTGGTCGGTTTGCTGGCAGACGGGCGGGCTGCCGTGTTCGGTGCTGTGCCAGAGGGCCACGGCCGTGTAATGGTACGCCATCGCCGAAGCCGCACACGCGCCAATGGGTAAATCCAGGCAGGTGCAGTAGGTTTCCTGTTTACCCGCCGGTTGGTTTTGCTGGTACTCGTCGTACAAAAACAGGGCGTAATGACCCCATTCATGCGCCAGGGTGCGGTAGGCGTTGGGCCGCGCCCAATGGCCGCCGACGGGATCGGCCGCGTCCAGGCCATCCCAATAGCGCCCCAGGTAGATGCCGCCCGGCGCATACACCGTCTGGCTGAGGGTGGCGGGCGCGGTGTAGGGGGTGGCGGCGGGCACAATGCCGCCCATGTAGGCGGTGGGGCGGTAGTCGTTGGCGCTCAGGAAACGCAGATCGGCGCTTTCCCAGTGACGGCCGTCGGCATAAATCGTCACCGCGCCCAACGCCATTTGCCCCTCCGTCAGGTCATACAGGTAGGCGGACATCTGGCGCAGGCCGGTTTGTAATTGGGTTACATAGGGGGAGTTGGCGGCCGGCTGCCAGGCTAAACTGGCAACCACGTTAAACAGAACAAGCGGGTGGCTGTCATGTAACTGAATGTCGCCTGTGGCCGGCTGTCGCTCATTGCTGCCGGGTTGCCAGCTTGTGGCGTAGACCCGATAAGCCGGGCCATGTTCCGGTTTGCCGGAAGGTTGGGTGTGACGCAGCCAGAGGGCGGCCAGGTGGGAGCAGTGGGCGGGCAGGGGGTGGGTCAGGTGGCCGTTGCCGTCGGTGCGGGCGGGCAAATCGGCCAGGGCGTGGGACTGAGGGGCAGCGGAGGGGTAACAAAGCAGGCGCAGGTCGGCGTTGACCAGGGGGGTGTTGTTTTCGTCTACAAAGCGGAGCGAACCGGAGGCGGCTGTGGGGGACGATAGATGAAGGATGACGGCCGTGAGCAGCCCCAGGCCCACTACCAAAGTCAACAGGTTATACAGTAATCGCTGAGGCATACGGCCGTCTCCTCTTCTGTGCGTAGTAGGCGATTCATTGCCACTTGACGGCGATAGATCGCCTACTACGAACGATGGTGAATGATTATTTGATCACCACCGGCAGAAATATACTAAATTCCGGGATGGGCGGCAGGTCAAGGGTATAGGTGGTTGTCTGGCCGTCCTGGGTGATAACCAGCAGGGTTTCACCCTGAATGGTAATGGTGGCCCGGCCAGGGGTGGGGACGTTGAGCAGTAGCAGGCCATCGCCATTATACATCTTCACGGTGCTGTCGTCGGCGGTGATGGTGCGGTTTTCGTAGGCGATGATGTCGGCACGGCCGTTGGTGGCAACGTGACGCAGGAGATTGCCATCGCGGTCGTAGATTTCCACCGAGTCATCGTCAATGACGATGATGCGGTCGCCGTTGACCTGGATGGTGGCACGGCCGTCGGTGTGGACGCGGCGCATCAGGTTGCCATCACGGTCGTAAATTTCCACCGAGTCGTCGTCAATGATGATGATGCGGTTGCCTTCTAAGCGAACGGTGGGGCCATCGCTGCCGGGATTGAGAACGCTGATGCGGCGGATCAGGTTGCCGTCGCGGTCATAGATTTCTACCGAGTCGTCATCAATGATAATGATGCGGTCGCCATCTACCATGACGGTGGGGCGGCCACTTTCCGTGTTGAGAACGCTAATGCGGCGGATCAGGTTGCCGTCACGGTCATAGATTTCCACGGAGTCATCATCAATGATAATGATGCGGTCGCCATCTACCATGACCGTGGGGCGGCTGTCGCCGGGATTGAGGATGGTGATGCGGCGGATCAGGTTGCCATCGCGGTCATAGATTTCCACGGAATCATCATCAATGATAATGATGCGGTCGCCATCTACCAGAACGGTGGGGCGGCTGTCGCCGGGGTTGAGGACGGTGATGCGGCGGATCAGGTTGCCATCGCGGTCATAGATTTCCACGGAGTCATCATCAATGATAATGATGCGGTCGCCATCTACCATGACGGTGGGACGGCTGTCGCCGGGGTTGAGGACGGTGATGCGGCGGATGAGGTTGCCATCGCGGTCATAGATTTCCACGGAATCGTCATCAATGATGATGATACGGTCGCCATCCACCATGACGGTGGGTGGGCCATTGAGGACATTGATGTGGCGGAGCAGGTTGCCATGACGGTCGAGGATTTGAACGAAGTCAGGGCCAACCAGGATGACACGGCCGAGGTCTAAATGTACCTGGATGGTGATGCCTGGGGGGAAAGGAAGGAAGGTGAGAAGGATGCCTTGTTGGCTGAATATCTGTAAGGTTTGGGCATCCAGAATGAGCAGTTGATCGCCGTTGAGGTAGACCTGGGCACGGCCGTTGGTGTTGACGGTCTGTAACAAGCTCGCGTCGGCGCTGTAGAACCGTACCGATTGATCGTCTATGACGAAGATGGATTCGCCGATCAGGATGTCGGCACGGCCGTTGGTGGGAATGGGTTCCAGGTGCTGCCCGGTGTCGGTGAAGATGTGGACGGCATCCTCTTCAGTCCATAGGGACGTGTGGCTGAGAAAAACGCCAAAACCCGGTTTGGTGATGAATGTGCCATTGCCTAAAAAGGTACCAAGCAGGTCATAAATCTCTACGGAATCGTCATCTACGATGATGATGTTGGCCGGCAGGATGTGAACGCGGGCGGGGCCGGTAACGGCCGTTTCCACCAACACTGTGCCATCCGGGCCATAAACAGTAACCACACCTTCTTCAAACAGGTAGGTATAGGCAGAGGGGGGAGTGGTTGGGGGCGGTGGCGGCGGGGGGAGTGGCTGTTCCAGGGGATGAATGTATTCTGCATCACACAGGGGATTTAGCTCCGGGCGGGGGATGACCATCACTTCGATGGTGAAGGCAAACTCGGCATTGGCCGCGCCAAAGACGCCGCTGGCGGCGCCCACAGCCAGCGCCAGTTGGCTGGTCTCCACCCCCCAGGCGCCGTCATCGTCATTAAGGGTAAGATGCACGCCCAACGGCCGTTCCAGCGGATTACAATTCAAATGGTTATAGAGCAGAACAGGGTACGCGGCGGGAAAGGGGGTGGCTGGTGGGGCCTGAAGGGGCACCCAACCGGCGGCGGGCAGACGGCCGTTGCTGCCCTCGTGTCCGGGCTGTACCAGCAGCCAGTCCAACCATAATTCACCGGGATCATTGGCCTGCACATTGTCCATGTCGTTTAAGACATTGACGCCTACCAGCCAGACCACTTCCTGAAAGGCCGGTGGGCCGGGTGGGTCCAGGTGTGCCCGGAGATGGGCCGTATTGCCGCCGACGACGGCCGTGAACAAACAGATACCAATCAACCATTGCCAGATTCGTTTTTTCATCGTTTTGTCTCCTGAATGTACGGCGATTTTCTAAATCGCCATCCGATTTAGAAAATCGGGTTACAGTGCCCGCCAATCGCGCGCTTGACAAAGAGACGCATAACCGGCGGCTGACCTTTCCACGAGTTTGGTTAAAGTGCCAGGCACTTCTTTGGCTTATAATGACAATCATGGATGTGGCAGGAGAAATAGATGAGGGCTGGACGGCCGTACTCGCTTTATCGCCTGACGACCTGACCCGACTGGAACAGGATGACCTGACTCGCTGGCGGCGCTGGCATGAGGCCGGCGTGGTGGTGCTGGCACAGCGGTTATCTGAGGGCGACACGGCCGTTGAACCAGATTTTTTACTGTTGGTGGAACGGTTGGGCAATCGGCTGTTGCTGGATGCCCCGGAAGCGTTTGTGGCGTTGGTGCAGCGTGTGGCCGATGTGCCCATTCAGGCGCGGGCCGGGCAGCAGTTGATTCGTTATTTTGGCGGGGTGGCCTGGGGCTTGCAGGATCAGTATGAGGCGGCGCTGGCTGTTTTTGATGACTTGTTGGCGGAAAGGGAAGTGGATGAAACGGTTCACGGCCGTGTCCTGAACTCCCGCGCTCTTTACTGCCGCATCACCGGGCGGCTGCAAGAGGCGATCACCGGTTACAAGGAAAGTCTGGTTGTCTGGCAGCGGTTGGGCAACCGTTTGCGTGAAGGGCTGGCCTGGCTGAATCTGGGCATTGTCGCTTACCAGTTGCAACAGTATGAGCAGGGGGAAAAAGAGCTAAACCAGGCGTTGCAATGTTTTACCGAAACGGGTTCAGGGCAATGGGCGGCGGCGGCGCAAAGCGGTCTGGGTCTGATCTACCGGGATCGGGGCCAGTGGGCCGAGGCGATGGCCTGTTTTGAGGCAGTGGTGATCCGTCGCCGAAAGGATGCCGCCAGAGATTCTTTGGGGCGCATCCTGGTCAATATCAGCGAGATGTATCTGATGCAAGGTTGTCTGGATGAAGCCATTAGCACCGGTTTGGAGGCGCTGGCAAATTTAGAGACCAAAGTCTATGCCATGAACGCACATCTGGCGGTCGGGCTGGCATGGCAAATGGGCGGCGATCTGGCCGCTGCGCATAGCGAGTTTGAGAAGGCGCTGACGCTGGCGCAGGCGATTGGGCGGCAGGAGATGATAGCGGAAGCGCATTTACGATTGGGCGAGTTGTTGCGCCAATTGGGTGATAACCAGGGGGCGTTGGCGCAGTTTCGGGCGGGTACGGCCGTGATTGAGGCCACCCGCACCCCTTTGCGCGAGGAAGGCATCAAAATTAGTTTGTTAGGACGCTGGCAGCAGGTGTATGAAGCGTTGGTGCTGCACTGCCTGGAGGTGGGGCGCCCGGCGGAGGCGTTTGCCTGGGCGGAACGGGCGCGGGCGCGGGCATTTGTGGAAGTGGCCGGGGGCCGGGAAGTGTCTGACGAAGTGTCAGAAGAAGTGTCAGAAGAAGTGTCGGAAGAAGGGCCAGAAGAAACGTTGGATGTTTTGCCTGACATAGCGCCGGGCACGGCCGTGCTGTCTTACTTTACCACCGGGGTGCTGGATCGGGAACTGCCCTGGCTGCAACAGCTTCCGGCCGATAGTCCGGTGCGGGTACATTTGCTGCCTCCGGCGCGGACATTGCTCTTTTGCCTGACGGCCGCAGGGCTGACGGCCCATGTTTGTCCGCTTGATCCCAACAATCTGACGTGGCGCTCGCCGCGCGCGGAGGATCGGAACCGGTTTTGGGACACGGCCGTGCGCCGCGCTCTGCATGATCTTCTTTTGCCGGTTTCTGTTTTGGCCAGGGCGCGACGGGTCTTGCTTGCGCCGCATGGCCCGCTGCACGAGGTTCCTTTTGCGGCATTGCTGGATGGGCAGGGACGGCCGTTTACCCGACCGGATGGCCCATTGCTGACGACGATCCCCAGTGTTACCTTCTGGCAGCAACAACGGCCTGCCGCTGCCGGTGTGGCAGCCGGGCTGTGTCTGGCAGTGGGGTATGAAGGCGAATACCAGGCATTGCGCCACACAGAAACGGAAGCCCAATTCGTTGCGAATGTGACGGGAGGTGATGCGTGGGTGGGAGCGCAGCCAAAAGTGGACGGGCTAATGAAGCAAGCGGGGCAGTATCGTTGGCTGCACGTGGCCTGTCACGGCCGTTTTGATCCGCAGTCACCGCTGGACTCGTACCTGGAAACGGGGGCGGGCGAGCGGCTGACGGCGCGGCAGGTATTGGGCTGGCGCGCCGGCTGGCGCTCCGGCTGGCGGCTGCCGGTAGAACTGGTGACGCTGAGCGCCTGCCAATCTGGCGTGAGCCAGATACTACGGGGTGATGAGCCAATGGGGTTGGTACGGGCTTTTCTGGCGGCTGGGGCGAGGGCGGTACTCGTTAGCCAGTGGGCGGTGGCCGATTGGCCGACCTTTTTGTTGATGCGGCGCTTTTACCAGGAGTTGATAGCCGGGGCTGAGCAGGATGCTGCTCTGCATACGGCGCAGTGCTGGTTGCAAGAGGTGACGGCGGGTGAACTGCAAACCATTGCGCCCGAACTGCCGGTTAGTGCGGACGAGGTAACAAACTGGCTGGCGGGAGTGGGGGATGCGGCACGGCCGTTTGCCCACCCGCGTTTTTGGGCAGCGTTTGTGATGATGGGGTGAGGGGGTGAGAGGGTGAGCAGGTGAGGGGGTGAGCAGGTGATGGGGGGATCTCCTAAACTCCAATCTCCCCATTTCCTACCCTGTAATGGTTAGCGTCAAGGCATCAAGGTGGCGTATGGGGATGTGGGGGAAAGCGGCGACGCCCCAGGGGTTGGTGGTCTGTTGCTGGGTGTGTTCGGGCAGGTGCAGGGTGACGGTGAACCCGGCCAGGTGAGGCCAGGCGCGGTCTGGCGGCTGCACCCAGATTTCCACCAGACAGCTATCTGGGGCCTGGGCGTCCCGGTAAACCAACACCTTGAAGGGCAGATCGGTTTGCAGAGATTCATCCGGTTCTAGCGCCAGCAGTAGTTCTGTATAACGCTCTTCGGCGGATGGGGTACGGAGAGGGATGGGAGCGGCTTGTGGTTGTAGCAGGGGCAGCAGATCGGCGGAGAGGCGAAAGCGCCAACCGTTTTCCAACTTTTCTACGGCCGTGCGCAATCTATCTATTAGCGAAGGCGTCGTGGTGGGTGGCGGCAGGAAAGAGAGGTCGGGCTGCCGGGGATTCTCCAGCAGGGGCAGCGTGTTGTTATGGTCGGCCAGGGCCAGGCGGTAGAGACGCCCGTAGGCGGCGGCACAGGTCAGGCAGCCATCCAGGTGGGCGGCGACGTGTGGGAAGAGGGGGAAGGGGTCACGGCCGTCAAACTGCGCCGCCACATAGGCGCCAAGCTGCGCCAACACAGCCTCACACACGGCTTCATCACTTGACACCAGTAGCGCTTCTTTCAACTGTGTGTATCGCATCCTTTCATCTGCCATCTTAATCCTCTCTTGCCTGTGAGACGTTTAGCAGCGCCGTTTTCTTTCCCACAAGGATTGGAGATTGGAGATTAGAGATTGCCCGATCTCCAATCTTTAGTCTCTAAATCTCCGCCAACAAATCCAGCAACGGCTGCCACTGACGCAATTTGGCGATGTTTTTGGCCCGTGTTACCTGGATGTGGCTGGGTAATGTTGCTGTTCCGGTCAGCTTGCTCTCGATGGCGGCTAACGTCTCGTCCGGCAGGTCTTGCAGGTAACGGCCGATAACCACGCGGCGCGAACGGTCGCTGATGGGAGCGCGTTGGAGGGCAGTGTAGAGCGCCTGGTGGTGGCTGGCAACGGCCGTTTGTTCTTCCAATGCCGGTTGTGCCAGCGCGGCGCTGCTCAAGACAGCATCCAGTTCATCTTCAGCGGCGAACGTTAGCCGGGCGCGGCGGCGGAGGGCATCAATGGCGATGTGGCTGGCGATTTGCCTGGCCCAGGCGTGGAAGGCAGCCGGTTCGCGGCACTCATCCAGCCGCTGGTGAATGCGAATGAGCGCTGTTTGGGCGCAGTCCTGGGCCAGTGATTCGGCTGCTGGCTGGTCATACACAATTTGCAGCGCCACCCGGCTGAGATAGGTAAATAGGGCGGTGTAGGCGGCCGAGCGCACTTGCAGGTCGGCGTGCTGGCAGGCATGGAACCAGGTGGCGTTGTCCGTAAAACCAGGGGGCGCGGGGTTCATCGTTGTGACATACCAAAAAAAATAGCACACAAGGCTGTGTGCTATTTTTTTGCGTTATCTATCTGTCTTCTTACGGTAAAACAATTACTTCTTGGGCCTGCAAGCCGTTACGGCCAGGGCCAACTGTATATTCAACGGTCTGACCATCTTCCAGTGTCTTAAAGCCACTGCCTTGAATTGAGCTGTAATGGACGAATAAATCATCGCCGCCTTCACTGCGCTCAATGAAGCCAAAACCTTTGTCTTTGTTAAACCACTTGACAGTGCCAGTTTCACGCTCTGCCATATCAAAAAACCTCCTAAATGCAAATTCCAGGCAACCGATTAGGCAGTGAATGAAAATCTCAAAACCTGCTGCCTTTTTGTTAAGCCGAGGAGGAATTGTGGATTTTGCCAACTGCCCCAAAAGAGGCGCCTTTCAAGGTAAATATCGGCGAGAAGGCTAACACAGAGGCGGGGTATTGTCAATGACGGCCGCGCTGTGTCTACGGATTGTTAAGGTTGCGCCGGTTGGAAGTTAGCCTGTTTTGGTAGCATTGGCATCAGCAACCGGCTGAGGTCTTGACTACAAACCTTTTGGGAAAACTATATAATCGGCGTTATGCAGGTGGAACGGGTTTGTATTGTGGGATTGGGATTGATCGGCGGCTCGCTGGCATTGGCTTTGCGGCTGGCGCAGCGCACGGCCGTGCCCCCCTTTCCGCTTCATCTGACCATTGTAGATACAAACCCGAACACGCGCGCTGCGGCCGAACGATTGGCGGATGTGGTGACGGACGACCTGGCGACCGGCGTGACCGAGGCGGAACTGGTGATCCTGGCGACGCCGGTGCGGGCGATTTTGCATTGTCTGGAAATGTTGCCGGGGATACGGCCGTCTGGCCTGATGATCCTGGATTTGGGCAGCAGCAAAGCGGATATTTGCGCGGTCATGGATAAATTACCACCCCGATTCCAGGCGGTGGGCGGCCATCCCATGGCCGGGAAAGAGGTAGCCGGGTTTGGCGCGGCTACGCCGGATTTGTTCCAGGGGCAGACCTTTATTCTATGCCAGACGCAGCGCACCACGCCCGCCATTGAGGCGGCGGCGTTAGATGTGGTGGGTTTAGTACGGGCCAATCCCCTTTTTTTGCCGCCGGATGTGCATGATGAAATGGTGGCGGCTATCAGTCACCTGCCCTATGTGGCAGCAGCAACCTTAATGCGCACGGTGGCGGATATGGCCGATGAACGGGTATGGCCGGTCAGCGCCTCCGGGTTTCGGGATACATCGCGTTTGTCTGGTACCAATCCGCAAATGATGTTGGATATTCTGCTCACCAACCGCACGGCCGTGTTAACACAGATTGCGGCATTTCAAGAACGGTTGACGGCCGTGACGAACCTGCTGCAAACGGCCGACGAAACTGCCCTGGCTCACTGGCTTTACGAAACCCAAAGGGAGTATTTGACGTACCGACAGTTCAAGCCGTAATCCGTAACCCGTAAAGCGCAATCCGTAAACCGTCGCCCGATGACGGGTCACGGATTACGCTTTACCGATTACCGATCACAAAAACAAGGAGGACCCCATGTATCTATTAGTGATGGTATTAGATGACGCTTCGCGCTTGAGTGAGGTGCTGGCTGCCTGGACTTCAGCCGGTGTGCCGGGCATCACCATTTTAGAGAGTACCGGCGTGAACCGCGTTTTGGCGCGCCAGGCGCCGGAGGTGGCTTATGCCCGGTTTGGGCAGATTTTTGGCGGGGGCCGGGTCGGGCATAACACCATTTTTTCGGTGATACCGCATCTGGAGATGGCCGATCAGGTGGTAGCAGCGACAGAAGCGGTGTTGGGCAAACTCAGTGAACCCCATACCGGCGTCATGTTTGTTTTACCGGTGGCCCAGGCCTGGGGCAATTCGTTGACCGGGGCAAAACAACAGGGGGGAGCATGATCTGGCTACAATTTGTTCTTAGCGCAGCCGTGGTGGTGGTGGCGGCTCATTTTCTGGCGCAATATGGTGATATTATCGCCGTGCGCACCAAACTGGGCGGATTGTTTGTCGGTACCGTTTTCCTGGCGGCGGCTACTTCGCTGCCGGAGATGCTGGCTTCGATCAATGCCTTTCGGGTGGGCGCGCCTGATCTGGCGGCGGGCAACTTTTTTGGCAGCAATATGGTGAATATGGCCTTGTTGGCCATTTTGGGGCTGCTCTTTTATCAGTCGCCTTTGATGCGGCGGATCGCCATTAACCATGCGCTAACGGCCACGTTGACGATCTTGTTGATGTTGGTGGCTGTCATTTCCATTATGGCGGACATTAACATTACCATTGGTTGGGTGGGACTAGACAGCCTGGTGATCATCGCCGGTTATTTTGGCGGATTGTGGGTGGTACAACAGGGGATGCGCGGGGGGGTGGCTACGGCCGTGATGCCCGACGTTGAACCCGGCCCCACTTTCCCCACCTTACGTCGGGGTCTCATCGGTTTTGCTATTGCCACCATCGTCCTGTTAGTTGTAGTTCCGATCCTGGTAGACGCCAGTACCGGTATTGCCGAAGCGACCGGCCTGGGCACAGGTTTTGTGGGCACTTCCCTCTTGGCGTTGGTGACATCGCTGCCGGAACTCATTGCGGCCATGGCTGCCATGCGCATGAATGCTTTTGACCTGGCGGTGGGCAATTTGTTTGGTTCGAGTGTGTTCAACATGTTTGCTTTAGGGCTGGCCGATTTTTTCTATCTTGATGGCCCGTTCCTGGATGCCATTGATCCTACTTTTGCCCTGGTGGGGTTGTTAGGGCTGCTGCTCACCACCATGGCCCTCATGGGCACATTGGCGCGCGTGGAACGCCGTTTCCTCTTTATTGAACTGGACAGCGCCGCCATACTGATTGTCTACTTTTTGGGCATGTATCTGTTGTTTTTGCGAGGGGTAGGGGTCTAGGAATTGAGGTAGGGCGATTTTGCCAAATCGCCCTACGCCTGGAGGTATGCGATGTACGAAACCCATATGTATGAAGGCATGTTGGCCGAAACGGTGACGATGACTGGCGCCAACGGCGACATCATCAACGCTTATTACGCCCGGCCTCTTGGCCCTGGCCCCTTTCCCGGCATGGTGGTCATTCACCACATGCCCGGTTGGGATGAATGGTATCGGGAAGCGACGCGCAAATTCGCTCATCATGGATATGCGGCTATTTCGCCCAACTTGTATTACCGCGCAGGGCATGGCACGCCGGAGGATGTAGCCGCCAAAGTGCGCGCCGCTGGCGGCGTGGCCGATGAGCAGGCGGTTGGTGATATGGCCGGGGCGCTGCATTTTCTAAAAGCGCAGCCCATTTTGAATGGCAAGGTGGGGGTGTGGGGTACCTGTTCCGGCGGCCGCCACGCTTACCTGGCGGCCTGCCGTGTGCCCGGTTTTGATGCGGTAGTGGATTGTTGGGGCGGTCGGGTGGTGATGGCCGAAGCCGATTTGAATGATAAATACCCGGTAGCGCCCATTGATTACACCCAAGACCTTTCCTGTCCTCTGTTAGGCATCTTTGGCGCGGACGACCACAGCCCCACGCCAGCGCAGGTGGCGCAGCACGAGGCGGAACTGAAAAAACACGGCAAGGTGTATGAGTTCCATATGTACGATGGCGCGGGACATGGCTTCTTCTATTATGATCGGCCTGCCTATCGCCAGCAGCAGGCGGTGGATGGCTGGCAGAAGATTTGGGCGTTCCTGGCGAGGCATTTGGCGTAATCGGTGAGCGGTAATCGGTGAGCGGTGGTCGGGCTTCGCATCACGGATCACGCATCACGGATTACGCATCACGGATTACGCATCACGGATTACGCATCATCCATCATGGGAGAAAAACGATGTGTACGATGATTGTGCAGCAGGTGGCGGTTGAGGGCAGCGGCAAGGGGCGCGAGGGCTGGTTTGCGGTGAAGCAAGCCAATGTGTCTTATGACCATCCCTTTCATGCGCCGTATGAACATGCGCTGAACATTGATTTTGTGGATGAGGCACAGGGGCCGGGGGCGCGGGTGGCGGTGGAACTAAGCGCCGCGGCGGCGCGCGCCCTGGTGCAAACCATTCAAGCCGTATTGGCGGAAGCGGAGGCGGGTGGGCACGTCAGCGATTAGACAAAGCCGGTTACGTTGGTGGGAAGCCATTTTGCTGCTGACCGGTCTGCTGTTGTTTGCGGGGCAGGCGTTTTTTAGTTCGCCGCGCAAGTCGGCGGCGTTTGATGAACAGTATCATGTGTCTGCCGGGTATGCTTACCTGAAAACGGGTGACTTTCGTATGAGTCTGAGCCACCCGCCGCTCGTTGATGCGCTCACGGCCGTGCCCCTGCTCTTTCGTCACGATGTCAACTTGCCGCTTGACCATGTGTCGTGGGCGGCCAACGATTACTTCCATTTTGCCGACGTTTTTTTGTGGCAGTCACAGGCTGACCCACAATCTATTGTGGAGTGGGCGCGTTGGCCGGTAATGGCAGTGGGAGTGGCGCTGGTGGCTGTCTTGTTCTGGTGGGCGCGGCAGATGGCCGGCGTGTGGGCCGGCTGGATCGCCTTGACGCTGGCGGTGTTTGATCCCAACCTGATTGCCAATGCCCGTCTGGTGACGACGGATTTGGGCGTGACCTGTTTTTTGCTGCTGACGATATGGCGGTTGTGGCATTGGCTGGTACGGCCGTCCCCCCTTAACCTGCTGCTTTGTGCTTTTTTTGCCGCGCTGACGATGGCGGCCAAATTTAATGGCATCATCGTCTGGCCGATGATGGTGGGTATTGCCGTTATCTGGCGATGGGAGATGGCCGATGGGAAGAGCCAGGCCAGGTTCCTGCTCAGCCGTTTTCTGATGATGGGCGTGGCGGCGTATCTGGTTTTGTGGGCCATTTACCGCTTCGACGTGACGCCGTTTCCGGGCACGGCAGTACCCCTGCCTGCCTCCTTCTACCCATACAGTCTGTGGCAAACATTCCAGGCAATTGAGAGCGAAGCGAAGGCGGCCTTTTTGCTGGGCGAAACCTCGCGCGGCGGCTGGTGGTATTATTTCCCGGTTACTTTAGCCGTTAAGACCAGTTTGCCGCTGTTAATCCTGACCGGCATCGGCGCCGTCATCGCCTTGAAACATGAGGGCTGGCGTAAAACGGCCGTACTCTGGCTGCCGATTGTCCTTTTTCTGGCGTTGGCGATGGCGGGTAATATCACCATTGGCTACCGGCACATTTTGCCTGTTGCCCCTTTTCTGATCATGCTGGCGAGTTATTCTGGCAATTGGGTTATCACGAAAACCAATTACCCCATAACCCAATTACTCATTACCCTTCTCCTCCTCTGGCAGGCAGTGGGCACACTGCGTTTGTATCCGCACCAGGAGGCGTTTTTTAATGAACTGGTGGGTGGGCCAATCGGTGGTGCGCGGGTGCTGTCTGATTCTAATCTGGACTGGGGGCAGGATTTAATGGCTTTGCGAGAGGTGATGGCGAATCTGGGCATTGAGACAGTGAACCTGGGCTATTTTGGCACGGCCGTGCCCGAACAATACGGCATCTCGTACCAACCCCTGCCCGGTTATCTCCGCTTCACCGCCGGGGCGGAGATTGACACCTTCAACCCCTATACACCGCCGCCGGGTTGGTATGCCATCAGCCAGACCAGCCTGCACATGGGGCTGGTGCTGCAAAATAATGACCTCTACGCCTATTTTCAGGAGCAGACGCCCATAGCCCGCGCCGGTTATTCCATCAACCTGTACCGGGTAGATTACCCGGAAGACGTGCCGGTGGATCAGGTGGTGGTGACGGGCACGGCCGTGTCTGACCTGTCATTGTCTGAATTAGAGAGGTTATCGGTGACCGGTGATCGGTTATCGCCAGACAACTCACCGATTACCGGTCAAGGATTACCGGTTCCGGGCAACGGCCGTCGCCTGATTACCAAATGGACGGCCAATGAGGCCACAACCATTATTCCTTTCACAGAACCATGGGCGCCGCCGCCAGATTTCCAGCCGGTGGGTGTTAACTTCAGCGATGTGATGACTCTGGCGGGTTATGCCCTGCCGGCGCCGGCTTCTGGGCCGGGTGAACCGGTGCCGTTGACGTTGTTCTGGCAGCGCGGCGCGGCCCCTGTGCCGTCGCCATTGCCCGCCACAAGTGCGCCGTTAGCCGCCTTTGTCCATCTTTCCGGCGCAGACCCGTCGCAGATAGTGGCGCAGGTAGATGGCTGGGACACGGCCGTGTCCACCCTCGAACCCGGCGACATCATCGTTCAGCGCCTTGTCCTCACCCCACCAGCCGATATGCCTCCCGGCGACTACTTCCTGCGTGTTGGCCTCTATTCCCCCCAAACCGGCCAGCGTTTCCCCCTGGCTGACGGAACTGCCGATTTTGTCACGCTCACATTAAGAGAATAGGAGATTGTGCAATCTCCTATTCTCCTGACCAATCTCCCAATCCCCACCTAATGCGCCGTACACCCCTCCAGATTGGAGCAAAACGCATGGCACACGTCCGCCGTGAGGCCAGCATAAATGATATAAAACTCATTGTCATCACGGGTCAGGGTGTAGCTGTGAGAGCAGGGTTGAATGGTGACAGACTGGGCGCTGGGGCCGCGATTGCCCGGCACACATTGCAAAAAGGTGATGGGGTTGAGCAGCGCCTTCTTATCACCAACGGCCACAATGCCGCTGTTGCGCGGCTCACTTTGGTCGCTGTAGACACGGGCGCTGACGGCGCCTGCCTCCTGATAACAGCTTACCACGCCGCTCACAGCGGCAATAGGCGCGCCCAACTCCGGCTGCCCGGCCAACGTGGTCATTACCCCCAACGTTGTCAGTGCGTCTGTAAAACTCTGCCCCTCAATGGTGTTATAGCCATCTAACTCAGGCAGCAGCGTCGCCGCTGCCCCACCGCCGCCGCCGGGCAGCAAATCACAACTGACCAGCGTCAATAACACCAAGACCATCAGGCCAAATCCAACAAATTGCTTTGACATCTTCACACTCCTTTGTCACTGAAAGGCGATTTTCTAAATCGCCACTGCCCTATCTGCTCCTACGGGATAGAATTATACCCATGACAACAAACACAGGCGGTTACGAACATCATTTTATTCAGACCAACGGCATGACGCTGCATGTGGTGATGGCCGGGCCGGCCGATGGCCCACCTATTATACTCCTGCATGGTTTTCCCGAATGTTGGTTTGGTTGGCATAAACAAATTCCGGCGCTGGCGGCGCAGGGTTTTCGGGTGATTGTGCCCGACCAACGTGGCTACAATCTCAGTGACAAACCACGCAGCGTGGCTGCCTACCACCTGGACGAGTTGGCAAAGGATGTTGTGGGTTTGATGGATGCGTTGGGGTATCAGGATGTATACCTGGCGGGGCATGATTGGGGCGCGGTGGTGGGCTGGTGGCTGGCGTTGTATTTCCCACAGCGGCTGCGTAAACTGGCGATTTTGAATGTGCCGTTTCCGACGGTGGCGGTAGAGGCCATACGCGCGGGCAATCGGGAACAGATGCGCAAAAGCTGGTATGTGCTGGCGTTCCAGCTTCCCTGGCTGGCTGAGCGCGGTTTCCGCCAGCAAAATGTGGGCGAAGGGCGCAACATCTTGCGGCGCACCAGCCATAAAAACACTTTCACCGAGGCGGAGTTGATGGTGTATGAACATGCCTGGGAAAAACCGGGAGCGGTGACGGCCATGCTCAACTGGTATCGGGCCAATTTGCGCCTGTTCTTGACGACGCCCTCGCCGCCGCCAGGTTCGGTCCAGACGCCGACGCTGATGCTGTGGGGGGAACAAGACCGGGCCTTAGGCAAGGAGTTAGCGCCGCCGAGCATTGCCTTGTGTGCAGACGGCCGTCTCGTCCTCTTCCCCGACGCCTCTCACTGGTTGCAACACGATGAGGCGGAGGCGGTCAACCGGCGTCTGGCCGAATTCTTCCAGCCCGCCGGTTGACGTATCAGTACGGCGTCAATTCCCTCATTTTCATCAGGCGTCAGGCGGCTGAGGCCAGAAACTCGTCCATAGCCGCAAACAGTGTTTCCAGGTCGGCCATTTGCAGGTCGCCCATGTGGGCAATGCGGAACGTCTTCCCTTTCAGATTGCCATAGCCGTTGGAGATGATCATGCCCCGCCCCCGCAGGAATTTGTTGAGTGCGGAGATGTCAATTTCGCGGTTGTTTACGGCCGTAGTCACCGTTGTGGATTCAGAACCCGGTGCGGCAAATAACTGGAATCCCTGCCCCGTCACCCACTCAATGGTGCGGTCACGCATTGCCGTGTGCCGGGCAATGCGCGCCTCCACTCCTTCAGCCAGAATCCGGTCTAGCTGCACATCGGCCGCGTATAGCAGCGAAATGGGCGTGGTGGCCGAGGTCTGGTGTTTCTGCAAGAACTTGTTCATATCAATAAAGTCGAAGTAGAAACCACGATTCGGCACTGTTTTGGCCTTTTCCATAGCCCGCTGCGAAACGGCGCAAAAGGCCAGGCCGGGCGGCAGGGCAAACGCTTTTTGGCTGGAGGTAAACAGCACATCCAGGTCCCATTCGTCAAAGGGCAGATACGCGCCGGACAGACTGCTAACCGCATCCACGACAATGATGATGTCATTGCCATTGGGCAGGGCGCGAATGGCTTTGGCAATGTCCCCCACCGGACTGGCGACGCCGGTGCTGGTCTCATTGTGCGCCAGGGTGACGGCGTCAAATTCGCCGCTGGCGAGACGGTCGGCGACCGGCTTTGGCAGGATGGCCTGGCCCCATTCCACTTCGTAGACCTCGTTGGCTTTGCCGTTGGCGGCGGTGATTTCGGCCATGCGCTGGCTGAATGCGCCGTTGACGCAGTTGAGCGCCTTTTTGGCGACGGTATTGCGCACCGCACCCTCCATGAAGCCGGTGCCGGTGGCGGCGGCGATGAGCACGGGCTGGTTGGTCATAAAGACCTGCTGCAATTTGGGTTCGACGCTGGCCATGAGATCGGTACATTCCGGCATCCGATGGCCGGTCATCCACTTGCCCTGAGCGTCTAAAATTTCCGGGAGAACCTCAGTCGGCCCCGGAATGAACAGTTTGATATGTGGCGCTGATTGCCTGAAAGAATTTTGATTCGAGTTTGTCATGGTTAAAACTTAACGCTCCTGTTTGTATAAGTTGGTATCCTTTTTCAAAAGTGCGGGCATGGGGGGTGTTTTGCAAGAGGCGGCCTGCGGCCGGCCCGGCAGCCAGCAGCAGCAGCGGCGACAGACTGGGCGTGTGCATGAAGACGGGCGCTTCACGGCGGACGCGCTGCCGTTCCACGACGCCGCCGTAACCGACGAACAGGTCTACCGCTTTACCGGCCAGCAGGTCACTACTGCCATCGCCAATGAGTATAGTACGGCCGTGCTGTTCACCCAACAATTCCCGCACAATGTGCGCCTTCCCGTCGCTGATGGTCAGTGCGCCTTCTTCATAATCCAGATAACGCCCCGATTCTATGGAGTCGGTTTCGGTCGGTGTTGTTTCCCACCAGCGCCCCGTTAACTGGTTATAGTCTACATGCACGGCGCGAATATGGTCGCGGGGCACACCCAGATGGACGCCAAACTCGGCTACCGGTTCGGCCAGGCCGCCGCTGATGATGTAAACCTGGTGCCCCAATGCGTGCAGGGCGGCAATGACTTCCCGCGCATCTTCCACTACGTGCCGTTTATAGATGCGCCGGATGTCTCGGATTTGTTCGGCGGTGGGTTTGATGGCTTGCAGTCGTTTGGCATACACGTCGGCCAAGTCTAGTTTGCCGTCCATGGCGGCATTAGTCAGCACTTCCACGCGCCACTTTTTGCCGACCATTTCGGCCAGGATGTCTATGCCTTCCACGGCCGTCAGCGTGGAATCGCAGTCAAAAAAGATATGTTCGTAGGGAGGCCAGCGCATAGTTTTGTGTCAGGTGTATACGTGTCAGGTGTCCGGTTGTTTGACGCCTCAACACGTTGAGTTTATCACGGTGGATTGTAACGGCTAGGGGGGACATTGACAAAAGTTTCACAATCGCTTTGGGCAGATTGGTAGGGCCTCTTACTCTTTGGTAAACTTGGTCCATGCCTGTAGCAGAAATTCGTCAATTTATGGAAAAACACCGCCCGGAAATGGTAGATTTCCTGGCGGCGCTGGTGTTGGCCGAGTCGCCATCCTCCGAACCAGAAGCCCAGGCCGGGGTACAGACGCTGCTGCGTGAAGCCCTGACCCGCCTGGATTATGAAGTGACCCATTTGCCCGGCCAACAGACAGGCGGGCATTTGCTGGCCCGGCCGCGCCAGTCTGACCCGGCCAGGCCGCAGCAGCTTTTGTTGGGGCATTGTGATACGGTCTGGCCCATTGGCACGTTGCGCGAAATGCCGCTCAAGATCGAGGAAAACGTTATGCACGGGCCAGGCGTGTATGACATGAAAGGTGGGCTGACGCAAATGGTGTTTGCGCTGCGGGCGCTGCGGGAGTTGGGTTTGCCAACGGCCGTGACCCCCCTTTGTTTCATCAATTCAGACGAAGAAATCGGCAGCCACGAATCCACCGCGCACATTGAGGCGCTGGCGCAGCAGGTCTGCCGGGCGTTGATTTTGGAACCGGCGCTTGGCCCAACTGGCAAGCTAAAAACGGCGCGCAAAGGGGTGGCAAATTACCAGGTGGTGGTTCACGGCCGTGCCGCCCATGCCGGGCTTGATCCGGAAAAGGGAGTGAGCGCCATTTTAGAAATGGCGCACATCATCCAGCAGCTTTTTGCCTTGAATGACCCGGCCAACGGGGTAAGTGTCAATGTGGGCATTGTGCAGGGCGGGATGCGCACCAACGTGATTGCCCCGGAATGTGCGGCCTGGGTGGATGTGCGTGTGCCCCGGCAGGTGGATACGGAGCGTATTGATACGGCCGTTAGCCGCTTAACCCCCACCTTGCCCGGCGCTTCCCTGGAAATTAGCGGCGGTATCGGCCGTGCGCCATTGGAGCGCACACCACGCAACCGCCGTTTGTGGGCGCAGGCTCAGGCCGCCGGTCTGCGCATGGGGTTGGAACTGGTGGAGGGTATGGCTGGCGGTGGGTCTGATGGTAATACCACCAGCCGTTTTACGGCCACGTTGGATGGCCTGGGGCCGGTGGGTGATGGCGCACACGCCCGGCATGAATTTGTTTATCTGGACAAGTTGGTGGAAAGAGCCACTCTTTTGACGTTACTGTTGTTAGCCGAACCGCAGTCAGTTTGATAGGCAAAGTAGGGATTGGGAGATAGGGAAATTCAGCGATGCAATTTCTCTTTCTTCTGTCTCCCTTTTCAGGCGATGATGCAGAATTCACTCAAAATCCTGTTGGTTGCGGACGACCCTTCGCATATCCAGCAAATCCGGCGGCTGTTGGCTCATACTGACGCCACCCAGAAGCAGTTGCCGGTTTATGAAGTGCTGCACAGTGAACGGCTGGCAACGGCCGTTTCTTACCTGCAAACCATTAATTTTGATCTGATCTTATTGGGGGTGGGGCCGGCTGATGGGCCGGAAAGGCTGGCGGCGATACAGGTAAGCAGCGGCCAGACGCCGGTGATTGTGGTGGGAGAGTTGGCCGACGACGGCCGTTGGGCCATCCGGCAGGGGGCGCAAGATTGCCTGGCACGGCCGTTGTTAACCTCCACCCTGCTTGAACGGGCTATTAACCTGACTCTGGAGCGGCAGCAGGTGGCGGCGGAAACAGCCCGCTACCGCCAGCAGGTAGAAAACATGCGCGAAAAGGCCGCCGAATTAGAAGTGCGCAATATCGCCCTGGACGAGTTTGCCCACACCATGGCCCACCAGGTGCAGGGGCTGCTCAGCCAGATGGTGGGTTATGCCAGTTATTTAGAGATGCGGTACGGCCGTGAACAGGATGAGGAATTTGCCACCATCGTTTCTCGTATTGTGCAGAGCGGCCACAAAATGAATAACGTCATCAGTGAACTGTTGTTGTTAGCCAGCATACGCGGTGGTGACGTTATCCTGGAACCGCTCAATATGCAGCGGGTGGTGGCAGAAGTGCTTAAACGGTTGCGTTACCAGATTGAACAGTCTCAGGTAGAAATGCGCCTGCCGGATAGCTGGCCGATTGCGCTGGGTTACGGTCCGTGGATTGAAGAGGCATGGGTCAATTACATTAGTAATGGCATCAAGTATGGTGGTGATGTGCCCTGTCTGGAATTGGGTTCAAACCCCTTGCCCAATGGCATGGTCCGTTTTTGGGTCAAAGATAACGGCATGGGCATTCCTGAAATTGACCAAGAATTGCTGTTCAAACCGCATACCCGGCTTGGCCCCAGACAGGTGCGCGGTGAGGGTCTGGGGCTTTCCATTGTGCGCCGGGTGGTGGCAAAGTGCGGCGGCAAGGTGGGGGTCGAGAGCCATGAAGGGCATGGCAGCCTCTTTTGGTTCAGCCTGCCGTTGGCGGATACGGTGGACACGGCCGTAGGCAACTATGACCCGGCGTGATCTGACCCTGGTGGAGTACCAGACCACCTATTTACCCACTGACGCCCTGACCTTTGGCGAAGGGTTGGCGCTTTGGCGCAATTTTGACCAGCGCGGCAAACGGCTGCATCTCTCTTTTCCTTCTCCCAAGACCGAAAATCAATGGGCCATTACCCCACAAGGCTGGGCCGGGCATATCCCGGTGGCGGCCGACATGACCCTGCACATTCAGCCCCGTCTGCCCTTGACCAACCTGTTTCCCCTGTGGGCTTATGCCTATAACCTGCCAACTGAGGAATTGGGAGATACATTGATTGGTGTGCAGTCGCTGGCCGAATTTTATGAGCAGGTGGTGCGGCTGCTGTTGGCGCGGGTGCAGCGGCGGCAGCAGCAGGGCTTGTACCGGGCGTATCAGGCGCACACGGCCGTGACCCCCTTTGTGCGCGGCCGTATTACTGCCTATCCGCAGCCGCCTCAGGTGGAATTGCGCTGCCATTATGAAGAACATACCGCCGACATACCGGAAAACCAGCTCATTGCCTACACGTTGCAGCAGGTGGCCCGCAGTCGCCTTTGTTCAGATGGGCTGCAAACGGCCGTGCGCCGCACCGCCCATCATCTGCAAAACGGCGTCACCTCCCGTCCCTTTGCCCCGGATGAATGGGTGGGTTGGGTCTACACTCGGCTGAATCAGGATTACCGCCCCATCCATGCCCTGTGTCGCTTTCTGCTGGAGCAGAGTACGCCGCTGCTGGAAGCTGGCCCGTTTGCCGGGCCGCCTTTTTTGCTAAATATGGCTCGCCTCTTTGAACTGTTTGTGGCTGCCTGGCTGCGGACACATCTACCGGCCCCCTGGCGGCTGAAGGTGCAGGAAGTGGTGGCGGTAGGGCAGGCCCATGAGTTGCGGTTTGAACTTGATCTGGTATTGTACGATGGCGATGGGCGGGTGACGGCCGTGCTGGATACCAAATATAAAACGCCCACCCACACCGCCATGACCGATGTCAACCAGGTGGTAACGTATGCCCAGGCAAAGGGCGCGCCCCAGGCCATATTGGTCTATCCGGTGGCGTTGGTACGGCCGTTGGATGTGCAGCTACACCATCTGCACGTCCGCAGCCTCACCTTTGCCATTACCGAAGACCTGGAACAGGCCGGGCAGCACTTCCTGTCCGCCCTGCTTCCTACCGATAACCGATAACCGATAACCGATAACCGATAACCTCCTTGCAAAGGACAACATATGAGCTTTTTCAAAAAACTGTTCAAAAACAATCAGCCCATCGTCATCGTGTCCGGTCTACCTCGATCCGGTACCTCAATGCTGATGAAAATGTTGGAAGCAGGCGGTATACCCCCCCTCACCGACCAGATTCGCGCCGCTGACGACGATAACCCCAAGGGCTACTACGAATTCGAGCGCGTCAAACAACTGGACAAAGGCGATACGGCCTGGGTTGCTGAGGCGCGCGGCAAAGCCGTCAAGGTCATTTCCCAACTGCTGCGGCATCTGCCCGCCGATCAGGAATACCGCGTCATTTTTATGCGCCGCAACATGGATGAAATTCTGGCTTCGCAAAAGAAAATGCTTGTCAATCGCGGTGAGGACCCCAACCGCGTTAGCGATGAAGAGTTAACTCGTCTCTTTGAAAAACACCTGGCCCAGGTCACACAATGGCTGGAGCAACAACCCCATATCAAAACCCTCTACCTGCATTACAGCGAAGTGCTGGCCGACCCTCGCCCTGCCGCCGATCAGATCAACGGTTTCCTGGACGGCCGTATGAACACACAAGCCATGGTTGCCTCGGTAGACCCCACCCTTTACCGCAACCGCCAGCAGACATCCGATTTCTTTGAGAAATCGGATGTCTGGTAACCTCTATTTCCCGTCAAAAATAGTATCCAGATGCTCATGGGGCACATCAAACACGGCATTGGTTGGTTTCAGCGGCTCGCGGGTCATCCACTCTGGCAGCCGGTCGTGGGCTGCCGTAAAACCGGCGCGGCGGTTAAATTCCCGTTCCAGTTCAATTGTTTGGCGTCCTAGCTCCTGCAAAATGGCGTCGCCTACCTGCCAGCCATACCGTGCATTCAGCAAATCCCGAATGGCGCCTGGCGCGGCGGCAAAACCAAACCCGGCAAATATACACGCCCCCAACGTGTCATACCCGGCCATGTTGTATTGGGCATTGCGCGATACTTCCTGCTGAATGTTTGGGTCCAGGTGGTCAATTTTGGCGCGAATGGTCAGGCCGCAGGTATGGTCGGCCCCTTGTGGCGAAGTGGCATAGGTGACGCCTGTGCCTTTGATAGCGCGGGGATCATAGGCGGAGATAGCCTGTCCCTTCACGGCCGGCACGCGCTCGATGCTATACACCCGCCCCACCGTCGCCGCGCCATTGCCCAGCACCCGCCCCAACGCCGAGCCGGTGCGGATTTCGCGGGTGAGCGCCAGCGCCCGTTCGCCATCCCCCCAGGCCATCAGCCCGGCTTCGGCGGCCACGCCCAACGCCGCGCCAATCTCAATCGAGTCCAGCCCCATGTCGTTCACTTCCCAGTTCATGCGGGCAATGGTATCCAGCGAATCAATGCCCAGGTTGGCCCCCATCAGGCCAATCGTCTCATACTCCACCGGCGACACAATCTCTTCACCATCTGCGCCGCCAAAAACGTTGGAGCAGCGAATGGTACAGCCGGCCATGCAGGCGTGCGTCGTTTCGCTGGCGCCGCCGCGTTGCAGCAGCAGCTCGCGCATAAATTCACCGCTGATCTTGTCCGCCCCTTCAAACTGCCCGTCGGAGAAGTTGCGCGTGGGGATAGCGCCAAAGGTGTTGGTCATGCGCGTCATCGCGGCCGTGCCATAGTCGGCATAGGACTGTGTTTGTGGATGGGCCATCAGTTCTTTGTTGAACACCTTTTGTGCGGCGCGAAACGCTTTGTTGTCGGCAATCGGTGGTTTGTCGCAACCTTCCTTGTCAAAGATGATGGCCTTTAGCCCTTTGCTGCCCATCACTGCGCCCAGCCCGCCGCGGGCGTTGATACGGGAAGGGGTTTTGTCTTTGTCCAGGTTTTGGATACCGGCGCTGGATAGTTTCATCTCGCCGCCAGGGCCGATGAGGGCGATAGCCACCTTGTCGCCATACCGTTCCAGCAAAGCTGGCGCGACTTTGTAGACCCCCATCCCGGCAAATTCGGCGGCATTCTCCCAACGAGCGCCGGTTTTGCTCAGGTGCAGAAGCCACCAGCCGGGCGTGGTGGGCTGCCCTTCGATGATGAGCGCTTTGATGCCCAGGTAGGTCATTGCCAGACCGGTGCTGCCACCCGCGTTGCTCTCTTTAATGCCACCGGTGAGTGGGCTTTTTCCACCCACGGAAATGCGGTCACAACTGGAGAGCATGTGCCCCACCAGCAGGCCGGGGGCAAAAATAAGCTTATTCTTTGGCCCTAATGGTTCGCAGGTGGGGTCTACCTCGTCCACCAAAATTTGCGCCAACAGCCCCCGCCCGCCCAACATCTGCCAATGTTTGGGTGTTGATTCCTGAGATAATAACTGCTCCTGTACATTCACGCGCCAGACTTTCATTATTGTTCCTTGTGGTATTCACCCGTTACTTCGATAAGACCGACGATATTATCGTTTAACTCTTCCAGATGCTCGGCCGGTATCCACCATTCAGTGTGATAAAATGCTCCCACCTGATGTATTTCATACCGATCCATAAAATCCTTTTTCACCTCAAATTTGGTAACAAATCCGCTACCATAACTACGGACATTCCACTTTTGGGTAATCTCTATAGCGTATTTTTCATTGGTAACAGGGTAGAAGATCGGTTGTTCAGGGAATCGCGGCGGCCATCGCTTGTACTCGCTTTCTTTGACAAGTTCCAGTTCTTTTGACCCCGCTGGGCGATATAGTGTGACGGTTTCCATTTTGCAGTATTTATCGGGAGGCTACTAATGCCTCGTTAAAAATCCCTAATGCCTCCTGAATTTGGGATTGGTTGACGACCAGAGGCGGAATCCAGCGGATGACGTTGCCGTAGGCGCCGCAGGTGAGCAGCATCAGGTTGCGCTCGTGGCAGGCTTTGGCCACGGCCGTGGCCCTTTCCCCCCAGGGTTCTCCATCCGGCGTACTGAATTCGCTGGCTACCATCAAGCCCCAGCCGCGCACATCACCGATTTCGGGGTGTTCCTCTTGCAGCTTGCGCAGCCCGGTGGTGAGGACGATGCCCATGTTAGCTGCGTTTTCGACCAGCTTTTCCTGGCGCAAAACCTGAATGGTAGCCACCGCCGCGGCGCAAGAGACGGCATTACCGCCATAGGTGCCACCATGTGAACCAGGCGGCCATTTCTCCATCATTTCCCGTGAGGCGGCGATGCCGGATAGGGGCATGCCCGAAGCCAGCCCCTTGGCCATGATGAGGATGTCTGGCGTGACGCCGCTATGTTCGCTGGCAAACCAGCGACCGGTGCGCCCAAAACCGGTTTGCACCTCATCGGCCACCAGCAAAATGTTGTTTTCGTCGCAAAGCTGGCGTAGTTTTTGCATGAAACGGTTGGGGGCGGGCACGTAGCCACCTTCACCCAGTTCTGGCTCGATGACGATGGCGGCCGTTTCGTTGGAGGCGGTTTGCATTTTGAGCAGCTTTTTAAGTTCCTTGAGGCAGAAATCCACCGTTGTTTCCTCGTCCCACCCGTAGGCGTAGGCATAGGGAAAGGGGGCGACGAAGATGCCGGGCACCAGCGGCTGGTAGCCGGCGCGGTAGATGGTCTTGCTGGTGGTCATGGCCATGGTGGCATGGGTACGGCCGTGAAAGGACCCCTGGAACACGATGATGTTGGGTTTGCCGGTGGCGGCGCGGGCCAGTTTCACCGCCGCCTCTACTGCCTCCGCGCCAGAGTTGGAAAAGAAGAAGGTGTCCAGCTTTGCCGGTACAACCTGGCTTAGCTCTTCCGTCAGGCGAATCATCGGCTCGTGGTAGACGATGTTGGCCTGGGCGTGCAAGATTTTGCCTGCCTGTTGTTGAACGGCCTGCACCACTTGGGGATGGGCGTGGCCGGTGTTGGTGACGCCAATGCCGCTGGTGAAATCCATGTAGCGACGGCCGTCTTTGTCAACTAAATAAATACCTTCACCATGATCGGCAATCACAGCCGCCGAGCGGCTCCAAATGGGGGAAATGCGGTTCAAATTTTGGGTGGTCATCTTTTACCTCTTGGTGTGGAAAATAGTGTCGGGATTGTGCCTGTAACGGCCGTAAGAGGCAAGCCGAAAACCATTTGTTGGCCGTTCGTAGGTATATTCAGGCGAGCGGAAGTAGTATAATACGGCCGTGCTTAACACCATCTTTTGTCATTTGCAAAGGATAAAAACAGTTGCGCCTCCAAAATGAACATTGGGGGAGCTAAAGGGACACATGGAGGAAAAATGAAAACCCAAACTATTACCTATAACAGGCGAATTGTTGTTATGTGCGTGGCGGCTCTGACCGTGCTGCTGTTGGGCGTCAGTCTGCTGCCGTTGATCGCCTCCGCCCGCGCAGAAGAAGCGCCTACAACGCCGACGGATATTGGTCTGGCTTATGTTTCCCTGCCAGAATACAGCCGGGTTGCGCTCTTGAACACGGCCACACATACCTATGTGGGATCGGTGGATGTGGGCGCCAGTGATTGTTATTACCCTTATCAGGTGACCATGTCACCCAATGAGGCTTACGTGTATGTAGCCTGTAGTTCTTCTGTGGCGGTGATCGCTACTGCGACGAATACTGTTATTCAAAATATAAGCCTGCCCGGAACAGCCTATGATATTACTTTTGCCCAGAATGGCGCTTATGCCCTGGTGTCGCTCTATTATTACAATGCGGTGGTGGTAATAAATACCACCACTTTTGCCATTGTAGCTAACATCACCACACCAGCTTCGCCAGACCGCCTGGCTACCCATCCCTACCTGGACCGCGTGTATGTCACGTTGGGATACAGTGGTTTATTGGTCATTGACGCTGTTACCTTTAGTGTGATAGAGACAATTACCCTGACCGGTAATCCCTATGATGTTATTGTCTCCCCAGATGGGCAGCTCATTTTTGTTAGCAGCAGTTATTATCCCGGTAAGGTGTATGTCATTGACGCCTATACAAGCAATGTGATTACAGAAATCCCTGCCCCTGCCAGCATCTATAACCTGGCCATGACGCCGGATGGGGAAACTCTGTTTGGCGGCGGCGGGTATAACGGCATCTTTGTTTTTGACGTGCCCACCCTGTCTCATACGACGACTATTTATGAGGTTTATGATGCCTATTATCCGGCGGTGAATTGTGACGGAAATGAACTCTACGTGGGCGGTGGGTATAACAACTATGTGCCGGTGATAGACATCCCCGGCTACACCGTAACGGTCAATATTCCACTAGGAGGATATTACGGACCGAGGAGTATTGCCTTATGCCCCGATTTTGCTATCAGCGGCGTTGCCTTGCTGCCGCCTGCGCAAACTAATCAGGGTGCGTTAGGGGAAATGGTCAGTCACCAACTGACGCTGGTGAATGCCACGGACATGACCGACAGTTACGACCTGGCGCTAGGAGGCTTTAACTGGGATAGCGCCCTGTCTGCCCAGCAAGTGGGGCCACTCCAGCCCGGCGAATACGTCACGTTTACGGTCAGCGTGACCGTGCCGTTGGGCGCAGACTGGTATGATGAGGACAGCGTGACCATTTACGCAACATCTGTAACCAGCCCGTCGGTGTATTCGGACACGGCCAACGTTACAACGCAGGCTTACGCTTCAGCCGAGATTGGCGTGGCCCCGGAAGAATTCGCCTCTACGCAATTTGTTCACGAAGTCGTAACGCAGCAACTGAGCATTAGCAATGGTAATGGCGTTACCCTGACCTATAACCTTTCACCCCGCCCACGAGCATTGGGTGTTGTGGCGCAGTTGAGCAACGGCCGTAGCGACCATGAAATTCAAACACTTCAGTCCCAGGCCAGCCAGACGGAGGATGAACACAATGTGGGCTTGCCGACTGTTAGCCGTTACACGCCGGAGGAACTTGGTCAATTGCAAGGGCCGGTTAACATCCTGGCCTGGACTCTATATACCGATTATTACGGAGAGTACACGAATGCACTCAATGCCATTGCCCAACATACATCCTACTCACTTACCGAAACGATCACGACTGATCCCTCCCTCCTCGCCGGATTGTTACAACAGGCCGATGTTTTCCTGGTGCCGGAACAGGAGAATTCAAGTTACTCTACCATGTATAACCTGGGGCAATCCTGGGGTGACGTTCTCAATAATTTTTTGGCAAATGGCGGCACAATAGTCTTGATGGATCATTGTAACTTGACAATCGGTCTGTTTGAAGGCGCCGGGTTAATGGATATATCCTTTTATGACTGTTGGAATAATGTGTCATTAGATGTTGTCGATCCCGACCATCCGGTGACACAGGGTTTGCCTGCTTCCTTTGTTGGCATGGATGGCAGCGCCCAATATGCGGCAACCAGTGGTCAGACCCTTGTTGCGCATCAAACCAATGGTTATATCAACGTGGCTGTGGATGAGATTGCCAACGGCCGTATCGTCCTGATAGGGCTTGACTTTTATTCCTACAACGACGAGATGGCCCGTTTGCTGGCAAACGCTGTCCTCTGGCAGAGCGACGATGTTTCCTGGCTGTATACTGTGCCCGAATCTGGCAGCGTGGCTACAAATGATACGGCCGTTGTCAATGTAGTCATGGATGCCACCAACCTTCAGCCAGGGGACTACACTGCTAATTTGCAGGTAAGTCACAACGATCAAACGCAAAGCGCGCTGCTGCTGCCGGTTACAATGACCGTGCAGCCAACGGCCAACATGGGCTGGGTGGAAGGTGTCATTACCGACGCTGGGACTGGTTTGCCGTTGGTCGCTACCATCATCGCCCAGGGGCAACCTTACACCTTGACGGCCAATGCCACTACCGGTTACTACATCTTCTGGCTAGATCAGGGAACGTATACCCTGCAGGTCTCGGCTGATGGTTATGTGACGGAAACACAAACGGTGAACATTGTGGCGCAGCAGGGGACGACCCAGGACTTTGATCTGGTGTTAAATGTGCCGGTTATCGAACTGTTCCACGATGATATGAACGTGGCCCAGGATGTGGGGCAGATAACCACCCGCGCGTTAACCATCACCAATGCCGGGCCAGCTTTGCTGGAATTTGACATCCTCAGGGCGGCTACCGGCTATACACCGTTGACTTATGTGCGGGATACACTCGATCTGCCTGTGTTGGAGACAGCTCCGGACACGGCCGTGACTTCATCCCCCACCGATCCTCTGGCCAATACCCTTTCAGAAACGCATATAGGCGGCAACCCTGTCCTCATCATCCAAGATGAGTACCCCTGGTGGTATGACTCTATCCAGCAAATCCTGAACGCCCACGCCATCCCATACGATCAGGTTGACTCAAGTTATATGGCGACAATTGACCTGTCTGCCTACGAACTGGTCATTATCCCCAGTGTGCAAAGCTCAACCTTTTACAATACCTGGGATGCCCATGTTGACCGGTTTGAAGCGTATGTGGAAAGTGGCGGCGCCTTATGGTTATCCGGTACAACCCAGTGGCAAACCCCGGCTGCGCCAGGTGGGGTTCTGAACCATTCGGGTGGGGATGATTTCAATGACGTTTTGCTTCCTGGGCATCCCTGGGTAGTCGGCGTGCCTGGGCAAATTTATGGGAACTCTGCCAGCCATAACTATTTCACAAACCTTTTACCTGGCTCGCAGGTGGTGGCCCAATCTATGGGGTATGGACAGGCTACGTTAATTGATTATGGCATGGGCGCTGGCCGCATTATGCTGACAGGCCAGACTTTAGAGATAGCCTGGTGGTACAACTGGGATGCTGCGCCTATTCTGGAAAACTCACTGCTCGATATGTACATTTGGGAGCCGGGGGAAGTTTCCTGGCTGATTGTCGAACCGATTTCAGGTACAGTTGCCGGATACAGTTCCCAGGCAGTGGAGGTTACCTTTGACGCCACCGATTTGCAGCCGGGCACATATACAGCCAATATGATTACCAACAGTAATGATCCGGTAAACGGCCGTGTCACCATCCCCGTAACCATGACCGTCTCCCCCGCGCCGGGCATGGGCCGGGTGATGGGGACGGTGACCGACCTATGGACGGCCGATCCCCTGACGGCAACCGTGCAGTTGGTGGGCGTCTACACCGATACGGCCGATCCCGATTACTCCATCTGGGCAAACGCCGGCAGCTACACGCTCATCGCCTCTGCCAGTGGTTATATGACTGGCACATTCAATATCACCATTCCGGCCAACGGTGTGGTTGTGCAAGACATAGCTCTGGAACCGGCCCAACCACGAATGGAGGATATGCCAGAAGAGTTGGTGATCACGGCCGTGCCCGGCCACACCATTCCCCACACCTTCACCCTGGCTAACACCGGCCCCTTGCCTCTGGATTATACCTGGCATGAAGTCGCGCCCGCCCTGCGTACTCCAGACGCGCCGGTTGACCTGAGCGGCAAAGTCATCATGTTTGACCGCGCACATGGGCAGGGCGACCTGAACAATTTCACCATGCTAGCGGCCGCCATCAACAATGCCGGCGGCCTGCTCACCGTCAATTTTACCTTCCCCATTACGGCTGCCACCCTGAACAATATAGATGTGTTGTGGGTGGATTGTTGTGGTTACACCAACTGGACATTTGCCGAGTTACAGGTGGTGAATGCCTGGATGGAGGCGGGCGGCGCCGTGTTGGTACACAGCGAAAATTATCCGGCAGCAGCCGACGTGGCCGGTATTTACAATATCACCTATCAATGCTGCCAGTACAGCTATGGTACCACTACCGATATTTTGCCTCATCCAACAACAGTGGGTGTCAGCGCCATTTACCTGGACTACAGCTACGATGCTCTGAACTACACGGCTGCCGCCAATGTGACGGTGCGGGATACCAATGGTTATGCTCAGGTGGTGGCCCAGGAGCAAAACGGCGGTAAGATGGTGGTGATTGATAGTTCCCTCTTTGACAATTACCGCATTACCTATGCCGATAATATGCTGTTTGCCATGAACGTGATGAGCTGGTTGGCGGCCCCGGCTTATGGTGACGTGCCCTGGTTATCCGTCGCGCCGCTTTCCGGCGTCATTGACGGGCACAGCACGCAGGAAATGACGGTGATGGTGGATACGACCGGCCTGGCATTGGGGACACATGAGGCGGTGTTGGCGCTGGAACACAACGATCCAGCCTATGCCTCGCCGATCTTGCTGCCGGTGACGGTGCAGGTGGTGGCGCAAACGGCAGCCGTTACCCTGACGCCCATGACGACCAGCGGCAGTGGGCTGCCAGGGGCGCCGGTCACATACACACTGACGGTGCAAAACAGTGGCAATGGGCCAGATACCTTTGCCATTTCCGTCAGCAGCAATTGGACGGCGACACCCTCGATTGTGACGACCGGTGAGTTGATGCCCGGCCAGAGCCAGCAATTTACGGTGGTGGTGCAGATACCCCAGTCTGCGGCTGTGGGCAGTGCAGATGCCACGGCCGTGACTGCCACCTCCCAGTTCAACAACACCATCGCCCAAACAGCCACACTGACCACGACGGCCGTGAGCAGCACGGTTCACATCTATCTGCCGGTCATACTCAAACCATAACCATATAAAAAGAGAGGGATTCGCATGAATCCCTCTCTTTTTAGCGCGAGGCCAGCAGGCGATAATTGGTGAGGAAGAGGAGCAGCAGTACGCTGCCCAGGTAAATTACCCGCATTCCGGCGTCGGCGCTGTCTGTACCCGCCATGACGCCATGCACGGTGGCCGCAAAGTAGGCCACAAAGGCGAGATAGTGTAGCTTGCGCCACCGCTTTTGCCCCAGCTTTTTGCGAAAATTGAAGCTGAGCGTGACAGCAAAGACCAGGTAAAAGCCCAGGATGCCGACGCCTACCCACCCGGGACGATAGGGGCCAATAAAGGGAATGAAGAGATCGGCCAGCGTGTATTGGTAGTAGCTGTCAAAAAGCAGGCTGATGAGGTGTACGGCCGTCAGCCCCAACGCCAGCCAGGAGAGGAAGTTATGCATGGCCAGAGCCAACGGGGGGGCCACAGCTTCCTTGATAATTTTGGTGCTGAGCAGTAGTCCCCAGGCAGTAGAGCCGGTGAGCAGTAGATAGGCAACAACACCGGCCGCACGGGTGATATACCAGGGGGTTTTTTCGCCGATGCCGGGCAGGACGGCCGTTTCTGCCACCGCTGAACCTGCCCATGAGTTTTGCCAGAGCAGCAGCAGTAGCGCTCCCGCAGCTACTCCTGACAGCAAACTAAGACCAAACAAACCCAATTGCATAAAACGTGTCCGTGTGGTTGAGGCAGAAGAAATAGAAGTCATCGAAATATCTCCGAAGCAATAAAAATGGGGGATCAAGCTAGAACTAAATTCTCGGTGGGATGGGCATGTTGCGCCCATGTGGTCGTGGTAAACACCTCGCCGCATTCTGTTACCAGGCAGGCGGGAACCTGGTTTGTTTCTAGCATATGCATGGCTGCTGCCCGCCCCAAGATAACACTGACAGTTGCCAGTACATCGGCCGCCACCGCATCGGCGGCCAGGATGGTGGCAGTTAGTAAGTCGGTAACGGCCGGTTGTCCGGTGGTGGGATGGATGAGGTGATGGGCCAAACGGCCGTTGCGCTGCCACCGCCGATAATCTACGCCAGAAGTTGCCAGACTGGCCTGCGCCAGCCACAAATGAGTTAAAGGTGATTTACTCTTAGTTGGCGCGGGAGCGGCTACCGCTACCGGCCAACCAGGAAAGCCGTCAGGTGCTGCGCCGGCCGCCAGGTCGCCGCCAGCGTCCACCAGGCATGCACCCCCTGAGGATAACAGGGCTGTGGCCTGCCGCGCCGTATACCCTTTCACCAGACCGCCTAAATCGAGGTGGGCGTCTGGGGGCAGCCAGATGGCTTGAGCGGTTTCATCCAGTTCAATCTGCCGCCATTGGCCGGTATGAACGCCTGGAAAGGTGGGTGCGGGTCGGGTTGGGGCCGCCGCCAAAGCCGCAAACGTGTGATCATATCCGGCTGCTTGCATGGCGTGCAGCAGAGTGGGGTCAAAGAGGCCGTTGGTCGTTTCAGCCCAATACAGAGCGTGAAGCAGCACGTCCCACATGGCGTCGGAAACGGCCGTCCATTCCCCCGCTCGCCCATTCACTTGAGATAGTTCGCTGTCTGGGCGGAAACGACTAAAAATTTGCTCGTTTTGGGCGAAGAGCGCCGCTGCTTCCACAAAAAGCGATTCAGCATGGCGGGCGCTGCCATCCAGCCAGAGAGTAATCTGGGAACCCATGCCACGAAATGTGTGAGAGGCCCAATTTGAATTCATGGTGAGTCTGTTTGTGGGAACATGGCATGGGCCATGTTCCCAGGTATGGTTTGCCTTATTGTGATGATCGGCTGCTGGCTACCGGCGCGGGCGGTTGCAGCACCGGGGAGACAACTTGTGGAATGGGGGGTAAATCGAGAACGATTTGCCCTCCGTTTGCCTGTGGGGCGCTGTTGGCTGCTGCCGGGATGCTGGCGGCGGGCGCGGAAGATTGCGGCATTGCCTGAATGGGCACGGTGATGACGATGGGTGTTGGGTAGGCAGCAGGCACGGCCGTTGCCCGTGCATCTTCTATTGCCAGCAACCGTGTTCCCAAAAAGGTCGCAGCCAGACTGCCCGTTACCAATGCGGCCTTCAGCCACCCATACTGTTGTTTGCCAGGCGCTTTTCTAGTCGTCTTTCTAGTCGTCATCGTCGTGATCCTCATAGTCATCATGGTCATCGTGGTCATCGTGATCGTCATGGTCATCGTGGTCGTCGTCATGTTCTTGATAACCGTTGGCCGAGTTGTTGAAGGTGGCCTGGGACACGCGGTCGGTGTTGATCTGGTCTTGCAACTGCAAAATGGTTTGGTTGGCCGTGTCTATCTGGTCACGGTAAAGGGCTTCCCTGCCCTGCATGGTGACCAAAGTTTCTTCTAGCTGCTGGATGTAGTCGGTGTTGTCTGGTTGGCTGCCGCCGATGGCTGTGGCGGTGTCTGGGACTGGCGCAGGTGCGGACTCCATGACGGGCTGCACAATAATTTCGGGTACGGCCGTGCTGGCCTGCGTCTGGCTGTTTGCACTCTTAAAACCAAACGCCAACAGTGTTGCCAATACCAGGCCGGTCAATGTTCCCGCCGCTAAAATGCCCTTTACACGATTCATTACTATTACCTCCGTTTATCTTGAATGATTTCAATTGCTGATGGAGGTGACTGTACTGGAAACGCGAATCCTCGTGGTTAAATGTGCCCTAAATCATGTTAAACGCAGCTTAAATTATGCCAGACAAGGCCGAAGCCCTGTTGGAGGCAACAGGGCTTCGGTGTGGGATTTGCCAAACGCTCAGGCAGCGACGGCCGTGAATTTATACTTTCGCGGTTTGTTCGGGCTGGTAACTATCTGGGTTTGGCCGATCTTTTGGCTGGCGATGGTTCTGGGGGAGCTTCACGGCCGTCGTCATCACCGGGGAACGGCAGGTCTTGCAAAACATCACGCATCACAAACGCCTTCACAATGTCATCGGCCGACCCCATTTGCAGCATGGCGCGGGTGTTACCGGCCAGGGAACGGGCCACTTCCAGCTTGATCAGGCCCACATCGTATTGGGCTGCTTCTGGATACTTTTGCAGCCGTTCCTGTAGTTTTTGCAGGCGCAAATCTTCCGCCTCTGCTTCCAGTTCTACCAGCCGCCGCCGCGCTTCGGCTCGTTGAATTTGCACTTCGATAGATTCTTTATCCCGTTCCACCTCGGCTACCACTTCTTGCCGGGCCAATTCTTCCACGTCGGTCTGGCGGCGTTTAGCCAGGGCTTGCCTTTGTTTCTGCTCTTCTTGTTGCAACATCGCCAACTGGCGCGCCTCCAATGATTGCATAAATTCGGCCGGAGGTTGGGCGTAGGTGACGCTGAGGTTGGTAACGGTAGCGCCATAGGCGGCAACGGCCGTACTCAACTCCTCCAACATATACGTCAAATCCTGCTTCTTCAAATCCACCACCTGTTCCAGGGTGATATGGCGCATCATCGAGCGCAGCCCATCCTGGCATACGGCCTGGAATACCTGATCAAAATCAGCGGCGGAGATGTTGTAGACAAATTTATAGGCGTCGGTAATACGAAAGGTGATGAGCATATCCACGTTGGCGCGCACATTGTCCTGGGTCGGCAACTCCACCAGCGGCACGTCAAAAGGAATTTCCCGGTTGGTGATCAGATAGGCGACTAAAATCCAGGGCGGCAACAGGGTCATGCCGGGTCCGATGGTGCGCAGGTAACGGCCGCCGCGTGTCAATATCGCTGTTGAACCTTCGGGAATGCGCACAATGAAGGAGCGGTAAATGCCCAAAACAAGTAGAAGGACGCCCAGCACCGCGGTTAAAGAGGCCATGGCGACCTGACTGAGGAAAAACCCAAACAAAATGGCCGCGCCAAACATCAATACGGCCAGAATAATCACATCATTGCGAATACGGAAGGGGCGGGTAGGGATGATGATGATAGGGATACGGCCGCTGGCGTCACGTTGGGTAAAGGCAACGGCCGCATCTTCCAACGGCACCCGTTCTTGTGTCAGTTGGGTGTAACTGGGTGTTGCTGTGGACATAAGTGTTTCGTCTTCCATGAGAATTCTCCTGATGAAGAAGAGATTGGGAGATTAAGCAATCTCCCAATCTCCTAATCTCCTCTTTTTTAGCGTGACCGGCGCAAAGCCCGGCTGCGTCGGTACGCAATGGGCACCGGAGTTTCGGTCGGTGGCGGCGGTTCATTGGGAATAAACGGGCCAAAGAGCCGGCTATCTGGCAAAATTTGGGGTGGGCGGCCGGGCAAGACGCCGGCCGGTAAAGGTGGGTCGCTGAGACGGCCGTAGACATACCGGAACACATCTCGAAAGACGGCCGTAATCGGCGCCGCCGCCAGAACCCATATCCAGCCAAACTCACTCAACGCCACGATCACCATCACCAGCACCGCCGGATGAATGTCAATATAGCGTCGCTCCACACGAGGCGCCACAAAGGAATTCACCAGCCATTGCACCACAATGTGAATGAGAACGGCGGCGATGGCTGTGTCCATGCCCCGCACTTGCGCCAACATAAACAGGACAATAGCGGCAATGATTGGGCCTAAAAAAGGAATCAATTGGAACAGCCCCACCAGCACCGCAATCACCACTTTGTAGCGAAATTCCTCCCAACCGAGGGATTCCAATAGCAACGTCCCCAGGTAAATGCCAACCCCGGCGGCAATAGCCAGAATCACCTGCCCTTCAAAAAAGGCACGGAATGGCCGGTCAACCAGGCGCACAATGGCCCAAAAATCGCGGCGCGCCTGTTTGGGCAAACTGCGATTGACCACTTGCACGCCGGCCCGATGATCGCGCAGCACATCCAGCAGCCAGGCCGGAATGATCAGAAAGCCCAGGACAAAACCGACCGTATTGATGAGTGACAATACGCCGCTCAGCCCCAAGTTGACAACATGCCGGATGGCGGCATCCAGTTTAGTCTGGGCCGACTCGGTGGCAATGCGAATCATATCCTGCACGGTGGCCTGCACGGGGCCGGGCAGGGTTTGTACAAAGGCGTTCAACGAAGCCGCCATGGCCTGCAAATCTTCCGGCGTGGGCAGGTTCCGGTAGAGAAAGTTGAGTTCCAAGGTCAGCAGGGGTATTAGTTCCAGCACAAAATAGGCCAGACCGGCCAACGCCCCGCCCAGGGTAAGCAAGATTGCCAGTGTTCGCGGCAAAAAGCGGTCCAGCCAGTTGACCACCGGCAGTAAGGCATAGGCGATGACGGCGCCAATGGCAAATGGCGCCAGCGCCGGCCAGGTACTTACCGCCAGCCATAACAGCAGGCCAACCATGCCCGCGGCCATCACCAGACGGGCCAGTTGTGATGGCGTTAGCGAACGCAGTTGTGTACCTAAACGCCGCCAGGCATGGCGGGCATGTAAAACAGATGGTTCAGTTGTCAAATCAATTTGGGGAACTGGTTGTTCGTTCATATTTACCTAACCATTGGCGGACGGCCGTACCCCATTCCCTTTGCGCCAGCGGCCAATCCATTTGTCAATTTCCACTACAATGAACACAACCGCACTGGCGGCTATGGCAATGATCAGGTCTCTGGCACTCAACGGTTGCGTGTCAAAGATCGTTTGCAAAAAAGGAATATACAGCAGCGCCAGTTGCAAGACAAAGGTTAATAATACAGCGCCAATCATTGTCCGGTTGGCGAAAAAGCCGATAGAAAATACCGACTCTGTGTTAGAACGAATGGCTAAGGCGTTGCCCATTTGCGCCAGTACCAGGGTGGTAAAAATCATGGTGCGCCACACGGCCGTGTCCGACGCATCATGCCGCCAATACACATACCCCACGCCCAACGAAACCAGCCCCATGAACAGGCCAATGATCAGGATGCGTGTGCCCATGCCCCGCGCAAACACACTGTCGCTGGACTTAAACGGCGGGCGGCGCATAATGCCCGGCTCCTTCTGCTCCGTCGCCAGCGCCAGCCCCGGTACGCCGTCCGTCACCAGATTGATCCACAAAATTTGCAGCGGCAGCAGCGGCAAGGGCATGCCCAACAGCGGGCCAATCAACATCACCAGCAGTTCGCCTGTGTTGCTGGACAGGGTGTATTTCACAAACTTGACGATGTTGTCATAGATCGTGCGCCCCTCTTCCACCGCCGCCACAATGGTGGCAAAGTTGTCATCCAGCAAAATCATCTCCGACGCCTCTTTGGAGACATCCGTGCCGGTGATGCCCATGGCCACGCCAATATCCGCCTTTCGCAGGGCCGGCGCATCGTTCACGCCATCCCCCGTCATCGCCACCACCTCCCCCTTTGCTTGCAGCGCATCTACGATATTCAGTTTATGTTCCGGTGAAACGCGGGCATAAACGGAAACCTCATCCACCACCGACTTCAATTCCTCTACGCTCATTTTAGCTAATGCCTGCCCGGTCAGGTTGGCGTTGTTGTCGGTGATGGTTAGCTTGTGGGCGATGTGCTGGGCGGTGAGGGGATGATCGCCGGTGATCATGATGGTGCGAATCCCAGCGGTGCGGGCCATTTCCACTGCCGGTTTCACTTCCGGGCGGGGTGGGTCAATCATACCCACCAGCCCCACAATCACCTCATGCTCTTCCACCGCGTCATCCGGCGACTCTAGCAGTTGGAAGGAGACGGCTAATACACGCTGCCCCTGGTCGGCCATGCGGTCATTGGCGGCTTGCATCCGCGCGCGCATCTCTTCATCCAGCGGCACAATCTCTGATCCCGTCCATATCTGGTCGGAAATGTCCATCAGGCTGTCAATGGCCCCTTTTGAAAAGGCGATATAGGGGGTCATATTGGGCGGTAAATCATCGGGGCTGGCATTGACCTTGTGGATGGTGATCATCCGTTTGCTTTCGGAAGAAAAGGGGATTTCGCGCACACGAGGGAAGGTGGTTTCCAGGTTGTTCTTGTCGTAGCCAAAGTGATTAGCGGCGACGACTAATGCTGCCTCGGTGGGGTCGCCGATGGCATGAATGCTGCCGTCTTCTTTGGTTTCCAGTACGGCGTCATTACACAGCGCCCCGGCGCGCAGCAGCAGGCTGAGTGTGCGCTCCTGGGGCGGAGCGCCCGGGTCGGCGTCGGCGTTGAGCATGATCCCCTTGCCGCTGAGCAGAGTGGCTACCTCTTGCGTATGGCCGACCACATCCAGGACGGTGACGGTCATGCGGTTTTGGGTGAGAGTGCCGGTTTTGTCTGAGCAGATGACGGTGACAGAACCGAGGGTTTCTACGGCGGGTAGCTTGCGGATGAGGGCGCGCCGTTTGAGCATGCGCTGGGAGCCGAGCGCCAGGGTGATGGTGACAACGGCGGGCAGCCCTTCGGGCACGGCCGCTACCGCCATGCTGATGGCAGTGAGAAAGAGGATTTCCAATGTTTCACTGAGCGGGATGTCTGGGTCGCGGGTGATAAACCCGATGACCAGGACGACGGCGATGATGGCCAGGGCAGCCCAGGCCAGCTTGACGCCCAGGTCGGCCAGCCGTTTTTGCAGGGGGGTCATCTCTTGTTCCACGTCTTGCAGCAGGTCGGCGATGTTGCCCAGTTCCGTTTGCATACCGGTGGCGGTGATCACGGCCGTGCCCCGCCCATAGGTCACCGTCGTCCCCATATACACCATATTCTTGCGGTCGCCAATGGTCAAATTTTCTTCCGCCAGTGGTTCCGTCTGTTTTTCGACTGCCTCTGATTCCCCGGTCAGCGCCGATTCCTGAATTTTGAGATTGACGCTTTCGATGACACGGCCGTCGGCCGGCACCAGATTGCCTGTTTCCAATAGCACCACATCGCCGGGGGCCAGTTCACGGGCAGAAATCTCTACCAGATGGTTATCACGCTTTACGCGCACGGTGGGCACGGCCAGTTTCTTTAGAGCGGCAATGGCTTGTTCGGCCCGGTACTCCTGGGAAAAGCCGATGATGGAGTTGAGTACCACAATCGCCAGGATGACAACAACTTCTATAAATTCCCCCAGGAAGAGCGACACCAGCGCGGCGACGATCAGCACAATCACCAGCGGCTCTTTCAACTGCTCCATGATGATTTCTAGCGGCCGACGGCCACTCCGCTCCACCAATTCATTCGGGCCACCCTGTTCCAGCCGTTTTTGTGCTTCGACGGTGGTTAAACCGGCGTCTACAGAGGTGTCAATCTGTTGGGCTGTCTCTTCTACGCTGAGTTGATGCCACTTTGCCATAAACCCTCCTGTACCCAGGTTCATTGAGAATATGGCGGAGTATAACATATCTATTTTTCCTGGACGATTGACCATACGCAAACGGACGGCCGTCCGATATAATCACATATTTAGGCGGCCAAGTTATTGGGCCGCCTAAATATGTTAAGGAGACAGGCATGAGTCAGAATTACATTCCCGAACGGGCTATGTTTATTTTTGCCCACCCGGATGACATTGAGTTTGGGGTGGCGGGCACGGCCGTGAAGTGGGCGCGCGGCGGCTGCGACATGACCTATGTGGTCATTACCGATGGCAATGTGGGGTCACATGACCGGGAGATGACGCGGGAGCAGTTAGCCGTCATCCGGCGTACCGAGCAGAGTGCGGCGGCGGAAGTAGCTGGTGTGCATCGTTGCATTTACCTGGGCTATGACGACGGCATGTTAGAGCCGTCGTTGGCGCTGCGCAAGCAGTTGGTGAAGCTCATCCGGCAGCTTAAGCCGAATGTAGTGGTCTGTGGTGACCCAACGGCCGTGCTCTGGGGCGGGCGTATCAACCATCCCGACCATCGCGCGGCGGCCACGGCGGCCATAGACGCCGTCTTCCCTGCCAGCGAGATGCACCTGCTCTATTCCGAATTTGAGCAGGAGGGCATTACCCCTCACAAGGTCAATTACGTCTACATCAGCACCTACACCGACCCCGATTTTTACGTGGACATCTCGACAACCATTGACACCAAGCTGGCCGCGCTGCGCGAACATAAAAGCCAGTTAGGTGATTGGGACCCGGAAGAGCGCATCCGCCAGCGCGCCGAGCAGGTTGGCAAACAGGTGGGGCTAAAATACGCCGAAGGCTTCCGCCGCGTGACGTTGCAGGCGGTGGTAGTGGAAGAAGAGCCAGTGTTGGAGACGGCGGTAGCGACAAGTGAATGAGTGAGCAGTAAGCAGTAAGCAGTGGGCAGTAGCGAGTGACTGCTTACCGCTACTGCTTACTGCTTACTTTTGGAGAAAAAATGGCACAAGGAAACGACTACATTCCAAAACGGGCAATGTTTATTTTTGCCCATCCTGATGATATTGAATTTGGCGCGGCGGGCACAGCCGCCAGGTGGGTGAAGGGCGGCGCAGAGGTACTCTATGTGGTGCTGACCGATGGCAACATTGGCAGCCACGAGCCGGGCATGACGGCCGAAAAGCTGGCCGAAATCCGCCGCCAGGAACAGACAGCAGCCGCCGACGTGGTAGGGGCGACGTGCATCTATATGGGGGAACCGGACGGCCGTTTGCAACCCACGCTGGAACTGCGTAAAAAACTGGTGCGCCTCATTCGCCAGCACAAGCCCAACGTCGTCGTCTGCGGCGATCCCAACTTTTACTACAGCGATTGGTACATCAACCATCCCGATCATCGCAATGCCGGGCAGGTGGCTATGGAAGCGGTCTTCCCCTCGGCTGACTCGCCGCTCATCTTCCCGGAACTGCTGGAAGAAGGCTTTGAACCGCACAAGGTCAATTACGTTTATGTGAGCTTCGGCCGTCGTGACGCCAATACCTATGTAGACATCACCGATACCATAGACCTGAAATTGAAGGCGCTGCGCTGCCACACCAGCCAGCTTGGCGAATGGGACCCGGAACCGATGATCAAAGAGTGGACGTCGGAAGCGGGCGCTAAAGTGGGTTACAAATACGCCGAAGGCTACTTCAAAATCACGTTGAAGGAAGATGAGGAATCATAGGGACATGGGTTTATTACATACAATCAACCAGAATAACTGATTTTGAAGATAATCCCCGTCGCCCAATCGGCCACGTAGAGGCTGCCATCGGGGCCGGTGGTGACATCAATGGGGGCGGCAAAACCGGTGGCAAAATTAACCGGCGCTGAACCGCCCGCCCGCACGTGCATGATCTTCTGCGCGCCGACAAAAGAACTCCACAAGGCCACAAACATGCTGTTGTAATAACCGGGGAATTGATTGGCCAGATACACTTCAATGCCGGTGGGCGAAGAACTGGGTACAAAGGTCACCAGCGGCGGAATCACCGTCACCCCTTCCGGCGGGCTAAAACAAACATCACAATCATAATAAGGATAGCCATGAATACCACCAGGCACCACCCGGTGCAGCCGTTCCGGGGGGTCATAGTCGGGCGTATTGTCGGTGGCCCAAAGCTGTCCGTTGGCGTCCCAGGCGATGTCATACGGGTTGCGGAAGCCACGCGCATAGACGCTGACCGCGCCGGTATCGGGGTGGAAACGCAAGATACTGGCTTCCAGCGGATGCATTTCATCCATGCGTCCACTGCCGTCCAAAATCTCGCCATGGTCGGCGCGGCCGCCGACGCCCACATAGCCATACCCATCTGGACCAAAGGCAATGCCGTTGGCCGCATGGAAAAAGGTGTAACAGCAGGGCAGGCCGCCAATGAGCTGGCCCTGATTGACGATGGAGACCTGCGCTTCGCCGCCGACGTTTTCGTTTAAGACCCGGTCAGAGACGTACAGCTTGTTGGTGCCGGGGCGGAAGGCGATGCCAGTGGGGGTGTTGAAGCCCGTGGCGTAGGTGCTGGTGCCGCCGCTGTCATTCATGGTGAGGATGCTGCCGGCCTGCATGGCAATATACAGCAGCCCATCCGGGCCAAAGGTGATGCTGGTGGGATTGCCATTTACCCGCCCGACGTAAGAGACCTGGAAGCCGGCGGGCACAATGATACGCTGTTCCCAGCCCACCTTGTCATCATAAGCGGGGTAGTTGTTATCGGGCGGGATGGGCACGCTGCCGGCAGGCGGTGGGGCAGCTACGGTGGTGGGGGGAGCGGTGGCGGAAGCCGTCACGTTGGGATCGGCGGTGGGTGGCACGGCCGTTGCCTCTGTGCTTGCTGCCGTTGCCGCAGGTGTCACCCCGGCTGGCTCGGTTTCCGTCGCTTCTGGCAGTGGGGTGGCAGTTTCCGTTTCGGCGGCGCTGCTATCGGTGGTGGGCACGGCCGTGGCCGTAGCCGGTTCGGGGACGGGTGTATTGGTGGCGGGCACGGCCGTAGCTGTGGCCGGAATTGCCGTGTTGGTGGCTGCCGGTGTCTCGGTTGCGGACTGGGCGGCGATGGCGGCAGTGGGGGCGGCTGGGGTAGCGGTGGGCGTCTGCGCGCCACACGCCGCCAGCAGCAGAATAAATAGTAAAAAAAGGGGTTTGTACCGCTTCATAGATCATGTACTCCTGCAAAGATAAGTTTGTAGTAGACGATTTATCGTCTTCTACCGACACTGAAGGACCTGCTACGAACGCTACTTTACCAGAAGTTGTGATAAATTTCACACATGATCGCGTTCTACGAGCAGGGTGACAGGGCCATCATTGTGGATTTCCACATCCATGTGCGCGCCAAACACGCCGGTAGCGACGGCAAAGCCAGCCTGTCGTAGACATTGGCAGAAAACGTCCACCAGGGGTTCGGCGTGTTCGGGGCGGGCGGCGGCGGTGAAAGACGGCCGTCGCCCTTTTTGGGCGTCACCGTACAGCGTAAACTGGGACACGACCAAAAAACTGCCACCCACATCGGCCAGCGACAGGTTCATTTTGCCGGCCTCATCTTCAAACAGACGCAGCCCGGCAACTTTGGCCGCCAGCCATTCGGCTTCGGCGGCGGTGTCGCTGTGGGTAACGCCCAACAGAATGACAAAACCGCGCTCAATCTGGCCGGTGACACGGCCGTCTACCGTGACGCGGGCGGAAGAGACTCGTTGCAGTAAGGCGCGCATGGGGGGATTGCGGGAATGCTCAGGCTGTCACTTGCACAATCACCAACGAAATATCATCAGAATGGTCTTGGGCGGCGGCGAGGAGGATGGGTACGGCCGTTTCGGGATTGCTGTTTTCTAGCTGCGCCGCGATTTGCTCATTGCTCAGCGTATCCCACACGCCATCACAACACAGCACCAGCATATCGTCCGGCTGCAACCAGCGCAGAAAAATATCTACTTCCGGCGTTTCATGGGAACCAAGTGCGTGCATGATCACGTTGCGATAGGGGTGGGTGGCTGCATCTTCCGGCGCGAGATGCCCCTGCCGCACCAACCAATCCACCACCGAGTGGTCTACCGTGATCTGCTCAAGCTGCTGATTACGATAGAGATAGGTGCGGCTGTCGCCGATATTGGCGATGATAGCCAGCGTGTCATATACCAGAGCGCAGGTGAGTGTGCTGGCCATACGCACGTTTTGTTCCTTGGCCTGAGTGTAGATTTTTTCGTTGGCGGCAACAATGGCGTTGTAAAGGTGAGATTGTAGAAATTGGGCTGCCTGGGTAGGCGTAGTCGGTGTTTGCTCCCAGAGGGGCTGAATGGCGGCGTGGATAGTGTTCACGGCCGTCTGGCTGGCCAGACGGCCGTCTTTATGCCCACCCACACCATCAGCCACCATAAAAAGACCACAGGCGGTTGGCCCCACGTTGGTGACATGGGCATGGACAGAATCCTGATTTTCTGATTGGCCAGGCAGTTTTGCTTCGGTTTGGGCAGCAACGATGAGAGGCATGACAGACACCACCTTTTATTCTTGATAATCCCATCCAAAATCCACTTCCAACCGCTGTTCACCAGCGGCTAAATTTATACCCTGGCGGCCCGTGCCTGGCGCCGGCCACGTCCAGTTACCGGGGATCAGCAGGTTGAGGTTGGCCGTGCTAAGCGCGTCTATGGCTACGCAGTAGAGACCTTCATCCAGGTTCGTGAAGCGATACAGGCCATTTTCATCGGTCAATGTTGTTTGCAAGATGGCGGAGGCGGCCGGTACACCGGTATCCGGGCAGGCGCCAGCGGCCAGAAGGACGGTGACGCCCACCAGCCGGGGTTCATTGATGAGTGTACCATCGCCCCGGTATTGGTTTGTTCCCTCAATTTCTACGCACCCTACGGACGGTGTACCATCGGCCCGGATGAAACAAACATCTTCCCAGACCACACCACCTATGGCGGCTGAATTGGGTTCGGCCGTTGGCTGGGGCACACCGACCACAATTTGCGCCCAAATGACCTCATCCGCCGGCCCATCTACGCCAAAACGCTGCCCGCTGCTGTTGGCCATGACCCAATCGCTGCGGTAGGTAGCCACAGTTTGGGGTGCGGTGAAGGTGACAAAGATGCTGACTTCTTCACCTGGCGGTACGGGATTTGCCAGAGGCACAGCATTGGGCGCGCCCATCTGATCGCCACCGGCAAACACAAAGTTGTAGCCGGATGTCCAGGGACAGGTGCCGCTGTTGCGCAGCCGCCACCCTTTTTCAAATGTGGCCCCAGGCGCCACAACGGTATCGTCAGGAATACTGAGGTCGGCCACAAAGGCGATGCTGTTGGTGCAGTTAGCCAGGTCTATATCTGCTTCGGGCAAGAGGGCAAAGTCCCAACCGAAGTTGACGCCGGTTTTAATTTCGCTTTCGGTGAGGGTCACGGCCGTGACGTTGATGCCGGGAAATGTCCAGGCGCCGGGCAGCAGGTCGGCATTTTCGGGGGCGGCCGTGTCAATAGAGACGCAGTAATCACCGGCGGTCAGGTCGTCAAATACATAGTCGCCGTCGGCGTCGGTGAGAGCGGTGGCTAAACCGGCGGCGGGGCAGCGACCGCTGCCCAGGCTGACCAGGATGTTGCTTAGACCCGGTTCGCCATCTTCCAAACGGCCGTTTGCCTCAAATGTGGCGCCATCACCCACCGGCACACAGCCGGTGGAAAGCACCACTTGCGCGCCACTCTCATCGGTGAGTACCGTACACAAATCATGCCAGACGCGGCCAGAAATGATGGCGCTGGCCGAATCGGCCGGCGTGGGCGTAGCTTCCACCACGAAGTTGTCTACCTCTAATGTAAACGTATCGGTGACGCCATTCACATCAACCGTATACGTACCGGCAGGTAATCCTTCCACATCCAGCGGGATCACTTCCTGAAACGGCACCAATGCCTGGGTGCAGAGCATATTGGCCGGCCGAATGGTGGAAATGGTGACAATAAAGGTGTCACCTTGCTGCTCGGCGCGGCTTTGCTCGATCAGGGTGCAGCCGTCTGGCAAATTCCCTTGCGCGCGCACGTTAACCTGGACGGGGAACGACTCTAACATTTGCACATCTATGCTATCTACGGTGGCGATCCCTTGCACGGGTTCTGCAGAAATGGCGGAAGTGGCGGTGGGATCAGGGGTGGGGGGTGTGGTAGGGGTGGGGGGTACGTCGGTGGGCATTTCTGGTGTGGCCGTGGCGCCTACAATTTGATTTGCCAGATCGCCGCAGGCTGCCAGCAGCAGCACCAACCATAAACCCAACAGAATATTCAAGGTTTGTCTCATAATCCTCTCCTCAACATGTGGGGATTATAGAATAAGCGTCGCGGCTTTACAATAAACCGCAAACGGGCGGGGCGCGGATTATTTGTGGATATGCCGGGCAGTGCCAGGCAAGGGGCAGAACCGTTTTGATTAACCAGTGCCGTACCACCCCTTGCCTGGCACTACAACAAGGGGCAGTTGCCCGTTACCCTGCCCATTGTTAGAATTTTCTCATTATGTCCTGTACACATCGCAACCGGTTGGTAAAAGGGGGTACCCATGTTTGATGCGGCTATGTCAAAAGGTGGTGTGGAATTACGGCCGTTAAGCGCCGGACAGTTATTCGATAGAGCCATTCGCCTTTATCGCCAGCACTTTCTCACCTTCATCGGCATTATTGCCATTGCCCAGATTCCCGTTACTGCGGCCACTATCCTGCTGTCTGTTTTGGCGCCTGCGCCTGAGATTCCCGATGCGACAGCGGATATATTAGGAAACTCAATGTTTGTGGGATTTCTGCGAATGAGCCAGGCGGCGGGTACCAGTTCCACGTTTGGCTCTTTGGTGGTCGGCATTTTGGGTTGGGCGCTGTCGCTGGTGGGCGCGGCGGCGCTAACCAGCGCTGCCATCAATGCCTATTTTGGCAGCCCTGTTGGTATTCTGGATGCTTTTCGTGGGTTGAAGGGCATTTGGGTATCATTGTTAGGGGCGGTTTTTCTGGCCGGGTTGGCCGGCGGCTTGCTGGGGCTTTGGACGTTCATCCCGCTGGTTGGCTGGTTTACCGGCCCGGGTTTACTCTTATTCTATGTCCTGGTCGTCATTCCCTTTATCACGCCGGTGGTGGTGGTGGAGCGCAGAAAGGCGTCAGAAGGGCTGCCGCGCGCTCTGGAACTGGCGCAGCGCCGCTTCTGGTGGTTCATTGGTTTTATGCTGCTGTTGGGCCTCTTTTCTCAGGTAATTGTGACCGGGCCGGCGCTCTTGTTGGGCGGCGTGGTGTCGGCGATGACGGGCGAGGGGCTTAGCCCGGTTGTGTCGGCCATTGTGTTTCAGACCATAAGCCTGCTGCTGAGTATGCTTTACCTGCCCATTCAACTGACCTGTGTGCTGCTGATTTATCTGGATGTGCGCGCCCGTAGTGAGGGGCTAGACCTGGCTTTACAGGCGGCGGTGAATGTGGATGATCCTGACATGATGCAGAATCAGTTGGCGATTGTGGCCGAAGCGCCTGGCCCGGACATTGGCCTTTTCCCGCGTCGTTCCGATTTGAGCCAATACTTCTTGTTTACCCTGGCGATATATGGCCTGTATATGGCTGTTATTGTGGTTTCGATTTTTATCGGGATTTTGGTTAGCTGATTGGATGTTACAGTGAGAAGGTTGTTGGTTGTGTTGGTGTGGGGGATTGGCTGGCTCACGGCCGTCACCATCCTCCCGCTCTCCCTCCATGCGCAAACGGAACCCGTTCCCGTGGCCGACTTTCCCGTGGCCGACTACTGGCAGCGGTTGGCCGACTTACGCGCCCTGGTTGCTGAATTGGAAACCGCCGCTGATGCCGAGCCTCAGGCCGCCCTGACCCAGGCTGCGGCTGAGTTGGAAATGATCACGGCCGTCACCCTGCCCGACGGCCGTACCATTCCCATGCAATCCACCTTCCTGCTGAACCAACTGACCGCCGCCAACCCAGACCTGGCGCGCATCGGCCAACTGCTGGACGCGCTGCTGGCCGAACAGCAAACGTGGCCCGATCCTGGCGTCCCGTATGATGCCGCCGTTCTTGAGGCCATTCTTGCCGGCGCGGAATTTAACTACACGCCAGAAGTGGAAAACGTATGGCAGCGGCTGTGGCGCGATTTCAACCGCCAGCTCCAAGAACTGTTGGCGCGTCTTTTGGAGGCGACCGGCCTGGGTGGGGTGCTGCCCACGGCGCTGAATGTGGTGGGGGCAGTGGCGCTGGCTTTTGTCATCTACTATGCCATTCGTGGCCTGGTTGCCGACTTTAGCGCCAATTCCCGGCTAGACGATGACGGGTTGGAAGGGGAATTTTTAACGGCCGACCTGGCATTAAAACGGGCGGAGGAACTATCTACCGGCGGTGATTACCGCACGGCCGTGCGCTACCTCTACCTCTCTTCCCTGCTGCTGCTGGAAGAACGGGGGCTGCTGCGTTATGACCGTTCGCTGACCAACCGCGAATATCTGCGCACCCTCGCCCACCAGCCGCGCCTGGCGGCCGTGCTGCGCCAGGTGATTGATGTCTTTGACCGGGTCTGGTACGGCTTTCAACCCATCAGCCGTGAGAGCTACGAAGCGTATGTGCAGCAGGTGGATGGCCTGGCGGACAGTCTGAAAAGGGGCCTGAACCAGCAAAATGGGGAGGAAGAATGAAACGCCTTTCCCGTGACTCCTGGCTGGCGCTGCTGCTGGTGGTGCTGTTTGTGGGCGTAACGGCCGTAGCCATATACCAGGAGACGATGGCCGCGCAGCAAGCGCCGCCATTAGCCAGCTTTTCCAGCCGGTCGGACGGGGCGCGGGCGCTGTGGCTCTATCTGGAGCAGATGGGGTTCGCGGTGCGTAATCCCACGCAAGACAATTTCACCATTGCTGCCGACGATGATGTGTTGTTGATGCTGTCGCCACAAACGGCCGTACTGCCCGCTGAATGGCGCGCCATCGAAGGGTGGGTGGCACAGGGGGGCACGCTCATTCTGGCGGGGGATGACTTTTTCAGCAATCAGGCATTCGACCATTTGGGGTTTCGTGTAAGTTACACCGGGGGGACGGAAACGGCCGTCATCCCGCAAACGCCGCTGATGGATGAGCCGCCTCTGCCTGCTGACGCCGCCCTGACCACCACTTATGCCCTGCAATCCAATCGGGATGATTTTGTGACCCATTTTGCCACGGCAAACGGCCGTCCCGTGGTTGTCTCCTGGGCGCAGGGCGACGGCCGTATCATCCTCAGCGCCAATCCGGCCCCGTTCAGCAATCTGGGGCTGCAAGACCCGGCCAACGCCGCCTGGGTGCTGGCGCTGCTCAACGCGGCGGGCGACCCGCAGGTTATCTTTTTTGATGAATGGCATCATGGCGTGCGCGGCACGGCCGTGGCGGTGACGGCGGGCAACTGGTTGCAGCGCACACCGGGCGGGCGAGCCTTGTTATATGTGGCGCTGGTGCTGTTTGGGGGATTGTTACTGCAAGGGCGCATCTTTGGCCGCCCGCTGCCCATGCCGCAAACGCTCAACCGCCGCGCCCCGCTGGAATACATTTCCGGTATTGCCAATCTCAGCCGCCGCGCCGGGCACCGCACGGCCGTGCTGCAAGATTATCGTCTGCGCCTGAAGCGCGATCTCGGCTTCCGCTACCGGCTGAACCCCACATTGCCCGATGAGGAGTTTGTGGCCCGGCTGGCGGAATTGGACACGGCCGTTGACCCCCAATCCCTGCGCGCCATCCTCCACCAACTGCAAACCGCCCGCACAGAACAGGAGATGGTGCAGGCGGCGGCGGCGGCGACGGCCGTGAGCCGTGAGCCGTGAGCCGTGATGCGTGACCCGTGATGCGTAATCCGTAATCCGTAATCCGTAATCCGTAATCCGTAATCCGTGATGCGTAATCCGTGTGGCGTAGGGGCGGGACGGCGCGGTGAAACGGTGTGAAAAACGTAAAACCCTGTCCCCGCGCCGTCTCGCCCCCGCGCGGCTGACCAGACCATACCCGCCTATCCCGCCCTTACAAATGGTTGCCTGTGGGGGGGAACGGGTTACAATTTCTTGAGGTGTGACGCACTTTCAACGTGCGTCGTATCTCGCCAGAGGCCGATGAAAACAATTACAGAAAACACCTTATTTTATGGAGACAATCTCCCTATCTTGCGGGAATATATTCCCACGGAGAGCGTAGACCTGGTCTATCTGGACCCGCCGTTTAATTCGCAGCGCACGTATAACGTGCTGTTTAAGTATGAGAGTGGCGAGGAGGCGGAGGCGCAGATTGCGGCCTTTGAGGATACCTGGCATTGGAATATGGCCGCCGAGGCCACCTACCATGAGTTGGTGACGCATGCGCCGGATGGGGTGAGCCGGATGGTGGCGGCGCTGCGGGAGTTTATTGGGCCGAGCCAGATGTTGGCCTATCTGGTGATGATGGCGGCGCGGCTGGTGGAGCTGCACCGGGTGTTGAAGCCGACGGGTAGTCTGTATTTGCATTGTGACCCGACGGCCAGCCATTACTTAAAGGTTATACTCGATACCATATTTGGCCCTGATAAATTCCTTAATGAAATCGCTTGGAAACGTAGTTATGGTCACGGGGATTCACAACGGAGCATGGGGCGTGCCCACGATGTAATCTTCGTTTATACGAAGAGCAACCAATATCTCCTCAACCGCTTTTATCATGAACATTCAGAAGAATATATCAAAGGGTTTTTCCGTCACAAAGATGAAAGAGGAGTTTACAAATTAGAGAATCTCACCTCTCCCAATCCTCGCCCAAACCTGACTTACCCCTATAAAGGATATCCACCACCGGAAAAGGGCTGGCGAGTTTCTCTTGAAAAAATGGAACAGCTTGATGCTGAGAACCGTCTCCATTTCCCCGAAAAGAAAGACGGCCGTATCATGCGGAAGGTTTATCTTCATGAGTTAGGGGGTCAACCTATGACTGATATTTGGACAGATATTAAGCCGTTGTCAGCACACGACAAAGAGCGTCTCGGCTATCCCACACAAAAGCCTTTGGCGCTGTTGGAGCGCATCATTGAGGCCAGCAGCAATCCGGGGGATGTGGTGCTGGATCCGTTTTGTGGCTGTGGCACGACGATTGCGGCGGCGCAGAAGTTGGGGCGGCGTTGGCTTGGCATTGATGTGACCCATTTGTCTATTGCCCTGATGAAGTATCGGCTGACGGAAATGTTCCCGGAGGCGACGTTCCAGGTGATTGGCGAGCCGCAGTCGGTGCCGGGGGCGCGGCAGTTGGCGCAGGATGACCGGTTTCAGTTTCAATGGTGGGCGTTGTCGTTGGTGCGGGCACGGCCGCTCGGCGGTGAGCCGGGCAGCAAGGCGGGCAAGAAGGGGGCGGACAGGGGCATTGATGGCATCATCACCTTTATGGATGACCAGACCGGTAAGCCGAAGCGGGCGCTGATTCAGGTAAAGAGCGGCAAGGTGAGCAGCCGGGACATGCGCGATCTGGCGGGTACGGTGGAACGAGAGAAGGCGGCGTTGGGGGTGCTGGTGACGTTGGAGGAACCGACGCGGGAGATGCGCACGGAAGCGGCGGCGGCCGGTTTTTACCATTCGCCGGGCTGGAATCAGGCGTACCCGCGCTTACAGATATTAACGATAGAGCAGTTGTTACGCGGGGAGGAGATTAAGATGCCGCCCACGCACGTCACCTTTAAGCAGGCGGCGCGGGTGCAGGCGGAGGGAGCGGTGCAGAAGGGATTGTTTGATTAGCTTCAACAACCTCCCGGAGCTTCTAAAGCTTCGGGAGATTGTTCGTTGTAATTGCTACCAAAGTAGCAAAAGCAATGCAAGCGATAGCAAGAGCAATGTAACGAGTAGCAAGAGTATTGCAAGTGGTAGCAAGAGCTATGTAACGGGTAGCAAGAGTATTGCAAGTGGTAGCAAAAATAATGTAACATGTAGCAAGGGTATTGCAAGCAGTAGCAAAGGCAATGTAACAGGTAGCAGGCGTAATGGTGGCGGTAGCAAAAGCAATGCAACGGGTAGCAAATGTAATGGTAGGGGTAGCAAGGGTGTTGTAAACCAGACAGTCGTTGGGAAATGTCAGTAAAAGGCAAAGGCGTCTGCGGCAGACGTGCCTGATTTGTCATCAACTTATTTATAAAAACAACTGCATACCGTTCGTAGTAGGCGATTCATCGCCTGCTGACGGCGATGAATCGCCTACTACGAACACAACAAACAAGGAGATTCTCTCATGCCAAACCGACCGAAGGATACCATTGCCAAACAGTTGAACAAGGCGCAGTTAGCCATTGCCAATTCATTAGCCGATGCCGAAATCAGCACGGCCGTAGCCGCCTATGGTTACGACACGGCCAAATTGAATGCGGGGATGGGATTGTATACGACGGCGCTCACGGCCGTGAACGCCCAGGCCGCCGCCAAAGGCGACCAGAAAACGGCCACCGCCGAAGTCAAAGCCAAACAAAAAATCGCCCGCGACGCCTATCAGGCCGCCGCCAAAGTAGCCCGCGCCGCCCTGGATGAGGAGGGGCTGACGACATTAGACCTGACCGGCAGCGAACCACGCGACACGGCTGGCTTCATCCAGGCCGGTTACACCCTGTTTGACAATGCCAAAGAAAGCGGCTTGCTGGCCGACTTCGGTTATGATACTGCGCGCATCACCGCCGAACGCGCCAAAATCGCCGACTTCGACGCCGCCAATCAGGCCCAAGAGGCGGCCAAAGGCGCGGCGCAGCAGGCCACCCAGGAGCAAGACGCCGCCCTCGCCGCCATGAATGACTGGACGGCGCAGTACCTCAAGATCGCCAAAGTCGCCCTACGCGGCAAAAAACAATTGTTGGAAAAAATAGGGGTCACGGCCCGCACCACCAAAACCGCCGCCCAACGCGCCGCCGCCCGGCGCAGAGCAGAAGAGGGTAATCCGCCAGAATGAACAGTTAGCAGTTAGCAGTATGCAGTGAGCAGTACATGCTCACCGCTCACTGCATACTGCTAACTGTCCACTTGCCCCCCTCCCCCCCTCAGCTATACTCCCCCCCATGAACCCAACCGCCCTCCAACCCATCGCCCAACGACTGCGCCAGGAAGCCGACAAAGTCCTGGTCGGCCTCGAAGAACCCTTTGAACTACTCACCATCGCCCTGCTCACCGGCGGCCACGTCCTGCTCGAAGGCGTGCCCGGCACCGCCAAAACCCTCATGGCCAAAACCCTGGCCCATCTGGTGCAGGCCCAATTCACCCGCATCCAGTTCACCCCCGACCTCATGCCCTCAGACATCCTGGGCACCAGCGTCTTCGACATCACCAGCGGCCAATTCTTCCTCAAAAAAGGCCCCATCTTCACCCAAATCCTGCTCGCCGACGAAATCAACCGCGCTCCCGCCAAAACCCAGTCCGCCCTCCTGGAAGCCATGGAAGAGCGGCAAATCAACCTGGAAGGCGAACGCCACCCGCTGCCGCCGCCCTTCATGGTCATCGCCACCCAAAACCCCATCGAATACGAAGGCACCTACCCCCTGCCCGAAGCGCAGCTAGACCGCTTCCTCTTCAAAGTACTCACCCCCTACGGCACACTGGACAACGACATCGAAGTGCTGCGCCGCTACCATCACGGCTTCGACGCCCACGATCTGGCTGCCGCCGGGCTGCAAGTGAGCCTGCCCGCCGCCGACATCGTGGCCGCGCGCCAGGCCATCAACCAGGTCGTCGTCGAAGATGGCATCCTGGCCTACATTGCCCAGGTTGCCGCCGCCTCCCGCCAATCGCCCGACCTGACGCTGGGGGCCAGCACCCGCGCCGCCACCCATGTGCTGTTGGCCTCCAAAACCTACGCCGCCATGCAAGGGCGCGATTACGTCACCCCCGATGATGTGAAATACGTCACCTTACCCGTCTACCGCCACCGCATCCTGCTCAAACCAGAAGCCGAAATCGAAGGGTTAAACCCCGACGCCGTGGTACGCCGCCTGCTGCGCCAGGTGGAAGTGCCCCGTTGAGTGGGACGATTTTCAAAATCGTCCTACATCCCTGTCATGCACATCACCAACCGCGGCCTCCTCATGCTCCTCCTGGCTGCGCCCATCATCGCGGCGGGAACCTGGCTGCCGCTGCTGCAATGGGTGGCGCTGGCCTACATTGTCCTGCTGCTGCTGCTGCTGGCGCTGGATTGGCGGCTGGCGCAGCCCCTCACCCATCGTTTTGACGTTCACCGCGACCATGACGACAAACTCAGCCTGGGCGCAGACAATCCCATCACCCTGACCGTGCGCAACCGCAGCCCGCGCCCCATCGCCATTGCCGCGCGGGACGAGCCGCCGGACGAATTTGGCGTGGATGTGCGGGTGGTGTACGGCCGTGTTCCCCCCCGCCAGCAATGGCAAACCACCTACCACGTCCACCCCCTGCGCCGCGGCGATTACGCCTTTGGCAAACTCAACCTGCGCTGGCCCGGCCCCCTCGGTCTGGTCATGCGGCAAGGGAAGGCAGATTTGGACAAAGCCGTCAAGGTCTACCCCAACCTGCTCGACGTGCGCCGCTATGATCTGCTGCTGCGCCGCAACCGGCTGCAAGAACTCGGCCTGCGCAGCACCCGCCAATTTGGCGAAGGCACCGAATTTGAGCGCCTGCGGGAATACCTGCCCGACGACGAATACCGCCGTATTGATTGGAAAGCCACCGCCCGCCGCCGCCGCCCCGTCACCGTCGAATACCAGACCGAACGCAGCCAAAACGTGGTCGCCCTGCTAGACGTAGGCCGCATGATGCAAAGCCCCGTAGCCAACATGGCTAAACTGGACTATGTGATCAATGCCGTGCTGCTGTTGGCGTATGTTGCCAGCGGCAAGGGGGACAAAGTGGGCATGATGAGTTTTGCCCAGGACGTGCGCCACTATCTGGCCCCCCGGCAAGGGCGCGGCCAGTTTTACCGCATGTTGGAGCTGCTCTACGCCGTGGACGCCGAGCCGGTAGAGTCTGACTATCGCCGCGCCCTCAGCTACCTGGCAACCAAACAGCGCAAGCGATCCCTCATTGTCATCTTCACCGATTTAAGTGGGGGAGTGAGCATGGATGCCTTGGTTTCGCATGTGTCCGTACTGGCGCGGCGCAGCCTGCCGCTGGTGGTGACAATCAGCGATCCGGATGTGGTGTGGGCGGCGCGGCAGCACCCGGTAGATTCACAAACCGTCTACCAACGCGCCGCCGCCGCCCAACTGCTGGACGAACGCAAAGTAGCCCTGGACACCCTGCGCCATCGTGGTGTGCTGACGCTGGACGTGCCCGCCAACCAGCTTTCTATCGCCGTCATCAACCGCTACCTGGAACTCAAAGCGAAAACCATGCTGTAAGTGTGTGTTCAGACCTGACAGGTTTCAAAAAACCTGTCAGGTCTATACCTATTTGGAGCGCCGTACCTGCACAATCAGTGTGCCGGCGACAACAGCCGTCAAACCCAACAACTCACGGCCGTCCAGCGTTTCCCCCAAAAATAACACCGCCAAAATGGCAATCTGCACCGTCATGGTATTGTTGATGACGGTGGATTCCATCGCCGAGAGGGTGCGCAGGGTGTGGTTCCAAAGGGTGAAGGCCACGGCCGTGTTCACCACCGCCAGCCAGACAATAATGGCCCAACTTTGCCAGCGCAGCGCCGGGATGCCGTGACTGGCAATGCCCGCCGCCAGCAAAATCAGCGCGCCCACGCCCATACTGATGACGGTGACGGTCAACGGCCGTAACACCCCACCCCGGTTCACATGCCGCCCCAACACCGCCGCTACCGAATTGGACAACATGCCTACCAGTGCCGCCAGGATGCCAATGAATTGCGCTTCGGCCAGGCCAAAGGGGTAAAAATAAACCACCGCGCCCGCCAGCGCCAGCCACATGCCCACCCACTGCGCCCCGTTCGGCCGTTCGCCTAATGTGACAATACCGAGGAGGGCGACGGCAACGGCCGTGAAACTCCAGATCAAGGTCACGCTCACGGCCGGCGCATAAGCCAGGGCCACAAACTGCGCCCCCTGCGTGATGGCGTAAAAGACGATGCCCAACAGGATCAGGCGCAGCCAATCCGTTTTGGTGAGGGAAGTGAGGGCAGGGGGGAGGCGGGATGGCCGTTTTCCGGCTACAAACTCCACCGGCTGCCGCCACAAAAAGGGCAGCAGTACCAGGAAGGCCAACATATAGCGCAGCCCGGCAAAAGTCAGCGGCGGAATCTCTTCCAGGCCAAACTTAATCAGCACCCAGGAAGTTGACCAGAGAAAGGTGACAAACAGCGCTTGCAGCGCCGCCCGTGTATGGGGGGAATTCTTAAACAAGATATTAGTTAAAATAGTGATATGAGTTTTATAGTGTCATTCCGACCCGTTCGGCAAGCTCAGGGCAGGCTAGTCTTCGAGGAGGAATCCTGCTCACTTGCACAGGGTAGGGATTCCTCGCTCCGAAGACTCCGCTCGGAATGACAGGTCAACTTTGAAAGTTAAGAAGACCTGTCCTAATCTTCCAATCTCACCTTTACTGCTCATTATGACCCGCTAACAACAGATAGGCATACAACACAATGCCTGTACCCATACCCACCGCCCACTTCATGGCGATGGGGATGTTTTCATTGGGGGAGATGAAACCTTCGATAATCCCGGCGATGACCAGCAAGGGAAAGCAGCCACCGATCAAGACGACGGCCCGGCGGGCGGCCTGCGTCAGGGCGTCGCGGCGGCGGTGCAGCCCAGGGTGGATGATGGCCCAACCCATCATCAGCCCAGAGGCGCCGGCGATGTATATGGTGGTCAGTTCGATGACGCCGTGCCCGATGACAAACGTCCACAGTTCAAAACCCACGTCATAATGGGCGGTGACGCCCGTCACCGCCCCCAACAGCAGCCCATTGAAAAGCAACACATACAGGGTCAACAGCCCGGCGGTCAATCCCCCGGCAAAGGCCAGCACAGCCACGCGGATGTTGTTGGTCATAATGAAGGTGGAGGTATACGGCCGTTCCGCCACCGGAATATCCACCCACAACTCTTGCTCCTCAATCATTGGTAACAGGGATTGCACGGCCGTTGGCAGCAGCCAATCAGCCGCCTCTATGCGCCAGTTTAACCACAGCCCTGCCAGTAAAGCGGGAACGAGGAGGAGGAGTACGGCCGTGAGCTGAAACGGCCACGTCTCCCGATACATACGCGGGAAAGTCACCCGCGCAAAGCGGCTGATTTTGTGCAGCGCCAGCGGCTCGCTGCGGTATATGGCCGCATGGCCGCGTGCCACCAACTGGTTCAGATACACCGTCACCTGGTGGCGCGGGAACTCCCGCTGCGCCAGGGCCAGATCAGAGGTAACGGCCCGATACAACTGCCCCATCACCTTCACGTCATCCGGTGACAACTGGCCGATATTGGCCTGGCTGCGGTCTAATAGATTGGACAACTGCTGCCAATCAGCGCGGCGAGATTGGTAAAATTGCTCAGCATTCATAGGGCAATTATACACAGGTAGCAGGTTGCAGGTGGCATGTGGCAGGTGGATTACTTGCAACCTGCAACTTGCAACCTGCTACCGGCAACGATAGGCTGTACAATTACCGCATGAGTTCAACTGACGAATTTCTCAACATTGATACCCCGGAAAATGTCATGTTTGGCTACGAGGTGGTGGGCATTGGCTCTCGCTTTATGGCCGCTTTGGTAGACTCGTTGATTATCATTGTCCTGGAACTGGTGCTTTTGGTCGGGATGCAGTTCCTTTTCCAGAGTTCAGCCGGGCAAATGAACAGCGTCTTCGTCGCCATTTATATTTTGCTGGCCTTTATTTTATTGGGCAGCTACTACATCTTTTTTGAGATGCGCTGGAATGGCAGCAGTCCCGGTAAAAAAGCGGTGAAGCTGCGCGTTATCCGGCGCGACGGTACGCCGATTACCTTGAGTGAATCCATTATTCGCAATCTGGTGCGGCTGGTAGATTTTATGCCGTTTGCCTATGGGTTGGGCGTGATCACCATGTTTGTAGATGGGCAGGCGCGCCGGTTGGGCGACCTGGCGGCGGGCACGCTGGTGGTGCGCGAACAGGCGGAAATCACACTGGCGACGTTAGACAAAACCAGCCGGGTGGTGCAGGCACGGCCGTCGCTGCGCCCCCCCGGTGAAGCTGAAAACCTGACCGAACAATGGCCTGTGGACCGACTGAGCGGCGAAGATGTGCAGTTGATTGTAGATTTTTTGGAGCGGCAGCAAAACATTAACAACTCCACACCGCTGGCAAACCAGATTCTCAAACGGACATTAGCCAAAATGGGGACGCCGGAAATGACGGTACGGCCGTCGCAAGCTATCCACGCTCTCGATACAATCGTCAAGCTCTATTATTCCCAGTCCAGCCGCTAGACGACGAAATAGCAGACAAACAATCCATGCCCGGCGGTTGCAAACCGCCGGGCATGGATCACTGGATTACCTTTCCGCGCCAGGGTTGGCCCGGCACTATGGCTGGCCGATCACAAGCGGCAGATAAACCGCAGATTGTCCACCAAAAGTAACATCAGCCATCACCTCCGGCGTGCTGCGCCCCGTCGCTTCCCACAAATCATACAAAATCTGACCGTTGTTGTTGGGGTCGCCCACATTCGGGTTATTGTCGCGCAGAAACTCGATGTACTCTTTGGAAGAGGTCTGGTAGAGCAGGCGCACACGGCCGTAGACCACCCCCTCTGGCAGCGCATACACCACTTCATCCCAATACTGCCCATCCACATATCGCGTCGGGTCGGGCTGCCCGTTGGTGCGCGGCTCGGCCCCCACCGCCGCAAACGCCGCATACTCAAAACCACGTGGCGGGATGCGATTGTCCGTCAAGATGATGTTATTCAGCGCAAAATGGAAGGATTCTCCCGGCGTCAGCCCTAACTGCGCCGCCAGCTCTGGCGTCAGCCCGTGTTTGGACTCATAAATCTGAATGTCGGCATCCTGCGTCAATTCGCCGGTAGCCGGGTCATAGGCGCCAGAGATGTAGACCAGCGTGCCATCGGCGTCATACCCCTCCACTTGCAGCCACATGCGCCGCCCTTCTACGTAGCCCGTGGGCAATTTATGCCCGGAATTATTGGTGATGCGCACGGTCAATTCGTCGGTGGTAGTGGAGAGTACGGCCGTGACCACTGCCGCGTTTTGCAGCATATACCGGGCGCGTTCAATTCCCAGGTCTAACGCCTCCAACCGTTTGGGAGCCACCACCGGGTCCAAGGTCACATCAAACGTGGCGCTAAACACCGGATGCAAGGGGATCATTTGTGGCGCCCAGGTATTCGCCCCCGTCAGATCATGCATCGGCAAGTCTGTCCGCACCGGAATGCCGGCCGTATCCCGGAAAATAGAACCGCCCACGCCGGTCACTTTGCGCATATGGCAATCCTGGCAAGTAGAGACAAATTCGATGTTGCCGCCAAACTCTGGCGCATAGACTCCTTCCGGCGTGTTGTACTGGCTTAGCTGCCATTCGCTAAAGGTTCGCTCAATGGGGAACATTTTGCTCGTATCCGTGAAGGGCTGCCCCAACGGATTGAGCGCGTAAGTCTGGCTCGCCTCATCCCATGACAACAACGGGTTGCTGATGTCATGGCAGGTAGCGCAAATCAACGCTTCCCGGTGGTAAGCGGATTGCAGCGTTCCCCGCGCCCCTTGTGCCACATGCGGGTCCAGGCCAATCGTCTGCGTAATTACCGAAAAATCAAACGGCCCGCGCCGGTAATCTTCCGGGTCAAACACCATGGCCGCGTTACCATATGTGATGGGGATGGTCGTGGTGATGGTAGTCAGGACATAAAAATCACGGGGATCATTTTCCGCTCCCGGTGTAGGGTCAGACAACCGGTGGCACACTTCACACTGCACTCCTTCCAGGTCAATGTGATTTTGCGTTGGGTCCACCGCCAGTGTACCGCTGACGATACGCCCTTCCAACCAGGCGCGGGGCAGATGGCAGCGCAGACAAAACTCGCCACTAAACTGCGCATCGGCCATAGCAATATCCAGGGCCGCGTAAAAAATGGGGTCACGGCCGGCCTGGGCCATCATACTGCCCTGCCAGCCCGTCCAGGGTTCATAATCAGCCGGTTGGGGCACCTCATCGCTGTACTCTGCATGGCAGTGGAAACAGCCAGACGGGTCGGCGATGCTGTCTATCGTCGAAACTGGCTGGGAGCCAGGCGCGAAAAAATCAGCCAGTGTGCTGGGAACAAGCGCCGTGCCCGCATAAGGTTCAGGCAAGGGTGGATGGTTGTCCGGCAGCGCCTTCACCGCCTGTGACCGAGGCGTGAAGGTTAGCAGCATGAACAGACCACCGGCGCACAACAGCGCCAATCCGGCGGGAAATAAGATAGAAGGTATACGGTTCATAATTCTCCTTGTGTAAAGTGGGGCGATTTTGAAAATCGCCCCACAGTTTATGCTCCTTCTCTGGAAACAATACGCCCCCAGGCATGAGCGGCAAAAAATAAAACGGCCCCCATTTCCGCCAGCCGCCCGGCAAACAGTACCCACGCCCCGGCGCGAAAGGTGGCGCCCGCCACCACCAGCCAGATACCCAGGTTAAGCAGCACAAAGGCGATTAGTGCGTACCTTTCGTGAGGTCGTCGCGGTTGTTGCCAATAACGGGGCAATATCCAAAAGGCCACCCCCATTGTGATCTGCACAATCCAACCCATCAGCAAAAATTCAATATGTACTGGCAGCCAGGCCCATAACAGGGGGTAGAAGGGAATCCCCTTATGCGCCAGCAGCAGCGCGCCAATAGTGATTCCCAATAACAGGTAGATCAAGGCGGCGCGGATAATCCATTGGCTTAAGCGTGGCAAGTCATCCTCCGCGGTATTTTTCCTTGACGCGCGGCCACGCCAGGTAAATAAAAAGCACAATACCTGACCATTGCAGCACAGCCGAAACAACTAATATCCAGCCCAAACCTGGCGCAGGTTGGATGGCAACCAGCGGCTCAGCAATCAGCCGCAGCAGCAAACCCACATTTAACAGGAAATAGCTGAGCCAGCCGATCTGCACATTCCCGCGTGGTTGGACGCGGGTAATAATGGGAAACATCCAGTAGATGACGCCAAAGATCATTTGCGTCACCCAGCCAACCAGAAACAGATGAAAGTAAACCGGGTTCATAAACCGGATAAAGAGCGGTAAGTTGACAGTGGTCGGTAATGCCAGCAAGAGCGCCAATAACAAGGCCACTACCAGGTAGAACAGGGCAGATTTGATGTACCATCGTGTCAGGGTGGGCATGATTTATAGTAGACCCTAAGGGTTTCTGAAAACCCTTAGGGTCTTGTTAATACGTGGGATATAATCGCCTCCGTTTGCAAAGTTCAGGCTGGCATTGTAGAGAGGTTGGCCTGATTTGCCAAAAAGAGATTGAGGATTAGAGATCAGAGATTGGAGGCTGTTATCTTGATAAAAAACCTGGTGCAGTGGCGACTTTGCGTTCCTTCACACCTTTCACACCCTTCGCGGATTCGATTGTTATTGTTATTGTTGGTATTGGCAGGACTGGTGCCGGGGGTCACGGCCGTAACCCCTTCCCCCGCCGCCGCCTACATCCCTCCCCAACAAAATGCGCGCGACCCCCGTTTTGGGGCTATTGAGTCCTTTTGGGCGCCCGCCGAAGCCGCCGAATTAGGCGTTGGTTTTGAGCGGATTCTCTTCTATTGGAACGAAATCCAACCCACCGGCCCGAATGATTGGAACACGCTGCATGTGCATGAGGAATGGCTGGCTGAAGCACGGGCACACAATCGCCAGGTACTCGGCCTGCTCAAAAACACGCCTCGCTGGGCTACCGATGGCGAATTTGCCTCTGGCGTGCCGCGTGGACTCTATTTGCCGATAGAGGACCCCGGCAATTTGTGGGCTAACTATGTACGCCGTGTGGCACAGTATTATGGCCCGTTGGGTGTGCATAATTGGGTCGTGTGGAATGAGCCGGATATTGCTCCCCACGTGTACGGCCATGAATTTGCCGGGTCAACCGAAGATTATTACCGGCTGGTCAAAGTGACCTATCAGGTGATGAAACAGGCCGACCCGCAGGCCAAAATCCACATTGGCGGCATGACCCATTGGCATGATACGGGCTATTTGCGCCGCTTTTTGCAGGTGGTGGTGAATGACCCGGAAGCAGCCGAAAACAACTATTTCTTTGATGCACTGACGTTCCACATCTATTTCCGCCCGGAGACGATTCCCGGTATTGTGGGTAATGCCTTTGGCGTGCAGCAGCAGTTGGGCATCAGCCCCATGAAAGAGGTGTGGATAAACGAGACCAATGCCCGCCCCAGCCTGGACCCGGAATGGCCGGTGCAGGTGCAGGCATTCCACCTGGATCTGGAACAGCAGGCGTGGTACATCCCGCAGGCGTATGCCCTCGGTTTTTATGCCGGGGCCAGCCGCATTGGCTTTTATAAGCTGGTAGACATCAACATGAATCCAGGGGACGAAAGCTGGGGGTTGATACGGCCGTATGACTTCAGCAAACGTCCCGCCTTCTACGCCTATAAACACACCATTCAATATCTGGCGGGATTCCAGTATCCCATTCGCCGCGAGCAAAGTAATACCCATTACCTCTTCAGTTTTACCCGGCCGCAAGGGGTGACGCGCATTATGTGGGCGCGCACCACCACACCGGTGGATTTGCGTGTACCGGCATTGGCCGCTTCCGGGGTATTGGTAGACCTCATTTCCGGTGTGGAAACGCCGATCACACCCAGCGGCGGGTTTTACAATATCCGCCTGGAAGGGCAGCGCTGCCGCAATGGTGAGTGCCTGATAGGCGGCCCGCCGGTATTCCTGGTGGAAGCAGGCGTCTCCCCGGAGAGCATTCCCACGTCGCCGCCGCCCGCAGCAGCATCCCCGGCTACAGCCACGCCAGAGGGGACAGAGACGGCGGGAACTGCTGTGGCTACCACAACGGCCGTGACCGGCACGGTCACGATGGGCACAGTCGCCACTACAGCGACTGCACTGAGTGCAAGTGTCACCACTACCGATACCGTAGCGGCCGAAACGCCGACTGCCAGGCCAACGAACACGCCGCGCCCTACACGGACACCTTCACCCACGGCCGTGCCCACTGACACACCCACGGTTACGCCGACCGACACGGCAACGGCCGTGCCGCCCACCGCCACCACCGCGGCTACTGAGATAGCCGCTCTACCGCCCGCCGCTACGTTGACGCCGCCCGCCTATGTGGTGCAGGAAACGGCCGTAGGCGGCGTCATCCCCGCCGACCAGGCTTCTTATTGGTTTTTAGGTGTGGGTCTGGGTTTAGGTTTACTGCTCGTCGGGGTGGCGATCTGGCGGCGACGTTAAAGAACCATTTGTTACCTGGACAACCCATTCACTATGCCACTCGATCTTTTCGCCATGTACCGGCGCACCTCGTGGCAGACCATGGAGCTGATAGATGCTCTTCGATATTCATGCGGAGACTGAACGACTGGCCGTATTGAGACGTGGGCCGGATGGCCGACACAAGATCTTCCTTCGCACCGTGCAAGGGCAAACGCTTGGCGAAATACCCGCTGGACTTCTGCCATTAGAACCGCATTGGTCGCCCGATGGCTCAACCGTTGTCTTTGGCAGTAATGATGGCTTGCTGTACATCCATCGCCTTGGAGAAACTGGCCCCAAAGTTGTTTTTGCCAATCCTTCCCTCCAGGCCGGTTTTTGCGAATGGGCGGCGGATGGAAACCGATTGGTCTTTTCTGCCTACGACAGGGTGCGACACACCCCGCCCAGCATCTTCTGTCTATCGCTGGACACAGGACACACGCTTCAATTGACGAATGACCCCAAAACGGTTGACCGTTTTCCGCATTGGTCGCCTTCGGGGCAATGGGTGGCGTTTCAACGGCAATTTCTGGATGAACCCGAATTGCCACGGCGGGTGTACCTGGTCGAGGTGCAATCGGGTCGTTGTTTTCCCGCGTTGGACGTATTCGAGGGCGAATGTGAAACTGCCCGCTTCAGTTGGAGTCCTGATTCTTCATCCTTGCTGGTCACGCTGTCGCACAATGGCCGGGTTGAACTGCGGGTCATTGGGCTTCAGGATCAATCAACTGCCTGGAGCTACGAATCCGAGACGATTCAACGCGGCGCTTTCTCGCCTCAGGGGGATCAGATTCTATGCATTTGCAGCGACGAATTGCTGTGGTTCGCTTACCCGGAAGGAACGTTCCTTCAACGTCTTTCACTCGCTTCCGCGGCATCGGTGTGGAACTACTACACCGGCGCACAAATTGGTTTTGACCTGCATGCAACGGCCGTTTATTTTGTTGGGGCGAATGCTTGCCTGTATCGTTGGCGTGTCGGCGGAAATTGCGACTGTATTCTCCAGGATAGCCCGCCGGTCGGGCCCGCTTTTACCCATGAAGAATACTTTGTTCCCTCTCGAGATGGGCGGCCGATCCCGGTGCAACGCTTCATCCCTTCCCAGCCCCGGTCTCCGGCAATTCTGTATGTTCACGGTGGGGGAGGCGTCATTGACCCCGATGACTCGTTCATGCTGCGCCTGCTGGCCGAAGGCATTGAGTTTGTTTCCGCGGCCTATCGAGGGAGCAGTGGATACGGCCCAGAGCACGAGGAAGCGAACCGGGGAGAATATGGCCAGGCTGATGTATGGGACGTCCTCGCCGCGGGCTTCGACTGGAAAAAACGGGCCGGTGAAAACCGGCCGCTCATTCTTGCCGGTTATAGCTACGGCGGCTTTCTGACCTTTTTGGCGTTAGCACAAGAGGAAACTCCCTGGGCCGGCGGCATCACGCTGTGGTCGGGGACCGATACCTTTCTTCACCTGGGCTTAGATCGGCATCGCGCCTTTCCAACCGATGCGGATCAGTACGCAGTGGCGCAGGTTGAACGGTCGCCTCTGAAACAGGCCGGGCGCATTCGCGTCCCCCTGCTCATTTTTCATGGCGCTCTTGATACAGTAGCGACGACCGATGAAATGAGGGCGATTCAAGCCACTGTTTTAAGCCAGGGAGGGGAATGTGAACTGATCATTTTTGACGATGACACACATGGCCTGATGCGTCACCGGGATGAAATACATGCTCGTGTAATGAGCTTTCTAAAACAGCTTGAATGATTGCCAAGATGTGGGCTGCGGCCTAACGTGCCCGGTCAAGCGGCCGAAGCGGAACGCCAGGTTGATCAACCGGCAAACTGCGCATCCGGCAGGCCGGTGACGGCCGTTTCCAACACCAGCAGGCTGCCCGCCAGTGGTTGTTCGGTGCGTTCGGCGGCGGAGAGACCGATGCTGGCGCTGGTAATGTACAACTGGTTGAGCGCCGGGCCGCCAAAGGTGCAGCTTGTGGGTCGCTGCACGGGCAGCGGGATTTCGCGGTCAACGGCCCCGTCGGGAGCATAACGCACAATTTTCCAGCCATCCCATTTGGCGCTCCAGACATAACCAGCGGCGTCCACCGTCAGGCCGTCCGGGTAGCCGCCGCTGTCCTGGGCAAAGATGCGCTCGTTGCTGATCTGGCCCGTTCCCTCATCAAAATCGTAGGCAACAATGTGGCGGGTGGGGGTATCGGTGTAATACATGGTGCGGTTGTCTGGCGACCAGCCCAGGCCGTTGGAGCAGGTGACGTTGGCGCGCATAAGCTGGCAGTTCCTATCTACATCCAGCCGATACAACGCTCCCACCGGGGCGGCTACTTTTAGCTCCATCGTGCCCGCCCAGAAACGGCCGTACCGGTCACACTTGCCATCATTAAAGCGTGTACCTCGCTCCGGTTCCGGGCGGCAGATGTTGGTTAACTCCCCGCTGTCCAGGTCAAAGGTATACAACCCATCACGCAGCGCCACTACTGCCCCGCCACCCTGCCGCAGGGCAAAGCTGCCAATTTGTGATGGCATGGCCCAGGCCGTGTACGCGCCGGTTTCAGGATGCCAGCGTTGCAGGCACGGCCGTTCAATATCCACCCAATACAATGCCTGCTCATCCACTGACCAGACTGGTCCCTCACCCAATCTATCCCCCGCCGCAAATGCTACCTTCAGCTTCATCTTATCCCTCCAATAGAACGCAGATGAACGCGGATTTTGGGGATTTTCCAGATGTAAATCCGCGACAATCCTATAAATCCGCGTCCTATTTCTTACAGAACGGCCGTGTCCGGCAGCCACCTCCACAACAAAAGCGCCGCCGTCAATGCCAATACCCCACCAAACAAGAAGGGTGCGGCCATGCCAAAGCCTGTCCAACTGCCTGCCCCTTGCCACAACAGCCCGGCAATCAGGCTGGCAGGCAGGGCGGCCAGCCCAATTGTGCCATTAAACCAGCCATACGCCGTGCCCCGTTGGTCTTTTTGCACCAGGTCGGCCACAAATGCTTTGGCAATGCCTTCGGCAAAACCATAATAAACGCCATAGGCTACAAAGAGAAGCACCAGATGCCAGCTTTGCTGTGCCAGGGCAAAGCCCAGATACACCATCGCATACAGCAGCCAGCCCGCCAGCAGCACCCGCCGCCGTCCCCAACGGTCAGAAAGTGAGCCAATGGGGCCGGAGACGATGGTGTACACCAGGTTGAACAGCAGCAGCAGTCCCAGGATGGGCAGCAGCGCCAGACCGGTGGCCTGGGCGCGTAGGATCAGAAAGGCGTCGGCGGAGTTGCCCAGCGTAAACAGGAGCATGATGAACAGGAAGCGGTGAAACGGCCGTCCCAATGCCTCCCAGGTTATGCGCGATGGTTCCGTTTTAGCCGTCTGGCTGCCCGTCCCTTCTCGAACCCCCGCCACCAGCAAGATGACCGCCAGCGTCGCCGGGATCAGGCTCAGCCAGACCAGGGTGTTAAAGGTGGCGCGGGTCAGGGTGGGTGTACTTCCCTGCCACTGCCAGATGACTAGCATAGCCACCAGCAGACCCAAAACCGCCCCAGCCGTATCCCCGGCGCGGTGCAGCCCAAAGGCCAGACCGCGCTGTTTGGCGTCTATGCTATCGGCGATGAGCGCGTCACGGGGCGCGGTGCGAATGCCTTTGCCGGTGCGCTCCACAAAACGAACGGCGAGCACGGCCGTCCAGCTATTCGCCAATGCCAGAAACGGCTTGGCGATGGTAGACAGCGCATACCCGGCTACCGTCAGCCATTTCCGCTGCCCTAGCCGGTCAGAATAACGCCCGGAGAGCAGTTTCACCAGGCTGCTGGTCGTTTCCGCTACCCCTTCGATCAGGCCAATGGTCAATGTGCGCGCCCCCAGCACGTTAGCCAGGAACAGCGGCAGCAGATGGACAACCATTTCGGAGGAGAGATCGGTGAGGAAGGATACGGCTGTGAGTACCCACACATTACGCGGCAGTCGCCGCAGACCGCTTCTGGCCGGAACACCATCAGTTTGCGATGTCTCACTCATCTGCTCTATTCCCCACGCAGCAAATTGACCAGACCTCGTTCTCTGGCAATATCGCGCACATACAGCATAAACGACGGCCACCAGATCAGGTCGTTTGTCAAAATGATCCAGCCAAAGGCCAGCGGCAGTTGCCCGCGCCCCACCGACCAGACAAAGCCAATTGGCCCCAGTATCTTGCCCGCCAGCCCTATCAGAATCAGGTGTGGATGGCGTTCAGGAAAGTTGCCCGCCCACCAATAAGCCGGTGCATACACCAGCACAAACATGCCCACCACCTGCCACAACGGCAAATACTCAAGCGGCGGCATCCCGATTCTCTGGAATATCCACTCTGGAAACAAGACATTAACACTCCCACACACCAGATTGTATACGGCCGCTGCGTAAAACCAGGAACGATAACGTTGGAAGTGCATGATTAAGCGGGTACCGAATAGCTGCTATCTTTATGCCATATATGTTGTTGTTTGATGTGAGGAACTGGAAGCAAGATATTCGGCACGATTTTCAATCTCTCGAATTGTTTGGAAGTGTCATTCCGAGGTCTTCCGAGGAATCTCAACGAGGTGGTCATGCGAGATTCCTCACTCCGCAGACTACGTTCGGAATGACACATTATGACCGTTAGTAGTATAGCACGTTGATTTACAGTGTAATATTTTTCACCAACTCCCATAACTTGCTGGGGCTGAGGGGGATTTCGCGGATTTCCAGGGTGGGGTGGGTTAAGGCGTCCTCGACGGCCTGGGCAAAAAGGGGGCCGGTGGGGATGGCTCCGGCTTCACCCGCGCCTTTAATGCCCAATGGGTTCAACGGCGAGGGGGTCACTTCGTGGCCGATTTCGATGCGCGGCACGTCCGTAGCGGTGGGTAGCAGGTAGTCCATAAAGGAGCCGGTGAGCAGTTGGCCGTCTTCGTCGTAGATGATTTGCTCGTAAAAGGCATTGCCAATGCCTTGCGCCACGCCACCCTGAATCTGCCCGTCCAGGATGAGCGGGTTAATCACCTGCCCACAGTCATGCACCACCACGTATTGCAAAATTTTGACGGCGCAGGTGTCCGGGTCTACTTCCACGATCATGGCGTGGACACCCGCAGCCGTGGCCCCATACTCTGGACCGAAGTAGTTGGTCGCTTCCAGCCCCGGTTCTGTGCCCGGTTTGACCGCGCCGCGCATAGGGTTGGCCCGCTGCGCCAGTTGGCCGAGCGGGATGGTTTTGTCAAGTGTACCTTTGACGTGGACACGGCCGTCCGCCAACACCAAATCCTCCTCCGCCGCTTCCAATAAATCGGCCGCCAGCTTGAGGATTTTCTGGCGCACATCCCGCGCTGCCTCGTTGATGGCGTTGCCCGCCACCACCGCCCCCCGGCTGGCAAAGGTGCCCGCTCCCCAGTGAAACTGGTCAGTATCCCCGGTAACGATGTCCACATCGGCCACATTCACGCCCACCTGGTCGGCCACAATCTGGGCAAAACTGGTGAAGTGCCCTTGTCCCTGGGTGCCAATGCCGGTGGCTACGCTGACACGGCCGCTGCTCTGCACCTGCACCCGCGCCCCCTCATATGGCCCAATGCCTGTGCCCTCCACATAGGCGACGACGCCCAACCCCAGACGCCGCCCCTCGGCGCGCGCCTGGGGTTGGATTTCGCGGTAGAATTTCTCATAGTCAATCATGTCTAACGCTTTATCCAGGATGGGGGCGTAGTTGCCGCTATCGTACCGAAGTGGCGCAAAATCCTGGTAGATGATTTCGTTGTTATAGGGGAATTTTTCGGGCGGGATGAAGTTGCGGCGGCGGATTTCCGTTTTATCAATGCCTAATTCGCGGGCGGCAATGTCCAGCAGCCGCTCGATGACAAAAACGCCGTGCTGCCGCCCCGCACCGCGATAGGGGGTGACGAGGGTTTTGTTGGTGAACACGGCCGTAAACTCCGATTCGTAATGGGCAATATCATACGGCCCCAGCAGCGTACATTGGCTGTTCAGAGCCACTGTCAGGCCATAGGGCGCGTAGGCCCCCTGGTCGTGCAGAAAAATGTCGTGAATGCCCAGGATACGGCCGTCCCGCGTAAATGCCGCCTCCACATCATGCACCTGACCACGTTCATGGGTGGTAGCCACAAAGTTCTCGGCGCGGTCTTCAATCCACTTGACCGGCCGATTCAGCCGCATCGCTGCCCAGGGGATAAGCACTTCCTCTGGGTAAAACATCATAATCTTCGGCCCAAAGCCGCCGCCGATAAAAGGGGCAATGACCCGCACCTGGTTTTCCGAGAGGCCGAGCAGCGCCGCCATGCCATTGCGAATGAAAACAGGCGCTTGCGTGGTGTCCCACATGGTCAGCCGCTGGGCGCGGCGATCCCATTCGGCGACGACGCCCCGGTTTTCCATGGCGGCAGCAATGCCATGATCGTAATGAAAACGACGTTGGATGAGCAGGTCGGCCTGGCTTTTGGCAATGGCGTAATCCCCTTTTTTTTGCACCACGTGGGCGGAGATGTTGCTACCCAGGTCGTCGTGTAACACCGGCGCGTCGGGTTGTAACGCTCGTTCCAGGTCGGTCACGGCCGTCAGTGGTTCATAATCCACAAACACCAATTCGGCTGCATCTTCGGCGATGTAGCGGCTTTCGGCGATGACCAGGGCCACCGGCTCACCCACATGCCGTACCTTGTCTTTTGCCAGCGGCACCTGGGTGCGCTGGTTAAAGACTATATCTTTCACCGGCGGCGGCGGCACGAGCAGGGGGCCAGGCTGCCAGTAATCGCCCAGGTCTACGGCCGTGATCACCGCCAGCACCCCTTCTTTCTCCACTGCCATTGAGGCGTCTATGCTCAGGATGCGGGCATGGGCATACGGGCTGCGCACAAAAGCGGCGTGCGCCATGCCCGGCAGATTCACATCATCCGTAAACAACGCCTGCCCGGTAAGTAAGCGCGGGTCTTCATTCCGTTTGATCCGTTCACCAAAAAATTGTGTCGCCGCCATAGAACCCTCATTTTTTCAATGCAAGGACGACCCAAAGGTCGGGCAAAGAATGGTAGGAAGCAAAGAAGAAGAGATGATAGTAATGGGGGAACTATAGCCAGCTATGAGGGGGCAGGCAACTCCTCCAGTCAGGATAACTGCATATTTCTTAATGCGGCAGATAAAACTGAAAGCGGCAGATTTATCTGAAAGCGGCAGATAAATCTGCACCAACAAAAGGCAAAGTCGGCCTTCGCCGACTGAAACCCAGCGGCCACACAGCCCACGAAGGTGGGCTTTGCCTTTTGTAGCCGCGATTTTAATCGCCGGGTTTTGTTATAAGCTCTTGCTCTTGCACCGGGCATCTGTCACGGCCGTACCCGCAACAACCGCATCCCGTTCAACGTCACCAGCAGCGAAGTGCCCATATCGGCGGCTACCGCCATCCACATGGTGCTTTTGCCCGCCAACACCAGCAGCACAAAAAAGAGCTTCACGCCAATGGCAAAGGCCACATTAAAGCGGATGTTGTTCATCGCTGCCCGGCTTAGCCGATAGGCAAAAGGGAGCATCTTCAGCCCGTCGCTCATCAAGGTGATGTCGGCCGTTTCCATGGCCTGCGCTGTGGCCCCTGCGCCGCCGATAGCGATGCCCACATCGGCCGTAGCCAATGCGGGTGCATCATTGATGCCGTCGCCGACCATGGCCACCTTGCCAAATTGTTGTTGCAGTTCGCGCACGGCCGTGACCTTATCCCCCGGCAGCAACTCCGCCCGCACATCCGTCACCCCCACCGCCTGGGCCATGGCCTGGGCCACCGCTGCCTGATCGCCGGTGAGCATGATGGTGTGCCGGATACCCGCCGCCTGCAATTGGCAGATGACATCCTGGCTGTCCGGGCGGGCGGCGTCAGCCACGCTGATCGTGCCCTGGTAACGGCCGTCCACACTCACCAGCAGCGGCGTAAATCCCTGTGCTGCATCGGCCCGCGCCTGCTCACAGGCCGCGTCTGTATGGGGCACATGGCTCTCAAAAAAGGTGTGGCTGCCAATAGTCACGGTACGGCCGTTTACCTGCCCCGTCACCCCCTGCCCGGTGAGCGCCGTTACCCCCATTGCCGGTGAAAATTGTTGATCCAGACCGCGCACGGCCGTTTCCTGCACAATCGCCTGCGCCAGCGGATGTTCACTCTGCTGCTCCACCGCGCCCGCCAACGCCAGCAAATTGTTACAATCGGTGCATGAACCATCATCACACACGGCCGTCCGTAAGGCTACCACCGCCGGTTTTCCCTGTGTCAACGTGCCCGTTTTGTCAAAGGCAATGGCCTGCACCCGGCTGAACGCCTCCACAAACGCACCGCCCTTAAACAATACCCCGTGCCGCGCCCCATTGCTAATGGCGCTGACAATGGCCACCGGCGTACTGATGACCAGCGCGCAAGGACAGGCCACCACCAGCAGCGCCAGTCCGCGATAGAGCCAGCCAAATGAATCCCCCTCGTTCAAAAACGGCTGCCCAAAGAACAAGGGTGGCACGGTGGCTACCAGCAGCGCCAGGGCCATCACCGCCGGCGTGTAGTAGCGGGCAAACTGGTCAACAAATCGCTCGGCCGGCGCTTTTTTCTCCTGCGCCTCTTCCACCATCTGGATAATGCGGCTGATGGTGTTATCGGCAGCCAGGTGGGTCACTTCAATTTCCAATGCTCCCTGCCCATTGATACTGCCCGCAAACACAGTATCACCCGGTTGCCGGTCTACGGGGATGCTTTCGCCAGTGATGGGCGCCTGATTGAGCGCGGAGATGCCGGAGAGAATACGGCCGTCCATAGCCACCCGCTCACCCGGTTTCACCAAAATCACATCACCAATTTGCAATTCGTGGATGGGGATGCGTTGGAGACGGCCGTTTTGCAGCCGTGTCGCTTCTTGGGGCGCCACCGCCATCAGGCTGCGGATGGCATGGCGAGCGCGCCCGGCGGTGTACCCTTCCAGCGCTTCGCCAATGGCAAACAGCACCATGACCATGCCCGCCTCGGTGTATGCGCCAATCAGCACCGCCCCCACGGCTGCCACCGTCATCAGTACGTTGATGTTGATCTCATGGTTCAAGCGCACGGCCGTCCACGCACTGCGGGCAATGGGCCAACCGGCGGCAACCATCGCTGCCACTGACAGCGCATTCACCCAGGCCAATTCCTGCCCGCCCAATTCCACCAGCAGCAAGCCGGGTAAAATGAGCAGCGCCCCCAGCAGCGCCAGCCGCGTCTCGGATCGTTGCCACATAAATTGCAGGAAGTTTGGCGGCGCAACGTTGGGCAAGATGGAATCTTGCCCATCCTCTTTCACGTCGTACCCCAATTGCCGCACCTGGGCGATCACCGCTTCCCGGTTGACCTGGCCCACCAGGGTCATTTTTTCAGTGGTGAAGTTAATTTCACACTGCCTGACGCCCGCCAGTTGCCCCACCCCTTTTTCCAACGTCCGGGCACAGCCGGCGCAATCCATTCCTTGAATCTCAAAAGTGTAAGTTTGTGTGTTAGCCATTGTTTGCTCTCTATCGGTTGAATATCGTTGTAGGGGCGAGGCAGTTGGGTTTCGCTAATATGAGCGAGACAAGTCATTCCCCAACTGCCTCGCCCCTACTTGACACCATCCTACACCTTCAAGCCGGGTTGAAAGTCAAGCCTGTTGTTCCAGAGCCAGGAATAAGCGGGCGTAGATGAAGGCATTATCCCCCCGGACAACCAGGTGATGGCCGTCGCTATCGTGGTGGGTGACGGCCGTTAAATCCGCATGGGTTGGCGCGGCACAATCAGCTTCCAGCCGGGATAGGTCGGCCAATGCCTGCCAAATCGCCGGGTCATGGCTGACGATGAGAATGTGGTAGCCATTTTCTTCGCGCCAGATATGGGTGTGTTGGCCGGCAAGTTGTTTCAGGATGGCCTGGCCTGCCTGGCTATGCAGATGGCAGCCAGCCGCTCCAATCAGCCATTCCAGCCAATTGCGCGCTGATTGTTGGTGTGGATTCAGGCAAATGTGTTCCAGCAGCTTGTTGATGTGGTCCCGGCCAGAATGGTCTGCTGGCGTTGGTTCTCCCTGTTCATGACGAATATCTTGCAGAAAGAGGTCGAGTTCGTGTTGGTAAACAAGTAGTTCGGTTAACTGTTGCTCCAGGGCAATGGCGCGGGCTTCTACAACCTGGATGATGGTCTCATCGCTGAGATTGCCGCTCTGGTAGCCAGCCAGCAGGCGGCGGATGTCATCCAGAGAAAGACCCAGCCGTTGGGCGCGTTGGATAAGGCGCAGCGTTTGTTCGGCGGCGGGGCTATAGAGCCGGTAGCCAGATTCGGTACGGCCGTCAGGCGTCAGCAGCCCTTGTTCCTCATAGTAGCGCAGGGCGGACGGCCGTAAGCCCACCCGTTTCGCCAGTTCGCCAATCGTCATCAATTCCGCCATGCCTCCATCATAACCCGCTCCTTGAATGAAGACCAAAATGTCGTCATAAGTGTCGTAATATCAAAATCTTGACATATTGACAGGTGTGTGTTATGCTTACGACCGTAACATAAACTTTGTGACGGGAGAATGATTGACATGTTTTGCCATCAACAGACCAAACACAATTCAATTGAAAAGATGCTAGATTTGGCGTCCGGTCAATGGCTCAGCCCGCGCACAAGTGCATGTTCGTCCGTGCCACACACGTTATCCCCGTCGGGGTAACGTTTCCACACCAGGAACAGCAGCAAAGTGGCGCGGGCAATACAGCCCGCGCTTTTTATTTCTCGCCCCTCTGGGTAATTCCAGGCCGTAGACTGCCCCTTTTGCGTATGAAGCAGGGACAAAGATGCCCTATTCAAGCGCCCCAACCTGATCGCAGTCACGGCCGTGTGCAGGATGGCACGTTAACAATTACATACCCCTAACGATGCAAGATAGCTTAATGGCAGAGCTGCCGACTGTTAATCGGCACGGTGCAGGTTCGACTCCTGCTCTTGCAGCCTTTGGCGATCACTTGTGGGGTGTCGCCGAATTTTCTTCCTCTTCCCTCCTTCTTGTGGGGCACACAGCCTCAACTCCTTTTTTGGGATGAGACGGCCGTACGGCCGTCTCATCCTCCTCTTTGTCTGACAGCCCGTTTGTAGTAGGCGATTTATCGCCATTAACTGGCGGCACTAAAGTGCCCACTACCAACCTTAATCCTTTACGGGGTCGTCTAACTGGCAGGACTGCTGACTTTGAATCAGTAAATCCAGGTTCGAACCCTGGCCCCGTAGTAGCCGTAATTGGTAATCCGTAATCGGACTTCGGATCACGGATTACCGATTACGGATTCCCGAATTCAGGGTGTGGTGTAATGGGAACATGCGGCGCCTGGGACGCTGAGCCGGAGGTTCGATTCCTTCCACCTTGACTGTTGGCTCAACCATCTCCGAGAGGGTAGTGACCCATTTCGTCGCTGCGTTCCCAAAGCCTCTCGGAGAACCTGCGGAGATAGTTCAACTGGCAGAACCTCTCTGTGCCATAGAGAAGATGTGGGTTCAATCCCCGCTCTCCGCTTGGGGAATGAGATTAGGAGATTGAATCTCTCAATCTCCTAATCTCCCAATCTCTTTCTTTCTTTAGGAAGGGTGGCCGAATGGTAAGGCGCTCGTTTGCTAAACGAGTTTGGTGAAATAACCAATGCAGGTTCAATTCCTGTCCCTTCCGTTAACTCTTTCCGTCTGGGACCGGTAGCTCAATCGGCAGAGCAGCGGTCTTTTAAACCGCAGGTTGGGGGTTCGATGCCCTCCCGGTTCACTGTTGGTAATCCGTAAACGGTTCGGTTCACCGATTACGGATTACCGATTACCGGTTACGGCAGCGGTCTTGAAAACCGACGAGGCGCAAGCCCTTGGGGGTTCAACTCCCTCCCTTTCCGCACATGGTGGCTGTAGCTCAGTTGGCAGAGCGTCTGGTTGTGGCCCAGAAGGCCGCGAGTTCGAGCCTCGCCAGTCACCCCTTGTCCGTAAAACGTAATCCGTAAAACGTAATCCGTGAACCGTAATCGGATAACGGATTACGGTTCACGGATAACGAATCAAAATGGCGGGGCGGAGAGCGTGGGTTATCCTCACCTTTGGTCTTGCTGTTGGAGAGCAGCAGCCGGTCGGCGTAACCGTTGGCCGGTGTACCACCCACTCTCACATTTGCCCGCCTGTTCTTAATAATCTTGGGGCGTTGGTTATTACCGTTTCCAATCCTTGACCGGAAACCACCGGGCCGGCGGTAAATGGTTATCTGGTTTAAGCGCGCAAGCGTGAGCGAGTTCGACTCTCGCGCGCCCCACTGGTGGGCCGGAGCTGATGGGTTATCAGACTGTGAATCTGCTTTTTACCCCATCGGCGTCCCTTGTCCACCGTAGATCAGACATCCGATTTCGGCAGCCAAAAGCTGCTTGAGAAATCGGATGTCTACAAAAACAAAGGAGGTGTAGCATGACGAAACTGCGTCAACTTTTTTCCACGCGGCGAACGCCGCAGAACCAGCCGATTCCGGGCAGCAACCAGGTCGCCAATTCCGCCGGTGGCTACGCCTGGGCGGTGGATGACTGGATGCAGCTTGACCGCTTCCTGGTGCTGGGTTCTGAGGGCGGCACGTTTTACATCCAGCCGCAGAAACTGACCCGCGAGAATGCGGAAGCGGTGCTGCGCTGCCTGCAAACCGACGGCCGTCGCGTCATCTCTCGCGTGGTGGAAATTTCCGAAAACGGCCGTGCCCCCCGCAACGATCCCGCCCTGTTTGTGCTGGCTATGGCCGCCGGGTTGGGCGACGAAGTCACCCGGCAAGCGGCCATCGCCGCCCTGCCGCGTGTAGCCCGTACCGGCACGCATCTCTTCCACTTCATGGAGTTTGTGGAAGGGTTCCGGGGTTGGGGCCGGGCGCTGCGCCGGGGTGTGGCTAACTGGTACACGGGCATGGACGCCGAACGGCTGGCTTACCAGGCCGTGAAATACCAACAACGGGACGGCTGGAGCCACCGTGATGCCCTCGCCTACGGCCGTACACAACCAACTCTTCCACTGGATGACGCAGGGTTGGGACGCGGCCACTTTGCCAACCGCTGCCCCAGATGACAGCGCGCTACAAACCATCTGGGCCTTTGAGCAAGCCAAACAAGCCACCTCGGTGGGGGATGTGCAGCGGCTGGTAGAGGGTTATGGCCTGCCCTGGGAAGCGATTCCCACGCAGTGGCTAGCCGAAGCAGATGTGTGGCGGACGCTGCTGCCGCACCTGCCGCTGACGGCGCTGCTGCGTAACCTGGCCCGGCTGACGGCCAATGGCGTGTTGACGCCGCTGTGTGCGGAGACGAAACTGGTGGCGGCGCGGCTGACGGATGCAGAACAACTGCGCCGGGCGCGGGCGCATCCGGTGGCGGTGCTGGCGGCGCTGCTGACTTACCGACATGGCAAGGGCGCACGCGGTGGGCTGACATGGAATCCCGTCACGGCCGTTACCGACGCGCTGGATCAGGCGTTTTACCTGGCGTTCCAAAATGTGGAAGCGACGGACAAACGGCTGGTGCTGGCGCTGGATGTGTCCGGCTCGATGAGTATGGGCCAGGTAGCCGGTGTGCCGGGGCTGACGCCGCGCGTCGCGTCGGCGGCGATGGCGCTGGTGACGGCGGCTACCGAACGCCAGGTCACAATCATCGGTTTCTCGCACCAGATGGTGCGGCTGAACATCTCGCCGCGGCAGCGGCTGGATGACGCGGTGTGGGCGGTGAGCGACCTGCCGTTTGGGGCGACGGATGTGGCCCAACCGATGCTGTGGGCGCTGGCGAATGGTGTGAAAGCGGATGCCTTTGTGGTGTACACGGACAGCGAAACGTGGTTCGGCAATGTCCACCCGGCCCAGGCGTTGCAAGCATATCGCCAGCAAACGGGTATTCCCGCCAAACTGGTGGTGGTGGGCATGGTTGCCAACCGCTTTTCAGTTGCCGATCCGCATGACGCTGGTATGCTTGATGTGGTGGGCTTTGACACGGCCGTGCCATCGCTCATTGCTGACTTTATTCGTGGTTGAACCGTGACCCGTATTCCGTAATCCGTAGTCCGTCTCGGATTACGGTTTACGGGTTACGGATGACGGAGACAAACATGGCCGCAATCCTGCTCTTAAACGCGACCTATGAGCCACTGGCAGTGATTCCTAAAAAACGGGCGCTTTCCCTGCTGCTACGCGAGGCGGTGGATGCGGTGACGGATGAGGTGGTGGCGCTGGCGGGTATTACCGAAACGCGCCCCATTCCCACCGTGCTGCGGCTGCGGCGGTATGTGAATGTGCCGCAACGGGGCACCCGCTGGAGCCGCCAGGGGGTGCTGAAGCGGGATGGTTACACCTGTATTTACTGTGGTGTACATGCCGGGGAGAAACGGTATGGCCGTGCCCTGCACCCCAACGACTTCACCATTGACCACATCCTGCCCAAAAGCCGAGGCGGGCGCAATACCTGGGTGAATACGGCCTGCGCCTGTGCGGATTGTAACGGCCGTAAAAACGACCGCACCCCGCACGAAGCCGGCATGACCCTGCGTTGGGAACCCAAAACCCCGCGCGTAGATTATCTGGTGGCTTCTGGCAATGTACCAGAGGCGTGGAAGTTTTATCTGGAGATTTAGAGATAAGAGATTGGAGATTTTCTGTCCCCAATCTCTTTTTTTTTGCCTGCACGCGGGCATCTTGTTCGTGCAGTCCCCCCGATTCCTGTTAAAATCAGGCGACCATTGAGAGATTAGAGAGTAGCGATTAGAGATTGGTCAATCGCCAATCGCTACTCTCCCCAGTAAATCATAGATGATGCCCAATATTGGAGAAAATGCCATGTCCTCAGATTTCATTTTTCGAGGCGACCTCGAAGAACTAGACCCAGAACTGAACCACATTTTAGAAGCAGAAGACCGGCGGCAGGAGAGCACCATCATCCTGATTGCCAGCGAGAGCGCGGCGCCGGATGCGGTGCGCACGGCCGTCAGCAGCACCTTTGCCAACATCTACGCCGAAGGCTACCCTCGTGAAGAGAGCCGCCGCCAGCGCGAAGCCGACATCCTGGACGTGCCAATGGAACTGGCGCACTACCGTCGTTACAGCGACCCCCGCTACTACAAAGGCGTGGAGTATGCCGACCTGCTGGAGGCGCTTACCCGCCGCCGCGCCGCCGAACTATTTGCCGCCAATGGCGTGAGCGCCGACAACCTCTACGTCAATGTGCAGCCCCTCAGCGGCGCGCCCGCTAACAGCGCCGTTTACACCGCCCTCTTGCAGCCCGGCGACACCATCATGGGGCTGAATCTGAACGATGGCGGTCACTTGTCGCATGGCACTAAAATCAACCGCTCCGGCAAACATTACAACGGCGTGCAATACTTTGTTGACACGCACACGGAGCTACTGGACTACGATGACATCGAGCGCCGCGCTCTGGAAGCGAAGCCACAAATTATCGTCGCCGGTTACTCCGCTTACCCCATGATTGTAGATTGGGCGCGATTCCGCCAGATTTGCGATATGGTGGGCGCTTATCTACTGGCCGATATTTCGCACATTTCCGGGCTGGTGGCAGCGGGGGTGCATCCGTCGCCCATCGGCATCGCCGACGTGGTGATGACCACCACGCACAAGAGTCTGTGCGGGCCACGCGGAGCTATGCTCCTGACCCATCGCAAAGACCTGGCGAGCAAACTAGACCGTGCCGTTTTCCCCGGCGAACAGGGCGGGCCGCACCTGAACACCATTGCCGCGTTGGGCGTGGCCTTGAAATTGGCGCAAACGGAACGCTTCCGCACCTTGCAGCAGCGCATTGTGGATAATACGCAGCGATTGGCGCAAAAGCTGGCAGAACATGGTTTCAGCATTGTCGGCGGCGGCTCGCAAACCCATCTGCTGCTGGTGGATACAAAGAGCGTGACCCATAACGGGGTGCATCTCTCGGCTGATATGGCGGCGCGGATTTTGGATTTAGCCGGGATTGTGCTGAACCGGAATACGATTCCGGGGGATGTAGGCGCGCTGAATCCGACTGGCTTGCGCATAGGCACAGTATGGATCAGCCAGCTTGGGTTTGGCGAAGTAGAAGTGGACCGGCTGGCGGAAGCGATTGCGACTGTGTTGAAAGGGTGCACGCCGTTTAGCTACATGGCGATGGGCGGCAAAACCCAACTGCGGGCGAAGGTGGATTTTGCGGCGCTGCAAAAGGGGCGGGCGATTGTGCAAGAACTCCGCGCTGTGGAGAAACGGCCGTTAATCGGCACCGTCGTCGAAATTCGCGGTTCAGCCGCGCCCCAACTGCTCAACCATGCTCTTACCAGCGATGTCTCTGGGCTGGCAGTGGGGGCATCACAGCCAACCCATATCTTTGGCCCTGGCCTGGATTATGATGGCGTGTTGTATCGCCTGACGGAAGATACCTACCATCTGCAACTGGATGACGAGGCGGTGGCGATTCTGGCCTGGGATTGGCTGGCGGCGTTGTCTGATGGCTACGTGGATTTTGGCGATTTGTACGCCAAACTGGATGGGCCGGTGGCCGTTTTCCGACTGCCGTTTGCGCCGGAAGATGAACTGAGCGAGCCAGTTGCCAATGCCCATCGTACCCGAAGCGTGGAAGGTGTAGCCCCCTATGCTGACAGCAAACCGTTTTTTGTGGGGGAGGAGAAGCGTATCGGCGGGGAGGTGTTGCCTCCGTTTGTCTGGGAAGAACCGGCCGATCCCCCCTTGAAACGTACCACACTCTACGAGACGCATGTGAAACAGGGGGGGCGCATTGTGCCCTTTGCCGGGTATGAGATGCCGGTACGATATGAAACGTCGGTGGGGGAGGAGCACACGGCCGTGCGTACCGCTGCCGGTCTCTTTGATGCTACCCATATGGGGGTGTTTGACGCCGCCGGGTCGCATGTGGTCGCGTTTTTGAATACGGTGTTGACGAATGATGTCAGCACGTTGGACGTGGGCGAATCCCATTACACCTACCTGCTGCTGCCCGATGGGTCGGTGATTGATGATTTGCTGGTGTACCGGCTGGGGGCGGAGCATTTTATGTTGGTGGTGAATGCCTCGAATAATGACAAAAATTGGGCGTGGCTGACGGCCGTGAATGAGGGGCGGGTGATGATTGATGCGGCACGGCCGTATGCCCGCATCCAACATCCCGTCACCCTGCGCAACCTGCGTGACCCGCAGTGGGGCGACGAGCAGCGTGTGGATGTGCCCCTGCAAGGCCCCAAATCGCTGGATGTGCTGCTGGCGCTGGCCGATGACGCCGAAGCCAAAAAGCGGATCAAGGGATTGGGCTGGGCGCGATTGACCCAGGGCAACCTGGCGGGCATGAACGTGATCATCTCCCGCACCGGTTATACCGGCGAGCGGGTGGCGTATGAACTGTTTGTACACCCAGACAAAGCGCCGCAGTTGTGGGAGGCCATTTTGCAGGTGGGCGAGCCGTGGGGCGTGAAGCCATGTGGCCTGGCGGCGCGGGACAGTCTGCGCACGGAAGCGGGGCTGCCGCTCTATGGCCATGAACTGGCAGGCGAGCGTGGGCTGAATCCGGCCGATGCTGGTTTTGGCAGCTATGTGAAGCTGTGGAAACCGTTTTTTGTGGGGCGGGCGGCCTTTATTGCCCACGAGCAGACGCGCCAACACGTGGTGGCCCGTTTCCGCATGAATGAGAAGGGAGTGCGCCGCCCTGATAGCGGCGACCCGGTGTTGGATGCACGGGGTAAAGTGGTGGGTACGGTGACAAGTTGCTCGTTGGACAGCGAGGGTTATCTGTTGGGGCAGGCGCTGCTGCCGGTGGTGATGAGTGAGCCGGGTACGGCCGTGTGGCTTTACCAGTTGGGCGGCGGCAAACGGGACATCCCGCTGCCGAAGGAGATCAAACCCGGCGCCAAATTGCCTATGCCGGATGGTGCAACGGTGTTGACGCGCTTTCCGGTGAGGAAGAAGTGAGCAGTGAGCAGTGAGCAGTAGGCAGTTAGCAGTACCTATCACTGCTAACTGCTGACCGCTCACTGCTTACTAACAAGGAGTAGACCACAATGGCCGAAAAACATCATCTTGATCACACGCCGTTTCTGGTGAAACCGGGCAAGAAATTTAAGCTGGCGGATTATGACCCGGCTTATACGGCCGGGTTTACCAATAAAAAGGAAGCCAAAGAAGCGCTGCTGGAAGATGTGACCGAACTGGCGGCGGCGCAGGAGTTGATCTGGGCCAGTGGGCAGTATGCGGTGTTGATCATCTTCCAGGCATTGGATGCGGCGGGCAAGGATGGCACCATTAAACATGTGATGTCCGGCGTGAATCCGCAGGGGGTGGATGTGACCGGCTTTCGAGCGCCGACGGAGGAGGAGCGCAAACACCACTTTTTGATGCGGCCGATGCGACGATTGCCGGAACACGGCCGTATTGCCATCTTCAATCGCTCCTATTATGAAGAGGTGCTGGTGGTGCGGGTGCATCCGCACTTCTTGTACAGCCAGTGGCAGCCACGCCGCCTGCAAAACGTTGACCTGGACAAGGTGTGGCGCGCCCGTTACCAGGAGATCAACGAGTTTGAGGCAATGGTGGCCCACACGGACACCCTCATTCTCAAATTTTTCCTGAATGTCTCCAAAGAAGAGCAGCGACAGCGTTTTTTAGACCGGCTGAATGATCCGGCGAAGCGGTGGAAATTTGCCGTGGGGGATTATCACGAACGGCAGCATTGGGACGAGTATCAGCAGGCATACCAGGAGATGTTGCAGGCAACCAGCACGGAGGTTGCGCCCTGGTATGTGGTCCCGGCGGATAACAAATGGTTCATGCGCGCCTGTGTGGCCGACATTATTACGGCCCGTATTCAGGAACTAAACCTCTCTTTGCCGGTGGTGAGTGAGGAGAAGATGGCAGAGTTGACGGCCGTGAAGCAGCAAATTGAGGCTGAGAAACATAAAGTACTTTGAAACAGCCTTACGCCTGTTACATGGTCTGGTGGTTGGCAGATGAGCCATCCGGTATACTTGCCAGCTTATGATGCTCCATTGTTCATTGGGTATTACGGCTTATAACGAAGAGGCCAATATCGGCAAGCTGCTGCAACGGATTCTCGACCAGCAATTACAGCGTGTGATTATCACGGAAATTATCGTGGTGGTCAGCGGCTGCACCGATGGGACGGAGCAGGTAGCACAAGATTATGCGGCGCGTGACGGCCGTATCCGCCTGCTTGTTCAGGAAGAGCGAGAAGGCAAAGCATCCGCCATGAACCTTTTCATCCGCGAAGCCCAGGAAGATTTGCTTATCCTGTGCAGCGCCGATTTGCTGCCCGCCCTGGACGCCGTAGAGCAGTTGATGTTGCCCTTCACCGACCCGGAAGTGGGTATGACCGGCTGCCATCCCGTGCCGGTGAATGACCCGGCTGCGTTTATGGGTTTTGCCGTGCAATTGCTGTGGCGGCTGCACCATGCCCTGAATATGGCTGGCAGCTTCAAAGGGGGGGAGATGGTTGGTTTTCGCCGCCTGTTTACACGCATTCCTTACCACACGGCCGTAGACGAAGCCAGCATTGAACCCATTGTGCGTGGACAGGGCTACCGGGTGCAATACTGCCCGGATGCCATCGTCGCCAACAAGGGGCCGGAAACAGTGGCCGACTTTTTACGCCAGCGCCGCCGCATTTATGCCGGTCATCTCGATTTACAAACATGTGTGGGCTACCAGGTTAGCACCATGTCCGGTGGCAAGATGATCGGACTGCTGCTGCGCAATATCGAATGGCGGCCACGGCCGTTCCTGTGGACATGGGCGGTGGTGGGGCTGGAGGTGGTCGGCCGTCTCCTCGGTCACTACGACTACAAAACCGGCGCTAAAAACCACACCATCTGGGAAATTGCCACGACCACCAAGGAGATTGAGGCGACCCGGTAACAAGGCTGTTACCGGGCCGCCATGCTAAAACATGAACTCCATGCCCGGCGTTCTCGCCCGAATTCCCCTGTTCCAGGCTTACCGGCGCTTTGGCTGGCCCAAAATGCTGCCGCTTAACCTGACGCTTTCCCCTTCGCCCAAGTGCAACTCCCGCTGCCTCACTTGCAACATCTGGATGAAGCGCGAAAATGAACTGACCATCGCCGAATGGGATAAAGTGCTGGCTTCGTTGGGCACCGCCCCCTACTGGTTCACCATCTCCGGCGGGGAACCGCTCATGTTTCCCCATATTGTGGAACTGGCCAAACTGGCTTACCGGCACTGCAAACCGGGCATCATCAATATCCCCACCAACGGCATTCTCAACAGCGGCCCGGAACGGGTGCGCGCCATTTTAGAAGCGTGCCCGGACAGCCAACTCATCATCAATCTTTCGCTCGATGGGGTGGGGGAGAAACACGACTTTATTCGCGGCGTGATGGGCAACTTTGAGAAATTCGAGGAGCGGCTGGAACAATACCTGGCGCTGCGCCGCGAATTTCCCAACTTTGTGGTGGGTATCCATTCCGTCATCTCCGTGTTCAGCGTGGGGCATCTGGACGAATTGATCGCCTATGCCGACCAATCCGGTGCAGACCAATTCATCACCGAAATTGCCGAGCCGCGCGTGGAACTGGATACCGTGGGGCTGCCTATCACCCCCAGCCCGGAAGCCTATGCCGCCGCCATTGACCAGCTCATGGCTTACGTCAATAGCAAATCGTACAAAGGCGTGGCTAAAATCACCGAGGCGTTCCGAGTGGAGTATTACAAACTGGTCAAACGCATCCTGAATGAGCAGGATCAGGTGATTGGCTGTTATGCGGGCTGGGCCAGCGCCCAGATTTACGCCGATGGCACGGTCTGGCCTTGCTGTGTGCGCGCTGACAACCTGGGCAATTTACGCGACCACAATTACGATTTTAAATCCATCTGGTTTGGCGAAAAAATCCAGGAGGTACGCCGCAGTATCCGCGCTAAAGAGTGTTACTGCCCGTTGGCCAATGCGTCCTACACCAATATGCTCATGGACGTGCCCACATTATCCCGTGTTGGCGTGAAAGTGATCCGGCCGGAAAGTATTCAGATACGCGACTCTTCGCCATTGCAGTCTGTATCTGAGGAACGAATAGAACCCGGCGATTAAAATCGCGGCTACAAGCGGCAAAGCCTACCTTCGTGGGCTGTGTGCCAGTACGCCAGTCGGTGCAGGCCGACTTTGCCTTGTGTTGGTGCAGATTTATCTGTCGCCGCAAGCCAGGTTTTGAATTACTGAGCATAACGGCCGTTACAAATGGTCGTAATTCTGGTAAAACTTCCATATGAACACACTCGAAGTACAAGACCTCTTACACTTTGCTCTGGATGCGGTCTGGCAGGCCGGCCGCATCACCCTCGGTTACTTTCAAACTGGCGTGAAGGCCGAACGCAAGGCGGATAATACGCCTTTAACCATTGCTGATCAGTTGGCCGAACAAAAGATACGGGAGTTGATCACCGCCCGGTTCCCGGATCATGGCATCGTGGGGGAAGAATACGGCCGCACCCCATCCAATTCCCCTTACACCTGGATCATTGACCCCATAGACGGCACCAAATCATTTGTCAGTGGCGTGCCCATGTATGCCAATTTGTTGGCCTTGTTAGATGGCGAGCAAGCCTTGATTGGCGTGATCAACTTTCCGGCGCTCAATGAAATGGTCTATGCGGTGCGGGGTGGGGGGGCGTATTGGAACGGCCGTCGCTGCCACACATCCAGCACCGACAAACTGCAAGACGCCGTACTGCTCGCCAGTGATATGAATTCCTTTGGCCCGCGCCAGCCGCAGTGGGAACGGCTCATCCAGTCCACTTACATCCAACGCACCTGGGGGGATGCCTATGGGTATGCCCTGATAGCCACCGGCCGCGCCGACGTGATGATTGACCCGATCATGGCGTTGTGGGACGCTGCGCCGCTGCAAGTGATTCTGGAAGAGGCCGGCGGTACGTTTACCGACTGGAAAGGCGTGCCAACTATCCATCATAACGAATCGGTAGCCACCAACGGCAAATTGCTCAGCCAGGTGATGGAAATTGTGATGCGTGATGCGTGAGATATTTCTGGTCACTCGTCACTCGTCACTCGTCACGCATCACCCCAACAGGGTAGGCCGAAAGTTTCATCCCTCAACCCATACATAAACTAATTTACATTAGTTGATGTATGGGTTGAGCCAGTTAATCTCCCCCCAATAGACCAATTTTGTATCTGTCCATGCTGTTGTTGCCATGTAGGCAACAGCGGCGTTTTATCTTGCCCGCAAATCTCAAATAAATATGTGCGATATATACGTTTCGTCCGGTTGTATATATAACCCAAACCGTAACCAAAGATAGAGGACAAGCCATTAGCGATTCAGGTATGCTGGCACAAAGAGGTAAGCCATGTTAGCACATCTGAGACAACGAGTAGAAGACGTATTAGCGCCAGTGCAAACTGCCAACCTTTCCACTTCTGGGCCAGCCGGCATTCAGTCCCGTGTTTTTCCTTGTGAGGCAGTGGGCATGTGGCTCTATCTGCTTGTGCCTGGCACATCTGACCACTTGTTTAATCTGGAACATGAGCCAACGGCCGTCGTCAGCACAAAACAATGGCAGTTGCACGGCCGTGGCTGCACGATTCCGTTGTCCCAGGCTCCCCCAACCTTATCCCTACCCCACTCGCCTGATGCGCCTGGGTGTGTGCTGGTGAAAATTCAACCGATGCGCTTGCAAATCAACCAACCTCAAGGATGGGGCAACGGCGAAACAATTGACATAACTGATTGAGTTAGTCCCTGTGGCTGGTTGGTGTGCTGTATCATGCGCTAACGGTTATTTTTGTCACTACTACTTCTCGCTGCCTTTTCACTATCATGTAGGCTGGCTGTGGAATGCCTGTAGCGAGAAGGAAGTATGATGGTAGAGATGACCGACCTGGAACGGGAACGGGCACGGCCGTTCCAGGAGATAAAGCCGGAATTACCACCGGTGACGGAAAGCCCCCTGCTGCACACCAAACTGCGCGCACCTGTTACCATCCCCACTTTACTCACCCGTCCCCGCCTCCTCAACCAGCTAAGCCTGCACCCCAATGGCTATTTGACGCTGCTGTCTGCCCCAGCCGGTTTTGGCAAAACCACCCTGGCCCTGGACTGGATTCGGCAGCAGCCATACCCGGCAGCCTGGCTGACGCTGGATGAGCAGGATAATGACCCCATTTTATTCTGGCGTTATCTGGTGGCTGCCTTGCAGGTGGTAGATGCGCGGTTGGGCACACGGGCACAGGCCGTGTTAGCGTCACCCACCAGAGTGTCATTGGAAACGGCCGTCACCCTGCTCATCAACGATCTGCTTACCCACCTGCCGCCAGACGCCCGCCTCATCCTGGTGCTAGATGACTTTCATTGGATTCACAACGCCGCCATTTTCCAGAGCCTCAATTATCTGTTGCAGCACCAGCCACAGCAGTTTCATCTCCTGCTGCTCACCCGCGCCGATCCTCCCCTATCGCTGGCGCGTTTGCGCGTGGAAGGGCGATTAGTTGAACTGCGCGCCGCCGATTTGCGCCTGACGCCGCCGGAGATTACCGCCTTTTTTACTCAGAAATTGTCCCTGAACATTTCGGACACGGCCGTTGACCTGCTGGCGGCGCAAACCGAAGGATGGGCTGCCGGGCTGCAATTGGCGGCTCTTTCCATGCGGCAGCAAGGCGTGGCCGATGTGTCTCGGCTGGTGCAAACGCTTGGCAATGTCCGGCAGCACGTCTTTGCCTATTTGATGGAAGAAGTGTTACAGCACCAACCGGCAGCAGTACGCCACTTTTTGCAGCAAACGGCCGTACTGCCCGAATTTTGCGCGTCATTGTGTACGGCCGTGACCGGGCAGAGCGACGCCAGCCACCTGCTCGCCCACCTGTCATCCCAAAACCTTTTCATTACCCCCCTGGACGAAACGGGGGAATGGTATCGCTACCATCCCCTTTTTGCCGAGATGTTACGCGCCAATCTGGATGAAGCGGCCCAACGAGAATGTCATCGTCGCGCCGCCGGCTGGTTTGCCGGGCATCAATATGCCCAGGATGCTATTCGCCATGCCCAGGCCGCGCAAGATTACGCCTTGATGGCTGACTTACTCAGCCAGACCTATAAAACCTTTTTAGCCAACGGCCTGATTGTTTCCGTGAAAAAATGGTTTAATGCCATCCCGCCGGCCTACCAGACGCCACGTGTGCGGCTAATCTCTGCCTGGGCCAGAGTATATGAGAGTAATGAAACGGAACTGAAACAAATCATTGACGACATCATTACCCAACTGCCCGCCGGGGAACCTGACCCGGCGCTGCAAGGCGAAATGCTGGCCGTGCAGGCCATTTATGCCTCATTGTATGGCCTGCCCGCTCAGGCCATTGACCAGGCCCACCAGGCAATCCCCCTGATTGCGCCCGTAGACCATCTGAGTAAAGCCGCCGCTTACCACGCGCTGGGTAATGCCTACCGCCTGCAAGGAGATTTGAATCCGGCGCTGGCGGCCTATGCCCAGGCCAGGCAGGAATTTGACAAACTAGGTCACGTTTTTATGGCCCACCTGCCACTTTACCGTATGGCGCATATCCAGATATTGCAAGGGCGGCTGCATCAGGCGCTGCAAACTTACGAAATGGTGCGCCAGCACGCCCTGGCGGCCGGCGCCGAGCCGGTCATTGCCAGCGGCGAAATCTTCGGCTATCTCAGCGATTTATACTGCGAATGGAACGATCTGGAGAAAGCCGTTGCCTATGCCGAACAAGAGATTGAACTGGCGCAGATGGGGCACTTTTTGATGGCGCTGGTGGATGGCTACCTGAAGCTGGCGGCTGCCAGAGCGGCGCAAGGGGAAACACAGGCAGCGCGGCAGGCGTTGCTGTTGGCAATGGACACGGCCGTGCAGCTCCAATCCACCCCTCATGCCGCCCGCGTGTCCCTGGAGCAGGCGCGGCACGATCTGGCCTGGGGCAATCTGGTTGCCGCCGCGGCCTGGGCCACCGGCTATGCCTACCAGCGCCAAAACGGGAATTGTCCCTTGCAGCCACTGGATTCACAAACAGCCGCCGCCCTGCTGGCGCGCATCTGGCTGGCACAGGGGCACATCACCGCCGCCCTGGATTTACTGCACGAGCTATTGCCGCCCCTTGAAGCCGCCGGGCGCATCCGGCTGATTGTGGAAGCGCATATCTTACAGGCGCTCGGCTGGTCAGCGCAGGGAGAGGCCGCCGCTGCCCGTCAGTCCATCATCCATGCCCTGACGCTGGCCCAGGGGGAAGGCTACGTCCGCGTTTTCATTGAGAATGGCGCTGCGCTTGCCCCCTTGTTAATCTCGGTGACTCCTTTGTTTCCTGACTACATTCCCCAACTGCTCACCCTCTTGCCACTCCCCCTGCCAGCCCCCTTGCCCGCCACATTATCTGGCGGGCTGCTGCTTGACCCGTTGACCGAACGGGAATTGGAAATCTTGCGGCTTATTGCTCAGGGCTGCTCCAATTTTCAGATCGCCGAGCAGTTGGTCATCAGCGTAGGCACGGTGAAAGGGCACGTCAACCACATCTTGAGCAAGCTGGATGTGCAAAACCGCACCCAGGCCGTTGCCCGCGCCCGCGAGCTTGCTTTGCTGAACTTATGAGCAAATAGGAACCGTGTATAATTCACGGCATGAAGAACAAAACGCCAGATGATTCAGCACTTATAAGCCAACCAGACCAGGCAAAACCCACCTCATACACTTCGCTGGCAGAAGCCGGGCAGCAGGCTAACCAGATTGCCGGGCAGGCGGTGTTCCAGCGTTACCTCAGCGAAAAGTCGGCCAATACATTGAAGCGACACGGCCGTGACCTGGAACTATTCGCCGAATACCTGCTAGACGTAGGCGTCATGCCTGAAGGCGGCGCCGATTTTCAAACCAATCCCCTTGCCTGGCGCGGCGTCACCTGGGGGCTGGTTGAAGGTTTTGTCCAATGGCTGCTGCGCCAGGGGTATGCTATTTCGTCCGTCAATGCCCGGCTGTCTACTGTAAAGGTCTATGCGCAGTTGGCTGCCCGCACCGGCGCATTGGATCAACAAGAGGGGCTGCTCATCCAGTCAGTGCGTGGGTTTTCCCGCACCGGGCAGCTTCACGTAGACGAGCAACGCCCACAAACACGCATTACCGATGTCACCTATGCCTATAAACCGGAAGGCCAACGGTACAGCGTCGTGGTCGAACGCCGTTCAACCAAAAAGGCCGACCCCACGGTGCTGACGGCGGTACAGGCCGAGGCGCTGAAGCGTGTGCAAAATAATTCCCCGCAGGCCTGGCGAGATGCCCTGCTCATGTGCCTGCTGCTAGACCATGGGCTGCGCGCCAGCGAAGTGTCGCTGCTAAAAACGCGGAACTTTGACCAGGACGGCGGCACGTTTACCTTTTACCGCCCTAAAGTAAAAGGCACCGCCCACGAATGGACGACCCACGCCTTGTCGCCGGCGACGTACCCCATTTTGCGTCACTACCTGACCCATTATCCGCCCGATCTTTTAGCAGAGGGGGCGCTTATCCTGGCGACGACCCGCCTGCTCAAAAATGGCGAAGGGGGGCAGCTTCTAGCCGAGCCGCTAAACCGGGTGCGTGTCAGCGAGCGGGTGGCCTGGTTAGGCCGGCGCGCCGGCATTGTGCCCCTGTCGGCCCATGACTGCCGTCATTACTGCGCCACCCAAATGGCACGGTTGGGCTATGGCGTGGATGAGCTGATGGCCTGGTTTGGCTGGACAAATGCACAAACGGCCGTGCGCTATATCTCTACCGCCGAAGTCCAAACACGGCACAAAGGATAGTGGTGGATGGTGGTATAATCGCCGCCCTATGAAAACCAGCGATTTTGATTATGACTTACCCCCAGCGTTAATTGCGCAACGGCCGTTACCGCAGCGAGACGCCAGTCGTCTACTGGTGCTGCACCGGGCTGACGGCCGTATCCTGCACCAGCAGTTCACCGACATCCAACAATATCTGCGACTTGGCGACGTGTTGGTGGTGAATAACAGCCGGGTGATACCGGCCCGGTTGTACGGCCGTAAACCGAGCGGTGGGCAGGTGGAAATCCTGCTGCTGACCCAACTGGACGGTGTTCGCTGGCAGGCGTTGGTCGGCGGCAAGCGCCTGCATGAAGGCGCAGAAATCCACATCACCGGGCATGATGGTGAGGAAACCGCATTTATGGCAACGGTAACGGCCGTGTTAGATGGCCCACGCCGCGAGATTCAATTCAATTACCCCATCCATGATTATTTGAATGAACTGGGACACACCCCCCTGCCCCCCTATATCCACGAGCCATTAGCCGATGCGGAGCGATACCAGACAATTTACGCTCAACCACCGGGCTCGGCCGCAGCGCCAACGGCTGGTTTGCATTTTACGCCTGATCTTCTAATGGCTATACGAAATAATGGCATCTTGCTGGAAACGGTCACGCTGCATGTGGGGCTAGACACCTTTCAACCAGTAGCGGCAGAACATGTAACAGACCATACTATCCACAGCGAATGGGCCAGCCTGTCACCAGAAACAGCGCGACGCATTAACGAGGCCAAATTGGCCGGTGGGCGCATTGTGGCAGTAGGCACAACGGCCGTGCGCACCCTGGAAACCGCCGCCTGCCGCAGCGCCGGCATCACCGGCAGCCTGCAATCCATTAGCCAGCGCGATGCGGCAGGAGAAACCAACAACTTTTGCCCCTGGCGACCGGTAATGGCCTTTGAAGGCGCTACCGACCTCTTCATTTATCCAGGCTACCGCTTCCGGGCAGTGGACATGATGATCACCAATTTTCATCTGCCACAGTCCAGTTTGTTAATGCTGGTATCCGCTTTTGCCGGGCAGGAAATGATCCGGCAGGCATATGAAACGGCTATCGTTGAACGGTATCGTTTTTTCTCGTTTGGTGATGCCATGCTGATTGTGTAGGCCACAGCAAACCCATCATGTCCGATTCCACCCTCCTGCTGATCTCCACCATTGCGGCTGTGATTCCCACCCTGTTTTATGTGGGCATCATCTACTGGGTAGATCGCTATGAGAAAGAGCCTGCCTGGCTGCTGGCTGCCACGTTCTTTTGGGGGGCTGTCCCAAGTGTCCTGCTGGCGCTGCTGCTGAATACCCTCTTAGGGCTGCCTGTGTATGCGCTGGTGCGTGATGGGCCCTATGCGGACACGGCCGTTGCCGTTTTTGTGGCCCCTATTGTGGAAGAAAGCGTCAAAGGGCTGGCGCTGCTGGCAATCTTCCTTTTCTGGCGACATGAAATTGACAGCCCGCTGGATGGCATCATCTATGGCGCCATGGTGGGGCTGGGTTTTGCGATGGTGGAGAATATCTACTACTTTATGCAGGAGTATTGGACCGGCGGCACGGCGGCGTGGAGGATCAATGTGTTTTTGCGCACCGTCATTTTTGGGTTGAACCATGCCCTTTTTTCCAGCTTCACCGGGTTGGGCATTGCCATCTCCCGCCTCTCGCCTCGGTTGGCAGTGAAATGGATAGCGCCGGTGTTGGGTTGGGGCACGGCCGTTTTCCTCCACTTTATGCACAATCTCACCGTAGCTACCGGCAGCATCCTGGTCTGTTTTAGTTTCTTCTTCGACTGGGGCGGCATCTGCCTGATCCTGGTGATCATGTTGTGGGCTTTGCTGCAAGAACGAAGCTGGATCAAGAAATATCTGGCCGATGAAGTGGCCCAAAACACCCTCACCGTCACGCAGTACCAGTTGGCCTGTTCCGGGCATCAACGGATGTTGTTCAGCCTGGAGATGATGCTAAACAAGGGGTGGCGCGCCAATCGGCGATCAGCCCGCTTTTTTCACCGGTGCAGCGAACTGGCTTACAAAAAACACCATCACCACCTGTTTGCCGATAAACAAAGCGCGGCCGCAATCAACAAACTGCGTGGCGAAATCCATGATCTCAGCCAGTTTCTACTGTGACGCATGCCCAGATTCCGCAGCCTCAATTCTGGGCAGACAACCATCCATTTTGCACCCGCGCATACAAATCGTCCAACGTCCCCCAACCATAAAGCAGCGCAGCGTCTGGCGGCGGTTCGGCTGTGGGCGACATCCAGAAGGTGTGCATACCCAATGCGGCGGCGGGCGCAATGTCATTTTGCCAGCTATCCCCAACCATCAGCGCCTTATCTGGGTCACAGCCAATGCACTGCAAAATCTCGGTGTAATAGATGCTGTGCGGTTTGGTGGCGTGCATATTCTCCATCGTCGTCACCAGAGCATAATCAAACTCAGTGACCGGCACGCCAGCCCAGGCCAACCGCTGCTCGATAGCAGCACGGGGGAACAGGGGGTTGGTGGCAATCACCACCTTCAGCCCAACGTCAAAACAGTGCTGCACCAGGGGACGAGCCAACGGCCGTACCACCGTCACCGCCTGCAATTGGGGAAACACTTCCTCATAAAAACGGGCGAAGAAGGGTTCGGCAACGGCCGTAGCCAGCCCCGTCCGCGCCGTAAACGCCTCCCAAAAGACCTCAAAATTGGTCCGGGTCGTATCACCATTTTGAATGGTTATCTCGGTACAGGCCAACAGCGCCTGGATGAACTCTTCCACCGGTAACAATTCCGCCACATATGCCCCTAACAGCTTGAAATAACGGGGCACAAACGTATCCACATCATTCCCCAACAATGTATCATCCAGATCAAACAAAACAGCTTTAATCATCTTTGTTTTCTCCCCTGGCTGTCGGCAGCAAATGGCAGGTTGCAGGTTGCAAGTCTCTATTTCCTGCGGCACTTGCCACCAGATTACCTATTATTCCTCGCCAAACAACTCCCGCAGCCCTGGTTTTTCCAGGGCACACTGTCTACAGCCCACCTGCGGTTCCGGCACATCCACCAGATGTTTGCTGCAAAATGCTTTCACTTCCATACGCCGGTTCATTCCCATCAGGCCAGCCTTGATCCCCCCTTCCAGCACCAGATCAGGACTGCTATTTGCCAGCAAAATCTCTGGAACCGGGCACTGCTGGCAATCGGTCGGTTTCCACGGCTTGGACTTGGGATTGGCCTGCACAATGCGGCACTCTTGCAGCGAATGGCCGCGATGAAAATCTTGATAATAAAAACGACACTCTTTTCCCGCCGGTGTAATCATAAGATATTTGTAACGCGATTTGGCAAATCGCGCTACCCTTTTTCATTAGCCTCGTTATACTACAGTCTTATGAACAATCCATCGCTGGCTGCTCTACATGTTCTGATTGTGGAAGATGACGAAAACAACCGCATGGTGACACGCAAGTTATTGCAGGTAGAGGGGGTAGCCGGCGACAACATCTTTATGTTGCCGCAAGACCCACTGCCCTTTCTGCGTTCTCACCTGACGCCGGAGATAGACCTGGTTTTGCTCGATTTACAACTGCCGGGCAAGGATGGGTACACCATTCTGGCAGAAATGCGTGAGAACCCCCTCCTGGCCCACATCCTGGTGGTAGCCGTAACGGCCAATGTGATGCGCGAAGATGTGGAACGCGCCCGCGAAGCCGGTTTCGACGGCTTTCTGGGCAAGCCCATCAACGGCCCTCTCTTTGGGGAATATATCCAGCGTATTCTCAGTGGTGAAAAGGTCTGGGCGCCGACGTAGAAGAACTTTGGTTGCTACCCTCCGGTCACGGCCGTGAGCACAATCAACAGAATCCAGGCCACGTTGGCATAAATGGCTAACCAACCGAGCGCGCTGCCCAGGCTGGCGCGAGTCCGCCCCCCCGCATCCACCGCCGCCCGCAAGTTCATATACCAGGCCGCCTGCCGCGCCCGCGAGATAGCCTGAATACCCAGGAAAATGGCAGGCGCAATGCCCACAATAGCGCTGAGGCCAATTTTCAGCGGCGTCACCCATGCCGCCAACTTATCCAGAAAGGAGAGGGAACTCTCATCCAACAGCACCGGCAGCACCAACACCAAAAAAGGTACCAGGCTCAGGGCAACAGCCACCAGTCCATACCTCAGGCTGGAAGCGGCGGCCTGGCTGGCCCCGGTGCGCAGTTCCGGCTGCACGGCTTCCAGCGTCAACGGCCGTCCACAATTGCCACAATACAAACTCCCCTTCAATATAGTGGCCTGACAACCTTCACACACCTGCAAATAAGCGGTGCGGTCGGTGAAGATGGCCGGGTCAATTTTGATCTCCACCACCCGGTCTTGTGGATTTTTCACCAGCACACCGGGATTGTCGGGGATGGGCATTCGCGCCAGGGCATTGGCTTCCTCGGCCGTGACCAGGGCGCTCGCTTCTGTTTCTCCGGCGGGGATAACGGCCGTACCCGTGTTCCCCCCACCCGGCAGCAAATTCCTTGCCTTGCTGATCAACTGGCTGCGGCGCGCCTGCCCTTCCGCCTGCCGCTGCATGTCAACCCACTGCATGGTGGCGTTGGCATGGACTTTGGAGCCGTCACGCACATAGTTGCTCACCAGGTTGAGAAATTCGTGGGCGCGTTCCGGGTCAGGCGCTTCCACTTCTAGCTGGCAGGTATCGGCAAACGGCCGTACCCGCACCGCCATCTCCGCCTTTTGCAGCCCCATCCGGCGCGTCACCGTAGCCACAATCACGCCACTCTCTTCGTTGTACGCCTGCAACTTCGCGCCCATGTTCGCCAGCGCAAACAAGCTGCTGCGCATGATGACGGTAGCGGTAACGGGGTACGGCCGTTCAATTACAATAGCCATAACAAAACTCTCCTCAAGTAGTTGGTCTTGTTAGTTATTGATGAATGATGAGATGATTGCGATCTAGTTCCACGAAGGAACAAGCCACAAACGCCTCCGTAAGTTGCGCCAAATTTTGTTCAAACAACCATAACAAATCGTCGTTCTTAATATTGCCAGTTGAGATGAGAAGGAGTTTATGTGGCCTGCCCCGGACGAGATGAGAGTGAACAAAGTCAGCGTCTTTTGTAATAACAATTCGTTGTTGATCAATAGAAAGTTGGTTAATCACTTCATCAGAAGTACGATTCTGGTTTGGTAAATCTCGTGTGTGAATGGCGTCATGTCCCGTCTGACGCAGCAGAGTGGCCAGACGGCGTGGCAGGTGTGCATCTACCAGGAAATTCATGCCATCACAACCTGTAAACGCTTCACCTGGCTCAGGCGCGAGGCAAAGGCTAAGGCAGCCAGAATATCGTCGTATTCCAGATCATCGTAATCAGCCAGAATCTCCGCAGGCGTCATATTGCTGCTGAGTAATTCCAGAATCACCTCAACGGGATAGCGCATATGGCGTATGCAAGGTTTGCCATGACAAATATCTGGGTCAATAGTGATCCGCGTAAGTAATTGTTCTGTAGTCATTATTCAATACTCCAGTCAAGATAGCATATCTCATGACGGTCTATTTGTCACAGATGCTGCTTGACCATTACCTCCGGCGACGACGGCCACGTTGACGGCCGTCAATGGCCGTGCCGCCACCCACACCCTCTGGTCTCATCAATTCCTCTGCCGGTATCTCACCACACAGCGCCGCCGTCATTGCCCGGATCGTTTCCGGCGAACTACCACAACACGCACCGATCAACTGCGCCCCCGTCTGGTGGACGTGGTAAGCGTAACCGGCCATCACGGCTGGCGTACCGTCATATTCCAGTGCGCCATTGCTGCCCCAGCGAGGAATCCCGGCGTTGGCTTTGGCGATGAGCGGCATCTCCGGGTCAAGGGCGCGCATGGCGGCAATAGCGGCCATCGTATCCGGCAGATTATTGCCGCAGTTAGCTCCTACCGCTGCCAGTTTCCATTCACGCAAGGTGGTAATCGCCTGTTCGGCCGTGACACCCATCATGGTACGGCCGTTGGTATCAAAACTCAGCGTAGCAGCAATGGGCAGCGAACAGACCAGCCGTGCCCCCTCCACCGCCGCCCGTACTTCATCCAGGTGGCTCATCGTCTCAATCCAAAAAACATCCACGCCACCATCGGCCAATCCCCGCGCCTGCTCGGCAAACGCCGCCCGGCACTCGGCAAAGGTCATATTGCCCAGCGGTTCCAGCAGTTCCCCCGTTGGCCCCATCGAACCGGCTACCAGAACGGGGTGAGGGGCGGCATCGGCCGCCTGGCGCGCATTTTCCGCCGCCGCCTTGTTCAATGCATACACCCTATCCTGCAAATCATGCAGCTTCAGCCGGTAGCGCGTACCGCCAAACGAGTTGGTCAAAATCACCTGCGACCCGGCCTCGATGTATCGGCGATGGACTTCCTGGATGCGCTCCGGGTAAGCTACATTCCACAACTCCGGCGCACCCCCTTGCTCCAACCCCATGGCAAACAACATCGTGCCCATGGCCCCATCTAGAATCAGGTAATTTTGTGTGGCTAGTTGTTTTTGTAAGACGTTCACGTTTTCCTAGAAGTGAGCAGTGAGCGGTAAGCAGTGAGCAGTATAGCGCCCCACCGCTTACTGCTAACCGCTCACTGCTTACTATTCTTAATAAGCATAAACTTCTTTGCCGTCTCAACGGCAACGGCTGCATCGCGGCAGTAGGCGTCGGCTTCGATATCTTCGGCAAACGCTTCGTTCAGCGGCGCGCCGCCCACGAGAACAATGATGTCCTGGCGGATGCCTTCATCTTTGAGCGCCTGAATGACCACGCGCATGTAGGGCATGGTGGTGGTCAACAGGGCGCTCATGCCCAGAATATCCGGCTCATGTTCATGGATGGCGTTAAGGTAGTTGTCCGCCGAATTATTGATGCCCAGGTCAATCACTTCAAAGCCAGCGCCTTCCATCATCATGCCCACCAGGTTCTTGCCGATGTCGTGAATGTCCCCTTTGACAGTGCCAATGACCATCTTGCCAATGCGGGGGGCGCCGGTTTCGGCCAGCAACGGCCGTAAAATTGCCATGCCCGCCTTCATCGCCTTCGCCGCCATCAACACCTCCGGCACAAACAATATGCCGTCGCGGAAATCTATACCCACAATGTCCATGCCCGCCACCAACCCATTTGTCAAAATGTCATACGGCGTGTAGCCTCTGGACAGCGCCTCATGCACCTCCTCCTCAATCTCGGCCGCATACCCATCATACAAATCCTCGTGCATCAACTCATACAACTCATCTTTTGATAGCTCGGACAGTATAATCTCTTCTTCGTCGCTCATACGTTTACCTCTAAAAGAAAATTTAACGCAAAGGGCGCAAAGATGGAAAGAAAAGAAGAATCAACCTCTTCGCCTTTCTCTTCCTTTGCCTCTTTGGCCTCTTTGCGCCTTTGCGTCAAAAAAATCCATTTCCGGTAACAAACCTTGCAAATGCGGAAATGGGTCACTGGCGTGGGGCAGGTGCAGGGCGGCTACAAATTCGTCTTGAAAGTTGGGGTGTACGGCCGTTTCCAGATACGTCACTTCCTTTGCCACCTGCTGCGCTTCGGCCCGCTTCTCCCGGTTGAGCAGAGCAATTCTGGCCCCGTCACCAGCGGCATTGCCAACGGCCGTCACCCGCGCCAGGTCACAATCAGGAATCAGCCCCAAAATCATGGCGTACTGCGGGTCAATATAGCTGCCAAACGCGCCCGCCAGCAAAATGCGATCCACCTGCGCCACACCCGCCCGCTGCATCAGCAATTTGCAACCCGCATACAACGCCGCCTTCGCCAGTTGGATATTACGCACATCGTCTTGCGACACCAGAACCGGCTGCCCGGTAGCCGACTGTTCGGCCGTCGCCAGGATGTACGCCCCTTTACGGCCGTGCCACTGCATTCTGGGGTGGTCGGTCAGAGCGGGGTTAAAACGGCCGTCGGGCGTTAAAACGCCCACTACGAACAATTCGGCTACCGCTTCAATAATACCCGAACCACAAATACCCGACGCCAGATGGGTAGCCTGCGCTTCCAGCGCGGCCTCGCCCACCACCCACGCATCCGACCATCGCTCTTCGCCAATCACGCGAAAGCGGGCAACTTTCGTCTCCGGGTCAATGCGCACCCGCTCAATCGCTCCCGGCGCCGCCCGCATCCCATAGCTGATCTGCGCCCCCTCAAAGGCCGGCCCGGTAGGGCTGGAGGCGCTGAATAACCGTTCCCGGTTGCCCAACACAATCTCCGCATTCGTGCCCACATCCACAATCAACGTCATCTCGTCCTGGTTATATGGCTCCTCGGCCAGCAGCACGGCCACATTGTCCGCGCCCACATGCCCGGCTTCGGCGGGCAAGATATGCACGTTAGCCGCTTTGTGCAGCCGCAGCCCCAATTCCCGCGCTTTCACGTCCATCGCTTCCCGGTTCGCCAGCGCAAAGGGCGCACCGCCTAGCTCCTGCGGATTGATGCCCAGGAAGATGTGCATCATGGTCGTGTTGCCCACCACCACCAGTTCGTGAATGTCGCGGCTTTGAAGACCGGCTTCCTTTGCGGCGCGGGCGGCCAGTTTGTTGAGGGTTTCGATGACGGCCGTGTGCATCTTTTCCAGCCCATCCTTGTGCGTCATCGCATAACTGACCCGGCTCATCAAATCCTCGCCATAGACCACCTGCGGGTTCATCGTGGACTCCGTCGCCAAAACGGCCCCGGTACGCAAATCGCACAAATGCCCGGCAATCGTCGTGCTGCCAATATCCACCGCCAACCCATAAATCCCCTCGTGATAACCAGGCAGCACATCTATAACTTCCTGTTCCCACAAAATAACGGTCGCTTTCCATTTGCCCGCCCGCAACGTCTCTTGCAATTTGCGCAGGGCGAACAGGTCAATGGTCAAATCGGCCAACTGCCACTGCTGCGCCAGCGCCTCTTGCAGCCGCCCCCAATCGCCGCGATGTTCACCCAGTTCCGCCTCATCCACTGCCACATACACCTGGCGAATAGCCGGGTTCACCTCTATCACCCGTTCTGTGGCCGATTTACGGATGACCTGTTTGTGTGCCCGGCTCTCTTCGGGCACAAAGACCAGCACATCGCCGGTTACATACGCCGAGCAGGCCAGACGACAATCCCCGTTTTCACCCAGCCGTTGCAGCAGGGTGATTTCATCTTCGCCTGGCGGCGTCAGGTGGGCGGGGGTAGAGGTGATGGCATGTTTCTCGAAACGGCCGTGTTCCACCACCACCTTACACTTGCCACAGGTCAGCCGCCCCCCGCAGATGCTCTCAATCTCCACCCCCACCTGCCGCGCTGCCTCCAGCAGCGATTGACCGGGTGCGATCCGGTCACGCCGCCCGGCGGGCATGAAGATGACGAGGGGATTTGGGTCGGTCATATTTTCGTTATCCGTAAACCGTTGTCCGTAAACCGTTGTCCGTAAACCGTTGTCCGTAAACCGTCGGATTACGGTTCACGGTTCACGATTTACGAGGCTCACGGCCCGTGCCCCGCCAATCAATCGTCTCATACTGCCGGTCTAACTCAGCGACAACGGCCGTCACCACTTCCTCCGGCGAGCCATCCCGCTCTTGTAGTTCGCTCCAGGCAAACGCATCCAGGTACGCATCCGTGCCCGTCAGCCCGGCGGCCATAGCGGCGCTGTCAATGGCTACCTGAAAGCGCGGCGGCAGTTCCCGGCTCACCCGCTCCCGCCGCCCCCCGGCCCGCACCTGAACGGGAATATCATGCCAATACAGAATTTGATAGGTCGTCATAGGTTCAAATTTAACGCAAAGGGCGCAAAGAACGCGAAGGGTACAAAGAGAAGAAAAGGGCTTTGTCTCTTTTTCTTTGCCCCTTTCACCCTTTGCGCCTTTGCGTTAAAAATCACTTCCCTAACTCAAACGCCCGCTGGTACACCTGCACGTAACCCTGATAATTGATGTCGCGGGGGTTGCCGATGGTTTGCGGGTCGTTGGCGGCTAGTTCGGCCAGCAGGGGGATTTCGTCTTCGTGGAAACCCAGTTCGGGCAAGGAGGGAATGCCCACATCGCTGGTGAGGCGGTACACGGCCGTCACCGCCCTTTCCGCCGCCTCCCAAATAGACAGGCCCCGAATATCCTCGCCCAACGCCTGGGCAATGCGGGCAAAACGGTGCGGTTCACCCAGGTAATTGTACTCCATCACCGGTCCCAGCAGCCGCGCCGTCAGCGCCCCATGTGGCACGTCACGCACGCCGCCCGCCGTCTGGCTCATAGCGTGGGCGGCGCCGGCGCTGGCAACGCCATAGGCCATGCCGCCCAACGCCGCCGCCATACTCATTTTGTACCGCGCTTCCTGGTTCTGCCCCTGGGCGTAAGCAATTCGCAGGTATTGGCCGACGTACTCCATGGCCAGCAGCGCCACCGCATCGGTGAACGGTTGGGCGTAGGCCATGGTATAACATTCGATGGCGTGGGCCAGGGCGTCCATGCCCGTCCCAGCGGTGATGTGGGCGGGCAGCGCCAACGTCAGCAGCGGGTCAATCAGGGCCACGTGCGCCCCAATGAGCGGCGTACCGCCCACGTTGTACTTGATTTTGCGCTCCGGGTCGGTGATGACCGACCAGAGCGTCACTTCGCTGCCGGTTCCGGCCGTGGTGGGGATGGCGATCAGGGGCGGGATGCGTTTGCTGACGGGGTTGGGGTCGGCCCATTCGTACTGGCGGATAGAGCCACCCTGCACGGCCGTGACCCCAATGGCTTTGGCCGTATCCATCGGGCTGCCCCCGCCCAGGCCAATCAGCCCGTCGCAGTCCGATTCACGGTACACGGCCGTGCCGCCATCCACTAGGGCAATCGGCGGGTTGGGTACCACATCGGCAAACAGCACATAATCCAGCCCCGCCCGCCGCAGTTGGCCGGTAACTTCAGCCACCACGCCCGCGGCTACTAAGCCCTTATCGGTAACGAGCAACGGCCGTTTCACCCCCAACGCCCGCAACTCCTCCGCCAGCCCCGCCAGCACCCCCGGCCCGTGTGTGATTTTGGTAGGAAACTCGAATGTTTGCAAGATGCGCCTCCAGTTGAAAAAGTGAGCAGTCAGCAGTGAGCAGTAAAGACCCCACTGCTCACTGCTTACCGCTCACTGCTTACTTCCAAATTCCGCTCTCGCGCCAGCCGTGCCGCCCACGCCTGGGAGATGCGGTCAATAATGACGGCCAGGATGACGATGGCCAGCCCGGCTTCAATGCTGCGGCCTAGCTGGTTTTGCGCCAGACCTGTCACCACTTCCAGCCCCAGGCCCGCGCCGCCCACCAGCCCGGCGCAAATCACCATCGCCAGCACCATCATAATCGTCTGGTTGACGCCGAGCATGATGGCCGGCAGCGCCAGCGGGATTTGCACTTTGCTCAGGATTTGCCAGTCGGTGGAGCCAAAGGCGTTAGCCGCCTCTACCACTTCCGCTTCCACGCGGCGAATGCCCAGGCTGGTGAGGCGAATGACGGGCGGCAGGGCATACAGCACCGAGGCCAGAATCCCGGCCACGCGCCCCACGTTAAAGAGCATCACTACCGGCACCAGGTAAACAAACACGGGGATGGTCTGCAAAAAGTCGTTCATCACCCGCAAGCCCCGGTCGGCGTGGTCGTTGCGGGCGGCCCAGATGCCCAACGGGATGCCGATGAGGACGGAGATGATGACGGCCACAATCACCTGGCTCAGGGTGTCCATGGCCAGTTCCCACATGCCCAACAAGCCTAACAAGAACATGCCTGCCAGAGTGTAGAGGGCCAATTTTTTGCCGGAGACAGCGTAGGCGACGGCCGTCAACAATCCCATCACCACCGGCCAGGTCAACCGCTCCACCAGCAGCAGGCGCAAGGGGGCCAGCAGATGAATCGTGATGAAGTCGCTAAAGGGGCCGGTGCCGATGTTGCTATCGCCAATGCGGTACAGGTTCACCTGCGCCCACTTCACCAGGGCGTCAATGGGCGCGGCCAGCCCCAGATGCCAGCTTGCCGGGAATTCGCGGAAGGTGGGCACGGCCGTACTCGCCGCCATCGTCACCGACAGCAGGGTGATCAACGCCAATACGCTCATAAAAAAGAAGGGGCGGCGGCTGAGGAAATCGCTGCGACCGGTGAGGGTGTGGGTGGCGTAATCGGCGGCGCTGTAGAGGTGGGACACGGCCGTTTCCACCCCTTCCGCCGCTCGTTTACCCCGCCATGACTCCGGCAGCAGCCGGAAACCCTGAAAATCGCCCCGGCTGCTCCATTCCGTGCGCACAAAAGATTGGCTCAAGCGATCCAGCAGGAAAGCCATAAACACAATGGCCAGCCCGGCGGCAAAGGCGGTGCCCACGTTCAAGGTGCGCAGCGAGCGCAGTACCGTCTCGCCCAGGCCGCCGCTGCCAATGAAAGCGGCAATCACCACAATGCTCAAGGCCATCATGATCGTCTGGTTGACGCCGGTCATAATGGCCGGGGTCGCCAATGGCAGGCGCACTTTGAACAAAATCTGGCAGTCGGTGGAGCCAAACGCCCGCGCCGCTTCCACCGTCTCGCCGGAGACCTGGCGGATGCCCAGGTTAGTCAGGCGGATGACGGGTGGCAGGGCGTAGATGACGGTGGCGACGACACTGGGCACACGGGCAATGCCAAAAAAGAGCAGCACGGGGATGAGGTAGACGAAGGCGGGCATGGTTTGCATGGCATCGAGGAGCGGCCGTAACAGTCGCTCCACCCGGTCATTTTGCGCCGACCAGATGCCCAGCGGGATGCCAATTTGCAGCGAGATGATGACGGAGACGACCATCAGCGACAGGGTTTGCATACTGCGGTCCCAAAAACCGAGCAGCCCCATCATCAGCGTACAGCCGGAGACCACCAGCGCCAGCCGCAGCCCGCCGGCTTTGTGCGCTATTAAGAAAATAGCGGCCACAATCACCGGCCAGGGCAGCCAGAGCAGAAAGTTCTCCACCCGGCGCAGCCCCCAATCAATGGAGGCGCTGAGCGGCTCGAAGAAGTAGAGGAACATGGGGTGGGTTTGCCGGTTCGCCACCACCCACCATTTGAACTGGTCGAGCGGCGCCCGCAGGCCCACGTTCCACGCCTCCGGGAAGGCCCCCACCTGGGCAGCAGCAAAGATGAGGACGGCGAGAATGAAGACGGCCGTAGCCACCCCCAACCCCACCCACCGCTTATGCGTCGAAATCCGTGATATGGCGATTGATGCGCTCATAGTTATCTTGCACCACCCCCCTGTACTGTTCTCAGCTCGGATACGATCCTGGAAATCGTCAATGATGGGCCATCAATAACAATAATTTTAGGCGGCAGTTCCTCAGCAAACGAAAAGTAACCACCTTCCCTTAAGGCCACCAGGAACATAACTGGTACATGCTTTGTTTTGGCCGCCTGATACAATTTGTTTGCCGCTTCCAAAATTGTTTCGTCCAGCCGTTGTACCCGTATCGGTATCACACACCCGTTCAGGTCATCTTTTAGAAAGGCATCAATCCCCTTATTGCGCTGAACGGGTACAAATTCGAGTCCCCTTAAAAGAGCTAATGATTCCTCATCAGCATTTCTATACGCTTCTTGACCCAATTTGAGCAACTCCGATTCACTTTTTGTTAGCTCTGCCAGTCGCTGATGTGAGATTTCAATGGCGTCAGGCGCCACATCTATGCCTATAACCCGGCGATTTAATCGTTTGGCAGCGACTAACGTTGTCCCGCTGCCACAGAACGGGTCAAGGATTAAGTCATGTTCATTTGAAGCAATTGTGATAATTCGTTCAAGCAAAAGCAGCGGTTTTTGGGTTGGATACCCGCTCCTTTCCTTCGCCTTAGGGTTCAAATAAGGAATATACCAGACATCGCTAAGGGGGACCCCCTTTTTTGGGCCGCCAGGGATAAAGTCACCATTCTCGTCAAGATCATAAACCGATTTACCATATTCATCCCGTTTACGACGTTGCAAAATCTGGTCTACATTTGTAGAGACAGAATACGCTTCATACAACGAATTGAAGACATACTCTTCAGATTTGGTGTAATGGTAGATTGTTTGATGGGCAGGTAATAAGTTTCTTTGCGAGTTTGACCAACGCCGGTAATGCCAGATTATTTCGGACCGGAATTTATCAGAGCCAAAAACTTCGTCCAACAGGAGCCGGATGATGTGAGAGGCATTACGATCACAATGAAAAAAAATAGCCCCAGATGGATGCAAAACTCTTTCAATTTCCCCTAAACGGTCAATCAAAAACCGGGCATATTCCTTGTGGGACGACCATAAATCATCAAATGAAAATTCCTGCTGGCGATCCCGTGTAAAGAGGCGATGGCTCTTTTGTGTAAAAAAGGGGGGGTCAAGGTAAACCAGGTTGACACTGTTTGCGTCGAAAGTACGCATGACTTCCAGACAATCCCCTTGAATCAGTTGGGTGTTCATGCCGTCTTCTCCGTGTTTTCGTTTGCCAGCTTTTCCAGGATGGCTTTCAGTGGAATGCCAGTTCGCTCTTTCACATACTCCCAGGCAGCGTCACCAAAGTAGTATTGGCCGCCCACGCCAGAATAGAGGGTAGCCAATGTCTCCTGGATTCTGATGGCCTGAACTCTATTGGGATAAAAGAACATGATGCGAATGGGGGTGAAACCGGCCGCAGCAATCGCGCGGATGCGGGTATGTTCTTTTGTGATATGGTCTCCATCCGTCGTGGCATCGCGCCATTTGATCTCAATGGCATCTGACCCAATCAGGCAATCTATTTCAAATGTTCCGGGACGCTGGCCCCGTGTATTCGAAATTCTAACGCTGCCGGAGTCTGGATATTTTGCTAGAAAACACAGTTTTGTCGTTTGTTCCAGAAAGCGGCCGGCCGCATTATAGAGAAACCGCCCCTTATTTTGGTAAACGTCAATCAGATGCCCTTCTTCGCGGGAAATGCCCAAGACACGGTATACAAGGAAATGGGATGTGTCATCCCTTTGCATTTCCTCTATGCGCTCGTCGCTTTTCTGTTTTAAGCGAGCAGCATAATCGGCCGCCAGTCCGCGAATTTGCTGCTCGATCTCCTCAATCATGTCCTGCACCTCATTACCTGGGAATGGAATTCCCAGTGGAATTCCCAGGCTGATATGGGAAGTGCGCTCAAGCGCACTACTCAACTTGATTTGTCATTCCGAGCGTAGTCTTCGGAGCGAGGAATCTTTCAGGAGAAAATAAAAAGATACCAATATCTACTTTAGGTTTCCAGACATTTTCCTCTATCGCAGCCCGTAAAGTATAAAGCTGAAAAACAACGATCGGCAGTGCAATTGCAGCAAGAAATAATGACCACCAACCTGAAGCATCCGCATCGCAAGAAAAACTGAGAGAACAGTATAGAGTTAACCCTGACAAAATAAACCATCCAGGCACAATAATACTGAGGCCTAGAATAATCAGTAATTGTCGTAGTTTTCCCTTCATGTCAATCTTTGTCGCAAAGTCAAGAAAATTGAACCAGTCACGGATAACGGCATTAAGCCATATTACGGAACATATCCAGCAAACAATGCAATGCCAACTTGATCTCCTAAATCGTCCTTTACCTCAAAATTAATGTGACAGTTAGCCGGGACATTTATGGGAACACTTGCATAGTTGGGGCGCAATACATCAAAAGAGTCGTTCTTTGGAGAAAAAAGATGCGTTATATTGTTACTAGACAAAGGGCAAACCAACTTAGCTCTCACTAGAATATCGTCAGGATCAACATGAAAATACTGAACTCTTCCTACTGGATAGTGTGAATAGATTACTACTTTACCTTGTGTACCGGGTCTACTATCAATAACAGTCAATTGGCTTCCAAGATCCACCGATCGCCATGATAAACTCATGTTCCTCAACTGGGCTACTAGATAAATAAGGCTAGCCAGAAAGACCCCTGCTGCCACAAACATTACTGTTCTGTTTAGCTTAGATGATTTGGACTGACCCCTCCTACTGCTTTTGGGATTGTTTATTTTTGCAACCTTGATTGTTGCGTAAGCGCCAATCAGAGCAGTTACGATCGGAACTAAAACCTTCAGCAGTTCCAGAGTGAAATCTTCAACCATTTTAGAACTTAATTCCCCAAGTTTAGTCAATGACGTTTGACCATTACAATATCTCTTACTCCGCACCAGCCAGGGCCAGCATGAGGGTTTTGCGGTCTACTTTGCCGACGATGGCGCCGGCCGTATCCAGCACAGCAATCGGCGTATTGTTGTTGGCCGTCAACGGGATGAGCCGGTCAAGGGTCATGTCGGCACGGCAGGTGGTTTCGCTGCCGTCCAGGTCTCGCGGTGGCTGCATGATCGTTTCGGCCGTCAGCACCCGGCCACGGGGCACATCCTTCGTAAATTCGCGCACATAGTTGTTCGCCGGGTGGGCCACAATCATGCCGGCCGTGCCCAACTGCACAATCTCGCCATCTTTCATAATGGCAATACGGTCGCCCAGTTTAATCGCCTCCAAAAAGTCATGGGTGATGAAGACGATGGTTTTGTGCAGCGTTTGTTGCAGGCGGATCAATTCGTCCTGCATCTCGCGGCGGATGAGCGGGTCGAGGGCGCTAAACGGCTCGTCGCAGAGCAGAACTTCCGGGTCTACGGCCAGGGCGCGGGCCAGCCCCACCCGCTGCTGCATGCCGCCGCTCAGTTCGTGCGGGTAATGGTTTTCCCACCCTTTCAGGCCCACCATGTGCAGCACGTCTCGCGCTTTGGCTTCGCGTTCGGGGCGGGGCAAACCCTGGATTTCCAGGCCATAGGCGACATTGTCCAGCACGCGGCGGTGGGGGAAGAGGCCGAAACGTTGGAAGACCATGCTCATGGTGTGGCGGCGTAGGTGGCGCAGGTCGTCGTCGTTCATGGTGGTCACGTCACGGCCGTTGACCCATATCTCTCCCCGCGTTGGTTCAATCAGGCGCGTCAGGCAGCGGATGAGCGTAGATTTGCCGCTGCCAGACAACCCCATCACCACAAAAATCTCGCCCGCCCCCACCTCAAACGACACATCCCGAACGGCCACCACGTGCCCGGTTTTCTCCTGAATGTCGGCGCGAGTGGACACGGCCGTGACCTGCCCCATCACATGCTCCGGCGCCGGGCCAAAGATTTTCCAAAGGTGGTTGCAGGTGATTTTTGTGTCCATGTTATAAAAAGTGAGCAGTAAGCGGTGAGCAGTAAGCAGTAAGGGGATCACTGCTCACTGCTTACTGCCCCCTGCTCACTGAATCAAGGCAGCCACCCCTTCCACTCCGATTCATGCGCATCCACCCACGCCTGGGCCGCTTCTTCTACCGTTTTGCCTTCGTCCAACATGGCCAGCATCTCAATTTGCGCCTCGCTGCCGTAATTCATGTTTTTCAGCAAGGTGTAGACATCGGGCGCTTTCTCGCTGAGTTTGGTGGAGAATATCTTAAATAGCTGGTCTTCCGGGTAAGCGCAGGCCACGCCGCCACTTTCCGCACCGGCATAACAGTCATCACTGTAAGCGGGCAATGCCACCTGCGTCAGATCAAAGCGGCTAAAAATGGCGTGGGGCGAGTAGAAATAGAACAGCACCGGCTGCTGCCGCGCATAAGCCGAGGAGACAGTCGCCAGCAGCGAATCTTCCGAACCGGCCGTGACCACCTGCAAATTCAGCCCCAGATTCTTGATAATATCGGCGTCATACTGCACCCAACTGGGGTCGCCGGCCGTGAACTGTCCCAAACTGCCCGTTTCGGCCGTGGCAAACAACCCCGCCAGCGCCGGGTCTTTATATCCTTCCCAGGTTGCCAGTTGCGGGTTTTGGTTCACCACGTAGGTGGGCACAAACCAGCCAATCTCGCCCACCGGCCCCAGCGCGCCGCCATTTTCCACCACCTTTTGCTGTTCGATGTATTGGACGATGCGCTCGCCATGACCGGAGGGCCACACTTCCAGGCTGGCATCGGCGTTGCCAGCAGCCAGGGCGTCCCACTGGGCATTTTCGTCCAGAGCCACAATCTCCACCGGATTGCCCAACTCTTTTTCGATGATGATTTTGGCAACGTTGACGTTTAGCTCCGATGAGGGCCAGGGATTGGCGATCAGGGTAATCATTTCCCCGCTCCCCTCGTCGCCCCCGCTGCTGCTACACGCGGCCAACAGCACCGCCAGCAACAAAGCAACAATGACAACAAACGGTAAACTCTTCTTTCTCATTTCAGCCTCCTCTTGAATTGGAGGGCAAATCGCCCTACGCCAATAAGTTGGCCTAATTATGCCCTAAGCGGATCATTTGCACATCTTTACGGCCGTGTCCTCAGTGTCCTCAGCCATTCGAAATATGACAAACTCGGCGATCAAAATCGCGGCTACAAGAGGCAAAGCCCACCTTCGTGGGCTAGTTGCCAATCGGCGAAGGCCGACTTTGCTTTCTTTTGGTGCAGATTTATCTGCCGCCGCAAACCATATTTCGAATTCCTGCCGTGTCTTCACTCCCCCGGCATTCTCAAATCGCCACGTGCCTTCAGGTCTTCGAAGTACACAACATGCGCTGACACGGCTTGTACCAACTTCTCAGGCACTTCATCATAGGAGAGGATGCCCGTCACCAGCGCATAAGCCACATTGCTGTCCTGGTAACGGGTGTTGTATCTCTCCAGCAGCTCTTTTATCGGCCCCTTCCAACAATCCTCTACATGGATCGCCAGATCGCCGCTGCCGATTTCACCAACACGCCATTGGGCGAACAAGGCATCCAGTTTTCTTAATTCCCGGTGCAATTCCCGTTCATGGGCTTCGCATTTCCAGGTAAAGATCAGCTTTTTGATGTGGTTTGGATATGGACCCATTTTTCAGTCTCCCGGCGGCAGCGAATAAAAACGGGTAAGCGGATGACTTATCCGTTTATTCGCTTCCTTATCTGTTGCCCCGCCGCCGCAATTCCGCAATCAACGCAGGCAAAATTTCGTGCAAATCACCAATGACGGCGTAATCGGCTTTAGTGACCATCGGCACATCTGGATCCGTGTTGATGGCCAGGATGTGTTTGGCGCTCTTGCAGCCCACCCAATGCTGAATGGCGCCGCTGATGCCGCAGGCGATGTACAAATCGGGGGCCACCCGTGTGCCCGTCTGCCCCACCTGGGCCGTGTGTGGCCGCCAGCCTAAATTCGTGGCCACCCGCGAGCCACCGACCGCGCCATCGAGCAAATCTGCCAGCTCTTCCAGCACGGCAAAACCTTCGGCGCTGCCCACGCCGCGCCCACCGCTGACGACAACACGAGCGTCAGCCAATGTCACTTTACCGCTTTCGGGTTGTGTACGGCCGTATACCTTAACCAGCAAATCACTTGCATTCAAATTGGGACTAAACGGCCGTACCTCCACCACCCCACCTTCAACTGTTTCTGCCACAATTGCCAGCGGCGCGGTCGTCAACAACTTGGGGCTGCCCTTCAGCCACGCCTCTTCCAACAAGCTGCCACCCCACCGCTGCCGGGTAACACGGTAATCATCACCAGGGATTCCAGCCTGCGCTGAGCCTGTCGAAGCGGCCGTCACATTCGCCGCCATCGCCACCCCCAATTTTGCCCCCACATACGCCATCACCTCGTTCCCCCGCTCTGTACCAGCCGCGAGCACGGCCGTTGGCCTTTCCGCCTCAATCATCTGCACCACACATTCCGCCCAGGCTGCCGGGACATAATCGGTCAGGTCGGGGTGTTGGGCAATGTGTTGGGTGCCAACCCCATACGCGCCCAACCCCTCCACCGCCGCGCCAACCACCACAGCATGGAGCGGCACGGCCGTTGCCCTCGCCAACCGCCGCGCCAATGTCAGCATCTCCAACGAGTGCGGATTCACCTTGCCGCGCTCCTGTTCCACAAATCCTAAGATCATATTCTTCTCTGGTGACTACAGCGGATAGGGAATAGAGCGGATAAGAGAAGAAATCCGTTATTTTCTTCATCCGCTGTAGTCATATCAACCGTAACTCCTGCAATATCTCCACGATGTGGGGCACGGCCGTGACCCCCTGCCCTAGTATCCGCACCGTTTTCTCCTGCTCCGGTGGCGTCATCAGCCGGATCATTTCCAGCGACGAAATCGCCCCGCCCTGCCACACGGGTTCGATCTGCTCCAGCGGTTTCTTCTTCGCCCGCAAACGGCCAGGCACCGACGGATAACGCGGCAAATTCAGCCCTTCCTTGACGGTGAGTACAGCCAGGAGCGGCACTTCGTACATCTCCCAACGGCCGCCAAAATCACGCCGGGCCACCAACGTTTCATCGCGCACATCTATGCCTTTCACACCGGTCACGCAGGGCAAACCCAGGGCAACCGCCACCCGTATGCCCACCTGATAATCGCCCGTATCCGCCGCTTCATTGCCAAACAGCAGCAGGTCAAACGGCTCCGCCCGCGCCACTTCGATAATGGCGTTAGCGGTAGCCATGGCATCCCACTCGCGCCCATCGGTCAGCAAATGAATGGCCCGATCCGCGCCCACCGCCAGCGCGTCCCGCAACTGTTCGGCGGCCTCGGCCGGCCCCAACGTCAATACTGTTACGCTGCCCCCATGCGTTTCTACCAACCGCACCGCCTCCTCCACCGCACACTCCTCATGCGGGCTGATGGTGAACCCCAAATTGCGCGTCTCAATCCCCCGCCCATCGGCCGTCAGTGTAATCCGCGCCCCGGTAGCGGGGACTCGTTTGATGCAAACCAGGATTTCCATATTCGTGATTCGTAACCCGTTAACCGTGATCCGTAATCGGGTTACGGATAACGGATTACGGATTACAGATTACCTCTTCATCCGCTCATTCAACGGGTCAAACAACGGCGTACTACCGACGGCCGTTACCGTCGCCGGATACAATTCGGTCATGTATTCCACCGCCAGTTTTGTGCCCACCTGGGCGTATGCGGGCGGCAGGTAGGCCATGAGCAGATGTTTACCGACCGACGGCCCGGCCCCCGCACTGGTGACGTAAGAACGGCGGCCTTTGCGGTCTATGATGCTGTCGCCATTTGGGGTGAGGATGGGTTCACGGCCGTGCATATAACGCTTCATCCCCGATTGGGAGGTGTGGTCATCCACCGTCAACGTACACAAAATCGCCGCCGGTTCTTCGGCGCGGGCCTTCAAGTACGCTTCCTTGCCGATGAAATCGGCGCTTTTCACTTGGGGGCGGGACAGGCCGGCCTCCACCGGGTTGTACTCCCCTTCCAACTCATGCCCCATCAGCCGGTACCCCTTTTCCAGCCGCGCCGATGTGCCATACACGCCAATGCCGACGGGAACCAGATCATACGGCCGTCCCGCCGCCCACAATGTATCCCACAACTTCAAGCCATGCTCCATCGCCGTGTAAATCTCCCAACCCAACTCGCCCACATACGAAATCCGCAGCGCCCAGGCGGGGATACCGTTGATGAGGATATTCTGGGCCGTGCTGAAAGGAAATCCCTCGTGCGATACGTCGTCGTCGGTGACGGATTGCAACACGGCGCGGGCTTGTGGCCCCCACAGACCAACGGTACACAGCGCCGAGGTCATGTCGGTGAACACCACCGAGCCGTCATCGGGGAGATGCTGCTCAAACCACCTTTTATCCCGCGCCCCATCGCCGCCGCCGTCCACAATCCGAAAGCTGCTTTCACCGGTGCGCATGATGGTCAGGTCAGCCTTGAAGCCGCCGTGGGGATTGAGCAGGGGCGTGTACACGGCCGTGCCCACCGCCACATCTAACTGGTTCACCGTCATCTTTTGGATATAGTCCAACGCGCCGGGGCCGGACACGTCAAAAATGGCAAACGCCGTCAAATCCACCAGCCCCACCCTTTCCCGCATCGCCAGATGTTCGGCGTTGATAATCGGCGACCACCAGCGGGCATCCCATTCATGCGGCCGTTGCTGAATGCGGTCGCCGTATTCCGCCAGCAAACCCTCGTTCGATTCGTACCACTGCGGCCGTTCCCAACCGGCCGTTTCAAAAAAGACCGCGCCCAACTCCTGTTCGCGGAAATAAAAGGGGCTGACGCGCACCTGCCGGTTGCTCGCCCACTGTTCACGCGGATGCACGATGCCGTAGGTCTTGTTATACGCTTCACTGGTGCGGGCGTGGATGTGGTGGGGGGTACGGCCGTAATCATAAAATCGGGCCACGTCCGACGCATGAGTATCAATCTCTGACGCCCCATGTGTCAGCAATTCCGCCGCCGCCCGGGCAAAACCCGGTGCTTCTTTAATCCAGATCGCCGCCACCGACCACAGCCCTTTGACCTCTGTCTCGCCAATCAGCGGATTACCGTCTGGCGTCAGGGAAAGCAGGCCGTTGATGGCATGGCGAATCCCGGCCCGTTCATCGCCAATAATGTCCGGCATCAATTCCAACGCCTGCTCCAACTGCGGCTCAAAATCCTCCTGCGTAAAAGGCAGTTCCGTGGGTGACAGCGCCGACTGTTCAATCGAGGGAATGTCGTCCGGGGCCATCAGGATAGGACGATGGGCATACGACCCCACTTCCATATCGCTGCCATTTTGCCGCTCGTAGCAAAAGGTGTCCATATCGCGGATAATGGGATAGGCAATCTCCCGCCCCGTCGCTGCAAAAATGGGGTGCGGCCCGACGCTGATCATCTGGTGGACAGCCGGGGTCAGCGGAATAGTAGCCCCGGCCATTCGCGCAATACGCGGCGACCAGACGCCACAGGCGATGATGACCAGATCAGCCTGGATGCTGCCCTGGGTGGTGTGGACGGTGTGGATACGATTATTCCTGGCGTCCAAACCCGTCACTTCCGCTCCCGGCGCAACGGTCAACGCCCCCAACGTCAGCCCCTTCTCGCGCATCAACGTACCCGCCCGCAACGAATCCACCGTGCCCACACTGGGCGTGTAAAAGCCGCCCAAAATAATGTCCGTGTCTACATAAGGTACGAGTTCTTTCACCTCGGCTGGCGTCACCAGGCGCGATTCCACGCCCCACGCTTTGGCCGAGGCCATACGCCGCCGCAGTTCCTCCATGCGCTCCTCCGTCCGCGCCAGTTCAATGCCGCCGCTCTCCGTAAAAACACCCAACTCTTTATACTGGCGCATACTGTCCAGGGTAATCATCGTCATCTCTTTGGAATGGTCTACCGGGAAGATAAAGTTGGAAGCGTGCCCCGTCGAGCCGCCGGGATTGGGAAACGGCCCTTTGTCCAACTGCACAATATCCCGCCAACCGTTCAGCGCCAGGTGATACACCACGCTGTTCCCCACAATCCCCCCGCCAATGACGACGACGTTTGCCTTCTCTGGTAAGCTGCTCATGTTTCCTCCTCCTTCTTCCGTTCGTAGTAGGCGATTTATCGCCTCTTGACGGCGATAAATCGCCTACTACGAACGCAACCTAATACTCCGGTTTGATTTCTGATTTCCGCTTTGTCATAAATTGAAGCAATGCCTCGTCAACGGCCGTGTCCAACACCGGCGCTTCGTAGCTTTTCAGCAGCCGTTTCCATTCGGCGTTGGCGCGCTGCTCGGCGGGCTGCGATCCTTCCTCAAACCACTGCTCAAACGAGTTGTAATCAAACAGCGAGGCGCGGTAAAAGGCGTGGCGAAAATGGCGCAGCGTATGATCCGTGCCCAGGTGATGGCCGCCGGGTGGCACTTCCCGAATCGCATCCAGCGCCAGCCCTTCGTCAGACAAATCCAGCCCTTGCACCAATTTGTGAAAGCCGCCCAACAACTGGCAGTCCAGAATAAACTTTTCGTAGCCGGCCGTCAGCCCATTTTCCAGCCAACCGGCCGCGTGCAGCACAAAATTGACCCGCGCCAGAATGGTGGGCAGCATCACCAGCACCGATTCATACGCCGCCTGCGCGTCCGGGATTTTACTGCTGGCAAACATGCCACCGCTGCGGAATGGCAGGTTGTACCGCCGCGCCAACTGGGCGCTGGCATAGAGCGCCAACTGACCTTCCGGCGAACCAAAAACCGGCGCGCCGCTCTGCAAATCAATGTTCGTCTGGAACGAGCCGTAGACGACGGGTGTGCCGGGGTTGATCATCTGCGTCAGGGCAATGCCCGCCAGCGCCTCGGCGTTCAACTGCGCCACCGTGCCCGCAATAGAAACGGGGGCCATCGCCCCGGAGAGGATGAATGGGGTGATGACCAATGCCTGCCGCGCTCTGGCATAGGCGATGAGCGCACCCAACATGCGGTCATCCAACCGGCGCGGGCTGCTGATGTTGATGAGGGAGAGCAGGGCGGGGTTTTCGCGGATTTCCGCTGCGCCAAAGAGTATTTCGGCCATACGTACACTGTCCTCGGCATTGGCGCGGGAGGTGACGGAACCCATGAACGCTTTGTCGCTGTATTTGATGTGGCTGTGTACCATGTCCAGGTGGCGGGTGTGGGTCGGTTCGTCGGTGGGTTCGACGATGGTGCCGCCGGAATGGTGCAGGTAGGGGCTGAGGTAGGTGAGTTTGACGAAGTTTTGGAAGTCGGCCAGGGTGGCTTCGCGGCGGCCCCGATCCAAATCGTGGACAAACGGCGGCCCATAAACCGGCGCAAAACAGAGATGTTGGCCGCCAATGAGGACGTTGTTTTCCGGGTTGCGGGCCAGTTGCGTAAATTGGGCGGGAGCGTGGGCGATGGCTTCCATCACCTGTGCCGGGTCGAAAAAGACGGTGTCCCCTTCCAGCCGCACACCGTTCGCCCGCAACACAGCCTGCGCTTCGGCGTCGTAAAAATCTATGCCGATTTCGGAGAGGATGGTCATAGAGGCATCGTGGATTTTTTGCAGCCCCTCTTCGCCGAGCAGTTCGTAAGGGGGCAGGTGGTGGAGGGGTTGGATGGCGCGGTGTACGGCCGTGTCCTCCCCCCTTGTTCTTCTTTCTCGCCTTCTCATAATCCCTCCTTCAGAAGAGATTGGGAGACTGAGAGACTGAGAGACTGAGAGATTGAGAGATTGAGAGGTATAATCTCCCAGTCTCCCAGTCTCCTAATCTCCCATCTCCCCTACCATTATCGCGCTCATTTCCGCCTGGAAGCTCTGGATGTGCTGCTGCATCAGGCGGGCGGCTTCGTCGGCGTCGCCGTCACGCAGGGCGGTGTAGATTTGTTGGTGTTCTTGCACGGCCGTGTGCATATCCCCAATCCGGTGCAAAAAAAACATCCACAGACGCAGGCTGAGGGCGTAGCAGGTGGTGAGCATATCTTCCAAAAAATGGTTGTCGGCGGCGGCATAGATGATGGCGTGGCACGCCTCGTCAATCTCGATCAACTGCTGGTCGGTGGCCGTCTGCCAGGGGACGGCGTTGAGAACGGTCTCCATGTGCTGCCAGTGGGCTTCGCTCCCCCGCCGCGCCGCCAGCCGCACTGCCAACGCCTCCACCGCCAACCGCAGCTCAAAAATCTGGTACAGGTCGGTGACGCTGATCTCGCTGACAAACATGCCCCGTCGCGGCACGATTGTGACCAGCTTCTCCTGCCCCAATCGCTGCAACGCCTCCCGGATGGGGGTACGGCCGAGCCGCAACTCCTCTTGCAGCGCCACCTCATCAATCACCGCCCCCGGCTCTAATTCCAGGTAAACGATTTTACGTTTAATGCTTTGGTAGGCTTGTTGGGATAGGGACATGGTTTTCTCAGTAGGGTGTATAGCCTTAAGCTCTACTGATATATTACAAATATATTGTTGATATGCCAAATTTTTCAGAGAATTAGACCACGGATTTGACGGATGAAGCGGATTTTCACGGAGGCGTGAACCTCACAATTTCTCGCAACTTGCCAGGAGTTGATTGGTTGACTAAACTGCATAACAAATATCGTATGGTCTGGAGGCTGGGTAATGCAATTATATGAACTTGTGGTTGAGATGAAGATATTGGAGCGGCGGTTGGCTTCTTACGAGGGGAAATATGGCATTCTGAGTGAAGATTTCTACAACGCGCTGATGAGCGGGCAGTTTGAAGAGTATAACGAATACGATGAAACGCGCATTGACTTTAGCCGGTGGAAGGGCATTTACGAAACCTGGCAACGACGCAAAGAAAAATATGATGCCCAAATCAAAGAGTTAGATATTACTGAATCTCTACGTTTTCAGCCTGCTTACTGACCCAATTCATGCCACCAACGAAATCGCCTTCCACTCCTGGCCTGCGTATTATCAGCCCTTTTTTGTCGTAAATCACCCAAGACACAGCTACCACCAGACATCCGATTTCTTTGAGAAATCGGATGTCTGAAAATCCGACGGAGGAACGGCATGAGCCAAAATAACGAGACAGCCCCCATCACCACCGGCGCGGAATATATTGAGAGTTTGCGCGGGCGGAATTTGCAGGTGTATTTGTTTGGGGAGTTGGTGGCGGAGCCGGTTGACCATCCACTCATTCGCCCTTCGATTAACGCGGTGGCGGAGACGTATGATCTGGCCTGTGCACAGCCGGAATTGGCGACGGCCGTCTCCCCCTTCACCGGCCAACCCGTCAACCGCTTCCTGCACATTGCCGCCAGCGTGGAAGATGTGGTACACCAGAACAAGATGCAGCGGCGGTTGGGCCAATTGACCGGCACCTGCTTCCAGCGCTGCGTGGGCATGGACGCTCTCAATTCCCTCTACTCCGTCACCTACGAAATGGACGAGCAGCATGACACACAGTACCACGCCCGCTTCAAAACCTTCCTGACACAGATGCAGGCGCAAAACCTGGTCATCGGCGGGGCCATGACCGATGTGAAGGGCGACCGCAGCCTGGCCCCCCACCAGCAGGCCGACCCTGACCTCTACGTCCACATCAGCCGCCGCACAGCCGAGGGCGTGTACATTCGTGGGGCAAAAGCGCACCAGACCGGCTGCCTTAACTCGCACTGGCTCATCGTCATGCCCACCATGCGCCTCAGCCAGGCCGACCGCGATTACGCCATTGTGGGCGCGATTCCGGTGACGGCGGCGGGGATCACCTATGTGTACGGCCGTCAATCCTGTGACACCCGCAGTCTGGAAAATGGCACGCTGGACGCCGGTAACAGCCAATACGGCGGGCAGGAAGCGATGGTCATCTTCGACGACGTGTTCATCCCCCACGACCTCATTTTCATGGACGGCGAAACGGAATTTGCGGCCATGCTGGTGGAGCGGTTCACCTGTTACCACCGCCGCAGCTACGTCTGCAAAAGCGGCGTGGGCGATGTGCTGATTGGCGCGGCGGCGACCGCCGCCGAATACAACGGTGTCGCCCACGCCTCCCACATCCGGGACAAACTGGTGGAAATGACCCACCTGAATGAAACTATCTACGCCACCGGCGTCGCCGCTTCCTACCAGAGCACGGCTACCAAATCTGGCGCGTATATCTGCGATGATATGCTGGCGAACGTGTGCAAACACCACGTCACCCGCTTCCCCTACGAAATCAGCCGTCTGGCGCAGGACATCGCCGGCGGGCTGATGGTGACGATGCCCTCCGAAGCCGATTACCGGCACGAAGAATTAGGCCCATTGCTGGAAAAATACCTGAAAGGGCGCGCCGATGTGCCCACCGAACATCGGCTGCGCATCCTGCGCCTGATTGAAAATATGACCCTCGGCCGTAATGCCGTCGGCTACCTGACGGAATCTATGCACGGGGCCGGGTCGCCGCAGGCACAGCGCATCCAGATTTACCGGCAGATGCAGCTAGAGTTCAAGCAGCAGTTGGCGCAGCGGCTGGCGGGCATTGACCTGTCGGAGGGAGTGCGCCAGGAATTGAATGAACTGGTAGAGGGCTATTTTGCCCGCGTTTTTGCGGTGGTTGAATGAGTAAACGAGAAGTTTTGCTAAACGCGCTAACCGCCACCCCCAGCGATTTAGAACGCCTGCTAAAAAGCGTGGACGATTCACACCTCACCTATCGCCCAACGCCTGATGAATGGAGCATCGCCGACGTGTTATGCCACCTGGTGATGGTTGAGCAGCAAGGACTGACCCGGCTGCAACGGATGGTGACGGAACGTCCGTCCACCATCCCCGCCATCTACCCTGACGCCGCCATGCACGACTTGACCCAGCCAACAACCACCTTGTTGATCAACTTCCGGCAGGCACGGCAGACGATGCTGGCTTTTCTGCGGGAATTGAAGGCAGGTGATTGGCAGGTCACGGCCGTACACCCAACCCTGGGCAACCTATCCGTCCGTTCCCTCGTCCAGCACCACGTTGACCACGACACCGCCCATCTCAACCAGATCGTGGAGATTAGAGAGCGGGAACTGGCTTCATCTCCGATCTCTAATCTCCAATCTCCACCATGACCACAGCCCTCATTATTTGCGGCGCACTAGCGCGGGAAGTGTTGGACATGGTGCAAAAACACGGTTGGGATGCCGAGGTATTTGGCATTCCGGCCATTGACCACCTATTCCCCGAACGCATTGCCCCAGACGTGGAAAAACGCTTCCTGGAAATCAAAGCCCGGTTTGAGCGCACGATTGTGGTCTTTGGCGACTGTGGTTCACGCGGGGCGCTGGACGAGATGCTGGCGCGGCATGGTCTGGAGCGACTAGACGGCCCCCACTGCTATGAAATGTACGGCGGCCAACTGTTCCACGACTTGATGGAAGAAGAACCAGGCACATTTTTCCTCACCGATTTTCTGGTGCGCGGCTTTAATGGCACGGTGATGAAGGGATTGGGGCTGGATCGTTTCCCAGAACTGAAAGAAGAGTATTTTCGCCATTACAGGCGACTGGTTTATCTCGTACAGAATGAAGAATCAGAACTGGCGGCAAAATCCAGGCAAATTTCAGAGTATTTAGGGCTGCCGCTAGAAATCCGCGTCACCGGCTATGGCTTACTTGAGGATCGCCTGGTGGAGATGATGGTCTAAACTCCACGAGAAAATATCACCAAGTAGTAGAAATTATATGGTGAGGAATACGCATTTCCAATACAAATAAAACAATGAAGAACTGGGCAGAAAAGTATGGAATCAACACGGCCGTGTCCCCCCTCACGCTTGGTTGGATTATTGCCATTGCCTCTACGGTCTGTTTTAGCGTGGCTCCCCCCATTGCGCGGGGGGCGATTCTGGCAGGGTTAGCGCCCACGGCCGTACTCGTTGGCCGGATGGCGATTGCATTGGCGCTGCTTGTTATTTTTATCGCCGTCACCTCCCCAGGCCGATTTGTCATCGAGCGGCGATTGGGATGGATAGCTTTTCTCTCCGGCATCATCAATGGCATTGGTTTTATCGCCTTTTTTGTGGCCCTCACCCGGCTAGACGCTTCCATCGCCTCCATGCTTTTCAGCCTCAGCCCGCTGGTGGTGCTGGGGCTGTTGACGCTGCGCGGGGAGCGCATGACGCAACGCCATGTAGTGCGCCTGGCATTGGGGGTGGGCGGCGTCTATTTGCTCATTGGGCCGGGCGGCGAAGTGGATATGGTAGGTGTGGCGCTGGTTCTGGTCACCGTTTTCACTGTTTCCCTGCATCTGGTGATGACGCAATGGTATTTGCCCAACATCCCGGCGCGGACGGTAACACTGTATGTAAATTTGGGGGTCACGGCCGTGTGCCTGATGGCCTGGCAATGGGCGGGACGACCGTGGACGGCCCCTGGCCCCTCCGGTTGGGCTTCCATCCTGGCGCTGGCGGTCATCTCCACCTTTCTGGCGCGGCTGCTGCTTTTTGCCGGCGTGCGTCGCCTGGGCAGCGGCCAGATCGCCCTGCTGGCCCCCTTGGAGACGCTGCTCACCGTCATCTGGTCATTTTTGTTTTTAGGGGAAAGGTTAACGGCCGTGCAGTGGCTTGGTGGTCTTTTCATCCTGCTGAGTATGGCCCTGGCCCGCCGTTGGCGGCCCTGGCCCCGACTGTAAATTGGGTGCGTGACGATGAGTTTAGCCGCATTTTTGCGCCAGCATGAACCGGTAGCAGAGGCATGGCCGGTATGGGGAAATGGACAACTGCGCCTGCGTCAACACACCTATCTCAGCCGCCAGTTACCCCCCAATGAGGTGCTATCTTCGGTGCGGGCCATTCTCTTTCGGGCTGCTAAGGTGATGGTGATCACCGATCACGAAGAGGAGCCATATGTGGTTCCCGGCGGACGGCGGGAACCGGGTGAAAGTCTGGAAACGGCTTTAAGGCGTGAGTTGTTGGAGGAGACGGGCTGGCATGTGGGGCAAACGGCCGTGCTTGGATTCATCCACTTTCACCACCTCAGCCCCAAGCCGGATGGCTACCCTTATCCTTATCCCGATTTTGTGCAGGTAGTGTATACGGCCGTTGCCGCCAGCTATGATCCGGCCAGTATGCAGCCTGACTTTTATGTCACTGCGGCCCAGTTCCACCCAATTGAGGAAGCGTTAGCCCTGCCATTATCCCCCGGTGAACGCGCCTTGCTGCGGGCTGCCATCACCTACCACTCAGGGAAAAGTCAGGCAGTTTGACTTTTTCAGAATAGAATGTGTTACTATTCAGGCCATAGCAGGAAACATGATGTTAGAAAGCACACTTTTGGAAACAATCCAAACATTACAGCATCAGGCGGCACGTCTGGAAAAAGAGGCGGCTGCTTTGCGACAGGCATTGGCAGAGGTAGCCGAGGTGTTGGTTAGCCCATCGTCAATTGTGGCCCGTTATGAAATTGAAGGGGAAACCTACGAAATTACCCAGGCAGAAGTAGATGCGGTGAAAGCCAATCTGTCCAAACCGTGGTCAGACAGTGCGCTTTATGAATTGGCAGTTGTCAAGAAAATTTCCAAAGTATTGCGCGAACGACCCGATCAACAAGTAGACAGCTACTTTTTCAAAACAATAGAAGCCATTCAGGCAGCATCGGCGACAGACGACACGGCCGTTGAAGCTGATGTCGAAGTACGCAATGCCTGATAAAACGACCTTCCGTGCCGTTTTTGACACCAACGTCATTATTGCGGCTCTCAAAAGTAAAAATCCCAGCAGTCCAACAATTGAACTATTACAAAGGTGGCGTAATGGCGAGTTCACTCTCCTGTACGCTGATGATTTACTTCTTGAATATCGTGAAAAACTTGTTGCTCGCCAGATCGAGCCTGCCCTACGTGTCAGGTTTCTAGCCAGTCTGGACGCACTTGGGGAGCAAATTCAATTAAGCTCACAGCAAATTGTAGCGATTATTGCCGACGATCCTGACGATGATATTGTGCTTGCCTGCGCTGTTGTAGGGCAGGCTACGCATTTAGTCACCTATGATCCTCATTTGCTCAACCTGGGGGAAACTTATCAAGGCATTATTATTCTGGACGGGTTGCATTTTCTATATGCCGTGCGCGGAGATCAGCGGTCAGGCCTTCCTTCCTCAGAAGGGGAATAATGAGACGGGCAGGTCAAAAGACTCAATCTCCCAATCCCCTTAATCCAACTCATCCAACACCGCCCGATACAATGTCTCAGCCCGCAAATCATCCAGCGTATGACAGGGGCCATCCAACCGTTCGGCCAACTGTCGCGCCAACCCCTGGTCAAAGGCCGCATGTTCCATGTTAATTACCACCGAACGCACGCCAATCTCGCGGATGTGGTCAGCAATCTGATGCGCTTCCACCTGCGGCGGCAGGTCAGACATGCTCACATTGCCCGCCCCATCCGTCAGCAAAATCATCATCGGCATCACGTCGGGGTGAACCAACTCCTCTTTGCGGAACACTTCATAAGCCAGCAGCAGCCCGGCCGAAAGCGGCGTCTTGCCGCCAACGGCAATATCCACCAGCGCCTTTTTCGCCAGCAGAACGGAGTTGGTGGGTGGCAGCGTCAGATTGGCATTGTTTTTGTTAAAAACGATCAATCCCACTCGATCGCGCCGCTGGTAGGCATCCGTCAGCAGTGACAGAATCGCCCCTTTGGTAGCTTCCATGCGCTCGGCGACGGCCATACTCCAACTGGCATCCACCACAAAAAGAATTAGGTTCGACTGGCGGCGCACCCGCACTTTTTCACGCAGGTCTTGTCGTTTCAAGGCCAGCGCCATTTTGGAGCGGTCGCGCTGCAACTGGTAGGGAGCGGCGGCGCGCATGGTGGCGTCGAAGGCCAGGTCGCGCACTTTACCGTGCGGCAGGCGGGCGCGAATGTAATGGCCGCGTTTGCGGTCGGTTTTGGTTTGGGAACGGCGTCCGGCGCGGTTGCGCGTCAGCCGGTCTAGCTGCGTATCCAGGCGGCGGGTATGAAATTCCTGTTTGGAGGCTACCTGTTGGCCACCCTCCCACCATTTGCTGTCCTGGGCGGATTGGGGGATGGGCTGGGGGCCGGCTTCCGCTTGCTGTTGCGTTTCGGCCCCTTCACCCATTTCAGAATCTAAGGCTTTTTTTTTACGTCACTCTGCTGCTGTTGGACTTCCTGGGGTTCGCCGTCCATGTCGCCGTCACCCATGTCGCTTTGCACTTCGCTGAGGCGGTCTTCCAGTTCGGAGGCAGACACGGCCGTGTCCTGGAACATGCGCCCCTTAATGCGGTGAGGCAGCGCCAGTTCTGCCGCCAGAATAATGTCTTCGTCGGTAATGCGGTCACGGCCGTTAAAGGCAGCATGTGCCTGTGCCCCGCGCAGGATCACCAGGTCAGCACGATGCCCGTCCACATTCAGCGCCGCCGTCAGCCCGGCAATGGAAGCCAGGTCGCGCCGCGAATACCGCACCTGGTTCACCTTGCCCTGCGCCCGGCTGATCCGGTCAGACAAAGCTTTTTCTGATGATGCCCACTCTTCCTGAAACTCCACCGGGCTGACTTCAAAGGCCAGGCGGCGCTCCATAATCTGCACCCGCTGTGTGGCGTCTTTCAGACCGGTGATGTTCACCGAAAAGGCAAAACGGTCGAGTAACTGCGGCCGTAAATCCCCTTCTTCCGGGTTCATGGTGCCCACCAAAATAAAGCGAGCCGGATGAGAAAAGCTGATGCCTTCGCGCTCGACAATGTTCACGCCCATCGCCGCCGAATCCAGCAGCAGGTCAACCACGTGGTCATCCAGCAGATTTACTTCATCCACATAAAGCAAGCCACGATTGGCCGAGGCCAATACGCCTGGCTCAAAATGCTTCTCACCTTTCTGGATGGCTTGCTCAATATCGAGCGTGCCCACCACCCGGTCTTCAGTGGCGCTGACAGGCAGGTCAATGAAGGGGGTGCGTCGGGTGGCAATAGCCAAGACGCCATCGGCGTGGCGCACGCGGCAATCATCGCACCATTGGTCGGGGCGGTTGGGGTCGCAGCTAAAACGGCAGTTGGCCACCACCTCCATATCGGGCAGCAGCGCCGCCAGGGCGCGGGCCGCCGTAGACTTGGCCGTGCCCCGTTCGCCGCGAATGAGGACGCCGCCAATACGCGGGCTGACGGCGTTGAGGATCAACGCCCGCTTCATACGTTCCTGCCCGACGATTGCTGTAAAAGGAAATACTGCTCGTTTTGCCATACCTGTCTCCGTAGTTTTGTGTCGTGTGGGGATTATACTGATTGATACGAGGTGGGCAAACGGGGCCGTGATGCGTAATCCGTGATGCGTGATGCGGGATGCGTGATGCGTCTGGCTTCGGGTTACGGATTACGGATTACCGATTACGGGTTACAAATTACAGCTTGGGAGAACGGCCGTAACTTCATACAATAGTGCTAACTTCGACTGGAGGAAATGATATGTGGCGAAAAATTGGTATGGTGATTGGTGTGATTGTGGTGATTGGCCTGGTGGTTTACCTGATTTTGCGGGCGCGAGTAGAGCCGGTGCCGGCGCATCCCTTTTTTGCCCAATTTGAGACGGGACGGCCGTTGAATATCGCGCATCAAGGGGGAGAACAACTATGGCCCAGCAACACCATGTTCGCCTTTCAACATGCGGTTGAGATGAAAGTGGATGTGCTGGAAATGGACGTACATCAGACAGCCGACGGCGTGTTTGTGCTTATTCACGACGCCACCGTAGACCGCACCACCGATGGCAGCGGCGCGGTGAAAGAGATGACGCTGGCCGAAGTTCAGACGCTCGACGCCGGCTATTACTGGACGGATGATGAAGGGCAAACCTACCCATTTCGGGGGCAGGGCATCACGATTCCCACGCTGGATGAGGTGTTCACAGCATTCCCCGACATGCCCATGAACATTGAGATTAAGCCGGATGACACGGCCGTAGCCGAAGCCCTCTGCCAGTTTATCCAACAATACAACATGACCAACAAGACATTGATCGGTTCGTTTCACGACAATGCACTCACAGCGTTTAGAGCTGCCTGCCCGGATGTGGCTACTTCCATGACAGAATCGGAGATACGGCCGTTTTGGATTCTCAGCGTCCTCGGCCTCAGTGCGTTGTATCAATCGCCGGCGGAAGCGTTTCAGGTGCCAACAACGGCCAATTTGCCTGTTTTGGGGGAAGTGGATGTGCTGACAGAGCGATTTGTGAATAATGCTCATGCCCAGAACATTATGGTTCATGCCTGGACGATTAACGAAACGGCCGAAATGGAACGACTACTGGATATGGGCTTAGATGGGATTATCACCGACCGACCGGATCGGCTGCAAGAGGTAATCGGTAAACGGTAAAACGACCGATTACGGATACCCGATTACCGATTACGGAAAATCTCGATGGCAGCGGACACGGCCGTGTCAATATCGTCGTACACCGTCATGCCCGCTTTTTGGGCATGGGCACGCACCAACGCCCGCGCCCGGTTAGCAGCAGATTTGTGATCGCCGTGGTAGTCCTGAATGACCAACAACATCGTCTGCCCGTTTTGGGCCGCAGACAAAGCCGCCCATCCCGTTTCCGCCAGACTACCATAACTCTCCGTCTCCCCGGTGATGACCAACAAAATAACACGGTCAGTGGCCAGATGTTGTGATTCAATTTCAGCGTGAGCGGGCGTCCAATCCGGCACGACGGGATTAAAATAGGCAACGCCCGCCGCCGCCAATCGGGCCATCACTTTATCACGCCAGGCAGAGCTACCAGCAGTACCAAATAATCCCACCACGTCTAGAAGTTCGGCCATGATGTTTGTCTGAGGTGTTGAGATTTGAGATATTGACGAGTCAATATCTCAATATCTTTGATTATCGTCCAAAGTGCATGGGCATGATGATGTGCATGAAATCTGTGTCGCCAACCGGTTTGATGACGCCTGGGTCCATGGGGCCGGTGGTTTCCAGCGCCACTTGTGGCGTATCAATCACATTGAGTACGTCGGTCATGTACTTCACGTTAAAGGCAATCTCGACAGGGTCGCCGTTGACCATGGCGTCAATTTGCGTGACGTTATCACCGGTTTCGGTGCTGGTGGCAGCGACAATGGCCGATCCGGGCGTAATCTCGTCGCCGGGATCAATTTTTACGCGGGCGGTGTGGCTGGATTCGCGGGCGAAAATCTCGGCAGCCTTACAAGCCTTGCGAAAATCGGCCGTGCCCATGATAGTGCGGGTATTATGGCGTTTGGGCACAATAGGCGTGTAATCGGGGAAGCTGCCATCAATCAGTTGCGAAACCAGGACGATATTTTCCATGTCAAAAATAATCTGGTTTCGCCCTTCTGGCAGAGAAATGAAGATGGCTTCACTGTCGTCACTGGCTATGCGATATAGCTCACTGAGGGCACGGGCGGGAATGAGCACGGCCGTACTCTTATCCACTGAACTGGGAATATGCGCCGACTTCATCGAGAGGCGAAACCCATCGGTCGCTACCATCAAAACCTGGCTGTTATCAAAGGTGGTGGAAACGCCGGTCAGTGTGGGCCGGGTGTCATCGGTGGCGGCAGCTAAGGCTACCTGGTTGATCATTTGTTTGAACACGGCCGTTTCCACGCGAATACGATTAGCTTGATCCGGTTTGGGCACCAGCGGGAATTCCTGGGCATCAATACCTTTGATGTTGGCCTCGTTGCGGGCACAGGTGATGTGCAGCGTCTGGGTGCGCTCATTGAGCATCAACTCCACCCGCTCTTGCGGCAGTTGGCTGACAAAATCATTCAACAATCGTGCGGGGACGGTGATGGCGCCATCCTCCTCCACCTTGGCCCCAATCCAACAGGTGACCACAATTTCCAGATTAGTCGCCGAGAGTTTGAGACGGCCGTTATCCGTCTCCAACAGCACATTCGCCAACACCGGCAGTGTGGAACGAGTGCTGACGGCCCGCCCCACAATACTCAACCCTTTCGCCAGATTCTCTTGTAAACAGGAGACTTTCATGCCCTCTCTCCCTATAAAAGTTTTGTTGTAATATCCCGCACAGTAGATGGTTGGTAGTATAACGGAGGATAGGTGAAGATGCAATATGTATATGGTGGCTGGCGGCGGGTACCTGTTACCCGCCGCCAGCCACCAGCAGATTGTTGCCAGATTTGACGGAGCGGTTTACAAATAGGGGCATGACCACAACCACTTCCTCACCCATTGTGCTGCACGCCGATCAAGAACATAGTGGGCTGCGCGTGACCGTCATCGTCCTCCTTTTTGCCTGTACCATCCTCTTTTTTATCCTTCTGAACACAATGTGGCCGCGGCTGGCCCCTCCGGGGTTGGTAGATTTCGCTTTCATTATCGCCTGTTCCAGTTCATTGGTGCTGGCGCTGGCGGCGGTGTGGGGCGTGGAGAAAGGGTTGAAGCGCGTCTGGCACAGTGGGCGGGTGCTGACGCTAGATGAAAATGGCATCCTGGTACAGGACCTTGATTTGTCACCCTATACACTGAACTGGCGTAGCAATATGAATCAACTGTACTGGCGGTTCACGCTCAAAGGGTACAAACGCGGGGGACGGGAACGGCGTGTGCCTGAAAAATGGATTTGTCTGGCGGTGCAAATACGGGAGGGGGAAAATCAGTTAATTGCCTACACGTACATTGCCCCCAAAAAGGCGGAGGAGTTCATGGCGCGTCACGGCCGTGCCCACTTTCACGAAATTTACCCCGCCGATGTCTACGCCACTGACGCCCGCAGCCGTTACCTTTCCTTGCCCAGCCGCCCCGAAAAAATACCCGCCGATGTCCTGGCAGGCAAAGACGGCAAACAGTGGTTGGCCGAGCAACATCGCTGGCTGGAAGGATTTGAATTAACAAACCAGGATTTTGAGAAATTTATAATGACAGTCATCAGTCATCAGTGAGCAGTGAGCGGTGAGCCGTTAACTGCTCACTGCCTACTGCTAACTGCTCACAAACTACGGAGGTTCCCACCATGTTTGACTTTATCAACGAAGAACATCGCATGATTCAGCTAGAAGCGCGCCGTTTTGCCCAACAGGAAATTGCCCCCATCGCCGCCCACCACGACGAAACCGGCCAATTCCCCATTGAAACGGTGCGTAAAATGGGACAGTTGGGTTTTATGGGCATCGAGGTGCCGGAAGAGTACGGCGGCATTGGCATGGACACACTGGCCTATGCATTAGCCCTCATCGAAATCTGCAAAGCGGACGCCAGCCACGGCACCATCATGTCCGTGAACAATTCCCTCTACTGCCACGGCATTATGAAGTATGGCACCGAGGCGCAGCGGCAGAAATACCTGGTCCCCGTCGCCAGCGGCGAAAAGATCGGCGCTTACAGCCTGACGGAGCCAATGAGCGGCAGCGACGCCGGCAACATGAAAAGCCGGGCAGTGCTGAATGAAGCCGGAACACATTATGTGATTAACGGCCGTAAATCCTGGGTCACCTCTGCCCCCTACGCCGATGTCATCGTCCTCTTCGCGCCCACCCACCCCGAAAAGGGGGCCAGTGGCATTACGGCTTTCCTCATTGAAACCGATCAGCCCGGTTTTGAGCGCGGTAAAACAGAACCCAAAATGGGCATCCGCGCCAGCGCCACCAGCGAAATCATCTTCGACAATTACCAATGTCCCCTGGAAAACCGGCTAGGCAAGGAAGGCGAAGGGTTCAAAATCGCCATGACAGTGCTGGACGCCGGGCGCATCGGCATCGCTTCCCAGGCGCAAGGCATTGCCGAAGCCGCTCTGGAAGCCTCTATTGTCTATGCGCAAGAGCGCGAGGCGTTTGGGCAGAAAATCGGCCAGTTCCAGATGATCCAGCAGAAGCTGGCCGACATGAAAACCCGCGTAGAAGCCAGCCGCCTGCTCATTTATCAGGCATGTCTGGCGAAAAAGGAAGCCGCCGCCACCGGCAAACGCTACTCACTGGAAAGCAGCATGGCCAAGCTATTCGCCAGCGAAACGGCTAACTTCTGCGCCAAAGAAGCGATCCAGATTCACGGCGGCATGGGTTACAGCAAAGAAATGCCGCTGGAGCGATACTACCGCGACGCTAAAATCACCGAAATCTACGAAGGCACCAGCGAAATCCAACGCATGGTCATCGCCCGCAGCCTGACGGGATTGCGATAAAAAAAGCCCACCGTATGGTGGGCTTTTTTTATGCTTTGCCTAACACGGCAGCGAGAAGCGCCATGCGAATGTACATGCCGTTTTTCACCTGTCGGAAGTAGGCGGCGCGGGGGTCTTTGTCCACGTTGTAGTGAATTTCGCCCACACGCGGCAAAGGGTGCATGACAATCATCTTCTTTTTCGCCTTTTCCATCAGATCGCCCGTAATCTCATAGAAATTCCTGACTTCCTCATACTGGGCCAGGTCAGAGAAACGCTCTTTTTGCACACGGGTCACATACAGTACATCGGCGTTTTGAATGACGTCGGCCACATCGTGCGTCTCGCGGGCGTCTACACCGGCGTCAATCACCTGGTTCATCACCGTCAGCGGCAGACGCAAGATTTCCGGGGAGACGAAGCGCAGGCTGACGTTGTAGCCCAGCAGTAGTTTGGTAAGCGAATGGACGGTACGGCCGTAACGCAAATCCCCGATCATCGCCACCTTCAAGCCCTCAATCTGGCCCAGCTCATCCTGAATGGTAAACAAATCGAGCAGCGCCTGGGTGGGATGTTCACCTGGCCCATCACCGGCATTGATCACCGGAATATCGGCATAATCGGCCGCCAACTTGGCCGCGCCAATTTCCGGGTGGCGCAGCACAATCACGTCCGAATACTGCTCCAACGTGCGAATGGTATCCGCCAGCGTCTCCCCTTTGCTCACCGAGCTAAACTGGACACCCTGCGTGATGGGAACGACGCTGCCGCCCAATCGCTCCATCGCGGCGATAAAAGAGGAACTGGTACGGGTGCTGGGTTCGTAAAAGAGGCAGCTTAACACCTGCCCCTTCAACAAATCCGCGCCATGTACGCGCTGCACCATCTCCCGCATTTCACGGGCGCGGGCGAAGATGTATTCGATCTTCTCCTGGTCAAACTGCGCCACCGACAGGATGTCCATGCCCGTCAACCCATTACCCACATCCGGGGTAGACTGCATTTCATCAAAGTTAAACAATGGTTTCAGTTGCATTTTGTTTCTCCTCAATTATTTTCTTGTGTCATTCCGAACGTAGTCTTCGGAGAGAGGAATCCCTCTCTTGCAATAGTGGGAAAGATTCCTCCTCGAAGACTCGTTGGAATGACAATCACATCATTACACAATCACCTTTCCCGATCCTGGCTGTGCCAGAACCTTCCCATCTTCATACACCACCTGTCCCCGTAACACCACCCGTTTGACGCGCCCGGCGACGCTACGGCCGTGAAACGGTGTCCAGCCACACTTACTGTGCATCGTCTCATTGTGAATGACGGTCGGCGTCATTTCCACATCCACCTGCGTGTCTGGCTGCTCAGGCAAGTGGTACAGGCGGCGGGGGTTGGCGTGCATCAGTTGCATGAGGCGGCTGAGGGTGAGGCGGTTTTCGGTCACGGCCGTTAACATCAACACCAGCGACGTTTCCAACCCGGCTACCCCTGGTGGCGGATTGTCCGACTGCTTCTCCGCCAGCGTGTGCGGCGCGTGATCGGTAGCAATGCAATCCACCGTGTCATGTAAATGCGCCCACAGCGCCGCTACATCATCCGGCGTGCCTAACACCGGACGCATATCGGCCAACATGCCCAATCGCTCCCGATCCGTCACATCCATAAACAGGTGATGGGGTGTCACCTCACACGTTACCGGCAGGCCGCGCATTTTGGCATCGGCAATCAATTCAATCTCCTCGCGGCGGCTGATGTGGCAAAAATGCACCGGGCGATCATAGGTTGCCGCCAGACCAATACCAACCGCCACGCTCTGCTTTTCGGCGTGCATAGCAATCAGCTTTTCGCGCGGCCACGTCTGGAAGCAGCTGCGCAGTGTGGGCACATCTTCCACCCGCAGTTTGCCAAATGTGTCGTTCAGATAAATCTTGAGCGCCACCGCATAGGGGGCCAACGTGGGCAGCCGGTCAATTTGCTCTGGGCTGGCCCCGGCAAACAAGCCCACGTCACAGACCACATCCCGCCGGGCTGTGTCTAACGTCTCAGCCATCACTTCCGGCAAGGTCAGCGGCGGCGAGGTATTGGGCATTGCCAGAAGTTGGGTGATGCCACCGGCTAAGGCTGCGGCTGTGCCGGTATAAAAGTCTTCCTTGTGTTCGCCACCCGGTACGCGCAGATGGGTGTGGACATCCACCAGACCTGGTAAGGTGATTGTTTCAGACATACGCATTTCTCCGTAACAAGCAAAAAAAAAGCCTGATCCCCAAAAAGGATCAGGCTTTGGTTTTATTATGAAAGGGAGAAGCATACGGCTTCTTACCCCACTTATGCTTTTTTCCGGTTAACCAGGCCATCTACCTACCCTCAGAAAAGATGTGTGCCTTCTATGCACCGGGATGTTATGGTATCACCAACCGCAGTGCCAGGCAAGGGGCACACTTTAGGGCGATTGCATGAAAGTTAACATAATGCTGCGAAGCTGGATAAAACCTTCTCACGATGCTCAACATCCTGAAACAGTCCTAAAAAAAAGGCGGAAGAGGCATTGATCCTCTTCCGCCTTTTGCGTCACACGTGCTGTGGTCGGTTTACAACCGTGCCACCTCTGGGACTGAAATTATCTAAAACGGAAGTTAGCCATATAAATCGTGCCATCGTCCAACTTCAACCAGAACTGGCGGCAGGTATTCTTCCATACTTTGGCTGTCTTCCACACGTAAGTGTAGGTGTCCGTATCCGGATCATAACTGAGGCTGCTGCTCCCGGCGGTAACGGTTTCTTGCACGTCGTTTTCCGGGCTGCCAGTGTCACAACCAATACCGACTGAGGTGGGGAATCCGGGGGCAAAGATGTTTAACCCCTTGTCGCCGTTCAGGCTGAATTTCATAGGAATGGCGCTGCCGGCCGTGACCAGATTGAAGGCAGGCAGGTTTTCTACAGGCTGGAAGAACCCGGTGAAGTTATACACGACGGATACGGTGGCCTGGTCGGTGGCAGTCAGGCCGCCGGTGTCGGTGACACGGGCGACAATGGTGTGGCTGCCGGGGGCGCTGAGCAAAGCGGCGGAGAAAGTGGCGCTCTGCCCGGCCGTTTCAAACAAACCATCGTTGTCCAGGTCCCATTCGTAGGTCAAAGGATCACCATCAGGGTCAGCGCCAACGGCCGTGACCAGCACCGATCCACCTTCCACCACCACATATGGCCCACCGGCGTCCACCGTCGGCGGATTGTTCGGCGTGAACAGGTTCAGGCCGATGATAACCGGATCATGGTCGGAGGTGCGGAATGCATTCGGCTCGTAAAGCGGGAACACATCCGATTCTTCCTCAAACGCATCCCGCTCACCTGGGTCGCGCACGTCATCATTGTAATCAAACAGAGGAATTTCATCGGCGTTAATGTGCCACTCGGCCACATCAGCCACCTGAGGCGTCAGGCTGGCATTGGAAAGCGCATGATCCAGGTAGCCCAATTGGCCATCGAAGACATAACCGTAAGCATTGGCGCCGCCAAACGAGGCCACCAGGTCGGTGTAACCGGCATTCTGCAGAGCCACAATCGGGTCTTCTTGGGCGTATGAATTCAGGTCGCCGATGATCAGTACATCGGCGTCGCCGCTGCCGGTGGGGTCGGTTGCCAACCAGTCTGCCAAAGCCTGGGCGGCCAGCGTGCGCGTACCGTTACAGTTGCCCTGGCCCGTGGTGGTGTCGTCATCGCCGGCCCCACAACCAGAGCCTTTACTCTTGAGATGATTGACCACCACCGTCACCCGTTCACCGGTGGCAATCTCTTCAAAGGTCTGCGCCAGCGCCGGGCGATTGCGGGCGTCGTTGAAGCGCGGGTCAACACTGCTGGTAAGAATTGCATAGTCGCCAACAGGCTGCACCGTGGCAGTCTTGTAAATGATCCCAACCCGGATGGCGTCGCCGCCAATCGCGCCGGTATCAATGTAATCGTAGCCCGGCAAACCGGCCACAATGTCGGCCAGCGGCTCGACGCCAGGGGTATTCTCCATTTCCATGAAGCCAAAGACATCGGCATCAATGGCGGAGAGTGCTGCCAGTAGTTTGGTGCGCTGGCGTTCCAATTCCTGAACGCTGTCCGCGCCCCGGCAGTCCTGTGTGCCTGATGGCCCACAAAAGCCCGAATCGTTCGATGAGGTCGTATCAATGGTTAAGAAGTAGTTGAGAACATTGAAACTGGCGATTTTCAAAGAGCCTTGTACTTCCGGCACGGCTGGGCGCGTGTTGACCGGGGTAAAGGCATAGCTAAATGCCTCAGGCACGGGGCGGATGCGCCAGGCGTCTGTACCGGTCTGACCGGCAAACGACCAATGCAGTACACCCGTCAGATTGGCGATGGTATCACCGCCGCGGAAGTAGTTGCCGGTGCTAAGCCCCGGAATAGGGTAGTAATACGCTGTGTTTGGCGCATCTGTCGGCCGGTTTTGGCGGTTATCGGTGTCATCCAGGATGACCTTGCGTGAGGCCAGATCGATCTGGTGGTTGATGTAGCCGGCGGCAGTGGGGGTGTTGACGGCCGTGAACGTATGCGGCCGTCCCCCTTCGGTGAGAATGACCTGGCCGTAACGCGCCAGTTCAAAATACTCGCTGACCGACAGGGTAGCCGGGAAAGTGACCAACATACCTTCAAACGGTTCAAAGTAGGCGTTGATGACGGCCGTAGCGGCGGCCAGATTGCCGGTTGGCACGCCGGGCACAGGCAGTTGCACCGTAGCCGGGGTTGGTAATGCATTGCTAGAGCTGATAATGGTGACGCTGGCTGCTGTGGACGCAGTCAATTGGCTCATGCCAAAATACTCACTGGAACTGCCGGTCACACGCACCTTGTCACCCACGCTCACCAGCTTTGGACAGCCGCTGCAAAAGACAAAAATGCCTTCAGAAGTGGACGGATCGGCGTCAGCGTCGGCGTCCTCTTCCTGTATGAAGAAACCGCGCAATTGCCCGCTGTCCTGAGTCTGGTAGCTGCCTACCACAATGGCTTCAACGGTGAATGTGCCGGACACGGCCGTGTCGCCACTACCCTGAATGGTATGAATACGGGTGATGGCCACATTGTCATCGTTCAGGATGGTTCCCTGACCCTGCCCGTCGGCGACGATGGCCCCGGTGACGTTGCTGATATTGACAAAGAAGCTCTCATCAGGCTCATCGCTTGTGTCGCCATTAACCAGGACACTGAATGTATAAATGGAACTGCCCGCCGGAATGGTTTGTCCGGTCAGCGACTTCGCCGTGAAGTCATCTGGCGAGGTGGCTGTGCCATCGGCCGTGGCAATATCAAACGTTACACCGCCGGCTGCCGCTGGCGCACCCAGGTTGACGGTGAAAGAGAACGTGGTCGTGCCGCTGTCACCTTCATTGAGGGTTACATCATTGATTGTCAGTTGCGGGTCGGCGCTGGCGCAGTCGTTGGCAGCGCCAGGGGTGATGCCTGTCAGGACAAAGTCCACATTGTTTTGATTGGTATCAGAGCCATCGGGACAACGTGAGATACCCTCACCCGCGATAGCGCTATCCACCAGGCCTATGCCCGAGCCTTCGGTATAAGGCGCGCCGGTATTTCCCGCGTAACTGACCGCATCCATCAAGTCGCCATTGAAACGTAGACCGACGGCATCAGGCGCACCATTTTGAATGAAGTTGGTGTCGGGAGCATCATCCAGATCACAATTGGGAACGGTTGCCGCATTGGCGCAAACAACAAAGTAATCACCCGCTGCGAGGCTCACATTGGGAAGCGCAATTGTGTCATATATCACTGCGCCGCCACCGTTACCATTGACAAGCTCCAGGGTCCAACCACTAAGGGAAACTGCCGCCGAACCGTTGTTTTTGATCTCAACGAATTCGGCCGTATCTGTACTGGGCTGGTCGTAATCAATTTCGTTAATGACCAGTTGCGGGGTAGGCGGCGGAACGATGGCGTTTAATTCACCTGGCGTGTTGTAGGCTTCGCCAACGTCGGGCGTGCCGGGGAAGCCGGGAATGCCTGCCAGATCAAAGTCATTGCGCACCCAATCGGCGGCCGAATCGGTATCCAGCCCATCCGGGATGCGGGAAGCGCCACCCGGCGCAAAGGGCAGGCCATCATACGAGACGCCCAGGGTGGGTGCGCCGTAGGTGACATCGCCAGCACCGCCGTCATTCACGGCTACGGAATCTACGATGGCCTCCCAGGGGGTGGTGTCCAAGACACCATCATTATTGGTATCCAGGTCGGCGTTCAGCGCACCCGTGAAGTTTTTAACGAGCAGTAGGGTGATGCTGCCGTTTTCAAGCGCGTTTGCGGGCAGGTTAACCAGGTAAAGACCGTTGGCATCGGTTGTGCCCAGGTTGATAACTTCATCTACGGTGCCCACGGCCGTGCCGCTGTCCCCTTCAATTTCCAGGATTGTATACGCAGCATAATTGGTATGGGGATCGCCAATGATTTCCACGTATTCCACATCTGTGCCGGCAGTGCTGGCCGAAAATTCGTTGATCTTGGGGTCGGCGGCGACTGTGACGCCGCCTTGCGGTGTTAACGCGAAGTCGTCCACCGCCAGACCGTCATCGGAGCCAGAGATGTCTATGTCAGCCCAACGTATCCAGAAAGTGGCGCCATTGGGGATGCTCAAGCCGGTGATTGTAAAAGCCAATGCGGTGCGATTAGCCGCCGCGTTGCCATCCAGCGCGCCAACCGTACCGGCAACCGTTGGGCTTGAAAAGTCCAGATCGTCATAATCGGCCCATGTGCCCGTGGTCAGGCTGGCGGCGTCTGTGCTGAGTTGGAAATCCAGGCGGTCAGCAGCGAGGTCTTCGGTAATTTGTCCAAGCCGCCATTGCTCACCGGTATATGCTATGTCGAGTGAGGTAATGGTCGCCCCTGTGTCATTGGTAAATTGCACACCGATGAGCGGAATGAGGCTGCCGCTGCGCAAACCGCCCAAAGCGCGGTCGGCCAGTGGACTCAGGCCAAAACTATAGGTATCTCCGGTATTGCTTGAGCCGGTACCGGCTGTGTAAGTGGTATTGGCATTGGTTCCAGACTCGCTAAAATCCCAGCCGGTGGGAACGGCGCTGGATGTGCCTGAACTGGCCAGCGTGTCGAAATCCTGCGTATAAGGCACGCCGAACGTTGTCAGGCTGACGGTTCCTGCTGCCTGTGTTGGCCTGGTCCCCGTCACCAGGCTGGTTAACAGGAGGATAAGAACAAGAACTAACAACACACGGCCGTAGCCCTGAGTGCTTCTTCTACCAGATATCATGGAAGGTCTCCTTACTGTTTTTCTGATTGATTGCGTACAAAGGGATTCTTGCTGTTTAGCCAGACGGCCGTCGTGAGGGTGATGGCCGAATCCTACCAGGGCAAACAGAAACTCTTTGTCAGGTTGTGGTTGAGGTGAGCAAAGTACACTCAGGTGGGTGAGTTGTCATTTTTACTCCCAAGACAGACGCAATTGTATCGTTGGGAGTCTGGTAAATCAACAAACAAATGGTACTACGGTACGGGGGTGAAACGGCCGTTCCCCACCCCCCGCCACACCTGATACGATTCCACGCCGGCCACGAAGATGTCCACAATACCATCACCGGTTACGTCACCTACGGCAATGGCCTGGTCACGGCCGTGACCGATACGCTGGCCTTTGCGGAACTGCCCCACCCCATCGTTTAGCCAGATGCGGGCGCCGGTATGGCCCCCGGCTACCATATCCAGATCGCCATCGCCGTCCAGATCAGCCAGGAAGATGGCGTTGGTAAACCCGCTGCCAACACGCTGCCCCCGTGTAAAGTGGCCCTGTCCGTCGTTGAGCCAGATTTCGTCCGCGCCATCGCGGCCCACCACCGCATCGGGAAAACCATCACCATTGACATCTCCCAACGCGATGGCAAAACCACCCGACTGCTGCCATTGTTGGTCGCTTTCAGTGTAGTTCCCCTGCCCATCATTGAACCAGGCGGTATACGGCCAGTTATTGCCATGAACCACAAATGCATCGAGGGAACCGCCGCCGTTCAAATCGGCCAGAGCGACCGCCCGACCCATGTTAATGCCCAACTGCTGCTGCCGTAGGCATAACCCTCAGGGTTAATACCAAAGGGAACCAGCGTGCCACTGTCGTGGTTCAGTACACGCCCCAACCCGCCGCTTGTGTAGGCAATGGTCACGTCCATACGCCCATTCCCGGTCAGGTCGCCAACTGCCACCGCCTGGACAAAGGCGGTTTCCGGCCACAGATCGCTGGCGGCAAAACGGCCATCGCCTTCATTCAGCAGCAGACGATCCGGTGGGTCATCGCGCTCCCGGCGGTTGAGGATGATCAGGGCATCCAGACGGCCGTCGCCGTCAAAATCGGCCAGCGCCACCTGGTTGACCACCCGGCGATTCTCAGACGCGCGCATGGCGCTCAAGCCAGTGAGATAAACAACCACCGGCAGCAGGGGCAGCAGGCAGGCAATCAGCAGCACGATTTTGCGCCAGGGGATGTGAGGGCCGGTCAATGTCGTGACGCCACCACCAACCTGGACCGCCAGCAACGGCCGTGCCCTGCGGAAATAGAGCTGCTGGCGTAGACCACCCCCCAGCAAACCGGCCAGTTCACGCAGGAAGAAGAGGAGGAGGGGGAAACGGCCGTTGGCCTTTGCCACCTGAAGTTGTTCCTGAAACAGCGTCTCCATTTCATCCGCAAATTCCTGGCGGAAAGGGGATGGAAAGAGGCGCAGAAAGCAACGATAAACCCAGGTGAGCGCCCTGGCTGGTGTGTGGTAAACGTTCATAGAGTGGATGGCTGCTCTTCCAGAGCGTCGCGCCGCAGCGTCGCGCCATTTTCCCAAAACGCCAATAACTCAAACAACAGCATACTGAGCGCCAGACAGATGTAGAACCAGGGGCCCCACAAGGCCCAGTGCAGTCTCGAAAAGTATGGCAGGCTCAGAAACACCCCGGCGCTTATCGCCGCTACACCCAACATGATCATATGAATCATCTGTCCGCGCCGGTTTTCTGGTCGCCACATCACGAACAAGGTACTGAGAAAAGGCAGCAAGATCAGCCAGAGCAGCAGGCTAAACAGCAACATACGGCTCCAGGTAGCAAACTCTGTAGGGGCCGCCAACAACTCTCGTGCTGTGTTAAAAAGCCCACCGAAAGCAAAAGGAACAATCGCCAGTCCCGATCCGGGTAAGCCACAAAAGTTCTCATCCAGGCGAATGCCGGATGAACAGGCATATTGGCCCGGTACTGAGACCCTGTCAAAGTACCAGGGGCCGCTCAGCGCCACCAGCAGCAGCACCAGAAAAATGATGCGCCAACCAGCTTTGTACTCGTTTATTTCTGTCATACGCTCACTTTTTCGTGGGCCGGTCAGCTACCGGTAACTGGTGCGGGGGTTGGGAGTAAAACGGCCGTCCCCCCACCCCGCGCCACACCTGATACGACTCGACGCCAGCCACAAACATGTTTATTGTCCCACTCTCACGCCTCACTCGTCACGCAGCGGCAGGTAATACAACCCACCATAATCCTTCACCGCCACCAACGCCGAACCATCAGGGGATGGCATGAGCCAGGGAGAAAACCCATCCCCCACCAAATCCCAATACATCACCATCTCCCCATCCGGCAGTGAGACCAGCGAAACGCCATGTGCCGAAGCTGCCACCAGGTGCGATGTGTGCGGCAGATAGCGCAAACTCAAATGGGGGTATTCACGCGGGGTATGGCCGGTAAGGAAGAGGCGTGGCAGTGTGACCTCTGGCTGTTCGGCCATAACCACATCATACGCATCCCGGTAAGTTGGTTCACTCTCCTGCTTTGCCATTTCCCACAACTCCCCGTCGGCAAAAAGCAGCAGGGTGTGGTGTTCATGGTCATATACATGCACGCGCCCCGTTACGGAATGGTAAAGGTAAGTGGCCTGGTTGCGCGGGTGGTTGAGGCGTACCGCCAGGTAATAACCATTGCCATCTGGATCAATATAAGCGCCAGAGGCAGATACTTCGCCGGGAAAGTCAATATCCAGGTGGAAAATGTCTGCCAATATGTTTGTGAATTGTGGTGGGTCGGTGCTGAAATCTACAAGCGACCATTCGCCGCTGCTGTGCATAAGGATTTCATCTTCGCTCAAGCCTTCGGTCCATGGCGCGCTCTGTCCAAAATCACCGGCCAGGTGCAGGCTTTGCTCTACCTGGCCGCTGTCGCCATTTATTACAAAGAGGGTGCTGCCCGCATTGTCACCCGTACGGCCGTCCAACTGATTAATGACCAGCCTCTTCCCACCAGAACGCTCCCCACCAGGCAGCCAGGTAGCCTGATCCCAATGCAAATCATAGGGGTTGGGGGTTACATCGGGGATGGGCTGGAGGGTGAGCGTGTGGCCGTCCAGAATTGCAAACGCCGTGTCACTCTGCAACAGGAAACGGCCGTTTTCGGGCGCAACTGCCGCAATTTGCGTAAACGTCTCTGGGAAATGCTCCGTCAACCGCTCCCCCTCTGGCTGGCACGGTGTAAAAACGGTCATCTCGCCATTTGCGTCCAGGTAGAGCAGACGGGCCGCCACCGCTTCGGCTTCGCCGTCTGGCAGCCAGATGTGATGTTGGCGCAGCGTCTCCACATAAGGGAAGTCGCCATTCACAGTGCATATCTCGCCGGTTTGTCCATGCAAAAAGTGCAGCGTGATCACTGCCAGCGATTCGTTTTTAGCGCCAAACACAAAGTAACGGCCGTCCGACGACCAACTTCCCGGCGCCACCGGCACACCATTTAACAGCGGCTGGACAACGGTCTTGGATACCTCCACCTCAATTTCCGGCAACGGCGTAGGCGGCGGGGGTCGGAACGCCGCCGGGTTTTCCATTGGCGAGTAAATTCGCTCCTTCATCGCCGCCAGCTCCTCTTCACACTCCCAAGAACCTGGCGGTGCTTCTCCCGCCGCTTCATACACCCGTAGAGAAACGGGCGAGCTAAAAAATTCGCGGTGAAAGGCCGCCAACCGATAAAAATCCGCGCCCCCCTGGTAACACCACGTTTCGCCCACCAGAATGACCGGTTGGCGGACAAACAACAAATCACGCGGCGTCAATGCTGCCAATGCCTCCGGGTAATACCCTTCACGCTGATGAAACTGGTCTAGCGCATCCGCAATTTGTGCCGCCCGCCGCTCCGTTATCGCATGATAAGAAGCACCCCAGCCCCATGCAAAAGATTGGTAAAGCAGCACAGGCACAACCACCATAAATAACAACCCAACCAGACGCTGGCTGTCCTGAAGTACGGCCGTCATCACCATGCCCACCGCCACCGCCACAAAGGCCGCCTGCCCGGAGATCATGAGGCCAGAAAGGCCATCGCTGGTATTGTCCCATACCGAACCCCAAAAGGTAGTATAGGCCAGCCCCACCAGCAGCAGAATGGCTAAACCGCTGATCAACAGGCGACCCCACCAGGAATGGGGCGCTTTGTCCGGCTGTAAAACGGCCGTCAGCAGTACCCCAGCCAGCACCACCGTGACCCCTGGCGCAGCAAAAAAAGCAATAGTCAAAGGCAAACGCAGCAGGAGGGAGTTCTGAGCGAAGGTGTAATCAGGCGGGTTGCTTATCATCCGGTTTAACAATAGCAACGTTCCCAGGCTGAATAAACTCAACATGATAGCCAGCCACAGTTGGCGCGGCCCTAACAATACCCAACCCAGCACCACTATCAGGATGCCAGGTAGAATGAGAAATGCCATCCCTAGCTGAGAATCCCAGAGAAGGCTGGATAAGGCAACAATCGCCAGAACCAGGAACACGGCCGTGATCTGGGCGCGGCGGTTCATATACGTGGCTGCTTTCACATTCAACAAAACAAGCGATAGGATAGCTAACAGCGATGGAGCCAGCAACGTGGACAGCCGGAAAAATGGTTGGTCATATGGCTCAGTGAGGAAGCGTCTGGTGAACACCAGAGCCAACAACAACAGCGCACCCATGCTCAATAGCAGCAGCAAATGCCGACCTTTTGCCTCATCCCCCTGACCACGCAACGCCAGTATCCCCACCAGAGCCACCAGGAGCGCCGGTAAAACAGCTAATTGTTGTAGGGTGGTCATGCTCATAGATGTATTCCTTCATCGTCTGTTATGGTGCTGTCTTCCGCCCATATCTGGTAAACCAGACGACCCAACAGCGGTAGCAGCAACAAGATGATCATCAAAGCCCACAACAACCCTGTCCAACTGAGATCTGCCAGCCAGAGTGACGGGTCGGCCAGCCAGCGCCACACCCCACCGTAGAAAGCAGCCTGATGCAGCAAAGACGGCAGCAGGGTGATGGAAACGGCCGTCACCAAAACCACCCATTGCTGCTGCTGCCGGCGGCAACGGCCGTAAACCAGCGCTCCCAACACCAGCAGCAGCAGCGACAACGCCATGTAGGGCGTCCGGTCAGTGCGATACACACCGTCAAAGACGGCGATGAGCAGCCAGGGGGTGAGCGCATAGAGACCAAAACATAGGCGCGTCCAATCCAGTGCCAGACTGCGGCCGATCCGTTGCCAGAAGGGGGGGAGAGGCTCGTGGTGTAAATGGGTGTGCATGGTAGCCAGCGCCAGGGCAAACACCGCCAGCAACAACCAGACCCACAAGCTGCTCAGGCGATATTCCAGCGCCAGCAGCAAGCTGTATCCCAACAACAGCCCGCCCCATGGATAAGCCCACCGAGGCAGCTCGCGTCCCAATCCCCATAGGAGTATGGGCGTAACAAATAGGGCTACAAACCAGCCCAGCCCAGGCCATTGTTGTTGCCAATTGCCGGGAATCCAGACGGGGCGTTGGTAGGTAAGCAGGAACAGGCCAACGGCCGTGACGATGAAGGGCAACAATTCCCAAAACAGTTGCCACCAGGAGAAACGGCCGTCATGTGCTGCGGGTATGGGGTGAAAGGGGGAACGAGAAATGTAGCGGAAGGGGAACGGCCGTTCCCCTTTTCGCTGCCATGTCGCCAGATGGGTTCGCCAGAGCGCGGCCGGCAACTGGTAGAACTCGCGCCACCCAACCACCAGCAGCGCCACGCTGCCATGCCTGGCCTGTTGTGCCAACACATTCTGAAACACTTCCACCATTTCCGGGGCAAAATCAGCCCGGAATTGGGCCGGAAAGATATGCAGGGTGAGTTTATAGAGATGTAACAGAATCGAAAAGATCATAGCTGTTCCCGCGCCCTGGCCGATGGGGTTGGTTTAGACTGCCAACCGCTGCTGCGCGGCCACAATGAGCGCCTGCAACCGCGCCATTTCCGCCTGCACCACCTGGCCTCCTTTCGGCGTCAGCCGATAGGCTTTGCGCGGGCGACCCGGATGCACGGAGGCATCATCTGGGCTACCGCCACTCTCCACCCGTTCAATCAGCGCCTGATCCAGCAGCCGGGCCAGCGCCTCATACAGAGTGCCGGTACTGAGCGATACCTTGCCGCCGCTCAACGCCGCCACATCTTTAATAATGGCATAGCCATGTTTTTCTCCTTCGGCCAGACTCAGCAAAATAAAGAAGGTTGGTTCCCGCAATGGCAGCAAGTTTGAAATATCATCATTCTGGTTTGGCATATGTTGTCCTATCTCGTTATATGTCGGCTACCGACTTAATCAAAAAAAATCATAATGGATTTTGAGCGGTCCGTCAACAAAAAAAGAAGTTTAACTTTCCCCAAAGTTGAACTTCTGAAGGCTTGGACTGGTCTACGGCCATCAATTGGGGCACAATGAGGACTATGGCAGAGGTAGATTCTACCATCGAAGAAGCAGAAAGCTGGCTGGAAGGCATGGTCTCAATCATGGCGGCGCTGGCGGCGGGCAGCCGCCCGGTTTATGCCGTATACATCCAGCAAGGGACCCGGCAGCGGCATGACCGGAAGCTGGCACGGCTGGTAGACACGGCCGTGGCCGCCCACATCCCGGTGCAATATGTAGACGAAGCGTTCATCAGCCAACAGGCCGGGGGCGGCAGCCATGGCGGCGTGTTGGCCCGCGTGGGGCCGCGCCGTTTTGTCAGTTGTGGCGCGTTGTTGGCGGGCACGGCCGTCCCTTTCATCGCCATGCTGGATGGCATCGAAGACCCCTTTAACTTCGGCCAGGCGGTGCGGGCGCTCTATGCGGCCGGGGCGGATGGGCTGGTGCTGCGGCCGCGCAACTGGCTGTCAGCGGCGGGCACGGTGGCGCGGGCGTCGGCGGGGGCATCGGAATGGCTGCCCACGGCCGTAGCCGAAACGGCCGAAGAAGCCGCCGCTTTCTTTCGCCAGCATGGGCTGGTCATTGCCTGCGCCAGCCATGAGGAGGCCATATCCATCTTCGATGCGGATTTGACACGGCCGTTATTCCTGCTCATCGGCGGCGAAAAACGGGGCATCACCCGCTCCTTTTTGCGCCAGGCCGATGTGCGGTTGCAGATACCATACGGCCGTGCCAACTTTCAGCAATCATTAGGCACGGCGGCGGCGACGGCAGTGATCAGCTTTGAAATCATGCGACAACGACAATGGACACCCAAACACAACACCCGCGCCTGATGCGCCTGCTCAATATCCTGATTCCATTGGTGCTTTCCATTCTGGCCGTCTTTGTCACGCTGGAAGTGGCTTTTCGCTTTTTTTACCAACTTATACCGATTGAAGTATGCGCCGCCGATCCCATCATTGGTACCTATTACTGCCAGCCCTATTTTGAGTACGACAAACCCATTCGCTACGGTTACAAATACATTCCCGGTTTTCGGTTGGAGGGGATGTGGGACCCGGCCAACCCTTACCTGGCGAACAGCGAAAACAGCACCGCCCCCACCGAACGCGCCGACGCCTTCCCCTACCTTTTTGAAACCGATGACATGGGTTTCCCCAACAAACCCGGCCCCTGGCAGGAGAAGTATGACATTGTGATTGCCGGCGACTCCTTTACCATTCGCACCGCGCCACAAACGTGGATGGAACTGCTGGCCGGGCAGACCGGTGCGGACATTCTAACGCTGGGCGCGCCCAGTTGGAGCACGCTCAACGAAGTGGAGGCGATCAAACAATTTGGCCTGGACAAAAACCCGGATATGGTGCTGCTCATGTTTTTTGAAGGCAACGATCTGGTCAATACCGGCCAATATCTGGAACGGCGCGACAGCGGCCTGAACTGGCGCGAATTTGATATGCAAGATGTATCCCTGCGCCGCCGCCTGATCACCCCCCACTTTGCCCGTTATCTCTGGCGCAAAGTGTTCCCGCCAGAGGAAACAGAGCCGGTAAAATATCGCTACCCGGTAGCCGCCAATACGGAAGTGGGGCAGATTGAAACGGTATTTAAGGAGGTTCACCTGCTACCCCTCAGCGCCGATTACGACACCCTGGCCCGTTCGGATGAGTTTGCGGCCATGAAAGAAGGTCTGCTGGAACTCCAGGCGCTGACGGAAGCGCAGGGCGCGCGGCTGGTGCTGGTATACATCCCCAGCAAAGAGCATGTGCTGTGGTCGCGGGTATGGGATGAGGTGGATGTGAACAATGTGCTGGAACGCACCGTGACGGCGCGGTTGAGTGGGGGGAATCACGGCCGTCTACTTTTTGACCCCATCTACCTGAGCTATGACCAGTTCACCGAAAACCAACGCGCCCAGGAGCAACTACTGGCCGACTTTACGGCCGTAGCGGGCATTGATTTCCTCAATCTGACCCCCATCTTCTGGCAAAAAAGCATCGAAACCGGTGAACTCTACCACTTCGCCGACCCCCATTGGAACCAGGCTGGCAACCAACTCGCCGCCGACGCTATTGCCGCATATCTGGAAGAGATAAGGCGATAAGTTGTGTGGGGCAGCCACACCTTCTTCTGTCATTTGTCCCCGGATGTTTTCTGGACGTTCTCAGGACGGCCGTTATGTATCCTGCCGGGTGTGTTTATTTCGTATCATAGCGTCCTGGCGATACCAGGCCTGGGCACAACCTATCAGGAGAATCATAAATGACCTTGAAAAAATATCGTGTTGTCAATCGGCATCGCTGGTTTATTGTTTTGAGTATGATAATTTGGGTGTCAGGTTTGTCGGGCAACGGCCGTATCCCTCTTGCCCCCTCCACCGCCCAGGCCGGCAACTCCATCATCTACGTCCATGCCGGGGCAACCGGTGGCAGCAACAGTGGTGACAGTTGGGCTAATGCTTATACCAGTTTACAGACAGCCCTGACTAACGCCGTCAGCGGCCAGGAAATTTGGGTAGCCGCCGGCGTATACAAACCGACCGATTCGCCGGCCGACCGGGACGCCACCTTCCCGCTCAAAAATGGCGTGGCTGTTTATGGCGGTTTTGCCGGTACGGAAACGGCGCTTAACCAGCGGAACTGGGATAACAATCGCAGCATCCTCAGTGGCGACATTGACAATAACGATATTCACACATCCGGGGTGGTGGCGGATGCCAACCACATCAACGGCGCCAACAGCTACCATGTGGTCACCGGCAACGGCACAGACAACACTGCTATTCTTGATGGTCTCATCATCACGGCCGGGCAGGCCAACGATACCTCTGACTCTTGCCCTGAAGGGTGTGGTGGCGGCCTGTACCTGAGAAATAGCATGGCCAGCTTGCGTAACATCATCTTTAGCGGCAACCGTGCTGATGAAAACGGCGGTGGCCTGTATACCTGGGATGGCAGCCACCCCACCCTGACACATGTCACTTTCAGCGGCAATTATGCTCTCTGGGGCGGCGGGATCGCCAACTGGGGAGGCAACCTCAATCTGACGAACGTTACCTTTAGCCAAAACAGAGCCGTTCATGAGGGGGGTGGAATGACCGGATGGTCAGCCAACCCATCGTTAACCAACGTTCGTTTCATTGGCAACAGTGTTACCTGGTATGGTGGTGGCATGTATAATGATCGTGACACCACGCCTGTTCTGACCAATGTCATTTTTAGCGGCAACCGGGCGGAGTCCGGTGGTGGGCTGTATAATTGGGACGGCAGCAGCCCCATTTTGACCAATGTCACCTTTAGTGGTAACCACGCTACCAATGCCGGTGGCGGCCTGTACAACCGGGACAATAGCAATCCCTTAATCTTGAACAGCATCTTCTGGAATAACCAGGATAACAGCGGCATTGGCACAGCTTCCGCCTCCATTTACAACTGGAACTCTGTCAATTTCCCTTCCACTCCCGCCATCTACTTTAGCCTGGTACAAGGCTGTAATCCAGGCAGCATATGGGTGAGTGACTGCGGTACGGATGGCGGCGATAACCTGGCCGACACAAACCCACTGTTCGTCACCACACCAAACCCCATTCTGACCCCCACCACAACCGGCAACCTTCGTTTACAAGCCAGTTCTCCCGCCATTAACATGGGTAATAACGACTTCATTCCCGATGGGGTCACAACCGATCTGAATGGCTGGCTGCGCATCATAGACACGGCCGTAGACCTGGGAGCGTACGAATTTGCCCCCTCAATTTTTCTGCCAATCGTGGTCCGTTGACGAACGTCCGTTGACAAACGTCCAGGCGTGGGTCAGTCGGTCTCAATACATGGCCTGAGATCAATCACAAGGGTCATGCCATCCGGCTAATATCCAGCAGGCCATATCCTGCGCCACCCACGCCTGGGCGTCTACCCAGACGCCATTGACCAGCAAATCCCAATGCAGATGGTTGCCCGTGGAAAGGCCGGTAGTCCCGACTGCGCCAATGGTTTGTCCCGGCTGCACCACTTCACCAACCGTTACCAACACATCCGACATATGGTAATAACCACTGTAGATGCCCAGGCCATGATCCAGAATGACCGACCCGCCGCGCACGTATAGCGGCTCCGCCACCACTACCGTACCGGCAGCGGGCGCAAACACGGCCGTACCCCCATACGCCGAAAAATCTACCCCCTCGTGGTACGTGCGGAAAGGGCCGCCATTGTAGGAACGGCGCGCGCCAAAGGTGGAGGTGATTTCCAGATAATCGCGGATGGGCAGTTGAAAGGGCGCGTCCCATTGCGGCTGCGGGCTGTTTTGCTCCCAGATGGCAAACAGCCGCTCCCGCTCCTCCTGAATGGATTCCTGGTCAATCGCCGCCGCCGCCCCGGTTAAGGTGAGGGATTGGTATTCCCACAAATTGGGGTCCTCAAACTGCCAGGGCTGCGACCAGAGTGGCCCCTGCCCCACCTGGATGGTCAGTTCTGGCTGGCGACGGCCGTAAAACGCCCCCGTTCCCGTCAATGCCAGCCAACGGTTGTTGGCCCAACGGCCATCGGCCACAAAACTATCCATCGCCACCCCGCCTAGCGCCGCCGTCACCGATTCAGCCGTAGCGGCTATACCCCGTATGCCCAACGCCTGCCCCGGCTGCGGCACAGTCTGCGACAGTTCCAGCCCGGTCAACCCCACTGGCCATTCCTGCGGCGGCGCGGCCCCACCGGGCGCAAAAAGCGGCGCATAGAGCAGCGGACGATAGGGGGATTCTAACCCGTTTTGTAGGGCAAGCTGCCAGGGGGATTGGTTTTGGGACACGGCCGTAGCCAACACATTGCCATACGGCCGTGACAACACCCCCATCCGTTCACCACTCAAGTGGGGAATGGTAATCGTGGCACCAATCACCGGCTGCCGCTGCCGGTTCAGTTGCGAATTCGCCGCCTGCAAATCGGCCACCGCCACACCATACCGGTACGCCAACGCCAGCCAGGTATCCCCCACGTTAACAGAGTGAGAGGTGTTGTCATCTTGGGCCGCTAATGGTTGCCTTCCCCACATAACACACCAAATTATCAAGCCAACAAATACCCATCTTTTCATGCCGGAAATGTATCCTCTTCGTTTCCCTTGCACAAACCCATAGCCCGATATAGTATCCGCTACCCATGCCATTCTTAATATATTGAAATGGGAGGAGTGGGCATCTGAGGATGCGAACTCTGCTGATTCTTGATTTCTTATCTTTACACCCTTTGCATCTTTGCGCCTTTGCGTCAAAAAAAGGAGTACCGATGAACCAATTTGATCTCACCGGAAAAGTGGCCCTGATCACCGGAGCGTCTCGCGGGATTGGGCAGGCCATTGCCGAGGCGTATGCGGCAGCAGGAGCCAACCTGGTGTTGGCCAGCCGCAAGCAGGCGGGCGTGGATGAAGTGGCTGCCATCATCAACAGCCAGGGTGGGAAAGCCATCGCCATAGCGGCCCATACAGGGGAGCAAACGGCCGTAGACGCCCTCATCCAACAGGCCACCGACGCTTTTGGCGGCATTGACATCCTGGTCAACAACGCTGCCACCAATCCCCACTTTGGCCCCATCATGACCGCCGAAGAGAGCCATTGGGACAAAATCCTGGACGTGAATGTGAAGGGATACTTCCGCGTCGCTAAAGCGTGCGCGCTTATCATGCAGCAGCGCGGCGGCGGCAAGATCATCAACATGGCCTCTATCGCCGGTAAAAAACCGCAGCCGGGCATGGGCATCTACTGCGTCAGCAAAGCGGCCGTCATTATGCTCACCGAAGTATTGGCGGCCGAATTAGCCTACGCCAACATTCAAGTAAACGCCATTGCCCCCGGTTTCATCAAGACCCGCTTCAGCCAGGCCATTTGGGGCAATGAGCAAATCTACGACATGACAATGCAGACCATTCCCCAAAAACGTATCGCAGAACCGGAAGAATTAACCGGCATCGCCCTCTACCTGGCCTCGGCTGCCTCCAGTTTCACCACCGGCAGCACCTTCCTGATTGACGGCGGGCAGTTTATTAGCAGCGGCATCCCCACGTAAGTAGTGCCAGGCACAGGGCAAAACCATCTGGTCACATCAAGGCCTTAAGCCCTGTGCCTGGCACTTCGGAAACGAAATGAGTGATCACAAATTCATTGCTATCGAGGGCGTCATCGGCGTGGGCAAAACGACGCTGGCGCGTATGCTACCTCCCTATTTTCCCAGCGCCTCTGTTTTATTGGAAGTATTTGAGGAAAATCCATTTCTGGCCGATTTTTACCAGAACCGGGCGCAGTACGCCTTCCAGACACAGATTTTTTTTCTGCTCAGCCGTTACCACCAGCAGCATGAAGCGGTGCCTACTGCTTTGCAGCAAGGCTATCTCGTTTCGGACTATACCTTTGCCAAGGACGAGCTGTTTGCCTGGCTTAATTTGAAAGATGATGAACTGGCGATGTACGGCCGTGTCCATGCCGCCCTCAGTGATAAAATCCCCAAACCGGACCTGATCGTCTACCTGCACGCCGACCACGAGGTGGTCATGCGCCGCATTGCCCAACGCGACCGCCCCTACGAACGGGACATGGACCCGGAATACATCCGCCAGTTGGCGGCTGCTTATGAAGCGTGGGTGAGTAATATGCAGGACACGGCCGTGCTCATCCTGCCCGTCAACGATCTTGACTTCCTCTCGCAGCCGGACGACGTGGCCTACGCCGCTACCCGAATAAAAGAAGTGCTGGCGGCGCAAACCCCCGCCCGCATCCGCACCGATGTTGGCATCATGCTGCCGGTAGACGGCCGTTTGCCCACCCTCCAGAATTTCCACCGCCAGCTAGACGCCGCACCGACGGTTGAACCGGAAACCAGCCGCACCGCCCTGCGCGACGAACTGGCCGACCTGCTCATCCATCTGCTCAATGTGGCAAACCATACCGGCATAGACCTGGAGCAGGCTTATTTGGAAAGAGTGAAGACCGTGATGCGTGATAGGTGATGGGTTGATTGGTTTACGGATGGCGGTTTACGTTTTATACTGCGTCTCATCAACTGCGGAGAATAAACAGAATGGCAGAAACAATGATTTTCCCTACCGAAGAAGTCATAAAGCCAAAACAAGGTCACTGGACGTATGACGACTACCTCAAGTTGCCGGAGGACGGCCGTCGTTATGAAATCATTGAAGGAGTGTTATACGTGACCAACGCACCCGGACTTGACCACCAATTTACCGTCTTTGAAACCGCCCGCCAGATGGGCAACTTTGTCATAGAACACAAATTAGGCTACGTCATTACCGCCCCTTTCGAAGTTCACCTGGCCGAATTATCCCGGCCGGTGCAGCCTGATATCCTCTTCATTCGCGCCGAACGGTGGCCCAAACCTGGCGCTAAATTTTTCGCCGGTGCGCCCGATCTCATCGTGGAAGTTCTCTCCGACAGCACAGGTCGCACCGACCAATCCGTCAAATTCACCGCCTATGAACAGGCTGGTGTACCTGAGTATTGGATCGCCAACCCGAAAACCCGTTCCGTGCAGGTCTTTACCCTGTCCGGCCAGGAATACGCTTTGGTCAATCAATTCATCGGCGAAGAAATAATCCAATCCAACATCTTTCCCGGTCTGCAAATTACCACTCACACCTTGTTCAATCAATAACCCCGGATTGATTCAATCTCCAAGTTTGAACTAATCCATGCCCTGTTCCCAGTACCGAAGTCAGGTTTAACCACATCTCGCCGTCTGCTACCATCTGCTCCGTGCCGGGCAAGTGAACTGCCGTGCAAGTTAACCCAACTGCCCGGCGAAGGAGCAGAATATGAAACGTATACCCTGGTTTATCTGGCCTATTTCTGGTTTAGTCATCTTACTTTTTGTCCTCTTTACGGCCGTTACCTCTGCCGATACACGCACCGTAAATGGCGTTAACGACGGTTTGCCGCCAATTATTTTTGTTGCCCGCGCCCATCTGGCTACCAAAGACACCATGTTTCAAAACGAAGTTGGCCCCGCCGGGCAGTTTGGTACCGGGCTGGCAAAATATGCTCCCGGCAGCAAGCTGGTGCAGCGAGACGCCGACGGAACGCTGCACGTTTACAATCTTCCCGGCCTGATAGATGTGCAGTCGCCCGATGTCAACTTCACCGCTACCAAAATCGTCTTTGCCGGAGCCAAGACCATTGACCCCACCAGCCCCGATTACGGCTGGCGGTTGTATGAAATCAACGTCGGCGATTACAGCGGCGCCAGCCTGACCCAACGCACCTTTTCTAATCGAAACATCACCATTCCTAATGCCGCGCTTTGGGGCAATACGCCAACCTATGGCCCATACCACGATTTGTTCCCGGCCTATCTGGCCGACGGCCGTATCGTTTTCAACTCCTCCCGTTATCCCACCCGCGCCCATTATGACGGCCGTACCTCCTTCAACATCTACATCATCAATGGCGATGGCTCTGGACTGCGCCGCATCACCACCGAACGCGGCGGCGTGCTGCACCCCACGCCGCTGCCGGACGGCCGTATCCTGGCCTCGCGCTGGTGGAATCAGTTCAATCAACCTTCCGAAACCGGCATCTACAACCGTATAGACAATGCCCCCCAAAACACCACCCTGCCCGATGGCACCATCATTCTGGCAAACCCGGATGCCACCTTTAACCCGGCGCTGGCTATTTTGCCCGGCGGCTTCCCGGTGCGCCATGCGCCTAACACCTGGCACCTGATGACACTTAACCCCGACGGCACGGCATTTCAACGATTTGCCTGGACACCTTGCTGTTTTTGGAATCTGACCGGTGATTCCGGCCATGCAGACACCTATGCTGCCGCTCAGCCTGCTGTAGTGCAAACTGGCGGACAGCTTTTTGTGGCCTACACCATGCAGCCAGACCAATCCATGTTCCATTCCACCTTCAAAACCGGCGTCCGCGTGGCCCGGCCCGGTGTGGAAATGCTCTATGCCAATGCCGTAGACGCCATCGCCGGTCTGAGCTACAGCCGGGCCTATCAGGGAGACGACGCTGGCCCTTATGCGCTCCATCCGTGGGGACTGCCCGACGGCCGTATCCTTTACTCCCAATCGGAAATAGATAACAGCCTGCCCACCAGCGGCGAATACAACGGCGTCGCCTTACAAGGCTCCAACGTGCGCTACCGGCTGTGGACCATGGAATTGAACGGCGCAGGCCAAACGGCCGTCGCCATTGACTTATCCCCCTTTGGCCTGGGCACAGCCGATATGATGGACGCCAAAGACATCATTCCCCGTGTCGGTTGGGCATCCTTACCCGACACCTTCACCCAGATCGCCAGTGATGACCCCGTGCAAGGTAATGTCCCCAATACCCTACCCGCCTACTGGTTCAGCCAACGCGGCCTTGGTGAGATTCAAACCGCAACTGTTCACAATCCCAATGTCTACGCGAATCCGTCTCTCTGGTCTCCCTACGTGAACAATTCGCCGCCACCCGGCAGCGTGGCTACCGCTGAGTTGTGGATTGATGCCAACCAGTTTACCGGCGCTTATTGTTATAACGATTGGCCCAATCCTTGCGCCAATTTCCGCGCAGACAACCAGGTACGCGCCATCCTCTGGGATGAAGTGGAAGTCACACTAGATGGCGCTTTTACCATGATTGTACCCGCTGACGTGATGGGCTTTTTTGTACTGCGTGACGCGGAAGGTCGGCTGGTGCGTAGTTGGAATCGCGGTTATGCCACCATTGCCCAGGGTAGCGCCTGGGCACGCCCCGGCGAAACGGTCACCTGCACCGGCTGCCACATGGGGCACGTCAGCGGCTCGCTGGACGACGTAATGGCCGACGCCGAGTCCGGCTGGCAAAACGTGGCCCCCTTTGCCCACGCTGCCGCCAGTTCCTACCGGACCAGCGACCTAAACAGCAACTTCTTCCCGGCGAAGATCAATGACCGGCGCGGCTGGATACCACGTCCTGCTGGCGGCCCACCTGCACCCTTTTTTAGCCTTCCCTACCAGCAGCCATACCAGGACGATGAGCTGGGCTGGCTGACAGAAAATAATCGTACCGTCGGCGAGTGGGTGCAACTGACCTGGCCCAGTGCTATGCGTGTCAAACAAATACGGCTGGTTGGCCCACCACCGCAGGGCGGCGATTGGGACGGTTTTGGCAAACCGGCGCAAGATGGCCCGTTTTATGTGGACAATGCCACCTTGAATCTGTATCGAGATGGGGCGTTGGTAGATAGCCGTAACACCGGGCGCATTGAACCCCTGGAAAACGGCGGTACGCTCATCACCTTCCCCATTCCGGTGGAAATAGATCGGCTGCGGCTGACGGTAACGGCCGTTACCGGGCGCTGGCATTGGCAGCAGGTGGCGGCGTTGAATGAAATCGAGGTAATCGGCCAGGCCGCCGAACCGTGGCCGTTGCTGGAAATATCCCATACCTACCTGCCGGTGATCCGACGATAGCGGGGGTTTACGGCCGTCGGTTAATCAGTTGTATTCCCTACGTGTTATTCCCTTAACACCGCCTCACGGCATTCGCTGGTATTCTATCAACAGCTAAACACAAACTTCTTCTCCTCTTTTCCTCCTCCTTTCTCCTCCTCCTCTTCCACAGCAAGCCCCCATTCGGGGGCTTTGTTGTTTTCCAAACTGGTGTATCATATCATTTGTGTAATTCGTGGCCTTACCCAGCAGCCTTAATTTATAAATCTGAAAGGAGAAAATCATGTCAATTGGCCCCCTACAAATGGTGATTATCGGATTTGAAAATGACGCCTATGCCCGCGACATTGTAGCCGAATTAAGAGCGGCCCGGCAGAAAGGCAGCATCCGCCTGTTTGATATGCTCTACCTGATCAAACGTGCCGATGGCACAGTTTCCAGCAAACAAGTCAGCGATCTGACGCCAGACGAAAAAGAGACATTTGGGCATTTAGTCAGCCGACTGATTGGCCTGGGCGCGGAGGGCATTGTGCAAAACAATATCGCCGAACTGGCCGAATCGCTCAAAGAATCAGAGGCGGACTATGGCCTGACGGAAGCAGAATTACAGAATCTGGCAGCCAAAGTACCTGTTGGCAAATCCGCCATTGCCGCCCTGTTTGAACATCGCTGGGCAGTTGACCTGCGTGAAGCCATTGTCCGGGCAGGAGGACAGTTGCTTGCCAATGCCTATATCAACCCCGATACGCTAAAAGCCGCCAGCCAGCAGTTAAATTTTGTAGTGGATGCTGTGAACCGGGTTGAGGCAGCAGCCATAGACGAAGCCGCTGCTATTCGTGCTGAGGCGCAGGCCGACGCCGACGCCGCCCGCGCCGCTGCCGAAGCGGCTACCCAGGATCGCATTGCCGCCGAGCAGGCCGCCGCCGAAGCCGAAGACCGGGCGCGCCGCATCAAACAGGCAGCAGCGCTAGAAGCCTTATCCGCCCTAAAAGCAGCCAAGTTGGTGGCTGCCGAAGCGGAAGAAGAAGCGATGAAGGCGCTGTCTGAAGCGGAGTTAATCAAGATGACGGCTGCGGATGAAGCGGCGCTGGTGGTGGCCGAAGCCAAAGCGGAAGAGGAACGAGCGAAGCAGGAAGCGGCGGCACGCATTGTCGAAGCGGAAGCGATGGAAGATGCTGCCTTTGCCCAGGCGGAAGCGGTTCGCCGCGCGGCGCAACGGCAAGAAACAGAGGCGGTAGCTAAAGCGGAAATGGTGGTGTCAGCCGCGCAAGAGATGGAGGCTACGGCCGTACTCAAAGCCATTCGTGCCCTGGTTGCCGCCGACATTGTGCAGCAGGCAGCCGAACAACGGGCTATTGAAGCCATTGTGTCCGCTAATGTAGTAGAAGAACTGGCCGCCCGTAAGGCGGCGGCAGGATTGTTGGCGTCGGGAAGGTAATAGAGCAATTGAGTAATCAGGTAATTCAGGTGATTACCCAATTGCCTGATTACCTGCCTCTCCTTCCAGGAAGGCGCTGGCATAGACAAACATGGCGGCGCTCCAGGTGAGGGGGGCTTCGGATTCATACCATCGCGTTTTCAGGTAACGGCCGTCTTCGCCATACACCTCATGCACTACCCCATCTCGCACGATCACCTGCCCCATCTGGTCGAGCAGTTGCGCGGCTTCATCCAGCCGTCCGGCGCGGGCAGCGGCAATCACATGCCAGCTCCCCAACCAGAGCCAGGCGGCCGAGGTGTGGTAATGGGCAATACCGCCTAACCGATTTTCCAGCGCTATGTGTTCACGGCCGTAATGCCGATTTGTGCATCTGGTAGGCACCGGATCGGCCATACCAAAAGCGGCCATATTGTCCAGGATGGCGTTTGCCTGCTCTGGCGTCGCCAGACGCCAGGCTACTGCCAATAGATTGCCATCACTGCTCAGGATGTGCCGGAATTGGCGGTTGGTAATGAAAAACCCCTGTGTCTCATCCCAAAAATGGCGGTTTATGGCCGCACACAACGCCTCCGCCCGCACTTCAAAAGCCACCGCGTCCTCGCCGTAGCCATAACGCGCCGCGTCCAGGGCAAATTCCCGCAGCGCCTTCCAGTAGAGAACGTTGGTGTAATGCACCGCCCCTTTGCGGATGACGGAATCAGCCCAGTCGGTGTAGGCGCCCTGGTGCAGCAGGCCATCCGCCTGTAATGCCTGGTCTTCCACCCAGTGCAACGCCTGTTTGAGCGCCGCCCAATGTTCGCGGGCAAAACGTTCGTCCTGGTAGCGCCGCAGGTAGTTAAGGGCGGCAATCACCAGCAGACAGTTACCATCCAGGGAAATGGTATGGTGGGCGGTCTGGTATTTGGGGCGCAGGGGGGCATGGGTGGGCTGCTGCCGGGCAAAGAGGGAATGCAGATAGCGGTCGGCGACGCTGGTGGAGTGGATTTTGACGGGGAAACGGCCGTCGGCCCGTTGAAAATGCAAATATAACTCCAACGTCTCCTTCAGCGCCCGCTGTTCGCCCATTTCTACCAGGCCAAAGCTGGCAAAACCAAAATCACGCGCCCAGGGTTCGCGGAAATTACGCCAGCCGGCCCAGAGGATGGTTTTGCGGGTACCGTCAGGCAGGTGACGCTCTTCGATGCCGGCACGCACGTTGGCCTCGGCGATAAGACGGGCGAGATTGGTAATGGGTACGGCCGTGTCCCCTTGCCACGAGGGGTTATGCAGCCGCGCCGCCAGCCCCGGCTGCCGCAGCAATCGCCGCCAATAGGTGTATAGCTGTGAGACCACAAAACCCAGGAGAAAGGCAAAAAGGAGGGAGAACGGCCGTGTTAACATGCCCACCATTTTACCAGAAACCCTCACCCCCACTAAATTCCTGGCGGGTCGCCTCAGGGTGGGGGTTGAGCGGTGGGCAATTCCGTGTAAAATGGGGCAGTTGGGGGAAGCGGTATCGGCCACATACAAATGAGCAGGAGAATCACATGAATAAGGCAGCGTTTGTTTCATTTTCTACCAATGTCAATCTGGATGCATTACCAGCCGGTTCCCCTTTCAAGGCAACCTGGACGGTGCGTAACGCCGGGACAACCACCTGGAATCAAAGTTATACCGTCGCCCACATCAACGCCAGCAAAGGTAGCCAGTTACTCACCGGCAAAGCCAGCTATACACTGGCCGAGGTTGCCTCCAAGAGCAGTGTGAACCCTGGCGAAAATGTGGACATTACGCTGGAGATGACCGCCCCTACCAAACCCCATCAGCGCTTTTTCACCGATTGGCAGTTGAAAGACCCGCAGGGCAATTTGTTTGGCGACATCATCTGGCTGCGGTTGGTGACAACCACGCCACTGCCCAAAGCGGAAGACAAACCTGCACCCACACCGACAGGGATAAACAACAGCAAATATATTGACGATCACAACATTCCCGATGGCACACCAATTCAGGAAGGCAAAAGTTTTACCAAGATGTGGGTGGTGAAAAACAACGGCGATTTACCCTGGACGTCGGCCTATCGGCTGGTGTGGGTGGGCGGCGAATCGCGCATGGCGGGGTCAATGAGCCACACGATACCGGCGGCGCAGCCGGGAGAAGAGGTCGTGCTATCGGTACCGATGGTAGCGCCGCCAGCACGTGGGGAGGCTTATACCAGTTCGTGGCGCATCCATGATGACCAAAATCGGGCGTTTGGCGATTCGTTCTGGGTTAAGATTCAGTCTACGGCCAATATGGAGGGGTTTGGCATACGGCCGTACTCCCAAAATGACCCCCAATGGAAAACCCACAAACTGGGGCACGGCCCCAAAACATTGGGTGAATTTGGCTGCCTGCTCAGCTGCATGGCCATGGCGCTCACCGGCTTTGGCGAAAATTACACACCGCTTTCACTCAACAATGTCCTGCTCAATCGGCCCGCCGGGCAGGGGTTTGATGGTTCCAACGTCTACTTCATGGCCCCGGCTTATCTGATTGACCATGTAAAGTTTTACGATAACTGGATGCCGCAACCGAATACGGGGGCGACCCACGCCAAACATGACCCTAACCTGCTCAACCGGATTGACCAGGAACTTGCCGCCGGGCAGGCGGTGATTTTGCAGGTGGATCAAGACCCCACCGACCCTTATACCTATGGCACGGAGCAGCATTGGGTTTTTGCACTGGCGAAACAGGGCAATGATTACCTGGTGCTGGACCCGACAGATGGCCGTCCTGTTTCTTTGCTCTCTCGGTATGGTTATGCCGGGCGTTCCCTGGCCGAAGCGATCAAATCGGCGCTCATTTACCGTTCAGATCGGGTGCGCATCCAACGGGGCGCGCAACCGCCCGCTGTGGCGCCGGTGACAGAAAGTACGGCCGTCAGCGATATTGGGCAGACGGACGGTGCGCTAACTTACACCGGTCCGGCCTGGGAGTTTGGGCGGATGCTCATTGGTGTGCATGACCGCGCCAACCGCCACCCGGTGCAGGCAGATTGGGACCTGGCGCGCGGCAAGTTTGAATCGGTGAAGGTGATGAGCGGCGTCTCGGTTCAGGAGATGCAAAATTACGGCGCGAAGTTTTACATGTGCCGCCTGTTTGAGAGTTGGAACGGCCGTCACGTGCCCGTGCAAGATTTTGTAAATACGGTGGCGAATGATATTGAGCGGTTGGTCAATGCCGGCGTCACCTATTACGAATTCCACAACGAACCAAACCTGACGCATGAAGGGTTGCGTTACAAAGGGGTGGCTGGCTCGTGGAGCAACGGCGCGGAGTTTGCCCAATACTTTATGGAAGGGCGCAAACTACTGCGGCAGCGCTTCCCCGGCATTAAAGTGGGTTTCCCCGGCCTGTCGCCGGGGGCAGATGCGGAATACCGCTTTGGGCATGACGCTGGTTTCCGGCTGAATGATGTCACCTTTATGCACCAGGCAGAAGCAGCCATTCGCGCCGCCGATTTTCTCTGTGTCCATGCCTATTACGTCTCCATGCAAGAGGTGGAAACGGAAGCCATTGCCCTGGTGAAGAAGTACCGGCGCATGTTCCCGGACAAGCTGATGTTCGTGACGGAGTTTAGCAATCCCGACCCGCAGCAAAAGACGCCGATTATAGACAAAGGCAAACAGGCGAAACGGTTCTATGAATTGTGCCGCCAGATTCCGGGTATGGGCGCGGCCTATTATTTCATCATCTCCGGTTCGGGCTGGGATCATCAGGCATTGCGGCGGGACGCAGACGGCCGTTCGCTGGGCGTCATTGAGCATATGTTGTAGAAGGTGGCAGGTGGCAGGTGGCAAGCGATTACCTGCCACCACCAAATCATATTCAAACCAATACTGACAAAAGAAGGACAGAGATGGACATCAAAATACTCCCCCTGGATGAAACAAAATTAAAAACACCGCCGACCGATGATTTTGGTTTTGGCAATAAATTCAGCAACCGCATGTTTAGCCAGAAGTACACGCCGGACAAAGGCTGGCACGAGGCCACCATTGGGCCATATACGCCGTTTGTGTTGGATCCGGCTACGGCCGTGTTCCACTACGCTCAAGAAATCTTCGAAGGTACCAAGGCATACCGCCGCGCCGATGGCCATATCAACCTGTTCCGCCCCTGGGAAAACATGAAACGGTTCAACAACTCCGCCCGGCGCATGGCCATGGCCGCTGTGGACGAAGAAGAACATCTCGCCGCCATCATCCAACTGATTGAAATGGAACAGGAATGGGTGCCCACCTATCCTGGGGCCACGCTGTACATTCGCCCCACCATGATTGCCATTGACTCGACGTTAGGCGTCCATGCCAGCAAAAGTTACCTGCACTATGTCATTGTAGGGCCGGTAGGGCCGTATTTTAAGCAGGGGTTCAGCCCTGTGCCCGTCTACATTTCCGACAAGTACCGCCGGGCGGTGCGCGGCGGCGTGGGCGACGCCAAAACGGGCGGCAACTACGCCGCCAGTCTGCTGGTGGGCGAGGAAGCGCAGGCCAAAGGCTATTCGCAGGTATTGTGGCTGGATGCTATTGAAGGGCGTTACATTGAAGAGGTAGGCGCCATGAACATCTGCTTTGTGTATGAAGGACAGAAGATCGTGACGCCGCCGTTGACCGGCAGCATCTTACCAGGTGTGACGCGCAAGTCGGTGCTTGAATTGGGACGTGACCTGGGTTATGAGGTGGCCGAAGAGATGCTGGACGTCCACGAGGTGCTGGCAGACATTCAGTCGGGCAAAATTACGGAGGTGTTTGGCTGCGGCACGGCGGCGGTGATTGCCCCCGTGGGTAAGTTTGGCTTCGCGGAGCAGGAATACATCATCAACGATTACCAGAGCGGCCCCGTGTCTAAACATTTGTATGATGAGTTGACAGGGATTCAGTACGGCCGTGTTCCCGACCGCTTCGGCTGGACATTGACGATCACCGTGCCCTGAACTGAGGATGATTTGTTGAGCAATGAATCATCTTTTCAAATAATTAGGCGATACACAGAATTTGACAATAGCTATCGTACAATGGCTCAATGTTAAAGACAGGAATATAGGCGCAACGCGATGAAGGAGTTGAGTGTTTGGGTAGATGAGTTTTACGGAGGAATCATCGGGCATGGAATGTTTGTTCGTTCGCTGTGTCCAGAGAAGACACCCACTGAACCTCTCGGCAAACTTATAAGGTGGCTTCAGCCAGGTACTTCCTATTTTGATCGGGGGGACCTGCCATTAGGCTATTGTAAGGTCAGCAGACCTGAAGCAAGGTTTCATTTGTATTCACTAGGAGAGGCTGCTTGGGGAGCATTTCACGACTCACATACACTCAATGAACTAGATTTTCAACCCAAATTGGCCGGAATAGTTGTTGTAATTGAGCGGGAATCCGTCATGATGAGTCTGGAGAGAAAGTCTAAGAAGGGCATAAATTCAATATCGTCTTTGGGGGCAATGCATTTTTCGTGGTTTGAGAAACAAAGGCTACCATATGTCATCGCAGCTACAGGATACCAGGGCGCGAAAGCAGAATTGGAATTTCTCCGTACAGCTCTGGCCCTGACTTCCGACATTCCTATGATTCCTGGACCATCTCTATGGCAGGGTGCCCCCTTGCTGTTTGACACCGAACATGCCAACCAGGTTCTGTTTGCATTGTATAAGGAAATAAAACATGGTATTTGAGAACCTCTACCAGGAACTGGCGCGGGGGTTGGAGATTATTCCGCTGTTGGTGGCGGATATGGCGCAGGCGGAAGCGCAGGTTAAACCAACGGCCGATTCATGGTCTGCGCTGGAAGTTATCTGCCATTTGTACGACGAAGAGCGAGAAGATTTTCGGCAGCGGCTGGACATCATGCTGCACCGACCACAAGACCCGCTGCCAGATATTGACCCGCAAGGCTGGATTGCCAGCCGCCAATACAACCAGCGCGATCTGGCCGAGATGGTAGAGAAATTCAAAGCTGAACGCAGCCAATCACTCACCTGGCTCAAAGAGTTGGCCGCGCCTAACTGGGAAGCGGTGTATACCACCCAATGGGGTTCCATGAAAGCAGGCGATATGTTCGCCGCCTGGGTGGCGCATGATAATTTGCACACACGCCAATTGGTGGAACTGCGCCGCAGCCGCCTGCTAAATTTGACCGCGCCGTATGATGTGGGGTACGCCGGGGATTGGTAAATTAGTGGGAAAGTCAGCAAATGTTAACGACGGAAATGCAATCAGCAGAAGCCTTATGGCTGGAAATCAAAACGTATTTGGAAGGGAAAAGGAATCTTGTCAGGGTGTTGCTAGAATTCATTACGTCCTGTGCCCACATTGATCCGGATTCAGAAGTCGCGTGGAAATTGAAAGTGACCTGATTTGGTTAAGAATTTTTACAAAACAGAAGACAAGAAATATTGAGACCCTAAGGGTTTGGGAAACCCTTAGGGTCTATTTGCGGTATAATGGCAGCGTGACACAGTATAAGAAATGAGCTCAATACCATGTGGATGATGAGGACGGTATGACCACGATATTACAGATTGAAGATAATCACGCCAACCGGCTGTTGGTGGAACGTGTGCTGACGCCACACAACTATCGCCTGCTCCACGCCTCAGATGGAGAGAGCGGCGTCACGCTGGCCATTGAAGAAAAGCCAGACTTAATTCTGGTGGATATGGGGTTGCCAGATGTGGACGGGCAAACGGTTGTCACCCTGCTGCGGCAAATTCCAGAAATGCAAGACATTCCCATTGTGGCCATAACCGCCTGGCCCCCCGAAAAAGCCATGGAAATTGCTCAACGCTATGGCTGTGATGGCTGCATCACCAAGCCGATTGATATTCGCTCCTTTCCGGCCGAGATTGCCGCCTATCTGGAAAAACGCAAATCGTAACCACGGCCCTTTGATCTGGCTTGCCCAAATGCCAGGCGAAACTCGCCTCTTGAATGCAGCAAGATGAAAATTTTACCAGCAACCCAGTTTACGCCTGAAGAGTTGACAGACGCTTATAACGAAACCCGCATGGATTATCTGGTGCCCATGCCCATGAATGTGACCCGCTTTCAAGAATATACGCGGGTTTATGACATTCATCTGCCCAACTCCTGTGTGGTTTATGATGCTGAAGCCGAATTGATATTGGGTTTGGGGATGTTAGGGGTGCGCGGAGAACACAGTTGGATTACGCGGCTGGGGGTGCTGCCCTACGGCCGTCGCCTGGGCACCGGTTCCGCCATCATGTCCGGCTTGCTGGCCGAAAGCGAAAAACTGGGCATAAAAACAGTCTGGCTGGAAGTAATTAAAGGCAACACACCCGCTCACCAGCTTTTTTACAAATTTGGTTTTCAAGATTTACGTGAATTGATTGTCGCCCGCCGCCCGCCAAATCCAGATAATAACCAGGCTGCATTAGAGCGCATCAAGCGTGTCACGGCGTTGAACCATGAAGATGCCATCATCTTGCTTTCCCACCGCAAAGAGCGCCCGAACTGGCTGAATGAAACGGGAACCTTCCAAAATGTGCGCAACCTGTCAGCGCTGCTGGTGGAACTGCACAATGGCGGGCGCGGCTGGGTAACATACCACGCCGGGCTGCTGCAATTGACGCGCATTGTGGTGGAAGTGACGGTGGGCGACCCCTGTGAAGTGGCCGAATCGGTACTGAGCGTCATGCACCAGCGCCACAAACGGCAGGACGCCATTGCCGAGAATTTCTGCAATGATGGCATATGGCAAGGCTTTCAAAGAGTTGGTTATTTTGAATCGTTCCGCCGTATAGAAATGAAAAGAGATCTGGATTAACCAAAAGTGGCCCGGTTGGAAACCGGCCACAACAGGGATGAGAACATGATTGAACCAACGGCCGTGACCCAGGCCGCCCACCGTATACAAGGTATTGCCCACCGCACCCCGGTGATGACATCGCGTGCGTTGAACCAGTTAACCGGGCGGCAAATTTTCCTCAAATGTGAAAACTTCCAACGGGTAGGCGCATTCAAATTTCGCGGCGCATACAATGCCGTCAGCCAGTTGAGTGATGTCCAAAAGGCAGCCGGCGTCGTCACCCATTCCAGCGGCAACCACGCCCAAGGGTTGGCGCTGGCGGCGCAGTTGTTGGGCGTGCAGGCGACCATCGTCATGCCCGATGATTCGCCTGCGGTAAAGAAGGCCGCCACCGCCGGTTATGGTGCAAACATTGTCACCTGCCCGGCCATTGACCGGGACAGGGTATGCGCCGATCTGATAGCCGAATTTGGCTACACCCTCATCCACCCGTTTGATAACTGGCAGATTATCGCCGGGCAAGGTACGGCTGCGCAAGAACTTTTGGCCGAAGTGGGCGACGCCGAAGAGGGCGGCCTGGATTTGCTCTTTGTGCCCGTGGGCGGCGGCGGGCTGATCAGCGGCTGCTCGTTAGCCGCCGCCGGGCACAGCCCTCGTGTGCGCGTGGTGGGCGTGGAACCGGCAGCGGGGGCTGACGCCAACCAATCCTGGCGCGAGGGGCACCTTGTCAAGCTAGACAGTGTGCCCGACACCATCGCCGACGGCCTGCGTACCCGCGCCATCGGCGAACGCAACCTGGCGGTGATGACGCGCTATGTGCATGACATGACGGCCGTACCCGACGACGCCATTATGGAAACGCTCAAATTCCTCTGGCAGCGCCTCAAGCTGGTGGTGGAACCAAGTGGCGCGGCGGCGCTGGCCCCCCTCTTCAGCGGCCAATACACGGCCCCCGGCCAACGGGTGGGTATTATCCTCTCCGGCGGCAACGCGGATATGGCCGCCTTGTTGCCCTATTTTCAGTAGGGCGATTTTGGAAAATCGCCCTACCTTGTATGATGCACAACCATTTACGCGCCCTGCAAATTCGGCCCATCCCGGCCGAACAGCAAGAACGGTTTCCCTTCAACATTCCGGCCATTTCAGGGAATACGGAGATTGTGCTGGACACGGCCGTGACCTTCCTTGTTGGTGAAAATGGCTCCGGCAAATCCACGCTGCTAGAGGCGTTGGCCACAGCCATCGGCGCATACACCGTCGGCGCGGCCGAGTTATCACGTGACGAGACGCTGGCCCACGCCCAGGAGCTGGCCGGGTACCTCAAGCTGATCTGGTCAATTAAAACCCGGCACGGCTTTTTCCTGCGAGCGGAGGACTTCTTCGGCTACGTGAAGCGACTGGCGCAAATGGAGGCAGAATTGCAGGCAGAATTACGGCGAGTAGATGGGGAGTACAACGGCCGTTCCCAGCAGGCGAAAAACCTGGCGCGGATGCCGTTTGCCGGTCAATTACACCAGATGCGGCAGCAGTACGGCCGTGACCTGAACACCTACTCCCACGGCGAAAGTTTTCTGGAACTGTTCCAATCTCGCTTGCAGCCCAACGGCCTCTACCTGCTAGACGAACCAGAAGCGCCGCTCTCACCTACCCGCCAGTTGACCTTGCTCTCTATGATCAAACAGATGACGGCCCAAAACTGCCAGTTCATCATCGCCACCCATTCCCCCATTCTCATGGCGTACCCCGGTGCAGCTATCCTCAGCTTTGATTACGCCCCCGCCCGGCGTGTGGCCTATGAAACACTAGAACACGTCACCGTCACCCGCTCCTTCCTGAATGACCCGGAGGCGTATTTGCGCCATCTGTAATTTTGAGTAGGGCGATTTTGAAAATCGCCCTACATACCCCTATGACTACCCTTTCCATCATCATCGTCAACTACAACACCTGCCAGCTTTTGGATGATTGCCTGGCGTCGCTGTCTACGGCCGTGCCGCCACCCGGCGGCCTGGAAATCATCGTCGTAGACAACGCCTCGGCCGATGACAGCGTGGACATGGTGCGGCAAAAATACCCGGCGATACAGGTGGTGGCGCTGCCGCAAAACGTCGGCTTCTCCGCCGGGAATAATCGTGGGCTGGACATTGCTGCCGGTGAATATGTCCTTTTCCTCAACTCGGATACACGAGTGAGCCAACATGCGCTGGCCGAGCCGCTGGCATACATGCAGGCGCATCCCGGCGTCGGTGCATTGACCGTGCGGTTGATTTACCCCAACGGCGCGCGCGACCCAGACAACCATCGCGGATTCCCCACCCCCTGGAACGCCTTTTGCCACTTTGCCGGGCTGGGCAAACTGTTCCCCCACAATCCTCGATTTAACGGCTACTTCCAAAGCTACGCCAACTTCGACGAAACACATCCGGTGGAGGTGATTGCCGGATCGTTTATGATGATGCCCATGGCGCTCTGCCGCCAATTGGGCGGTTGGGACGAAACGTACTTTTTTTATGGCGAAGATATAGATTTTTGTTACCGCATCTGGCAAGCGGGTTATGAAATCGTTTATTATCCTCATGTGGACGTGCTGCATTACAAAGGGGCCAGTTCGGGCCTGCGTAAAGAGTCGGCGGAAATTGCCCGCCCACCCAAAGAGACGCGGGTGCGGGTGGCAAAGGAATCGGTACGGGCCATGAAAATTTTTTACCAGAAGTTTTACCGCCAGCAATATCCGGGTTGGGTCACGGCCGTGATCCTGGCGGGTATTCAACTGCGCGGTTGGTTTCGGATTGTCAAACATCAACTAAATTAGTAATCGAGTAATTGGGTAAATGACGCTCAATTACCCAATTACCTCAATAAGGAGACGCGCATGTTTTCCAGCCAAATTTCCCGATTGATGACCGCATGTATGGGAGCAGTGGTTCTGTTAACGGCCGTTCTCCACCTCCTCCACGCCCAACCGCAACAAAACAACAGCACCTTTGGCTACGGCTTCAACGTGGCCGCCTGGGATGTGCCGCAGTTGCAGGCGATGGGGTTTAACTGGATGAAAGTGTTCAACGGCCCTGGCAACCGCCTGCCGGTGCAGGTGTTGCTGCGTATTGACGCCAACGTCACCCATTTCAACAATCTGAACGGCTTTGGCAATTTCGTGGCCCAGTTGGCCCAGCAACAAAAGGGGTATGTGGAAGCCTACGAAATCGGCAACGAGCCGAATCTCGATGCCAGTTATGGCTGGGCTGCGCCCCCCGTTGCCGCCGATTATGTGGCGGTGTTGTGCGAGGCATACGGCCGTATCAAAGCCATAGACCCGGACGCGCTGGTTATCTCCGCCGGGCTGGCCCCCACCGGACGGGTGCAGGGCAACTGGAACGGCCATCCCGGCCACAACGGCCTTTACCAGGACGAACGTGAGTTTTTCCTGGAATTTGTGGCCGCGGGCGGCGGCAACTGTCTGGATGGTGTAGGCTACCACCCCTACGGCTACAGTGCCGATTTTGACGCCACGCCCGATATTCCTTCCGGCGACCCCACCCAAAACTGTGCCAATGGCTTTTGTTTTCGCGGCGCGGAAAAGCTATATGAACTGATGCAGGCCAATGGCCTGGGCAGCAAAAAGATGTGGGCCACCGAGTTTGGCTGGATCACGCAGCCACCCGACCACTGCCTCAGTGACCCCGGCTGGCAGGGCCGCCAATGGCAGATCGTGTCCGAACAAAAGCAGGCGGAAAATCTGGTGGGGGCGTATGAATACGCGACGACAAATTGGCCCTGGATGGAGGCCATGTTCATCTTTAATCTGAACTTCAATCAGTCGCCAAGTTATCCAGAGTGTGAGCAAATGCGTTTTTACAGCGTGATGGAACGGCCAGCCGAACAGGCATTAACGGACATGCCTAAGGTGTCACCACCGGCTGCCGGTGAACTGGACGTTAGCCCCCTGGCGCTAACCACCATTGTCACGCCGGGACAACTGCCCATGACGAGCACGGCCGTGCTCCACCTCTACAACAGCGGCGTCACCTCCCTCGATTACACCATCACCGCCACTGCCACCGCGCCACTGTCGCTCACCCTGCCTCCTACCCCTACCGGAACGCTGGCTGCCGGGCAAAACCTGACCATGCCTGTGCAACTGGCCCTGCCCATGCAGCCCACCGGCCTCTACACGGGCACGTTAACGGCCGTGGCCACATCATCCGGCCTGACCACGACGCAGACGATACCAGTGCAGGTGTTTGTATGGGAGACCATTCACCGGGTGTATTTGCCGGTTATCGTACGCAATTGAGCAATTGAGTAGTTAGGTATTTGGTGTTGTCAATTACACAATTACCCAATTACCCAGTTACCGGTATTTGCACAGTTTGCCCAAAGACAAACGGACAGGTTGTGCCCAAAATAAGCCTATGTCATTCAACTGGTTAAACGATTTTCACCGGGAAATGGAAAAACCGGACAACTATGCCGAGAAAACGCTGGCGCAATACCGGCTGGGCATGAAAGCCAAAGGCTCCATTGTGGGTGTGCGCATTGAAATAGACCGCGATGGGTGTGACGCCTGCCGACAGTTGGATGAAACGGCCGTCTACCAGCCCGACGATTCCCCCCGCCTGCCCCTACCCACCTGCACCAAAGGCCGCCGCTGTGGCTGTGTCTATCGGCCGGTGATGAGCTATGAAAGCCCGTGATCCGTAACCCGCAATTCGTGAGCCGTAATCGGCTTACGGCTCACGGCTTACGGATTACGAGTTAAACCAATAAACAGGTGACTCCGTGACAATGCACCCCCCCACCTACTCCTTAGCCCTGGAAGATTTCCAGCGGGCGCGGCGGAAAGCGGCCATGGAACAACTACTGGCCCGTTTTTCCGGGCGCTCCGCCGATTTGCTGTCGTATGAAGAACTGCGCCAGCAATTGCGCGTGGTGAATCAGGCGCCGCGTGGTTTGCAAGAAATTCCGCTGGACAAAATTATAGGCAGCGTTGGTCGGTATAAAGATTTCACCCGCTCCTTCCTACCCCGGCAAGACAGCATCGAACATCGCTGGGCCAAAGTGAAAACGGCCGTACACGACCTGACCGGCGTACCCGCCATCGAGGTGTACCAACTAGGTGACGCTTACTTCGTCATTGATGGCAACCACCGCGTCTCCGTTGCCAGGGAAATGGGGCTGCCCACCATCAGCGCCTACGTGACCGAGGTCAAAACGCGCGTCCCTCTCTCCGCCGACGATGACCCGGAGGAAATCATTTGCAAAGCCCGGTATGCTGAATTTCTGGAACAAACCAACCTGGACAAAATCCGCCCAGGGGCCGACCTGCTGATGACCTTTTGTGGGCAGTATCGGTTGATATGGGAGCATATCACCGTGCATCGCCATTACCTGGGGTTGGAACAGCAGCGGTACATTTCTGAAGAAGAAGCCATTGCCAGTTGGTATGATCACGTCTATCTGCCGGTCATTCAAATCATCCGCGAACAAGGGATTTTGCGTTATTTTCCGGGGCATACGGAAGCAGATATGTATGTGCTGCTGGCCGAACACCGGGCAGAACTAACTGGGGTGTTGGGATGGGAGGTGTCGCCGGAAACGGCCGTGAGCCAACTCACCAAAGAAAAACGCTCCCCCATTCAGGCATTGTTGGAAGCAGTGGTACCGGCAGAATTGGGCAGCGGGCCGCCGCCGGGTGTGTGGCGGGCAGAACTGGTGCGCAAACGGCCGTCGGGCCGCCTTTTTGACGACATTCTCATCCCCATGGGCGCACACCCCGCTGATTGGCGGGTGCTAGATATGGGTATTGGCATTGCCCGGTTGGGGCAAAGTCGTCTTCTGGGTTTGCATGTGGTGGATGAGGACAATCCATCCGCAGACGCCATACCGACGGAAGCGATACGCGCTGAATTTGAGCAGCGCTGCCAGGCGGCCGGCGTGCAAGGTCAGTTTGCCGTGGAATGGGGCAGCGTGGCCGCCAAAATTGTGCAGCGGTCGGTATACGCCGATGGCATTGTCTTGCCGATAAACCATCCCCCAGAGACAGTGGCAGACCGGTATACGTCGGGATTACAGTTCATCCTGCGCCACTGCCCCCGCCCCATTCTGACCGCACCGCCAGGAGAGGCACGGCCGTTGACCCATGCCCTGCTCGCTTATGGTGGAGGCCAAACACCAGCCCAGGAGGCGCTATTTGTGGCTGCTTATCTGGCTGCCCATTACCAGATCAGGCTGTCGGTTATCAGCGTGGGAGATAACATTCAAACGAACCGGGCACTGGCGCAAGTGAGGGAATACTTGCAGCAGGCGGGGGTAACAGCCGACTTTTACGCTGAGACAGGGGAGGTGGTGGAGGTCATACAACAGACGGCCGTTAATGCCCAGGCCGATTTCCTCATCATCGGCGGATTTGCTTACAGCCCACTACGCACGTTGCTGCGTGGCAGCATTGCCAACCGGATGCTATTGACTTGTAATAAACCGCTGCTCATTTGTCGGTAAGGATAGGGAGAGATTGGTTCAATCTTGAAGATTGAACCAATCTGGCAAATGTCAGGCTGGCGGCGGCACCGGGAGTTGATCAACAGGGGTATTTTTCCATTTCTCCCCTTCATCTATTAGCATGACAGGAATGCCATCACGGATAGGGTATTTCATGCCGCTATCTGCGCACACCAGCCAGCAGTTATGCACCAGTTCCAGACGGCCAGGGTCATCACCATACTGGTCAGATTGCACGGCTAAAGGGCAGCGCAAAATCTCTAGCAGGTCTGGACTGATCGGGGGGGCTTGATAATCGCTCATTTTTCTCCTCTATTTAGTGTAGGGCGATTTTCCAAATCGCCACTCGATTTAGCAAATCGTGTTGTACTCATTAGGGGTCATACACACAACGGAAACCAACGGTGGAGCTAAAAAAGGTAGGGTCTAGCTGGCTGCGGTTGGCCGCCCGAATACGATCCTTACCAACGTTGCTGGGCCAGGCGCCACCACGTATGCCTTTCGTCAGCCCAATTTCCGGGCCGGTGGGGTTTTCGGCGGGGCTGTTGGCATAGTAGTTTTCGTCGTACCAGTCAGCTACCCATTCCCACATACTGCCTGCCATGCCATACACGCCAAAGGGGCTGACCCCTCTGGGCAGGGAATCCACCGGCAGCAAATCGTTAAAACTATCACTTTGATACACTGCTCTTTCTTTATTGGGGGGTTCGTTGCCCCAGGGATAGATACGGCCGTCGTCCCCTCTGGCTGCATATTCCCACTCTGCTTCCGTGGGCAGCCGCCCCCCAACGGACTGGCAGTAAAAACTGGCGCCATACCAGCTCACATGGTTAATCGGATAATTAGCAAAACCGATGAGCGCATAAAATTGGGGTACGCCATCCCCCAAATCTTCCTCAAGCAGGTACGTACTATAACCGGCCACATCACGTGGATGGGCACAATTGAAGCCATCACACAGACCGGCGTAACCACCCAACCGGTTCAATAGCGCCGCATACTGCGCCACCGACACTTCATATTGGTCAATATAGAACGTGTCTAGCGTCACCATATGCTGCGGCCGTTCATCTGGCGCTGCCGGGAAATCCAGGTCGCCAGACCCCATGGGAAATATGCCGCCGGGAATCAGAATCATAGGCATATTATCCTGGCGGCGGACAAATGTGTCTGGCAAGACACTGGGCAGGGGGGTGGGGGTGATGGTTGGCGTTTCCGTGGGCGTCGGTGTATCGGTGGGGGTTGGTGTTTTTGTGGGCATGGATGTCTGGGTGTTGGTAGGAGTCGGTTGAGGCGTGGGTGATTCCACAATGACCACCACCTGGATGGTTTGGCCAGGGGTGGGCACGGCCGTACTCTCCAATACTTCTGGCATTCCATCACCGCCATTAAAACCGGCTAACTGTGCCGACCAACTTTGCCCGGTAACGCGGGGCACGGCCGTGACAAACATAAAGCCCAACAACAATAAGACGACCACCGCCAAAAACGACCGCTCCTGCCAGATAGCGCGGCGGGTGGTACGCTGCACGGTCTGCACGGCCGTGCCCTTAGGACTGATGTGAAATGACGAATCGGCGGCCAACTGAGGTTGGTATTGATCGGAATCCACCACACGGCGCTGCACCGCTTTCACATCAGCCACCGTGATCAAATTGAGCTTCAGTCGCTGCCGCCGTTCATAGAGTTCCTGGCAAATCAGTTGGGTTTCATAAGGGTAGTTTTGCGTCAGGCTGGCAATGTATTCCGCTACATTTATGAAAATGGTGTCATTCATGGGCTGGCGTATAAGCGCCAGTGCATCATCGTCCGCCAATGGGCCAACATCATATACCTGTGCCTGGCTAAACAAGGGCTGCATCATTTCCGGGATGGGTTGATCTTCCATCTCCCAGGCAAACAAACAGGCAGCCATGTGGTTCCGATAAATGACCTGGTGCAGCGCCAATAGGAAATCTTCTTTCAGGGCATGGCTTCTTATTTTTGTGGCCAGTACGTTCAGGTTATCAAACATGAACAGGAGCTTGCTGGTGGGACGACCTTCATACACGGCCGTATGGGCTTCATTCAAGGCCACTGTAGCCGGCAACAGCAGTTGTTCCCGGAGCGCCCGTAAGGGGTCGCCAATGAAAGAGGCATGGCTGAGTGACGGCAGATCAATGTGGGCCTGTTGCAGCCGCCGCGTGGCTGTTTGGGCCACATCCCACAGCAGCGCACTCGGTGTATCCAGAGCAATGGCAGCCAGGTCAACATACACGGCCGTATACGGCGGTTGTAACGCGCCGCCCTCAATTTGCAACAAGATGGATGTTTTGCCAATCCGGCGGGGGCCGCGCAGAATCACGGGATGGTCGGGGCCTTGTTCAGGCGCGGCTTGCAGCAGCGCCGCGCGTATCCAGGTGAAGAGGGCGTCACGGCCGTAAAACGGCCATTCCCTGGCTGCCGGTTCACTGACACTATAAGGATTAACCGCAGGCATCTGCTTGGCAATCATAGGGTAAATGTATCACCAATCAGGGGCATAGGCTATAGAACGATGGGGGGAGCAGACGAGGAAAATGAAGGAGCGCCCATAATGTAGAGCCTGCCACCGGTCACCTTATTACCCGTTGCGTAGGGCAAGCAACACGCGGTCATACTCGGCAATAGCCTGGGTGACTTTGGCAGCAATATATTCGTCCCGGTTGCGCGCCATGGTTTCAATTTCGCGGAACAGGGGTTCCAACGAAACCATACCCATAGTGGCGCAACTGCCCTTAAGGGTATGCGCCATGTGGCGGGCTGTTTCCAGATCATCAGCGGCCACGGCCGTTTGCAGCCGCGCCAATAGTTGATCGCTCTCATGTTGAAAAATGTGCATCAATTCCAGCAACCGACTGCTGTCCCCCCCCGTGATCTGGTTGAGCATAGCCCGGTTTACCGGCCAGGTTTGGGCGGCGCTCTGGGCGCGTGCCACCGGGTAACGGCAAAGCGCCGTAATCAACATCTCGGCTTGCAATGGCTTGCTCAGGAAATCGTTCAACCCATCGGCCAGGTAATCCTGCCGGCTCTCATGCAGCACATCGGCAGTGACAGCGATGATCCAGGGCTGCGCTGTAGGCGGCAGTGTGGCCCGGATGGTTTGGGTAGCCTGATGACCGTCCATCTCCGGCATGTGCAAATCCATCAAAATCACATCATACGCCTGCTTCTGCAAAGCCGCCAACACTTCCAGACCATTGGCAGCTACTTCTGGGCGATAACCCAAATGTTCCAACATCCAGACCATCACTTTCTGATTGGTGGCATTATCTTCGGCGACCAAAATGCGCAGGGGAAGTTGCTGCGCCATATCAGGGTCAAACGGCCGTACCCGTTCCTGCGTCAGCGTGGTAGAGGGGGGCTGTTCCGTCACCGGGCTAGGAATACTGATGTGAAAGGTGGAACCTTTGCCGGTTTCACTTTCGGCCCAAATGCGCCCCCCCATCAGTTCCACCAATCGCTGCGAAATGGTCAACCCCAACCCGGCGCCGCTGTAACGGCGGCTGCGCCCGGCATGGCCGCGATGAAAGGGCTGGAATAGCCATTCCGCATAATCCGGCGGCAGGCCAATACCGGTATCCTGCACAGAGAGATGAATTTCATAGGTGGCAGAGTCCAGGTAACGGCCGTCTGCCTGCACCTGAATCGAACCGGCATGGGTGAATTTGATGGCGTTGCTGACCAGATTGACCAACACCTGCCGCAGCCGGTCGCCGTCACCGATGAACACTTGCGGCATATCGGGCGCAAAGCTGGCTGATAACTCAAGCTCTTTTTCGTCGGCGTTTGTTTTGAGCAAATTGAGAACTTCATTGATACTGGCAGGCAGGTGATACGGCCGTAGCTCCAACGACAACTGACGCGCTTCAATGCGTGACAGGTCTAAAATGTCATTCAAAATGGTGAGCAATGTGTGGCTGCTACGCCGGGCAATTTCCACAAAGGTCTGCTGGTCGGGCGTCAATTCCGTATCCAGCAGCAGACTGGTCAGCCCCACAATCGCATTCAGGGGGGTGCGAATTTCATGGCTGGTGTTAGCCAGAAATTGTGATTTGGCCTGGTTGGCCGCTTCGGCTGACTCTTTGGCAGCCAGAATCGCCATTTCTGCCTCTTTGCGGACGGTAATGTCACGGGCGATGGCAATGAACTGGCGCACACCCTGCACCATCATCTGGCTGATGGTGAAATCGAGGGGGAAGAGACGGCCGTCCTTGCGCTGCCCGGCAATCTCGTTACGAATGCTGACGATGTCGGCACGGCCGTCTTGTTTATCCGTTTGCAACGCCAATGCTTCTTGCTCAATCCGGTAGCGGTGGGGATCAGGCAGCAGTAATTCCAGGTGCGCCCCAATAACCTCCACGGCCGTGTAACCAAACATTTGCTCGGCGGCGCGATTAAACCATTCAATACGGCCGTGTTCATCAAACGTAATAATGGCGTCGGCTACATTATCCAGCACCGCCTGCAAGCGGTCTTGTTCCGCCGCCCGCTGCCCATACGTCTGGCTGATCTGCGCCAGCAGCGCCGCCCATGTTTCCTCATCAGGCATTTGCCCACTATCCAGGCCAAACTGTCTTAATTGTGCTGCTAACAACGGATTCAACATTTGGCAACCTCTGGTTACTACTGCATTGCCATCGAAACAGATGGTAAACGGTCATCGGTTATCGGTTATTAGTAATCCGTTCGCTTCTCACCGTTCGCTTCTCACCGGTCACTACTAGCCGCTCACTACTAACCGCTCATTGTAAACTAGGCCATTTTTCCTATTCTAGTTCCCACCCTCAAGGCAGGCACTCCCCTATCGGTACTGTGCCCGCCACCATTTTAACGCTATACTTGCTTTCTGGAAAATCGCCATGCAGCAAATCTGGATCAGCAAAGCCGGCCCCCCGGAAACCCTCAAACAACAAACCAGCCCTGACCCCATTCCCCGCAGCGGCGAAGTGCGCATCCGCGTGCAGGCATGTGGTGTATCTTTCACCGATCTATTGGGCCGCATGGGGTTAGACCGCAACGCGCCCGCGCCGCCGTTTGTGCCCGGTCTGGAAGTGGCGGGTGTCATTGACCTGGTGGCCCAGGGTGTGCCCGCGTTCAAAGAAGGGGATGCGGTATTAGCCCTCACCCACTACGGCGGCTATAGTGATGCCATTTGTGTGCCCTACCGCCAGGTGTACAAACGGCTGGAATGGATGCGCGTAGAAGATGCGGCGGCGCTGCCCGTCAACTATTTAACGGCATATCTGGCGCTGGTGGTAATGGGGTCCATGCAGGCAGGAGATCGGGTACTCGTTCACAATGCCGGTGGTGGGTTGGGAGTGGCTGCGCTGGACATCTGCCGCATCCTGGGCGCAGAAACGTATGGCACAGCTTCGCCAGAGAAACATGCTTTTTTGCAGGAACGGGGATTAAAGCACCCCATTGATTATCGCAATTTTGATTATGAACGGGTGGTGATGGACTTGACCGGGGGACGCGGTGTGCATATGGTGCTGGATTCGTTGGGGGGAGTGCATTGGCCGAAAAATTACCGTTTGTTGATGCCTACAGGGCGATTAGTGCATCTTGGGCTATCGAGCATGGCGCCGGGCAGAACGCGCTCCTGGCTGCGTTATTGGCGGGGGGCGATCATGCTGCCGTTTTATACGCCGTTCCGCCTGATGCGGGATAACAAAGCGATCATTGGCATAGATTTACAACATTTATGGGGCCAGGCGAATATGTTACGGCCGTACCTGCAACAAATTATCACCTGGTATGACGACGCTCTCTTCCGCCCCCACGTTGATGCCACCTTCCCCTTCGCCGACGCCCCTCTGGCGCACCACTACTTGCACAACAGAAAGAACAAGGGGAAGGTGTTGTTGATCCCCTAAAAAAGAGCTGACAGGTTTTTGAAACCTGTCAGCTCTTTTTGACATCCATTACGGCTCTATCACCGTTTCCGAAACCAATACCAGTTCATTCTCTTCTAGCGCATACACCTGTTCCACGTGCTCGGTGGGGCAGCACATGGGATCATCGGCGCCACCCTGTACCATATCCACCACAATGGTATTGCGGGTAATGTCCAATGAATTGACGATGACCCGGTCGCCGAGAGGGGTCACGGCCGTGTTCACCAACAGCCCACTCTCATCCTGCGTAAACAGCGCCAGGTAGTAAAACGTGCCGCTGCCGCCCGTATTCACGGCAATCACGCTGGCGGCAGCAAACTGCCCATCTATCGTGCCGGTAGCCGCATCGCCCGTCCACGTTACCACTAATTCCGCCGCTGAACCTTCTGCAATCGGTTCACGGTATTCGCCGTTGACCAGCGTCACCGAACCGGCAGCCGATTCTTCCACCAGATAGGTAGCATTAGCCAGGAAGTCCAGCATTTCCGGTTCCACATAGCCCGCATCCTGGAAATTGGCAACCATGGCGCCGTCCGCGTCACGCATTTCCAGGCGGGGGCCATCTATGCGGTAGGTCACGGCCGTAGCCAACGCTGCCAGGTATTGCGCCTCCTGCTCCATCACCCCTTCCGGCGATTCACAAAACATCATGGTTGAGGCAACCGGGCCAATGGTGATGTTGTCACCATCCACCTGGTAAGAAGTGCTGTAACTGTTGCACCCGCCAAAACCAGACAGTGTGCCATCTTCACTAAATTGCGCCGTAATTTCCGTGCCTAAAATCAGGCTGACAACGGCCTGATTGCCATTGTTGTAGGAGGTGACGTCCCAACTGCTGCCCGCCAGCCCGGAGGCGACTTCGACCGCAAACATCGCGGCCAGGGCATCATCGGCCGTGCGCAGTTGCATGGTGTCACCCATCACCTGGTAGGTGGCGGCCGATTGCAGGGCCGCCAGGTAGGCCGCCTCTTGCTGCATCACATCTTCGGCGCAGGCCATCATGGTCGAAGCCAGTGGGCCAATGGTGATGTTATTGCCGTCGGTGGTATACGTACCGCTGAAGTTGTTGCAGCCGCCGTTGCCGGAAACGGTACCATCGGCGCTAAACACGGCCGTCAGCCGCATCCCCGTGATCACACCCACCACTGCCTCATTACCGCTGTTGTACCCCGTCACCAGCCAGGTGTTGTCGGACAAGGCGCTTTGGGGTTGAGCCACGTAACTGGCCTGCAATGCACCATCAGCCGACCGCAGTTCCAACTGGTCGCCACTGATGCTGTAGGTGGAGGCCAGGGGCAGCGCCGCCAGATAAGCCATTTCTTGTTCGGTGCGGGCCTCATCGCAGGCGCGGCGGGTGGTGGCAATTTGCTCACTGATGCTAATATTGTTGCCGTCGGTGGTGTAGGTGGTGGTGTAGTTGTTACAGCCGGTGGAGCCGGAGAGGGTGCCGTCGGCAGCAAACACGGCCGTGATCTGCGCCTCTGGTAATGCTGTGACAACCGCTTCACGGCCGTTGTTATAGCTGATGCCTAACCACACCGTGTCGGTCAGGGAAACCGGCTTTTTCGCCGTATACGTTAACACAATGAGACCATCCTTATTGGCCAGAGACAGCCCCTCATCATCCAGTAGGAACTGACTGACCTGGCTCAATGCCGCCAGGTAACTGCTTTCCTGGTTCGTGAGTTCCTCTGGCATACAAAACATTTCGGTAGAACCGGCCATCCCCAGACTCAGACTGCTGCCGTCAATTTGGTAAGCGCCAAAATAACGGTTACAACTGGCGTTGCCACTGTAGCTGCCTTCTTGAAATTCAATGGTCACTTCGCTGCCCGGCAGCACATTGACGGTCTCCCCGGCTGTATTTGGCAGGCTGACCAGCGACCAGAGGCTGCCCGAAAGTGGGTCTTCGCCGACGGCCGTTTCCGGCGCAGCATCCGTTGGCTCAGGCGCAGCTTCTACCTCCCCACCCGTTTCCGGCGGTGTGGTTGGGTCAGGGGCGGTGGTAGGGGGCACGGCCGTTGCCGGCGTCGTCGCCGTCGCTGGCGTTTGTGCGCTGCCGCACGCCGCCGCCACCAGTACAACAGAAAGTAAAAGTAACATTCTTACAAGTTTCATCCTACATTATTCTCCTTATGTCAATAAAAGTTAGTAATTTTCCGGGGTGGATTGCAGTTAATCCCGCCACCGTCACTGGGCATAATGATGGCTACAGCGACTTTGTTCCTGTTCTCACCAACGTTCTCACAAACGGTTCATAAAGAATGCTAACAGATTCAACCCCAGAACGCTTGAAAACCCCTCCCCACCTTAACAAGGGATAAGTCGCCCGCTTCGATTTTTGATATAATCTATTGGCACACCTGCCTGAAAAGGTAATGTGCCACACAATTCTGTTGAGGAGACAGTCCAGAATTCAGCAAACGGAAAGGTTCGTAGCAGGCGCTTCCGTGCCACCAGCAGGCGACAGATCGCCTACTACGAACTTGCATTTGTTAGGAGAGGCAAGAGATGGCACTTGATATGATCATCGGCGCGCAGTGGGGAGATGAGGGGAAGGGGCGCATCACCGATTTATTGGCAGCCCAGGCGGACATGGTGGCGCGGTACAGCGGCGGTGACAACGCCGGGCACACCGTTACGGTAGCGGGGGAAATTTTCAAATTGCACCTTATTCCCTCTGGCATTATTCATCCCGGAGTGGTTTGTCTGATTGGTAATGGCACGGTTATCAATCCGGCGGTATTGCTGCGGGAGATGGATGCGTTGGCGGCGCGTGGTGTGGATGTTGGCCCGCACCGGCTGAAAATCAGCCGCAACGCGCACCTGATTACACCGGCCCACATTGCCCTGGACAAAGCCAGAGAAGCCCACCGTGGCAGTGATCCCATTGGCACCACCCTGCGCGGCATTGGCCCGGCCTATACAGACAAGGCCAGCCGGGTGGGGCTGCGCGCCGAACTGTTTGATGACCCAGAGGGGTTAGCCGACCGCATGGAAATCCATATTCAAACAGCCAATGAAACGCTGACGAAGATTTACGAGGCAGAACCCCTGGACACCACGGCCGTAGCCACTGAATTTGCCGCCTATGCCCAACGTTTACATCCCTATCTGGTAGATGGCTCGGTGCTGATTGACCAGGCGTTACGGCACGGCCGTAACGTATTGGCCGAAGGTGCCCAAGGCACATTCCTTGACCTGGATCATGGCACCTACCCCTATGTCACCAGCTCCTGGCCGACGGCAGGCGGGGCGCTCATTGGCCTGGGCGTCGGCCCAAACAAGGTGCGGCGGGTGATTGGCGTGGCCAAAGCGTTCACCAGCCGCGTGGGCAGCGGCCCCTTCCCCTGTGAATTAGATGGTGAAGAAGCGGTACGGCTGCGCGGCACCGGCGCCAATCCCTGGGACGAGTATGGCACAACGACGGGGCGGCCGCGCCGTGTGGGCTGGCTGGATGTGGTGCTGCTGCGCCACGCCGCCCGCATCAATGGCCTGACAGAACTGGCCATCACCAAGCTGGACATTCTCAGCGGTCTGAAGAAGCTGCCGGTTTGTGTGGCTTATGAACGATTCGGTGAACAATTGGAACATTACCCCACGGATCTGCGCGTATTGGCGGAGTGCCAGCCCGTTTATGAAATTCTGGATGGCTGGCAAGAAGATGTGACCGGGGCGCGCACGCTGGCCGACCTGCCCGCCAATGCCCGGCACTATGTGGAATTTATTGCGGCACAAACGGAAACGGCCGTGACCTACATCTCCGTCGGCCCCGGCCGCGATCAGGTAATCCAGGTATGATTAAGACCCTAAGGGTTTCAGAAAACCCTTAGGGTCCTCAGGTAAAGGAAATGGCAAAACAAGCAATCCTATCGGTATGGGACAAAAATAAATTATTGGAACTGGCGCAGGGATTGGATGCGCTTGGCTACCGGCTCATTGCCAGCGGCGGCACGGCCCGCAGCCTGCGCGAAGCCGGACTGCCCGTGCAAGATGTGTCTGACCTGACGGGTGCGCCGGAAATGCTCGGCGGCCGTGTCAAAACATTACATCCGGCCGTGCATGGCGGCATCCTGGCCCGCAATACGGCCAGCGATCAGGCCGATTTGGCGGCGCAGGGGTACACCAACATTGATCTGGTCGTGTGCAATCTTTACCCCTTCCAACAAACGGTCGCCCAGGCAGGGGTGACATTGGCGGAAGCGATTGAGCAAATTGATATTGGCGGCGTGACCTTGCTGCGGGCGGCAGCCAAAAACCATGAGCGTGTCACCATTCTCTGTGATCCGGTCGATTATGAGAAGGTGCTGGCCGAATTCCGGGCACAAGGGGATACCAGCCCGGTGACGCGGCAGGCATTGGCGTTGAAGGCATTTCAGCACACGGCCGTGTACGACGACGCCATCAGCAACTATCTGCGCACCCAATTCGGCCATACCCATAGCCAGTTAACCCTGCGCTACGGCATCAACCCACACCAAAAACCGGCGCAGCTTTACACCATGCAGGGCAAACTGCCGCTGCAAGTCCTCAACGGGTCGCCGGGCACGATCAACCTGTTGGATGCCTTACACGGCTGGCCTCTGGTGAAGGAATTGAAGGCCGCTACCGGTTTGCCAGCCGCCGCCTCATTCAAACACGTCAGCCCGGCAGGCGCAGCCGTAGCCGTCCCCCTCACCCCCGCCGAAGCCCAGGCCTACTTTGTGGATGACCTGGAACTGACACCACTGGCAACCGCGTATGCCCGCGCCCGTGGCGCCGACCGTATGTCCTCCTTTGGCGATTGGGTCGCCCTCAGCGACCCGGTAGACTTAGTGACCGCCCGCCTCATCAACCGCGAAGTGTCCGACGGCGTGATTGCGCCTGCATATGAGCCGGAGGCGCTAGAACTGTTGCGCAAAAAGAAAAACGGCAGCTACCCCGTTGTGCAAATGGACCCGGATTATGAGCCACCTCTGCTGGAAACACGGCAGGTCTATGGCCTCACCTTCCAACAACGGCGCAACGACGCCCGCATTGACGCCAGCCTGCTCACCAACATCGTCTCCGCCAGCCATGACCTGCCCGACAGCGCCCAACGCGACCTGATCGTGGCGACCATCGCCACCAAATACGCTCAATCCAACACCGTTTGTTATGCCGTCGCCGGGCAGGTGGTGGGCATGGGCGCCGGGCAGCAGTCACGCATCCACTGTACGCGGCTGGCGGGTGGCAAGACGGATAACTGGTGGCTGCGCCAACATCCACGTGTGCTCGGCTTCCAATTCAAAGAAGGAGTGCAGCGGGCGGTGAAGAATAATGCCATTGATTTGTATGTGTTGGATGAAATTGGGGAGGTGGAACGGCCGTCGTGGGAAGCATTATTCGCCGAAATCCCTGCCCCCCTCACGGCCGTCGAACGGCGCGAGTGGCTGGACAAATTGCAGGGCGTGGCCCTCAGTTCTGACGCTTTCTTCCCCTTCCGCGACAACATAGACCGCGCCTACCGCAGCGGCGTCCGCACCATCATCCAACCTGGCGGCTCCGTGCGCGACGATGACATCATCGCCGCCGCCAACGAATATGGCATGACGCTGATCTTCAGCGGCCTGCGGTTGTTTACCCATTAGGCCATCCAGACCTGACAGGTTTCTGAAAACCTGTCAGGTCTACGTGAGCAACCCGTAAAATCTACCGCCAAAAATGAGAACTGTAACCAGTTTGTCTAGACAATATCAGGCAAGCCAAGTAACGTACACACACTGTCGGCGATTCATCGCCTTCTGTAGAAAAGAAGGGCGATAAATCGCCTACTACAAACTACAAACGAAGGGAATCTTTTGATAACGTAATGGATGAACCAGATGATGATAAACCTGCAAAGCGTGGTAATTGAGCATTTTGTGAAGGAGTTAAAGGGAGCTTACCAGCAAACCTATAGCTTGCTGGAGCCTCAGTATGGCAATATCCTGGAATGGACGGGGCGGCTGGCGCTGGAAAACATCGCCAATTCGGACGCCCTCTATCACAATGTTGACCACACCATCATGGTGACATTGGTGGGGCAGGCCATCCTCAAGGGCAAACATCTAACGGAGGGGGGGGTGACACCGCGCGACTGGCTACATTTTATGATGGCGCTGCTGTGCCATGATATTGGCTATGTGCGGGGGGTGTGCCGGTTGGATGGCGACGGCCGTTACGCCACCGGCATCGGCCAGGAGACCGTAACCGTCCCGCCTGGCAGTACAGACGCCGCCCTTACCCGCTACCACGTAGACCGCAGTAAATTGTTCATCCAGGAACGCTTTAGCGGCTCACTGACCGGCGTAGACCCGGTCATCATTGCCTCATACATCGAAATGACCCGCTTCCCCATCCCCGACGACGGCAAACACGAAGACAATACCGGTTTTGCCGGGCTGGCCCGCGCCGCCGACTTCATCGGCCAGCTAGGCGACCCCGATTATTTGCGCAAAATCCCCGCCCTCTACTACGAATTCCAGGAAATCGGCGAAAACAAAAAGATCGGCTATTCCAGTCCAGGACATATGCGCGAGAACTTCACCCTGTTCTACTGGAACGTCGTCAGCCCCCACATTCAGGGCGCACTGCGCTACCTGCGCAAAACGCAGGAAGGCAAACAGTGGATTGCCAACATGCACTCTCATGTGTTTGATGTGGAGCACCACCAAGACAATCACCCGTGATGGCGTCATCCGTAAACCGTAATCCGAAGCCCGAAGTCGAATAACGGTTTACGGACTTCGGCTTACGGATTTATGCTGTCTCCAGGGTCAACGGCCGTACCCGCCGCCCATCTATATCGTCAAAACCATACGCCAGCGCCAGGTCAGCCGCCACCAACACCTGCCCGTTCTTATCTTGCCGACAGGGATCGGACGCCAGTGCCGCAATCGCCAGGCCGGTAAATTCCGGCGACTCCGCGTTGCTCATATCAAACCACTCAGCCGCCTCCAACACCCGCTCTGTCCGCACCAGGCCAGGGTATAGGGACACGGCCGTGACCCCATACTCCCTCAATTCATGGGCCATATCCTTTGCCAACCGGTCAGTCGCACATTTAGAAACGCCATACATGATGTTGTTCATATACTTCTGCCCAGCCCAATAAGAGATGTTGACGATGAGACCCTGGCGCTGCGCAATCATCCATCTGGCTCCCAAACGGCTGGCGGTATAGTGTGCCCGCACCCCGGCCGTAAACATATTATCCCAACGAGACAACGGCTGCTCCCAAAATGGCGCCCCCCAGATAGCCTCATCACTTTCAATATCCTCGTAGCCGCCCCACACATTGTTCACCAGAATGTCCAGCCGCCCCTGTTCAGCGGCTACCTGGGCAAACAACGCTTCCACATCGGCGTCAATCGTATGATCACAACGGACGGCAATGCCTTTACCGCCAGCCTGGGTAACGAGTACGGCCGTTTCCCCCACCGTTCCTGGCATACCATCCGCTCCGGTTCCTGGTTCCACTGTCCGCCCGGTGACATACACTGTTGCGCCAGCCATACCCAGCGCATGAGCAATGCCCTTACCCACGCCCCGACTGGCTCCCGTTACCACCGCTACCTGATTCGTCAGATTCCACATGATCATTCACTCCTCGTTGAGATGGTTTTGTCAGGAGTGTAACGGCCGTAATCTGACACCTTCTGTCATATTCAAATTGGGCGGATCGGTTGGCGCAGGATTGTTTTCAGCTTTTCAGGGGCCACTTTGCGGGGATCACCCAGGTAAATTTCGTGATGTTTGCCATTTTCCACAAAGCCATGCTGCGGAATCCATTCCCGATGCAGCCTGGCCAACGTCGGCGCTTCTTCATCATACGACCCTATGTGCATGATTTGGGCCACCAGCCCTTCCTCTAAAGTTTCCAGGCGTAGTTTGGACAAAGCAGGCAAATTCTTCTTCTCACCAGCAGCAGCTTTAGCCTGTGTCACCATCTCTGGCGTTATCCACTCTGGCGTCAGGATCATCATCGTCCAATCCCAGGCGCTTTTGTCCCGCTTCACAGTGTAATGATCCATATCCTCCGCCCACCATAACCCTTGCAGTGGCATGACGGCATAATCCCGCCCCAACTCGTTCTTGCTCATAAACTTCAGCTTGTAGGCAACAGCATAGAGCGCCTCTACTGCTTCCTGGTAAGCCGGGGCGTGGTTAGGGTCGCCATGTCCATCAACCATCAAATATGCGAGCGGCGGCACTTCCACCGTCACAAAATCATGGCGTGATGGATTGTACAAATAGGGCCATTCCTTTTTGAAATCCAATTTACTCATGACTATTTTCTCGCCTGCTGGCCCAGGAACATGCCCAGATGGGCGGTGTGTTCCTGCATATGGCGCAGCGTATACAGCAGCAGTTCGCCAAAGGGCACTTCGCCCCAGGGGAACCGGCACAGCCGGCGCGCCTCTTCCGTGGAGAGGTTGTCAATGGTGTCCTGACATCGTTGGCGGCACAGTTCCAGATAGCCGAGCAGTTCTTCACGGCCGTAGATGCGCGGCAATGTCTCGTGTGCCTCCATCTCCACCAGGTCAAAGGGGGCGGGCGGCATAAAACCTTCTTCCGCCCCGGTTAAGTACAAGTCCAGCCAGAACAGGGTATGGTAGCCCAGATACCAGAACGAGGAGAAGCCGGAGGCCACCCACTGGTCTGGCTCATCTTCCCACAGGCGCGCTGTCCACAGTTCATCCGGGCAGTCGCGCAGCGCATCACGCAATGAATCAATCGCCACACTAAACTGCCGCCATAACATCTCACCATCAATAATCATCGCCATCTGTTTCCTCATTTTTTTCCAATTTCTTTTCGTTCAAAACAGGATCGTCCTGGTTTTTTCTGGCCTGGGATTCGAGAAATACTTTGACGTCATCAGACTTTAGGAGGATAAAGCCTGACGAGCAAAATAAGGCCAATGCACTAATCATCGTGATAGAGTAAAGAAGTGAAGACCAGGGTTCCAAAAGGATTAAAGTTAAAAGTAAACATGTGGTAAGGCTTACACCTGTCATTATGATCAAGAGCATCGTCTTGGCCCACCAATGTCCTCTGTAAATGAAGAAGAGTAGGAGTACCACAAAACCGGTGTGAATAAGACTCGAAGAAAACACACTACGGTAAGACAGCAAAATAAAAGCGCCCATGATAGCCGCAAAAACGGCGTACAGCTTTCGTTTTCCCCGTTGCTGTTTAAGAAACAAAGGCGCGGGATCAATGAAAGCACCACAATGTTGACACAGTTTGCTATCATCCTCAATTGGCTGTTTGCAAAATGGGCATACTGTTGTTTGCATGGAGATATGGAATGTTGCTCCTGTTATTGGTCGAACCAGAGTTACGATAAGTTTACCGCAAGCGACGCTTTTTCTGCCAAAAGATATGGAAGGAGCGACGCCGTACACCCCCTCACCTCCACACCTGCTCACCCCGGCGTCTTCGCCGCCATCACGCCATCACGCCGGTTCAAGCTGTTGGCGCATGTGCAAAATCTGGTCGCGCAAACGGGCTGCCTTCTCAAACTCCAATGCCTGCGCGGCGGCGCGCATGGCGTTTTCCAATTCGTCCAATTCGGCCAATACATCGCCGGTAAAGTAGCGGGGAGTAAATTCGGCAACGCCTGCACTGAGCGAAGCCGAAGTGGCCGTTACCACCTCCCGCTCCTTATGCGGCAACATCTCCATCTGCGCCTTGATGATGGTCTGCGGCGTGATGCCATGCGTTTCGTTATAGCTCTCCTGCACCGCGCGGCGGCGGTTCGTCTCGTCTATCGCCCGCTGCATCGAATCCGTCACCCGATCCGCATACATAATCACCTGCCCCCGCTCATGCCGCGCCGCCCGGCCAATCGTCTGAATCAGCGCCGTCTCCGAGCGCAAAAACCCTTCCTTGTCCGCATCCAAAATCGCCACCAGCGACACCTCCGGCAAGTCCAGCCCCTCGCGCAGCAGGTTGATGCCTACCACCGCATCATACACGCCGGCGCGTAAATCCTGCAAAATCTCCACTCGCTCAAAGGTATCCACCTCGCTGTGAAGATAATGCACCTGCAAGCCCATCTCCTGCAAATAATCGGCCAGGTCTTCGGCCATCCGTTTGGTGAGCGTGGTAATGAGGGCGCGTTCACCGCGATCAATGCGCTGTTTCACTTCGTACAGCAAGTCATCTACCTGCCCCTTCACCGGGCGAATGACCACTTGCGGGTCGAGCAGCCCGGTGGGACGAATGATTTGCTGCAAGGTGCGCTCTGCACGCGCCTGTTCATACGGCCCCGGTGTGGCCGAGGTATAAATCACCTGATAGGCGCGGTCTTCCCATTCGGCAAAGGTCAGCGGGCGATTGTCTAATGCGCTGGGCAGGCGGAAGCCATAATCTACCAGCGTTTGTTTGCGCTGGCGGTCGCCGTTGTACATGGCCCGGATTTGGGGCAGGGTCATGTGGCTTTCGTCAATGACCATCAGGTAATCGTCGGGGAAGTAGTCGAGCAAAGTCCAGGGAGGGAGGTTGGCTTCACGGCCGTAGAAATGACGTGCATAATTTTCACTGCCAGAACAATAGCCCAGTTCGCGCAGCATCTCCACGTCATACCGGGTGCGCTGCTCCAGCCGCTGCGCTTCCAGCAATTTGTTCTGCTGCATCAACTCGTCCAGCCGCTCTTCCAATTCGGCTTCAATACTGGCCACCGCCAGTTCCATTTCATTCTCATCGGTCACAAAATGTTTGGCCGGGTGGATGAGCAGTTCGTTCATTTCGGCCAGCAGTTCGCCCGTCAGCGGGTCAATTTCGGTGATGCGCTCCACCTCGTCACCCCAAAACTGGATGCGGTAGGCGGCTTCGGTGTAGGACGGCCGTATCTCCAACACATCCCCCCGCACCCGGAACGACCCAATCTTAAAGTCCATATCATTCCGCTCATAACGAATGCCAATCAGGTGACGCAGCGTTTTATTGCGCTGTTTCACCTGCCCCAGGCCAAACTCCACCCGCGACTGGTTATACTTCTCCGGGTCGCCCAACGAATAGATGGCGCTAACGCTGGCGACCACAATCACATCCCGCCGCGTAGAGAGCGCCTGCGTCGCCGCCAGCCGCATCATCTCAATCTCGGCGTTAATCTCCGTTGTTTTTTCAATATAGGTATCGGTGCGGGGGATGTATGCTTCCGGCTGGTAATAATCATAATAGCTGACAAAGTAGCTGACCGCGTTGTGCGGGAAGAACTGTTTGAACTCGCTGTAAAGCTGCGCCGCCAGCGTCTTGTTGTGGGCAAACACAATCGTCGGTCGCTGCGCCTGCTGGATCACGTTGGCAATGGTAAACGTCTTGCCGGTGCCCGTCGCGCCCAGTAACACTTGCTGGCGCAGCCCGCCAGACAAGCCATCTACCAGCCCGGCAATGGCTTGCGGCTGGTCGCCGGTGGGGTGATAAGGGTAAACAAGCTGAAAGTCAGTCACGGCCGTCTCCTGGGGAATTAGGAATTATGAAGCTCATTCCTTCAGGTTAACAGCCAAACCTGACATCTTTTGTCAGTATTATGGGAGTACGGCCGTCAAGCCGCCCGTGGGTCAATCCTGCTTTGGGGCTTGAATTTGCCAGACCGCGCCGGTGCGGTAATCCACCACATACAGTTCACCGGCGGCATCAACGCCAATGGAGGAAACCTGGGTATTGGTCTCGGCAACGGCCGTGCGCAGCCACCGCCCCGCCCCATCATCATAATGCAGCGTCCAGATTCGCCCGCTGCAAAAATCGGAAAAAAAGTAATTGCCCGCCAAAGCAGGGAACTGGCTGCCCCGATATACATGCCCACCAATGATCGCGCAGCCATCCTCACCATGAACATATTCATAAACAGGCATACGCAGGCCGGGAATATCGCAGCTTTCGGCATCATAACAATCGCTGCCCTCCTGATAAGGCCAACCAAAATTAACCCCCGCCGGGCTGTGAGCCGGATGAAAGTTGATCTCTTCCAGCCCATCCTGGGCTACGTCTGTGATGTATAAATCGCCGGTCAGCCTATCAAAACTAAAGGCCCAGGGATTACGCAGGCCAATCATCCACACTTCCCCCCGCGCCTGGCGCTCATCCACAAAGGGATTATCCTGGGGAATGGCATAGGGTGTGCTGCTGTCAATGTCTATGCGCAGAATACTACCGAGCAGCGTGCCAGGGTCTTGAGCATTGTCATAGGGGTCGCCCACCGCGCCGCCATCCCCCAGGCCAATATAAAAATAGCCATCAGGGCCAAAAGCAAGCTGTCCGCCATTGTGGTTACCATAGGGCTGGTCAATTAAAAAGAGACGTTGGGCGGTGTTGGCGTCGGCCCGATTGGGATCAGCCTCTGAAACGGTATAGCGGGTGATTTCTGTGTCGCCGTTCTGGTTAGTGTAGACGATGTAGAAGTAACCATTTTGGGCATATTGGGGATGGAAGGCCAGCCCTAACAGGCCACGCTCAGAACCATCGGTTGCCAGCAACGCGGAAACGTCCAGAAAAGGTTCGGGTAGCAGTTCGCCATTTTCGATGATGCGCACACGGCCGTCTTGCTCCGCTACAAACAGGCGCGCATCCCCGGCGTGTGTCAGATAAACGGGTTTGCGCAAACCACCACTAAATCCGCCGCTTAATAGGGGGCCAAATGTGACGGCCGTTACCGGCTCAGCCGGTGGGCCAATCAAGGGCACGGCCGTTGCCGCCAGTATCTTATAAATATCTACCGTTGGTGGATTGCTGACGCGGCTGGCGGGTTGGCAAGCCACCAAAAGAAGAATGAAAAGCAGACCATGACTTAGTGTAACCATTCGTTTTTGCATAACGCCGAAGTATAGACAAAAAACGCCCCTGGGGATACCAGGGGCGTTATCCGACAGTGATTCAGTTGTCTGGCGGACGGTTTATCTGGAAGTGTATCCTGATGACGGCCGTTTCCAGCTCCCCAGAAAACGCTCATCCTCCGGCAGTTTTGTGACCATGCCACCAGTTCTGCCTGGGTTCACGCATTTGTGCCCTGACTGGATGGTTTGCATTACGCATGTGGGCGTCACCCTGCCCGGTTCAGAATACACTTCTGGTAAAGTCCACTTTGTCCTGTAACACTCCTTTTGGTCGCTTTCACGGCGCAAATGGTAAACTGCCCCATCTGTTTGTGAAAGACGCCACCATGACCCACGCGGGGTTCTGTTGGCTTGTCCTATAGAAGTTGTCCCTCAAGACACTTTCAGGATAGATGAAGGCGGTACGGCCGTCAATTGCCACCTGTCATTGAAATTGATGACATTTATCTACAGACCCGTCCACAGACCGTCAGGCCACAAACCATTAGGCCATCAACCGTCAGGCCATCAACCGTCAGACCATCAGGCAGCGCCCAAAGCGGCGCCCAGCATACCCAGCCACAACGTGCCCACGCAGCAGGCGGCAATGAGAAAACCGATAACGGGAGCGGCAACGGCCGTGAACGCCTTTTCCGCCGGCAGTCCATGCACTACCTTTAAGGTAACAAATGTCAGGTACAAAATGTAAACGCCCAGCCCCAGGACCAACAGTGGTCCCAGCAGTGGGAACAGATAAAGCAGCACACCCACCATAACCAAGGGCGTGATGAAAGAAGCCAGCAGGAAGGTCTGCTTTTCATAGCTACCAGTGCCGCCCAATAATTTGGCCGCCAGCCACAACGCCCCTGACCAGGCCAGCGTCAGGCATGGTATACCCACCAACAGGCCACACAACATCAAAAACATGCTCGTCTGGGCCGTGCTTTCCATCTGGGTCACCAATTCGGCGCTTTCCGTCGCCGAGAAACCCATTTGCGCCAGCAAATCCGGCATCATCTCCACGGATTGCCCCATGGGGTCTAGCAACATGAAGACCAATATCCAGACCAGCACCGCCACCAGACCGGCGGCAACCAACCAGATCACGGCCGTTGCCAGCCGCGCATACGGCTTCTGCAACTCCTCCGCAAAAACCGTTTCATACGGGCCGCGCAGCACCCGCGACCATATAGCAATCGAAGACTTTAGATCCATACCTGTTACAGGTGCGACGCACTTTTTAAGTGCGTCGCACCTCCTTGATTTTTAATGTTTTTCTGACCAATCGCTAACTTTTTTCTGACAAAGCCAGCGCATACTCACAGCATCCAATGTGACCTGAGTTTAACCTGTTTAGACAAAAGGAGGTAACAAAAATGACAGAATTAGCACGTTGGGAACCTTTCCGTGATATGCTGAATATGCGAAGGGAAATGGACAGGCTCTTTGACAATTTCTTTGCACCGTTTGCCACCTCTGAATGGGAGACACCTGCTCAGTGGGGCCTGGCTGTAGATGTCAGTGAAAATGATGATGCCTACATCGTCAAAGCCTCTGTGCCCGGCGTCAGCCCTGAAGACATCGAAGTCACACTGACAGACAATGTGTTGTCCATCAGCGGCACAAGCAGCGGTGACATTGAAACCGAAGAGGAAAAATACCATGTGCGTGAACGGCGCTTCGGCCACTTCTCCCGCACCCTGACGCTGCCCACCCCGCCCAAAGCGGACGCGATTGAGGCCGTTCATACCAATGGCGTGCTCACCCTGACCCTGCCCAAAGCCGAAGAGACCAAACCAAAACGCATCACCATCAAACCGATGGGCGAACGCAAAGTGATTGAAGGGTAAAAGCAAAAGCGCCGGACAGTTTGTCCGGCGCTTTTACTTTTTATGAACCCTGGAACCACAGCACGACACGGCCGTTCACATCCCGTAGTTCTAACACATTGCCATTGATCTGGTAACTCGTTACCGTGGGCAAAGTGCTGAGGTAAATTTGCTCTTGCGCCATAATGCCCTCCGGCGAAGCGCAGAAGATGTTGGCCGACGCCGGCGCGCCAATGGTGATGGAATTGGGGATAGTCAGTAGATTAAAATTGGCGTTGTAGGTATTACAGCCGCCGGAACCGGTAAGCTGGCTATCGGTGCCAAACACGGCCGTGACCGTCGTGCCCGGCAGCGCCGCCACCGTCGCCCCCTGCCCATCCCAATAATCGGTCAACCGCCAGTTGGTACCCACCAGCGGCAGCCCCGTCTCCACATGGGGCAGCACCGAAACCTGCGCTTCCTGGAAGGCAAAGCCATTACCACTGGCCTCAATACGGAAGGTGACGATACCCGGCGTTTGCAGGCAACTGCTGACCACACCGCTGAACCCGGCATTGTCCAGCACCACCACGCCATCCCGTTTAATCTGAATGAGCGTAGCCGCGCCGCCCACCCGCCAGGAGATGTTGACACATTCACCCTGCGTAATTTCAGACGGCCGTACCGTAAACGAATCAATCGTTGGCGGTGGTGAAGGCGAGGTCGCCGTAGGCGGCGGCGGTTGCGTTGCCGGTAAGATAACGTTTAACACCTGCTGCTGGCGGCTGGTACCACCGGGGCCGGTAGCCACCAGACTATAAGTAGCGACCCCTGAACCAGGCGGGCAGTCCGCCTGCGAGCCGCTGATGGGGGAATTGCTGTAAATGGTGGCGTCATTGCGCAGCAGGGTGACGCTGGTCACATTCCCAGAGACGCGCCAGACAAGGCTCACACACTGCCCGGCAAAAATCTCGGTTGGCGGCGAGAGCGAAAACTGCTCGATGACCGGCGCAGTCGGCGCGGGAATCACCTGAATCACAATCTGCCTGACTTCCGTGCGGCCATCGGGCCATAAGACGCGCAAATCATAGGTGGTAGTAAACGCCGGGCACTCGGTGCGGCTGCCCTGCGGCGGTACCTGATTCTGCTGCCAGTTTTGCCCGGCGGCCGAGAAGTACACGGCCGTTGCCCCCGTCACATTCCAGCCAAACACCGTACATTGCCCCGCCGTAATCGTCGTCTGGTTGGCCGCAAACTGGATGTTGGGCGAGGGTGTTTGGGTGGGCAGCGGCGTGGAGGTAGCGGGGGCGGGCACGGTAATGCCCACCCAGATGCGGTCGCCAAAAGCGCGCCCCTGGCTGTTATGCAGCGCCCAAATCCCTTTGTATGTGCCTGGCTGCAAAGGCGCCACCAGACTTACCCACATATCCACCGTTTGCCCCGGCTGCACAATTTGGGGCACAAAAGTTGCCTGCCCACCCATGCGCGCTGCCGGGGTATTGCCGTCTACATAGAGCAGGTAATAGTTGGTTTGCCAGGCACAGGTGCCGGTATTTTGAATCCGCCATCCTTTTTGGAAGGCAGTACCGGGCTGCATCACCGGCGGGTTTTGCATGTTGTTATCGTTCAGGTTCAAATCGGCCACATAACGCATCCCATCCACGCAGGGCTGAGGGGTGGCAGTGGGAACCGGGGTGGCGGAGGGCACGGCCGTGGGCGGCGGCACGATCTGGTCAGGGGGAATACCCAAATAATCCAGCGCCAACTGGCTGATACGTCCCTGGCTCTGCAAGATAGCCAAAGCCTCATTCAATTTGCCTTGCAGCGCCGTCTCGCCATTTTGCATGGCAATAGCCATGGTCTGGCGAAATAGCCCCTGCCCCACCAGCGCCGCTCCGTTCTGGCTAACGGCCCGCTGCGCCGGCTGCAAATCCAGCCAGACCAGGTCAATACGCCCGGCCATCAGGTCGGCCACGGCCGTGTCCGCCTGCTGGTAAACAAACAAATTTTGCTGCGGCATTTGGGTGGTATCCACCAGCAGCGTTTGTGCCTGCCGTTCATAGACTGTGCCTGCCTGCACGCCCAGCCGGTAAGGGGCCATGTCGTTGACGGTGTTAATGGCAATACCCGCATCCGCCCGCGCCAGAATACCATCTTCGCTGACAAAATAGACGGAGGAAAAATCCACCACCTGGTCCCGCTCCGGCGTCACAGAGATGGCGGAAATGGCGGCGTCAATCTGCTGCAGTTGCAGGGCGTCATATAGACCATCAAAGGCCATGTCGCGGAACACAACCTGAATGCCCAACTGCTGGCCGATTTCGCGCATGAGGGCGATGTCAAAGCCGGTCAGGGCAAAATTGCTGTCGTAATAGGCGAAGGGTGGATAATCGGCCGACGTGCCCACCACAATCTGCCCGCTGGCCTGAATGCGGGACCAGGCGTCTGGCGGTGGGGTAGGCGCGGGTGGTGTAGGCGACGGCCGTAACAGCAGCCACACCAACCAGGCCCCCACCAATATAAAAACAGCAATGAGTACACCTAACAATAGGTCGCTTTTTTGTTTCTGGGTCATAAACCACCTGCTGCTGACAAACCTGACAGGTCTTTAGCGACCTGTTAGGTTTACGTCTAACGCGGCTGCACAGTCAGCACCGTGTAGCGCAAAATAATACGGCCGTTGCCGTCAATCAACTGTAATTCACCATTGGTCAACGTAAACTGGCGCACGGCCGTTAAATTGCTGAAATACAGGTTCTCTTGTTCGGCGATACCCACCGGTTCGGCGCAGGCTATATTTGTCCGGGCAATGTCCCCGGTCACTTGCAGCGAATTGCCCTGAGCTTGATACGCCCCATTGTAATCGTTGCAACCGCCATTGCCGGTGAAACGGCCGTCATCACTAAACTGTATCCACACCTCCGTCCCCGGAATCGGCGGCACGTCAGACACGCCATCCCAATAACCATAGAGAACCCAGCGCGTATTGGTCAAACCTGGCGGTATGGCCGGCGGCGCAACCGTGATCGTCTGGTCGGCTACGGCCGATTCATTATTAGCGTTCCAGGTCTGCACTCGATAAGCATAACTGCCGGCGCTGGTCAGGCAATCCTGCTGCGAGCCGCCGGCAGGCGCATTGTCCAGAATCACCTGCCCATTGCGCTGAATCTGGGTGCGCACCGAAGCGCCGCCCACACTCCAGGCAACCAACACACATTCCCCAGCCGTAATTTGCGCCGGCGTCACCGAGAAGTTATTGATTACCGGCGGCGGCGCGGGTGGCACAGGCGTAGCCGTGGGCGGCTGTGGCGGTGGCTGCACCACGTTAATGGTCTGCTGCGCCTGGTTAGAGCCGCCTGGTCCGTTTGCCGTCAGCCGGTACGTCACCTGGCCCGTGCCCGGCGGGCAATCCGTCACCTCGCCGCCTAAAGGCGCTTGCGGCCACAATACCGCGTCATTGCGGGCAATGGACACCTGATCCACCTGCCCCGTCACCGACCAGCGAATGACCACACACTCACCAGCATTGATCTGATTGGGTGGGTCTACGGTGAAGCGATCAATGCGCGGCGCTTGTGGCTGGGGTGTCACCGTGATCGTGATCTGGCGCACTTCGGAGGAGCCATCTGGCCAGACAACACGCAGTTCATACACGGTGGTGGATTGCGGGCATTGGGTGCTGGTGCCCTGGAAATTGGCGCTGGCGGTCTGGGCTACCGCACCGGCCTGGGAGAAGAAGACGGATTGCGCCCCGGTCACATTCCAGGTGAAGACCACACATTCTCCTTGCTGGATATTGCTGCGGTCTACGGTGAATTGGATGTTCTGCACCGGCGTTTGCGTGGGCGCAGGGGTAGCGGTAGCCGGGGCTACCACTTCAATACCCACCCAAATACGCTGGCCAAAGGGGGTGTTGCGATCATTGACCATCTGCCAGAAACCCTGATAAACGCCGGGCTGCAAGGGGGACACCAGATTGACGAAGAAGTCGTGTAACTGTCCGGAGGCCACTGTGCCCTGCACCGGCGTGGGCTGCCCACCCATTTGCGCAGCGGGGTTATTACCGGCTACATAGACCAACCGGTAACTGCTGTTCCAGGGACAGGTGCCGCTGTTACGCACCCGCCACCCTTTGACAAAAGGCCAGCCAGGGGACATTTGCGGCGGCGCGGTCATGTTTTGGTCATTCAGGTTCAGGTCTTGCACAAAGGCCATGTCGTCAATGCATGGCTGCGCGGTGGCGGTGGGTACCGGCGTTGGCGTAACCGGAGGCGGCGTAGGCAGTGGCACGATGTTGTTATCATCAAAGTTCATGTATTGTTTGATCAACGCGGTGATGCGCCCTTCGTTGATCATGGCGGTGAGGGCGCTATTTAGCTGCGCCTGTAAAGCGGTTTGCCCATTGCCAATGGCCAGGGCCAACTGCTGTTTGTTCAGCCCTTGCCCCACAATTTTGACGCCGCCTTCGGCAACGGCAGCCTGCGCCGGCGGCAAATCCAGCGCCACCAGATCAATCCGCCCTTCGCGCAGGTCACGCAAGGCATGTTGGATGCTCTCATACACCAGCACGTTGGCGGCGGGCATCTGACCGGTGGCTACCAGATTGGTCTGAATCCAACGGTCGTAGACGGTGCCCCGCTGCACACCGACACGCTGGTTAGTGATCTGGCTGGCATTGTCAATGCTGTTGATCGGTGAAGTAGCGTTAGCCAGGAGGGCATCTTCGCTGATGAAGTAGGTATTGGAAAAGTCTACAAACTGGTCACGGTTTTCGGTGACAGTGATGGCGGCGGCGGCTACGTCAATGTTGTTTAGCTCCAGAGCGTTGCCCAGGCCGTCAAAGGCCATATCGCGGAATTCAATGGTGAGACCGAGACGCTGCCCAATTTCACGCATGAGGGCGATGTCGAAGCCGTCTAGTTGGAAATTGGTGTTGTAGAATTCAAAGGGGGGGTAATCAGCGGAGGTGCCCACGAGGATACGGCCGTTTGCCTGCACCCGCTCCCAGGCATCTTCCGACTGGCTTTCCGGTAAGGTGGCCGTAGGGACGGGCGTGGGTGTGGCCCCGGACGGCCGTAGCAACTGCCAGACCAGCGCCGCCCCCACACACAAGAATAGCACCACTAAAATAACAAGGACGATATTTAAGACAGGGCTGTTTTTCTTCACAGACTTTTCCTCCTAATTTCGGTGATCAGTAATCGGTTGTGGACACCGGTATGGACAGCCAGTATGGAATTGAGATTACATCAATTGTTACGTTATGTCAAAACGACTGGGAAAGAAATTGAGTAGTTGGGTAATTGGGTAGTTGGCATTTCAATTACCCAATTACCCAATTACCAATTACCCTACTGTTGGAAGGTGATGGAGCTGACTAATGCGTCTAGTTTTGCCAGGTCGGGCAGCCAATCGGATGGGACTAAGGCATTCAAGGTGTCTTTGGTGGCCTGCAAGTAAGCGGCGTAGGTGTCCGGGTTGGTGGATTGGGCTTCAATGTCGGCGGGCACATCGGCGGGGGTGTCGGGCAGGGCAGTTGTGCTGACGGGCCAGTGCAGGGAGATGATGAAACGGCCGTCGCTCGTCAATCCCTGGTAGTAATAGGCTGTACCCAGGTTGACCCAGGGGCCAATGCCCTGCCGGTTGGGCGCTTCAGAGACATACCGGACGCCCGTCCCATCAACAAAACTCAGGTCGGCAAACTGCGCCCAGCGGTTCATAAAACTGGTGGGCGGCGGCAGCAGGGGCATGGGGTCGGCGGGGATTTCGGTACGGCCGTCCGCCGTAGCGATTAGCTCCTCTAGCCGGGTGATCTGGCTGATGACCGGCTGCCCGCCGATGCTCTTGTACGCTTCCACGGGGAAGATGTAGAGGTAACGGCCGTTGTTGGCTAACGCTTCGTCGGCCGTTTCACCATCAAAGGTGACGATGATGTGCGCCGGTGTGCCACCACCGCCAGGGCCAGGGGCAGCAGGCGTACTGCCCCGCGCCTCCCAGGTGTATGAGTCGGCCAACCCTTGCACATCAATCTGGATCATGTCCGCCGGGATGGTGTCCGAGCTTTCGCTTTCCGGGGCAGCCGCGGCAATGTCGGCGCCACCGCCCGCCGTCGTGTCGGCCACAAAACGCATCGTGCCGCTGTCAAACTTCAGGTCAAAGAAGAGGTCGTCTTCTTGCGTAAACCAGATAACGGCCGCGCCCAGGTTGGTTAAAAAGCGAGTGTCGAGCGAATCCTCACCACAGAAGGCGCGGGTCATTGGCCCGACAATAATGGAAATGCTGGCCCCATCCACGCTGTAGATGCCGCTGCCGGAATTGCAGTCAGCCTGAATGAGAATGGTGCCGTCGGCTTCAAACTGGATGCGATAATCTTCCGGGGTGGGGATTTCTTGGGGGCCAACGGCGGGATCGGTAAAGCTGGCCCACTGCCAGGGCTGTGCCAACAATTCCGGCGGCAGCCCATCCCCAGCGGTCGCCTCAGCACCACCGCCAACCGGTATCACCATCACTTCCACATTGCTGGTGGGGTTGCCTTTGCTGATAACGGGGATGACCATATCGTTGATGAACAGCAAGTTGCCCTGCCCATCAGTGATGCGGGCGGACAGGGTGTAATCGTGGTTTTCCTGAATGTCGGCCGGGTTATAGGGCACGGCAAAGGGCAGCGGTACCTGCGCGCCGCCGGTAACGTATACGTCCTCACCCAGGATAATGGCCGGGGCGTCAGCGCGGGAGGTGTCTTGAATCTGCACACGCAGGATGGCGTCGTCTGGCAGAGCCATGCGCGCCAGGTAGGTGACGGTTCCGGTGACGACGGCCGTTTGCACCGGCGTCTGGCTGACCACCTCGACCAGGGTGTAGCTGTAGGCTGAGGCATCGGCGGGAGGATTGGCTACCGGTTCAATACGGACGATGATTTCATACTCATACCCTTCTTCAAAGTCAAATCCCTGGATGGTGTTATAAAAGAGGGTGTAAGTATCGTCGGGATTTTGTTTGACCTGGAGGCAGGTTTGTGGGGCGACGCCCACACATTCGACCAGCGTAGGGCCAACGAACCAGGTCACTTCCTTGCCGGCCGGGGCTGTGGGCGCAGCGGCTGTGGGTACGGCCGTGGGCGGGGCAGTGGGGATAACGGTGACAATCACGACCTGTGGGGTGGGCGTGGGGCCGGGTGTGGGTGTTGGATTGCTACCACAGGCGATAAGGACGGCCGTGAAACAGACCATCATGGCAAACAAAATTAATTTTCTCATTTCCACTCCTCGCAAACTCGTATGTAGCAGGCACTTTAGTGCCCCGTCAGGTGGCGATAAATCGCCTACTACGAACCATTTTAAGAACCAATCGGTTCGGGCTGCATCTGGCGCAGATCGCCAAAACCAATCAGGCGGTTATTTTCCTCATCCCACAGTCGGAAGCGGATACAGCGAAAACTTTCGCGCAGTGTGATCGGCTTGATTTGAAATGCCGGGTTCTCGTCATGGCACGCTTGCAAATTATAGTTGGGAATGCGTGGGCTTAAATGATGAATGTGATGATAGCCGATACTGCCAGAAAACCAGTTAAGTACCCTGGGTAACTTATAAAAAGAGCTGCCTTGAATAGCTGCCTCGGCATAATTCCACTCATTATGGCGCTGCCAGTAAACGCCTTCATACTGATGCTGCACATAAAAGAGCCAGACGCCAATCGAAGCGGACACAAGCAATACAGACATTTGTAAAATGAGGAAGTTCCAAAAACCAATGAGTAAACTCATGATCACAAAAATGGCAATCAGCGCTAGATCGGTGTAATAAATGCTGCGCACTTCACGCAGCCGTCTTGCTTTCACCGGATACCGGTTCAAGATGAGAAACAACACCATAGGGCCAATCAAAAACATGTTGAGCGGATGACGAAAAAGGCGGTAAATAAATCGTTCACGCGGTGAGGCATTCAAATACTCAGAAACCGTCATCATCCACACATCACCATGGCCGCGCCGGTCCAGGTCGCCGGACGAAGCGTGGTGGATGGCGTGTTCGTGCCGCCAGGCAAAGTAGGCAGTGAACACCAGCGTGCCGGTGATAAAACCCACGATCTCATTGGCGCGCCGCGATTCAAAAAAGGAGCCGTGCCCACAATCATGGAAGATGATGAAGATACGCACAGCCAATAATCCCGCCAGGATGATGAGGGGGATGGTAAGCCAGAAAGAGATGTTGAGGGCCACGATCATCAATGCCCAAACGATAAAATAGGGCACAAGCGTGTTGACAATCTGCCACACGCTGCGGCGCGGATCAGGTGTTTGATAACGCGCCACTATTTTTTGCCAGTTACGCAGGGTTTGTTCGGATTGCATTTGGGGGGTTGGGTTTACCATTAAAACTCCTTCTCTTGCGTGGGGCAATTTTCCAAATTGCCCTACTGATTTCCAATCACTTCTTGATAAATCGCTTCAATGCGCGCGGCCATTGCGCTTACGGTGAACTCAGCGCAGGCGCGCTGCTGGCCGGCCTGGCCCATTTGCCGCCGCTTGTCGGAGTCGGCAAGTAAGGAGGCCAGCGCCGCTGCCAGGGCACCTGGATTTCGCGGTGGCGTCACCAGACCGGTGATACCATCCTGCACCAGCCAGGATGTGCCGGTACCCAGTTCGGTGGTGACGCACGGCCGTGCCGCCGCCATTGCTTCTTGTAACACCAATCCAAACGATTCGGCGCGGCTGTTGGAAGGTAACACAAAGATGTCGCCGCTGGCATAAAATCCGGGCAAATCCTCATCTGCAATACGCCCCAAAAACTGAATTTTGTCCGCTACGCCCAACTGCTGCGCCAGGCTTTCCCATTCAGCGCGTTTGGGGCCATCGCCGCCAATGAGTAAACGTGCTTCCAGTTGCGGCATGGCCCGGATGAGGTCGTCCACTCCCTTGTAGTAACGATGCTGACCAACAAAGAGAAGGGTGGGCACAGCGGCAGGAGGGATTAACGGCCGTGCCCCGGCAAAACGGGCCACATCCACACTGTAGGGCACGATGCGGCATTGGGGGGCTAACGGCCGTAAAAAGGGCGAACTCTGCACATAATTGTCGCTGCCAACAATAATGCGCCTGGCCCCGGCCAACACCCGCTTGAGAAATGGCCGGTAAAAACGCAAAATCCCTTGTTGTTTGACGACATCGCTGTGGTAGCCAATGACATACGGCCGTTGCCCCCCTAAAAGCCACTGGCTCAATTCCCCCAACGGATACGGCGAATGAACATGCACCACATCCGCAGGCAGGCCGCGCGTATGCAGCGGCAGCGCTGGGCTGAGCGGTGTAGAGGCAACCGTTGCCAACCGCCAGGCGCGCACCACATGGACGCTGTTGATCGTCTCTTGTTGGAGTTGCCGGTTGGGATTGGTGACGAGGACGGTGACGGTATGGCCGACGGCCGTTTGCGCCTCCGCCAATTGTTTGATGTGGTTTTCAATACCGCCTAAAACCGGATAATAATCCTTGTATATATGTAAAATCCGCAAGCCTGCTCCTTCATTGGTTTCCTGCTCACTTCCGGGTATGATCGCCGCCAGTTTGATACGTACAGGGTAAAGGCTGGCAAATGATACCGTATGAGCGCAGATAAAAACAACATTGCCCAACAGGCCGCCAAAGGGTCGCTCTACACTGTATTAGCCGCATTAATCACCATTGTGTTGGGTTTTGCGCGCACTACCCTGATGCTGCGACTGCTGCTGCCCGAACATTTCGGCGTCACCACACTGGCGCTTTTCTACGTCAACCTGGCGATGACTTTGTTTGCCTTTGGTTTTGACAGTGCCTTTATCCACCATAAAGACACGAACGAAACCACACGCCGCACTTATTTTACGTTGCGGTTAGGCTTCGGCGTAACCGGTTTATTGCTTTTGGCGCTACTGACGCCGGTCATCAGCAGTTTTTATCCAGAAATGCCATTGTTGACGGCCGTTTTATTAGCATACATCCTCATATATATTTTCCGTACCTACAACATGGCGCAAACGGCTATCCTGAATAAACAGTTAGCCTTCCGCCAGATCGCCCAGGCTGACGTGATCAGCGCCATCAACATGACCATCTTTGGTCTGGGTGCTGCCTGGTTAGGTTGGGGCGTATGGGCAATTGTGGTTGAACTGTTCAGCGGCGTTTTCACCCGCTTACTGGTCATCCAGATTTTTTACCGCCCCTGGCGGCCACGCCTCGGCTGGAGGAGGGAACAGGTAAAATGGTTTTGGGAGTACGGCAAAAAGGCGTGGCATAGTTCCAACCTCACCTTTTTTCTGGACAGGTTTGATGACTGGTTCACCGGTACAGTTTTGGGTAGCAATGCGTTGGGTTACTATTCACGCGCGTATGAATATGCCGGCTATCCTCAACGGGTCTTTGCCAATCCTATTCTGACCGTTTTTTTTCCGACATTTGCACGTGTGCAGGGTGAGCGACAGAAACTCTCGCGCGCTTTTTTCCGCCCCACCAGCCTGATGGTGCGAAGCGGCGGCTGGTTTTGTCTTATCTTTATCTTAACAGCGCCAGAATTTATCCCTTTGCTGCTGGGAGAACAATGGCTGCCAATGTTGGCTACGTTTCAGTTGATGATTGTGTACACGCTGTTGGAACCGCTCAGCATGGCTGCCCACCATTTGCTCATGGCCACTGGCCATCCACAACAAGTATTGCGAGCACGCCTTGTCCAGATTGTGACGTTTATTCCGGCGGTCATGGTGTTAGGATGGCAGTGGAACATTGAAGGGGTGGCCCTGGCTACTAACTTGATGGCGCTGGCCGGTACCGTGTTACTATTCCGCTCTACCAAACTGGTGGTGGATTACTCATCACGGATGTTGTGGGCTTGGCCTTTGCTGGCTACGGTCGTTACTGCCTTGCTCGTAGTCGTTCTCAACCCATTCTGGGCTGGCCTGAACCTGTGGTTGAGTATGGGGCTAAAGATGGTGGGCATTACGGCCGTGTACACCCTTCTCCTCTACCTCACCGAACGCGACCAACTGATTACCGGGCGCAAAATGATCTGGGGTATAATCTCCCCCTTGCTCAAAGAATGGACCAAAAGGAAAACAGACCTCTGACAAGAGGTATATGCAAAATGATACTATCGCCCGGAAAATCCCCGCAGCCTCCTATCATCATCATTGGTATGCATCGTTCAGGGACAACCCTCTTAACTCGCATCCTGTCTGATTTGGAAGTATTTGTTGGCCCCCAGGTCAGTCCCAACTTTGAAGACGTCTATTTTCAGCAAATTAACCGGCAACTCTTAGCCAGTGAGGGTGCGCATTGGGCAAATCCCATGCCATTTGTCTCCCGCCTAAAAGACGAAAAATTCATAAGGCAGAAAGCAACACTGGCCCAAAGCCTATTGGCAGAATACACCACCCACTATCAGGAACTTGCGTCAGGTCAGCTTTGGGCCTGGAAAGACCCCAGAAACACACTCACCCTTCCCGTCTGGCTGACGATCTTCCCCGAAGCCAGGGTCATACATCTCATTCGCAATGGCATAGAAGTGGCCCTAAGCCTGCAACGGCGCGAAATTCGGCGTTACTTTCGGCCGACGCGCGATAATCGGATGTTTCCACCAACCATTTCTCGCGCCTACCATCTCTGGCAGCAATACGTTGAAACCGGCATATCCTGGAACCCAATCTGTGCCTATTGGTGGCAGACACACTTCACTGAGTTTTGCGCCAACCCTGTAACCCAACTAGAAACAATGTGTCAGTCGCTAAATATAAACATGCCCACCCAACGATTTGCTGAAGCAACTGCCCAGATCAGGGAAACAACCCCTCCATCCAGATTTGAGCAACAGTGGACACAATTATTGTGGAAGATGAACATGCTTGACCATCGGCCAATGATCGAGTTGGGATACGCCAAACAGAAACAGTGAAAATATGATTCGCCGGATTTCAATTTTAGCGCCAAACCTGTCTAGCAACAGCCTGGGACGTGTTTACCTGCTCGCGCGCGTTTTGCAGCGAAACTACGAAGTAGAAATCCTCGGCCCTGCTTTTGATGGAACCATCTGGTCACCTGTAGATGATGGCACAGCAACTTTTTTTTCAGTGCCCGGGCGGAAATTCCCCCTGTTCATTGGCACCGCCCGCCGGCTGCTGAACCATATTTCCGGCGACTTGATCTATGCTGTCAAGCCCAGATTGACCAGCTTCGGACTTGGGCTGCTTCACTGCCAGAGAACACAAAAACCGTTGCTACTGGACATAGATGATTGGGACGCCGAAGGGCAATATGGCATCAACCCTGTCAAGCGTACTGCTCGCACCCTTTGGCACCTGCCTGACCCTTATAACAACCTCTATTTATCCTGGATGGAAAAGTGTATTACCCGCGCAGACGCTATCACTGTCGTCTCGTCTGAACTTCAACAGCGATTTGGCGGTGTGATGCTCCCACACGGCCGTGATACCCAAACCCTGAATCCCGCCAACTTCGACTCAGAAGCTCTAAAAGCACAATATGGTCTGTCAGGAAAATTTGTGCTGATGTTTTTTGGCACGCCGCGCCCTCACAAAGGACTGGAAGATGTCTTAAACGCCATGCAAAGATTAGACATCCCAGAGTTGTGTTTTGCCGTTGTAGGCGTCAATTGGGAAGATGCTTATACCCAAACCCTGCAAAAACATGGTGAACCACGCCTGCGCCTGTTCGGGATGCAGCCCTGGACAAAAATTCCTGAGTTTCTAGCTATGGCAGACGCAGTGATTCTGGCACAGCGCCCCCTGCCGTTTGGTCAGGCACAAGTGCCTGCCAAAGTGTTTGATGCCATGGCAATGGCCAAACCTGTTATCGCCACCCAGGTCGGTGATTTGCCCGATATTCTAAATGGCTGTGGCTATCTTGTTCCCCCAAATAATATAAACTCGCTGGCAGACTCCATTCGGCACATTTATGAGCATCCTGAAGAAGCTTATCAATTGGGTCAATCGGCACGTATCCGCTGCCAGACACAGTATAGTTGGGATGTCATGGAAAAAATTCTCGAAGACATTATTCACAACATTAATAACAGCAAGATTTGATATGGAAGTTAGTGACCTCCCTTTTTTCCCAACCATATTGGTGGCAATCCAAGAGATCCCCGAACTATCTAGTATCTATTTGATTGGTTCGGCAGCAAGAGGGGAGATGAGTGCAATTAACACGGCCAATGGCGTGGAACTGTTCAGCGACATAGAACTGCTCGTCGTCACAAACAAGCATGTTCGCGCGGCGACCCGCAAGACCCTGTTCACCCGCATGGCAGAAATAGAAAACAATGTAGAAAACCCGAATCCTCTCTTCCACATTGATATATTGTTGCGGGAAAAGTATCGCCTTTCCCAGATGCTGCCCACCATTTTTACATTCGAACTGCAGAAGAATGGCAAATTACTTTGGGGCAAAGATGCGATCTCACAAACCCCGGACATTGCGCTGCACAATCTGGATTTCCTTGATGCCAATGAAATCCTTTACAAACGCCTTTGGGCCATCTTGTTACACATCCCTAAAAGCTGGCTCACCGGAGAATTAAGTCCGACAGAAAGACGAGTAGCCGGGTACGTTTTTTGCCGGAATACATTAGACATCCCCACGGTACTACTACCACAGGCGCATATTCTCCTACCCACCTACCGTGAGCGTGTAACAAAGCTAATGGAAGTTTACCCAGATTTGCCCTTTGCTACGCTTTTTGGCATGGATTTCCCAAATTTTTTGCAGATGTGCCTGGTGCGTCGCCTCGATCTCAATTTCCAAAATGAGGATATGGAGTCTCTTTATGCCAGGACAATCCATTATCTGACACTGGCTATATCCTGCATTTCCCGGCAGAGTCAGAGTAATTTGTCCAGCTTTCACAGGGGTTTTAATGAACGTCCTATCTCACCTCGCCAGTGGCTCAACGTGGCGAGACTTGGATTACAGATGGCGCGCCAGAGGGGAATTGCAACCGCTATTGAGTGGCTTCGCCAGCCTAAGAAGGAAATCTTATCTCAAGGATTGCTGGCTATGCATCTGGCCCTGATTGCCTGGAAAAATGGTAACGTGAAAGAAGCCGAAAGCCAACTGTCCATTTCAGAAGAAATGTTAAGGCACTTAACCGGTAATGAAACCCCCGTTTCTTCACCAGAATTTCCCGCTCGGTGGCAGACAGCACGCAAAGAATGGGGCCGCTTTTGGGGAGATTTTATTCGTTTAGGTGATCCACGCTATCCCGCACGTCACGAGGAAATAATAGAGTGGCAACATGACTGAAACCTTAATTATTTTTGTAGATAGCCTACCCTACAACCTTCTTCATCATACGTCGTTTTTGAATAACGTCTCGGAAAAGTGGGCCATTGAACCTGGCTTTGGTTATAGCGTTAACATTCATGCCGAACTGTTTGCCGGCTTATTACCAGATGATGTCGGTTTTTTCGGCGAGTGGCTCTATAACCCGGCTGAAGCCCCTGGCCGATTCCTCAAACCTGTATTACCCATCCTGGACAAATTGTTTCGACCCTATTTATTGAACAGGGGCTTACAGCGCGTACTGACCATGTGGTATCACCCCGGCCACCCAATGCCAAACATTCCCTTGCGGCACCTGGACAAATATGCGTTGAATGGTGTTCACATTCTCTCGCCTAAGTTTCCCTATCCTACAATTTTTACCCGTTATCCCAACATCACTGTTCTGAACTACAGGGGTAAGGATATGAAAAAAGGCGAGCGGGACCAACTCCTTTTTGAAAAAGGACTGGACGCTATTCCACAGGCTGCTTCTTTGTTTGTTCCTCTCCCTGATCTGGATGGTTTCGGCCACCGTTTTGGCGTAGAGGCAAGCCCATATTTGCAACATCTGAATCTGGTAGATGAATGGTGCCGCCAATTGAGTGATGCTTTTCTGGCCAGTTACCCTGCCGGGCATGTTTTTATTCTCTCTGATCATGGGATGGCAAACGTCTCCCATGGGGTTTATCTGGATATCGAAGAACAGCTTGGCCCGGCAAATTCGGGAAGTTATTTGTATTTTAGTGATGCCAATTTGCTGCGTGTATGGGTATTCGACAGGAACATGATGGAACCGATCCGCCAATATCTAGAAAATTTTGAACACGGGCACATCTTAACTGAACAAGATCGTAAGGAGTATGGCCTTACCACTTCTCGATTTGGTGACTTCATCTTTGTTCTTCATGAACAACTGGCCTTCCAGCCTAGCACATTTGCCCGGAACATCCCTAAAGGTATGCATGGCTATGATCCAAAAACGGCAAGTCAGCAGGGGGTGGCACTACACGTTGGTCCGCCCTGGTCTGGAAACTTGCCCCGGCGAATGAGGGATGTTTACCTGATGCTCGATGCTGTGCTAAAGGAGGAACTGCCCTGATCCCTGTATTATTCCTTGATCACGCAAACGCGCTGGGCGGGGCGGAACACAGTTTGTTGCTGCTGTTGCAATACCTGGATCGGGCAAAATGGCAGCCGCACCTGGCCTGCGCACCGGGGAAACTGGCCGACCGGGCTATGCGGATTGGGGTGCCCTGCCACTTGACTAATTTACCCCGCCTGCGCCGCTCCCCGCGCTTTTTGGTTGATTGGGGGCAGAGTGCGCGACAGTTAGCAAGGCTGGCACACCAGATTAAGGCTGAAGCCATTTACGCCAACACGGTGCGGGCGGCGCTGTATGCGGCACCAGCGGCGCGGTTGGCAAAACGGCCGTTCCTCTGGCACATGCGCGACTTCTGGCTGTCAGAAACAAAACCAGGTCACGTCTGGGCAGACACGGCCGTGAAACGCATGCTTTGTGCATCTGCCACTCAGGTTATTGCCAACTCCCACGCCGTCGCCCAACACCTGCCTTGCGTGGGCAAAACGGCCGTCGTCCACAATGGCATTGAAGTAGACAGCTTTGATCGAGACCTTGACGGACGGCCGTTCCGCACCCAATATGCCATCCCTGACGATGCACCGCTGGTGGGTATGGTGGGGCGACTACGGCCGTGGAAGGGGCAGATTCCCTTTTTGCACATGGCCGCGCATATTCTGCGGCAGCAGCCCATGTGCTATTTTGTGATTGTTGGTGGCGCAAATTTTGCGGTACATGATGATTACCCCCAACAAATGCAAAATCTGGCACGAGAGTTGGGCATCGGTGAACGAGTAATTTTCACAGGGGGGCTGGATGATGTGCAGCCACCACTGGCTGCCCTGGATGTTTTTGTACACCCCGGTGAACCAGAACCGTTTGGCCTGGTCAATATCGAGGCGATGGCTATGGCCAAACCGGTGGTCGCTTTTGCACACGGTGCGCTGCCAGAAATTGTGCAGGATGGCGTCACCGGCTTACTCATCCCACCGGGTGACATCCCGGTGCTGGCAGCGGCGGTCATTTCATTGCTGGAGGATGTGGAAAAACGGCAGCAAATGGGGCACAACGGCCGTGCCCGCGCTGAAACGCATTTCACCATCCAACGCACCGCTCAGGAAGTGTCGGGTATCATGTGTCAGGTGTTGGGGAACTTGACACATGGCGCCTGATGTCTGACACTCAATACATGCGCTACTTTCTGGATGCCCGTACCGCCACCGAACATTTTCCCGGCATTGGCCGCTATGTGAGCAATCTGGCGCGAGCAATGGCGGCGGAATTACAGGCGGGTGAAGAGCTGACGCTGCTGGTGGATGTAGCCCGGCCCTCCCTATGGCCGCTACCCCCGGTAAGTGAGCGGGTGCAGCAGGTGGGCACGGCCGTGTCTCCTTTTAACCTGGCGCAGCAATGGCAAATTCCCCGGCTGCTGCGGCAGTACCAGGCTGATGTTTACCACAGCCCTTACTATCTCATGCCCTATCACCCCGGCGTACCCACCATCCTCACATTGTATGACCTCATCCCCCAACTTTTTCCCGCTTACTTTTCGGCACAGCGACGCCTGTTGGCTAATCTGACGACCCGGCTGGCCCTGCACCGCGCCGACCAGGTGATCGCTATTTCCGAGGCTACCCGCCAGGATGTGCAAACGCAGTATGCCATCCGCGCCCAGAAGATGACGGTTATTCCCCTGGCGCCTGACCCACGTTTTGCCCCGCAGCCTGCGGCCGAAATGCGAAGGGTTCGCCAACAATACGGGCTGCCAGAAGCCTATGTGCTTTACCTGGGAATCAATAGACCGCATAAAAATCTGGCACGCCTGGTGGAAGCGTGGACGGCCGTGCCTACCGGCGAAACCATCCTGGTAATTGGCGGCGCGTGGGATGCCCGCTACCCGGAAATCAAAGAGCGTGTACACACTTTAGGGTTGGGTAAGCGCATTCGTTTTATCGGCCCGGTAGCGGACGATGACCTGCCAGCCCTTTACAGTGGCGCGCTCTTTTTTGTTTTTCCCAGCCTGTATGAAGGCTTTGGGTTGCCGGTGGTTGAAGCGATGGCTTGTGGCACGGCCGTGATCACCAGCGACACCTCCAGCTTACCTGAAGTAGCCGGGAATGCGGCCCTCTATGTGAATCCGGAGGATACGGCCGACATCACCCGGCAAATCAACCGGTTCCTGGATAATCCGGCCTTAGTTGCTGAGTACCAGCAAAAATCGCAGACCCAGGCGCAGAAATTCACCTGGCGCGATACGGCCGTAGCCACCCTCAACCTTTATCGGCAATACGCCTCAACCGATAACCGATAACCGATTACCGCCTACGGCCGTTCCGCCAACAATGCCTGCAACCGCGACACCACCATAGCAATGGCGACCTCGTTCATCCCCCCATTTGGCAAAATCACGTCGGCAAACCGTTTGCTTGGCTCCACAAACTTGATGTGCATGGGCCGTACCGTCTCCAGATATTGGGCAATCACCGAATCCAACGAACGGCCGCGTTCCTGCATATCCCGCTGCAAACGGCGGATAAACCGCACATCCGCATCGGTATCCACAAACAGCTTGATGTCCATCAGATCCCGCAGTTTGCGCCGCGTAAAAATTAAAATGCCATCTACCAGAATAATCGGGCAGGGCGAAACCAACACCGTCTCTTCGGTGCGCCGATGCCGTGTAAAATCGTAGACCGGTACCTTGACCGATTCTCCGACCAACAACTGTTTAATGTGCTGGATGAGCAGCTTGGTCTCTAGCGAATTGGGATGGTCATAATTGACCGCTGCCCGCTCCGCAAAGGAAAGATCGGGGCGGTCTTTGTAATAGGCGTCGTGGGGCAAATAGGCGATCTGGGATTGGCCAACGGCCGTTAATATCGTTCGCGCCACCGTCGTCTTACCCGACGCCGTACCCCCCGCCACCCCAAATACCACCGGCTTCTTCTTGCTCATATCCCTCTTCCTCCAAAATTGATTGAACGCCGAGGCGCAGAGACAAAATTCGCGTTTCTTCGCGTCCTTCGCGGATCAAAAAAGGCCAGCATTATGCTGACCTTCCTGCCAAGCCAGCTAAGGGAGTCGAACCCTTGACCTACGCATTACGAGTGCGTCGCTCTACCGACTGAGCTAAGCTGGCGTTGCGGGCAAAATTATAACAGCCACCCCCCTCCCTGACAAACCGGTTGTCACAAATGCGCCACTCGTGATAAAACATACCCTTCACGCAGTAAGGAAACCAGCATGAGTTCAAATATATCATCATCCGAAAACACCCCGTTACCACCGCATGTGCCCGGCATACCGGTAGAGACGCCCCAACAAAAAGATCAAAAAAAGCGCAATGAGCGACGCAATGAGATCGAAAAAACGGCCAGCGTCGTTGGTTCAGAGCGCATCATTTTGAATGGCGAAAATCTGGCGAAGATGGATCTGAGCGGCATTAACCTGAGCGGAGCCAGGATGAATGATGTCAATCTAAAAAGAGCGAATCTGGAAAGCGCCATACTGGATGGCACATCATTGGAAAGAGCTACGCTGGTGGAAACAAATTTGAAAAATGCATCCCTCAAGAAAACAAAACTGTTTATGGCCTCGCTCAAAAGAGCCAACCTGGAAGGCACAGATTTCACCGAAGCCTATCTGGGTAAAGCCACCTTGCAGGGCGCGAACCTGAAGGGCTGCAACTTTAGCAAAGCACGGCTGCATTTCACCGACATACGCGGTTGTGACCTGAGCAGCACAACCCTGACAGGGGCAGATTTGAGGGAAGCGCGTTACAACAAGGAAACGAAATGGCCGCCTGACTTCAAACTACCAGAACTAACCGGCGCCGTCCTGGTAGATTAATGCCGTAATCCGTGAGCCGTGAGCCGAAGCCCGTGACCCGTAAACGGTGACCCGTGATTCTTCTTACGGATTACCGGTTACCGATTACGGATTACCCCCGGTAGCCACCGGATTTTCTGGTTGTCCACTCCATTCACTCCAGGAACCCACGTAGAGACGGCCGTACCCCACCCCACTATGCGCCATCGCCAGCACATTCACGCAGGCGCTCACCCCCGACCCGCAGTAAAAAACAGCCTCATCCGGCGGCGTTTCCCCCAACAATGCCTGAAATTTTGATCGCAGTTGGTCGGGCGAAAGGTAACGGCCGTCTGCCCCCCAATTCTCCTCATAAAAATAGTTCACCGCCCTCGGAATGTGCCCCGCTTTTTTGTCAATTGGCTCAATTTCGCCGCGATAACGGGCCGGGCCACGGGAATCCACCAGCAGGGGAGCGTCGGGCACGGCCGTCATTTGCACCAACCACTCACGGCGGGGAGCGCCGGTAAAAATGGCCGGACGTGGCGTCTGCACCGCATCACTCACCGGTAAACCCGCCGCCTGCCATGCCGCCCAACCACCATCCAGCACGGCCGTGGCCTCATGCCCCATGTACTGCAACATCCACCACAAGCGTGCCGCATACGCACCATTGCGGGCGCCATAGACTACCACCTGCTTTCCCTCATCAATCCCCCACCGACCAAACAACGCCGTCATCACCGCCGGGGTGGGCAGTGGGTGTCGCCCCTTATCTGTCACCGGCGGCCCGCTCAAATCCGCATCCAGGTGAGCATACAGCGCCCCCGGAATGTGCCCGGCGGCATACTGGCGCCGGCCCCAGTCTGTGTCCGCCAGATCAAAGCGGCAATCCACAATCACCCAATTGGGGTCAGACAAATGACGTTGTAATTCTTCTGGGGAAATGAGGGTAGTGTACATGGGGACTTCTAGAGGTAATTGGGTAATTGAGTAATTGGCTGTCAATTACCCAATTACTCAATTACCTGCTAAGGCGAAGGTGTACTTGTCACCAACGGCGGGGGTTCGGTGGGGGGCGGTGGCGGCGGCGTGTCTGTCGGCCAGACCAGGGTGGGCGTGGCGGTAGGCACGGTGGCGGTGGGCGGCACGGCCGTGCCCGTTTCCGTCGGCGTGGGGGTGGCAGTCGGTGCATTGGGGTCTTCCAGGAAGGCGATGGAACGCCGTTCCCCTTCGGCCAATACGCCGCCATCCTCCAGCCGAACCTGCCAATCATACCGCCCCGGCAATACCTGCAACCGGCTGTTGCCCGTGGTGAAATTGTCAGCCGCCAGCGTAACGGCATAATACGTGCCATGTGTGGGCTGGCTCAATTCGGCGATGGCGAATGATCCTTGTTGCGTGTGCAAATACAGCACAAACCGCTGATTACCGCTCAGAGGCATAGGCCAGTTCCAGGCGTAGGTCACGGCCGTTGTCACCATTGCCTCGGTATTCTGGGCCGGTTCTTGCAAGCGCACGGCGGGAACCGAACGCCCGGCAAAGGCGTTGCCAAACTCCGCCGACCAATACCAGACATTGGGCGCATTAAAATCGCCAAAATAGCCAACGCCTACATCCGTCGCCGCTTCGTTCAGCAAAATAGCCCGGTGGCTGGGGCTGTTCACCCAAAATTCCACCGCCTGCCGCGCTTCTTCAAACCCCCAGGCCGTCGTCTCCCCGGCGTAACCGGCGTTGTAGCCATGCCAGATAAAACGTTCGGACGGGATAGAACCATCCGAGCCGGTGTGGGCGGTGTACCCATAGGCGGCCATGTCGGCGGCATGGTTTTGGGCGGCGACGTTGAGCGTGGATACATTAGTTAAAGGAGAACGACCAAACTGCTGCCGTACATCGTTAATATAGAGGAAAAGTTGCTCAGTTGGCGGCGTGCCCGGCGCAATCTCCAGCGGGACCAGGGCGAACGGCTGCGCCAGTTCCACCGGCGGCAGGTCTAAACCGGCAAGCGGATCATCGGTTACGGCCGTCACCCCCTCCCCACCCCCATTGGCAATATAGGGCAGATACAGTTGCAGCAAACCGGGGTCTACGTGAATCCAGCGCCCCAACTGCGTCACGCCAAATTCATTCGCAGCAATCATGGTGATGTAATAATCGCCGGTGCGGGTGTACAGGTGATTGATGGTAGCGCCTTCGTGGTAACGGCCGTCGCCCATATCCCACTCAAAGCGCTGCACCGAGGCGTCCCCAATCCCTTGCACGCTAAACCATTGCCCGGCAGGGATGCTCTCCGGAGCGATCATATCGGCATTGGGCAACTGCCCCACTGTTATCGGCCAATAGGCGTCTGATTGGCCGTATTGATTCCACACCCGCAAATGTACCTGATACGTGCCCAGGCCGTTGTATTGGTGCTGCGGATTGGCCTCGCTGCTGGTGATGCCGTCACCAAAATCCCAGGCGTATTGCAGTGGTTGCTGCCCGCCGCTCTGGCTGATGAAGGTGATAACCTGTCCCACGCCGGGTGTCATGTCATCCAGCGTAAATTGGGCGGCGGGATGAGGTACGACGGTGATGAGCCGGGTCTGGCTGGCGCTGCCAATAGGGTTGCTCACCTGCAATTTCACTTCATACTGGCCGGGTTGGGAGAAGAGGATGACGGGATCAATCACTTTGAGGACACGGCCGTCGCCCAGATCCCACACCTGGCTAAACGGCCCGGAACCGCCCAATTGGGCGCGTAATTGAAATGGCTGCCCCACCGATACTTGCGGTGGGCTGAGGATGCTGCTGATCTGCGGCGGAATACCGGCCCAAAAGGGGGCGGTGATGGTTTCCTGGGCGTTGTTGAATTTGAGTACGGCCGTGACTGCCTGTTCCGGGTTTTGCACATCGGCCGTTTCCAGGCGCAGCGGCAGGCTGATTTGGGCAAAACTGCCCGGCGCCACCACCGGCAGCCAGGTCAGGCTGCGGCTCTGCACATTGACCGTCACCCCCACCGGCAGCAGCCCATCGGCCAGCACCAGTCCTGCCGGTAGCTGGAAGATGACTTCGGGTGCGGCCGTTTGTTGGTCTACATTGGTTAAAATGGCTTGAAGCTGTAACGGCGTCCCTGGCTGGCTAAACGGCGGCGATAACGAGACTTGCAATTGCAAAGAATCGCTCACCTGCGCCAGCCCACTGACCACCAACACCTGGGCAACCATCGGCTGCCGGCTGCTGGCCCAAATTCCCAGTCCCACCAGCAGCAGTAATCCCACGGCGAGCAATCGAAAGCGGCGTTTCATCACGCGGGCAGTGTATCAGAATCAGAGATTGGGAACAAGCGAGGGAATTTTGATTGACCATAAACAAACAGCCCTAGCCTGGCACTGCCAAGCCGCCTGTTGCACAAATAGAACATTTGTACTATTATCCCGACCGGGCGCAGGAAAGGAGAGTATATGGACGGATCAGAATTGATCGTGGCGTTGTTCGCCCTGGTGTTCCTGGCCTTTTGCCTGACCGCCATTGCCGTTATTGCCATGAGCAAAGACAAAGACGAGGTAGCCGACAAAAGCGTCTCCGCTCTGCGCCAGCTTAAATCCGAGTATTTGCGGCCTAAAACCCGATTGGAAGAGGCGGATAAACAAAATGAGGATGAGGATGAGGAAGGTGAACCGCCAATCTAAAAAATAAAGCCAACGGCCGTTACCGTTGGCTTCACACTCTCATGTTAATCGGCACTATTCTTCTTCAATCTTTGGCGCGTTTTCGCCGGTGGCAGGCAGTGGTTTGTGCCCGCTAAGCGATCGTTCTATAGACGCAGCCGCCTCATCCGACAAGGTGGTGTGCAGCAATTTACCTTCATACTGCCGCAGCGCCGCCATGGCTACATCAGCCTGGGCTGAGCGCACCACAATAAACAAGGCAGATGTGCCAGGTTGGAGAGACTCGCTGACATCTTTGATGAAGTTGTTATCCACACCCCGGTTCATCAAAGCGCCAATCGCACCACCAGCCAGGCCACCCACCAGCATCATGCCTACCGGCCCACCAAACACAGCCCCTACAAACAGGCCGATCAACCCTCCCGCGGTAATGCCTTCTTTGGTTGTTTTATCAACCGCATTGCGGGCATGAACTTCCCCGGCCGCATCCTTGCGCACGACAACGGTATCCTCAAGACTCATATACCCTTGATGTTGTACGCTCTTGATGCTGTTCAGAACCTCATCCGCCTTTTCTTCGCTGTCAAAGGCTATTACAATCATTTCTCTGCTCATTGTTTAATCCTCCAACTGTTTATTTATTCCCCCGGTTAATCAGATAGTTACATTTTACACCGTTTAGCCCTGACAACAATAACGGCGCGTCAGGGGCAACGGCCGTTCCCCCATTGTCCTGGTATAGCGAAACGATTACGGCTACACCGCAGATTCCTGGAAAGCCGTCAGGTGATCGCGGATATGCCAGAAGCTGTTCCCGGCAATGTTGAGCCACACCGGCTGGTCAGGATACCACGCCACCCGGCCCGGCTCCAACAGATCTTCCTCGATCATGGTGGCGACGACGGCCGTCAACGCTTCACACGCCTGCCGGTATTTGTCCAGGATGGTGTCCGCCGGTAAATCCTTATGCGTTTCAAAAATGTGGTCATTCAACCGGTTCATGGTCGCTTCATCGGCGGCTTCGTCACCCGTCAATTCATATCCGGGCATGTACCGGGTCACCGGCTCGCCGTTGAGCGTTTTTTCCAGCCAGCCCGCCGCCAGGTTCATCCAGGCGGCAATGTGGGCTACGGTGTCCTTCACCGACCAATCCCCCCCAGGGCCAGGATCGGCCATCTCCTCTTCGCTCAACGTTGCCAGAAATTCTTCTAGCTCCTCATTGGCTTTGCTTATTTCTCCCAGAATTTCAAACTTGTTCATCTTTTGCTCCTTTGTTCGTTTGTAGTAGGCGATTTATCGCCTTTTGAGGGCACTGAAGTGCCTATTACAAACAATTGGTTATGCCGCCGTCCAGCCACCGTCAATGCTCACGGCCGTACCCGTGACAAAACTGCTGGCGGGGCTGGCTAAAAATAAGATGGCCGGGCGAATTTCGTGCATCTCCGCCCAGCGCTGCATGGGGACTACCCGGTTAATGAAGGCGTCGCCCTGAGTATTGCCGATGAGCGGCGCGTTCAGTTCGGTGGCGAAGGGGCCGGGGCAGAGGGCGTTAACGGTGATGCCCGTTTGCGCCAGTTCCAGGGCTAATGCTCGCGTAAGCTGCAAGACGGCCCCTTTGGCGGTGCAGTAGTTGACCCGGTTTTCCAGTCCGACCAGACTGAGCGCGGAGCCCATGTTGATGATACGGCCGTAGCCCGCCGCCTGCATCAGCGGCACCACGGCCCGGCACATAAAAAAGACGCCGTCCACATTCACACTTTGCACCCGCCGCCAGTTCTCGTCCGAGATTTCGGTGATGGGTTGGCGGATGTTGATGCCGGCGTTGTTGATGAGGATGTCAAGTCGGCCAAACTGGCCGTGAACCTCCATGACAAAACGGTCAACGGCCGTCGAATCCGTCACATCCAGCGGCAGACCAATAGTTTGAACGCCGGTTTTCTCCGCCACATCCGCCGCCGCCTGCACCACATCCGCCTCAGTGCGGGCGGCCAACACCACATTCGCGCCCGCTTCTGCCAGCGCCAATGCCATTTCCAGCCCCAACCCTTTCGAGCCGCCGGTGATGACGGCCGTTTGTCCTGTGAGATCAAACATTCTATTCATAACTGTTCACTTACTTACTGCCTACACTGTCAGGATTCCTCACTCCGAAGACTGCGTTCGGAATGACATTGTCCATTGCTCACTGCTTACTGCCTACTGCAAACCCTGCCAGATTCTCCAACGCCTTCACCAGCGCATGGTTACCTTCTGCGCCTAAGCCTTGCTGCTGCAAGGTGCGGTAGAGGTTGAAGACGGCGCTGGTTGCCAGGGCGGGCACACCCAGGGCATCGGCTGTTTCCAGCACCAGCCGTAAATCTTTTTGCTGCAAATCAATGGTGAAACCTGGCTGCCAGTCGCGCTGGATGACCTGCGGGCCACGATTGGACAGCATCCAACTGCCGGCTGCGCCGCCGGACACGGCCGTCAACACCTTCTCTAAGTCCAACCCACCCGCCTGTGCAAACAGCAGCGCCTCGCTGACGCCAAACATCGTCACCACCACCAGAATCTGATTGACCAGCTTCACCATCTGCCCCGCGCCCGTTGGCCCGACGTGGGTGATGATTTTGCCCATGGCCTGGAGAACGGGCAAAGCCCGTTCAAACTCCGCCGCCTCACCACCGACCATGATGGAGAGTGTACCTTTGGCGGCGCCTTCGCTGCCGCCGCTGACCGGCGCGTCGAGCAGATGCACCCCTTTTTGCGCCAGAATCCCGGCCATGCGCTGGCTGGCTTGCGGACTGATGGTGCTGCAATCAATCACCAGACTGCCCGGATTCGCGCCGAAGATGACGCCGTTTTCATGGCATACCACCGCTTCCACATCGGGCGTGTCGCTAACGCAGATAATGGTAATGTCGCTGTGGGCGGCCACATCGGCCGGGCTGGTGGCGGCTGTTGCACCTTCGGCCACTAATTGTTCTGTTTTGGTATGCGTCCGGTTCCAGACGCGCAATGGGAAACCTGCTTTGAGCAAATTGCGGCTCATCCCCTGCCCCATGATGCCTAATCCGATAAAGCCGATTTTTTCTTGCATGTGATGTTTCCTCCTGCATACTTGGCATATTCCGTGGCCCGTTACCCGTAATCCGTGACCCGTAATCCGTGGCCCGTTACCTGTAATCCGTGGCCTGTTACCCGTAAACCACCTGGTGATAGGTCACGGATCACGGTTTACGACTGACGGATAACGGAATTATCTCTCACCTGTTCTGTTTCCCCAAATTGAGACGGCCGTTAATCTGTTATAATCGGGTAGTTGCACAGTGAGGCCAGACGCGCCACGGTCAATGAAACAGAACGGAAAGGGAAAACGGCAATGCAAAAGAAAAAAGTGATCAATGGCATCGAAAGGGAAGAATTACTAGACGTATTAAAAACCCGTTTTGAGAAAAACAGGGGGCGTCATAGGGGTCTTGAATGGGCCGACGTGCAGGCAAAGCTGGAAGCGAATCCTGAAAAGTTATGGTCATTGAATGAGATGGAAAGAACGGGTGGTGAGCCGGATGTGGTGGGGTATGATGAAAAGGCAGGCGAATACATTTTTGTTGATTGCGCCCCCGAAAGCCCCAAAGGTCGCCGCAGTCTGTGTTATGACCGGGCGGCGTGGGAGGCGCGCAAGGAACATAAACCGGAAGGAAACGCGGTGGACACGGCCGTGGCCATGGGCATGACACTCTTAACAGAAGAACAATACCGTGAGTTGCAGGAACGGGAAGCGTTCGACACCAAAACATCTAGCTGGGTGCAGACGCCGACGGCGATTAGAAAACGGGGCGGCGCGATTTTTTGTGACCGCCGTTACGACCATGTATTCACCTACCATAATGGCGCGGAATCTTATTATGCCGCCAGGGGGTTCCGGGGCTTGTTAAGGGTCTAAATTTGCATAGACAACTAAAACAGTTGATATAACAAACTGTATCATAACTGTTGGGTGTCTGTTACAACAAATCGATAGAGTTGTTCCTGTTTAATAATCACACACGGTTGTCATGCCTGCGCAGGCAGGCATCCATCTTCATTTGGAGGAGTGGATTCCCGCCTGCGCGGGAATGACAAGAGCGGAACTTTATAAAGGAACAACTCTAATGGGAATCAAAATGAACCATCAGGCAAAAGGAGTAAAGCACATGACACGAGCAGCCATAGCCGAAGCGCGTGTTTTTGAAAGTTGGCAAGATTACCAGGAGGCTCTTAAGCGGGCCATTGCGCCGCTTACCGGGGAACAACTGCGGCAACGGCCGTTGCCCGGCCTGCGCTCACCGGGCGAAATTGCCGAACATATCGTCTTTGGGCGGGCGCTGCATCTGCACCGCACATTAGGCGAGGGCGCGGCGGAATTGAAGCCGCTGCTCCGCTGGCAGGATGCCGACGCCCCACCGCATACGGCCGTTGAGATTGGGCAAGGGCTGGAACTGACCTGGCAGTTCATCACCGATTGTCTGATGCGTGGATCAGCCACCGCTGGCATCTCTGAGGCGGAGGGGGTTGTCGTGCAAACGATCTGGGGACTGCTCGACCACGACCTGCCCCATGCCGGGGAACTGTCCCTGCTGTTGGGCGCCATTGGTCTGCCTGGGGTAGAGATTTAACGCTGTGCTCAACCTCCCGGAGATTCAAAAGCTCCGGGAGGTTCGCCAAGCTTGGAGATTGAACCAATCTCTGGCTATAATCCCCTCATGTCTGTCCAGCTAATCCAACAATACCACAATAAAGTTGAGCGCATTATCCGTTATGGTGGCAGCCACAAGGAAACGGCCGTGCGGACTATTAACCCATATGAAGCTTGTTATACGGACACTTTCCGTATAACAAATAGTTAGACGGACTTGACAACGGTAATGATGGGGGCAGGTCAGGGAACCGCAGTCTAACATCTAATGAAGCTGGTAGATGATGTTGTGGGAAACGGCCGTAGCCTGTACCCACAGCTTATCACAGCATTAGCAAGCTGGCCGATGATTTTGACTCCAGAATTCGATTTCAGGGGCGTGCATAGCTTTTTGAGGAGATATAGTGAATAACCAACTGACAGAGCAACAAGTATTACACCAATTGAATATCCCAGATTTTCGGCATATTACGAAGGACAAAGTTATGACCTTCGCATCCATGTTGCAGGACATGGAACCAGAAGTAGCAAAGAAAGCATTAGAGCAATTTCCAGAATTTGCAAAGATGACGCTAGAGGTGATGCGTGACTACAAGAGTGTTTTGGAAAAGGCCCTTGACGATAATTCGGAAAGCAGTCGGCAGTGCTACGATATTTACAATAAGGTACTTGACACATTAATAAGCTGTCAGGATAAGGAAGACTTACCTTTTGAAGAGAGGAAGTATTATTTTGATATGATGCTGGAAATCGCAAAGATGGCTGAAAGAAAGGATTCCGAGAACAAGAAATTCACTTGGAATATCGTAACCACTGGAGCATTGGCAACGGCAGTAGTTATTGGCATCGGCGCAGGTCTTCTTGGGGGTAACTCGAATTTCAAGTTTCCGAGTTCGAAAATATTGCGCTGACAGATGTGTATATAGAGCATCGAAGCTATATTTGAAAGGAGCTTGTTTATGAAATGTGCAAATTGCGGAAATGAAGACCCCAAAACCCTATGGGATGAAAGCGACACAATCTATTGTTCGAAGTGTACTCATCGGACATTGGTAGGGCTTAACATTGATGACTTGGTAGAATGCCCCTATTGCCATGAGATGCGCGACAGAAAAGCAATGTACTGTAGGCTTTGTAATACTGCGTGGGGTTCAAGCTAAGTGAAGCAGTCTATCAGAAAGTGAACCGTTTTGCGGTTGACTGACCCTCATTGACGCCAGCGATTCAGGTGACGCGGTCTGAAGATCAGCCACAGCAGTTACAGAACAACTTTACAAATGGAAGCTGTTCTGAACAAACAGAAGTTATGGATTTACTAGGCAAGAATGATGGCAGCTTTTCTAGCTGTCCGGTAAGTTGTTAGGTGTTGGATATCGGGCAAGGTGTGAGTACGGCCGTTGGTTTGTGCCGCCTAACAACACTTCCAGCCGACCGCCTTGCAGAGTGAGCGACCAAATCATAAGGCGGCGCGGCGGCGGCTGAAGCCGGCGTTAGCTTTTTGGTATTGAAGGTTCACGGCCGTACCCTCCTCTCCAACCAACCGAATATGCAAACCATCTCCATCATCACCCAAATGCCCGATGAATCGTAAACCCGTAGGGGCGGGACAGGCGACCTAAAACCTCCGCCATTCCCCATGATCTCCTCCCCGCCTGTCTCGCCCCGCTTTCTGTCCGCATGGGGCGAGACGGCGCGGGACAAAATTCCCCGTTTTGACCATGTTGTAGCCGCGCCATCCCGCCCGTACAAGAGGATCGCCGTGCATGTGGTCGTGGCAATATCGCAAGCAGCGGATTCACCGTGCATCCGGTCGTGGCAATATCGCCAGCAGTGGATTCACCGTGCATCTGGTCGTGGCAATATCGCAAGCAGCGGATTCACCGTGCATCTGGTCATTGCAATATCGCAAGCAGCGGATTCACCGTGCATCCGGTCGTGGCAATATCGCCAGCAGCAGATTCACCGTGCATGTGGTCATGGCAATATCACAAGCTGTCCGATCACAAATTAGCCAGTTGCAGGGGTAGCCAACGGCCGTGTTCCCCATTACAATGCCTATACATTATTAACCAGTGTCGGTCTATAAAAGGAGCAAACGCATGATTTCGATAAGAATTGATAATAACGGCGCCTATCAGGTGAAATGGCCGCGCAGTGCGGCCGACATCCTGGCATTGGGGCAAGCCTATGTCACCTACGAAGCCAGCCTGCCCGTCGGCCAACAGTTGGCGGCGCCCTCGCTGGCGGTGATGCAGGCGGCCAACACCGCCGCCCAAACCGCCCAGGCCGCCGCCGATACCGGCGAAAACACCCGCGCCTACGCCGCCGAAACTTACCGGCAAACAATGGACACCGCCAAACGGCGGTTGGAAATTGCCCTGACGCGGCTGAAAGGTCAATACGCCACCAATCTGGCTATCTTGCAGCAGTGGGGATTAGACACCGTATCTGGCAGCACCGGCATCAGTGTGCGCCGCCCCCGCACCGATCCCCAATGGGAAGCGTTTCTCAATGCCTATGTGACCAAAGAGACCAGCCTGCCCGCCAATGAACAGATCGCCGACCCCTCTCTGGCCGAAATGACCCAACTGCGTAACGAAATCCAGGCCGCCCGCGCCGCCCGCACCGCCGGGCGCAATCAGCGCGAGGCCAATGTGCAGGTGCGCACCGCCGAAACACAACGACTGCTGGATTTATTGCAGGGAGCGGCAGTGATGATGGTGCTGCTGCGGCACAATGGCATCGTGACGAATGATTTGCAATCGTGGGGGTATGTGATCACGGCCGTGACGCCCACGCCCGCGCCACCGGTGGCAGAACCGGGGAGTTAGGAACGTGATGCGTGATGCGTGACCTCACGAGTCACGCATCACGCATCACGCTTTACGGCCGTACCACCAACGGCAGATAGATGGATAGATATTTGCCAGCCTGCACTTCCACCGCACCAATATCTGGGGCAGAGCCAACGGGCCGGGGCAGTCCGCGTTGGTCAGTAGTAGGAGCGCCGTCGGCCGTGCCCGCATCAATAGTCGGGCTGCCAGGCAAGAGCATATGCGTCAGCGTGGGGCCTCCATTATCCGCCAGCGGGCCAAGCCGTGCGTCTGTATTAGGCTGATTGCCAGAACCGGCCGTAGGCGTGCAACTTTCATCATCCCACAAACTAAAAAGCGCCTCATCAGCTGCCTTGCCAGCGCAGTTACCGCCATCGGTGCTGTCGGCCACAATGCTGTTCTTAAGCATCAGGTAACTGTCAGGATGAATAAGATTCAATATGGCGCCCCCAGAAATGGCCGAATTGCCACTCAATGTTACATGGGTCAGTTCAATTGCACCCAGATAATTATAAATGCCGCCGCCTTCATTGGCCGAATTGCCACTTACCGTCGTATTGGTCAGTGCAAATGTACCGCTATAGTTTGAAATGCCGCCACCATTTGTGATGGTCGAATTGCCACTTAACGTCACATGGGACAGTACGGCCGTACTTTGAACATTGTAAATGCCGCCCCCACTCCAATTGGCCGAATTGTTACTCAACGTCACATTGGTCAGTGTGACTATGTTGCTATCGCTCATCGCAATACCACCACCATACCAGCGGGCTGAATTGCCACTCAACGTCACATTGGTCAAAGTGACGGTGCTGTGATCATGTATTATCATGCCGCCGCCTTCGCCTTCATCGGCCGAATTGCCACTCAATGTCACATTGGTCAATGCGGCCGTACCCCCCCCAATATTCCCAATGCCGCCGCCATTCCAACGAGCCGAATTGTCACTCAACGTCACATTGGTCAGTGTGACCGTACCGGCATTGTTCCCAATGCCACCACTGTCATCGGCCGAATTGTTACTCAACGCCACATCGGTCAATATGACAGTACCCCCGTCGTTCCAAATGCCGCCACCTTCAGTGGCCGCATTGCCACTCAATATCACATTAGTGAGTTCGGCCGTACCCGCATTGTTATAAATGCCGCCGCCCCTGTAGTTACCGTAACTATTAAGAACGGCGGCCTGGCTCAATGTGAGGTTGCCAGTGTTGGAAATGACCCCACCAAAGCGATAGCCGCTGCTGAAGCCATCGGTCAACGTAATATGTTGCAGCGTCAGTGCCGCTTGATTGTGGAATAGTTGGGTGGTGTCCCCACCGCTTAGTGTAATCTGGTCTGCCCCATTGATGGTGATGTTGGCAGTGATCACCTTTACGGCCGTAAACACGATGGTCGCCGCGCCGCCACAATTAAAGGTGATGGCGCCGCCACCGTTATGGGCAGTGGTCAGGGCTGCATCAAAGGCCACTTCGGTACAACTGGCGGGCGTCCCATCACCAACGACAGCATCATCCGCCAGCAACGGCCGTATGCTCACCAATAAATAACCCAACAGCAGGATAATACACATATAAACCATACAAACGCGAAAAAGCGGTGATTTCATCTGCTTGTTCCTTTCTGTTTAAAGTTTAGGGTTTGAATTAGCCGGATTATATTGCTGAACGGGCGACGAGAACAGTACCGTGACACATGAAGTCACGCATCACGGATTCTGAACAGATTCTCTATAAGACGGCCGTCACATTGCCAAATTCCCTCCCATCCGATAGAATCCCATCAGACTATTTAACTTACACAACCCACTACCCGGCCCACCCAGGCCGGGTATTTTTATGCCGTAACCCGTAGGCCGTAACCCGTAACCCGTAATCCGTAATCCGATTACGGTTCACGGATTACGGTTCACGGATTACGCATCACGAATTTATGACACAACAACTCAGAAACGACATTCGCAACATCGCCATCATCGCCCACGTGGATCACGGCAAGACCACCCTGGTAGACGGCATGTTGAAACAAACCAACGTCTTCCGCCAAAACCAGACCGTCAGCGAGCGCATACTCGATTCCAACGACCTGGAACGCGAACGCGGCATCACCATCCTGGCTAAAAACACCAGCATCCTCTACGAAGGCATCACCATCAACCTGGTGGACACGCCCGGCCACGCCGACTTTGGCGGCGAAGTAGAGCGCATCGTCAACATGGTAGATGGCGTGCTGCTGCTGGTAGATGCCGTGGAAGGCCCCATGCCCCAGACCCGCTTTGTGCTGCGCCAGGCATTACAGGCCGGCTGCCGGGTCATCGTCGTCGTCAACAAAATTGACCGCCCCGCTGCCCGCCCGGAGTACGCCGTCAACGCCACCTTCGACCTTTTTGTAGACCTGGGCGCGTCCGAAGAGCAGGCCGACTTCCAGGTGATCTACACACGGGCGTTGGAAGGGCGGGCCGGGTTTGCCTCGGATGTGATGGCGGATGATTTACGGCCGTTGTTCAACACCATTGTCAACTATCTGCCGCCACCGATGGTGGACCCCGATGGGCCAACACAACTGCTCGTCACCACCCTCGAATACAGCAGCTATGTGGGCAAGATCGCCATTGGCCGCCTCACCAGCGGCACCCTGCGCGCCGGGCAGCCCATCATGCACATCACCGCCGAAGGCGAGATGCGACCGGTGAAAGTGACCAAGCTGTATACCTACCGAGACCTGAAACGACAAGAGCAAAACGAAGTCACCGCCGGGGATATTGCCGCCATTGCCGGCATCCCCGACGTGGGCATTGGCGATACCATTGCCGATATGAATGAGCCACGGCCGTTGCCCCCCATCAAAGTCGAAGAACCCACCGTGCGCATGACCTTCAGCATCAACGACAGCCCCTTCGCCGGGCGTGAGGGCAAATATGTCACCAGCCGCCAGATTCGGGAACGGCTGCAAAATGAATTGGAAAGCAATGTGGCCCTGCGTGTGCAAGAAACAGACAAAGCGGGCGAATTTGTAGTCTCCGGGCGCGGCGAACTGCACCTGGCCATCCTCATTGAGACGATGCGCCGTGAAGGGTACGAATTTGCCGTCAGCCGCCCGGAAGTCATCTTCCATGAGACCGATGACGGCCTGACCGAACCCATCGAACACGTTTTCCTGGAAGTAAATCAAGACTATTGGGGCGCAGTGGCCGAAATGCTGGGGCGGCGGCGCGGTCGGGCCATCAACATGCAATATGGCGACGACGGCACCGTCTACGCCGAATATCTGGTGCCCACGCGCGGCATGTTGGGGCTGCGCCAGCCCTTCCTCACCGCCACCCGCGGCACCGGCATCTTCAACACCCTCTTCCACGCCTACGAACCGTTTCAGGGCGAAATTGAACACAACGAACTGGCCTCCATGGTCTCATTGGAAACCGGCAAAGTCAGCGCCTACGCCTTGCAGCACCTCACCTCACGCGGCGTCTTCTTCGTAGACCCCACCGAGGAAGTGTATGCCGGGCAAGTCGTCGGCGAACATATCCGCGACGATGAACTGGTGGTCAACGTCTGCCGCACCAAAAACCTGACCGGTCACCGCGCCGTGCCCAAAGCCATTGTGGACGCGCTGCCCGCCGCCACCAAATTCTCACTGGATGAAGCGATTGAATACCTGCACGAGGATGAACTGCTGGAAGTGACCCCCACCTCCCTGCGCATCCGCAAAAGAGAACTGCGCCACGCCGAACGCCAAAAAGAAAGCAAACGCGCCAAATTCGCGGTGATGCCCTGATCCAATAGGTGCGACGCACTTTTGAAGTGCGTCGCACCTATTGGATCATCTGCGCCAACACCTGGTTCTTGCGCCTGGCGTCAAAAACGGCCGTGACGGGAATGGTAAATCCGGTAACGGCCGTGCTCGTCAAACTCCCTTCCTGAACCTTAAACAATAACTCGTACCCACCCTGGCGCAGCACATACTGTTCCACCGTCTGCTTTTCAGGGTCAATAATCCAATACTCACCCACCCCGTGCGCCGCATAATCCTCAAACTTGACCCCCCGATCCACATGCTCCGTACCCGGCGATAGCACCTCAGCCACAAAATCCGGCGCAGGATACTTCATCTGCTGTGGTGACAGATTTTTTGACTTTTCAACCCCATAAAAGGCAATATCCGGCAGGTAATCATTACGTGTGAGCGCCACCAAAACCGTTTCTGAACCCAGAAAACCTAAATCATGCTCATCAACAAATGTACGCAGCAGTGATGTCAAATTGACAACCGCATCTGTATGTTGCTTCTTAGCCGGGGTTTGCACAACAACTTCTCCATTAATAAATTCAGCCTTGATATCCTCACTAAGCCAATCGTAATACGACTCCCGCTTGTGACGTTCCTCATCCAGAAAACTTTGCAGCGCTCTGGCATACAAAGGGAGTTGGGGAGATTTGAGCAACGGCTCTAATGGCGTCAAAATCATCTCTGTCATCATTCAACCTCATATCCGCAGATAGATGGAGTATAACGCAGGTGCGACGCTCTTGTGAAGTGCGTGGCATTGGGTGGCACCTAACCACCCATTATTCCAGCAGCGCGACGGCCGATCTCGACGGCGTAGTTGGTGCCGCGATCCCAGGGGTAAACCTGGCTCATGCTGGCGAAGTAGAGGCCGGGGATGGGGGTTTGAATGTCCGGGATGGCCTGTGAATGGTTGAGCAGGGGCACGGGCTGGGCATACTTTTCGCGGAAGAGCCAGCTCTGGCGAATCCACTCGGGGCGAAATTCGGGGTTGATTTTGCTCAGGGCGGCCACAAACTTATCCTGTAGTTCCTCTTTGCTCATGGTCATATAGGGGTGGTCGGGTGTGATGTAGTCGCCACAGTAGAGGATGTGGTCGCCGCCGTAATGCTCTGCCGGGATGTAGTTGGTATGCTCCACCAGCGCCAGGAAGGGATATTCGCTCTGGCTTTTGTCCGGGGTGTTGGCGGGGATATTCAGCCAATAGGTGAGACGGTCGGGCATATACGGCCGTGTCAACGCCAACGTCAACACCACTGCCCCCATGCTCTTCAATTCCAATAACTGCCCCAGGTAATCGGCCGGTAAATCGGGGGCCATTTTGCTCAGTAAACCGGGTGATGTCGTCGCCAGGCAGGCATCAAAGGTATGGCTTTCGCCGTGAACGTTCAGGGTCAATTTGCCATCGGTTGGTTCAATGCGCTGCACCGGGCTGTTGAGTTGCAGGCAGCCGCCTTTTTGTTGGACTACGGCCGTCAGCCTATCCACAAACGCCTGAAAGCCACCCACAAAATAGCCCAGCCGTGGGCTGCGCACATGCAGCCGCGCCCACATCCAGGCCATGTTCACATCCTGGTAATACGGGCCAAACTTGCCAATGAGCAGCGGCCGCCACACCGTCTCATAAATTTTGTGGCCATACCAGCGGCGCAGCCAGCTATCGGCCGTCTGTTTTTCCAGCTCTTTCCACGGTTTGGTAAAACGCAAATAGGCACTCACCAGCCCAAAACGGAACGTGTCCAGTAAATTGAAGCCGGAAAAGGTGAACCAACGGAGAGGGGAGTCAAAGGGTTCGATACGGCCGTTGGCAACCACCGAAGTTGTCGGCCGCGGAAAAAACAGTTGATCACTAAAGCCGATTTCGTCCACCAATCCAATAATCGCCTTATCCGACTTAAACAGGTGATGGTAAAACTTCTCCAGCGGCCATTCCCACGTTTCATCGCGGAAACCACCCGCCAACCCACCGGGCCGGTCGCTGGCCTCAAACAGGGTCACGTCGTGCCCTGCATTCAATAAATCATACGCTGCGGAAAGGCCGGCAATACCGGCGCCGATGATGGCTATTTTCATGGAGTAATTGGGTAATCGGGTAATTACGTAATCACGCAATTACCCAATTACATCAAACCGCCTCTTTCTCTTTCACCGCCACCGCCTTACCAAACGTAGACCAGCGCATCCCGGCGCGGATCATGTAATACCCGCCGAGCAGGGTGATGGGCAGCCAGAGGGCGGCGTGCAGCACCAATGTGTAGGCGGTGGCGATCTCTTTGGGCACACCATACAATTGCAGCACGGCAATACCCGGTGCGTCAAAGGTGCCCACATAACCGGGCGCAGCGGGGAAGGTGGTCATCAGGTTGACCACACCATTCATCAACATCAGGGCAAAAAAGCTCACCTGGAAATCAAACGCCTGCATCACAAACCAATATTTCACCGTCTCCAGCAGCCAGATGACGACTGACGTGAAGAAAATCATCAACACGCTGCGAAAGCTGCGCAGCGATTCCAGCCCGGTCAGAAACCGCTGCAAAAAGGTGAGCAGGGGATGGTGAATGCGATGCGGGAAAATTTTGTAACTGATCGCCTCGGCCACTTTGTAAAACCAGTCGGGAAAAGCAGCCAGGGCAAAAAAGAGTAGCAGCGCCAGGAAAAAGGCGGCGCTGGCATAGTTGACCAGGGTACGCACAAAGTCGCCGCCGACGGGCAGGGGCGTGAACGGCAAGGCCACAAAAACGAAGATGAGCATGACCAGCCCATCAAAGACGCGCTCCACCACCACCGTGGCCAGGCTGGCGCTCATGGGAATGGCTTCTCGTTCACGCAGCACAAAGGAACGCAGCACTTCGCCCGCCCGCGCCGGGTAGACGTTGTTGCCCATGTAGCCAATGACGACGACGGGGAACAGACGAATGAGGGGCACGTGTTTCAACGGCCGTAACATATAATCCCACCGCCACGTCCGCGCCCACACCGCCAAAAAGTAAACCACAATGCCCGGCAGAATCCACGCATACCGCGCTGTATGCACATATTCCCAGACATCACCCAATTTCAGGCCACGCAGCGCCAGCCACATAAAAAAGGCGCTCACCAGCAGCCCCAGCCAGAGTTTCCAACTTTTCAATAGCCCATACCTCTAATCAGATGATATACACGCCACGTCAGGGCAAAGCGCAATTGTACCCCTTCGTTTGACAATTGGCAGTTGCCCTTTGACAATTGGGACGTATGGATGATCTGGCAACGGCCGTAACCCAAAAAGCACACACACTCGGCTTTAACCTGGTCGGTTTTGTGCCTGCCCAACCGGCACGGCGGCTGGACGCCTATTTGCATTGGTTGGAACAGGGGATGCACGGCCGTATGGATTACCTGGCCCGCCCCGACCGCATTACCCGCCGCCAGGACCTCAACGTCATTCTGCCCGGCGTGCAAACCATCATCTGCGTGGGGCTGGATTACGCCACGCCGCCCCTGCCACCTGCCATTGCGAATGATCCGTCACGCGGCCGCATCTCCAACTACGCCTGGGGGCCAGACTACCACCAGGTAATGACGCCCCGCCTGGAAGAGTTAGCGGAGTGGCTGCGGGAACAGGTGCGGGACACGGCCCCCCATACCGGCGTTCACAGCCGCGTCTACGTAGATACCGGGGCCATCCTGGAACGCGACCACGCCGAAAGCGCCGGTCTCGGCTTCACCGGCAAAAACACGATGTTGATTGCCCCCCGGCGGGGATCGTTTTTCTTTTTGGGGGAGATTTTGACGACCCTGACAATTGACAATTATCAATTGCCAATTGTCAATTCTCAAATGCCCTCTTGCGGCACCTGCCACCGCTGCCTGGACGCCTGCCCCACCAATGCTTTCCCCCAACCGTATGTGCTGGACGCCCGGCGCTGCATCTCCTACCTGACAATTGAGTTGAAGGAGTGGATTCCGATGGAACTACGGCCGTTGATGGGCAACTGGATTTACGGCTGTGACATTTGCCAGGAGGTGTGTCCGTTTAATCGTTTTGCCAAACCGGGAAGAGATTGGGACACCGGGAGATTGGGAGACTGGCAATCTCCCAATCTCCCGGTGTCCCAGTCTCTTGATTCTCTTGCCCCACCCCTCCTCGACCTGCTCACCCTCACCGAAGAAGGGTTCAACCAACGTTTTACCCACAGCCCGATCAAGCGGCTGAAGCGGGCGCGGTTTTTGCGGAATGTGTGTGTGGCGGTGGGGAATTGGGGGAGTAGTACGGCCGTGCCCACCCTGCTCCCCCTCCTGCACGACCCACACCCGCTGGTGCGCGGCCACGCCGCCTGGGCGCTGCACCAGATTGGCGGCCCCGCCGGCCAGACGGCTCTGGCTACGGCGCTGGAAACGGAAATGGACACGGCCGTGCGCCGTGAACTATTCGGGCCAACGGATGGGTTATAAACTACTTCTACGGCAGGCGAAACGCGAAAAGCTGGTCGCTGTCATCCAGATGAATGACCCCGACCTTATTAAGAACCAAAATATCTATGTAGTTGGCAGTTAATGGAGAACCCTCAAAATCTACATATCCCAGAAATTCTTTTGCTCCCCCATTGAGGATGTGTAAACGATTCCCTTCCGTGACGAAACAGTATCGGTTATCTCGGCTACAACCTTCGGCTTCTTGAGCCTCAGTGGAAGCGGGTTCAAAGGCTGTGCCCTGGATACCCTGACTAAATTTTGGAAAACCAGGAAGCGAATAGCCATCCCCCATTTTGGTACATTGTTGATCAATAATGAAACCGGTATTCATATCCACGCTTATAAATAGCCTGGACTCTCCATGATCATCACTGCCTGCCAGAACCATGCGCTGATTTTCAAAAGTCATGTCGGGAATGTTCATGCCCCCATAGCCGTAACTCCACTCATTTTCCCCTGTATTTATGTCATACGTGGAAATGGAATAGTGCTGTTGGCCGAATGAACAATATGGCAACTGCCGGTAGGGTTTGGCCGGCGCCTGGCCCTGCCATTCTGTGGATAATACGACAAACTTCCCCTCGTAAACTCGTATCATCCCTGGCCTGACTATGTCCGTCTGCCATCGTGTCTGGCCGCTGACAACATCAACAGCTTTCAGGGTATACATGAAGCTGGGAATATCCGCTGCCGGAAAAACAAGCATTCGATTGTTTAATGAGAAAAAAAGGCTGCTGGCGCTTTCCACTTTTGGCGCAATATAGTCATCTTTATGCCACAAATACGACGTATTATGGGTTGTCTGAATGGTTCGCGCCGGGACGATACGCGGCGCTATCCCCAGTGCGGATTCTAAAGTATGCCACATATCGCGCGTACCAAAAATCAGAAGAAACGTCGTTGCAAACACAACCATTAGTGCAACCAACGATACGTAGTCTGCCAGCGCCAATTTGCCGAACAAAAATATGCGCCGCTTCTTTTTTAGTCGTGACATTATCCTGGCCCCCTCTCCATGAAGGGAAAGGCTACAGTTCTTGCTGCTCAAACACAGCCGTACTCACCACAAACAGCACCACAACCAGCACAACCGTCATTACCAGCGCGCCGCCGTTGGCCGGGGGTGTCACGGTGTCCAACCCTAGCTGGCTTGCCCAGGCCACCAGGCCGCCGGGCATGAGCGGGCCAATGCGGGGCAGGCTGCCCGCGATCAGCAAAATGACCGCGCCCACAAAAGCAATGCCCGCGCCTGCTACGGTACTGTCGGCAATGGTGCTGCCCAGCAGCGTCACCGCCGCCAGCGCCATTAGCCACAGCCAGAGCAGTAGATTACCGAGCAGGAATGGGCCAAACGCCAGCCCGCCAAATAACACATCGGTGTAATAATAGGCTCCCACCGCCGCCAGCAGCAGCGCCAGCAAAAAGACCGCTCCCTGCGCCACCAGTTTGCTCAACAAAAACGACCAGCGGGTGAGTGGTTTGCTGAGTACCATCACGGCCGTGCCCTTTTCCTTCTCACCCGCCACCGACCCCATGCCCAACACAATCACCAGGATAAAACCAAACTGGGTGATATTTTCAATATATTGCGCGACCGCATCAACAGTTGTTGGTTCAGGAATGAGGGCGGCAAATTGCTCAGCCCCTTCAATACTGGTCAGTAGTTGCGGCGTGAATTTTGCCAGCAGCGGCGATGTCAGCCCAAAGACAAGGAAGATAGCCGCCACCACCAGCACCCGCCGGGTGCGCCATTGCTGCTGCATCTCTTTGGCCACGGCCGTGCCCAACAAGGCCAGGTCGGTACGCAATGAATTCAGTTGGCGCGGCGGCGGCAGTTCCCGCGGCCAGATGCGCCACAACCAGAGCAGCGCTACCCCTGCCAGCAGCACAAAAATCGCCTCCATCAGCCACACGCTGTCCAGATATTGCGGCAGCAACACGGCCAGCGTATCAAAAAAAGTGTGGAACAGGATGGCGGCCAACACATAGAGCGGATTGCGCCGCTTAAACGCCAGCCAGACCAACACGGCCGCGACCACATGCAGGCTGATAGCCGCACACCGTTCGACGAACGGAGCAATGCCAATAAGCGGTGAACCCTGAATCGCCTCTAGTTGCTGGCTTACGGCCGTCATCTGTTCAGCCGATAACCCTAAACTATTCAGGTCTACCCCTTCCAATGCCAGCAGGGATGTCAGCCCGGCGGCGGTCAGCACCGCGCCAAACAACATCGTTTCAATGCCGCCATGCCCCAACCCCACCATCACGCCGTCGGTGAACTGCTCGGCCCGGTGATAGCGGAACAAAATCCAGAAAGCGACCACCCGCGCCAATGTTTCGCACAACGCCGCCGACAGCCCCAGGACGACGGCCGTGCGCCACACATCGGGCGCATCCGGGCCAATGGGACCAATCATGCCCACATCCGCCAGCCATTCATTCAGCAGCAAATGGTATACCTGCGAAGCCACAAACGCGGCCATGCCCACACAAAACAAAAACCAGGCCACCACATACCGCCGACGCAGCCACACCGCCAGCGCCAGCGGCAACATGATCATGCCAAAAATGGAGAGGGAATAGACAAATAGAGTCATATTGAAATGGGTTGCAGGTAGCAGGTGGCAGGTTGCAGGTAATTACTTGCCACCTGCCATTTGCCACCTGCCACCATCATCATTCACTCACCGCCAGGAAAATCTCCTCCAACGACGGCCGTACCCATGCATACCGCTCCAACACCACCCCCTGCTGCACCAGCAGCGGCAGCAAAGCGTGTTTGGCGGTGTCTACATCGTTCACGCGCAGGCGGAGACGGCCATTTTCATGCGTTACATCCATCACCCAGGATTGTTCGCCCAGCAAAACCACCAGCGCCGCCGACCGGTCAGCGTCGGTCAACTCCAGTTCCACCACATCCGCCGCGTATTGGTTAAGCAGTTCATCCCGCGCCGCTACCAGCAGCAGTTCGCCCTGGCGAATAATGGCCACTGTGTCACAAATACGCTCCACGTCGCCCAAAATATGGCTGGAAAAAAAGACCGTCACCTGACCGCGCAAACTCTCGATCAGCTTCAATAGTTCATATCGCCCGGCGGGGTCAAGGGCGCTGGTGGGTTCATCCAGCAGCAGCACCGGCGGATTGTGCAGCAATGCCTGGGCCACACCCAACCGCTGCACCATACCGCCCGAATAGCCGCGGATCGCCCGTTTGGCCGCATCCGTCAGCCCGGCCAACGCCAGCACTTCCTCGCTGCGCCGCTGCCGGGCCGCTTTGTCCATTTGGAACAGTTTGCCCACGTAATCCAGGTAATCGCGGGCGCTCATCCAGGGGTAAAAGGCGGGGTCTTGGGGCAGGTAGCCAAAGGTAGCGCGGGCGGCGCTGTCCGCCTGGGTCGTTTCCACGCCATCAATCCAGGCGCGCCCGGTTGACGGCCGTGCCAGCCCCGCCAGCAGCCGCATCGTTGTCGTCTTGCCAGCTCCATTCCGCCCCAAAAAGCCAAAGATCGAACCAGCCGGCACCTCTAAATTGAGCGGCTTCAGCGCCTGCACCTCCCCATAGCGGCGGCTCAAATTTTCACAACGAATGGCAATTTCATTCATGATCTCAATTGGTGGGACACGTGAAACGGGATGCGTGATGCGTGATTTTTGTCACGCATCATGTATCACGCATCATTTTTACTCATCACGCCCAACAACAAAGTAAACAATGGGGCCAATCATGTTGAAGAAGAGGATGATCAGCACCCACAACCATTTGGGGCCTTTGGTCTTTTCGCGCCGGATCAGATCTACCAGCGCCGCAATCACCAGCGCCAATTGAATCAACAAAATGGGGATCAACAGCGGAATATACGGCCGTAACTGCTCCAACTCTTCCATGCCAAACCTCCTCTTCCCGTCAGAATGTTCACCCAGTGGTGCGCAGGTCAATAATTTCTGCAACTACCGGGGCTAAAGCCTGGCGCACCTGTGTTTCATCCAGCCGGCGCACCTTGAAGGTGAGAATCCGGCTGCCAGTGTCGTCGCCCATAAACTGGCCAAAGGCTAGAAAACTGCCACCGGCATCCGCCACAGCTTTGGTTACGGCTGCTAACCGGCCTTGTTCATCTGGTATAACGGCCGTCACCCGCACCCCCGGCTCACGCGCACCCATCAGTTCCAGCAGCATCTTGAACAAGTCAGTCTCGGTAATCAACCCCACCACATTGCCGTTATTCACCACCGGCAGCCCACCAATTTTGTTATCCACCATCAGACGCGCCGCATCTTCCACAGGCGTATCCTCATGGATGGTCAACACCTGGGTGGTCATCACATCCTTCACCTGAATCCTGCTCACCAGGTAGTTCAGTTCCCACACGCTCAATGAAGTGGCATCTGAGGGGGCCGCGTGCAGCAAATCCTTATCGGAAACAATACCCACCAGACGGCCTTTTTCTATCACCGGCAAGCGCCGGATATGCTCCCGCTGCATCAATTGCAGGGCGTCGCCAATCGGCATTTCCGGCGGTGCTGTAATCACGGGTTGTGACATACGTCGTTTTACAAACATCTTTATATCCCTCCAAAAGTTCAACTTTTCCAAAAAGTTGAACGTAATATCGCCATTAGTAAGCGTTCAGTCCCTCTGGAGACCTGACAGGTTTTTGGCCTGTAAAGCTTCAAGTTGAACGAGTAAAAAACCTGTCAGGTCTGAACGGTTACTCACCATTACCAGATTTCGGGCACAAACGTTTGTTCGTGAATCGGAGGACGGATGTAACCTTTGCCCTGTTCTCGCGGCGGCAGTTCCACAGGGGAGGGGGTGATGTCCTCATAGGGGATCATACTCAAAATGTGGGTGACGCAGTTCAGGCGGGCGCGTCGTTTATCATCGGCGTTGACCACAAACCAGGGGCACTGCTTAATGTCCGTGTACTCAAACATCGTGTCCTTGGCGCGTGAATACTCCACCCAACGCCGCCGGTCTTCCAGATCCATGGGGCTAAGTTTCCAGCGTTTGAAAGGGGTGTATACGCGCTCCTGAAAGCGGCGTTCCTGTTCCTCATCACTGACCGAAAACCAATACTTCAGCAAAATGATGCCGGAGCGCACCAACATCCGTTCAAATTGGGGGCAGGAGCGCAAAAATTCCCGGTACTCTTCTTCGGTGCAGAAGCCCATCACCGGCTCCACCAGGGCGCGGTTGTACCAACTGCGGTCAAAGAGGACAATTTCGCCGCCGGCAGGCAGGTGGGCAACGTAACGTTGGAACCACCATTGGGTATGCTCCCGGTCGCTGGGTACAGGCAGGGCAACGACGCGCACAATGCGGGGGTTGGTGCGTTCCTGAATGCGTTTGATGACGCCTCCTTTGCCCGCGCCACTGCGCCCTTCAAACAGGATGATGACCCGCAGCCCTTTTTCGGCAACCCAATACTGCAACTTCACCAGCTCTTCTTGCAGCCGCACCAATTCTTTCTCGTAATATTTTCTTTCCAGTTTGCCTTTGGCGGTGAGTTGCGGCGGAGAGCTGGGCAGCAGATAGTCAGGGATAACATATTTGTCGCCATGAATGGTGACGTAGGTCGCTGGCGGGGTCGGCATATCTAGGACAGCGGCATCGAGGACAGAAGCGCCGCTATCAGCAGGTTCGTCTACGGCCGTGACAAGCACATCATCTCTTCCCGTTTCCTTCTTCTTTTTCCTGGCCATGGCATGAATCCTCTTCTCGAGAAGATGACGCCAGAAAAACCCGGCGTATCTACATCAAGCAATTCACCAACCACCGTTCACCGATTACCGTTCACCGTTCACCGATTACCATCAATGGAATCCCATTCACCGGCATAAAACCCGGCGTGGGCATCTGCACCTGGTCAACGGCCGTACCCGACATACTCCACGGCCCCGTGTGTTTGATTTGTACGTAGACCAGATCACCCTGGCGGTCACGGCCGTCGCTGAAAAAGACCAGCTTATTTTGCGGCGTTCGCCCTCGCCAGCGTCCCTTGTGCAAATCTTCCACCAACACCTCCACCATTTCACCCAGATAACGGCGGTTAATCTCGTGTGAGACCTGCTTTTGCATCTCTTCCAGCAGGTGGAAACGGCGGCGTTTTTCCTCGTCCGGCACGTCGTCTTCCATACGCCGGGCGCTGACCGTGCCGGGGCGGGGGCTGTAGCGAGCCAGATGCACCTTATCCAGCTTCAACTCCGCCAGAATGTCATAGGTATCCATAAACTGCGCGTCCGTTTCGCCGGGAAAACCAACGATGATGTCACAATGCACGGCCGCGTCGGGGATAATGTCCCGAATCCTGTAAACCAGGTCGCGGTACTGCTCGCGGCTGTATTCCCGCTTCATATTTGCCAGCACTTCGTCGTTGCCCGCCTGAATCGGCACTTCAATCTGCGGCATCACCTTGGGCAAATCGCGCACCGCGTACAATATCTTGTCCGTCATGTAATTGGGATGGCTGGTGAGGAAACGGATGCGCTGCAAGCCATCCACATCGTTAATCACCGTTAGCAGGTCGGCCAGATCAGGGCCATCGGGCACATCGTAGCCATAGCGGTCCACAATCTGCCCCAGCAGCACCACCTCTTTCACTCCCTGCGCCACCAGCGAACGCACCTCGGCGGCAATTTCGCCCACCGGGCGGCTGCGTTCCTTCCCCCGCTTCTGGGGGATAATGCAAAAGGTACAGGCATGGGAACAACCATAGACAATGGAAACAGGCGCGGAAACAAGCTGCCCCCGCTGTTCGGCCGGCAAAATAACGGCCCCATCCATCAGCGCATGGCGGCGGCTGGTGGCCTCTAAATCCAGCGCCAGCCCTTCATCCTGCTTCAAATGGTTGACCAGCGGCAGCCCATCGGTAGCCGGTTCCATGAACACATCCACAAAGGGGAAACGTGCTTCGAGATGCTCATTGCCACGCACACCCACCACACAGCCCATGACGGCAATGGTTTTGTCGGGATGTTTTTCTTTGAGCGGTCGTAGATTGTGCAGTTTACCATACGCCTTGTCCTCGGACTGCTGGCGCACGGTGCAGGTTTCCAGCACGATCACGTCGGCGTCTTCGGCGCGGGGGGTGGCGGCATAACCGAGCTTTTCCAGTTCGGTGGCTACCCGCCGGGCATCGGCATAGTTCATCTGGCAGCCGGTAATCCAAAAGTGATATTTTTTCGTCATCCGTCTTTATTAGACTAGACCCTAAGGGTTTTTGAAACCCTTAGGGTCTGGCATCTCCAATCGGCCAATTATCCATAATTCTTGTAAATAAAAAGCGATTCTATCCCCGGCAAATTGGGGCGTCAAATAGTCTTGGACGGGTGCGGGCGCCTGGACGAGCAGGGCGCGCAGGCGGATGCGGTCTGGCGGGGAGAGCTGGAGTGCCCAATCGTGAAAGGTGTAGGCCACGGCCGTACTCCCCCCATATTCCACCACAAACCCACTTTCGCGCAAAATATCCTCCCACTGATTTTGGCTCAACGCCGGTCGCCAGCCGCTCATCTGCAAAAAGGCGTTGACGTAGCCACCCGCCTGCCGCTGCAACTCCGCCTTTTTGCCGCGCAGTCGGCTGCCGGGCACCACCACATCCCGCACCGACAGCAGATCACCTGGCTTCAGTTCGGCAACGGCCGTTTGCACCCAACCAGACAAATCGGCCACTGATTGGGAGGGGTAGTAATGAGTGAGACAGTCAGTCATGGTGGGAAGTGATGGAGTTATTGGGTAATTAGTGGGCAAATTACGCAGTTACCCCTTTACCTTTCTACCGCGTTCACCCAGGCCAGCGAGGAACAGTTGCCGTTGTCATGCACAATGAGGGTCTGGTAATCATAATCGGGGGCCACCAGGTTGATAACGCCGTTGTTCATTACTTGCGCCAGCCAACGGCCGTCGGCCGACCAGTCAAAGGTGAATGCCGGAATCGGGGCGTAAGCGCCGGCCATATAGGTTTCCGTGGTATTGGCAGCAATGTCATGCAAAAAGTAAACCAACACGTTTTGGGGGGCAAAAAAGCTATCTTCCGGCGCGCCTGTGGCAATCAGGTAACGGCCGTCCGGCGAAAACCCCACATAGTGCGGACTGCTATGCACAAAATTGAAGCGGTGCTCAATCACGTTCTCGCGCCAGTTCACCAGGAAGATAAAGTTCTCGGCGCGTGACGTAGCCATCACCACCAACCAATCGGCTTGGGTCGGATGCGGCAGCACGTAGCGGATGGCCAGGCGAAACGGCCGTGAGACCTCCGGTATGGCCTGGAGCAAATCATTGGTGTCCAGAAGCGGTTGCGGCACATCATCTGCGGTCGTCGCCAGCACAATTTTCTGAATGTTTTCCACACCAGATAGATTGTCAATCTGGATATAACCATATGTCTCTTCATCTACCCAGAACGGCGCCGAACCACCAGATGCAAGCAGCGCCACTTCACTGGCCGGGTCGCCCATCTGATTGGCACGGCTGAGCGGGACGTTTTCCACTTGAAAATCATTATTAAACAGCACCAGACGGCCGTCTGCCCCCACCAGTAACCCATTCCCCAGAAAACCGGTCGCTTCCAGGATCGTTTGTGTTCCCGCTGGCGACCAGGCGGGATTGCCGCTCAAGGGAATGTGGGCACAACCATCCGCGTCACAGGTGGTCATGTCTACCAACATCGGGTGAGGGTCCATACCGTTGGTCGGAACGGCATACACCAACAAATAGCGACCCATGGCATCCGTCTGCCCCCAGGAAAGCGACACCGGATAATCTTCGCTAAGAGCGGGCAGGCCAGCACCATCACGCCACAGCAGAGGTTTAAATAATTCGTTTTCCAGAGGAATGGTTTGCAACACAATGGCCTCATCGTCTGGCAGCGGACTGGCAAACAACAATCCGTGTAATTCATATTCCATCTGCCACGTCTCTTCTGCCAAATGATAACGGTACAAACGGGAGATGGTCGTATCGGTAAATTCGGTGGTGCAGGTGAGCAGCAGGTCTTGTTTCGGCAAAGGGGTAGGCAGCGGCCCCTGGCTGGCAACCATTTGCGCATGGGCAAACAGCCACCAATCACGCAGCAACCGTTCCTGCACCAACCCCCCTTCCTCCGGCTGCGCCCCCACCAGGCTGGCCAGCCATTGGGTTACGGTTTGTGGTTTGTCTAAACCTGCTAACACGGTTGCCGCTGAGGGGGCGCCGGGCTGGTGCATGAAGAAGTCTACAAAGGCATACAACTGCCAGCCATCAGCCGCCAGCAGCGGTTGAAATGAGGAGTCGCGCCAGAAACGGAAGAAGGTGTCCGGACCGGGGCCACTGTTGATGATCTGGGCATGGGTGGCGGGGGTTACGGGCCACGGCCGTAACCCTAACTGATTCAATTGATATTCCATAAATGCCTGGTAGACGGGCGCATGGGCACAGCACTCCCATTCCACCAGATATGTAATAAGCGTAGCCGCGATGGCAGCGCTATACCCGCGTACCAATGCCTGGTAGCCGGTCTCATCTATGGGCAGGCCCACCAGCGTGGGTGTGGGCAAATTCAGCCGCAAATTGCCATCGTACAAATTGGCGGGATCGGTCATGGACAGCAAGGCCGCGGGGTCTGTATCCAGGCGCAGGGTCAGGCGCAAATTGGCCGGGCAACGCAGCGGCGCAGTCTGGCGGCATACATCGGCGAGCACGGCCGTTAAATCTTCCGCCAGTTGCAGGGCCACCTCTTGGTCTCGCTCCGGATAGCTTAGCGCCAACCGATCTGTCTCCGTCGTTTGCCAGCCACCCCAAAAGTCGGCGTCTGGCGGCGCCAGCAGCCAACGAGTCCGCCCCCGCCGGTAAACGGCCGTATGTTCCAGCATGACCGATTCCTCTGCCAGGCCCATCGTGTGTTCCTGCAAAAAATGTAGTTCAGCCGCATTCATATCCGGCGCAACTTCAATGCGAATATACTGCTCATCGGTCGGCGACAAATCTGCGTAAGCTTCATCAGTCGCTGCCAACGGCAAACTGAACGGTGCGCGATCATAAAACAATCCCTGGGCCAGCAGTTTTTCATAGGTATTGGTCCAGCCCGGTTCGCGTGCGGAAAGCAAGGGGGCCAATAACTCCAAATCCTGGCGGGCAGCGGCCCGGTTAACCAGATTGTGCGAAGATAAAACATCAGCTTCTATGGTCATTGTTAGCGCTTCAATGCGGCGGTTAAACTGCCAATAAACTACCAGGGCCGCCGCTAACAGCAGCACAACCACCAACAGCAATGCCTGCCACGGCCGTTTGGGTGATGTGGGGGAACGTTGTGGCTGTGTCTCCAGTGTGTCCCAACCGCCGTCATCTTCTGTTTGCCAATCAAAGTTGTCTGTCATAGGTTTGCAGTTAGACCTGACAGGTCTTTGAAGACCTGTCAGGTCTCTTTACTTCTCTACTTACCGCACCCAGGCGGCAAAATCACAGGTAGCGCCATTGGTTATGAGCAGTTGATCATAATCAGAGGCGGGGGCGCTGATGTGGAAAAACCCATCCTCCAGGCGCAAAAGCCAACGGCCGTCAGCCGACCAATCAAAGCCGGGCAAAGCCACCGCCTGTGCTGAACGATACCGTTCATGCTGGCCCGTTTCCAGGTGTATTATATCAAGCTGCCAGTCAAACTCCTGGCTGCCATAGCTTTGCAGATTCAGCCAACGGCCGTCCGGTGAAAACGTAAGGGGGCTGTACAGACCAAAGCGTTCCGCGCCTTCAAAAAGCAGTTCAACCCGGCCATCAGCCAACACATAACGCAGCAGCAGCGTGCCGGAAACCTGTGCTTCGCCACCTGATGCCGTGTAACTGACGGCCATCAGAAGAGCCTGACCACCCGGTTCCGGCGCCACCGTGTGAATCGTCCAGTCGGCTCCAGGTTGCGCGGCCAGAATGGCTGCTTCCAGCGGCTTAAGAGAATATCGGCGCGGCTGTTGGGCCTCAGTTAATGAGGCAATAAAGATGGTATCGGCGGTCGTGAATCCGTAGAGGATGTTGTTGAGCCAGAAGGGGGCACGGCCGTGCCGCACCTGCACAACCCGGTCATCGGCTGCCTGCCGCAGCCACAACTCGTCCGGCTCGTTCATCTCGATCCGCCAACGGCCGTCCGGCGACCAGACCGGCCGTTGCCCCCAACCGGCCACATCACAACCATAATCCTGGCAATTTTCCAGGTCTACCAGATTAAACTCGAAACTGTTTTCATCAAACTTAAACACGTGAAAGAGGAGATCATCTGCCACCGGTTCCACCCGGAAAATGGTGGACTGGTCGGGATAAATGGCAAGCGTTTGTTCACGGCCGTCCTGCCAGCGAAAAATATGTATCAGCCGTTCCCGCCCCATCTGTTCTTGCAGTAATACCCCGGCGTCATCCGGCATAGCGGCTAAAAACTGCAAACGACGACCATCCAGTTCCAACGACCAACGCCCTGTTTCCCAGGTATATCGGTAAAGTTTATCTAACCCAATCCCCCGCTCCTGGCACAAAAACAATAAATCCTGGGTTGGCGGCGGCAGGTCGGGCGGCAACGCAGCCAACTGTGCCTGCACATGTTCCAGCCAGGCCCGGTGAAACTCTCCCTGATTTAGAAAGCCAAATCCGGTCTGGCGCACAATCCAATACTGAAAACTCTCCGCTACCGTCAGGCGATGCTGCAATACATACGGGTCTAGCTCCGGCTTCTGGTGCAGCAGCACCTCAACCAAGGCATAAATCTGGGGTTGGGCAATGCCGCTGAGCGGCCGAACCGGTGGCTCGTGCCAGTAACGGCCGATCCCATTCACACCCACCAGAGGATCACGCACCATCGCCTGATAGTGGCTGGCGTTTAGCGGCCAGGGGCGCAAGTCTAGCTGCGCCAGTTGGTAATCTATCAGGGCTTGATGAAAAAGCCCTTGCTCACAACAGCGCCAGCCAGTGTTGTAGACTAACACAGCGGCAATAAAATGCGCGGCATAAGCACGCAGCAGCGCCCGCTCACCGGCGGCATCTAGGGGACGGCCTACCAGGGTGGGTGCGGGCAGGTTGAGGATGGGCTGGCGGGTGAGCATGGCCACGGGATCGGCGGCTTGCAGCAAACTGGCCGGGTCGGTGTCCAGGCGAATGGTGTAGCTGTTGGCTGCCGGGCAGGGCAGGTCTAATTGGCGGCAGGCGCGTTCCAGTTCCGCTTCCAGGGCAGGCAGCAGCATTTCGGCCACGTCCTGGTCACGCTGCGGGAAGATGAGGGTGAGGCGACGGCCGTTCACCACCTGCCACTCCCCCCAAAATGCAGCATCCGGGGCGACCACCAGCCAGCGATCAACCCCCTGCCGCAGCAGGGTGGTGGTTTCCAGGGTGACGGTTTCGGTACGGCCATCGGCATGAACGAAGGTAAACGGCTGCCGCGCCACCACCTCAGCCTGCGTCAGATCAGGCGCGGGAATGATATCCACAATTTCCGGCGCACGGCCGTTTTCGGCCAGCCACAACCCCATTGACCACCGCCCCAATAACAAATCCTCGTCCAGCAGCGCCAGTTGCCCCTGCCACCATACCGGTGATGAGCCGGAGATAACCGTTTTAATCAAATCCGCATCCTGGTTTTGGGCAGCGCGGGTGTACAGGGAATAAATGGCGCGCACATCCTGAGCAACGGCCGTGGTCGCCGCCGCCACACGCTGCTGCATCTGCCCGGCCAACCACATGCCACCTACCGCCGCTGCCAGCAGCACAATGAGTAGCCAGCGCCAGGGAATGCGACGACGTGGTTTGGGCGGGGGCGGTGTTAACTCTGGCCAATCCCCTTCATCATCCGTCACCCATTCAAAGTCGGTGGACATGTTTTATTCCTTCCAATAAACGTTCTGACAGGCGCTAACCTCGTGAAAAATGTACTGCTCATAGCGGGCATCCGGCGCGCCCAGCGCCAGCATACCATCACCAGCGCGCACATACCATTTGCCATCGGCCGACCAGGAAAGGTTGGCGGAATTCGAGGAGATGAATGGCAGCGTTTGTAAATCGCCGGTTTGCAGATTTTGCAGCGTAACCACCACACCGCCAAACCTGCCATCCTCATATGTCACCAGCCAACGGCCGTCTGGCGATAGATCGTTCCAGGTCTGCTGGCCGCTTTCGGATAACAGGGTTACTGTTTGCACCTGGGACAGGTCTGGCGTCAGCTTAACCGCAAACAAATAGGTGATCTGATCTGGCCCGTAACTGGAGTTGGCCCGCACATATAACCGGTCAGGCTTTCCAGATACAACCAGTGGCGCGGCCGTATACAGTGATTCAGGGCGCTGCGCCTGGGGAATGGCGGCTAACAAATCGTCTTTGGTAAATAAACGGCGCGGTGTGGCTCCACCCACAACGGCCGTGACCCATTCTCCCAGCCGCTCATACCCATACGTGTACTCATCCAGCCAAAACGGCTGCTGGCCAACCCCCACCGCCTGCCGGTTCTCCCCAATGGCATCGCCCAGCCAGATGACAGGTGGCTCAGCGGGGGATGATGCTTCTACATCTTCCGATAACATGGTGAGGGTGTGACGGCCGTCTGGCGACCAGATCATCAGTCCGGGCGCCAGCTCTGGCAGGCAGTCACCCTGGAGGCACGCTTCCACGTCCAGCAAGCGGAACTCCGGTGGCGCGTCTTCGATATTCCAGCGGGTGAACAGCAGGTAACGGCCGTGGGGGTCGCTGCCCCATAGATAGAAATTGTTGCTACCCTCATCCAGCGTAAAAGAGGCCAGCGGCTGGCCGTTTTCCAGCAAGGTATAGGTAATGGCTGTTAAGTGTTCATCAGCAAGCTCTATAAATAAGATCAGCTCGGGCCTTGCCGGAATTGGCTGAGCATAAGCCCAAAACAGGGCGCCTTCTTCATAGAATTTCTGCTGCCAGATTTCGGCAGCCAATTCATATTCATATATCCCGACAGCGCCGTTGGTCCGCGCCATGTTACACACCAAGTGGATGGACGCAGCCGGCAAGGAGAAGGGTGGTTGGCGCCCCTGGGCATAAGTGGTGTGCTGCAAAAGATAGCGTAAGAAAGCCTGGTCTACCGTGTCATCAGCAACCGGGATGGCCGCAAACTGGTTTACCCACTCAGCGACGGTGCGCGCCTCCACCAATGATCGCTGCATCTCGGCCAGCGTCACATCAGGGGCAATGGTTGATTCCAAAAACTCAACAAAGGCATAGCGATGTTTGTGCTCCAATTCGTCAGAATTTGGCCGGTTTACCAGCAGCCGCGTCAGGCCACCGGGAACGGGCTGCGCTGCCAACTGGTCATAGGTAGCCGGGTTCAGTGGCCAGGGCATCAGCCCCAACCGGTGCAACTGCCGGTCCAACAATGCCTGGTATAACACCTGCCAGCGGCAGCATTGGTAATTGACCTGTTGGCTGATCACGGCCGTAGCCACCCGCACCCCATAGGCTCGGAATAATGCCTGATACCCGGCCTCATCCACCGGCAAGCCCACCAATGATGGCGCAGGCAAATTCAAGATATAGATAAAAGTGCCGGTGTCAGCGCCGGTTAACAATGAGGCTGGCTCCGTACTAAAGCGCACCTGCACCCGTGCGCGCTGTAAACAATTGCGCGTGGCTAACTCCCGGCAAACCGCCAGCACCAGATCATCCAGGTCTTGCGCCAATCGCAGGGCAACGGCCTCGTCTCGTGCCGGGTATAGCACCGAGAGGCGCTCGCCGCTATGAAACACCATGCGGCCCCAGAATTCTTCCCCCGGCGGGGCATAGAGCCAGCGCGTTTCACCCTGGCGGTAAACGGCCGTCTGCCGCAGCGTTACCGTTTCTGTCATACCCTGGGGGTGCAACAGGTGATAGGTGTGATCACTTTGTACTTCAGCAGAGAAAAGATCGGGGGAAAGGGTGACGGTCAGGGGAGAGGTAGCAGTCATGGGTACGGCCGTGGCCCCCAACAACGGTGGATTACTAAACCAACCCTGAGCTACCAACGATTTTTGCACCCTTAACCATTCAATATCCCTCCCCGAAAGCAACGAGTTCAACAATTCTTCATCTTGCCGGCCCGTTACCTGCTGCAAAAAAAGGTGTGCGGTCCGCACGTCATTTTCCAATTCAACCGTGACCGCACTTACCTGACGGTTAATTTGCCAACGCGCTCCACCCAAGATAACGACCAGGACTACCAACACCAGACCAACAACCTTCCAGGGGAATGAACGAGACGGCCGTGTTTCCGGCACAGCAATCTCTTCCTCCCAGCCAGCCTCTTCCTCGGTTTTCCACTCAAACTCGTTGGACATGTCCCCAAGTTTAAGCCATTTTCCCCCATTGTTTTCAACGAATACCCCACGATTCAGGAAGTGCTTAAGTGTTCCGGTGTTCAAGGTCGGGTTACGGACCACGGATTACGGCTCACCGATTACCCCCCACCCCCTCCAGCCCATGCGCCTCTAACAATGCCTGATCTTGCAGCAGCACGGCCGTGGCCCCATCGGCCACAATCTGCCCCTCATCCATAATAACCATTCGCGGGAATAATTCCTGCACCAGCAGCAGATCATGCGTGGAAACCAGCATGGTCAGCGGCAGGTCCCGCAGCAGGTTGATCAACTGCCGCCGTCCACGCGGGTCTAAACCGGCAGACGGTTCATCCAACACCAAAATCTCCGGCGACATCGCCAGCACGGTGGCTATAGCCACCCGCTTTTTCTGGCCAATGCTCAGGTGATGGGACAATCGTTCGGCCTGTTCCGCCATGCCTACGGCCGTGAGCGCCGTCACCACCCGCTGCCGTACTTCTGCCTCTGGATAGCCCATATGCAGCGGCCCAAACGCCACATCTTCAAACACCGTTGGCGAAAAAAGCTGGTCGTCCGGGTTCTGAAACACCATGCCCACTTTGGCGCGGATGACGGGGAAATTGGCTTTCACCACCGGCAGCCCGGCTACCTCAATCTCGCCTTCGCCGTGCAACAGGCCGTTCAAATGCAGCATCAGCGTGCTTTTGCCTGCGCCATTTGGCCCCACCAGCGCCACCTTTTCCCCGGCAGCAATGTGCAGCGAGACATCTTGCAATGCCTGCTGGCCATCTGGATAAACAAACCGCAAATGACTCACCTGCAAGGTGGGACGGCCGTTAGCGGCAATGGGTGGGCCTTGTGTATCTGGGTGTGTAACAGGCATATCTTCTTATTCCACTTAACTCATTGAACTTGATTCCAACCAGGAATCCTTTCATCACGCAGTTCATCGCACACGCAAATAACTACCTCGTTCACTCACTTTCGTCAACTCCTCCCTCCTCATATCTTGCCGCCCCTTATCGCTTACGCTAAACTTGCCCCATGTCCCAGGCACTCTACCGCAAATGGCGACCCCAGACCTTTGCCGATGTCATCGGCCAGGAGCATATTACCCGCACCCTGCAAAACAGCGTGGCCGCGGACCGGGTGGGGCATGCTTATCTCTTTTGCGGGCCACGCGGCACCGGCAAAACAACCTCCGCGCGCCTGCTGGCGAAGGCGGTGAACTGCCTGCACGAAGAGCCAGGCCAACGGCCGTGCGGCCAATGCCGTATTTGCCAATCGGTTGCCGACGGCCGTTTCCTTGACCTGATTGAGATTGATGCCGCCTCCAACACCGGTGTGGATGATATTCGAGAGCTGCGGGACAGGATTAACTTTGCGCCCAGCGACGGCCGTTTCAAGGTGTACATCATTGACGAAGTGCATATGCTCTCCACGGCCGCCTTCAACGCCCTGCTGAAAACGCTGGAAGAACCGCCGCCGCACGTCAAATTTGTGCTGGCTACCACCGAAGAACACAAGGTGCCCATTACTATCAAATCCCGCTGCCAGCAGTTCAACTTCCGCCTGCTAACCGAAGCCGAAATCACGGCCCGGCTGCAATGGCTGGCCGAACAGGAAAATTTCACTATTGAGCCAGAAGCGCTGACGATGATTGCCCGCCAGGGTGCGGGCAGTTTGCGCGATGCGGAAAGCTTACTGGATCAATTAGTGGTCTCGCCCGGCGATGTGATTACAGCCGAACGCACCCAAAGTGTGCTGGGCGTGGCTTCAGACACGGCCGTGATGGGGCTGGTGGATGCCTGGTTGAATCGTGACGGTGCGGCCGGACTGGGCCTTATCCATCAGGCGTTGGGCATCGGCGCCGATGCCCGCCAGTTTTGCCGCCAGATGGTGGCCTACCTGCGCCAACTGCTGCTGCTGCAAGCCGCCGGCGCCGAAATACTCCTGGAAGTCACACCGGAGGAAAAAGCAGCCATGTTGGCTCAGGCACAACGCGCCCCGCGTCAGGGTCTCATCGAAGCTGTTAAAAAGTTCAGCGAGGCGGCGTTAACGGCAGCTTCAAGTTGGCAGCCACAGCTCCCGTTGGAACTGGCCTTTATTGAGATGCTGCCCGGCGAACCGGCGCCGACTCCCGCTGCCACCCGCCTACAAACGATCCCGACGCCACCGGCCCCCGCCATCTCGACAGCCACCCCAACGCCCATTGCTCCAACGCCCGTTGCTCCAACGCCCGTTGCTCCAACGCCTGTCGCCCAGACGCCCGTTGCCCAGACGCCCGTTGCCCAGACGCCTACCGCCGCTCAGAATGCCCCCCCGGCTGCCCCGACCGAGGCCACAGCGGCCACGACATCCACACCACCAGAACGCCAAACAAAAGCCGATGGAGCGGAAACGGCCGTGCCCCCTCTCACACTGGCAACCATCCAATCACACTGGCGGGAGATGGTGAACCGCGCCGGGGCCGAAAACAAAAACATGCCGGCTCTGCTTAACATGGGCAAACCGTTGGCTGTGGAAGGCGATACGGCCGTTATCGGCTTCGATTATCCCATCTTCAAAATGAAATTTGATGATACACGCGGGGCGGCGCAGTTGCTGGCGGCTATTCTAAGCGACCTGACCGGGCGGCATTGTACCATCCGCGCCGTCAACACCAGCGATTACACCGTCACCGTAGACAAAAACGATTTTGCCGCCCTGGCCAGCGAATTTGGCGGGGTGGTGAGTGAGGAATAATAAGGAGAAATATGTCAAAACGTTCATTTAGCCGCCGCAGTTCAACTGCTAAAAAGAGCGGCAGCAAACCAAAAACCAACAACCCCAACGCCATGCTGGCCCAGGTGCAGCAAATGCAGGCGGAAATGGCCGTGGCGCAGGCAAACCTGGAAAACGAATTTATCACCGTAACGGCCGGCGGTGGCGCGATCAGCATTGTCATTTCCGGTCACCAACGGGTGCAGTCCATCCAGATTGACCCCGACCTGCTGCAACCATCCGAAGTAGAAATGCTGCAAGACATGCTTACCGCTGCCGTCAACTCGGCCATTGAACAATCACAAGCCATGTCTGCCCAAAAGATGGAAGGTATTACCGGCGGCCTGGGCGGCGGCATAGAAGATTTATTAGGTGGACTGGGGCTTGGCTAATTGTCAATTGTCAATTGCAAATTAACAATTGGCAATTTCCTGGAAGGTAGTGGTGGCAAACGCACTTCCCAAACCGGTACAACGCTTGATCAATGAATTTGCACGGCTGCCGGGCATTGGCCCCAAGTCGGCGGCGCGGCTCACGTTTTACCTGCTGCGGGTGGGGGATGAGCAGGCGCTGGAACTGGCGGATGCCCTGCGTGACCTGGTGGAACGCACGCGCTTCTGTTCGGTTTGTTTCAACATCACGGAGGCAGACCCGTGCGAATTGTGCAGCGACCCAAACCGGGATGACAGCTTGCTCTGTGTGGTGGAAGAACCGCTGGATGTATTGGCTATTGAACGGTCGCGGGCGTTTCACGGCCGTTACCACGTCCTGCACGGCGCCATCTCACCGGTGGAAGGGGTCGGCCCCGAAGATTTGCGTATTGAGGAATTGCTGGCGCGGGTAGCGGCGCGAGGCGCGCAAAACACATTTCAGGAAATCATTCTGGCCACCAATCCCACACTGGAAGGGGAATCCACCGCCCTCTATTTGCAGCGGCGGCTGGGCGATGCCGTGCCCAAGCTCACCCGGCTGGCACGCGGCCTGCCTGTCGGCGGCGACCTGGAATACACAGACGAAATCACCCTGGGACGCGCTCTGGAAGGACGGCAGGAACTATAACAAGGGGCTGCGCATTAAACAAAACGGAACTGCCCTTGCCTGGCGCTACCCGGTTGTGTTAATATCCGCCCTCGTTACTGCGGTGTCGCCAAGTGGTAAGGCAGCGGACTTTGAATCCGCCATTCCTAGGTTCGAATCCTAGCACCGCAGCACAGAATTGAGGACTGAGGCGCTTGCTCAGTCCTTTTTTTATCTCAACTCTTACCATGACCCGTGACCCGTGACCCGTAATTCGTAATCCGTGACCCGTAATCGGATTACGGATTACGGATTACGAATTACCGATTACGGATTACCGATTACGGATTACCGACTATGGAGGCACAATGACCCTGGCTGTCGTCCTGCTCGCCGCCGGGCAGGGAACGCGGATGAATTCCAAATATCAGAAGATTTTGCATGAAGTAGGCGGTAAGCCAATGGTTCAGCATGTTTTTGAAGCAGCGGCGCAGGTGGCCGATTTACCGCCGGTGCTGGTGGTGGGGCCAGGGGAAGATGGCGTGCGCAACCTATTGGGGGAGCGGGCAGTTTATGTGGTACAGGCAGAGCAGTTGGGCACGGGACACGCTACGCAGATGGCCGAGACGGCCCTGGAAGGCAAGGCAAACCAGGTGATGGTAACCTATGGTGATATGCCCTTACTGCGGGCCGAGACGCTGCGGCGGTTGGCCGAGATGCAGGCAGAAAGCAACGCCGCCATCACCATGCTGACGATGATGAACGAGCCGGACAGTGCTTACGGCCGTATCGTGCGCGACCCCGATGGATCGGTGCTGGAAATTGTGGAGGTGACTGAGGCTCACAAACGCCCAGACCGGGCGGCGCTACTCAATACCCGTGAGCAAAATGTGGGCGTCTACTGCTTTGACGCCAACTTCCTCTGGCGTCATCTGCATGATTTGCCGCTGCGGCAGGCGCGCCGTGGGCCAGAATATTACCTGACCGATTTGATAGACACGGCCGTGCGCCACAACCTGCGCGTGGAAGCCGTCATCACCGATGATCCGGACGAAGGGCTGGGCGCCGGGACGCGGGCAGAATTGGTGGCGGTGGAAAAGACCTTCCGCCGCCGCGCCAACAATTTCTGGCTGGCACACGGGGTAACATTGATTGACCCGGACAGCACGTATATTGACCCCGATGTGCAAATTGGGCAAGATACGGTTATCTGGCCGAACAGCTATTTGCAAGGGCACACGGCCGTAGGCGCAGACTGCACCATCGGCCCTCATACTATTCTAAGGGATGCGCAGATAGGCGATGGCTGCCGGGTGGAAATGGCAATGGTAGTGAAGGCAACGGTGGCGGCAGGTACGGCCGTGCCGCCGTTTTCGCTCATCGGAGAGGGGTGATCCACAAAGGAAGGGTGAGATGGTCAGCGACAGGCAACGAGAGGCATTGATTCAGGCGGCGGTAGCGGTGCGGGCACAGGCATATGCACCGTATTCAAAGTACCCGGTGGGGGCGGCGCTGCTGACGCCAGACGGCCGTATCTTCACCGGCGTCAACGTGGAAAATGCCTCGTATGGGCTGACCATCTGCGCCGAACGCACGGCCGTGTTCAAGGCCGTGTCGGAAGGCTGCCGCGAATTTATAGCGGTGGCGGTGGCTACGGAAAATGCCGGCTCCCCCTGCGGCGCCTGCCGCCAGGTGTTGGCCGAGTTTGCCGGTGATGTGCCGGTATGGCTGGTAGATGGGGCGGGACACGGCCGTGCCACCACGCTCTACACCTTACTTCCCGATCACTTTGGCCCAGAGCATCTGCCGTAATCGGTAAACCGTAATCCGATTACGGGTCACGGATTACGGCTCACGGCTCACGGTTTACATGTTATACTACCGCCTGTTTGTAAACTTGAAGCGGAAGGAGCGCAGCATATGAGTACAGGCAAAGGATTGGCAGGGGTGACGGCGGCAGACACGGCCGTCAGCCGGGTAGATGGCGAAAATGGCATCCTCATCTTTCGTGGTTACAACGTGTGGGATTTGGGTGGGCAGGTCAGTTATGAAGAAGTGGTTTACCTGTTGTGGCATGGCGAACTACCCACACAGGTTCAACTAAACACTTTCAAAACAGAATTAGCAGCACAACGGTCGCTGCCGCCAGATGTGTTGGCGGCTATGCAGGCATTTCCCCGGCAGGCGCACCCCATGGCTGTGTTACGCACGGCCGTGAGCTGGCTGGGCATGGCCGACCCCACCGCCAACGACCTCAGCCCGGACGGGGTGTGGGAAAAAGCGATGAAGTTGACGGCCGTGTTCCCCACCATCGTCGCTGCCTGGGAACGCATTCGCCAGGGGCAGCCACCCATTGCCCCCCGGCCTGATCTGGGCCATGCCGCCAATTTTTTGTACATGCTGGACGGTCAGTGGCAAAACCCGGACGCGGTGCAAGCCCTGGATGCCTATCTGGTGCTACTGGCGGACCATGACTTTAACGCCTCCACCTTTGCCTGCCGTGTGACCACCGGCACACAGCCCGACATCTACTCCATTATCACGACCGGCATTGGGACGCTGAAAGGCATCTCACATGGCGGCGCTAACCAGAAGGCGATGGAGCAGTTTTTAGAAGCGGCTGCTTCCGGTGATGTGGCCGCCTGGTATCAACAGAAACGAGCCGCCGGGCAGCGCATGATGGGCATTGGACATCGAGAATACAAGGTAGAAGACCCGCGCGCCCGTGTCTTCCGGCCCATGGCTGAACGGCTGGCTGCCAGCAGCGGCCAGGGGCAATGGTATGAAGTTGCCGCCGAAATTGAGCAGTTGACGCGGCAAGATGATTATTTTGTACAGCGCCAGCTTTTTGCCAATGTAGACTATTACTCGGCAGTGGCGCTGTATATGATCGGCCTGCCGGTAGATCAGTTCACCGCCCTCTTTGCCATCAGCCGCATTGCCGGCTGGCTGGCCCATGTACTGGAGCAGTTAGCCGATAACCGTCTGATTCGCCCCAAGGCAAACTACATTGGCCCCGCGCCACGGCCGTTTATTCCCCTGGCTGAGCGATAAAGTGGTAATTGCGTAATTGCCAACCGAATTACACCTATGAGAAATCCCCTTTTGTTACTCCTTATTCTCTTTTTGGCTGCGTGTGGTGGAACGGAAACGGCCGTCAACCAACCCGTTACGCCACCCATTGTCCCGGCGAACACAGTAACCACCGCCGCCACAACCGCGCCTGTATTACCCAGTGCCAGCCCCACCTTATTGCCCACCAACACGCCGGCTGGCGAACCGGAAGCGCCCACGGCCGTACCCACCGATACCGCTACCCCTTTACCGCCAACGGCGACGCCTGTGCCCCACCAACCCGTGAGCCAGATACAACTGACGCCCATTGTCACAGCCGGGCTAAGTTTGCCGCTGTACCTGACTCATGCGGGCGACGGCCGTCTCTTTGTGGTACAGCAAGATGGCCTCATCAACATCATCCAGGATGGGGAACTGCTGGCCGAGCCTTTTCTGGATATTCGGGGGCGGGTGGGCAAAGAAGCCAATGAACAGGGATTGCTCAGTGTGGCTTTTCATCCCGGCTATGCTCAAAATGGCTATTTCTTCGTCAACTATACCAATCTGTCCTTTCACACGGTTGTTTCCCGGTTTCAGGTGAGCGCCGCCGATCCCAATCTGGCCGATGCGACCAGCGAAAAAATCTTGTTAACGATTGAGCAGCCCTACGCCAATCATAATGGCGGCCTGGTGAAATTTGGCCCAGATGGTTATCTCTACATTGGCATGGGTGATGGCGGCAGCCAGGGCGACCCCCAAAATCGGGCCCAAAACGGCAATAGCTTGCTGGGCAAAATACTGCGCATTGATGTGGATGTGGCAGAAGATGTGCCCTATGGCATTCCTGAAACAAATCCTTTTGTGGCCGATAATGGCGTGCGCAATGAAATTTGGGCAATAGGGCTGCGTAATCCCTGGCGCTTCAGTTTTGACCGGGAAACCGGCGACCTTTTCCTGGCCGATGTGGGCCAGAACCAATGGGAGGAAGTAAATTTTCGTCCGGTGGATAGCCCTGGTGGTGAGAATTATGGCTGGAACCGAATGGAAGGCACCCATTGTTACCCGCAGGGCAACTGTGATACGACGGGATTAATACTGCCCATCTTTGAATATGACCACAGCCAGGGCTGTTCGGTAACCGGTGGTTATATGTATCGTGGCGCACAGTTTCCGGCATTACGTGGTAACTATCTGGTAGCCGACTACTGTACCGGCTTTATCTGGCGGTTGTTTCCGGCGGGGGACGGAACCTGGGACACCGCCAAAGTGCTGGAAAGCGGCCGTATCATTTCCAGTTTTGGTGAAGATGTGAACGGCGAATTGTACGTTGTGGACCACAATGGAGGGGTTTATCAGATTCAATCCGTTGCTGAATAGAAAATGGGCAATAGCCTGTTATGAAAATGAAAACCGTTTGGTGCAGGCGATGAATCGCCTACTACAAACTATTTACATAGGAGCAGATGTGATGAAGTTACTTAAAGCAGTTAGTGTGATGATGGTGTTAACCGGTTTGGTGGCGTTGGTGGTGGCGTTGAATGGTGGGGGGCAAACGGCCGTGTCCGCAGCCACCGCGCCTCAGGCCCCACAAGGTGGCCTTCCACAAGGTGGCGTCCCCACCATCACCACTTCTCTGGTTGCCGGCAATTTTGCCTACCCGGTAGACATTGCCAACGCCGGCGACAATCGCCTGTTTGTGGTCGAACGGGCCGGCGTCATCAAAATTATTGATACCGACGGCACTGTTTTGCCGACCCCGTTTCTGAATATCACCAGTCGCGTGTCTTCTTCGCCCAATGAGCGCGGACTGTTGGGTCTGGCCTTTCACCCGAATTATCCAACAACACCCTACTTCTATGTCAATTACACAACGGTAGCTATAGATGGTCATGCTCTGGGTGATACCATTGTGGCCCGTTTCACCGTCAGCGCCGACCCCAACGTGGCCGACCCTAACAGCCGCCAGGAAGTGATGCACGTGGCCCAACCAGATTGGAACCATAACGGCGGCGACCTCAATTTTGGCGCTGATGGGTATCTGTACATTGGTTTGGGTGATGGCGGCAGCAGCGGCGATCCGCAAAACCGGGCCCAAAATCCGGCGGTGCTGTTGGGCAAGATGCTGCGCGTTGATGTGGATGGCGGCGGCGGCGCGCCGGATTGTGATGGCGACGGCAATTACACCATACCGGCCGATAACCCGTTTGTGGATGGCGCGGGTGGAGCCTGCGACGAAATCTGGCACCTGGGGCTGCGTAATCCCTGGCGTTTCAGTTTTGACCGGCAAACGTATGATATGTTTATTGGCGATGTGGGACAAGGCGCCTGGGAGGAGGTGAACTTCCAACCGGCCAGCAGCGGCGGCGGCGAAAATTGGGGCTGGCGTTGTTACGAGGGTATGCATCCATACAATACCACCGGCTGCCAGCCGCCAGAGGCGTATGACTTTCCATTTTTTGAGTATTCACACAGCCTGGGTATTGCTGTGACCGGCGGGTTTGTTTATCGTGGCACGGACTACCCTGTATTGCAGGGTTATTACCTGTTTGCAGATTATGGCACGGCTCGCTTGTGGTTGTCTTATCCGGACGGCAACGGTGGGTGGGATACAACCCAGGTAGGCACAGTGCCCAATGTGAATACACCCAGTTCCTTTGGCGAGGGGTGTGATGGCGAGTTGTATGTGGCGCATTACAGCAGTAGTACTGGTGCAGTTTACAAGGTTGGGGCCACGGCCGTCAGGCAATCCCTTCTGGGCAGTGGCGGCGACCAACTCAACTATTTGCCACTGGTGCTAAAGGAGGAGGGTACCCCTTTTCCTGCGACGCCGACCGCCACTAGCACCATGACGGCCACGGCGACCATCACGGCCACGGCGACCATCACGGCCACGGCGACCATGACCCCCACCCATACAGCCACGCCGACCGCAACCTTTACACCAACGGCCACTTTCACGCCCACAGCCACTTCAGAACCGCCTGAGTGTAATTGAGTAATTGAGTAATTGGGTAATCGCGTAATTGCCCAATTACATCTTGACTTTGACACGGCCGTCGCTTTCTTTCACTTCAAACATCTTCAAGCGGTAGTTTTCGTCGGTCGGCCAGAGGATACGGCCGTTACGCATATCAAAACAGTATTCGTGGTCAGGGCAGGTGATCTTGAAGCGGCTTAGCCAACCATCGCCCAGGTTGGCGGCAGCGTGTGGACATTGGGCGCTAAAGGCATGGACGCGCCCTTCGTAACGAGTGAGCAGCAGTTGACGGCCGTTGATGGTTACGGCCGTCAGTTCTCCCTCTTGCACCGCGCCCGCTGCCACCGTCTCAAAATAGCCGTCTGCATCCGGCGTCGCCTTGGATTTGAATAGCTGCATTTATCTCCGTTTGATAACCGATCACCGATCACCGATTACCGATTACGGGCCACCTTCCGCCAACAGCGCCTCAATCGCCGCCTCTGCCTCTTTGTCTGACCCTCTGGTGAATTCGCCAATATGCACGTAGCTACACAGTCACCCTGTCAACCCCATCAGGCCCGCCGCAGCCGTTTCAGCACAAACTTCGTGGCTGCCCCCGCGCTTTTGGCGATGATGGCGTTGGTGAAGAGATTGGTAATGCCTTCTACGGCCGTTGGTACCATATCCACTACATCTTGCACCAGTTCAGCCACTTTTTCATCATCGGCCGTTTCCCCTTTGGCCGCCTCCTCTTTCAATTCATTCACTTTGGCCACCGCTTCCGCCTGCTGTCCGGCAGGAGCCTGCTGCGCCACCTGTTGCAGCAGCGGCGCAAAGAGTGCAGTGAGCTGCTCCGGCGGAATGCCCTGCTGAATGTGAACTTCGGCGCGGGCATGGTCGCCGATGGCAATGCCCTGCCCAGAGGCCGTTATCTTGTCGCGCCCCACAATATCCCCACCTGCCTTGTCCCCATAAACAAGATCGCCCTGTACAATCGTTTGCCCGGCGCCGGCCGTGGCATCACTCCAGGGGCCAGATTTGGGCAGTTGAAAATCTGCCGGAACAGGCGGCCAATACCGGCCAGGGCGTTCCGTCGCTGCCAGCGTCACCAGTTCTGGCAGCCGTCCCTCACGCGCCAGGCGCAGCATGAGGCCGCGCAGTTTGGCGGGCAATACTTCGCCGCCGGGAATACTTTCGTCGTTAATGTTCAGGAACAGACACAACTGGCGGAACTCTTCCAAGTTGAAGCTTTCCACCAACAGGTTGTGCAGCATGATCAAATAGGGTTCGGTACTGTTGCTCATCTGGTTCTCCTTCGTAAATGTAGGGCGATTTTCCAAATTGCGGCTCGATTTGGAAAATCGAGCTACAACTTACATTCATTGTGGTGGGCGGCTGCCCATGTCGTCTCCTCTGAAAATAGTTTGTAGCAGGCACTTTAGTGTCGTCAGAAGGCGATAAATCGCCTACTACAAACCCCATCATGGCGAGGCAATGCGCAGGGTGAGCGTATACAATTCGGCGCTGCCCGGCCGGCCCACCAGGATGTAGTAAACGCCGTCTTCGGGCAGTTCAAAATCCTGAATGCGGGCATCAAAACTACGGGGGCCATCGCCGCTGTCATCATCCTCTATCAAAATCATGCCGCTTGGCGCAATGAGAGTCAGATACGGGTCAAAGAATTCGTTGGGACTTTCCAGGTCTATGGTCACGCGATCCCCCGCCCTGCCGGTGAACTGCCAGAGCAAGTTATCGAGCGTCGTGGAAACTGCTGTGCCCACGCCTGACGCTTCGTCCACAATGATGGTTGCGGGAGGTAGACTGTCCTGGGTTAGTGTCAGGTCGTAATTTCCCGACGAATCATCATAAGTCCCTACTTCAACATAATAGGTACCGGCCTGATAAAGTGACACCATATCCGTATTGCCACGCCGGTTACCATAGCCGACTTCTGCATACCCCCATTGATTCCATAGCCCGTCATGCAGGGCCAGATAGGCGTTCAAATTGTCATCCGCCGTTGTGAGGGTAATAGATACCACATCGCCTGCTTGAGCTTCAAAGGCCCATACTGTGCCATCTTGCGTGTGGGCGGTTTCTGTTTGATTGGGTGTTAACGGCCGTGTCGCCCGCTCCTCTACCGACAACTCATACACCCTATTTCCGTCCCCGCTGCTGCCGGTCTGGATGAAATAAGCGCCGGTTTCAGGAGCAACAAATAGGGAAATCTCGGCCGGCAGCCCGGCCTCATACCTGTTACCGTCTCTCAAATAGTTACCATTCGCATCCAAAAGTGTCAGAAAGACAGTGTCCTTATTATCGGTCGGTCTCATTGTCACCGAAATAATGTCTCCGGCCTGCAACTCTAGTTGCCAGAGCGGCGTTGTAGCCGCATTTCCAGAAACGGCATCACCCAGAGCCAACATGGGCAGATTCCGGGCCAACGTCAGCACATAAGCGCCGGAACTACCGCCATAACCAGAGGTACTAACAAAATATGTTCCGCTTTCCGGCAAAGACAGGACGATGAGGGAGTTCAAACTGCCGCCGGAGTCATCGTTGACGGCAATAACCGCGCCCTGCTCGTCCAATACTCTCAGAAACGGGTCCAGCCTGGATTCCTCGGCATTCATAGTGAGTACAACCACTTCCCCTGCCTGGCCATCAAATCGCCACATAGGGTGCCTTTCAGTGTTTGACCGTTGTGGCTGGTCAAACTGGACAGCCCGCTCCGCCATAGCGATGAGCAACTGGCATGATTCCGCAACGTTGATAGTGAAACACATGGTATTGTACAGGTTGGTAAGTTTTTGCCGGAAAATGGGCTGTAGTACCGATGGCAGGGCTGTAATCTGTGGTGGAAGTGTTTGTAACTCATCTAGCGCCGTTTCATGGTCGTAGTTCTCACGGAAGATGTTGGTAGAAACGCGGCGCAAACGGGTGACCATATCTTGCAAGGCTGACCGGTCTAAAATACTAGCCTCACTGCTCTGGTACAGCGAAACCATCTGGTTAATGCAGTTGCCCATGGCGGGAGCATTATCCTCCAGGATGTGTTGTGCCAAAGTCTGTAAGCCCCAATTCTCAAAACTGCTTTCGCTGGGTAATGTTTCCTGTGATTCCTGGGCATAAGCATATGCCTGGGCAAAGATCACGGCGGCTGTTTCCTGAGCGGTCCTGTTGCACTTTCTTAATTCGATGGCGGCCTCATTCAGTTTCTCTTCAGCAAAAGAGATGTCCAGCCCGTAGTCCAGGCCATAAAGAGTACAGGTGTCGGTGTACAGGTCTTGGGCATACACTGTGTCAAAGTTGAGGGTTGGAAAAGCGGTGCGCCACTCAGTAGCGGTGAGATTTCGGCCAGCCAACCCGCAGGCGATGGCCGGCCAATCGGCAACGGCCGTGTTATACCAGATGAATTGGTTGCTCTGATTGACGGTAACAATGGCGGGCGGATCAAGGATGGGCTGCACGGCCGTTAAGCCCGAAATTAGCTGTTGTGGCGTGCCCAGTTGTTTGATGTCCAGGTCGCTATTCTCCCGACGTACCTGCCACCATTGCAGCCAACCATTGCAAGCAGGGCAATCACCTTGATTCGCGGCGGTAAACAAGAACCCTGTGGACGGGTCTTCACCGGGCAGGTAAGCAATCGTATGCACCGGCTGTTGCGGCAACGGAACAGAATCGGGGTTACATTGCTGCGCTCGGAAATCTATAGTGAGCAAATTTTGCTGATCGTGCCAGACCAGCCGGGAATCGCCGCTCAGGAATGTCAGTGATGTCGCGTCATTGGCTCTGGGTTCACATTCCTGGTTCACACGCGCCAGGCTGCCCTGGCTGTCCATCTGCCACAATTGCAGGCTGCACACCTGCTCCTCTCGTGGGGGAGGGCTTGATGTGGGTGTGGGCGTGGCAGGTATAGCCGTGGCCGCGGCCGCAGAAGTGGCGGTAGACCGGCAGCGGATCACAGCTAAACGGCGGCCATCCTGACTCAGAGCCAAGGCGTTGATTGAACCACCCTGGTTATCAGGCAGCGTGGTGAAACTGAGTTCTAGTGGCTCTTGTGAAGAGAGCGCAGATGGAGAGGGAGCCTCCATCCAGGCGATCTCGCCGGCATCGTTGCTAAATACGAGCGAACGGCCGTCCCCGCTGACAGCGACATGTTCAATACCCTTATCGGGCAAGGTAACGGTCACTAACGCAGAGTTAGACAAGACCCAGAGTGACCGGGCGACCGGGAAATATTGGTCCACATTGCTGAGTGGGACATCGGTTAAATTTGCCTGAAAAACCACCTCACCAGCCTGGCTTAAACTGGTGGATTCGTTCAATGCAGATAAGAGGGCGCTGTATACAAAATTCTGGGTCACCTCTTTTTCAATTTGATCAGCGCCGCTGGTGGTTACGGCGGCGGCCTGTTTCTGGGCCTCAACAGCCAGCAGCAATCCGCCGGTGGTGTTGCCACTGGTGCGGTAGCTCTGGGCCTGGTTGGCCAGCCAGAGGGCTTTGGCAATGTCCTCAGCAATTTCAGCGTCGGCCTGGGCGGCCACGGCCGTGGCCTCGGCATTTCTGGCATTGGCCGCCTCGGTTGCCTGGGCAGATGCGGCGGCGGCAGCGGTGGCTTCCGCAACCTGTGCTCTGGCCGCTTCGGTGACCTGGGCCACAGCATTGGCAGCCGCAACTGCTTCCGCGGCTCTGGCATTTGCGGCTTCGGTTACGGCAATGGTGGTCTGCTCGTTGGCCCGAATGCGTTGAATCTGCCCATACACAGCCAGCGTCACCGCAATGACCAGTGCAATAGCCACGCCTATCAGCAGGCGTGTACGCTGTTTTTCACGCAGCTCTGCCGCTTGTAAATCTTGCTCACGCTGAGCGTCTTCACTGGCTTTGAGATAGGCGCTGGCCTCGTCCGGTAATCCTTTGACAGCCTCAGCCTGCCGCCTGGCCAGGAGTAAGGCGTCACCTGATAGCAGCAGCGCCGGTTCTTTGCTGCGGGCATATTGGTAGGCGGCGCCGAGCCAGGGGATGTTGCGCGTTTGCGCTTCCTGCCACTGCCGGTTGGCCTGGCGAATGGGGTTCACAAAGGAGTCATGCACCAGTTCCACAAACGGCCGTCCGCCGCGCATGTCATTCCGTATCAGGTGATGTTTTTCGTCTAATAAACGGACCACCGCTTCCGGCATTCCCTGGGTGGTCTCTGTGCCCCGCGTCACCAGGTTGCGAATACCGGCCGAGGTGATCAGCACTTCTGAGAACCAACGGCGCAAGTCGTATTCACTGACGGGAACATCCGGGTGGGCGAGCACGGCCGTGATTGCCTGCTCGTAATAACCGGCCAATGCTGTGTCAATGAACGCTGCCAGCGGATCGGCGGCGGCCCGGCCATCAGCTAACTGCTGGGCGGCGTGGTTTACATCGGCCATGGTGATCCGCTCGCCGGGTGTTTCTTGCACGCTTTGCCAGAGTTGATAACAGACCACCTGTAGCTGCACCGGCTCCACATATGGGCCTAAAGGCGCCTCATCACCGTCCGCTCCCGGCGCTGATGTGCGCACACGCCGCAGATAGCTCACCAGTTTTTCAGGTACGTCTGGCGAAAACGGCCGTCCACCCTTTTTAGCAGGAAAGCTCACCGCTTCCAGAGCTGCTTCATGCTGCATCCGCTGCATGTAATAACGGGTGCGCAGGCCATCAGGCAAGTAATTCACGTAAGGCGAAAGCTGGGCGATGTAGTCCTCACGCATACTGAGCATCACGTACAAATAGGGGTCAGCCGCCATTGCCCCCGCCAACTGCTGGAAAAAGGCGATACGCTCATTCTCTAACTCAGGATGCAGCGTAAAAATCTCTTCAAACTGGTCAATCACCAGCGCCCGCGGTTTGATGGCTGGTATTTCTTCAAGCTCTTCCTCTGGGGCTGCCGGTTCGGTCTCCGCCGGCGGTGTCTCGATTTCTTCACCGGCATATACCCAACGGCCGTCTACAAACACCAGGTCTAACAAAAAATCAACCAGCTCCAAACCGGCCAACCGGTCTGGCGTCACATGCACTCCCAGGCTGACCATCAGGTTAAAAGCAAACGTGTTCTTGATGGGGACTTTGACATCCACCGAATCTCCCACCCGGCCCACCGGCAGCAGTTCAAAACCACCCTGAGCCTTTTCCAGCATGGGCAGCAGGCGGGCATTGATGAGGGATGTCTTGCCGGCACCAGATTGAGCATAAAACAGCACCAACCGCCGCGCCGTCAGCAGCGACAGCAGTTCGTTGGCTTCCTGGTTACGGCCGTAGTACCAATCTTCGTCTGACTTCACAAAAAAACGCGGCCCCACATACGGATTAGACCGCGCCGTGCTCTCGCCATTCCTGTTTGTACTCATGCCGTTTTTGCCCCCTGGCTCCACTTTTGCCACTCGTGCCACAAATCTGTGACAAACTGGTCGCTATCGCCATACCGAACATCTAACCGCGCCTGCTTAAAATACTCTTTCAGGTAAGCGGCCGCTTTCTCTTCATCTTCTACCAGCGGTTGGCTTCCCACTTCAATTTGAATGGCCGTGCCCGGCAGACGCCGCTGTACCAGCCCCGGCCCGGAACTGAGCAGACCGCGAAACAGCACCCGCAAATCCCAATCCCCCAGCCGAAAGCCCAGCAGCAACAGGGATGAATTGTTTAGTTCGGCCTGTAAATAGGGTGGAATGATGCGCTCGCCGCTGTCGCCGGGCAGGTCGCGGGCTAACGTCCACAAAAAGTCCAGATAATCATCCTCGCTTAATACCAGTGATTGCGGATATTGCTCCATACCAAACAAGTGATACACCACCGGGTTGTTCACATCAGGCGTGTAGTTGGGGTCTGGTTCATGTTCTTTCGATAGATTGGGAGGACGGCCGTTCCAAAAACAGAGGCGGCTCTTGGGATATTTACCGGCGGCTTCCAGTTCCCGTTCCACGGAGTTGTAATAACTGGTGGTCAGGTAGATCTTCAACGGCAACCGGGCCAGAACGCGCAGTGGGTCTTCTTTGCCCGGCGGGAACTGCGGGTAATCCAGTTCGGCCACAATATCAGAAAACGTCAGCGCCGGTTCATTCTTTAGCTGGTCAATGTAGGCCAACTCCTCACGATCACCGTCTTCCTGGGCAATATCTCTGGCAATTTCCAGCAGCAAACTCTTGAGAAACGAGAGGTAATCTTCTTTGGCGGTTACAGAGTTTTCCTGCTCCAGAATATGAAACTGGGCTACACGGGCAATGCGGTACCGGTCAGCCAATGGATAGCTTATCTCTTGCGCCCAGTATTGGGCTAACTCTTCGGTGACGCTTAATCTGGCGAGGTCACTGTGACCATTCGATGCGCCTTCACCCTCCAATTCATCCACCACCAGCGTTTGCACCCCAACCGACTCGTCGCCATTCGTGTTTGGGCCGGCATTGGCGTCAAAAATGTGAGCCAGGCGAATGGTATCGCCAATGATGGGGATGAGCTGCTGGCGATGGATGGCCCGGCAGCGCTGCTCAAAAAAAGTGTCTGTTGGAGCGGCGAGGCGGGTCTGGCTGGCCTGCATCATGCGCCGTCTGCTGACATTAATTGCCATGTTGTACCTCCCAGTTCAAGGCCACCCGAAAACCAACACGGCCGTTGGTCAGACCGCGCAAATAGGGCAATTCTGACGACCGGCGGGCAGCGCGCAAGGGAATGTCTGCCACCAACGCCGCGCCGCCGCGCGTCACCCGCCGCACCTGCCGGTTTACATTCAGTTCATCCACGCCTTCGTTCGGCTTCCAGGGCATCTGCCAGGGATACGGGCTGCGCCTGTCTTGCGCAAAACGTCGCTGCCGACCCCATAACGTGGTCGTCCACTCCCGCACATTGCCCACCATATCAAAGCAGCCGTTGGGACTGGCCCCGCCGGGATAAGCATCCACCGCCCGCACAAGCGTACAATCCACATTACAGTTTGCCCCAGCCTGCCATTCATTTCCCCAGGGAAAAAGTTGGCCCTGAGCGCCCCTGGCAGCTTTTTCCCACTCAGCTTCGGAAGGCAAGGTATACGGCCGTCCCGTTTGCTCAATCAGCCAGACACAATAAGCCAACGCTTCATACCAGGACACACCCAAGACGGGCAGGTTCACCTGATCCGGCGCCGGCTGGTTGCCATTGCGCCAGCCTAATTCCGGCGACACACCCCCCCCGGCAACCTGCACAAAACGGGCATACTGCCCATTGGTGACCGGGTATTTGCCAATGCGGTAGGGGGGCAGTTCCATCGTGAACTGGGGTGTTTCCCATTCAGGGATGCCGTCCCCTGGTTGGCTGCCCATCAGGAATGGGCCGGCGGGGATCAACACTGTTTCCGGTTCCCAGCTTTCGCGTGGCAGTTCGGCACGGCCGTAATCCTCCTGCTGCCCCTGTTCACTGGCTGCCAACAACTGCCGCACTAACTCCGGCGGCATATTCACCTGCACTTCGTAATTGTAGGCAACCGCCCCGGCCCCAATAGCAATGCCCTTCCCCGATGCCTCAATCTTGTCTCGACCCACCTTATCCCCATAGGTCAGATCACCATATACTGTGGTTCCCGCCAGTGATGTGGATGATGGATCGATCCCTTGATCCTCGGACATCTTACCCTCCTATGGTCAGATATGGACGCATAGAGCGCCGCTTTCCGGTTGACTGCCTGCGTTTATTGTAATCAATCGGGAAGTTGTTTTTGGACGCAAGTATCATCAGTATACGCTTATTATGCCTGATGTACACACCTTTGCTGTAGCTTGATTGATCGTGTACTCGTGATGACCGGTTTCTGACCGTGTCATAAACAAATCAAACTGTATCAGCGTTAAACTACCGTTTATTACATTTGCTGTGGCCGCCTCTCAGCCTGAAAGGCTGCTTTCCAACCGTGCCACCTCTGGCAAGGGTTTATGTCTGGGGGGGAACCGTCACGTCCAGCAGCAAACCAAGTTGAGCCACGGCGGCGCGCAGGGTTTCCCAATGAACGGTGGGCACAGCTACCGCCAGGTCGCCTAGCGATTCACCCAGGTAGTCGCGGGTTTTGGGGTTGCTGCGCAGGGTGTCCAGGATGGCAGCGTCACGCACACGGAGGATCACGGCCGTTTCCAACCGCCCCTCCATCCCCTTTTCACCCCAACGGACAATGGCCCGCTTGATACTGGCGGGCAGTCCACCGGCTACATCTTCCAAAAATTGCACAATGCGCTCCGGGGAGATGCCCTGTTTTTGCGCCCGCGCCAGCGAGGTGGGCGTCAACCGGTATTGGTACGGCTTGCCCGGCTGCGCGGGCAGCATTTCGCTGATGCGCCCCACCTGGAAGCGGTGGTAACGGTTGGCGTTGGCCGGGGCCAGGATGATGGCGTCCGGCTGCACAATCAGCGGGGTCGGTATTTCATGGTTTTCGGCAGGAACGCCGTTGAGCCATTCGATGGCGCGGTCGGTGAGGGCGAAGGCGGGGTGGTTTTCAGGTATAGCAGTGACCGCTAACCCCAACCACACCAGAGGCCCTTGCACCAGATAGCGCAGCAATCGCCCTTCTACCCGTTCCCAACTTTCAAAACCATTCAGGTATTGGTTGCTGCCCAGGTCACGCACATACCAGATGTCGTAATTCCCATCGGGCCGCTGAAAGTCGGGGTCATGGGCTTTAATGGTCGCCACCAGATCATCCAGACGGTACCAGTCAGGGTCACGAGGGAGGGCGTCCAGCAGGGCGGTGCGGGCCAGAATGGGGTCATTTTGCCATTGGTCGCCTTCACAGCGCAGGCCGGGGGTGCGGCCGAGTTCGTTCCAACTGCTGCTGCTCCATGCTTCGGCCAGGGCGCGCAGTTGCGCATCGCGGCTGTTTTTGAGCCAGGTGACGGCCGTGGGCAACGGCCGTAGCCGGTTCTCTTGCAGCGCCAGCAGTCCCATCTCCGTAGCCAGGTTCAGCAGCAGCGAACGGCGCTCCGGGTGGGGATTGAGCAAAAAGGGGGTGGTGTCGTCCAGCAGGCCAGATTGCAGGCCATCTTGCTGCGCCAGGGTGATGAGCGTAGTCATGTCATCCACCGCGTCAGTGACATCGGGCGGCGGCGTGAGGGAGAGTGACAGGGGCAGCAGGGTAGGGACGGATTCAGGCGTGGCAGCAGCGACGGCCGTCACTGTGCCTGCGGAAACGGCCGTGCCCTTGTTTTTCTTCTCCGGTTTAGGAAACTGGCGTATGAACTCATCCGGCAGGTAGTAGAATTCGATAAGGCCTTCGGCCGTTTCGTCAAAGCCCCGATACAAGAAGCCACGATACCAGAGCGCCTCAGCCGCATTAGCCGGGTCAAACCAGGGTTCTTCCCGTTCCAGCCGGCCCGGCCCCATCAGGCGCACATCGCCAAAATCGCGGGCAAAGGAAGCGACGGGCATACGGCCGTTTGCCTGCACCAACGCCTGCACCCCGGCTGCTTCCTCCGGCGGCAAATAGCCGACTTCCTCCGGGAAATTCAATTCGCTCAAAGCGGTTGTCAACTCTTTCACGCAGGTGGCTTTGCCAGACCCGGTTAAGTCCATGTCCCACCATTCACCAATGACCCGTAAAACGATCAATTCATGTTCTTGTAAAGCCTGGGTTAAGGGGCGCATAGAGCGTAATTGTACTTCAGCCGGGGATTGGCGTGTAGGCATTAAGCCCATGTTTTGTTGAGCATTCTGGTAGTGATTTGTACTACCCCAAGAGGAAGTTTACCGAATTCCGGTCACTGGTCAGTGGATCGAAATTGGTATCGTAGAGGATCATTTGTGTGCGATACGCAGAGAGGGTATGCGTGCAGTGCGAGGGGAATCTATGGCAACTTTTTCGATGTAGCAAACAACATGGCCGAAACGCTCACGTACTTCGTCGAGCAAAGTCAATTTATCATCACCAACAGCAACGACCTTGCCTTGATAAATAGCCACATATTTGCCGGCGTACTGTTCAAGCAAACCAGGTTTTAATTGTTCAAACGCGGTAATTTCCCGCTCAAATGCCTGAGTAATTTCGCTGGTGTCTGATTGATCTATATGTTCGGATACCCATTCAATGACAAGCGCATCTGTGGTTTTTTGTTGCGCATCCGCTTTTTTGCGGATCGCATCATATAAATCTTGAGGTAGTTTGACCATATTTTGCATTGCCTGCCTCCATTCTCTGAAGTTCAATTATAACCCAATATCGTTTTTACCATTGCCCTTCTCAAACGATGACTTCAATTGCGGCCGGTAAGCTGGTTACCGTGACCTGGCGCACGTTATCTTTGATGTAAGCGAAGACCTCACCGTCGGTGTGGATGGGTATGGGGCGGTCAGCGCGGACGGTGATACGCCGATTTTGGCGCAGGGTAACGGCTTTATGGTTGCCATGTGTGCCCTTTTTCACGCGCAGCAGCATCAGCAACATGGTCAGGCGGCCGACCGGGTTGACCAGGCAGGTGTCAATCAGATTGTCGTCGTGGCGGGCGTTGGGCGTAAGCAGAAAGCCGCCGCCGCCACGCGGCCCCACACCAAAGGCCAGGAAGAGCGATTCCTGCGTCAGCCGTTCGTCGTCGAACTGCATTTCCAGCAGCGGTTTGTCATAGTAAAAGGCGATGGTGCGCAGCGTAGCCAGCAGGTACATGGCAAACCCGTGGACGCGGGTGATGTTTTCCGCTTCAACGACGATGGTAGCGTCAAAGCCGATGCCCATATTGTTGTCGAAAATGCGGTAACGGCCGTGATCATCCTCCACCCGCGCCAGGTCAAGGGCGCGTGGTTGGCCGGTAAAGAGGGTACGCACGGCCGTGCCTATATCACTCGATATGCCCAATGACCAGGCCAGATCGTTGCCGGAGCCGATGGGGATGATGCCCAAACGGGTATTGGCCTTGTCGCCCAGCACCAACCCGTTGACCACATCACTGATGGTGCCGTCGCCGCCGGCCGCCACCACCAGATCGTAGCCTTCGTTGGCGAACTGGCGGGCCAGCTCACGGCCGTGACCCGGATACTCTGTCAGGGCGATTTCGATGCCGCCAAAGGGTTGCGCCGCCGTTTCAATCAACGGCTGGCAGTCCCGCCCCCGGCCATTGTCTGCATAGGGATTTAAGATGACTTTTGTGCGCATGGGTTGTGTGGGGTAATTGAGTAATTGGGTAATTGGGTAACTAAAGTCGCCACTTACCCACTTACAGTTCTCCAATCTTCCAGGTTATTCGCCGCTTATTTTATCACGCATCACGCATCACGCATCACGTGTCACGGCCGTCGCCATATGCTCCAGTATTTCCTTTTCACCGACGACGCCTTCGATGTGGACACGGCCGTTGAGTACCGTATGCGGCAAATAACTTACCGAATACCGCTCCACAATGACCGGGAACTGGTCGGCCATGACCACAAAGACGCGCACATGCGGGCTGGCGGCAGCCATATTGGTCAGGGGGTGGGCCATCATCACCCCGGCTTCATTGTCCGGGGCGGTGATCAATTCGGCGCGGACTTCCTGTTCCAGTTTGCTCAGTTGGATGCGGGTCAACGCTTCCGCGGTCATGCCGCGAAAAGAGACGGCCTGAATGGCGGCGATGAAAACGGTCATGGCGTAACCATGGGGCAGGCCAATCAACCGCACGCCGCAATCTTCGTGGGACACGGCCGTGCCGCGCATGACGCCAATAACAGGCCAGTAATCATAATTTGGTTGGCGCGGGCGCACCTCGCTAGAAATGGCGGCAAAATGGTCGGTCAGCGTCTGGCACAGGCGCATGGCTTCTGCTTCTCTGGGGTTTGTTTCATCTCCCCAGACCACCAGATGCACCGGCTCTGGCAAATGCGCCAGCAGCGCCGGTAACTGCGCCCATGTTTCTTCGTCAAAAGGGGAATCGGGTTTGAGTGTTGATTCAGTCATATGGTTCTATGCTGTCGGGCGATTTGAAAAATCGCCCTACAAATTGGGAATGATAAACCGGTATAAGGCTACCAGATCAAGCAGCGCCAGCGCCAGCCCCAGACTCAGGGGCAGCAGATAGGGCAAACGGGGCTGGCGGATTTTTTCGGCCACGATTATCACCCACGCGCCCAGACCTACGGCCGTAGCCAGCATCAACGGAATGAGCGCCGGAAACAGGTACCGCCCCTGATGCTGCACAAACGTTAGATTGTAGCCTACATGCAAGGCTAAAGTTAGCAGGGTGAGTGTTGCCAGAATGGTGAATTGTAGATTGGAAATTGGCAGGCGGCGCAGCCAGCCACGCGGTTGACCTGGGTCAGTGGGCCAGACAAAGGGGGCCAGGAGCAGGCCGGTCACGGCCGTGACCACCATCACCAGCAGCAGCCCATAAATCCACGGCGGCATCGGTACGGCCATCCAGCCAAACTGCCCCCAAAAACTATTGAACGTCGTCTGCAAAAAACGGGCCACCGTACCATCTAACCCATAGTGCGCCACCCATTCACTGGTGCGAATCTGGCCAATGACGACGGCGTCATGCCGGGTCTTACCCAGAATATCCAGGCCGCCATACACAGCCATGTTCCGCCCCCACCACAAAGCCCCCAACAAAAACGCCGGGACAAATACGCGCAGCCCATTTCTGATAAGTTGCCGCCACTGCCCCCAGCCTTGCCAGGCAAGCGCCAGGGCAATCACTGGGGCCATCAGGTAAACGGTGCCTTTGGTGAGAAAGCCCAACCCCAGCAGCAGCCCCAACCACCAGAGCAAACGAGACGAATCTGGCGTTTGGTCCCATGTGAGCAACAGCAACAGCGTGGCCGCAATGAGCAGTTCGGCCAGGGCGTCATTGTTGGCGGAAGCCATCATAGCCAGGTGTTGCGGCAGGAAGGCGACCAGCACGGCCGTACTCCACCCCACCCACTCTTGCTGCGGCAGCAGCAGCCGGGCGATGACATACGCCAGCACCACCACACCGGCGCCCAGCAGCAGCGATATGAACCGCATGGCCGTCAGCGAGCCGCCGCTTAACAGGAAAACGGGCGTTTGCAGCAAGTAATACAGCGGCGGCTGCCAATCCTCATAGGTAATGGGGGCGATGTCGTACTCTGGCGCAAAGCGGGAACTGACCACCTCGTTACGGTATCGTTCGTCATAGTCGCCCCATTCCATCACCGGCAGACGGCCGTCGGCCAACTGCCGCACATAGTTATAATGGGCCGGTTCATCGGGGCTTTGCCAGGCCGGGGTCTGCCGGACATATAAAATGCCCACCCCAAAATAAGTGATGACAATAACGAGTAACGGTATACTCTGACGCATGGGCACGGATTCTAACCCATTTAGCCTGATGCATCATTCTGTGCGTACTAAACGATTCACCTATGTGGCTGCCGCTTTGTTGATGCTGCTGACCCGCCTGCTGCTGGCCGTGGTACTCTGGCAGCCATCGGCGGCAGTGCAGGTGCTGTGGGCGTTTGTCAGCGTCAATCTGGCGCTGTTTGTGGCCGTGCTGGCCCTGGCGCGTTTTTACACCCGACGTGATGCGGTTTATTTGTTTATTGGTATCGGCTACGTGGGTGTGGGGGTATTGGGCGCTTATTATCTGGCGTTGTTGTGGTGGGCTTTAACCGATGGCACGGCAGCACCTCAGTTTGGCGTGTGGCAGACGGCGGCCGTTTTTTTGGCGGTATTTCTGGCGGGAAGCTGGTTGATATGGGTGCGCAGCGAAGAATGGCAGCCGGCGAAACGGTCGGTGTGGGTGGGAGGCACGGCCGTGCTGTTGGTAAATGTTGTTTACTTTGCCGTTATCAGTGGGTGGGCCGGTAACCGGGGGTATGTGGGCGGGCATCTGGCAACGGCCGTGGCCGCTACCTTCTTCCTCATCGCCCTGCTCGGTTATCTGCAAAAAAAACAGTGGCGTACCGACGCCTTTGAACATTCCCTTATCCTGGCGCTCATCATCATGTATGGCAGCCAGGTGTTGTTCATGGCCTTTGCCAACAATTTCTTTGATGCCCTGGCTGTGGCCGCCCTCATCGCGCAGGCTGTGGGGTACCTGATTGTGCTGTTGGGGCTGCTCATCAGCATCATCTCCATCTTTCGCCAGGTGGAAATGATGGCGGCTGCCCAGGCCGAGGCAAACGAGACCTTACAACGAGAAATTAGCGAACGGGAACGTTTTGAGATGGCCGAAAATGAGCAGCGCCAACTGGCCGAAGCCTTACGCGAAGTAGGCATTGCTCTGAGTTCGGTGTTGGACTTTGACCGGCTGCTGGACATTCTGCTCGACCAGATGGCGCGGGTGCTGCCGTATGATACGGCCAATGTCATGTTGGTGCATGGGGATGAAATTGAAATTGGCGTCACGCGCGGCTATGGGCAGGATATACGGCCCGGAGCGCCACACCACTTCCCCGTGGGGCGTATGCCCAGTTTGCAACAGTTGTTGCACACAGGCGAGCCGGTCATTGTGCCGGACACGGCCGTGTCTGACCTGTGGGTGAATCCCCAAGAATCCCCACACGTCCGCTCGTGGGCCGGCGCTCCCATTAGCATCAAGGGCGATGTGATAGCCATTCTGGCGCTCAATAACAGCCATCCGGGCTTTTACCAGCCAGAAGCCGCCGCCCGCCTCTCTGCTTTTGCCGGGCAGGCCGGCGTTGCCTTTGAAAACGCCCGCCTCTATGAGCAAGTGCGGCAGCGCGCCGCCGAACTTGCCACGCTCAACACCATCAGCCAGGCTATCTCCTCCACCCTGGACTTGCCGGAAACGTTGACAGTGATCACCGAAGGCACGGTACGATTGCTACGGGTGGAAGCTGCCTCCGTGGTGCTGCTCGATCAGGTCGTCGGCGACCTGATGTTTGCCGCTGCTTCCGGTCTGGCCGCCGCCTTTGTAAAAGGGCAACGGTTGGCTTTAGGGCAAGGGGTTATTGGTTGGGTTGTGCAGAATGGCGAACCGGTATTGGTGCCAGACACTGAACATGACACCCGATATTTCAGTGATTTTGATGAAAAAAGCGGGTTCGTGGCCCGTTCGATTTTGTGCGTGCCCTTGCAGGCCAAAGGTCAAACCATTGGCGCATTGGAAGCCATTAACAAAGAAAGCGGCCTTTTTGATCAAGAAGATTTGAAACTGCTCACCCGTCTGGCGGCGCCGGCAGCAACAGCCATTGAAAATGCTCGCCTCTTTGCCCAGGCGCAGCAGGAAATTGCCGAACGGACGCGGGTGGAGATGGCGCTGGAAGCGGAACGTTCGCTGTTGGCGCGGCGTGTGGCCGAACGCACCGCCGATCTCAGCGCCGCCAACGCGGAACTGGCCCATGCCGCCCGCTTGAAAGATGAATTCCTGGCCAGCATGAGCCACGAACTGCGCACGCCGTTGAACGCGGTTTTGGGCATTTCGGAGGCGTTGCAGGAGGAGGTGTATGGGCCGCTCAATGAAAACCAGATCGTGTCGCTGCGCAGCATTGAAGAAAGTGGGCGGCATCTGCTGGCGTTGATCAACGATATTTTAGACCTGTCCAAGATTGAAGCCGGCAAGTTGGAATTGGAATTGACACCTGTGCCGGTAGAGATGATTTGCCAGGCCAGTTTGCGTATTGTCAAACAAAATGCCCACAAGAAGCGGTTGACGATTCATTCTTCTTTTGATGGCGCGGTGACGACCCTTCAGGCGGATGAACGGCGCATGAAGCAGATATTGGTCAATTTGCTGGCAAATGCGGTGAAGTTTACGCCAGAGGGGGGCAAAATCGGTCTGGAAGTGGTGGGGGACACGGCCGTTGGTGTGGTACACATCACCGTTTGGGATACGGGTATTGGCATTGCCGAGGCGGATATGGCCCGGCTGTTCCAGCCATTTGTGCAGCTAGACAGCCGTCTGGCGCGGGAGTATGGCGGCACGGGCCTGGGCCTCTCGCTGGTGCAGCGCATGATGGATTTGCATGGGGGCACGGTTGCCGTGGAAAGTGAAGTTGGCAAAGGCAGCCGGTTTACTATTTCTTTCCCCTGGCAGCAGGGCGAACATCAGTTACTACCCTTACAGGAAGCACAGCAGCTAGAAGGTGGCCTGGGGCGGTTCTTTCGGCTGGCGCTGGTAGTGGATGATTCTCCGGCAGCGTTAGGGCAGTTGAAGCGTTATTTCAACGAGTTGAATGTGGATGTGGTCGCCTTGCAAGCGGGGGAGGGGGTGGTGGAAAAAGCGGTACTGGTGCGCCCAGATGTGATTGTGCTGGACATATTGCTGCCGGATATTTCTGGTTGGGAGGTGTTGTCGCGCTTGAAGGCGAATCCACAGACGCGGCGTATTCCGGTCATTATTGCCTCGGTGATTGATGAGCGGGAAAATGCGCTGGCGGTGGGGGCGGCCGATTGTTTGTTGAAGCCGGTGACGCGACAGCAGTTGCACCGCGCTTTGCAGCGGTTGATGATTCAGGTGAGCCGGGGGAAAACACGGCCGTTCCCCCCCCTGGATTCTGTTGATAAACCGGTCCCTTCTGCGGCGCCAGTTGCCCGGCCCCGTATTTTGCTGGCCGAAGACAACGCCGCCAATATCCATGCCTTTTCCAATTACCTGGCAGCCAAAGGGTATGATATGATCGTGGTGCATAACGGCCGTGACGCCGTTGACCGGGCAAAACAGGAAAAACCAGACATCATTCTTATGGATATTCAAATGCCACAAATGAATGGGCTGGACGCCATTCGGGAAATCCGGGCTGATGCCAGTTTGAAACAGGTGCCCATCATCGCCGTGACGGCGCTGGCAATGCCCGGCGATCAGGAAAAATGTCTGGCTGCCGGCGCAAACGATTATTTGAGCAAGCCGGTCAGTTTGAAAGGTTTGTTAGAACGTATTGAGATACAGTTGTCGGGCGTTTAGGTGTGTATGCGTTTGTAGCAAGACCTGAATAGTTCCAGGAGAGACCGCCATTAACGAGATTCCCCAAATTCTTATTGTGGATGATGAACCAAGTGCGCGGCAGACGATGGAAATGCTGCTGCTGCGGGAGGGATATGAGCTTTCATTTGCGGCCGATGGCTATGAGGCGCTGGCGCATCTGGATGAAGAGTCGGCCGATGTGATTTTGTTGGATGTGATGATGCCGGGCATGGACGGTTTTGAGTTGTGCGAGCGGCTGCGCCGCAACCCCAAATGGCAGCATGTGCCCATTATTTTGGTGACGGCGCTGGACAGCAAACAAGACCTGGCGCGCGGACTGGAAGCCGGGGCCGATGACTTTTTGCATAAGCCGTACAATGGGTTGGAACTGCGGGCGCGGGTGCGCTCCATGCTGCGCATTAAACAGCGGCATGACGAATTACAGACGGCGCTGCAACTGCGGCAAGACCTGTCTAATATGATTGTGCATGACATTCGCAGCCCACTTTCGGCCATTTTGATCTCTTGTGATCTTCTGGAAATGGCAGTAGGAGCCGACTCCATGCCGCTGTCCACCATTCGTGGTGAGGCGGCGCGGTTGAGTGGTTTTCTGACGGATATGTTGATGATGGCAAAGATGGAACACGGCCGTCTGATGCTCACCCGGTCTGAAGTGGACATGAATGAATCGGTCACGGCCGTGCGTGATAGTCTTGCGCCAATGGCCCAGTTGAAAAATGTGTCGTTGGCGCTGGAAACGCCGCCGCAGTCAGCCCGTCTGCTTGTGGACGCCAGTCTGTGGCAGCGAGTGCTAGATAATTTGCTCACCAATGCCATTAAATTTTCGCCAACGGGCGGCGTTATCACCCTGCGGCTGAGTTACCCGGAACAGGAGATGGCATCTGGTGAGATGGTCGGGATGCGGCTGCGCCTGGAAGTGATTGACGAGGGGCCAGGCATCCCTGAAGAACACCAGGAGACGATTTTTGACAAGTTTAAGATTGTAGCCGCCAAACGGCGGGATGTATCCCAGGTGGGATTGGGGCTGGCATTTTGCAAGATGGTGGTGGAAGCGCACGACGGCCGTATCTTTGTGAAACCAAACACACCACGTGGCTCTATTTTTGTTATCGAGTTGTAGTATGGATTGGCTATCACCATTCTTGTTAGCGGTCGTACTCCTGGCCGGGTTTGGCATTGTCTGGTGGCGGCGGCGGCAGCACACGCAGGCCCTCCTGTCGTCTGTTGAGGTTGTCACCGTCCCTGATTTCTATTCACATCATCTGGACAATGCACGGCCGTTAACCATTTTCCTGCCTCCCCACTATCACCACACCGACCAGAGTTACAAGCTGCTGTTCATCAACGATGGCCAGGATGCGGAGGCGCTGCATTTGCGGCAAACGTTGGCGACGCTGTATGCCCGCCGCCAGATTGAACCGCTGGTGGTGGTAGCCATTCCCACCAATGAGGAGCGGCTGGAGGAATATGGCACGGCCGTTGCCGCCAACAGACGTGGTTTGGGCAGCAAGGCGGCTCTGTATGCCCGCTTTGTGACGAATGAGCTATTACCGGTTATCCGGCAAACGTTTCGGGTTAGTGAACGGGCGGTGGATACGGCCGTATTGGGCGCTTCTTTGGGTGGTTTATCGGCCTTTGACCTGGCCTGGAATTTCCCCGATGACTTTGGTATTGTGGGTGTCATGTCTGGTTCCTTTTGGTGGACGGCGGCTGACGATGAAACCAATATCGAACCGGGGGAACGGATTGCCCACAGCCTGGTGCGGCAGGGACCAAAACGCGAAGGCCAACGCTTCTGGTTTGAAGCGGCCACCCAGGACGAAGTGGAAGACCGCGACCAAAACGGGGTGATTGACGCCATTCAAGATACGTTGGAACTGATAGACGAACTGGAAAAGATGGGCTACCGACGCGGCAAAGATTTAGTTTATGTGGAAATGCCCGGCGGCCGTCACAATTACGATACCTGGGCGCAGGTATTACCACAATTTCTACGTTGGGCTTTCCCCGCCTGAAAATAAAAGTAGCCGTTCAGACCTGACAGGTTTTTACTCGTTCAACTTGAAGCTTTGCAGGCCAAAAACCTGTCAGGTCTCCAGAGGGGCTAAACGCTTACAACGAAAATCCTCAGTTTCTGGCGCTCACATACAATTCGGTGGTGTAGAGGACGGTGACACGGCCGTCCACCTCATATGCCGCAAACAAATCCCGCAAAGCCGCCAGCATCGGCTCATACTGGGGATGCCCCACCAGCGGCATCATCGAAGAGGAGAGGGTGCGCCCTTCCAGCCCCGCATAATCAAACTGCTGTGCATTCTCAAAAGCGCGATAGGCATGGGAATCGCCCAGAATATATTCCGGCCCGCGCTCATGTCCACCCTCACGGCGTGGCCGTCCCGTATCATCCCGCGCAAAACCCACCAGAATCCGCTCATACGCCCGCATAAAGTCTGACCCATCCACGTGCCGTGTATTCCAGACCAGGGCAATGTGCCCGCCCGGTTTCAGGATGCGCTGCCATTCGGCGCGGGTGGGTTCGGGCGCAAACCAATGGGCGGCCTGCCCCGCTATCACAAAATCTATGCTGTGGTTGGGCAGGGTGGTGGCTTCGGCCGTACCGTTGACGCTGGTAAAGTGGGAGTATTCGGCTAGAAATGTTTCCCCGGCGGCGCGCATTTCGGCATTGGGTTCCACGCCATAGACAGGGTTGCCGTTATCCAGAAAGAGGCGGGTGAGCAGGCCGGTGCCGGAGCCAATATCGGCGATGACGGCCGTCTCCGTCAACCCCCACTCATCACGCATGCTGGCGAGAACGGCCGTAGGATAACCAGGCCGATACTTCACATAGTGTTCAACACGATTGGAAAAACGTTTAGTTGGGGCGTTGTCAGACATAACCATTCCCTATGGTGCGTAGACAATAAGCCAGTAAATGTCCAGTGGTGCGGGCAGAGGGACTTTACTCCGCTTTTGGCAATGAAACCCACGGCTCTGGATGATCTTGTGAATAGACGCGGCATTGTCTACATGAAAATGTTTTTCAAAGCCCGATAGACGGCGGCCAAATTGGTACAATTTGTTTTCGGTGGGCACGGTGATGAGTAAACGGCCGTGCGGGCACAGTTTTTTCCGAAAAAAAGCCAGCGTATCATCTAACGGGGTTATATGCTCCAGCACTTCTGCGGCAATAATCACATCCAACGAATGGTCAGGAATGAGGCTGTGGGCTTCCTCCGGGCTGTAGAGTTGCATGGTGGCGGTAGGGTAACTGCGCTTTTCCAGATGCAGACGGGCAGCATCCAGTACAATATCCACACCATAAATTTGCCCGAAATCAGCCGTTTCTGCCGGGAACAGGATACCTGTGCCGCAGCCAAAATCCATCAGAGTGCGTTCGGCTGGGAGAGAGGGTAGGGCAACGGCCGTTTGCGCCAAATAGTCAGCCAACACCTCCACCCGCCGCCAGGCCATCCAGCGCAGCAGCCGGTTTTTATGCAGGTAGCTGGGAATCGCCATCTCATCCCGTGCATCTTTCGCCAGCAACTGCGCCATTTCCATCAACAAAGCGTCATCCAATCGGTTCATACTTGTTCCCCAACACCATCCAAAACCTCCAAATTTTGCTCAAACAAACGGTTGCCCCCCAACCGTCGCGCCAGCCAAAAGGTACACAATGGCCCCAGTGTAAACACCGAAACCAGCGTGGTGACCCGTACTAACAAGATGGTGAGCAAACTTTCCTCAATCCCGGCCCCGGTCAATTGCGAAAACAGCGACACCATCGCCTCTTGCAGCCCAATGTTGCCCGGCGTCAGGCTAACTACCGCCGAATAGATATTGGCCAGACTGACAATAAACGCCGCTCCCCAAGAAACGGCAATGCCCAGACTACGATACGCCAGCCAAAAGGAAAGCCCATTGGATAAAAAAAGCAGCAGCGTAAAAAGGGTCAACCGCATTAACAAACGGCGATCTGTTTTAATAGCATCCCAGCCAGCCAGCGCCGTGTTTGCCAGGAGGAAGAGCCGGTTGTTTGCCGGAAAGCGGAAGGAAGGGATGAGCAGCACAATCAGGATACCCCCCGCCATCATCAGGAAAAATACCACCAGGAACCAGGCGGCAGGCACGGCCGTTGTTAACCACAACGCCAGCACGGCATTCACCACTCCTGTTACAAAAAAGATCACAAAATAGGTTGCCGCCAGCCAGGCGGCAAATTGGGCATAGGCAATGTGGTGCTGCAACTTCAAATAGGTAGCCCGAATAAGCATACCCCCGGAAAAAGGCATGATGTAGTTAAACAGCGCCGTCATGTAGGCCAGGCTAAACCACTCCATTGGACTTAGTGTCACGGCGAACTTTTGGGCGATCAGATAAAGCAGCACTCCATTCAACCCCAGAAAGATAATGCGCACCCCAATGAGCAAAAGCACCTGTACGGCCGTTAAATTCCCCAAAAGCTGCCAGATTTCCTGGTTGGCGCGCAAATAAACCACAACGGCGACAATGGCCCCCACCGCCACCAGGATGGCAAACGCATTGACCCAAAATCGTCGGCTCATAGCTCTTGCTCGTAATCGGCCGTATCGCTGCGTATGTAGCGCAATTGGGCCACCTGTTCAGACACCAGCCCCACCATAAACACCACAATGGAAATGGTCATCAGCATGGCTGAGGTTGGCCCATAGCGCGTGTTGAGAAAGAGAACTTTGAACAGACCATAAAAAAAGCCGGTGGCAAATAGCAGTACGCTCACAGGCAAAAAGACTTTCATGGGTGAATAGAGGGTGGCGATTTTGAGAATGATCATCAAAAAGCGAGAACCGTCTCGAAATAGCTTGATTTTGCTTTTGCCCACCCGCTTGTGGGCCACAATGGGCACGTATTTCAGACTGTAACCGCCTCGCACCACCGCCAACGTAATGGTGGTGGGATAAGAAAAGGTGTTGGGCAGCAAGTAGACCAGACTTTTCGCCAACTCGGCGCGGATGAGGCGAAAACCAGAGGTCAGATCGTCAATTGGTCGTTCACACACATAGCTGGCAAAGAGGTTATAAATCATGTTTGCCAGGTCACGATGTCTGGCGCTTTCCGATTCACGGGTACGTGCCCCTACAACCATATCGTGCCGGGGTACATGTTCCAGCAGGCGGGGAATATCGGCCGGTTTGTGTTGCCCGTCGGCGTCCATCATCAGCACATAGCGCCCTTTAGCCCGGCGAATGCCGGACTTCACGGCCGCGCCATTGCCAATGTTGTAGGGATGTTGAATGAGGGTGATGTGGTCGTCGGCGACGGCCGTTACCCGCTCCGCCGACCCATCCGATGAGCCATCATCCACCACTAAAATCTCATACATCACCTCTGGCAAATGGTGGGCCATTTCCGCCACCAGGTGATGCAACACGGCCGTAATGCTTTCCGCTTCGTTGTACATGGGCAAAATGATGGATAGATACGGCCGTTCGCTCATGGTGCTCGCTCCAATTCATACACATAAGGAGCAATGGGGCGCAAAGCCACATCTCCCACCTGCTCCGGCACCGGCAGCGGGACATATTCCAATGGCAGTACCGCTATTAGCGTGACTCCATCTGCTGACAGTCGGGCCACCAGGTCAGCCAGCGCCACCTCATCTGCCACGTACAACATTGTCTTGTCCCGCACGCCTGCCAGGTGCGCCGCCATAAACGGGCCATTGGTCAGCACCACAGGCGCAGGTAGCGCTTCAATGTTGGCCTGCAATTCCCCCGCCAACCGATGCTCCCCTACTTGCACCCACAGCCCGGCCAGTTGAATCACCACGCTTAGCCCCACCAACCCCCACAATGTCCAGCGCAGTGCCGTACTTACTGCTCCGTCCGCCACGGCCGCATACGACTGATAAGCATATGCCGCCAGATAAACCAACAGGGGTATTATGGGTAGCAAATACCGCGTACCCCATTGCAATCCGCCGGATGTGGGCCATAAAAAGAGCATCAACCCCAGAAAGAGCAGTGCGGTGGTCATAATGAGCCGGTAGATGGGTCGGTAACGGCCGTTGTCAACCCCGGCCGGTACAAATGCCAGACTAAGGGCAATGAGCGGCAGTGTGGTAATTAGACCGTGCAATGTGGAGGAGCGCAGCGCCACCCATACATACAACCCGTAACCGGCTACGCACAACCCTAACCCCAACAACAGAAACCGAGAGGTGCGCCACTTTTCTTGTCGCAGTGTCAAAATCAACAGTACCACTCCCACCAACACCAGCAACGCTGCCAAAAATGTAAGAATGGAGCGGGACTGAACGGTGATGAGCAGCCGCCCCAGGGTAATGGCCGGGTTATAGAGAACGTTCTCTGGCTCAAAGGCGTAGCTTTCCGGCACACCATATCCCAGTAAATTGGTCGCCAGCGCCATGCCCAACGGATGTCCCACCCATCGGTATTGCATCAGCCACAAAGGTACTGCACCGGCCAATGCCCCCAGCGCCAGCACAACGGCCGTTGTCCAGCGCGGCCACAGCATTGTCATGGTGGCCAACCCCAACGCTAATGCAAACACATACATCTCTGGGCGCTGTCCCAACCCTATGCCCAAGGCCACGCCGCCCCAAAACGCCGGCTGCCACCGATCCTGCATGGCTGCCCGGCTGACCCCATAGACAGCCCAGGCAGCGCAAGCGACCGCGGGCGTATGATCCCACAACTCCATGGCATAAAAAAAGAGGGGTGTGCCTATGGCCGTTACCCAAAACCAGCCCACCGCTCCAGAAACATTGGTTAACCGCAGCAGCATGTACACGGCAACGGCCGTCAGCACTGTGCCCAGCACCGGCACAATCACCAGCCCTACTTCCCCAAACAACGCATAAAATCCCGCCGCCGCCAATGGCACAAAAGGGGTGATGTTCAAAAAAATCTGCCCATCTACCAACGCATAGGCAAAATAAAAGGGGATATGCTGCAAATTGGGGTCATACATCTGGCCTGGATATGTAACCGCTAACGATTGTCCGCCATTATCCAGCAACGCCTGCACTTGCCAGAACCGCAACCCGACATCACTGAGCAAAAAGGTGCGCGTTGTTGCCAGATACCCACCCAACCCCAACAGCAGCAAAAACAGCCCCAATACATGCAGCCACAAGCGGTTTTTCATGAACGCATTGTACCTGCCGCCTGTCGTCTCACCAAGAGTGCCGTGTTTCCTATTGTGCTAAAGGCCCATCATTCCAACACGAAGATATTCTTTTTCGCCCCCATTTCTTTCAAAATTTTGGGCCAGACGGTAACGCTGACTTCGCCCAGGTGGGCTTTGTGCAGCAGCATCATCAGAGTGCGCGATTGCCCAATGCCGCCGCCAATGCTCAACGGAATCTCGTCGTTCAGGATCGCCTTGTGATAGGGCAGGTTCAAGAATTCAAGCTGCCCCGTCATCTCAAGCTGCTGCACCAGGGTGCGTTTGTTGACGCGGACGCCCATGGAAGACAGCTCATGGCGGCGGCGGGTGACCGGGTTCCAGACCAGGATGTCGCCGTTTAGTCCGTGCATGGGACGGCCGTCCTCGGAAACCGTCGGCGTCACCCAATCATCATAGTCGGCGGCGCGTAGTTCGTGTGGGTAGCCATCGCGCAGCGTCCAGCCAATGCCGTAAATGAAGACGGCGGGGAATTCTTGCAGCACGGCCGTTTCCCGCTGTTTGCGTGGCAGGTTGGGGAACATGTCCAAAATATCTTCGGCGTGCAAGAAGGTCAGTTCTTCGGGCAAGTCGGGGTAGCGGTCATCGCGCAGTTTGGGGAACATGCCATGCACGTAGCTTTCCGCGCCCTTAATCACCTTCCAGATTTTGGCGACAACGGCCGTCAGAAATTCCAGATTACGCTGCTCCTCAGTAATTGTGCGCTCCCAATCCCACTGATCCACATAGGCGCTGTGGTCATGATCCAGAAAATAATCCTTGCGCACAGCACGCATGTCCGTGATCAACCCTTCACCCGGCTGCATGTCGAATTGCTTGAGCGCCATGCGCTTCCATTTGGTCGCCGCCTGTACGACTTCAGCGTCAACGGGGTGCTGGTCGTAATCATTGCTGATGTGGAAACGCACCGGCGTGCGCGAGCCGTCCCGATCCAGATAATCGTTGACGCCACTGTCCACATCCACAATCAGCGGCACCGTAACCATCATCAGGTTTAGCTCTTTGCACAGGTTCTCTTCGATATATTGTTTGGCAGCAAAAATCGCCTGTTGGGTTTCTTTAGGTGTCAGCAAGGAACGGTAATCATCCGGCAGAACGTGCCACAAATCATCATAATTACCAATGCCTGGCCCGGCCAAATCGGCAACTTTATTGAGCATGATCTTTTCTCCTTGTCAAACTAGGGGATTTGGTAAGCTGGACGCTCTTTGGAGAGGGAAGCGGGCGCGATGAGAGAAGACATCCGCCCATAGGGTAGACAGCCACGGCCGTGCTGTCATGTATCAGTTGTCACCCGTTGCCGGGCAAAGTGTCACGTTGTGGGATTCGTGAGCCGTGAGCCGTGAGCCGTGAGTCGGGATCGATTACCGATCACGGATTACCGATTACGAACGCTGCCACCGGTGCCCATACTGCTTTTCGTAGTATGCCTTAAACTCGCCGCTTTTAATTTTGCGCCACCACCATTCATTGTCACGGTACCACTGGGCGGTCTGGATAATGGCCTCATGTGGGGTGTGGTTTGGCTCCCAACCCAGGGCGCGGATTTTGTCTACGTTCATGCTGTAGCGGCGATCATGCCCTTCACGGTCTTTCACATAATGGATGAGACTGGTGGGGCGGTCGAGCGTTTGCAGCAGCAGCTCAATCATTTCGATGTTTTCCATCTCTACGGCCGTGCCCACATTATACGTCTCGCCAATCACCCCCCGGTGCAGCACCATGTCAATCGCTTCACAATGGTCGGTGACATACTGGTATTCGCGCATCTGACGGCCGTCGCCATACACCGGCAGCGGCTCATGGTCAAGCGCATTGGTGGCAAACAGCGGCACCGCCTTCTCCGGGTACTGATAGGGGCCAATGTTGTTACTGCCGCGTGTAATCGTCACCGGCAGATCATAGGTGATGAAGTAGGCATTCACCAGCAAATCCGCGCTGGCTTTGCTGGCGGCATACGGGCTGCGCGGGGCCAAATTATCTGTTTCCAGGCTGGAACGGCCGTGGGGAATATGCCCATACACCTCATCCGTGCTGATCTGGTGATACCGCTCCAGCTTCAACTTACGCGCTGCTTCCAACAACACATACGTGCCATACACACTCGTCTGAATAAATGCATCCGGGTCCATAATGGAGCGATCTACGTGCGTCTCCGCGGCAAAGTTCACAATCGTATCAATTTGCTGCTCATGCACCGTGCGCTCCACCAGCGCCGCATCACAAATATCCCCTTGCACAAAATGATACTGTGGATCGTCCTGTACACTGAGCAGATTGTCCAGATTACCGGCATAGGTCAGTTTGTCATACACCACAATCCGGTAATTGGGATATTTCTGCCGCATGTACAAAACAAAATTTGCGCCGATAAAACCAGCGCCGCCTGTTACCATCAAATTTTTCATTTATTCCTCTTTGGAGATTGATTCAATCTTGGAGATTGCGCCAATCTAACAATAATGTGCTCGCAAGCCGGGTGGCATTTTAGCCAAATGACCTTGCACAGCCAATAAACGGCTGTGCTATACTTTACCTACGCTGATGGATAAATGCTTATGGACAGTACACACAATTACCTCATTGTCAGTGATTTTCATTTAAGTGAAGGGTGTAATCCCAACACCGGCCTGATTCATCCCAATGAGGATTTTTTTCAGGATGTGCCCTTTGCCCAACTGATTGTGCATCATGTGCAACTCAGCCGCCAGGCGACGGCGACCGATTTTTACCAGAAACCCTGGCGATTGGTGGTCAACGGCGACATGTTTGACTTTTTGCAGGTCACATCGCTGCCAGAGGAAGAAGATAAGTTAAAGGCCGTTACCAACAAAAAATACCACAAAGAGTTGAGCGCCAACGAGCAACTGTATGGGCTGGGAACGGAAGAAAAGGCGATCATTTGGAAACTGGAGACCATTGCTGCCGGACATCCGCTCTTTTTCCAGGCGTTGGCCTGGTTTTTGGCGCAGCCAGACAACCAGTTAATTGTGATGAAGGGCAACCATGATGTGGAAATGGCCTGGGCCGGGGCACAACAACGCCTGATGACATTGCTGATAGAAGCATATGAAGCCTGGCTCACGGCCGTGCCCCACACCCCCGAATCGCCACTACCCCACCTGGCCGATATGCCCGCCGCCCTCACCCCTGAAGCCCTGGCAAATCAGGTGCGCTTCCCCCAAAAGTTCCTCTACCAGCGCAACCTGTTCTACATTGAACATGGCTGCCAGTATGACCCGGTGAACTTCTTTAATGACTTTGCCGACCCCCGCCTGATTGATGAAAAAGGGCAAATACAGGAGACTATCGAACTACCGGAAGGGTCTCTTTTTGTACGCTACTTCTTTAATGAAATTGAAGCCATCCACCCCTTTGCCGACAATTTCAAACCAATCACGCGCTATTTTTTCTGGCTGGTAGCCAATGCGCCCGGCCATATGAAAGACTTTGCCCAGGTCTTGCTGCAATACCGGGAAGCCCGTAAACAGGTGAATGTTAAGGCAAAGAAAAAGGTGAAATACCAACGGCAGGAAAACGGCCGTACCATTCCCGATCCCTTCCTGGCGCCCTTGTTAGACATTCAGGAAAACATGCGGGCAGAGATGGCGGCCCATTCAAAACAAACGACGCGGCGTATGATCGGTAGTGTGTTGCTCATGTTGTTGGCGCTGCTGCTATTGGCAGGCGCGGTGCGTGCCCTGGCAATAGGCGAGTATGGGTTAATGGTGGTGGCGCTGTTTTTTACGGCCGTCTGTCTGGCTGCCGGCGGTGCGCTTTTCCAATCGCTGAATGAGTTATTGGCCAACCCGTACCTGTATACGGTAGCGCAGCAGGTGGCAGAACTGGTAAACGGCCGTCCCACTCCTTCCATCGGCCCCGTGCGTTACTTTATCTTCGGCCATGACCATGCCGCCCGCCTCATGCTGCTAGACAACAACGATGATCCGCACCATCCAGGCTACCGTCAATGGTATATCAACACCGGTAGTTGGATTCCCGTTTTCAGCCAGGAGGAGCAGCTCACCCGCCCCGCCGCCAACCTCACCTTTCTGCGGCTGGTACCGTCTCGGCTGGCAAACGGCAGCGATATACCCGAACTTCTGCGCTGGTCAGAAGACGCCAACGCTCCCCGCCCGGCCCGTCTGTTTGAGTAAGGCTGGTTGCCACCGTCTCAAGCCTTGTGCGCCATTTCTTCGCCAAAGTCAAGCAGGGCTTTGACACGGCCGTCATCCGGCGCTTCGGCATATACCCGCAAGACAGGCTCCGTGCCAGACGGCCGTATCAGCAGCCAACTGCCATCATTCAGGTAATACTTCACCCCATCCACCGTCTGCACATCGTCCACCGCCACACCGGCAATCGCCGCCGGGGCCGCATCCAGTAACAACTGCACCATCTGCTTCTTTTCCACCGGGCGCGTTAATTTCATGTCCGTCCGCGCATACTGCGCCGGGCCATATTGCGCCAGTAATTCCTCCACCAACTTGTGCAGTGGCATTTTAGCTGCCGCCATCACCTCCAACAGCAGCAGACCTATCAGCACCCCGTCCCCCTCAGGGATGTGCCCCTTGATGCTCATGCCGCCCGATTCCTCGCCACCCATCACCACCCCATTGGCAATCATCAAATCGGCGATGTGGTTAAAGCCAACCGGCGTCTCCACCAGTTCCAGACCATGTTTGGCGGCGATGCGGTCAATCATGCGCGTGGTGGAGACGGTGCGCACTACCTTGCCCCGCCAGCCGCGATTTTCCAGCAGATAACGCAGCACCAGAGCAAAAATACGGTGCGGGTCTACAAAGTTACCCTGGTTATCCACCGCGCCAATGCGATCGGCGTCGCCATCGGTTGCCAGCCCCACATCCCAATGCCCCGCCTGAATGGTGGACATGAGCAGCCCCAAATGGCGGGCAATCGGTTCCGGATGGATGCCGCCAAAACCGGGGTTCATCTCGTGGCGGATGTTGTGGACATAGGTACGGCCGCGCGCCAGCATCTCGCCAATCACCCCTCGCCCTGCGCCATACATGCCGTCAGCCACCACGCGCAGCTCGCCAGCAGAGATGATGTCCAGATCAAGCAAGGTGCTGAGATGTTCATAGTAAGCCCAGGCGGGATCAAATTTCTTGATGCGGTCGGTACGAATGGCTTCCTGTAAATCCATCAGGTTGGGGCCGCGGGCTTCGGCCAGGGCGCTTTCCAGCAGGTGCTCCACCCGCTTGTGCGCAGATGGGCTGGCCGAACCTCCGTAGCTGGCCTTGAGCTTGACGCCGTTATAACGCGGCGGATTGTGGCTGGCGGTGATCATCACACCGGCTGTTGCCTGCTTATGCAAGACGGCATAGCTGATGGCTGGCGTGGGCGTGTCGGCGCGGGCCAGCCAGGTATCAATGTGGTTGGCGGCCATCACGCGGGCCACCTCGGCCGCGTACCGGTCAGAGAGGAAGCGCGTGTCAAAGCCAATGACCACGCTGGGGTTTTGCCTGCTTTCTTCCAACACATAATCGGCGATGGCCTGGGCCACCAGGCGCAGATTGGCAAAAGTAAAAGTTTCGCTAATGACGGCGCGCCAGCCGTCGGTGCCAAATTTAATGGTCATGTTTCTCCTGTCCTGAGGCGTGATGCGTGACCAGGAAACCGATTACGGGTCACGCATCACGGATGATGAAAAATTAAGATAAGATCATTCACATTCGTGCCGGTGGGGCCGGTGATGAGCAGGTGAGGGCCAAAACCGGCGGCATCCAGCTTTTGGAAATAGGTAAAACTGTCGTTATTGTCTAAAAATTGATGCGCGTTCAGGTGAAGTTCACGGCCGTAGCCCACCGTCTCACCCGATACCACAGCCCCCGCCGCACCGGTAGGCCCATCTTCACCATCGGTGGCAAAGGTAGCTACCGTGACATCTGACAAGCCATCCAGGGCGATAGCAGCCGCGAGCGCCACTTCCAGGTTTCGGCCGCCAACGCCATTGCCGCGTATGGTCACAGTTGTTTCGCCGCCGAGAATGGCAAAGTGGCCGGCTGACAGGTCTTTGGCAATGGCGGCGGCAAACTTGCCGGCTTCCCGCGCTTCTCCTTCTAAATGTGCCGTGAGGATTGTGGCCGTGAATCCTGAATTTTCGGCTGACTGCCGGGCAGCGTCTGCGGCCTGGCGTACACTGCCGATAAGAAGGTTCATTGGCGGGGGTAATCGGTTATCGGTTATCGGTAATCGGGCAGCGGTGAGGGCGGTGTGGATGGTTTGCCAGACGGCCGTGCCCATTACCGCCTCAATGCCATACCGGGCCAGCACCGCCAGCGCATCCTCTGGCGTTTCGTCTATGGGCACAGTGGGGCCGCTGCCAATGGCCGCCAGGTCATTCCCGATCACGTCGCTGAGGATGAGGCTGACCACCGGCGCAGGCGCTGCCAGCCGCGCCAGCCCACCACCTTTGACGGCGTCTGATTGGCGGCGCACGGTATTAAACTCTTGAATGGTGCAGCCGGAAGCAAGCAGGGCGCGGTTGAGGGCTTGCCATTCGGGTAATGGCATAAGCGGCTGCGTGAGCAGCGCCGATGTGCCACCAGAAATCAGGCAAAGCACCAGATCATCAGCACGGGTTTGGGTGAGCAGATCAACAACGGCCGTTGTCGCCTGCACGCTCCTCTGCCCGGCCACCGGGTGATCGCCGACAAGAAATCGGTAATCGGTAATCGGTAATCGGTAATCCGTGGGCAGTTGTTTGCATATTCCGACGCCAGCCGTAACCATGTCACCCAAAATGGTTGCCGCGACCTCAGCCAGGGGCACGGCCGCTTTGCCTACACTGATGAGGAAAAGACGGCCGTCCGTCAGATCATAGGTATTGGGGCCGATGGTTAACTGCCGCCCCCGCCGGCGCAGGTGATCGGAGAGCAGGTGGTGGGGTTGCACGGCCGTCAGCCCTGCGTGGATAATGGACTGTATCTGGTTATAAGCAGTTTGTGTGCCCAATCTCCCGATCTCCCAATCAACCAATCTCCCCGTTTCTGACGTAAGGCCAGCCAGTCAACCTGCTTTACGGATTCAGGGAAGCGACCGCTTCCTCGGCTGCCAACCGGGGCGATTTTGCCAGCGAGACCACATCAAACGCCGCGTCCGCCAACGCTACCATCACCGGATGGCTGGACGCAAACGCAAAGGGGTGGGCATCAGCCAGGAGAAGCTGCTCGCTAATAAAAGGGACATAGTTGTCATCAGTCGGCCAGTAAAAGAAAGCACCTTGTCGGGCCGGTAAGAAGTTGCTGCGGTAGCTCCACTCGCCCAAGTTTTCATTATCAATGAGAAAGATGAGCAGGTCGGTGGCTAACGGCCGTTTGGCTGCATCCTGAGAGCTAACCGCCCAAACCCACCCATTAACCAACGGTGCTAACGGCTTTTCCAGGCCCGGAATAGCAACAGCGCGGAAAGGTTGGCCCGTCTGCCGCTGGCGTAGGAACTGAGTAGCCGATGTTTGCACAAAGGAGCTTTGGCCTGACTGAAACGCCTGCCAGGAATCTTCCAGCGTCTGCATGGTACTACTCTGCGGCAAAATAAAACCATTGGCACGGCCGTTGCTCAATTCTTGCAGCGCCGCTGCCAGCGGTTCAATTTGTAGTTCCACCTGCCCGGCCTCATTTAACAACTGACCGCCGTTATCCAGATACATTTCCAACAACAGGGTTGCCCCAGGTGCGCCCGCAGCCGGAAACAACATGTTTTGGCCGGGCATGGCAATGAACTGTGTCCAGGTCAGAGGCACAGTTGTGGTCACCCGGCTGCTGTCATACGCCAGTTGCGGCGCTTGCGTCAGGATGAAAGGATATCCCATGAGCCTGTCATTCACCGTAGCCAGCTTCAACCCGGCCGGGTAGAGGTCTTCCAGATATGTGGTGGGAATGCCGTCGTCAAGGGCAAAGATCAAAGAGTCGGCGGTAGCGCCGGATAGCTGATCGGCAGGCAGCGCCACCAGGTCAGGCAAAATACCAGGGGCAATGGTTCGGCCGGTGAGCAGATAACTGAGAATGCCACCCTGCCCGGTAGCTGCTTTGGTTTCCACGCGGATATCCAGATCGGGATGACTGGCGCGGTAGGCATTCAATTGGGCATTTAAGGTGGCCTGCCCTGATTCAGAAGCAGCCCAGATTTCCGCCGGCAGCCAGACGGTGATCGTGGGTCTGGTCTGGGTGATGGGTGTGGCCACAGCCACATCCGGCGTCAACACGGGGCCGGGGGTTACGGTGGGGGTAGCCGCCGGAGAAGAGGTTGGCGTAACGGCCGTGCCCCCCTCCTCTTGTCCCCACAACGAACAGGCGGCCAATGCCACCAGGCCAACCAGGGCAAACGATAAGATAATCAGGCTGCGCATAAAACCAAGTATAGTGGAATTGGCACGGCCGTCGAATGAAACCGTCTTAGCGCCGGGCATTCGCCTGATCAAAGTATTCCTGCGTCATGGCTGCTGCTGCCGCCGCCGCTTCGGCCACCGTGGCCTGCCCATAGTAAGCGCGCTCCACCTCTTTGCCGGCGGTTTCTTCAATGGCTACCCAGGTAGTCATAATGGGTACCTGCCCCAGCACCGGAATGGTGTCTAAAAACACCTGGCTGCTGGCCGGTGCTTTGGTGGGATCCAAAAAGGCCGCTGATTGGGCTACCGCTATCAATGAAGGCACTGTGCGGCCAGTTTGGGCAATGATCGTCTGACCAGACACGCTGTTAGCGTACTCAATAAACATCCAGGCAGCGTCTTTGTCTTTGGTCAGGTTTGCCATGCAATAGGCGTCACTGTGCAGGATGCCGCTCTCCTGCTCATCGTGCGGCAGAGGAGCGATGTCCCAGGTAAAACCGGTGATGGTGCGAAAAATGGGGGTGGCGCGGCGGCTGTCAAAGATCATGGCCAGACGGCCGTTCAGGAAACGAGTCTCGCTGGCTTCGGCCGACTCGGCCACCGCATCTGGCGTCACCCCCTCCTTCAGCCGCAAATCCACCAGCCATTGAAAGGCAGCCAGCGCCTCCGGACTGTCCAACGTCAACCGGGTGGGCTGCACTCGATTATCCACAATATCCCCACCGTTTTGCCAGACAAACGGCGCCAGCCGGAAAATGTTGGGATCAATGCTGGCCCCATATTGGTCAATGACGCCATCACCATCCACATCTTTGGTCAGCGCCCGCGCCGCCGCCAGAAAGTCATCCCGCGTCCAGCCTGGAGACGGGTACGGCACGCCGGCAGCGTCAAACAGATCTTTGTTGTAATAAACCACCAGGCTGGAGATGTTTTGGGGAATACACCACAATTGGCCGTCCCATTCAAAGGCAGCAATGGTTTGTTCATAAAAGTCAGAAGCGTGAATAATCTGGCTTTTGTCCAGGTAAGGCTCTAGCAGTTCCAGGCCGCCCTGAGAAGCAAAAGAGGCAAAACGGCGATAGTTGATGAGCATCACATTGGGTGGTTGGCCGCCGGAAAAATCGGTGGCTAAACGCTGGCGATATTCCCCCTGACTGGGCACATGGCCCAGTTGAATATCAATTTCAGGGTGTTCGGCCTCAAAAGCAGCGACTAATTGCTCGTAAGCGGCATACTCTTCCGGGTCGCCAAATACCAGAAAAGTAACAGAGCGACCATCAGACTGCCGGCTGCACGCGGCAAACAACAACACCAAAATGAAGATGCACAGTAGTTTTTTCATTGCATTCCTTTTTGTAACTTGTATGTTTCATGGTGGTGTGAACCCACTATGAAGCGCGTAAATTACTATCTTTTTGTTACTTAGTCCAGGAATGCAAGAGGATCAGGCCCCCGAAAATTGGCTATTGAGGGGTGAATTTTTCCCAGGCGCTGTGTTCGGGGAAGAGATGCCAGATGTCGGCATCCAGGGCACGGATGTAGGTGTGGTTGTAGCGGGAATAGGAGGTGCGCTGCACGGCCGTGTCATACCCTGCTTCCAATGCTACCGCCCATCCCAACCGGTCACGAACAAAAGGCTGCTCGCGCCACACCAACCCAAAACCGCGCAGCGGTTGATAATAACCTTCGGGTGGAATGATAGTGGTGTCGCTAACCGGATCACCCGGTTCCCAATCATCGGTGAATGCCTGCCACTTGGGGGAGAATACGTCATCGTCATACAACACATAGATCAGGTCTTCCTCACCAACCCAAATCATCCAGCCATTCTCAAACTGCTGTTCGGCAGCTGGTGATAGCAGCGCCGCATCCTGGGCGCAAATATCGGGCGCAGGCGCAAAGAACCACGGGTACGGGCAGGTCAGAATAATCTCCACAGAGGCGCCTGCCGCCGGCTGTCCCTCACGAGCCGCATACAACACAAAACGCTCCACATTACGGGCTGCTTCGCTAATGGTGTAAGGCATAGTCCCGCTAATGGCAACGTTCCAGAACTGCCCTAATTGACCGGTGGGCAGCAGGTGATAAAGGGTGACACTGACGGCATTGGCCGTAACCCAGCTTAATTCAATTGTGTCACCGGGATCAGCGATCTCAACATTGGCGGTAAACGAGAGGATTTGTGGAGGTGGCTCAGATTTAAAGACGAGGGGTAGATAAATGGTCGCGTCATTGCTCTGTGATTTGGGCAAGGCGTAAACCCAAGAGAACCAGATGAAAACAAAAAAACCAACCAACAACAGGTGGCTGACTGCGTGACGGACTATTTGTTTTTTCATGTCTACAGCATAAGGCAAACGGCCGTGTTCCCACCATAGACGCCCCGTTAATTCGCCCTCGCTCAGTCCGGGAAAACGACGTCCTCCCGCCCCGCCAGTTTCGCCTGAATCCGATCCACCACAATGTCCAGATGCTGCGGACGGTTTACAAAATCCAGGTTCTCACTAGGGATCACCAACACCGGGCACAAATCAAAGCGGCGCAGCCACTCATCATAAAACGATTCCAACAACGACAGATAGTCGGCCGTAATGCCACTTTCCATCGCCCGTCCCCGCTGCTGAATCCGCGCCACCAGCGCCGCTACCGGGCAGTTCAGATACAGCAGCAAATCCGGCTTGGGCAATCCCCCGGCTACCAGATCAAAAGTGTGGCGGTAGGCATGGTAATCGCGCTCCGTCAAAGCACCCAGGTGCAGCAGCGCCCGCGCGAAAATATGGGCATCTTCATAAATGCTGCGGTCGGCAATGGCTGATTGCACATCATGATACAGTTCCAAATGCTGCGCCGCTCGATGGCCGATAAAAAACACCTGTAAATGAAAGGCCCACCGGGCCATATCGGCATAAAAATCAGGCAAATAGGGGTTATCACTCACCGATTCATAGCCGACGCGCCAGCCCAGGCGCGCCCCCACCCGCTCCGCCAGCGATGTCTTGCCCGCACCGATGTTTCCGGCCACTAACACGAAATGTTTTGTGCTCATGCGTTATTTGTCACTTAACAAAATATCTACCATGAAGGTGGTTGCTAAAAATCAGGAGGGCCTGTCGTTGGGGGCGGTGTCCCAAATGTGGGTGTTGGTGTATCAGGTGGTGGGGCAGGTGTATTCGTGGGCGGCTGCGGCGTATTCGTGGGTGGCTGCGGTGTATTCGTGGGCGGCTGCGGCGTATTCGTAGGTGGCTGCGGTGTATTCGTGGGCGGCTGTGGCGTGCTCGTAGGCGGCTGCGGTGTATTCGTGGGCGGCTGCGGCGTATTCGTCGCCGGTGGTGTGTTGGTAGGCAGCGGGGTGTTGGTGGCGGTAGTCCCGGGGCGAGGCGTGTTGGTTAACGTGGGTGGGGGCGGGTTCGTTGCGGTAGCGGCAGGCGGCGGCGCGCCAGGCTCAGACGTGGCCGATGCCGCAGCCGTAGCTGTAACCGTGGGATCCCCTGGCCGGGGGGTGGGCGGGCGGCGAGTGTTGGTAGCGGTAGCGGCGATGATTTCTGTAGCTGTTTCCGTCGGCACGGCCGTAGCCACAACCAGTAATCCCGGCGCTAAATAGCCATAGGCGCCAACGTCAATGGGCTGAATCGCTCCCACCACCGGACAACCACCACCAAAACAGATGCTCTCACCTGCCACCAACTTATACGAATCATCCTGGTAGGTCAGATGGCAATAGGCATCTACTTCCAGGCAGGCTATCATAAACACAAACGGGTCATCCTGATACTGCACCACCATCAAACCTGGCTCATCCAGCCAGGCTTCATCACCAAAAGCGTTGGCTATCACCACACGGGTAGCCTCACCCTCTGGCACTTGTACCAGCAGCAAGCCGTTTTCCAGCTTCACACGGGTCTCCTCGCTGTCTTGAACCCCTTGCACGGCCGTTAACTGCACCTCCGCTTCTCCATCCAAAAACAATTGAACTTGTGCCGGTAAAATGAGATTAGTGATATTGGGCCGGTCGGCGGCAGCAGTACGGCCGTTTACCAGCGTCAACAAATCATCGGTGGCAAAACGGATCATGGCAACTTCTTTGGCAGGTTGCCTCTCACCATCGCCGATGTACCATGACACGCCTTCGGGGCCAGGTTGCAGCAGCAGGTCAGCGCCCGTTTCCGAGACAGCCATTTCCGGCACGGCCGTGGCCGTTGGTACAATCACGACTGGAATATCGGTAGGGGGTACGGCCGTGGCTCCTTCCACCACCGTTTGCCGCCCCGATAGCAGCACAAAAACACCCGCTGCCGTCGCCAATAACAGCAGCAAAACAGCCGCGCCAATGAAGACGCCACGTGGCACACCTGCCGCCACCTGGCTGCCCGGCATTTCCAGCACAATGGCGCTCACATTGTCATCGGCCTGGCGGGAAACCGCTTTTTTCACCAACGCTTGCGCCGCTTTATCGGCATGGTTGCGGCTGATTAACTGCAAGATTTCGTCTGGCTCCACGTAATGGCCGCTGGCCTTATATCGATCCTTCACCAGCCCATCCGAGCAAAGCAGCAGCCGATCATTGGTTCGCAAGGGGAACCCCTGCCGGGCGCGCGCCTGCCGTTCCTCTTCGTCGCCGTTGGGGTAAATGCCCAGGTCTACTTCCAGGCGCTCGCTGTAGCCGATGGAGCGTACCAGCGCTTCTCCTTTGGGATGGACTGCCGCATCTTCTGGCGAAAGGTGCCCCAGACGCACCATTTCCCGCGCCCAGGTATGGTCAACGGTCATTTGCTGAACACGGCCGTCGCGCACCAGATACGCCCGGCTGTCCCCCACATTTGCCAGATACAGCTTGTGATTGTGAATGGCGACCAGGGTAGCCGTGGTGCCCATGCCTTCTTTCGTCTTGTCCGCTTTGGCCGCCCGGTAGACGGCCTCATTAGCCTGCTTCAAGGCGTAAGCCAATAGCTGTGGAATTTGTTCCGCGTTTTCCACAGCCGCCTTTTCCATTTCGCTAAAGACGGTTTCAATCGCCAGTTGCGAGGCCACCTCGCCACAGTTATTGCCGCCGATACCGTCCGCCACCATCGCCACCAACAACGGCAAACCCAACGCCGTGCGCAACGGCCGTACATCAATGTTATCTTCCATGTTAGGCCGCCCACCCTGGTCTTGCATCTTGCCAATGAGCATCTGGCCGTTTGTTTGCTCTGTCATTCCCGTCTCCGAAACAATTTCTAATTGACAATTGTCAATTGTCAATTGCCATAGGTTTTCAATATCGCCTGCACCGCCGGTAAATGGGCGTCCAGACTGGCCGTGCTGTTCAACAACACAAAGATAGAAGGCACACCCATATCGGCAATCGAATCGGTCACATCACCGGAAATACGCTGGCCAATGTCCGCCTGATCGGGCGAATAACCATCTACGGCCTGGGCGTACAGGTCAGCCAGGGCGCGGGAAGCGGCCGTCTGCGCCTGAGCGCACCGGCCCGGCGACACTTTCCCGGCATTAGCCGCCGAGGCTGGCGTATTCCAGAAAACGGCGGCAACTGGCTGGATCAGGCTAATGAATTGAGATAATGCCTGCGATTCCGGCTCTGATAGCGCCGATGATCCGGCACGGCCGTCAGCGAGTGCCTCCCATGCGCAACCCCAATTCCGGTTCAGGTCTACACGATTCGCATTTAATCGGCCGCCGCTCACGCTGGCGCTGTCCGGGTTCCATTCGGGCACAATGTAAACGGTGACGTTGGCGGGCAACAAGTCCGGGCTGGCGGCCAGCCGCACCCGCAGCGCCTCAGCCAGGGCGATGGAATCTGGCGAAAAACCGGCATACAGCCCGCCCACAAACAAGAGCCGGTTAGCGCCATCCCCAATTTTCCAGGCCACAATATCTTCACCGTTAACCGATTTGCCAATGACCAACCGTTCCGCGCCGACGGGCGGCACAGTGGGCACGATAACAACCGTTTCCGGCGTATTGACCACAGCCAACACCGTAGATGTCGGTTGAGATTCAATGGTTATAGTAGTCGTGGGCACGGCCGTATCAACGACCACCGCCACCTCCGTCCCCAAGTCACAGGCCGCCTCCAAATCACCTTCCCGGAAAAAGCCGGTACAGGGATCGGCATAATCCTGCCCACCTGTGTAAGAAAGGAAGAACAGGATAAACAACAACGGCAGCAAAATCGCCAGCAGCAGCCAGATGGAGAGGATGGGCGGCGCGATCAGGCGGCCCACCTGGGGCGCGGCCACCGATCCACCGGCTATCCGCAGTTCAAAAGGGATCAGGCGCGAACGCAAGAAGAACGGCCGTTTACGCGCCCGCCCCGTCAGTCGTAAGGTATGCGCCTCCCCCGGCATACTTTCCACTTCCGTCGGCGACAGTTCAAACAGGATTTCATTGTCCACATCGGCCACGCTGGCGGCAAAACGGTTACGGCCGTTGCCCTCATTCACCAGCCGCACATCACCCGCCTTGCCATGCCGCAGCGTGGCCGGTTGCATCTCGGCGAAAAATTGGCTAAAGGGGTGAATGGTAAACTGGCCGTTGCTCACGGCCGTTTCCGACCCCTTATCCGCCCGCGCTTCCAGTTTGAACTGGTGCAGCCCGGCGGTGGCGCTGTGGTGGCGCGGCGGCTGGATGGTAAAGGGCACAATCACCTTTTGCTGCGGCGATAGATGAATCAACCCTGGCTCCACCGCCACCCACTGTGGTGGAATGCCCATCACCCCTAGCGTGACGCTCAGGGCGCGCCCGGTCTGATTTTCCAGTTCCAACACCGCCTGCGCCGGCATTCCGGCATGGGTTGTCAATTGCGTCGGCTGCATACTCATATACAGCCGCCCTGTGTCCACCACCGGCTTTGGCGTGGCCGTTTCCGGCGCTTTTTGCGCCAGACCGGACTTCCATTCCAGTGCATACTCGCCCAACTTCACCATCTGCCCTGGTTTCCACGGCTCTGGCATGTCGGCTAACAACTGGCTGCCTTCCAGATAGGTGCCATTTAGACTGCCCATGTCAATCACATTCCAGCCGGTATCGGTGCGTTCCAGCCGGGCATGTTTGGCCGCCACCCCATCACCCGTCAGCACCAGGTCATTATCACGCTGCAAACCGATGGTGATGAGCCATTTGTGGAGCAAAAAGGTCTGCGGCTCCAGCCGGGGATGGCGAATAATGAGATAGTCGGCATCAGAAGAAGAGGGAGGCGGAGGGGCAGCGGGTGCAGCCACAGCAGGAACGGCTACCGCCACCGCCGCCGCTGCTACCGGCGCCGGGCGTGCTGGCGCTGGGGGTGAGACGACGGCTACTGGTTGTGGCGGCGCGGCTGGTGGCGGCGTAGACGCCGCGCCATCTACCGGTAATTTGTCTACCTCGCGGCGCAAAAACAGGAGGAACTCTTCCATGGAGCGGTAGCGTTCGGCCGTGTTGCGAGCCATCGCTTTAAGGATGATCGCTTCCAACACGGTGGGGATTTCCGGGCGCAGGGAGCGCGGTGTTGGCGGCGCGCCACCGGCCAACACGTCACGGGTAGATTGCGGTTGGAAGGGCAGCCGCCCGGTACAAACGTGGTAAAGCATGATCCCCAGCGCGTATACGTCGGAACGGCCGTTTGGCCGTTTACCATCACACTGCTCCGGCGACAGATACGGCAGCAAAGTCGGCGACGGCTCACCAGGGACCAGGCTGGCCTGTTGAAAATCGGTGAGCAGTGGTCGCCAGGGCAGTTCCCCACCATGCGGCGGCAGCAGCACATTGAACGGCTGTAATCCGCCATGGATCACCCCTTGCCTGTGGGCATACACCAGAGCATCGGCGGCAATCTGCACCACTCTAGCCCCCAGTCGTAGCCCCAACAACGTGCCATCTGCCAGCACGTGACCCAACGTTTCGCCATGCACCCATTCCGAGGCCACAAGCAACTGCCGGTCGGCCTCACCTATCTGGTAAACGCGCACCATGCCCGGATGCTGCAAAGCAGTGATACCGGCGGCGCTGCTCAGCAGCTTTTCACGGAAAGCAGGCTGGTTTGCCAGATGCGGGTGAATCACCTTCAGCGCGACGGTCTGTGCATGTTTTTCATCTCTGGCGCGGAAAACATGGCCGACGCTGCCCGACCCGACGCTTTCTTCAATGAGATAGTCACCCACTCGTTTGCCAATCAACTCTTGCATGGAATCAATTCCTGTTGGTATCTGGTAATTGGGTAATGGCGTAATTACAAAATTACCCAATTACCTGATTACTAATTTTCATGCGCCCCCGGCATGGAAGCGCGGCAGTTGTGCCGCAGATCATTGGGCTGATAGACTAGATCAGGCGGCGCTTCGCCCACTTTCTGCAAAATGAAATGGTCTAAAAACCAGCCGTTGTTGTTTGTGACATAGTTGTTGCGGAACATGGCAAACAGGATCACGTTTTGCGCATCCGGCACGGTAAATTCCACAAAACGGGAACTCACCTGGCCAATGGGTACCGGCTGCCAGTCCAGATGCTGGTACAGGCCATTCTCCACGCACAGATGTAGTTCGGCATACCCTTCTGGCGCCCACTCTTTTTGACCGGCCGGGCTGTAGCCCCAGACGGTATCGGCAAAAAAGTCTATGGTGAAACGATAGACGCCGGGGCCGAGCGGCATGTTCTTGAACAAGGCAAAACGGATAGGTGCGCCACCTTTGAACACTTTCATTATCTTATCCCGGTGAAACAGTTCACAAATGGCGTCATTTTCCGGTTGGTCGTCGGTACACTCATTCAGGTTAAAACGTTCCTGCGGCTGCATTTCCGGGTAGAAATAGAGCAGGTCAGGGTTATTGTCAACGGGATAGTTGTCGTCGGCCATAAACTGCCAGCCAATAGGCACCAGCAGTTCATCCGAGTGGGAGCTATCGCCGGTAGAACGAACAACAAAACCGTAGGTGCCACTCTCAAACGAATCATTATCAGCCAGCAGGTTAATCTCCGGCGTGGGGGTAGGCGTGGGCCAACTGCCGGAATCGGGATCAATACAATCATTTTGACCGTCGCCATCAGAATCAGCCTGGGCTGGATTGGTATATTGGCCGCGAGCAGGTTCGCACTGTGGTGGTGGGTTGGGATTGCCCCGCACTTCTTCACCGTCTAACAAACCGTCGTTATCCGTGTCTGGTTTCAACGGGTCAGTATTTAATAATCGGACGCCATCGCTGTTGATTTCTTCACCATCTTTCAAGCCATCTTCGTCGGTGTCCGCCTTGTTAGGATTCGTGCCAAATTCAGCTTCTTTGGCGTTGCTCAGGCCGTCGTTGTCGTTGTCTTGCAGGCCATAGTTGATGGTGGACACGGCCGTAGCCGTTTCTGCATTTACCCGTACAGCTTCCGTCGTCGCCGTCGCCTCCGCGGCAGCAATGTTGATCACGGCCGTCTGCGTACTGACCACCACGGCCGCGCGAGCTGTCGCCGTACCGGAGATGGACACAACAGCCCGGCTCTTGATGCCACTCACCGAAAACATGCCAAAGGGGATGGAAATGCCAAAAATAGCCAGCAAAAAGAGGACAATCCACTTGGGCAGGCGCGGCGAGACTTCGAGCTGCCCCGATTGTGTTTTTGGTTCACCCACAGCAGGCAAGACCTGGAATTGGAAGGGGTGGGATTTTTTGCTGGAGCCGTAATACGGCCGTGCCGCCGGCCGCACCTTCACATTCACCCGCTCCTCCTGGCCCGGCGGCACCGTCACCCGCTGCGCCATCTGGCTAAAGAGCACGGCTTCATTGCTGTCTTGCGCCAGCACCGTGTAGCGTTCTTCGGTATTGCCCGTGTTCTGGATAATCACCTGGGTGCTGCCGCTGTTTTTCACCCGCACCGGGTTCAGGCTGGCAGCAAAACGCGGCGCCGGTTCCACCAGCAAATTGCCAAAGGCATGCCCTTCGATGCGTTGGTCAGACGAGGAGCGCAAAATCAGGCGGTAGGGGTAGGTCTGGGCGCGGGTGCCTTCCTGCGGCGCATGAATAGTGAAGCGGAAGGTGGTCTCCTTGTTGGGCATTAGCTGCACACTGGATTCGGCCATGCGTACCCAATCACGCGGCAGCCCCTCCAGTTCCACCGAAAAATGGTCAACGCGCACCGACTCATTGTACATGGTCGCCTGCACCACCGTTTGCGCCCCTGGCTTCAGGCTGATGGTCAGCGGTTCCAGGCGAATGCTGCTCAGATGGGTCAGTTCTGGCGTGGCGGCAAAAGCCGACTCGCGGGACACGGGCGGCGGTGGCGCCGGTTGAATGATGACGGGGCGGTCGGCGGGGGGCGGCGGTTGGAAACTAGCCGCAGCGACGGCGGCAGCAGCAACAACAGGGGCCACTTTGGCGGCGACGGGAGCGGCGACCGGAGCCGCTGCCGTTTGCCAGACCAATGTAAACGGCCCAATTGCCAGCTTTTCCCCTACCGGCCAGGGCACAGCCACGTTGGGCATCAATTCCACACCCGCCAGAAACGTACCGTTGGTGCTTTGCAAATCCACTACCTGCCAACCAGTGCCGCTCTTTTCCAGACGAGCATGACGCGAGGAGACGGAACTTTCATTCAGCACAATATCGTTGGCGTTGGTACGGCCGATGGTAAGCGTGGGTTTGAGCAAAGTATAGCTCTGGTCTCTTTCCCCCTCGCGGCTGATGACAAGCTGGTCAGGTGGCGGAGGAGGGAGCGGCGAGGCCGCTACTGGCACGGCGACAGCGGGAATGGGCGATGGCGTCTCTGGCAGCGCCGCCATTTGGGTCATATCGTGGCTTTGCGCGCTTTGGCGGGCAGCGCGCAGGGCAGCGGCCATTTCTGCGCCGCTCTGGTAACGCTGCGCCGGCTCTTTTGCCATGGCCTTGCTGATGATGTCAGAAACGGTGGTGGGTACTTCCGACCGGATAAGGTGGGGTGCTGTGGGTTGGCCGCCACGATGCTGTTTGAACGCTTCGTCCACCGTGCGAATGTCATAGGGCAACTGGCCGGTGACGAGTTCATACAAGACAATGCCCAGGGAGTAGAGGTCGGTACGGCCGTCGGGCTTTTTCCCTTCTAGCTGCTCCGGCGAAATGTAGGGCAGCGTGCCCAACAGCAGCGATGCCTCCGTTTGCAGCAGCCCGCCCTCTTTTAGTTTCACCAGGCCAAAATCTGTAACCACCGCCCGCAAACGTGGCTCGCCAGTGCGGTCGGGCTGCTCTAGTTCCTTGAGCAGCACATTGTCCGGCTTGATGTCCCGATGCACAATGCCACGTTGATGAGCATATCCCACAGCATCGGCCGTTTGCGCTACCAGATGCAGCGCCTCATCCAGCGGCATGTGCTGGCCCCGGCGCTGCCACTCCTGCAAATAGTTGATCAGGCTGCCCTTGCTCACCAATTCCATGACCATGTAGAGCCAGCCACCCTCGCGGTTGAAGTTGAATATGCGAATGATCGAGGGGTGATCCAGGTTAGCGGCCGTTTGTGCCTCTTGCATGAAGCGCGATTGGAACTGCGGCTCGTGCATCAAGGAAGGGTGGATGATTTTGATGGCGACGGGCCGGTTCAAATCTTCATCAAGCGCCTGGTAGACGCTGCCCATCCCCCCCTTGCCCAACAAACGGCCGATACGGAATTGGTTGATTTTTTGGCCTTCCAGATCGTGTTGCATCTGCTTGTCCTCAGGCAAGACCCTAAGGGTTTCAGAAAACCCTTAGGGTCTTGCCCATTTACGCTCCTACCCGGTCATAAATAAAGCTGACGCCTTCTTCCCCCGGCGTGATCACAATGCGGGTCGGGTTGTCGGAGTTCATGTTCAGATTATCGGTAAATTCAACGGTAAAGGTGCCATCCCGGTTGGGAATAACCCGTTCCACAAAGGAGACATGGCCATAACGTTCATCGGCATTATGGACGCCAGGCTGCCAGACCATGATGGAGCCTTTGACGGGCACCCCGCCTACGTCGTAGCCGGTATCGTTGGCTACGCCATCCCAGTAGCGGGCGTCGCCATGCAGGGGACCAATCTCCCGGCGCGAGGCCACATACCAGGTGCATTGCCCTTCGGGGAAGTTGTTTGGTCCCGGCTTGCCAACGGCCACGCCTTCGCGCATCAGGCCATCAATCTGGCTGCGCTGGTCATACAACTGTTCCAGGCGGCGAGCCTCGGCCACGGAGAGGTTGCTGCGCGATTGGGATTCCAGTTCGCGGATTTCCTGGTTGATGCTGGTCAATTCGTTGACACGGCGCGACCAGAGGCTTTCGTGCAAGATAACAGGCGCAGGCTGCATCACAGGAGCAGTTTCGGCAGCAACGGGGTGTGGTTCGGACACGGCCGTTGCCCCTTCTTGCACCGGTTCGGCTGGCGCAGATTGCCCGGTTGGCTGCGTCGCTGGCGAAGGAGGCGGCGTCACCGGCGTTTTGGGGGCAAAGGCTACCAGCTTACTCTGGTCAATCGGCCCCAACACCGCACAGACCCCGGTAAAGGTAGAAGCGCCTTCCTGGTCGGCCGTTTCCCAACGAGCCGCTTCTTTGCTTAAACGTAAACTGAGGTTATCCCCGGTATTAGTAACATCGGTAAAAGCATCCAAAATGGCCCGTAGTTCTTCAATTAGACCAAGCAGGGGGGTGTCTGTGGCTGCTTTGGTTTCCAGCGTGTTAGCGGCATTGGTGAGCAGCGGCAGGTCGGCATGGATCAAACTCATCAACTGGTTGATTTCCCAGGAAACGTTGTGCGTTTCGTTGATGTCCATGTGTATTACGGGCATGGTCTATTCCTCCACGGCCGTATCCGCCACACCATATGGTTCGGCAATCGTGTGTATCAATTCACGCAGATTGTTTTCATACTGCATGGGCGACTGCTGCGGCGGTCCCAGGCGACCAAACTGCACAATACGGGCACGGCCGTCTGCGGCCAACACGGCCCGCCCCCGCCCCATTAACGGACGGTGATAGTTCAACATCGGATTACTTAGTTTGCCGGTCAGATTAAGCAGCGTCAGATCATTGGCATCCAGGGAGAAGGTAACGCCACTGCCAAATTTGGTGGCGCTTTGCATGTACTTAAGCTGGTAATTTTGCCGCGCCTGGCCGATGTTCATGCTGGTGTCGGCCAGAAACAGGCGGATTTCTAATTCACGGCCGTAATCCAAACAGCGGTCGAGCAGTGGGTTCAGGTCATCGTAATGGCTAAACTGCTGCACTTCATCAATTAGAATGAGGGTACGTTTGGGAATAATGCGCGTGATGTCTGACCGGGTGCTGAGGGTGATGTCCTCATACGATTTTTTTTCAGAGGCGCGCGTCCCCAAGATAGCCTGCAACTCATGCAACAGCTTTTTGGCGCTGGTGTAACTACCGGCAAACTGCACGTGGGGCAGAGTGCGCAGCAGCCGCAGTGGGGAAGAAGATTTCAGCGAAATGACAATGATATCAATTTGCGTAGGGGCCAGACTGACGGCCGTACTCAAACACAAATTGAGCAAAAAGTCCGTCTTACCACTTTGGGTTGGCCCCAACACCAGGTTATAAGCCGACAACGTACCAAAATAATAACGCACCGGTTCCAGGGCATCATAGTCCAACCCCATGGCAGCCGTGTACGCTTCGCCCAATGCGCCGGGGGCAATGGGATACCGCTTCCACAAGGTTTGTAGCTCCAAATACGAAGGCAGTTCGGCAATGGCAGGCAGAGGACGGTCGCCCTCAGCCCACGACCAGGTTTGTTTCATGGCCGTGATCCAGGCTTGAATTTCGTCGGTGACGCTTGCACTGAGTACCGCCGAAGCGGCCGTGTCCTTAAAGGGGATATTCGGCAGGCGCGCCGGGGCGGCAATCTGGCACTCCAACAGTTCCCCTTCCTGCGAAACATAGCCGCGCCCCGGCAGTTCCGGCAGTGGTTTGCCCCGCTTACCCAACAATTCAATGGTATCGCCGCCATGTTTCACCCCCAGCGCCAGCCGGTTCAGCGTACTTTGCAGATTCCGGGAATGCGATCCTCGGAAGGTGGCGGCTGTAAAAATGAGGTGGATGTCGGTCTGCTGCCCTTTGGCAATCAACCGGTCAATCACTTCAGCATGTTGGTAATGGTCAGCCATAAATCCGGCAAAATCATCAAAAACCACCACCAATGTGGGCAGCGGCGCTTCCGGCAGTTTGCCGCGCAACACAGTCATATTGTCGGCGCGGTGGTCACGCAGCCGCTGTGACCTCTGCGCTTCCTCCTGCGCCAGAAAGTTAAACAACCGGGTAAGGCGCTCGGTTTCGTTGGACTGCACCAACGCCTGACAGTGGGGGAGTTCTTCAAAAATGGTCAGCGTTGGCCCACGCCCCACAAAATAGAAGAGCAAATCTTCCGGGGAGTGGGTAGCCGCCAGGCCCATGACTACACTGCGCAGGCACAGGGATTTACCAGAACCGGGCGGCCCCACAATCACAAAATGGCCGTCGCGTTGGCTCAAGTCCAGCAGGTACGGCCGTTGCTCTTGTTGTGCCGGTAAATCGAGCATTCCCAACGGCACGATGAGGCGGCGGGCAGGCAAGCGGCGGGCTGCTTCCCAACCCGTGTCTGGCTGCCACAGGCAAAAGACCGGCTCTTCCAGCAACACCTGGCCCAGCGGCATCTTTTCCGCTTCGGGCAGCGGGTCCAGACAAATGGGGCGCGATGGTTTGTATTTGCCTTCGCAGTGCAAGCGAATATGTTCCACCAGCACTTCGGCTTCAGACATTTGCGTCGTTTCGTAACTGCTGCTCTGCCGCCCGTTAACGGCGGACGCCGCTTTGTGCTGGTAGACGGGTTCCATACGGCCGTCTGGCCGCAGCAGGCGAATGGTAAAATCATCCACCAGGTTCAAATCGGCCCCTTTTTCACGGAACGGTGTATCAGCCCGCGCCACCTGGAACATCTCAAAAATCTGGTTGTCGCCCACCTGGATGTATGCCTGCCCGGCGCGGGTCAGCTTTTTGGCGGCATCATCCCGGTTAAAGATGGCCCGGCTCTCCTCGGAGGTTTGCAGTTGCATGCTCATACGCACATCAATGTTGGGGCGCACGGACATAAAGTCTACGGCCGTTTGTGAACTGAGAATCAGGTGTATGCCCAATGCCCGCCCCTGCCGGGCGATATTCTTCTCCACCGTCGTCTTAAAGTCCGGGCTGATTTGCGAAGCGCGGGCAAATTCATCAATCACCACCACCAGATGTGGCAGCAAATTTTCCGGGCTGGCCTTGTTATATTCATAAATGTTCTGGATTTGCCGCCCTAAAAGCTGCGGCGTACTTTCAAAAATCCGTTTGCGCCGCTCAATTTCCCCTTCCAACGACTGCCGGAAACGCTCCACATACGCCTCATCCAGGTCGGTGACAAACCCGACCACATGCGGCAACTGCCGCAGCCGCGCCAGTTCAGAAGCGCCACCCTTAAAATCAGCCAGCACAAAGTTGAGATGGGAGGGTGAATTGGTCGCCGCCAGGCTGAGGACGATGGAGAGAAGCGTCACGCTTTTACCCTTGCCGGTGGCCCCGGCTAACAGGGCATGATGACCGTTGCCACCCTGCGGCCCTTCGCGCAGGATCACGGTCTGCAGCCGGGCGTCCACATTGATGCCTATGGGAAAAGACATAATGCGTTGCGCATCATACGCCTGACTATACAGTGCATCCAGGTCAACTTCTAACGGGGTGGTAGCGCCCAATAATTCTACCAGGCGCACACTGCCGGGCAGGCTGCCCGGTGTACTTTTGTAACCGCCCTCCAGGCGCAGCGGCGCTAAGCGGCGCGCCAGATGTGCCATTTGTTCACCGGTGGTTAATTCCGCTTTGCAGGAAACAATCACCTGGTTCGCGTCAGCCATCCACCGCTCCCGATATTCCAGGGAGACATCGCCCATATCAATTTGGGCGTTCACCTGCGGCGGTACAACGCCGATGAAGAGGGCGCTGGCGCGCAACTGGTTTTCATCCCAGCCGGGTTTGTGACCTAACAACATGCCCACTACCTGATGACGCCGCCAGTCAGCCACATTGTCAAAGATGAGGATCACGTGTGGTTCTGGTTCGCCATATTGGTAGCCAGAGCGATATTGCACGTTCAAGCGACGTTCCAACATTTTGCTCAGGGGCAGCAGCACGTCATCATCTGTCTCTGGCATGTAGGAAATGCGCAGGGCCTCGCTGTCTGGGTTGTGCAAGACGCTGGCATGGGGCAGCCAGCGCAGCCATTCCCAACGACGCGGCGCGTCAGCGTGGTGGCTGATGAGATAAAGCTGCACGGTATCCGGGCTGTGGTGCGTGACCAGATGGGCCAGCAGGGTGTATGCCACTTGCAAGGTGCTTTCGCGTTGGCGACCGCGCAGGCCAATGGTGCCGATGGTTTGCAAATTGGTAGCAAAGGGGGCATCTGTTACCTGGTTGTTCTGTTGCACCAACTGGCCGATCTGGCGGGCAAGGGGATCATCCTCTTCCAGGGGTGGGGTTTTGATGGGAGCAGAGAGGGGCGTCACGGCCGTGCCCATCCGCACGGCTAAGAAATCATCATCATACGGCAGGCGTTCCCACAACAGATGGTGCTGCCGTTCTACCCGTTTCACCATCTCGCTCACCGGCGGGTTTTGTTCCCACAAAACCCTTCCCTGCTGCTGCGCCACTCGTTGCAATTGCTCTTCCTTGTCAGCCAGATAAGCGCGGTAATCTTTTTCGCGTTGGGCCTCTTCGGCCAGATACGTCACCTGCGCCTTTCGCCCCTGCTGCCACTGCACCAAAAAGGCAATGACGCCGGTCAATATGGTGGGCAGAATGAAAATCAAGCTGCTGGCGGGATTAAAACCACCTTCCCCACCACGCAAAGCAAAAAATCCAAACAGAATACCCACCGTCACCATAGGGCCACCCACTTTGAGCAGCAGCCCAGAGAGCGCCGGGCGGGGCGGTGGCGGCGGCATCCGGCGCGGTGCGCGAATTTCAATTGGGTCGGTAGGCAGTGGCTCGCGCCGCCGCGCCTCAGGCCGGACAATGTATTGGTCTTTGTTGGTAGGGGCAGATGTTTGCATCATACGAACAGACCTGACAGGTTTTTCAAACCTGTCAGGTCCCTGGTTTTAGGGCATAAACGATGAAGAGGTCTGACTCCAGCTATCAACATGGGTGCGCAGCGCCACTTCCAGGCTTTCCAGAGCGTTGAGTTGGGGCAGCAATTGGTAGTTGGCCCAATCGTTGAACTCGGTGCGGAACGCTTCGGCAGCCTGCCCCTGCCATTCGCCACCCACAAACTGGTTATTGACACGGGCAGACAGGGACCGCAACTGTTCATGCACGTTTTCACGAAAGGCTTTGATCTGGTCGGCCGTCTGGTATCCGGCGTCCATGTCAAAATGCAATGTTGTCATTTTTTGCTCTCCTCATTAAAGTTATAGTGATTATGGCAGACCTGACAGCTTTTTGAAAGCTGTCAGGTCTGGCGGTAAATACTTATGGAATACGCTGTCATTACATTAACTTACCAACAACAACAAGCCGACCTGGAAACACCGTTGAGTGTGCCATTGTTTATGCTGGCGCCCGTGGTGCTGGAAACGATGCACTGGGCGGACCAGGATTTGCGCCAGGAAAACGCCCGCTTTGTAGGCCGCCTGCAAGGGTCGGGGGTGATCATTCGCCCCAACGAGACGCTGGCGCAAGCGGGGGTAGTAGACGGAGATGTGGTGGAGTTGACGGCCGTACACAGCCACAGCATTGACTTCGACCGCACCATGAACATTGGCCCCGTCTCCGGCATCTACAGCGCCCAGCCTTATCTGAAATCGGTGGAAACGGGCGAGATGTTCCTGTGCCGCGGCAAATCTACTCTGGTTGGCCGGTCGCCGGAGTGCGCGATCAACCTGTCGCGTCTGCCTGGCAACGATGTGGTGTCGCGCCGCCACGCCAATATCGTGCGCCGTGACGATGGCTTCTGGCTGACGGACGAAAACAGCGCCAACGGCACCATTGTGGATGGCTTCACGCTCAGCCCCAAAGAGACGGTACGCCTGCGCGACCGCTGCCAGATTCAGTTTGGTGAGGATGGCCCGGTACTGGTGTTTTATGCCGGTGAATCTGGTTAAATGGCGTTTCATTCGTTCTTCCTCGTGATGCGTGAGCCGTAATCCCAAGCCCGATTACCGGTAACCGTTCACCGATCACGGCGTCACATGCAGACAGCCTCGCACGGAGCGGGCGACAACAGAAGGGCCGCTGTTGGTGGAGCGCACCACAACGACCTCCCATTCATAATCGAAAAAGTTCATATCAAAAAATCGTTCAGCGGCTACATTCATCGTCCACTGCTGTCCTTGCCGCTCGGCGTTTGATCCCACGCTGCGCATAAATGCCGCAGAACTACCCTTAGGGCCAACACGCACCTCTATATACTCGTTGGCGCGCAATTCATCGGCCCACGTCCAGGCAAAGGGAATGACCTGCGTTTTGTTGAAGTTACCTGGCGCGCTACAGGTAAACACCGACAGGCGCGGCGTGGGCCGGCTGGGGACCCCCGCGCCCAGCGTGGCCGTCGGGGTGATGGTGGGGGTGGCCGATGGTTCGGGCGTAGGTGTGCGGGTAGCGGTGGGGGTGCGGGTAGGCGTGGCGGTGTTGGTTGGTTCGGTGGTCGCCGTGGCGGTGAAGGTGGGCGGCGCGGCGGTGGGGGTGGCTACGGCCGTGGCAAACCCATATAACTCATGCCGCGCCGGTTCCGGGTCGGCCAGCGAGCCTCCGCTCAGATAACTGCGCTCGCCGCCCGCCAGCGAAACAGTGGCGTCCAAATCCATTACCACACAACGCCCGGAAAAACAGTCCACATCAAACAAAAACGGGGATTCGGCATAACCGACACCCATCAACCCATTTTCCACCTGGGCAGTTGAACCCAGTCCAGTTTTGACCTGCCAGGGGACGCCAGCCGCTGCCAGCAGCAGCCGCCCCTGGACAATTTCCACCAGCAGTTGCTCCGGGTCAGCCGCCGGTTTGAGCGTTATCTCTGAATCTGAGGACAAATGCAGTTGGAGGCTGTCCGGCAGCGCCAACGAAACAGGATCAGCCGCGGTGATAAGATGCAGAGGTTCATCGGCCGTCGGCCAGGGCAGGGTATCTGTTTCTAGCGGGCCGCCGTGTTCACCCATTTGCCAGACCGCGCGGCGCGAGGGGCTGCTGACGGTAATGGTGAGGCCGGTGACAGTAGCGGTGGGTTCGGGCGTTTCGGCTACGGCCGTGCCACCAAACACCCCTTGCTGCCACAAGACTGCCACTACACCCACCAACAACAGTAAAATGGGAGGAACGACTATATACCAGACTTTGAACCGGGAACGGCGCGGCTCATCAATGGCCCCACCTGCGCCCCGTTTAATCGGCGTCGCCAGCGTCATATCTGGGGAAACAGGTGGCCAGACGGCGGAAGGCTCTGGACGAGGCGTCACCGTGGTGGCTGCCGGAAATTTTGACGGCGGCTCAACCACAAACGTGGCATCTGGTTCGGCCGATGTACGCCAACTGCTTTCGGCGCGCGGCGGCGGTGGTTCCACCACAAAGGTGGCTTCGGGATCGGCGCGGGATTGCCAGTCAGCCACCAACGATGGCTGACTGACGGGTTGGGGCGCGGGTGGTTCAGCCGCTGCCTGCGATTCAATCTCTACCGCTGGTTCTATAGGGGGCGCGGTGAAGGCAGTGGGGATGGGCGTGGGCGTCGGCACGCTTGCGCTGAGCGAAGCCGAAGGGGCCGTTACCGGAATCTCCACCATTTCTGGCGGCTCGATTGCTGGTGGCGGCTCTGCGGCCGTTGGCTCTGGGCGCTTGCCGGTCGGCCGGATGATCACCGTTTCATCAGGGCTTTCCGGCAAGGGCGGCAGTTTATCAAATGCTGTCGTTTCTGGTTCAATCATGGCAGCTACGGCCGCAGCCACGGCGATTGACTCAATCTGGCCTGCCTCCAGCTCTGTGTCTGCCGGCTCTGGCTCAACCGGTAGGTCTTCCACCACCAGCGGCGATTCTGCTACCGGCGGGCGGCTAAGAATCACCGTTGCATCGGCTTCCACCGGCAGGGAAGACCAATCTGGTACGCCAGAAGGCGCGGCTTCAGGCGCGGCTTCAGGCGCAGGCGTTTGCTCAACAGCGGGAGCGATTAGGGCAGCACCTAAGACGAGCGTCTCATCAGCCCGCGATGAAATTGGCGGTTCGGGCACCGCCGGTTCGGGCGCCGCCGGTTCCTGTTCGCCCACCAGGAACGGCCGTAACGCCTCCACAAATTCCGTAACGGTGACAAACCGTTCTTCCGGTTTTTTGGACAGCGCCTGAGCAAAAATGGGGGCCAGTTCTGGCTGTGGCAACAGTTCCAGAGGCGGCGGCTCTTGCACTTGCTTAAACATGAGTTGGGTGACGTTGCCCTGAAACGGCGGTCGCCCGGCCAACGCCTCAAACAAGATGATAGCCAGGCTGTATTGATCAGTACGGCCGTCAATCACGCCACCCATGAACTGTTCTGGACTCATATAAGCCAATGTGCCCGGCAGCCCGGAAGCATGGATGGTGGTGTCCAGGAATTGAATCAGACCAAAATCGGCAACGGCGGCACGGCCGTCTCTGGCAAAGAGGATATTGCTCGGTTTGATGTCACGGTGAATGACGCCAATGGCATGGGCGGCGTCCAGCGCGGCCGCTACCTGGCTGGCCGCCTGCCACAAGCTGGCGGGCGGCAAATCGCCCTGGGTTAAGTGATCACGCAGGGTGCTGCCAGGAAAGAGGGGCATGACCAGATAGACATGCTCTTTCTCAATGCCGACCTCGTACACGGGCACGATGTGGGGATGGGCTAACTGGTTCACGGCCGTGACCTGCTGTTGCACCTGCGCAAAGAAGGCTTCCTGATGGGTAAAACGGGGCGATAGTACTTTGACAGCTAACGGTTCGTCACGGCCGTCTACCTCCGACCGATACACCGTCGCCATCGTACCCCAACCAATTTCTGACTGGAGGGGGTATAGGCCGATTTGCTGTAGGGGAGTGCTCATGTAAGTTTATTAGACATTCGATTTCTTTAAGAAATCGAATGTCTTCAGCTATTTCTTGAAAAAAAGCGGCTCAGCCGTGATTGGCTGGCGCGGGCGCTGCGCTGCGCGGGCACGCCATCACCGGCAATGCGTTTGAGCTCACGTCCCAACTGTAAGAGCGTCAACCGGTCGGCCGGATTTTTAGCCAGACAACCATCAATGACAATCTCGTCCATCCCGGCCGTGACCAGCGGCGACAGGGCGCGCAGCGAGGTGGGCCGTGATTCGCGGATGCGTTCGGTAAGGCTCTTTTCATTGCGGCCGCTAAAAGGCAATCGGCCACCTAACATACGATACAACACGATTCCCAATCCCCACACATCAATTTTCACCGATTCGGTCTGGCTGATTTCGGGGGCGGAATAGAAGCTGCCGTGTGGTAGTTGTTCCGGGGACATGATGTAGAGGGTAACGCCGGGCGGTGGCAAGACACGGGTGGCAATGCCAAAATCAAGCAAGACGGGGGTAAACGGCCGTGCCGCCTCCACCGCTTCCCGAAAAACAATGTTTTCCAACTTCAGGTCGTTGTGGGCATAACCCTGCATGTGAATGTGGTCCAGGGCGCGGGCAATTTCCAGGGCGATGGTAGCTGCTTCGGGCGGCGTCAGTTGCTCCACCTGTTCCAGGTATTCGGAAAGGGTGCCCCCTTTCAGGTATTCCATCACGAAAAAGACGGGCTGATTGGGCATTTCCACGGCATTGGCGTAGTAGACGCTGGTTTTGCCAGGGCGGGGAATAGGGTGCAGTCGGACGATATTGCGGTGGTTGAACCGTTGAATCAGTTCTGCCTCGCGCACGATGGAACGGGAATAAGAGGCGTCATCATGTTTGTTGCAGATTTTGATGGCGACCTCTTCGGGGCGATCCAGTTCGGTGGCCGCATAGATGATGGCAAATCCGCCGGTAGCTATGGGGTCTCCCAATGTATAGCGTCCGCGATAGAGGGTAGTCCCTTTCAAAAGCGGTCTCCTCCGGAGCGATCTCCGCCGGACTGCTGAGGCCGCCGCACAACGCGCGTACTGCGGCCAGAATCAAAGGTGTCGTCTGTGTAGGGATCACGGCCGTAGCCACCATAAGAGGGCGCGGCGCTATCAAATTGCAGCTTAACGCCGCCGCGCTCTACCCGCGCCAGTTCAATTTCATCCCCATCCTGTAACTCGCGGGGCGCCATTGATTCCAACCGCACCCCATTGAGAAACGTGCCGTTGGCGCTGTCTTCGTCCCGAATCATAAAATGGTCTTCCTCGTCAATGATGGTGCAATGGCGGCGGCTGATAGGGCTGGTATCGTCGTGCTGTTGGAAGAGCAGTTCAGCGTCTTGTTTGGCGCGGCCAATGGTGGTGGTGCCGTAGATTTCCAGCTTTTTGCCCACGCTGACATCCCCTTCCAGGACGGTGAGATAGGCGCGGGGATTGGACTGCTTCTCGATGCGCTTGGTGAGACGGTCAATCTGGTTGTTGACGGTCTGGCGCACGGCCAGCACCGGCCCTTTGTTGCGCGTCAGCACCACCACAATCATGGCGACCGCCAGCACCACCATGCCAATCGCCAGCATGGTATTCGACCAGCCATTGCCGGTGGTTGTAGTAGGCGGAACTACCATCGGCGGCACGGCCGTAACCGGTACGGCCGTGCCGTCAATCATGACGACCTCCGCTGGCGTTTCTGTGGGGGGGATGGTGGTGGGCAGCACGGCCGTCACCTTGACAGTCGCCGGTCGTGAATCTAGATTAAACTCATCCTTGACAATTACAGACAATGTTACTTCGCCTGATTCATCCACCAGGTCCCAGGGAAAAGGAAAAGTGATTTCATTGCCATTGCTGATGTTGGTCAGCGGGGGCTCCACCGGGGCGCCATTGACCATGAGAGTGGCTCGCTGCAAGTTGCGGCTGTAGTTATCGGTAAACACCACCTTGGCCACCACCTGGGTGACGGCGTCTGGCGTCAGGCGGGCATTTTCAGCGGGGCTTTCAATGGTAACGCGGGGCAGATCAATCTGGTTAATGCTGTATTCACCCTGACCGATGACACGGCCGTCATCCACCACCACTTCCACCGGGCGTGTGCTGGCCAGCCCATCTGGCGAGCGATAAGCCATCTCATACACCGGGCGCAGTCTCTCGGCAATCGCGCGGTAAAAATCATCGGCAGAGGCGGGGCCGGCCAGATTAAGCGCCTGCCCACCGCTGTTCACGGCCAGGTCGGCCACCCGCCCGGCATTATCCCGGCTGGCCACCAGTACGGCATAAATGGGGATCCCTAGCTGTTCGGCGTTGCTGGCGAGTGCGGCTGGTTCACCCTGATCAAACCTTTCCAGTTCGCTGGTAAACAACACAATCAATTTGGGCTGGTTGCCGCTGCCAGATTCTCTATCCAAACTCGTTAAAATCTGGCCCAATGGTCTGATGGGCGCAGAGAGGCAATCGTTGGCATTGGCGCAGGTGGGTGGGCGGTAGGAATCGAGTACGGCCGTGACATCACTGGCATTCTTGGTGAACTCCAGCAGCGGGATAGGCGTGGGGTTGCTGCCCTCGATGGCGCTAATGGCCACATAGTCATCTGGCAACTTCCAGGTCTGCGCAAACTGGCGAATAGCTTCCCTGGTCTGGTTCCACCGATCAGTCTGCCCCATGCGTAACCCGGCATCAATGACAAAATGTACCCACAACGGTCCTTCACCTATCACAGGCCCCCGTGTGAGTTCCACTCGATTTCCATTTTCCTGAAGCTGTAAATTAGCGGTCGTTAACCCAGAGACCGGTTCACCGGCTGCATTCAAAGCGCGGGCATACACCGTTACCTTTGGAAATTCAGCGGCATCAATCGTGGTAATAATAATTTCCGTTACCGGCCCACTCCCCTGGGCGCCCACTGTGGTTACCAAAGTGAAAATAAATAACAATACGAGCAGCGCTTTGAGACCCCTTGAATGCAGCATATTTCTCCTCAAAAAAACTCGGTTACAAGTTCAATTTTACCAATAAGTCGTTTACTCGTTCACTGGCAAGCTGCAATTCGGCCACCGCGGCCTGTAATTCGGCGGTATTTGGCCCGGCAGCACCCTCATTCTGGCGCAGACCGGCGCTCTGTTCGGCAGCGATCTGGCTGAACAGGGTGATGGTTTCCGGCAGGGGCATAATATGCAGTTCGGCTTGCAGCAGGTCGGCGCAGTGGTGAAACTGGCGGATAGCCTGGGCATACAGCCCCAGGCAGCGGTAACAGTGCATGAGCGCCCGATGCACTTCCTCACGCAGGGGGTCTATTTGCAGGATATGTTGGCCCATTTCTACGGCCGTTTCATACTCACCTCGCCGCATGGCGCTAAACATGAGATCACCTAATAATCGCAAATGTAAACGAGCTAACCGTTCACGTTCCAACAAACACCAATCGGCATAAATACCTTCACAAAAGTCACCCTGATACAAAGCTATCGCCTGGTTGAGCAGGCTTTCCTGCCGCACCAGGTCAACTTCGGCCCTGGCCTGCCGCTCCCAGGTTTCAAATGTCACAAAATCTATCTGCACATCTGGCTGTGGTGACAGGCTGACCCAATCACGCGCGGTCACCAAGAAATCATCACAGGTAAAGTGCAGGGTATGGAAGATGGTACGAAGTCGCCAGACGGCCGTGTTCAACCGCCCACGCCCCTGCTCTTCCGAGCAGTCAGGCCAGAGTAAGTCTATCAATTTCAATCGGCTGTGTTTAACACGAGGAAATAACAACAAATAACCCAACAGTTCTTCAACATGATGAGTGGGAAAACTGGACACCACCAACTCATCATGCTGTAGCTGAAGTTTTCCCAACGCCCGAATCTGTAAATGGGCCACGATGCACCCTTTCTAAATGATTCAACCATGTGAAAACTCAGACTTCGGAGCTTAAAACACCTGCGATCTGCCGATAGCTATGCGAATAAAATAAGTGTTGAAATCTGGTTTTCTGTCCGTTACGTTTAGCCGCCTGGGAGGCGTCGCCTTTTTTTGTTCCTGGCTTGATGTTACCGGATGGACAGGGCATTGTCAATTTATGACATGGGGGAAAATGAGGGGTGTAGGGCAATTTGACCCAATTGCCCTACGTCAATTACTTGAATCGCAATGTGTAGCTGGTGTGCGCCGGTTTGTGGGCATTGATCAAGCGGGCAATGAGCGCCCCATTGACCTCGGACTCGGGCACGGGCAGCATCACGGTAAACGTGAAAGGTTCCAGGGCCTCACTGGCATCATCAATATCGGGGGTGAGGCCGGTGTAGATTTCCAGCACCCGGCTGAGCGCCCAGCGCGTGCCGCGCCGGGCGTAAATCTGGTGCGCTTCCGTCAAAATGGCGCGCCGTTTCGCCTCATCCCAACTCTGGTCAAAGGTTAGATCAAACCAGTTCGCCAACCAGGGCAAGAAGTCAGCCGGGGCAGTCGCCGGGTGCAGGAAAACATCGAAGTTATCTACCGTCCATTCAATAGGAGCGTAAATGGATTCAAACAGCGCCAGGAAACGCTTCATAAAGCTGGTGTGGTATATACCGGGCAGGTATTGTAAGTAGCGGCTCTCGGTGAGGGAGAGACCAGGAGGTGGTGTATAAGCCGGTTCGCCTTCTGGTTCTGGGACGGGTGACAAGGCCGGTGGTACCGGTGGTTGATCTTGGGGTGGGCCACCGTTAATTTTGGTCTCAGCGCGCGATTTACGGGATGGTTTGGGCGGCGAGGGTTTGACTTCGGCAACCGCCGCTTCAGCAGCCGCTGCTTCAGATACCACTGCCTCAGATACCACTGCCTCAGATACCGCTGCCTCAGGGGCCAGTTGTGTAGACGGCCGTTCAGCATCAACTACGTCTGATTCACTGATGGGTGCTGGTGTCGGTTCGGGGATGGGGGCAGCAACGGCCGTGACCACCTCCTCCATCTCATACGTCAACGTAAACGCACCGATCTCAATGACATCACCCGGATTGAGCGGATGGGGATCATGCTCTTTCAGGCGAATGCCGTTGACCTTCGTACCATTCGAGCTTTTGGTATCGGTGATGGTGCAGCCATCATCGGCGCACACAATTTGGGCATGTCGCCGCGACACCAACTGGTCATCCAGCACCAGGTCTGCATCGCGCCGCCCCAACACGGCCGTGCCCATTGGTATCTCATATGTAGACGTACCAGCCGGGCCGGAGATTTGTAAACGGTGGATCATTATTTTTTCCGCCATAGGTTCCCTCGTGTTTTTTAACGCAGAGACGCGGAGGCGCAGAGAAAAAACTTCGCGTCCTTCGCGGATCACTCCTGCCTGTATGTTTCGGCTTGCGCGTGGAGGTGTTGGGCAACGGCCGTTGCCACTCCCATCACTTCTTGGGCCAACATCTCTAACCCGACGGCCGTTTCCTGCCGCCGATTTGCCTGATCCTGATGGTAGGCGGCATGGATTTTATCCGCTAGTTCGTCCATTTGCCCATTGTGGATCAGGCCGTGCCTGGTCAACACTTCCTGTAAACCACGCAGTTGTTGGCGGGCTGATTCCAGTGCGGCAGCATCGTCGCCGGTCACGGCCGTGACAAACGCCTTGATCCCGCCAAACAGGTCATCCAACCGACGGGCCACCAGGTCAGGGTTATCAATGATGTCTACGGCCGTGAAGCCCAGGAGATCGGTGGCGAGACGGCCGTTGTTCTGAACAGACCACTCTGGAAAATTCTGGGCCATTACTTGAAATAGTGCCATTGTGTCCTGCCTGCCTCAAGGTACGACAATGTTGATCCCCGCAAACAATTCTCGGCTTTCTTCAATTCCACGTGATCCTTTTCCTTTTAGTATGATCAATTCTTCGCCAGTTAAAACAAGCTCTTTCTTTGGGTTTTTCAATCGTTGATTAAATAATGAACGCATCAAAGCAACCTTTGGTGCGCTCATTTCATAATTATCTTGCCATTCTTTAATAGCCGTTTCTGTATCCAGGATCTGAACACGAAGGACATGTGCACCATGAGTGTAAATATCTTTCCATGAATCAGCACCCGCCAAGAATTTATCATTGCTCCAAAAGGCAGCCGTAACAATCGGTATGACAGATCCCTGGTACTCTTCAAGGACATATTGCAACGCCTCTTGTTCGGCGATCTTCATAAGTCTAGGAGGGATTCCGGCAAAATACTTGCTTAGATCATATCCATTATCTAGGGTCAAGGGGCTTCTTCGACTGTTCTCATCACGAAAAACTCCTATCACATCATTATCCGAAAAAGTAATTGTGCCGCGAGTTCCCTGACTATCCTGAACGCTATAATTTATACCATCCCAAGACTGTTCATGGGCAAAATCAGGATATTGGATCAACCAAATGGCATGAGCGATAGTTCCTAAAATAGCGCCTTGCCTGAGTTGTTGAACTGATGGAAAAGAATCATTATTTGTAGACATGGTTTATTCTCATTCCCCATTATAAAGTCTTAATCTTCTTCATACGTGTTCGACTTCTCTCGATTTTCTCTCCGCGACAACACTTGAGCGTTGGCATAACTATTATTCCCATCCTGATCTCTGGGTATTATATGATCTATTTGCCATTCGTTTGGTCGAGGTGTTACTCCTCTCATGCTCTTTTTGGGGCGACATAGCCGTGTTCCCGATTGCTCAGAGCAGATGTAGGCAACACCTGTTTCCTCTTTCAAAATCTTCCTCCACTCCTCAATAATCTTTGCCTTTTGTGCACTGGTGAAATCTTTACCTGCCGCCACGCCAGGAGGGTCTTCCAAATAGCTAAAGCGGCCATTACCTGATCTGCCCTTGTCAAGTTTCTTAGAAGGCCCTTTACCTTTTGGATTTAATGTTCCCTCGATGTGATATTCACCGTCAGCTTCGTCTACCAGAGTCAACGATGTTAATCTATATCTTGACTGAATAGCTGGCAACTCGGCACGTACAGTTTCCGGCGTAGCATTCTCCGGCTCCAGCTTTTGTGTTGCTTCCATGACAGCTTGCTCTACATCCGCTTGCTTTTGCTCTGTAGTACGTTCATCAGGACCGGCTGCTTGAGATGGTTGTTCTGGCGGCGCTTCTTCGCCGCCGAGGCCGAGGGCGCTGCCGACGCGGGCCGCGCCGCGTTGTACAAAGGAGGTGATACGGCCGATCACCCGTTTGATAAATCCTGCCACCATTTGCACCGGGCGGGAGTTGAGCACCTTGTCTATGGCTCCATCTACGGCCGTGCGCACCGCCTGAATGATCTCCTGCACCTTCTCGCTGATGTTGCCCAGCCCCAACAACGACGACAGGAAACTGATCGCCACCGGGATCGCTTTCGCCAATGCCTGCTCAATAAAGTTCGCCGCCGCGCCGATATTGCCCGACGCAATGGAAGCAATCGAGTCAATAATCGCATTCACCAGCGACATGATCTGCGAACCACGCTCGATGAAGAACATCACCACGTCATAAATCATCTTGCAGGCGCGGATAAAGGCGCCTGCCGGGTTAAACAGGCTGAGCAGCCAGGTGATGCCCGCCTTCACCACTCGCTCCACAATGAACTCTTCAATCTTGCCGAAGATCATCTCCTTCAGGTCAGAGAGATGCTGCTGGATAATCTCCCACAACTGGCCGAAGTCGCCGCTCTGGATCACCTCGAAGATGCGTACCACTTCCATCAGCGCTTCGACGCCGTCCGCGCCAATCAGCCGCTCCAGTCCATACTTCGCCAGCCCGACCATACCCTGTTCCTGGTAAATGTTCACCAGCTCCATGATCTGGCCGTAGATGCCCATGATGTCAATGCCCAACACCTGGGACACCTTGCCCATAATCTGCTCAAAGGAGATACCCAAAATTTGCATCACCAACTGCAAAATGCCGGGCAAATCAAACGTCTGCGGCAGGGTAATACCTGCGCCGCCTAACGTCCCGGTGAGCCAGGCAATGAAGCCTTGCTGCAAATGGGTGCCAATGTTGTCAATGAACTGGCTAAACCCTTGTTTTATCGCGCCGATGAGGTTGCCCAGGAATTCAATGGGGGCGCTGATGATTTTGCCAATGGCATCGGCCACCCGCGCCAGCACATTGAGTAACATCTCCTTCAATTCCAGAATGACTTTGATGACCCCCACAATGGCGTTAAGCGCCTTGTCAATCAGGCCGGCATTGGCCGCTTTCATCTCTTCAATACGGGCGTCTACCGCTTGCAAGTGTTCCTGGTATTTGCTGGCAAGGGTGTCAATCAGAGCGTTTTGTTTATCGTTGACGCTTTGTTCTAGCTGGTCAAACTGGCTCTGGATGTTATCGGCTGCTTCCTGGCCGACGGCCTGCAAATCTTGGGGTAGTTGGGCAATGTAATCCTGGATACGTTTACGGCCGTTGGCAATTTCCGCTTTTGCCTCGGCCATGCCCCGGCCAATGATGGCGACCACATTGTCAATCACCGCGTCCATCTTGCTGATGAACAGGTTACGCCCCTCGGCGTAAAAGGCATTGACCTCACCCGGCATACCCGCCAGCTTATCCGCAATCCAGCGCGCCCAGCCCAGCCAACCGCCGTACCGCTCTTCCTTGTACGCCTCCATTTTGGCGTCCACATAATCTTCAAACGCCTTCTTGGCCGCTTCCGCCCCGGCGCTAAAGACGCGCTCCACTTCCCCATCCAGCCGGTCTAATATCGCTTCGACGTTGGTTTTGGTCTCTTCGTAAATGGCATTGATGTCCGCGCCCACTTTGGCGCGCGCCTGCTCATCGGCCGTTTGTGCCGTTTCCTGGCGACCTTCCACCTGACCCAACAGGGCGGCGCGGTCAGTATGCATCGCCTGGGTTTGCTGTTCGGCTACGGCCGTAGCCTCTGTTTGCGCCGTGGTTATATGTTCCTGCTCGGCCGCCCGTACCTCGGTGGGCGCTTCTCTGGCATGAGTCTGCGCTTCTTCCTTTGATGCCAACGCCCCCGTAAATTCCGGCTCATTGGAATTCGCCAGTTGCTCCTCCGTCACCTCCGCTTCCGCCATCTGGTCATCCAACGATTGGCTGCTTTCGCGGAGGGGCTGCTCCACCTCGCCCACGCCTTTTTCTTTGGGTACGGCCTGTTCCGCGCCCATAGGCGGCGGCGTTTCGCCTGGATCGGCATCGGGAATGGGCGTGACGGGTTTCGGCGGCACGGCGCCGGTATCGGGGGCAGCGCCGGTCGCCTCTTCCATCGGCGCTTTGCTCTTCTCTTTTTCGGCAGCTACCTGGTTCGTAGCCTCCCCCTTCATACCATCCAGTTGATTGCTCTCTTTGAACTGGTCTGCTGCCTCGGCATTTTGGGGGGTCATTTCCTGGATGCGCTGCATCAAGCGGGCTTTGAAACCGGGGGCATCAAAGTCCGGCGTGGGGGCGTTTTCCATCTCGCCCGTCTGGTTGTTTTGGGCGCGCCCGGCCATTTCGGCGGCGGGCATTTCGGCGGCGGCGGCGGCTTCGGCCGCTTTGTCGGTAGCAGGGGCGTGGGCGGCTTCGCCAACGGCCGTTTCCTTCACCCGATTCGTTACCCCCATAAAAGCCGGGTCTTCTTCCGGGGACTTAGGCGCCACATAATCCGGTCCTTTCTCACCACTGACCACCGCCGGGCCACCACCCGCACCGTTGGCCGACGGTTTGGCGGCCGACGCTTTGGGTGGGGCAACGGCCGTTGCTGCCGCAGCCGTGGTAGCAGTCGCCGCCGCGGCGCCATTGGCGGCAATGGCTTTGGCTTCCCCTTTGGCCTGGTCAGCTTTGCCTTTGGCCGTTTCCCCCACCTGCTTTTCCGCCGCTTTAGCTGTTTGTGATTTGCCCACTTCCTGCTGGGCTTCGGCGGCACTCTGGTTGGCCTTTGCTTCGGCAGCGCGGGCAGCGGCTAAAGCGGCCGCTTTTTCGGCCTCAGTGGGGGCATCGCCCTGCTCGCCATCTTCGCGCTGGATCGCCGGAACGCCGTTGGTGGCATGATGACCGTTGCTGCCATTACTGCCATTGCTGGCTGGCGGCGCAGGCGGCGACGAGGCCAGCGTAGGCGCACCCGCCCCTAAAAATTCCTGGCCCTCCCCCCGTTCCGTTTCGGCGGTGGGGGCAGTATGGTTGTGCCCGTTACGGCCGTTAGCGCGGGCCAACATACGCTGCACTGAAGCATTACCGTGCTGTTTTTGCATGGTCAACACGGCCGTTTGCCGCAAGGCGCGGTTGGTAGCATGATTGGGCAGGTTGCTCAGAGTGGTGGGGGATGGGGCTACGGCCGTGCCGATTTCCGGCCCTGCCGACAACACATCAGGGGCAGCCGCCTGACGCGACTTTTCCGCCTGCGTCGTTTTCTCTTTTGCTGCCTGTTTGGTTGCCGTAGCCATCAACTATACTCGTGGTGGCCGGTTTATAGACTTGCAAAGACATCATCTGGCATTTCTGCCGGAGGCGGCACGGTTGGAAACCGGCCACAGCAAGTATAACCGTACCGCCCTAGGGCGCAGCCCAGGTAAACCGCATCAAAGTGTTGTCCACCTCGGTTATCAAATCAAAGAAATAACTGCCGGCGGCATCGCCCATATCCACCATCCAGCGCACCTCACGCTGGCAACTGCCAACCAGCGCCTTAAATTCGAGGTTGTATTGCAGCCGCGCCAGGTCATCGGCGCTCAGCCCTTGCCCGGCCTGTACCACCTGCTGCGCCATATATTGAATGAGCGTACCCAGATCAACGGCCGCCTTAAACCCCCGCAGGGCATCGGCCATGTTCTTGATGGCCGGAGATTGTGCTTCCAGATCGGCCAGCGGCGTTTTGCTGCCTAGGTAAGCCTGCGTCATGCGGTGATAGTCGGCCGCATCGAAGGCATCCTGCTCCTTGCGGTCATCGGTCACATAATCCCCTGTCACCCGCCGCACAATTTCGGCGGCCTTTGCTTCGTTGCTGGCCGTAAAGTCGGGCAAGGCTTCCAGGTCAAATTTCAGGTTATCCTTGAGGTCTTCGGCCAGGCGTGTGGCAATTTTCACATGCCCATTTTCGTGATCTTGCAAAATTTGCAGCGGCACGCCGCTGTATTCGCTGGCCAGTTCCATGGTGAAATTGAGCGTCAGGTTGATGGTGATGCTGTGCGCGGATGGCGGCGTGGCGCTGGAACGTAACTGTGAACTGGTCCACCCGGCAATCCCACTACGGCCGTGCGCCGAGGCAATGTCCTGTTCTGGTTTGCGCACCACATTGGGCGGGTTGACCACCAGATTGATGGTGGCGCTGTTGGCCCCGCCGTCCGGCTGCAACTGTACCAGCCCGTCAGGGGCGGCGTATCCTTCGACTTCTTCTTCAAAGGCAAGAACCGAAGCGTTCATCGGCGGTTCTTCCACCTCTTCTTCCTCGTCCTGGCGGGACACCATCTCATCGGCCAGATGGCGCTGCACAAAATGATTGCCATGCCGTTTTTGCAGATGGAGAACATGCTGCTGGCGCAACGGCCGTGCCGTGGCATGATCCGGCAGCCCACTAAAAGCCGACAGCCCCGAAAACGCCAATAGATTTTCGGCCAGGGGCGCCGCTTCAACGGTGGGCGACGGCCGTTGTGCCTTATGCTGTTTTGTTTCTGCCTGCTGTTCCTTACTCACCTTGTCACCATTTGAATTATGTATTATGAATTATGAATTATGAAGAAGATGGCGATGTCCTTTTTCACCCCATCACCCCATCACCCCATCACCTGATCACACCGACGGCGCCCAGGTAAAAGTAGCCAGCGTCAACTCAATTTCATTCAAATTAACGCTCCCCGTCTCGCTTACGTGATCCTTCATTCCATTCACAAAATTCTGCGAAGTCGCCACCATGGTCTTAAACTCCGGGTTATATTGCAACCGGGAGACATCGGTCTGGCTCAACGCTGCGCGCGCGTTAATAACGGGGTGGGTCACATTTTCCAACGCGCTTTCATCGGTATCCAACGCATCCATGTTCGTCACATAGCTATTAAACGCCTGCAACGCATCAATCATGCGCTGGATAGGGGCGGAAGCCGCTGCTAAATCGGCCAGCGGCGTGCGCGCCCCAAAATAGGCCTCAATCATGCGGGGATAATCGGCCGTATCATACGCCCGCGATTCCGTGCCTTCGGCCGTGGTGAAGGCATTCGCCGCCGTCACGATTTGCGTTTGAATGGGCGGCCCCGCTGAAAAATTGGGCAGCGCCTGCAAATTAGTCTGTAAATCGGTCACAAAATGCTGCTGTGCCAGCCGTTCGCCGATGCGCACATGGCCGTTTTCGTGGTCGCTCAACACCGACAGCCGGTCGCCGGTATATTCGCTGGCTAACTCAATGGAAAAACTCAACGTGACCGTGATGCCGATGGTGGTAGCGGTGCGGCTGGTGACATTGACGTTGTAGGCCGGTGTACACCACCCGGCAATGCCTTCCGCGCCATGGCTGGCCGAAATGTCTGCCTCCGGGGAACGAATAATGGTGGGTGGGTTAACGGTCAGGGTGATATTGGCGGTAGGGCTGGCGGGCGCGGCAGCGGGTGCGGCGGCGGCAGCGCCGGGGCCATCTTCCCGCTGTATCACCGTCTGGCGGCCCAGGTCGCCATGCCCTTCTAGCTCTTCCTCTTTGCCCAGCCCCTCAGTGGGCAGCGGCGCTTCATCCTCTTCCGTTAGCTGCACATCTTCTGGGTGCAAATGGCGCTGCACGTAGGCGTTGCCCCGCTGTTTTTGCAGACGGAGCAGGGTTTGTTGGCGCAACGGCCGTGCCGTCTCTTGCCCTGACAACCCGGATAACAATTCAGGCAAGGCCAAACCAGCCGGTAACAATGCCGATTCCAGAGGTGCGGCTTTGCTTACAGGTTTCTGACGGGCCGTTTCTGGATTTGTATTTTTCGCGTGGTTTCTCTGTTTTGTGTTCATTGTGTTCTCGTCGTCAATAAAGCAAATGTTTGGCTAATGCTCCTATACTTGTCACCTGGGTTTATGACTACCATAAAACATCATCCACAAGTTTTGCCGATTCTTGAAGACCCAGTATTTGATCTTCTTGGGGTCTACTTTTTCCCAGAACCAGAACCCTTTGGTGGGCAGTTCCACGCCGGCGCCGGCTTCCAGGTTATCTTTGTTGTCTACAAAATAAGCGCCAATAGATTTGGGGACGGGATCGGGTACACCGGTGGAATCAGCCGCTTTCATTACATTTGTCATAAACTCATACATCTCCCGCCCCCCTGGCTCTACGCTCCAATCCACGCTATCCAGATTGCCTTCTTCCATGCTCAACCGGTTGAGCAAATGGTTGTGCTCCCGCACGATTTTCTGGGCAATTCCGATCAACTTGGTAGCAACGGGCACCATGTACAGGTTCACATACAGCGTAAAAGCGGCCGATGTCCCCAACAGCGTCCCGGCGGCGCTGACAGCGCCGGTCAGTGTGCCTACCTTATCAAAACTCTTATCCAACTCCGTCGGCCCAGACCCACCCGACAGCAGAGAGATAGCCGATTTGATGGCGCTGTAACCGGCCAACACTTTGTTAAGCGCCGTCGCCAGCGGTTGATACTTGCTAATCATTTCCGAGGCGCGGCTGGATGTGGTACCCAGGATGTTAACAGCCTGTTTGACCTGATCTTGCAGTTCCACAATAGCCAGGGAACAATCCAGCGCCGTGCTAAACACATTATTGATCTGGCTGAGCATGTCGGTCTTCTGGTTGAGAAATGCCGCCCGCATCAAATCATCAAACTTTGCGGGTAAGGCATCAATTTGCGCCTGGGCGTCAGCCATCTTGCTCTCTAATTCTTCCAGTTCTTCGGCCGCTTTGCGTTTCTGGAATTTGTCCAGGGCTTCCTTTGCCTTTTCATATTCGTCGTACCACAATTTTGCCTGGTTGGCAGCCGCCTCGGAGAGAGGCGACTCCCCCTGGCCTGATAGAAATGATTCCCATCCTTTCCAATCATCGGCCAGCTTTTCGGCATCGGCGCGCACCGTTTCCCCGGCGGGAATGGCTTCCGCTTCTGTCTTCAATTCCGCTGCCGCCACCCGCGCCACCGCTAACAGTTGGGAATACGTCGTGACCGTAAATGGGCCAAGTTGAACCGTGACAGCCGGGGCTGCCGCCGCAGGCTCTGGCTCCTGACGCTGCACCAGCGCCAACCGCTGAGACACCAGCCGCTGCACATGCTGGTTGCCTTGTATTTGTTGGCTGCGCAACACGGCCGTCTGGCGCAACGGCCGTGCGGTTTTATGTCCCGGTATTTCTGATGGTGTACCAGAAGCCAGTTGCCGCATGACAACATTGGTGAAGACGCTGGCAGCCGGATTTAAGGGTATCTGGTTGGTAGGGGTAGGCGAAACGCCTGTCGCTGCTTTTTCCCAGCCTGCCGCATAAGAACCAATCTCAGGCATAAGCGTTTCCACCGTTGGTGGTGGTTTCTGTGGCTCTTTCACCTTGGGTTTGGGTTGGTTGTTCGTATCGGCCGTCATAACTCACGGTTAAGACCCTAAGGGTTTTCTGAAACCCTTAGGGTCTGCTTCTATTAAGGTGAAATAATCGGCGGAACCACCGTCACCAACAGCGGCGGGCTGATAATAAGAATCGGCACAATGGGTTCATTGAAAATTCGCAACTCACGCACATGCCCCTTGAAAATAGTGCCATTGGAATAATTGATCACGCTCACGTCACGGTCATTGCTGTGATTCAGACTAAAGGTCACACTACACCGCAAAACCCTGTCCAGGTATAACCTGCCCACCGAGCCATCATAGGTGATCAACGCCGTGTGCCACTGACCTGGCTGGTACGCACCGGAGCAAGGTTCGCGGTTGCTGTTGTTGGTCAACAGGCTAATGCTGCCATCTGCATTGAGTTCAAAACCCATCCAACGAAAAGAACGGCCGCCGACAACAACCGGCATCCGTCGGAATTCATCCGCATTGAACTCAATCTGGATGGAGAAAGAGTTAAAGGCAAAGTCATTCAAATTGGGCGTGGAGATAACACAGGCGTTGGGGTCGGTTGAACCGGGATAAATACCATTGCAATAGACGCCTTCGTTCTGAAAAGGTGCATTGGTCAAGGTCATATTCGCCTGTTTGCCGGTGACATCCGTGGCATTGTCAGCCAATGGGTAATGGGCTACCAGACGGGCCTGGGCGGTGGCTGTGGCCGCCTGTGCGGTTTGGGCAGCGGACACCTCTGTTTGCTGCGCTTCGGCGGTTTGGGCGGCAACTGTTTGGGCGATTGCTGTCTGGGCCACGGCCGTTTCCTGAGCAAGAACGGCCTGTTGTGTCTGCTGGGCGCTCACCGTTTGTTGCGCATCAACCGCCTGCTGCGTCTGCTGTGCGCTGATCGTTTGTTGCGCCACTGCCAACGCCGTGGAAGTAGCCGCATTTTCGGCCGCTAACGCCTGAGCGGTGGCATTGGCATTCTGGCTGTCTATGAACGATTGTGTCCCCTGCAAATCGGGTGTGGGTGTGTCCGGTAGCGGTGTGCCGGTGGCTTCCGGCGTGGGCGTGAATTGGGCAATCGTCGTCTGGACGCCTACGGCCGTCGCCGTCTGCTGCACCCCCACGCTGTACACCCAATATGCCCGCCCACCAAAAGCCAGTCCCAGGCAAGTAAAAACGCTCAATACCGGAATCAGCCACAACATCCAGGTGGGAAATCGCGGATTTACCTCAATAATACCTTGCTTGCGTTCGACTTCATCGGCCGCTGCCTGCACCTGTACCTGGAAGGAATAAGAGCGCGCCCGCCCGGTGAACGGCCGTGCCATTGGCTGCACCCGCAGCATCACCTCGCCAGACTGGCCTGGCGGCACCGACAGGGCGCTTTGTTCACCAAAAAAACTGAGCGCATCAGCCGGTTCCTGCGCCCGCACCGCATACGTCGCCGGGCTGTTGCCTTCATTTTGCACCGTCACCCGGCAAATACCCCGGTTTACCAACTGCGTCGGCTGCGCTTCCACCTTGAAGCGGGCAAACGGAGCGATGGTGACGTTTCCTTTGATCATCGCCACCCGCTGCCTGGTGGAAACGGAAAATATTTCTAGCTGGTAGGGGTGGCGACCGGCGCGGGCGCTGCTGTGGCGCGGCGGGTGAATGGTGAATGGCAAAGAGACCGTACCGCCGGGCATCAACTGCACCGGTTCGGATGGTAACGTCACCCACTCGGCGGGCAACAGAGAGAGGCGCAGCTCAAAATGGTCTACCAGCGGGCCTTGATTCATCAGTTCGATCTGAATTTCGGCCCGCCCGCCGGGTGTAACATCCACATTGGTCGGGTTCACCAGAATCCCCAACTGCCCATCCATGCTCAGCAGTTGGGTGACGCCGCTTTGCCCGGCGCGCACGGTGCGTGACCATTGCGGTTGACCGGCTACGGCCACGGCTGAAGCCGTGCCAGCCGCCGCCTGCCAGCGCAGGAAAAACGGCCCCAGGCGAACCACCTGCCCCGGTTCCAGAGGCTCTGGGATGTTCGGCAACAATTGGCTGCTCTTCACGAACGTGCCATTGCTGCTGCCCGTGTCCAGGATTTGCCAGCCACCCGTGGTGCGTTCCAGGCGGGCGTGCTGCCGGGAAACACCCGCTGCATCCAGCACAATATCGTTCCCCTGGCTGCGGCCAATGGTCAGCTTTGCCTTGTCCAAACTAACAGTCATATCCGCTTCGCCCTGGCGCTGGATGATAAGATAGTCTGTACCACCCGGCGCTACCAGGCCAGAACTAACGGAGGGGGCTATGCCCTGGCTCATTTCCGGCATCAACTGCGTCACCAGGCTGACGACGGTAGCGGCAGATGTCCCACCGGCAGCCGGTTCGCTGTCTACTGCCTGCGCTTCCAGAACGGTCATGTCGGATCGCGCTTGCTGGCGCAGCGCCCGCGCCATTTCTTCGCCGGTCTGAAAGCGTTCCTCCGGCTGTTTGGCAATGGCTTTGAGGATGAGCGCCTCCAGGTCCGCCGGTAAGCCGGGGCGAATAGCGTGGGGCAGCGGCGGCAACTCACGGATATGTTTTTCGGCGGCCTCGGCCGGGGTGCGAATGTCAAACGGCAGACGACCGGTCGCCAATTGGTAGAGCAAAATGCCCAGGGAGTAGATGTCGGAACGGCCGTCTATATTCCGCCCGCGACATTGTTCCGGCGACATATAGGGCATCGTCCCCAAAAAAGTGCCCGTCTGCGTTTCCACACCCCCCTCCAATAACTTGGCCAGGCCAAAATCGGTGACAACAGCCCGTACCGGAGGCTCGCCTTCCCGTTCGGGCTGATCGAGTGTTTCCAGCAGCACATTGTCCGGTTTGATGTCGCGGTGTACCACCCCCTGGCGATGCGCGTAACCCAAAGCATCCGCTACCTGCGCCAGCAAAAACAGGGACTCCGATAATTGCAGAACCTGTCGCGTCTGCTGCAAACGGCGTACATACGTGCCCAACGTGGCCCCCGGCACATATGCCATGGCCATATAGAGCAAAGTCTGGCGGTTGCCAAAATGGTAAATCTGAACGATAGAAGGATGTTTCAGGCGGGCGGCAGCCTGCGCTTCCTGCAAAAAACGCTGCTGGAACTCTGGCTGGCGTGCCAGACTTTGTTTCATGATCTTCAAGGCCACCAGCCGATTCAAATGCACATCCCGCGCCCGATAGACAGCCCCCATCCCGCCCTCACCCAGGAGGGCTTCGATGCGGTACTGATCAATTTGCTGCCCGGTCAAATCATTCATCAATTCGCTTGCTCTTCAAAGGCTGCGTTGGTAGCGCATTATTGAATAGTGGTTGGAATCTGCACGGAAAGGGTTGTCTGCAATAAGTTTTGCACCTGTTTAACCTCATCATATTCGGCTGAGAGCAATGTTGAACCGTCTGACTGACTTTGGCGGCTCACGGCCGTATCGCCCTCCTTAAACCAACCCACCACAAACTGAATAGATGAGTCGTTCGTCACCTGAGCGCCAGGTAATAGTTGGCCATAAGGATCGCGGGGCATCAGGGGCAAGGGTAAGGTTATGGTTTCCGAGAAGGTCTCACCGGCAGACACGGCCGTTAAAAACGGTACAATCGGCGATTCCACATCCAGATCATCCGGCACCGGCAAACATGCTTTCACCAGCCGCACGCTTTCCCCTTCCCTGGCGGCATAAATCAAGTTGGGGTCTAGCGATAAGCCATTTGCTGTCCATTGAAACAGGCGATTCACCAGGTAAATTGTTTGGCCCAGACCATTTGTGATCTGGTACGTTACTACGAGCGTGTTGGCCTGCGTCTGCGCCTGCGCCTGAAGAGTTACGGCCGTGTCCGTCGTTGTTTCTGGTATCACATCTTTTGTCGTCATAGTCTGCTCCATCTGCACTGCTGGCGTGTAACTCATAACAGGTGTATTGGTCATCTCTTCTGTGGCAGCCACCGTACAGGCCACCAATAACCAACCAAGTATTACCAGGTATCCCCGCCACGCCCCTACCGAAAAGTTACGGTTCATCATCAATAAACCGGGCGCAAAGGCAACCCAAACGCCGCCCGGAACCGGTTTTCTGTTATCCGGGCAGCGACAAATTCACCCAGGCCGGTCGCTTGCAGTTCCCGTCGCTTGACCCCAGCCGCATCCGTGCCCAACGCCCGCGTGCCATAGACGCCCGTCCAGGCATGAACCATCTCATGTGCCAGACCAATAGCTGGCGGCCGATGGTGCCAGTCCAGCGCCCCACTCTTGATGAACAAAACATTGGGGTTATAGGTGATGGTGACATTTGCCCCCGGCCCGGCTTCCGGCGGGCTGACCGGCCTCTCATATGAATCGGCATCCGGATTGTAAGAGGTGGCATTACCGCCGCCACCCACTTGAATAGTGACGGTATGGGGCGAATCTTGAATTTCCTGCACCAACTCCTGGCCCACGCCAGAAGTCATCAACCAGCCCAAATCCAGCATCACGCCTGCCTTAAAATCATCTGTACCTGTGACAATCAGATTGGAGGTATTGTTACTGACCTCGGTCAACCGATCCATAAGGGCATCATACTCTGATTGACGGATCGGCCAGGACTCGGCGCTGCGCACGCTCAACGGCAGCGGCCCCACAAACTCATCCGGGTACACATCAAAATTGCCAAACTCAGTGCTAATGCCGATTGGCTCCACGGCTGGTTCGGTGCCGCCACCGCCCGGTTCCGGTTCCGGGGGCGCTTCACCAGGCACACGCAGCACTGGCAGCGTCAAAATGACGCCCACTAAAATCAAATCGCCACCTCTGGCCGCCTTGTCTGGGTTAGCCCGGTAGATGTCACGCCAGTAACGGCCGTGACCATATGTCTGTTCCGCAATCCGCCACAAGCTGTCCCCGGCCACCACTTCATGCGACCCGCCGCCCCGGTCAACCAACGTCTCACCATTTTTTTGCACAAACTCAGACCCGGCAGCCGTTTGCATCTGCCCAATGACTCTCGCCAGATGATGATTACCACCTGCCTCACCAATATGGCGGGCCACTTCCTGGCGCTGCACCGACGACAAATGGGTATGGCCTAACAACTGGCTTTGCGCTGACATGGAAACGTGAGCTGACAAGCCATCACCAAACTCATTCTCCGCTGCTGGCTGAAGTGGCTCGACCAGTGCCGTATGCTGGCTTTTTTTCATCGCCCTTTTTTTAGCTGCCTGGCGTCTTGCCAATTTTTTCTTTTTATCAGCCATATTGCATCTCCGCCTGAAGCTAAGGCCATTGGAAAGCCATCTTCCCTGTTATTTATCAGGCTGTCTCAACGGCCTCAGCCCTGCTTCGCGTTTCTTCGCGCCCTTCGCGGATCACCTATCACACAAACTCCACCACATGCGCGCCGGAGGCAATGATGCCATGCGCCACTACTTCCACCGACTCCACCGGTTCGCCCTGCGGCCCACTGCCTGGTTCGGTGATAAACAGTTCCACCGACCGAATAAATTGTACATGCGGCGTGCCCTGCAAACTCTGGTACACATCGGACAGGAACAACTCCCGGCCAAACGGCCAGCCGTCGCCACGCGGCCCACCGGTCAGTGGATTCAAAAAGCGGTAGAGGCGGGCCATGATTTCTTGCTCCACGGCCGTTTGCGACGCATCCGGGCTGGCCCGCAAACGCACCCGCGCCGCCACCCAGCGATAAGCCGGGGCGCGCACAAAGAGGCGGGTCGTCAGCAACCGCCGTTCATCCAGAAAAGTGGTCAGCCGGGCCACATCGGTCTCATCTAACTGCAACTCCTCCGGCGTCAAAAAGCCGTCCGGCCGACGCACACGGGGGATCACCAACACATACACCTGCCCCGGCGCTACCCGCCCGCCTTCCGACGGCTCTGGCTGCAAACATTTCACCCGGCCAATGGTCACGCCTGGCGTTTGCAGCGCCAGGTCTTCGTAGTCGGCCGCCGTCACCGCCCGATCCCGGTGGCGCATGATTTTCGGGGCGCGCACCATGGCGTCTTCCAGCGTTTCCTCATCCAAACCACCCCAGGCTGGCTGCCGGTTGCTCACCCGATCCACATAGGGAATCGCCGTTTTCAGGGTGTTGATGATAGCCGCTTCCACGTTACCCTCTTCGCCGCCGCCATACCGGTATTGCTTAAAGACCAGGTTCGCGCCACGCGGTGGAATGGCGCCGTAACGTTTGATCGCCCCATCCGGCTGGCGAATGGCCGGGCCAAAGCGCAGCTCACCGGTCACGCTGTCCAGGGTGTAGTGGCGGCTGTCGGCATGAGAATCGGCAAAATCTTTCACCTCCTGCCACACCTGTGCCCCCTCACCGCTGACGTACACGAGCAGCGTCTCGCCGTCACGCCGCGCTAAAATGGGCGTTACCTGCAAGAAAAAGCGCTGCCCTGGCGAGCCATCGCTCTGCCCCAACAGTTCATCTCGGATGGCCTGAGCGTGAGTGCTGAGGATAATGCCGCCATGTGTGGAGGTGGTCAGTTTGCGCAGCAGGGGTGAACTGGTATACGGCCGCATCCCCTCTTCCCGTTCTGGCCGCGTAATCTCCTTCACCCGCACCCGCACCCAGTACAGTTTCTTGCCGTTGACGGTGTACTGGCCCATGGCAGGCAGGTGGATTTGAATACGGCCGTTGCCATTCAGCGCCCGCGTCCCGTCCACTTCCGAAAAACAAGGCGACCAGGGGCGGTCACGATTGCTGCTTGAAGCCTCCCACACATAAGGTGGCAAGTCCGGGTTCGGGCCACGCCCACCGGCGTTGTCCCATTCCGTCTCCAACCGCAAAATGTGGTGGCTGAGATCATTCTCAAAACCCAGATAAAGCGCATCCCCCACCTGCGGCGTCTCTGAAAAGACGCGGAATTGCTGCTGCTCCGCCAGCCCCGCCGCCAACGCGCTCAACCGCGGCGACGAACGGAAATCACTCTTGTCTTGCCCCATCGTCTCCGAAAACACCTGGCTAAACTGAGGCGCGATAACCGTAAAATCGGCATCCGTGGTGAACACAATAGAGCGTTCCGTCTCCGTCTGCGTGCTGGCAACTTCCGTGCCCGCCGGGATGACCACATCTGCCTCCACCGGCGCCGACAGCCAGAACGTGACCGGCGCTTTGGCCGGCACCGGGGCATGGAGCGTCACCCCCAACATTTCCAAAAACTTCACGTAATGGCGCTCCGGCACACGGTTCAACCGGTAAAGGGTCGTCTCCGTCAGCCAGGCAAACAGTTCAATCAACGTCACGCCAGGGTCACTGACGTTATGGTCAGTCCATTCACTGGTATAGTGCGGAATCCGCTTCTTCGCCTCATCCACCAGGTCTTGAAACAATCGGTCGTCTAATTTAGGCGCTGCCAGGGGCATGTTTACCTCAATTATGAATTATGAATCATGAATTATGAAAGGTTTTCATAATTCCTAATTCATAATTCCTAATTCCTTTCATTCCTCGGGTATTAAATAAAACGGATGCACCAGGCTCCGTTTGTCGTGGGTTGATTTGATTTCATATTCGATGCGAATGGTCAGGCAGTTGTCCGCGTCCGGGTCGGGGTAGGCGTCAACGGTAAGGACGTTGACACGGGGTTCCCAACGTCCGAGCGCCTCTTCCACATAGCGGCGCGCCTGGCTGGCGGTGTGGCTGTTATTGGGCGCGAATAACAGTTCGTGCAGACGGCAGCCAAACGCCGGGCGCATCACCCGTTGGCCAGGCGCCGTCTCCAGGATAATCTGGATGGCCTGGCTCAATTCGGCGTCGCCCTGCGCCAGCGCCAGCCCACCCTGCCGGTCAATTTGGGGCGGAAATGCCCATCCTTTGCCAATGATGTCTTGTTTCATATTCATTCATGTTCATAGTAACCGCATTGCGGTTACTATGAACCTTTTACGGCACATTCGTCGTCACTTGCCCCGGGGAAACGACGGTAATCACGCCACCCCAGGCGCACATTAAAGTGCAGGTATTGTTCAATGCCGGTTTATTGCCGATCATCACCGTGGGTGAACCGGGCGTCCAGGGTGCGGTTGTTACCGGAATGCAGGGCTGCGGCGTCAGCACACCCAGCGCTGCCGATGTCGCCGCCGCCACCTGCGGATTGCTCAAAGTGATACACATACCAAACGGCAACACATTTTTCATGGGCACGTTGTCCATGATGGTCGCGCCAGGCATGTTGCTGGCATTGGTGCGGCCCTCCGGTGTAATGATCAGGTTGCCGGGTGTAGTGCCAAAACTGCACATAATTTGGGCGTTGTTTGTAACTAACTGAGCCATAAGACTTTTCACATCGTTTGTAGTAGGCGATTTATCGCCCACAAACGCCACTAAAGTGGCTGCTACAAACCTTAATTCAAATTCACCACTGCGCCTTTCACGCTGGCGGGGCCAGTAGCCTGCACGTCTATGGTGCCGTTGGCCTGGAGTTTCATATTGCCGGTAGCCTTCAGGTCCATATTGGCCCCGGCTTCCAATGTCATATTGGTACTCGACTTCACCAGGACTTCGTTGCTGCCTTCAATGGTGAGCTTGTTGCCACCATCGTCTATGTTGATGGTGATACCATTTTTGCTCTTGATCTCCAGTTTGCTGCCGGCGTCATCCAGGGTAATGGTGTGGCCGCCGGCCGTTTTGATTTCTACTTTATTGTCGCTGTCGTCGTGCATGGTAATGGCGTGGCCGGTGCGGGAATGCCAGGTGCGCACCAACGGCCGTTCCCCATTCCCCGCACTAGCCGCCGTCGGTGGGATGTCGTGCTTGCCATTCCAGAGACCACCGATAATGTACGGCCGTGAAAAATCCCCATGCTCAAAGGCCACCACCACCTCGTCGCCCACGTCCGGTACCGCATAAAAACCGGCCTTCGGCCCACCACCCGGCCCCACCAACCGCGCCCAATCACTTTCGGCGTCATCGGCCATCCAGGGGAATTTCACCTTCACCCGGCCCCACTTGTTCGGGTCTTCCGTATTAGTGACAACACCAATCACCACACCAGGCCAGCGGGTAGACGGCCGTGAGCCATTCGTCGCTTCCAACAACGTTCCTGTCCGCGTCCCATAGACCACAAACTGGCAGCGCAACCCTTCTGGACTGTAAACATGTGTCACGCGCGTCACCAGATACTTCCCACTAAAGCGTGTCCCCAAATTCTCCAACTTAATCCATTGCCCGGCTTTTATGTCCGGGCGGCGAAATGCCACCCCTTCTGCCTGAACAAAAGCCCCGCTTAGCTCATTCAGCCGGGCTTCAGCCAGTGTATTTGCCTCTGATTGGTTCAGTACCGGTTGGTCTACTACCACCATCTTGCCCGTGCCAAACGCGCTGGCCCAGGCAGCACCATTCTTAGACTCGCCAATTTCTGGGTAAAGCTTACCGCTCTGCGCCTGGCCCACAATTGCCTTCAGCTCCTTCGGATCCCACCCCTTTACAATTACCTCGCCCACCTGCTCCGCCAACGTCATCCGCGGATAAAACGTCAGCAAATCCTCACCCCACTTCAACGTCACACTGGCGCTGCCCGAGGGCGGCTTGCGAAAATACAGCTTGCCCTCCTCCACAAAACATTCATACCCAATCCGCCATGCGCGCTGCATCAAAAACTCCAGGTCAGACTGGTTATGCTGGTAAATGTGATCATAAACCGTATTCGTTACTTCAACCTGCGTTTGCAGCCCAACCGCCTGGGCCATTTGCGTCGCCAGATCGCTATCTTTCTTGTTCAAAAATGCCTGGCTCTTCCTCTGCCGGTACAGCCGGTGCGATTTGTCATAACCGCGCACCCATAACTCTGCGACCATCCCCTCGCCAAAAGTCGGCTCCAAAGCTGTAATCTCACCCGTCATCAAGGTTTTCAGTTGTTCCCGGGCATCACCCACTTCAATCTTCACTTCTTTCGTCAGGTCAAATGGCCCGCCGCTTAAAAGTTCCAGGTTGGGGTCAAGCAGGCGAATGGTAAACATATGGGGCAAATGGGCATGTTGGTCCACCGTCAATTCTGCCACCTGCGCCAAAATGGTCGGCTGCACCGGGCTGCCACCGACAGAGATTTTTATTTCGGAAGAGAGTGGTTTTTGCTCAGGCATACAAGGTAATTGGGTAATTGGGTAATTACGTAATTACCCAATTATTTCCTATGTAACATCTTTTGGTATGATAATCCGCTGGCCGGGGCGCAGCGCCAGCGGGTTGTCCAGACCGTTGTATTCGGCAATTTGTCGCCATCTGGTGGCGTCGCCATACACATCGGCGGCAATATTGTCCAGCCGGTCGCCACGAATGACCTGCCAGGTGCGCAGCACCGGCCCACCGCCAGAGGTCGGGTTTTGCGCCTGATTTTTATAATCCTCAATATCGTTGTATTGGGTAAAGGTAATGTCTACCTTTGCCCGAACCGGCGTACCGTCTTTTTTGAACAGGGTAAATTTCTGTGTCATGTTGGTGATGACGGCCGCAAATTGGAACGACCCCCACTTAAACGCCACGCGCGGCGGCTCTTTTTTGTCGCTGTTAGCGGCGGCTTCGGTGGGCTGCATAAATTTCCACAACTGGCGGGTTTGCTGGCTGACGTCCTCGCCCGTTTCGTAGGTGTCAAAAACCAACGCCAGTTTCAGCGTTTGTGGCCCGGCCTTTTTGAAGTTGACCGATGGGCTGTCGCTCTGGTTTTTTGCCTCTTCGGAGTAGTTGTTGGTTTTGGAAACGGTGTATTCAAACGGGTTGAACATGCACGGCACTTCAAAGCCGATCTTTTCCCCGTTTTCGTCCGCTTTGTAAATGACAGCCGGAACTAAATTGCCTCGTGTGTTTGCCATTTCATTTTGCGGTAATTGAGTAATTGGGTAATTAGCCGCGCCAGTTACCCAACTACTTAATTACTTAATTACTCAATAACCTGATCTACCATTTATGTATCAATCGGCCGCGTTCGCGTTCTCTTTCAATTGTTAACTGGCCCCGGAGGTGGGCGTAAACCTGGCGGGCCAGTTCATTTATGTCAATCTCTTCGCCCTCTTTTTTTTCCTCTGTTTCCTCGCCGCTTGCCCCGCTTTCGCCGGTCACGGCCGTCCCCGCACCCATCTCGCCCCCTTCTTCAAGTTGGATGTAATCGGACAGGTCTGGGACAGAAGTCACCGAAGAATCAGGGGTGGAGGCTACGGCCGTCATACCCTGCCCTTCTCGTTTAGCCATCACCACTGGCTGACCGGGCGGTGTTTGTGTTTCTGGAGCGGTCTCTGTCGGCGGCGGCTGCCCAATCAGCATCCACAAATCCGGCGGCAGTGCGCCAATTTCGGTAGGTACCAGCCCAATCGGCCCGGTTTCGCTTTCTGGTTGGCGCTGGATGGTGGGTGGCACGGCCGTGACCACATCAGCCGCCGGTGCAGCCGCCGCCAATGCAGTCGGTCCCCCTGGGCGCGGCCGACGCGGGCGCAGCAAGGGCACCGACGAATCGGTGGGCATACCCGGCGGTACCGTTGCCAGCCGCTCTTCCACCCAAAAATCTTGCGGCGTGGGCGGGCGTACCGGCGGCTCAGTGGGCGCTGGAAATGGGCCAACTGCTGGCGAAATAGGGGCAGCAGTAGCTGGCGTTTCGGCACGCTGTACGGTTTGCACCGGCCACACCGCCTGCAAAGGCGAAGGTACGGCAGATGTTTCAGCCACAGCCCGCTCTGTTTGGTTACCAGCAGAGAAACCAGCGGGCAAATCCGTTTCTGTGGGAGCAGCTAACAGCGTTTCGTCATCCATCTGGGTCTGGACTGTCGGCAGTGCAGCGGGCGATGGACTTTCGGATGGGCTATCGGGCATGGCAGCGGCGGTTTCGATTGGCGGCGTCACCCACTCAGTCGGCGGCGCCGTTGGCGTGGCGGACACCGTAGGAACGGCGGGCGCCGTTGGTGTGGCGGACACCATCGGTGCTGCGCCCGGTGCAGCGGCTGTATCTCCTACCCCAGGCGCACGGCCGCGCGCCACCGCTATCATCGGCGTTTCACGCGGCGGCGCGGCCGGTTGGCGGCTGACCGTGCCCGGCGCAGGTTTAGCCGCCGGTTTGGGGCGAGCAAATGAGGGCAACGGTGGTTCACTGCTGGCTACAGGCGGTGAGGTTTCTATCCCCCCCTCGCTGTCTGCTTCCGCCGCTACCTCTTGCTCCTTATGCCGCCGCATGATCGTCTCCAATCGCCGCCAGTTGCGGTCCTCTTCTGTCTGCGGCGCGGCTTCGGGCTGAAGCTGCACCGGTGCAGGCGGCGTGACAGGTGGCTGCACCGCCGGTGGTTGAGACGGCAAGGGCGTGGACGCAGCCAGCGATGGCCCAGCAGAAACAACGGATGGTGCAGTTGAAACATCTGATGACGCGGCAGATAAGGTGGCCGGTGGCGCAGTCGGCATCACCGACGCGGGGCCAGTTACTGCCGATGGCGGCTGCACGGCCGTCGCCAATGGCGTGTGTAACGTTGTTGCTGCCGGTGTTTCTGGTTGGCGCTGTATGGGGGCAGGCAGTACGGCCGTCGCCGATCCGGACGAACTAACGGGGGGCGCACCTGCCACTCCGGGCTGAGGCGGCGCCGTGACCAGTCCGGCGGGTGGCACAACAGGCGCCGGGCCTGTGGACAGGGGCGTCGGTGCAACCGGCGTTTCTGGCTGGCGTTGAACCGTTGCCGGGGAAACGGCCGTCGGTGTGACGGCCGTTGTCGTGACGGCCGTGTCTGACTGAATTTGTGCCGGAATCGTTGGAACGGCAGGCGGCGGCGCGGTCGGTAAAGGGGCAACCGGCGGCACGGCCGTTACGGATAAATCAGCCTCGTCCTCTACCAATTGCCGTTGTACCGGAGCAGGCCCAGGTATTGTGGCCGGTTGGGGCGCAGGAATTGGGTGAGATACGGCCGTGTCCGCTGCCTCAGTTCGGGTTACGGGAGGGGCCAACGGCGGCGTGGTTGATGGTTGTGGTCGTGAGACCAACCGCCCCAATTGCTGCCCCATGCGCCCCCAGAGCGAACGAGCCGGGGCAGGCACAGAGGGCAGTGTGACCGGCGGTATATCCGACGGCGTGACCGGCGGTATATCCGGCAGCGTGGCAACCATTGGCGGCGTATGTGACGGGGTCGGTTCCGATGCCGAAGCAGCCAGGTCAGCCGCAGGTAATTCTGCTTGTGACGGGGTAAGCTGTACCGACGGACGTTCCGTTTCATCCACGTGCCGCTGAATGGTTGGAGCACCAGGCAATGGGGTTGCAGCCACAGCGGTTGGTGGGGGCGTATCGGGCGCTGTGGAAATAGGAGGCGCGACCGGCGCTGAGCCTGCCAAATCAGTCGGTGGTGGTATGGATGGGACTGTGGCAGATACGGCCGTGTCCATCACCGGCGACACTGCCGGGGAAACAGCCGCCGGGGCAGCCAATGGGGAGTCTGGTTGGCGTTGGATGGTTGGTGTGGCGGGGGAAGGTACGGCCGTGGCTTCATCTCCCATCGGCGCGGCCTCCGCTCTGGCAGCCCACAGTTCCGGCGCCCATAAAAATCCGGGCACCACCGGGCCACTGACCGGTACGCTTGCACTGAGCGCAGCCGAAGTAGCCGTGCCGCTCTCTGCCGTTTCCTGGCGAAATATAACCGACATGCCCGCATACCGCCGCGTCCGGTTCGCCAAAGGATTTGCCCGTGTTAATCTGTTCTCCGCCATATGCCATTTTTGAGATGAGGAGACTGATCAATCTCCCAGTCTCCTCATCTCATCTTTTACCCCGTCGCCACCGAAACTTCATCACAGGCCAGTTCTAGCGTTTGAATGGCCACACTACTATCGCTGGATTTTAACTGAGGGCCTGTCCATTTCAGCGGATAGGCGCCGGCCAACGTCCAGCTCATCACCTTTTTTTTCATCGAATCCATCAGGGAAACAGTCACCTGCTTGCGTTCAAATTCTTCGCCCATTTGCTTCAGGCACCAGTTGTATAGATCACCGCTGCCCACGCCATTTTTCAGGGTCATTTTGGCCGCTTTGCGCCGGCCGGGAAGCTGGTGCGTGTAGGTATTCAACCCGCCTTCCTTTACCTCTTCCATCTCCCACTCGATCATGGGCAGGGTACATTCGGTAAAGGCGGCCTGGGGCGTGCCGCCAATTTCCACCACAAAGCGGAAGGCGGGCACGGCCGTTTGCCGCAGCGCGTCGGTTGCCAGTCTATCGTTGGCCATATCGTTGTCTCTCTCGTTCCACTGCCAGGTCACGCCGCCACAACGCCAGCACCGACTCGGCCACCTGCCGCACCTGCTCCGGCGTCAGCTTGCCTTTTTGGGGCTGTGTGGTTGATTGTGTCTCGGCCATAAATTGATAATTGACAATTGAAAATTATCAATTGTCAATTGAATTTCACCCCAACGGCGCGACCTGCACCTGGAAGGCGGTATGGCAGGCGGGGCACACGGCGCCGATGGCGATGTGTTCGCTGCTGTTGAGCCGCAGGTACAGTTCTTGCAGATAGGCCAGGTCAGAAGCAAAGAGGCGCTCGATCAGGTCGGGGGTCACGGCCGTGACCGTGCCAATTTGCCTTACCACCCGGCTCAGCAAAAAGACCGGCAGATAGGATTCATTGGCCCGCACACGAGGGTCATTCATCGCCTCTACCTCATCAATCGCCAGCGCCAGACGCATACGGCCGTATTGATGTACCTGTCCGGCTGCATCCACATAACCCCTGGGGAGATAAAATTCCACCTCAGTTTGCATATGTTGGTTGTAAGGGCGAGGCAGGCAGATCAAACCTGATTTTTTCAGACAAGTTGTCTCCTGCCTGCCTCGCCCCTACGCTCTACTGAACGCGCACAATGTACTCATGCGCAATCGTTAATTCTTCCACGCCAATCTCGTTGCTGTCCGCTTTCGGCTGCGGGCCGCTCACCTTCACCGGCCACGCATTTTCAAAATTCCAACGGGCCACCGGTTTCAGCATGTGGTCATACATCACCACCGACCCATTGTGGCGGGCCGCATCCACATTGCCATCTTCCACCTGCTTGCGCCAGTTCCAGATGTCCATGCTGCTGGTGATGCCGCGCTTGAGGGTGATATTCTCCCACTTCAGTCGGCCAGGCAGTTTCATCACCACTTCCTGACCGCTTTCCGTGATCACCTTATGCTCAATGATCTCTTGTTCTGAGCCTAAACCGGAGCATTCGGTGAAGAAACCACTCACCACGCCCTGAATTTCAATGCCGAAATGAAAACCAACAAGGGGGTCTTCACGATCTGCCATTGCATTTCTCCTTATCAGGAGGAATTAGGAATTAGGAATTATGAATTATGAAAGGCTTTCATAATTCATAATTCATCCTTCATAATTCCCACTACGCTTCCGCATCTGCGCCGGCCCACTGGCTCAGACGTAAGATGACGAATTCGGCCGGTTTCACCGGCGCCATGCCGACTTCAATGATGAGCTGACCCAGGTCACGAATTTCGTGCGGGTTGAGTTCTTCGTCGCACTTCACGTAGAACGCCTGCTCCGGGGTAGCCCCGAACAGCGCCCCACTGCGCCAGATGACGCGCAAAAAGGCGACAATGTCCCGCCGTACCCGCGCCCACAGGTTGCTGTCGTTGGGTTCAAAGACCACCCATTGCAAACCCACATCCAGCGATTGCCCCACCTGGCTGAACAGACGGCGCACGTTGATGTAACGCCATGACCCATCACTGCTGAGGGTGCGCGCCCCCCAAACACGGATGCCGCGTCCGGGGAAGGTACGAATGCAATTCACACCAATGGGATTCAGCGTGTCTTGTTCGCCTTTGGTCAGGTCAATTTCCAGATTGGTCGCGCCCAGGATCACTTCGTTGGCCGGGGCTTTGTGGACGCCGCGTTCGGCGTCGGTGCGGTTGTAGATGCCAACCACGTGGCCGCTGGGGGGTACAAACTTGCTATTCTGCGGGCTGTCGCTCAGGTCGGCAATTTCGATCCAGGGATAGTACATGGCGGCATATGAGGTATCGAAGTTGACGTAGTAGCGCCAGTCGCGGGCATCCTGGGCACTGAGGCCGGGCGGCGTATCCAACAGAGCAAAGCGGTACTGCATATTTTCGCAGTGGGCGATCATCGCCGTTTGCACCTGCTTGACACGCTTTTTAGCCTCTTCGGAGCCATCATACCCATAGAATACGTCCGGGCAGACCAGCAAGCTGATATTGCTGAACGCTTCCAGGCCATTGATGCCGGTGCGCTCGGCCACATCACCGATAAACTCTTTGGCCGTCAGCGGGCCGAAGCTGGGTTCTGGTTCAGCCGCCGCGGCGTCGCCGCCTTCGGCCGGGGCCTCGTCCGCTTTGCCGGCTGGTTTGCGCGGCGCGGGTTTGGCTCTGGGCTTGGGCATCTCGGTGATGGCGCGCAGGCTGGTGACGTAACAGGGGCCACCGCCGTTGTTAAAGTAGCCGTAAACCGCATCGGGCAGATAAGCGCCTTCGACGAATCCGCCAAAGAGGTTGCTAAACTGCGTCCAGTTAGTGACAAGCATAGCGCGCCCCAGAACGGAGTCGCGCACTTCTTCGCCCTTGTCATTGATGGACTTGATGCTGGCTTCGGCTGTAATGCCCAAAAAGGCGGTGATGGAGGTCCCCGCCGCCTCAATGGGCTTGGTGCCTTTGTCTACCTGTTCAACATAGACACCAGGAGTTGCGTATGCTACAGCCATATTTCATTCTCCTTGTGAACGTGGGGCCGGTTGGGTGAACCGGGCCGCCATAATACGTGATGCGTGAAACGTGATGCGTGAAACGTAATCCGAAGCCCGAAGTCCGCTTACGGTTTACGGGTTACGGATTACTGGTTACGAAACAGGCGGGGCGCGATTTTGGATGAGGTTGTGTGGTTTCATTTATATTATTTCTCCTGCCTCTGTTCGTAGTAGGCGATTCATCGCCGTAAGAAGGCGATAAATCGCCTACTACGAACGGGCTTAAAGTTCGATGTCGTAGTTGCCTTTTTCGTTGGGGACGGTGATTTTGCGTTCTTTAGGTTTGCCGGTTTCGGGGGTGGCGATCAGGGTGTAATTGCCTTCGAGTAGACCACCCAGACGGAAACGGCCGTCCTTATCCGTCATATCCACCAATCCCCGCTCGCGTATCTCCACACGAATGCCCGGCTGCGGCTGTCCTTTTTGCAGCACGTAGCCGCCAATGTACAGCGCCTCGGCGGCCATGCTTGTGCCTGGTTCCAACGCGCTCTGGCGCGGGTCGGGGGACAACCCGGTGCGCATGGTGAAGGTGCGTACTGGCGGCCCGGTGACTTCTTGCCAGGGATCCATGGACACCGTCACCAGATAGGAAATGCTGGGACGCATCTCATTGTCCAATGCGCTCCACACTTCGGCCGGGTTGGTCAGCTTATCATGGCTGGCCACACGCCCCTGAATTTCAAACGCCTGCCCCTGCATATCTCCCACAAGGAAAGTGTCTTCCAGGATGGGATTACGAAACAAGGCCATCAGGACGCGGGAAAGCAGCCGGTGTTCGTCGTCTGGTTCGGCCGCCCAGGCAGTGATCATGTAGAAACAATCCACACGGAAGGGCGTGCGTTTCAGACGGGCGACATCCACATGCGGGCCGCCGTTTTGTTTGATCTGTTCCCACTGATGCTGGCGCAGCGTCACATTTTCGCGCACGTCATACAGGAAGAAGTTGATGGTAGGTTTAGCCAGTTTGGCGCTCCATTCGCGCTTGGGCTGATCAAACTTCACGTCAATCTCCCCATTTTTGATGGGAATCTCAGCGACGAGTAGCTTCTTGATGGATTCGTCTAGATCGGCAAGCATAATAAGATCCCTGAAATGGGAGATTGCCATGATCTCCCTATCTCCCAATCTCTCAATTACTAGACTATCTCTTCCTCTTCTTCCATTTCCTGCGCTTGAATAGGTTCTTCTTCCTCTTCCTGCAATTGCAATTCCTCTTCTTCCTCTTGCATCTGCAGTTCATCTTCTTCTTCCTGCAACTGCAATTCGTCTTCCTCTTCTTGCATTTGCAGTTCGTCTTCTTCAGCGGCGCGTTGGATATCGTCAGGTTGGGCCATGACGGTTTCGGCGACGTGGTCGGCTTCGGCCTCATACTGGTCGTTAGGGTCGTTGACGGCCATTTTGCCCTGGACAGATGGGGCCGATGCGCCCTGCTGTACGACGTGGGTGAGTTCGTGGGCGATAAGGGTCTGGCCTTCGCTGCTGGCGGGGTTGTATTCGCCAGAGCGGAAGAAGATGTCGTTGCCGGTGGTGAACGCTTTAGCGCCTAGCTGGTGGGAGAGTTGGTCAGCCTGGCTGTCGGTGTGAATTTTGACGCCGCTGAAATCCTGACCCATGGTGGCCCCGGCTTTGGCGGACATGCCATCGTCCAGACCATGGCCGCTGCCGCGCTGCTGGTTGATGGCGCTGGCGGTGTCGTCGTCCAGTTCGGTGGGGCCGCTGCCACTGCGTTGGGCCAGGAAGCGCTGCACGGCCGTGTTGCCCACTGTTTGCTGCATGTGTTGTACGGCCGTGGCATCCAGCCGCCCCGCCATCGGGTCCACATTCACAGGCGCATTCTCCTTCTGCGGCGCTCCCGATTCCACCGTCGGTTTTGGCTTCACCTTTCCCTTATCTTCAAAAGCATGTTCAGATGGCATGGTGTCCTCCAAAAAGGAGATTGGAGAGTAGAGATTAACCAATCTCCAATCTCTAATCTCCATTCCTAAACAATCTATCGTCTATCAACCGGCCAATTTTTTGGTACTCCCGGCGGGCGGCGTGCAGCAGGTGGGGCATGCCCACGTGCTGGCCTTGTTCGGCCGCCAGGAAGGCGGCGGCCAGGATGATGTTGCGGATATTGCCGCCGGCCAATGGGTACCGCTGCGCCAGCAAGAGCCAGTTCACATCCGGGGCCAGGGGCGTTTCCGGCGGGAAATTGACGCGCCAGATTTCTTCGCGGTCGGCGGCTTCCGGGAAGGGGAACTCGATGGCAAAGTGCAGGCGGCGGGTGAACGCTTCGTCCAGGTTGGCGCGCAAATTGGTAGCCAGGATGACCACGCCGTCATACGCTTCCATGCGTTGTAGCAGGTAGCTAATTTCGATATTGGCGTAGCGGTCGTGGCTGTCTTTCACTTCCGAGCGTTTGCCAAAAATAGCGTCGGCCTCGTCAAAAAAGAGGATGGCGTTGCTGGTGGCGGCTTCGGTGAAGATGCGATCCAGATTTTTCTCCGTCTCACCGATGTATTTGCTGACCAGGGTGGAGAGGTCTACTTTGTACAAATCCAGCCCCAATTCCCCGGCCATGATGTCTGCGGCCATTGTCTTGCCGGTGCCTGATTCCCCGGCAAAAAGGGCGCTCAGACCTTTGCCCAACGCCAGTTTGCGGTCGAAGCCCCAGTCGCCATAGACGATGGGGCGCTGGCGCACGGTGCTGACCATCTCGCGCAGTTGGTTGAGGGTGTCGGCGGGCAGCACAATATCATCCCAGGTGTAGCGGGGCTGGATTTTGGCAGCCAGCGTGGCCAGGTTTTGGTTGGAATGGGCGCGGCTGGCGGCGAAGAGGTCGGCAGTAGTCAGGGATTCGCCGCGCCAGCGGGCCAGGTCGTGGGCGGTGGCGATAGCATCTTCAATCTGGCCGGGAGAAAAGCGGAAGTAGGTGGCGACGGCCGTCAAATCCAGCCCCGGTTCATCCCCTAAATGCGCCTGCCAGATGGCCAGACGGCCGTCAAAATCGGGCGTGGGAAAGGTGACGGCAAATACCGGGCGACGGCGCAGCGCGTTGGCCGGCTGCCATTCCGCCTCGCTGGAAACGATGATGGTGTGCGGGTAGGCCAATAGTTCCGCGAAGAGAAAGTGGGGCGGACGGCCGTCTGCCAACAATGCCTGCCAGTGGGTGAGGTAAAGGGTGGCCTGGTAGAGACGGCCGTCACGCAATACCCGCCGCAGCAGTTCATCCCGTTCCTCTTCCTGGGCGGCTATCGCTGCCAGGTTGACCGTTAACAACGGCTGCCCGCAAAATTCGGCCAGTTTCAGGGCCGCTTCCTGCCGCCCTGTGCCATAACTGCCATAAAAAGCAAAAAAGGGTGGCTGCGCCAGACCGTCATAAACCTGCGTCAGCCGGGCCACAAAATCAGGCGACAGGCGATGCAGCGGCGCATGGCTGGCCGGGCGCAGATGCGCCAGTCCATCCAGTTTAGGGTCTAACTGGTCATCGTCCAGCAAGAATTCAATGAGGTGGGGATACGGCCGTACCGTTTGCGCCAGGAATTCGCGGTCGCCTTCACGCAGCAAGAGGCGGCATTGCAGCAAACGGCCGTTGTCGCCAAACAACCGCCGCTGCTGCAACTTTTGGCTGAAGTTGTCGGTGAGCAGATTGAGGAGGAGATCTACGGACGGCCGTTTGCGGGTCACATCATCTTGCAAATAGGCGTAAATCTGGGCGTAGCGGGGGTCAATTTCCGGGGCCAGCGCCAGCAAAAATGCTTCCGTTTCTTCGAGTGTCAGGCCAAACGCTTGTGTCATGTCATCCAGCCGCATGGCGACGCCAGTTTCACGAGCGGCGCGGGTCTGCGCCTGCCAGCCGGCGCGGGCATTGGCGATCAGCTCCGGCCAATTGACACCCGCATGAGGGCCATGCCCATTCAGGCCATGCCCGTTGGCCGACCAGAGGTGCTGGCCAATGTCATAACCTAACATTTCGGTAATCTGGTCATCGGAGATGTAAAGACCACGAAATTCGTCCTGGGGATTCAGCCCATTGGCCCGCGCCCGCGCCACCGCCCACCGGACGCGCAAATCTACCACCGACAGCCCGGCCAACAACTGCGCCTGGCTGTCGGCGAAACCGCTGCGCGTTTCCTGGCGGTCGTCGCGGATCACCTTAACGGTCATGGGCGGATCCCTTTTGGATAGGTTCAAACAGGTTGTCTAGTTCGGCGTCATGGGTGGTATAACGGGCCACAATGCGACTGATTTCGGCGGTGTCGGTGAAGTAATACTGGCGGTCTGACTGCACGTGGCGAATCCAGCCGCGCCAGATGGGGGCATCAGGCACGGCCGTCACCTCTTCGTCCCGGTTTTCTTTCCAAATTCGGATGACAAAGGAGTGCGCCTCCTTTTCAAATTGCGACATCACCCCGGTATCTTGTTGTTCATCCATAGCCGACCACCGCTTACCGACCACCGATCACTGATTGCTGGTGGGGAGTGTAATACGGCCGTCTCACAGAACTCTCACAAGGATCCCCTCACCATCCCAACCCGTCGTACGGCGCGGTAGCCAGATGATACTCACCCCTTTTGACAAGATGGACTGTATCAATCCATACCCTCTCGACAGCCCCACCCCACCCCGATACAATTTGCCCGCGAACCTAGTATTGCCCTCCTTTCTACTATGAGTACAACGGCCGTCACCCTGTCCATTTTTGCTAATCTGTTCGCCTCCGTCGCCGAGGAGATGGGGGTAACATTGGAACGGGCCGCTTACAGCCCCAACATTAAAGAACGGCTCGATTTTAGCTGCGCCTTGTTTTTGGGCGACGGCCGTATGCTGGCCCAGGCCGCCCACATCCCCGTCCACCTGGGGGCCATGCCCGCCTCCGTCCAGGCCGCCATTACCCACTGCGCCCCCTTCACCCCCGGCGATGTGATCATCGTCAATGACCCCTACCAGGGCGGCAACCATTTGCCGGATATTACGCTCGTCTCACCGGTCTTTGTTAGTGAGCAGTTAGCAGTGAGCAGTGAGCAGTGTGCCGATACCTCTTTACTGCTTACTGCTAACCGCTCACTGCTCACTCCCGATTTCTTCGTCGCCAGCCGCGCCCACCACGCCGACGTAGGCGGCATGTCCCCCGGCTCCATGCCCCTCTCTACCGAAATTTACCAGGAGGGGATCATCATTCCGCCGATTAAGCTGGTGGAGGGTGGCAAACGGAACACGGCCGTGTGGCAGCTCATCTTGCGCAATGTGCGTACCCCGGACGAACGAGACGGCGACCTGGCGGCACAGTTGGCCGCTCACGCCACCGGCGAGAAGCGGCTGCAAGAAATTGTGGCCCGTTATGGCCTGGCTGAAGCGCAGTCCCACGCCAACGCCCTCATTGACTACGCGCAGAAATTGACGAGGGCAGCTATTGAACAAATTCCCGACGGCCGTTACACCTGCACCGATTACCTGGACGATGACGGCCAACCGGTCAGGGGCCAGCAGGCTGACTTACCCATCCCCATCACGGCGACCATTACCGTGCAGGGTTCACAGATGGTGGTGGATTTTGCAGGGACGGCCACGGCCGTGCGTGGCAATTTGAATGCCGTGCCCGCCATTGCGGTGTCGGCCGTGGCTTACTGCGTGCGCTGCGCGGCGCTGGCGCTGCTGCAAACCGACCTGCCTATGAACCAGGGGGCGTTTGCCCCCGTGCAGGTCATCATCCCACCCGGTTCACTGCTTGACCCCCACCCACCCCATGCGGTAGCAGCGGGCAATGTGGAGACCTCGCAGCGCATCACCGATGTGGTGCTAGGGGCACTGGCTCAGGCGCTGCCGGGTATCATCCCTGCCGCCAGCCAGGGCACGATGAATAATGTGACATTTGGGGGCAGTGGAGGGGCGAGGCAGTTAGGCAAGGTGATCGCTGGCGAGACTCGTCAGTTCCCAACTGCCTCGCCCATACCAGGCCAATCCCCTCACCCCCTCACCCCTTCACCCCATCCCCCCATCGCCCCATCCCCCCACTTTGCCTATTACGAAACGATTGGCGGCGGCGCGGGCGCAGGGCCAACCGGGGATGGCGGCAGTGGGCTGCATGTGCATATGAGCAATACCCTGAATACGCCGGTAGAGGCATTGGAGTATCAATTTCCGCTGCGGGTGGAGGAGTATGCGTTAAGAGAGGGGTCAGGGGGGCACGGCCGTTACCGGGGCGGTAATGGTCTGGTGCGCGCATTTCGTTTCCTTGTGCCCGTTACCGTCACCGTCACCAGTGAACGGCGGACGCTAGCGCCGTATGGGCTGCAAGGGGGTGAAGCAGGGCAACCGGGCCAGAACAGCCTCATCCACGAAGGGCAAACCCTGCCCCTGCCCGGCAAATTTACGCGGCAGTTGGACGCCGATGACGTGTTGCGCATTGAGACACCCGGCGGTGGTGGCTGGGGCCAACCATTGCCATGACCAGACGGTTGGCCTTTGACCGCTTTTCCATGCGGCTGCTGGCGGCTTTTTTGCTGCTGATTGTGCTAACGACACTGAGTACCAGCCTGCCCGCCTACTGGCTGACGCGCCGCCAGTTGCAGCAGCAGGCATGGCAAAATGTGCAAAACGCACAGCAGGCCACCCAATCACTGCTGCAAGCGGAACAGGTGCGGCTGGCTGATCTGGCGCAGCTTTTTAGCGAACGGCCCACGTTACAGCAGCTTGTGCGCCGCAATGCCCTGACCGAATTGGCCCCCTATTTGCAGGATTTTCAGCGACAAAGTGACCTGGACATCTTGCTTGTTTGCCAGGACGGCCGTGTGTTGGCAGGGGATGTGGCGTTGACGGCCGTGTGCGCCGCGCCATTGCCCGAACTATTCAGCCTGGTCAATAGGCAGCCTGCGCTGCTGGCCAGCCAGCCGGTGACAGATACGGTCAGCCAGCAGCTATTGGGCACAACCGTCACCGGGCGCTGGCTGGATGCAAACGCACTCCATCAGCTTGCCAAAAATACCGGCGTGGGCCACACCATGATTGCGCCAGACGGCAGCCGGTTGAGCAGCAGCCTGGCTGGTACCGGCGAACCCGCCTTTGCCGCCGCCGGGCAAAAAGACACGAACTTCCAGAATGCCTTGACTGCACCACAAGCACAGATGGCGCTGGCGGGCAATACCTACTTTGTGGCCTACATTCCCCTGCCCGGCGCGGAAAACGAAACGATGTTTTTCGCCGAAGTGGCGCTGCCGGTGAATGACCTGATCACCACCGAACGGCAGGCGCTGGCAGGTGTGGCGACGAGTACGGCCGTGGTTATCCTGGTCGCCGGGCTGGTGGGAAGCTGGTATGTGCGCCAGTTGGTGGCGCCGCTGCAAAAGCTGACGGAGGCGGCCGAACAAATCAGCCAGGGGGATTTGCTGGCGCCTATTCCGCTGCTTTCCTCTCCGGCCGAAATCGGCACATTGGCAACGGCGCTGCACAAAAGTCAGGAATTAATGCTCCAGTCGTTGGAGGAACAGTCACAGGCGCGAGAATGGCTGAATACGCTCATTCAATCCATTGTAGAGGGCGTGGTAACATTGGATGGCTACGGCCGTATCACCTTTTTTAGCCAGGGCGCGGAAGCGCTCACCGGCTGGTCAGCCGATGAAGCATTAGGAGTGACAGCCAATGAGGTATTCCGGCTGGCAGCGCCGGACAGCCGCCGCTTTCTGGAAGTGGCGCCACCCGTTGGCAGCAGACGACAGCTTACCATTCGCACCCGTCAGGGTAAAAACAGTGTATTGGCCGTGACTGGGGCGCGGCTGCACCCACTGCCGCAGGATACGGCGCAGCCCGCGGCGCGGGTGGTGCTGGTCTTGCGCGATGTGACTCAGGAGGAGGCGGTGCGGCGGCTGCGCTCCTATTTCCTGGCGAACATTTCCCACGAGTTCCGCACCCCACTGAGTACGCTTCAGGCTTCGATGGAACTGCTGCTAGATGAACAGGAAAATTTGTCGGCGTCTGAGATGCGGGAATTGCTCAAACCATCGTATCTCAGCCTGTCCAGCCTGCATACGCTGATTGACAATTTGCTGGAAAGCAGCAGTATTGAAGCAGGTGAATTTGTGGTGCGGTTACGGCCGTGCCACATCCAGGATTCCATTACCGACGCGCTGCACATTGTACGGCCGTTGCTGGAGCGACGGGCACAAACCATTTCCCGCAGCCAACCAGATGATTTACCGGAGATTCAGGCTGATCCCGCCCGACTGACGCAGGTGATGGTAAACTTGCTCACCAACGCCAGCAAATATAGTCCACAGGGCACAACGATCGCCATAGAGACAAAGACGGCCGATGGCTGGCTGCGGGTAGCGGTGACCGACCAGGGGCCGGGTATTCCCCCGGCGGAACGGGCCAATTTGTTCCACCGTTTTGTGCGCCTGGATTCAGCAGACCGGGAGCAGTACGGCATTGGCCTGGGACTATATGTGGTCAAGACGGTGATTGACGCGCATCACGGCCGTGTGGGTGTGGATGATCGGCCGGGTGGTGGGTCTGTGTTTTGGTTTGAACTACCATCCACGCAGACCTGACACCTTGTTTTTGATCAAACAGAGGGCATTTCTATTCTGAATTTACA
>DAOMOK010000002.1:0-558726 GCA_035444285.1 Chloroflexota bacterium
GAATAGAAACCCCTTCTGTTTGAACGTTTTCGTTCAAAAATAAGGTGTCAGGTCTATTGTCCAACTTCTACCTGAATTATCTATAACCAAGACAACAAGTTGAAGTGCAGGGGTGTTTTCATTTGCAGTCACAGCCGCCCTATAACTTACCCTTGATTGGCGGCGAACCTTTTATTGATTGTCATTTATCTTCGCCGCCAATCCTCTTCTTATAGTGGCTGCCACTGCAAAGGAGGATGTTATGACATTTGAAACGATTTTCAAGTCGGTCGCCGATTGCCCTGTGCCCCCTAATCTGCTTAATTACGAACAAACCTACGCCGAATTTTCCTGGGATGCCGCCTGGCAGGAAGTGACTGGTTTGCCGAACGGCAAGGGGCTAAACATAGCCCATGAGGCCGTAGATCGCCATGCTGATGGTCCTCTCCGGGATCATGTGGCGCTGCGCTGGATTGACAAAGAAGGCTCTATCCTGGACATCACCTATGGCGAGTTGAAAGCCCAGACAAACCGCTTTGCCAACGTATTGCAGCGGCTGGGCGTTATCAAGGGCGATCATGTTTTTGTCCTGGCCGGCCGTATCCCCCCACTCTACATCGCCGCTTTGGGCACACTGAAAAACCGCAGTGTTTTTTGCCCGCTCTTCTCTGCCTTTGGGCCAGAACCTATTTTTCAACGCTTGCTACGGGGGAATGCCAGAGTGTTGGTCACTACGCAGAAACAATACACCCAAAAAATCGCCCATCAGCGGGATAAGCTGCCCATGCTAGAGGCGATTCTCTTGGTGGATGTGTTCGAACACCTGGGAGATGGTGTTTATTCACTGCCTCACCTGATGGTCACAGCATCTGAAGAGTTTGAAATTGGGCGGACGAATTCCGAAGACATAGCCGTCTTGCATTTCACCAGTGGCACCACCGGCATGCCCAAAGGCGCTGTGCATGTTCACGACGCTATTCTCACCCATATCCTCACTGCCCGTTATGCGTTGGATTTGCACTCGGACGATGTTTTCTGGTGTACGGCCGATCCCGGCTGGGTGACAGGCACCTCTTACGGCATCCTTGCCCCGCTGGCGTTGGGCGTCACCAGCATCGTGGATGAGGCGGAGTTTGAGGCTCACCGCTGGTATCGCCTGCTGGCCGAACAGCAAGTGACGGTCTGGTACACCGCACCCACCGCCATTCGCCGCCTGATGCGGCTGGACATCCAGCCATTGGCTGAGTATGACCTGAGCCACCTGCGTTTTGTGGCCAGTGTGGGTGAACCGCTGAACCCGGAAGCGGTGGTTTGGGGGCAGGAAACGCTGCACCTGACCATTCACGACAACTGGTGGCAGACGGAGACGGGCGGCATCATGATCGCCAATTATGCGTCAGAAGAAGTACGGCCTGGTTCAATGGGACGGCCGTTGCCCGGCATTGAAGCCGCCATTGTCCGCCGCGTTAGCCCTCATGAGGTAGAACTCATCACCAATCCTGGCGTAGACGGTGATCTGGCGCTGCGGCCCGGTTGGCCCTCCATGTTCCGTGGTTACTGGCTAGAGGAAGAACGGTATCGCAAATGCTTTGTTGGCGGTTGGTACATCAGCGGCGACCTGGCCATGCGGGACGAAGATGGCTACTTCTGGTTTGTTGGCCGCGCCGATGACATCATCAAAACGGCCGGGCACATGGTGGGGCCATTTGAAGTGGAGAGCGCCCTCATGGAACATCCGGCGGTAGCCGAAGCCGGGGTGATTGGCAAACCCAACCCGGTGATCGGCGAACTGGTGAAAGCGTTTGTGTCACTGAAGCCCGGCTATAAAGCCAGCGAAGAATTAAAACTTGAATTGTTAGGGTTTGGCCGCCAGAAATTGGGTTCGGCCGTGGCGCCCAAGGAGATTGAGTTCAAACAAGATCTGCCCAAGACGCGCAGCGGCAAAATCATGCGGCGGCTGCTGAAAGCGTGGGAATTGGGTCTGCCCGAAGGAGACGTTTCCACATTGGAGGAAGCGTGATGTTCACCGAAATGATGACCGATCAGGCGCAAAACGATCTGGAGCGGGCGCACCATTTACATCTGCTCCACGAAATGCTGCGCATTCGCCGCTTTGAAGAGAAATGTTACGAACTGTATACAGCCGCCAAAATTCGCGGCTTTTTGCATTTGTATGATGGTGAAGAAGCGGTAGCTGTGGGCGTGTTGCAAGCGCTGCGGCCTGAAGATGCGGTAATTGCCACATACCGGGAGCACGGTCAGGCGTTGGCGCGTGGCGTGGGCATGGGGGCGATCATGGCCGAGATGTATGGCAAACAAGAAGGGTGCGCCCGTGGCCATGGTGGTTCTATGCACCTGTTTGATGCTGCCACCCATTTTTACGGTGGCAACGCCATTGTGGGTGGTGGTTTGCCGTTGGCGGTGGGGCTGGCCCTGGCGGATAAGATGCAGCACCGGCCGCACGTCACCTGCTGTTTCTTTGGTGATGGCGCTGTGCAAGAAGGGGAGTTCCACGAATCCATGAACCTGGCTTCGTTGTGGCAATTACCAGTGCTGTTCGTCTGCGAGAATAACCGGTATGCCATGGGCGTACCGTTGGAAATTTCCGAAGCGGTACCGGAACTGGCGCGCAAAGCAGATGCGTATAATGTCCCGGCTACGGCCGTAGATGGCATGGATGTGCTGGCTGTTGAAGAGGCGGCTATGCAGGCAGTCAATTACGTGCGCAGCGGCCTGGGGCCATACTTCCTGGAATGCCGCACTTATCGCTTCCGCGCCCATTCGATGTTTGATGCCGAACTGTACCGGACCAAGACCGAAATTGAAGAATGGAAGCAGCGCGACCCCATCATCCAGCTTTCCCGGCTGTTGCAAGAACAGGGTGCGATGGCAGCGGCCGAAATGGCCGAACTAGAGAAACAGGTAGCAGCCGAAGTTGCCGAGGCAGTTGCCTTTGCCGAAGCCGGAACCTGGGAGCCGGTGGCCGACCTGGAACGCTTCGTCTATTCTGAACTGTAGGGCGAATTGCCAATTCGCCCTACGAACTGGAGGGTGGTATGAGTACCCAACTATTGGAACCTGTAGAAAAAATCGCGGTCGTCGAATTACGCCCCATCACCTACCGTGAGGCGATGCGTGAGGCCATGACCGAAGCTATGCGCCGCGATGAGCGCGTCTTCCTCATGGGTGAGGATGTCGGCCGTTACGGCGGTTGTTTTGCCGTCAGCAAAGGCATGTTTGCCGAGTTTGGCCCGGAACGCATCATAGACACGCCCATGTCGGAGTCTGGTTTTACTGGCGCGGGCATTGGCGCGGCGCTGGGCGGGATGCGCCCCATTGTGGAGGTGATGACCTGCAACTTTAGCCTGTTGGCGGCTGACCAGATTGTGAACAATGCGGCCACGCTGCTGCATATGTCTGGTGGGCAGTTTAGCGTGCCGGTGGTCATCCGCATGGCGACCGGCGGCGGCAAGCAATTGGCGGCGCAACATTCCCATAGCTGGGAGGGGTGGTATGCCCATGTGCCCGGCATGAAAGTGTTGGTTCCGGCAACAGTAGAAGATGCACGGGGCATGTTGTGGCCGGCGCTGGAAGACCCGGACCCGGTGCTGATTTTTGAGAATACACTGCTTTACAACATGAAAGGCGAGCTGCCACCCAACCCACTGCCGGTGGATATTGCGCGGGCAAAGGTCATGCGCGCCGGGACGGATGTCACCATTATCACCTACAGCGCCAGCCTGTTTAAGGCGCTGGAAGCGGCCGACATCCTGGCGCGAGACGGGGTGGTGGCGGAGGTGATTGATTTGCGGGTGTTACGGCCGTTAGACGACGCCACCATTATTCGCTCCGTCAGTAAAACCCACCGCGCCCTCATTGTGGACGAAGGCTGGCGCACCGGCAGCATCGCCGCCGAAATCAGCGCCCGTATCATGGAACAGGCGTTTTATGAGTTGGATGCGCCGGTAGCTCGTCTGTGTACGGCCGAAGTGCCCTTGCCCTATGCCAAACATATGGAAGACGCCGCCCTGCCACAGACGGAAACAATTGTGACGGCCGTGCGTCAGTTGATGAAGTAATACATGATGCATGACCAGACACCGTCATGCATCACGTTTCACGTTTCACAAAGGGGGTGTTGTGATGGCAGAATTCAAAATGCCTACCCTGGGCGCAGATATGGAAGCAGGCACCCTGTATGACTGGCGCGTGCAGCCGGGCGACCGGGTGAAACGCGGCGATGTGGTGGCTGCTGTGGAAACGGATAAAGGCGTCATTGATATTGAAGTCTTCGAAGATGGCGTCATAGGTGAAATCCTGGTGGCGGCCGGTACATTGGCGCCGGTGGGCGCCGTGTTAGCCATTATTCAGACCGAAGGTGAGGTCATGCCAGCGTTGGTGACCGTGCCTACAGCCGCCCCACCTCAGACGCAACCTGCCTTTGTACCGCCAGAAAAGATAACAACACCGGCTAAGAATGGTAAGCAGCGTGACGGCCGTTTGCGCGTGTCCCCTGTTGCCCGGCGGCGCGCGGCCGACCTGGGTGTGGATTTGCTAACGGTGGTGGGCACAGGCGCAGATGGCGTGATCACGCTGGCCGATGTGGAAAAGGCTGCCGAAACCCGCAAAGCAGACCATGTGCGGGTAACGCCTGTGGCCCGCCGCGCCGCCGAAGAATTGGGCGTTGACCCACTTTCGCTAACCGGCACCGGACCCCATGGCGCGGTGTGTCGGGAAGACGTGGAGCGGGCAGCCGCTGTGAGTAAACCAGCAGCCACACCTCTCCCTGAACCGGCCGAAGCAAAATCGGCGGCCGACTTCCAGACTGGGATGCGCCGGGCTATTGCCGCCGCCATGAGCCGCTCCAACCGGGACATCCCCCACTATTACCTGGAGACGCGCATTGATATGTCACGGCCGTTGCACTGGCTGGAAGCGGAAAATCTGAAACGCACACTTAAAGATCGGCTGCTGCCGGTGGTGCTACTGATCAAGGCCACCGCCAAAGCGTTGGTGGAAGTGCCGGAGTTAAACGGTTACTGGATTGACGATGCCTTTCGGCCACAAGAGGCTATTCACATCGGTTTTGCCATTGCCCTGCGGCAGGGTGGCCTGGTAACGCCGGCTATTCACAACGCCGACTTGAAGAGCCTGGATGAATTGATGGCCGACATGCGAGATTTGATTATGCGGACGCGCAACGGCCGTTTGCGCAGTTCCGAGATGACAGACCCCACTGTTACTCTCACCAGCCTGGGCGACCGGGGTGTGGAGAAGGTTTACGGCGTTATCTACCCACCGCAGGTGACCCTGGTGGGTTTTGGCAAGATCACCGAGCAGCCCTGGGCTGAAAACGGCATGTTAGGCGTGCGCCCGGTGGTGACGGCTACATTAGCGGGCGACCATCGCGCCAGCGATGGCCATCGCGGTGGCCTATTCCTGGAAGCGCTCCAGAAATGTTTGCAGGAGGTTGAGAAATTATGACGACATTAACACGGCCTGTGGCCGAAAAACAAATTGAATACACGCTGATTGATTTACTGCGCGCCATTGCCCCGGAAGCGGATTATGAGGCACTAGACCACACGGTGAACTTGCAGGAGGCGTTGGACATTGACTCCTTCGACTTCCTTAACTTTTTGATCAGCCTGGAAAGCGCGATGGGCGTCAGCGTGCCGGAAGCAGACTACGGACAGCTTGTGTCTCTGCAAGACATCATTGCCTATGTCGTGGCGCGGATATAGGTAATCGTTCGCAAATAAGTGGTGGTCGTTAATCCCCGATTCTAGCGTTTAGCACAACGGTTAGGATGTTGTCTTTCTCATTCGTTGCCTTTGTGATCCTATTCCCCATTCTCCGGTACAATTAAGACATGGACTTATTCACTCACGGCCGTGCCGCTCAAATTCAGCAAGAATCTCCCCTGGCGAACCGGATGCGGCCGCGCACCCTGGACGAATACGTGGGGCAGGCGCACATCCTGGGGCCGGGTCGGCTGCTGCGCCGGGCCATCCAGGCCGACCAGCTTTCCTCGCTCATCTTTTATGGCCCGCCGGGCACGGGCAAGACCACGCTGGCGATGGTTATTGCCAACAGCACCCGCAGCCACTTCATCACCATCAACGCGGTGCTGGCGGGGGTGAAGGAAATCCGTGAAGCGATTGCCACGGCGCAGGAGCGGCGCGATTTGTATGGGCAGCGGACGACGCTCTTTGTGGACGAGGTGCATCGCTGGAACAAGGCGCAGCAAGACGCGCTGCTGCCCTGGGTGGAAAATGGCACGATTATCCTGATTGGGGCGACGACGGAGAACCCATACTTTGAGGTGAATAAGGCGTTGGTCAGCCGCAGCCGGATTTTCCAGCTAAAGTCGCTGACGGAAGAAGACCTGACCCAGATTGCGCGGCAGGCGTTGGCGGATGAGGAGCGGGGTTACGGCAAACTCAATGTGCATCTGGATGATGACGCCCTGGCGCATCTGGTGGACGTAGCCAATGGCGATGCACGGGGGGTGCTGAATGCGCTGGAACTGGCGGTGGAGACGACGCCGGCAGAGGACAGCGGCGAATCCGAAGCGGCTTCGGGCCGTATCCATATCACCCTTGAAGTCGCCGAAGAATCCATTCAGCGGCGGGCTGTGCTTTATGATAAGGAAGGGGATGTACATTACGACACCATCTCCGCCTTCATCAAAAGTGTGCGCGGTTCTGACCCGGACGCGGCTATGTACTGGCTGGCGAAGATGGATTACGCTGGCGAAGACCCGCGTTTCCTCTTCCGGCGCATGGCGATTTTGGCCGGGGAAGACATTGGCATGGCCGACCCCAACGCCATCACGGTGGTCTTAAGCTGTTGGCAGGCATTTGAGCGGATTGGGCTGCCCGAAGGCCGTTTTCCGCTGGCGCTGGCGGCGCTCTATCTGTCCACTGCGCCCAAGTCCAATTCTGCGTTTGCCTTTTTTGATGCGCGGGGGTCGGTGGAAAAGGAGCAGGAGGCGGAGGTGCCCAACCATTTGCGTGACGCCAACCGGGATAAGGAGGGCTTTGGGCATGGCGCAGGCTATCTGTATCCCCATGCCTACCGCGACCATTGGGTGGCGCAGCAATATCTTCCGGCGGCGCTGCAAGGTAAACTGTTTTACCAGCCGTCGGATCAAGGATACGAGCGGGGGATTCGGGAGCAGGTGGCGCGAAGAAGAGAAGAGCAAATCGCAGGAATGTTGGAGGGCAACCAGGGGTTGCTTGGAGATTGGCGATTGGAGATGGGGGAGATTTATACAACCAGCCCGACGAATAAGGCGCGAGATGCCTGGTTGCAGCGGACGATTAGTAATAGCGGGCGGAACTTGGGGCAACAGCGGGATAAGTTGTTTGAACTGACGGCCGTGCAGCGCCACCATCTTATCCTGGACATCAATGCCGGGTCGGGGCTGCTGACCTGGGAAGCGGTGCGGCGCGCGCCGGAGGGTGGCGTCTGGGCGCTGACGGCCGATCCACAGGCAGGCGAGGCTTTGCGGCAGATGGCCGAACGACTGCCGGAAATGGAACGGCCGTCCATCCTCATCGGCGCACTTTCAGAACTGGACTACCTGCTCAACCTGCGCGGCGAAGCCGACCTCAAATTCGACCGCATCCTGGCCCGCAACCTCTTCACCGATTACCGATTACCGATTACCGATTACGATGAGATGGGAAGACTGCGCGATTGGTTACTGCCCGACGGCCGTCTCTGCCTCATCCAGACCGTCCCCCGGCATGGGCAGCGTTTGTACCGGCTGGTGGAGTGGGGCGAGCAGACGAAATTGCGTGACAAGGTGGCGATGGCTGAAGAAGCCATTTACCATGACGAAACCGACCCGTTGGTGAATTGGGATGAGAAGGCGCTAGAGTCGGCGCTGACGGCCGTAGGCTTCACCCCCCTCCACATGCAGCTAGAAACGGAAACGAGCCAGCGCCAGATTACCGAAACGCATCTGGCCCGCTGGTTTGGTGAGGGGGAAGGGGAACGGGTGGGGTACGGCCGTCGCCTGCAAGCTGGTGGCCTGAGCAAAAAAGAGGTGGCCCAGGTACAGACCCTCTACCGGCAGCAGCTATTAGGGCGGGTGGTGGAGTGGGGCACGGCCGTGTTGTTTCTGGTTGTGGAGTGTGACGGCTTTAGCCGTCACAATGACGGCTAAAGCCGTCACACTCCACCCTGTCACCTTGCCACCTTGTCAAGTATAATGCGGAACATTATCGGTGAATGCCTATCGGTGAATGCCTATCGGCGATAGGGGAGCCATTGTCGGGAGAGGAATAATTACATGCCTTTAGTAGATTTTCGTAAAGAGGCGGAATCTCTGTTTGATGAGATGGTCGCCAGACGCCGCGATTTGCACCAACACCCGGAAATGGGCTTTGAAGAGTTCCGCACCGCCGGGATTGTGGCCGAACAGTTAAACCAGTTGGGTTTTGAAGTGCAGCGGGGGATCGGGCAAACAGGCGTCGTTGGTTTGCTGGAAGGGCCGGAGGATGGGCCAACGGTGATGCTGCGCTTTGATATGGACGCCCTGCCCATTTTGGAGGAGAGCGGCGAGCCTTATGCCTCCCAAAATGTGGGTGTGATGCATGCCTGCGGCCACGATGGGCACACCAGCATGGGGCTGGCGCTGGCCAAAATTATGGCGAAGTATCGGGAGGGGATGCACGGCCGTATCAAATTTGTCTTTCAACCGGCCGAAGAAGGGCTGGGCGGCGCCTTTGCCATGATTGCCGATGGCGTATTGGAAAACCCGCGCCCGGATGTGACCTTCGCCATGCACATCTGGACGCCGGAAGAGGTGGGCAATGTGCGCGTGGTAGAAGGGCCGTGCATGGCCTCCTCCAGCGTCTTTACCATCACCATCCAGGGTTTTGGCGGGCATGGCGCGGCCCCCCATCTGGCCAATGACCCTATTGTGGCGGCGGCGCATATTGTTACGGCGCTGCAAAGCATCGTTAGCCGCAACATTAATCCGCAAGAGAGCGTGGTGGTTTCTATTGGCGAATTCCGGGCCGGGGCCACCTTCAACGTCATCCCAGACAAGGCTGTTTTGAAAGGTACGGTGCGCAGCTATAACAATGAATTACACCGGCTGATTTACCGCCGCATTCTGGAAATGGCGACGCGCATGGCGGAGGCGTTTGGCTGCAAGGCGTCCATGGAGACCATTGCCATTGTGCAGGCGGTGGTGAATGCGGCAGCGCCAACGGCCGTTGTCCGCGCCGCTGCCGAAAAAATCGTGGGGGCCGACCACATCATGGAGAGGCGCACGATGGCCTCCGAAGATATGGGTTTTTTCCTGGATGAAGTGCCCGGCTGTTACTTCTTCATCGGTGGTCGGAACGAGGAAAAGGGGTACATCTACCCCCACCATCACCCTAAATTCAACTTCGACGAACGGGCTATGATTGACGGCGTAGCCATTATGGGTGAAGCGGCAGCGCATTATGTGTTGAATTCGGCGTGAGCCGTGAAGCGTGATGCGTGATGCGTGAAGCGTGACCCGTCATCCGAAGCTCGATGACCAACGACTAATGACCATTGACAAGTGACAAGTGACAAGTGACCAATGACCGACCACCGATTACGGATTACGGATAACGGGCCACGGATTACCGATTACCGCATTGTCTGCCTGGCCGGGGGCGTGGGCGGGGCCAAACTGGCCGCCGGTCTGGCGCAAATTGTGCCACCGGCCAATCTGACCATCATTGTGAACACGGGCGATGATTTTCAGCATTTGGGGCTGACAGTGTGTCCCGATCTGGACACGGTGATGTATACGCTGGCAGGGGTGGCGAACCCGGAGACGGGATGGGGGCGTGAAGGAGAAAGCTGGCGGACCATAGAAGCAGTGGCGCAGTTGGGCGGGCCGGACTGGTTTCGGCTGGGCGACCTGGACTTGGCCACGCACCTGACGCGGACGCATTTGCTCGGCGAGGGGCAGACGCAGCAGCCACTCACGGCCGTGACCCGCCACCTTTGCACCCATCTGCACATCCAGCCTACCATCTTGCCCATGAGCGACCAGCCCGCACCGACGATGATTGCCACAGTTGACGGCCGTGTCCTCCCCTTCCAGACCTGGTTTGTGCGCGAACGGTGGCAGCCGCCCGTCAGCAAAATCATCCTGCCGGACGATGTAAAAGCTACACACGCCGTTGTACGCGCTCTGGAAACGGCCGACATCGTCATCATCGCCCCCTCCAACCCCTTTGTCAGCATTGATCCTATTCTGAACGTGTACCCCATCCGGGCGCTGCTGGAAGATGTGCCGCAGGTGGTCACGGCCGTCAGCCCCATCATCGGCGGGCAGGCGGTGAAAGGCCCGGCGGCGAAGATGATGCAGGAGATGGGCATGGCGGTCTCGGCCACGGCCGTGGCCCAATACTACGACGACCTGGTAGACCTGTTTATCTATGACCGGCAAGATGAAGGCGCGTTTGTGGGGGTGGGTGGTACGGCCGTAGCATTAGACACGATGATGCTGGATGCGGACGGCCGTGAGCGTGTAGCCAGAGAAGTGCTGCAATCCTCCCTCGATTACCTCAGCGCCTGATCCCTTTTCATCGTTCCTCTCAGTACACCGGGCAGAGTGCGCATCCTCAGATGCGCATCGGAGGATGCACACTCTGCCACGATCATGCAGGTACTAAAGCGTTAATGATCCCATTGTGCCAGTTCAGTATACTTTTCTCAGTGGATGTAGTACCCTGACCGTACAAAATTCTTAACAACCAAGACCCGAACGGCTTTGCGTATTGTCCGGTGCATTGTCACGATGGAAAAACCCTTCGGGCCTTCCGGCAGTCTGAATGACTGCCACCTGAAATAACCACATGAATCAATCGTATTCCCAAGAATTACGGGCCGACTCCAGCCGTATTGTTATTCCAGTCCTCACCACCATCGTTCTTTTGCTCAGCCTGATCTTTGTGGTTGGCTCATCTTCCTTTTGGGACGTAAGCCATTTCTGGTTTTGTTCCATTGTGGGGCCGCTCGGTGGCTGGATAGCCTGGCGTTTAATCAAAAATGACAAATATGACCTGGGCATCAATATCTTCCTCCTGGTGCAGTACACCATGCTGGCGGTCATCCTGTTCCAAGAATGGCAGCCGGGCAGTCCTATACCCTATTTGTTTGGCATCCTCATTGTGGCCACAGCAATGCTCAGCCGGCCCGAAAACAGTTTTTTAGCCTGGGGTGCGGCCGCGTTCATCATCCTGGCTGTTGTTTTTTACCAGGCTGGCGCTTCATTTGAAACGTTTTTGTCGGTGCTGGGGCCGATTTTGGTAAATCTGGGCCTGGCTGGTATCGCCTTTTTATCGGCGGTGGAATGGCAATATGCGGTGGAAACGGTGAGCGATTTGCATCGCAATGTGCAGCGCCGCCGCGACGAACTCTATACCATTCAAGAAGAGGTACAGTTTACCAATGCCAAATTGGAGTTCTCAAACAGCCAGTTGGAGAAAGCCCGGCAAGAAGCGTTGGATGAACGGGACATACGCACCCGATTTATGAACCATGTCAGCCATGAATTGCGCACTCCCCTGAACTCGATTGTGAACTTTGCCCACATTGTGCGTTTGGGTGGGCGCGGGCCGGTGTCTGAAGGGCAGATTGATTATCTGGAACGCATTGAAAAATCGGGCTGGCACTTACTTTCAGTGCTAAATGATTTGCTGGATATGGCCCAGATTCAGGCGGGCGAATTTAAGTTACAGCTAGAAGTTTGTGACCTGCACAACCTGTGTGAGGAGGCGATGACCACCACACGCGGACTGATTTTGGAGAGCCAGGTTGATCTGGTGCGTGATTATCCAGATGAATGGCCGTTGGTGCAGGTGGATAAGATGCGGGTGAAGCAGGCGCTTATCAATCTGCTAGGTAATGCCGTCAAATATACCGAAGAAGGGTTGATCACCTTACGGGTGCAGCAAATTGAAGAGGAACTGCATCTGTCGGTGATTGATACCGGCATTGGCATCGCCCCGGAACACCATGAGGCGATCTTTGTGGAGTTTAAGCAGGTGAATGAATCGGCGGCGCGGAAGCGGGTGGGCACCGGATTAGGGCTGCCGATTACCCGTCATTTGATTGAGCGGCACGGCGGGCGCATGTTTGTGACCAGCCAGGTGGGGCAGGGGTCTTGTTTTACCATTGTGCTGCCCGTTTATCAGGAAGAGGCTGTTATGACGGGGGTGGCAGATACTGAGATGGTGGGGGCGGTGGCTGCCCCAGCGCTGGCTGCCCCATCGCTGGGGGACGATGATGCGGTAGTGGCAGTAGAAGTGTTGGCAACGGCCGTCATCCCATCCCCCTCGCTACCGGTTGAATCAGCCACTCCCCCTCCGCCGCAATCCAGCCAATTGCCATCGGCTGAGCCCCCGGTGGCGCAAAAGATCAACTTGCCGTCGCAGACGCCGTCACAGACGCCGTCATGGACGCCGTCACGGACAGGCCGCCGATGGGCGTGGGTGGTGGCGGCGATATTGTTGTTGGTCTTAATCGGAGGGCTGCTGTTCACATGGTATGCTGGTGATGGTGATGACACGGTTTTGATAGTGGCAGCCGCGGCGCCAACAGACCAGGCAACTGCCATTTTGAATGTGACCGCCACGGCCGTGCCGCCTACACCCACCACAACCATGACGCCGACTACCGGGTTAGTTTCGGCTACGGCCGTGCCTGTAGATGAGGCGTTGCCGGTTGAACCTTCGCCGACGGTGGCGGCTACGGACACGGCCGTGCCCACCCATACAGCTACGCCAACAGCCAGCCCGATGCCCACGGCAACGGCCGTGCCTACCGATACACCTGGTGCCACCGCCACCAATATCGCCACCGCCTTGCTCAATTCCTCGCTTTACCGGCAGCCAGACGCCGCCGGGGAAGAAGTGACCTATATCAATGCCGGCGATACGGTTACGGTGATTGGGCGTTCGGCCAATGGCAACTGGCTTTATGTGCGCACGGCCGATGGTGGGGAGGGTTTTGTTTTCGGCGAGCGCCTGCAATGGAACGGTGACAGCGAAACGATACCGGTGATCGGCAGCGGCAATACCGCGCCGCCACCGGTAACTGGCCCATTATCGCTAGACCTCTATCTGCTGCCGGGTCGGGGACGCTGCGAGGGCCAGACATGGTGGCAAACCGTGTATATGCGCGGGCAGGGGGGAAATGGCACCTACACGTATTATTGGAATGGCGAGCAGGTAGGGGCCAATGTGGTGAATGATGGCCTGACTCTGGAATTGAGCTTTATCGGCGGTGCGCAGGCGGGTGTTGGTGAGGTTGTCTCTGGTGGTGTAGCCGTTTCCAAAACATTATTTGTCCCGCCACCGGAATGTAATTAGAGAAGGTGGGGAACGATTTTTCAAATCGTTTCACAGCAATTGCCGGGGTACGGCCGTTTTGATACACTTCACATAAATAACTATGGAAACAAATTTAACCCTTCAAGATGCTTATATTGTTTTGGTAGAAGATGATCCCAATGCCCAACTCATCACGCTGGATTTGCTGCGGTTGGGTGGCGCTAACCGCTGTTATGCCCGCAAAAGCGCCGACAGCGCCATCGCTTTTGCAGAGCGACTACCCAAAGTTGATTTGTTTCTGGTGGACATTAATATGCCGGGTAAAAGTGGTTATGAACTGCTGGCGGAGCTTCGAGAACATGAGATGTTAAAAGCAGCCCGCGTGGTAGCTGTTTCTGCCGGAACGCTCATGGCGGAAATGGAACATGCACGCCAGTTGGGGTTTGATGGATTTATTAGCAAACCACTGAAGCCGAACGAATTCTCTGGTCAGGTGCAACGTATCCTCAACGGTGAAGCAATTTGGGACCGAAGCTAATGTAAGCGAGGCAGACCTGACAGGTTTCAGAAAATCTGTCAGGTCTATTGTCTGACAGATAACATGAAACGGCCGTATGCAAACCACAAATTCCCTGTTTATCTGCTTTTTTGGTTGGGCACGGCCGTAACCCTCACGGCCTGTTTTGGCGGCGGTGGTGCAGAAGAACAATCGGTGGCAACCGGCCAAACAGTGCTAATCTGTAATGAGGTGTGCGCGCAACAAGGGCAGTGCGGCAAAGCCACAGACGGCCGTCCCCTCATCTTAGGCCGCAGTGACCGCCCCGAAACCCGCGATCACAATCTGGTGTTTAATGCAGACCTGCCTGTTACCATCGTGGAAACCAGAGTTGAAACGATTCAAGCGGCAGAAGGTCAGTTCTCTATGCAGCAGTTTTCTTTAGTCATCTTAAATGATAATGGTCAGCAGGGGTGGGTGGCTGATTGGTGTGTGGCGTCAGCTCCGTAAAATGAAATGTGGTGGGGCCGGTTAAGCAACCGGCCCCACGTTTCCGTCAGGAGAAAACAACATGCGTCTGGAAAAGAAAAAAAAGGAACAACTGTCAAAACGCAAAGGGCTATCTGTTCGTACCCTCATCTTTGTTGTCTGGCTGGCCATCTCCTTTGTTGTCGCTTACTTTCTAGTTGAGTACCTGTTTGATATGGGTTATCTCTCTGAGAAATTCTATTATACCGATCTATCCCTTCCCCGTAATTGGCCCATCACCGCCTGGAAAGGAGCCACCATGTTAATCATCGTGGCCTTGATGCAGATCGTGTTGACATTAGGGTTTATGATAGGCAGCCCCGAAGGACGGCGGCGCACCGGCGACCCAAGCATGTATTCACGCAACAAAGACCCATTTGACGACGGCCGTTTCTAACGTCCATCAACCCATTTTCGATAATCGGCGCCTGACCGATTATTGTTCCACTAGAAGGAAAACATGAAATCAAAGCTCATTTGGATTTTGGCAATTATTGCTGGTTTGCTCCTGCTGATATATGTGGGAGGCAGTTGGTATTTTGGAGACTTGCTCATCAACAGGTCAACGTCTACGCTGGCTGATTCCCAGGCGGCAATGGCGGAATTGGGGCTGCCTGTTTTGTCCACCCCGGAAAACGTCACCATTCAAAATGGAGATGTCTCCCTGACCGGGTTTTTCTATGACAATGAAAAACCAGGCGAGTGCGCCGTTATCCTGCTGCACGGTTACACCGGTACCCGCTACAGCGCCTTACAATATGCACCCCTGTTTTGGGAGCGTGGCTGCGACCTGCTGGCGTATGACGCCCGCGGCCATGGCGAAAGCAGCCCGGCCTTTCACACCTATGGCTACCATGAAAAGCAAGATGCCCAGGCAGCTTATGCCTGGCTGCTGGCGCGTACCGGCCTTGAACCAGAGCAGGTGGGCTTAACGGGCGTTTCTTATGGGGCGGCTACCTCTTTACAGGCAGCGCCGCTGCTGCCCGAAACGGCGTTTATTATTGCCGATTCGGCCTATGAAAGTTTGGAGGCCATCGTTTCCCGGCAGGCAGTGGAACAGTTTGGTTCGTGGACAAAGCCATTTATTCCGGTGGCTTTTGCCTTTGCCAGTCTGCGGGCCGATTTTGATGTGAACGCCGTTTCACCTAAGGCGGCAGTGAACGACACGGCCGTGCCCATCCTCCTCATCCACTCCCGCACCGATGCTTACACCCCCTACACCCACTCCGAAGCCATCTACGCCAACAGCAACCCGGCCACAACCGTCTTGCATATTACTGACTGGGGTTCTGCCCACGGCCGTGACATTTTCACCGATTTTGACGCTTTCAAGCAGTTGACGGATGAATTTCTGGCCGAATACGCGCCGGATTTTGGTATCAGCGACGGCCGTTAAGAGTTGTAATAGAGGCGATTGAGCGATTGGGAGACTCAATCTCCCAATCGCCAGCAGCAATTCTCAATTTGGCTAGTGGCGGCAGATAAATCTGCACACTTCGGCGGCTTCAGTGCAGGCTCTACAAAAGGCAAAGCCGACCTTCGTCGGCTAGAAGCCAGTCGGCGAAGGCCGACTTCGCCCTCTGTTGCCGCGATTTCAATCGCCCGATTGGGTCAAATTGAGAATTGCTGAATCGCCAGATATTCCCCCCTTACTTCCACACATCTATCGTTCCTAACCGCAAACGGCCGTCTGCCTGTAGCTCCCCATTCATCATCACCGGCAGCCGTTCGCCCGTGTCCGGGTTATAAAGCCCCAGCCAGAGTGTGTAGTTGCCCGGCGGCAGATCGGGCGGCAGCATGAGTGTATGCTCGTCGCTCAGCACTTCACCGGGCCGCCAGCTTGTGGTGGGGCGTGCGCCTTGCAGCGGAAAAGCGTCTTGCTGCGCCACCAGTTGTCCGCTTTCATCGGTCAGGTGTAGGAAAACGGCATAGTTAGCCGGAAACAGCGATTCCGTTTGCCAGGCCAGTGTCAGGGTCAACGGGCTGCCAGGAGTCAAAGTTGTCGTTTCCCATGTCACCCCTGCCAGCCGCGCCAGCGCCGGGTCGCCAAATTGGGCATTGACCGGCTGCGCCACCGTCGGCAGTTCCGTCACCAAAGGCCACGCTTCTACCGTGATCTCTTCCGGCAAGGTGACGCTGTTGGCCCACAGCCGCCAGCCATCCTGGCCGCGCTGCCAGCCGCCCGTTAATGGGTCGCGCAGCGCCAGCCGTAGGTGATAGTTGCCGCTGGCAGCCTGGGCCGGGATTACCAGGTGGGCACGGCCGTGTAGCAGTTCGCCCGCCTGCCATTGTGACGGGGGATAATCAGCGCGGGTGGGGGTGGTGATCGTTTCCGCCGCCAACTGGCCTTGCCCATCTAGCAATTGCACCACCAACTGGCTGTCCGGCGCACCCCCCTGTGCCTGCCAGTACAGATCAATTGGCAGCAGATGGCCGGGGCGATACGTGCCCGCAGGCACATCGTACCCCACCAAATCCAGGCCCGGCCACTGCACGCGGCGGGGGGTGTATTCTGGCAGGGCAGCGGTGGGCACGGCCGTGTTCGATGTCACCGTCAGTTGGGGCAGCAGCAGCAAAGGGGCGTCACCATGACTGCCCGATATGGGCAAATGGGTGGCCCGATCCAGCAGTTGCAGCCAGACCTGGTACTCACCCGGCGGCAGCCCGGCGGGTAGTTGCATGGGTGGCCGGTAGGTAACGGCCGTATCTGCCGGCCAGGCAAAAGGTGGATAGGTTTCCCAGAGGGGATAACTCGTTTCCCACCAGGCCGTCGTGCCGTCGTTGAATTGCAACGCCAGCAGGTAATACTTCTCTGTCTCATCTGTACCAATGTGAGACCATGTAAAAATCGGCTGCCAGATTGACCCCGACGGAATCTCCGTAGGAGAGGAAACGGTGTGCAGGTTTAACTGATTGTCGTAGGTCGTCAGCAGTGGTAAATTGGCGACGGCCGTCTCCTGCACCGCGTCTGGCGCAAACAAGACCACCTTCACCCCCAGCCAGAGCGAGGCGAACCGCTTTTCATCCAGCCGGGGCCAGTTCGCTTCAGCCCAATCGGTCAGCGCGGTGATGGGGAAACCGGTACGCGGCGTCGGTTGCGTCACAAACCAGACGCGCTCCGCCGCTGCGCCCAGCTCTGCCAGCCGCTGCCGGGCGGCGTTTGTGTCATGTTCAGCTAACGCGGGCACGGCCGTCCAGGGCGCCGCCCCTTCGTAGTAATAATCAAAAGGAAACTGGATGATGGTGTCATGCAGCACAATCAAGTCACCGGGTTGGGCCGCCTGGTTCAAGTAATGCGCCAGCCCTTGCAGGTCATCCTTCACCAGCGCCGGATCGGTAAACTGGGTGCGCAGCCAGGCTACCTGGCTGATGATGAGCAGCCCGGCCAACACCATGCCCGGTATACGGCCGTAACGCCCCGGCACAAACACCCCCGCCGCCATCAGTACCAGCAGCGGCGGCAGGCTCATAATCAGGTGGCGCGGGCCGTTGTACAGCGGCGAGAGCGCCGAGAGCGCAACCAGCAGCAGCAGCGGGACCAGCAAATAGCCAACCAGCAGCAGGACGCTGCCCCGTTTGCCCTGTCGCCAGGCGAACAGCCCACCCCACAGCGCCAGCAGCCAGGCCAGCCCCACCCGCCACCAGGGGCCTAAAAAGCCAGGCACCACGCCCAAACCGAAAGCGGTCGCCGTGTGGTTAAGCAAATCGGCCAGAGGCACAAAGGCAAAGTCAAACTGCCGTTCCCCCAGGAAACGGGGCAGCAGATACCCGGCCACGATCAGCAGCAAGAGGAGAAGGACGACGGCCGTGCCCCACACCCACCCCGGTAAACGACGCAGCAAACTGTATCGTAACCCAATGATCAGCAGTACCAACACGCCAAAGGCAAACACAAAAACACCAAAATAGTGGGACAAAATGGCCGCTACCCCGGCCACGCCCCATAAAACCAGCCAACTCCACTTCACGCCGGTGGCCACACTTTGCCAGAAACAAACCAGCGCCAGCACCGACAGCAGCGTAAAAAAAAGCAGCAAGGTGTAATTACGCATCTCCTGGCTTTGCCACACGTGCAGCGGCGAGATCGCCAGTAAAAAGGCGGCGCCCACACCTGTCCATGCGCCGAACAGCCGCTTGCCTAACTGGTAAATGAGGGGGATGTTGAGCAGGCCCAACAAAACGCCCGCCAATCGCAAAGCAAATATGGAATCACCCGCCAGCACTCGCATGGCGTACAACAGCAAAAAGTAGAATGGTGGATTGGTGTCCTGCGTAGGCGCGCCATCAATTACGATCAGGCCGCGCAGCACATCGGGCAGCGCCAGTTGGGCGCGGTACAGGCTCAACCCCTCATCCGTCCACATAGACTGGGCATCCAGCGCATACAGTCGCAGCCACCAACCCAGTAATAAAATGAAGGCAAGTGCAGCTAATGGCTGCCAGGTGTCACGGTGCCGGTTCATGGTCTCACCTGAATGGTGGTCAGAAGATTGGCCGCGCCCAAACGCTCTTCTGTCTGCGGGTCATACAGCCCCACCAGCAAATCATACAAACCGGGTGGCAAATCGGGCGGCAAGGTGAATGTGTGCTGATCCACGACCAGTTCACCGGCCACCCACCAGGAGGTGGGATACCAGCCAGCTTTAGGCGGGCCATCAAATGTCGCCGCTAACTGTCCATCTTTGTCCTGCAAGTGGATGAAAACGGTGTAGTCCCGGTTGACCGGTTCGGCCGCCCACCACTGTAGCGTCAGGTCAATGGGCGTACTGGCCGACCAGGTGGGGGATGTGTCAAAGGCGGCCAGGCGCACGGCCGTATCACCAACTGGTGTGGCTGCTGGCGTGGGCAACGGGGCGCTTTCCAGGCGCACGGCCGTTGCAAACGCGGCCTTAACAGGCTGCCCGTTTCCGTCCCACACAGGCAGCCGTTCTCCCGTTTCCGGCGCAATCAATCCCACCTCCACCTGATAGCGCAATGTCTCAGACAGGTCGGCCGGTATCTCCAGGCCAATCACGTCACAAAACGGGCGATCCACCTGCCAGACGGAAGTGGGATAACTGCCCAATCCGGGAAAGGTCTGGCGGCGGGCTACCACCCGGTTTTCCGGCCCCACCAGATGCACAAAAATAGCATCATCCGTTTCTGATTGCGCCAGTGGCCGCCAGCAAACCGTTACCGGCAGCGTCTCTCCGGCGTGCGCCGTCCGTTGCGCCGTTTCCACCGTCAGCAGTTCGGCCAGATCACCCACGTGCCAGTTGAGTGGCCGGATGACCGCCACCTCAGCCTCATCTAAAAAGGGGGGCGGGGCGTAGGCGGGCCGAATGAGCAAAATGGGCGCTAAAATGGCCGGGAGCAGCATGGCCGCCGCCAGACCCATTTCCAGGCGTGGGCGCAGGCCGAACCAGCCGGTGACCAGCAAGACGCTGGCGGCGCCGATGGCCGGGTATAACAAACGGCCGTGTGGCGCCGTTACCGTTTGCATCCACACCTCTAAGGAAACGGCCGTCAGCAAACAGACCAGCGTCAACAAGAGCAGCAGCACGGCCGTGGTATCCCACGCCTGCCCCCGCCGCCAGCGCCGGCTGGTTTGCCGGGCCAGCCCCACCACCGCGCCCAAAACGGCCATCCCTAGCAGCCCATACAGCCAACCGGCAAACTTGATATTACCCCAACCAAACGCGGCCCAATATGATTGGAAGACCTCGATCCATTCTGCCAGCAGTTGGCGCTGCGCAGATGCATCACAATAAGCCCAGGGCGCATAACAATGGCTTTCCAGGCCAAAGGGTGAGCCGTAGAGCCAGGTGTTACGGCCGTACCACCAGCCCGCCACCAGCAGCACGGCCGTACCCGCGGCCACGGCCGTACCCAGCACCGCCCGCCCATTGTCCCGGTTTTGCCACCACAACCAGCCAAAACCCCCGGCTATGACCGGCGCCAATAGCAGGCTATTGCTTTTAGATAGCAGCGCCAGTCCATACACCAGCCCCAGCAGCAATCCATGTTGCCAGACCGGCCCGCGCCGCAGCAGACGCGCCAACAGCCAGAGTACGGCCGTACTCAGTGCCGCTACCGCCATCTCGTTAGAAATGACGCTGCTCAAAAAGATGACCTGGGGCGTCAGCGCCACCAGCAAACCGGCGGCGAAGATGAGAGTAGGGCGGGACGACCACACTTCCCAGGCCAGCGCCATGGTAGACAGCACCAGGATCACGCCAAAGAGTAGGGAAACGAGCCGGGCCAGGTAGATACCCAACCATTGGCCGCGTAACGGCCGTGTATCGCCTGGATAATGAACGGCGATATTTTTGTTGTCGGGTACGTTGCCGGGAGCGGCGGAAGGAAAGTAAGGGTTGGGGCGGTAGACGGCCGTGGGTTCCATCAAGTTCCCGACGGCCGTAGGCAAGGCAGCGAGTAGATAATACAAAGGCGGTTGCCCCGCCTCCTGGCGCACCGGCGTTTGCCAGGCGGCCTCTCCCTGTGGTGGTAAACGCCGGTTTTCCACCAGCCAGAAAATATAAGCGGTGTGTTCCGGTTCGTCCGGCCCTTCAAATGGCGGGATCAGGGAGCGATACCAGGCCGACAATCCGATCAGCAGCAGCACAGGGAGGCCCCACATTAACAATCGCCTGGTGATATTCATGGAAGCGGGAGTATAGTGGAACAGGTGGTGGGGAACAATACGATTCCCCATCCTCCCCCCCACCTCCCCGTTTGTGAATTGTTGGACAAATGGCGGCGGGTAGGGTATATTTCGCCCGCTGCCAGCCCTGGCTGACAGCCAAATCCTGCATACAAAATGGTAATACCCCCACTGTTTAGGGGCATTTGACCTGGACAGTTGAAAGATTAACAAAACTCGCGTGAATTAAAAGCAATTTTGTAAACAGCCAGACCTGACAGGTTTCTAAAAACCTGTCAGGTCTTAAAAACAAGATTATTTTCCGAGGAGGTTGGTGAATGGCAACCCTTGCCCCAGATTTTAAGAACATTACTGATTCGCTTCTTAAGCAGATTGAAGGCTTTGACTTTGAAGTCAGTGCGCGCAGTGTCGGTACGGTCACGGCCGTGTACGATGGTATCGCCCTGGTAGGTGGCCTGGCTGATGTGAAGTCCATGGAACTGGTTCAGTTCAGCAACGGTATTGCCGGGCTGGCGCTGGACTTGCAGCCAGGCAGTGTCGGTGTCGTCATCATGGGTGACTACTCCCAGATTGAAGAAGGGGACGAAGTGCGCGCTACCGGTCAGGTAGCAGCTGTGCCCGTCGGCAATGCGCTGATTGGCCGGGTGGTAGACCCTCTAGGTAATCCGTTGGATGGTAAAGGGACGATTGCGACAACGGCCGTGCGTACCATTCAACGTACCGCTCCCGGTGTGATCGAGCGGCGCGGTGTGAATGCCCCCGTGCAAACGGGCATCATCTCTGTAGACGCCATGTTCCCCATTGGCCGCGGTCAGCGTGAACTCATCATCGGCGACCGCCAAACCGGTAAAACCGCCATCTGCCTGGACACCATCATCAATCAGAAAGGGCAGGATGTGATCTGCATCTATGTGGCCATTGGGCAGCGCACCGGGCAGGTGGCCCAGGTGGTCAGCACCCTGGAAAAATACGGTGCTATGGAATACACCGTTGTCGTTGTCGCCGGCGCCTCTGATCCGGCGCCGCTGCAATACTTTGCTCCTTATTCTGGCTGCGCCATCGGCGAAGAATTCATGGAACAGGGCAAAGATGCCCTCATCATTTACGATGACCTCTCCAAACATGCCTGGGCTTACCGCCAGATGTCCCTCATCTTGCGCCGTCCCCCTGGCCGTGAAGCCTACCCCGGCGACATCTTCTCCCTGCACAGCACCTTGCTAGAACGCGCCGTTCGTCTGCGTGATGAATGGATCATTGTGGAGAAGGGCACAGAAGTGACCAAAGAGACCACAGGCGTAAACGGTCAGGTGTACTTTGGCAATCTGGAAGAGGAAGCCATTGAACATGCCTTGAAAGAGCTGGATGACCCCAAACAGGAAAAATATGAAGCTGTCAAAGTACCCGGTACTGGTGGCTCGCTGACCGCGCTGCCCATCATCGAAACCCTGCTTGGCGACGTATCCGCCTATATCCCCACCAACGTTATCTCCATCACCGACGGCCAGATTTTCCTGGAAACCGACCTTTTCAATGCCGGGCAACGGCCGGCCATTAACACCGGCCTATCCGTCTCGCGTGTGGGTAGCGCCGCCCAAAAACGGGCCATGAGTAAGGTGTCTGGTGGTCTGAAAGCCGATCTTTCCCAATACCGCGAACTGGCTGCCTTTGCCCAATTTGGCTCCGACCTGGACGCCGCCACCCAACGCCAACTGGCGCGTGGCGAACGGCTGATGGAACTGTTGAAACAGCCACAATACAGCCCCTGGCGGCTAGATCATCAAGTGTTTGTCATCTATGCTGGTTCACGGGGGTACATGGATAACGTGGTCGTTAGCCAGGTCAGCCGTTGGATGCGTGAATTTGTGCGCTATATGGATACCGCCCACCCCCACATCGGGCAGCCTGTTCTGGAAAAAGGCGCCTGGAACGATGACATTGAAAATGCCCTCAAACAGGCAATCGTAGACTTCAACGCGAGTTGGACGAACTAAACGCATCACGTATCGCGTGAAACGTGATGCGTGATACGTGACATTTTCTTATGGCTACTGAACGCGAACTAAAAAAACGTATCACCAGTATCAAAAATATCTCGCAAGTGACCAATGCGTTAGCGGCCGTATCTGCTTCTAAAGCAAATCGTGCCCAGCGCCAGGTAGAAGCCACCCGCGCCTATGCCGGGAAGGCTTTTGAGATATTAAATAATCTGGCCTCTCAACCCGGTGTTGGCTCTACCGGGCATCCGTTACTGACTGTGCGTGAAGACATCAAGAACATTGCTGTCATTCTCATCACGGGCAATCGTGGTTTGGCCGGGGCGTATAACAGTAACATGGTCACATACACGGAAAAATTCATCCGCGTCTTTGACAAACCGACACAGGTGATTGCTGTCGGCCGTAAAGGGCGTGATTTGATGATCCGCCGAGGGTACAACGTGGTGGCCTCATTTGACAATATCCCCGACGCCCCTACGATCCTGAATGTCACCGCCATTTCGCAGTTGGTGACGGATGATTATTTGAACGGCAAGGTGGATCAGGTGTTTGTCGCTTACACCGACTTCATTAACCTGATTGCTCGTCGGCCCATTGTGAAGCAGCTTCTGCCCTTGAAACCGTTTGACTATGGCAAGATGGCTGCTTCGGAATATGTGGCGCATATAGACCTGTCCGGCGTTTCGGAGCGCGTTTACAGCTATGAACCCGGCCCGGCCGACTTGCTGGATGTGGTGGTGCCCCGTTTTACCGATTTGCAGGTATACCAGTCGGTATTGGAAGCACAGGCCAGTGAACACAGCGCCCGCTATGTGGCTATGAATAACGCCACGGACAACGCGGCCGAATTGATTGAAATTTTGACGCTGGAACGCAACAAAGCACGTCAGTCCAGCATTACCAGTGAAATTTTGGATATTGTCGGCGGCGCGGCCGCATTAGCGGGGTAATTATGAATTAAGAATTATGAATTATGAAGAGATTTCCTAATTCATAATTCATAATTCCTAATTCCTAATTCGGAGGATTTATGGCTACAGGTAAAGTTTCCGCCATTCGTGGCGTGGTTTTGGATGTGGAATTTGCAGAAAGTAATTTGCCGGAAATTTATGAGGCGCTGCAAGTAGATAGTCCGTTGGGCACGTTGGTGCTGGAAGTACAGCAGCATTTGGGTGGCGGGCTGGTGCGCACAGTGGCCATGGGTTCTACAGATGGTCTGGCGCGTGGCGCTGTGGTTACGGCGACTGGCGCGCCGATCAAGGTGCCGGTTGGCCCGGTGACGTTGGGACGGGTGTTTGACGTGACGGGCAAGGCGATTGACGGCCGTCCCACCCCCGAATCTGATGTGTATTACCCCATTCACCGGGATGCGCCCAATTTTCAAGATCAGAGTACGGCCGTAGAGCCTTTCGAAACAGGCATGAAAGTGATTGACCTGGTTTCCCCCTTCATTCGGGGTGGGAAAACTGGCATCTACGGCGGCGCCGGTGTAGGCAAAACCGTCACCATCGCCGAATTGATTCGTTCCGTAGCCCGTGAACATTCCGGTTATTCCGTCTTTGCCGGCGTGGGTGAACGCACCCGTGAAGGTACCGACCTCTACTATGAACTGCGCGAATACGGCGTGGAAGAATCGGTTGCCATGGTGTTCGGCCAGATGAACGAGACGCCGGGTGTGCGTCTGCGCGTAGCCCTTACCGGCCTGGCTATGGCCGAATACTTCCGCGACGAAGGGCGTGACGTACTGCTCTTTATTGACAACATTTTCCGTTACGTGTTGGCCGGTTCTGAAATGTCGGCACTGCTCGGCCGTATGCCCAGTGCGGTGGGGTATCAACCCACCCTGGCTTCAGAAATGGGTATGCTGCAAGAGCGCATCACCTCCACGCGGCGTGGTTCTATCACTTCCATGCAAGCCATTTATGTGCCCGCCGACGACTATTCTGACCCGGCCCCGGTGGCTACCTTTGCCCACCTGGACGCCGTCATCACCCTGGAACGCAGCGTTTTTGCCAAAGGTATCTTTCCGGCGGTGGACCCGCTGGCTTCCTCCAGCCGCGCCTTGCAGCCGGACATTGTGGGCGAAGAGCATTACCGCACTGCCCGCGAGGTAAAGCAAGTGCTGCAAACCTATAAAGACTTGCAAGACATCATTGCCATTTTGGGTATTGATGAATTGAGCGAAGACCAGAAATTGCTGGTGGCGCGGGCACGTAAGATCGAACGTTTTCTGGGTCAACCGATGTTTGTGGCCGAGAAATTCCATGGCCTGAACGGTAAGTATGTGCCGCTGCGGGAAACGGTACGTGGTTTCCGCGAGATTTTAGATGGGGCACATGATGATTTGCCGGAACAGGCTTTTTATATGGTCGGCAATATTGACGAGGCCGTCGAAAAGGCCGAACGTCTGCGGGCGATGGCATAAAAATGTCACGCATCACGCATCACGGGTCAATAGTCTGTGATGCGTGATGCGTGATGCGTGAAAAATTATGGCTTTTACATGCGATATTGTGACGCAAGAGAGAACGGTTTTTAACGGTGAGGTCAAGTCTGTTAGCCTGCCGGGTACGGAAGGGCGCATGGGAATTTTGCCGAACCATACACCGCTGCTGACTACGCTGGGTTTTGGTGAAGTGATCGTCCGTGATGATGCTGGTGGCGAGCAGTATTTTGCCATTGGTGGTGGTTTTGCTGAAGTACAGCCGAATCATGTGATTGTGTTGGCCGATTCAGCGGAGCAGGCAGAAGAGATTGACATCGAACGAGCTGAAAAAGCGCGGGCGCGGGCTGAACAGGCAATGAAGGAAGGGGTTAAGGAAGACCCGGACAAATATGCCCAAATTCAGGCCTCCTTGATGCGGGCGCAGGTACGTCTGGATGTTGGCCGTAAACACCCAGGGCGGCAGCGGCGCGAGATGGCGACAGGTTTTTCCCAGCCACGAGATGAGGATCGCAGTTAACTGTGCCAATTTTTACAACACATATTGCCATTGACCTGGGCACGGTGAATGTATTGGTCTATGTGCAGGGGAAGGGGATTGTCCTGCAAGAGCCTTCGGTTGTAGCCATTAGTGAAGATGGCGACAAAACGACGATTGTGGAGGTGGGGCGAGCGGCAAAAGAGATGTACGGCCGTACTCCTGAACGCATCGAAGTCATGCGGCCGTTGCGAGATGGGGTGATCGCCGACTACTTTGTCACCCAGGGGATGCTGGAATACTTCATCAGTAAAGTTTCGGGCGGTTTGCGCTTGCGTAAACCGGAAGTCATGATTACGCACCCTTACGGCATTACCAGTGTAGAACGGCGCGCCATTCGGGAAGCGGCCGTTGCTGCCGGGGCGCGTGACCCCGTTCACCTCATCTCTGAGCCATTGGCTTCGGCGATTGGCGCCGGGCTGCCCATTGGCACACCTGCCGGTAACATGGTGGTGGATTTGGGCGGTGGGTCTACAGAAGCGGCCGTAGTAGCCATGAATGGCATTGTCTGCGCCGAATCGGTGCGCGTCGGTGGTGTGCATCTGGACGAAGCCATCATCAGCTACGTGCGCAAAAAGTATAATCTGGTCATCGGTGAGCCAACAGCCGAAGCCATCAAAATCAAGATCGGGGCGGCTATGGACATAGATGATCCGACCACGATGCAGGTGCAGGGGCGGGATCAAGTGGCCGGTTTGCCCAAAACCATTACCATCAGCACCGGCGAAGTGGTGGAAGCTATTTCGGAACCATTACAGGCCATTGTCAATGTGGTGCGCACCGTTTTAGCCAAGACGCCGCCCGAATTATCTTCAGACATCATTGACCGGGGTATGGTTTTAACAGGGGGTGGGGCGCTCCTGCGTGAGATTGACGCCTTGCTGACACGGGAAACTGGCGTTCCCGCCTATATGGCCGATAATCCATTGGCCTGCACCGCTCTGGGTGCGGGTAAAGCGTTGGCCGAACTCCCCATCTTGCAGCGCAGCATCCCTGATCTCTAAAAAAGTCGTTTTACGACCTTTTTTAGAGATAAAACGTCATGCGTTGTAGCTGCACCACCGGGTCGCTGTAACTCACATGAACCCCTTTAGGTACATTCAGGTGAATAGGCGCATAGCTTAAAATGGCGGAGACGCCGGCGGCCACCAAACGGTCAGTTATCTCCTGGGCGGCGCTGGCGGGTATCACCAAAATGGCAATTTTGACCTGGCTTTCGCGGAGTGTTGATTCTATATTGGCAACATCATGAACGATTAGACCATTCATCTCCTCGCCAATTTTCTGGGGGTCATTGTCAAAGACCCAGGAGATATGAAAACCCCGATGTTCAAAACCCTGGTAGTGCGCCAGGGCATGGCCCAGATAACCGGCGCCGATGAGGGCTACCTGCCATTCCCCCTTCAAGTTGAGAATCTCCCGCAACTGGTCAATCAGGTACCCAATATGGTAGCCGGTACCTTGTTTGCCAAACTCGCCAAAATGGGAAAGGTCTTTGCGGATTTGAGCGGAGCTAATGCCTAATCGCTGCCCCAGTTCATGGGAGGAAGTATTGACTTTGCCTTCTTCCTCGGCTAAACGGGTTAATTCACGCAGATAAACTGGCAATCGGCTGATAACGATGTCTGGAATTTGATCGATCACAGTGGGTGATCCCCTTCGTTTGCAGTTTTGATTTGTGCCATGACTTGCGCAGTTGCATTCGTGGAAGTTTTCACAATTGTATCATAGGGGGTAGGGGGAGGACAACAGATCGGATCAGGAACAGGTTTTTAGCAAACGGTTGCTGGTTCGCTTTTCGCGCAGCATTGCACGCTGGCGTAAAATATGCCCCATGGAAACGTTCTGGATTCAGGCGGGGGCAGTCCGCACCGCAGCAGGTGATGGGTCAGCGTCGCCCTCACTTCGGCGCAGGCGCGGGGAACTGCTGCTGTTCAAACAGCACCTCACCTAACGCTCCCAGCCGTACCGGCACTTTTTTGACGCGAACGCTGGCGGCACGGCCTCTGGCTTCGGCCGTTGGGCTGGCAGCCGCCCAACGGCTTTATTTAGAATTGTTGTGTAGCCATTGACGAACAGCGTCCATACTAAAGTGACCCAATTCTTCAAAAATAGCGACACTCTCCCGTGCATAACGAATGGACTCTTCCTGATGGGTAGGGAAAGAAACTCGCGCCAGCCCAAACAGTGCCGCTGCTTTTTGTTCCGGCGCGTTTAAGGTGTTGGCCGTCTCCAGAGCTAACGTAAAATCATTGCGGGCCGCGGCGCTTTTCCCTGTTTTTAAGTGCATTTCCCCCCGGTAAAGATGCGCGGTAGCCGCCAACCAGACCAAATCTGCTTCTTGAGTAATAACAAGCGCTTCCTGAAAATGGTTTGCTGCCGCAGATATAGCACCGCTATTTGTGGCGCATTGGCCGAGGTTGATCAAGGCCTGGGCGATGGCCTCCAGCGCGTTGACTTCACGGGCAACGTGCAGCGCCTCCGCTAACAATTCCTGGGCGCGGGTATAGTCAGCCTGTTCTGTAGCCACCTGACCCAAAATTGAAAGGGTTGAGCTAATTGTCTCGGCGGCGTTTAAGTCGCGGCCCAGCGCCAGGGTTTCATATAGATGGGTATTGGCGACGTCGAACCGGCCCTGGACAAATGCCAGAACACCCAGGTTCCGCCGTAAGTAGATGCTGAATGTGTTGGCACGGCCGTATCGCCCGTCATGCGCCAATCCCTCGTGCCAATACTGTTCCGCTTCCCGCCAATCCCCTTGCTCATAAGCCACGTTGCCCAGGGTCATGAACAGGGCGGCGCTGCGTTCGGGGTTGTTGGTTTGTTGCACGTAAGACGCCGCTTCCAGTAAATATGTTTTGGCCCGGTCATAATCACCATAATATCCTCCGGCTACGCTGCCCAGGTCAATCAAGAACTTGCTTATCAGGTTCGCATCTTCAATGGCATAAGCCAATGTCAAGCCCTGTTTATGATAGGTTTCTGACTCCTGCGGCTTGCCTGAAATCCATGCAGTGATGCCTAGAAAGCTAAGGATACGCGCCTTAGACAACCGACTGCCTGCGGTTTGGGCTGTGGTTAAGGCGTTTTCCAGGTAGGGTACGGCCGTTGCCATATCGCCCCGAATCCGCCAAGTAGGAAAGACGGCCAACACACCGTTGACAAATGAATCAGTCATCTTCAAGTCCAAAGCAGTCGCTAAAGCGAAGGTTAAATTGCTCAACTCAGCGCCTATCTGTGCATAATCTTCTGTATTTTGTGCCGCATATTCTACAAACCAATTAACCATTCTTTGGCTAAACTGTGTGTCGGGCTGCTTTTCTTGGGCATAGTCACGCAGCAAAGGATGTAATAAATAGCGGTCAGACTGACTGAGTTGGACTAAAGACAATCGGGTAAGTTCATGGAGAAAATTGAAGGTGTCCTTTTCGGACACACCGGCCACGTGGGCAACCGCCTGTGCCGAAAAATCATCGCCGCCAAAAGCGCCCAGACTGGCAAAGAATTGTTGCAACTGGGGCGAAAGCATCTGGTAACTAAGGTCAAAAGAAAGGCGAATGCTGCGGTCTTCGCGGATGAGCGAATCCAACCGCTTTTCTGCTGCTCGCAGTTGGGCAAGGTAGTCAGGAACCGAAATTTGAGCGGCCAAACGACCGGCGGCAATGGCTACTGCCAGGGGCAACTGCCCCAAAATTGCCGCAATTTCCTGTAGTTCTGGCTGCCACCGGTTAACGGACGGCTCGCCCAAAAAGTGTTTGAAGACAGCCAGGGCTTCAGTTCCATCCGGTGAAAACGTTTCAATTGCGTAGCGCTGCATGTCATCGCTGACGGCCAGATCATGCCGGGTGGTGACGATAACGGCCGTTTTTCCTGTGGATGCCGGTAGTAACGGCCGTACCTGGGCGCTGGTTTGGGCATTATCCAGCACAATCAACGCGCGCTTATTGGTCAAAATGGCACGAACTGCTCCGGCGCGTGTTTCCACATCATGGTGCATACTCACATCCTGCCCGTAAGCGGCAGCAAACGAGGCTAAAATCGTCATCGTGTCAGACGTGTCCAGCCGCGCCCAGAGGACGCCATCAGGGAAGGCCGGGCGTAATTGATAGGCCAGATGCACTGCCAGAGCAGTCTTGCCTACCCCGCCCATCCCATGCAGGTTGTACAGGGTGATGGAACGGCCGTCTTGCAGCGCCGCCCGTAACTTGACCAGGACGTCTGCGCGCCCCACAAAATAAGGCAAATCGGAAATGACCTGGAAGGGCGCGCCGGCCGCGGCCGGCCAGGCTGCCAGGAGTTGCTGGTCGGAAACGGCCGTTGCTTCACGGCGCAGCATGGCAACAGAAACGTGCCCGGCCGATTGCAGCAATTCAGTGGCTTCCATTTCATTCAGGCGCAAAGCCGCCGCCACCTGAACCAACCGGCGCCAGTCGTGCGGCTGGCGAACACGGCCGCTGAGCCAGTTCATAACCGTGCGGCGGGGCACGCCGGATAACGCCGCCACCTGTCCGGCCGAGTAGTGGAGCCGCTGCGTAAAACGGCCCAGCACATCCATCAATTCATCATTCATTGCTCTAACAACCTGTGCAAAATGGCGCGGTTTGGTACCAGATTTGGTCCCGCGCTTTTTTTTATGATGGTGACAATTATTAACCACGACTCTTGGGCATCTCATGAGGTGCAGGGGGTCATTCTTCTGCACGGCGCGCCATTCTCAACGAGTCGCCAGCCTGTAAAGGAGAGTCGTGATGAACAAAAAAATAGGTCTAAAACTTCATGTTTTGTTGGCAACGGCCGTACTTGCCACATTCCTTCTGTCGCCAGTAACGGCGCCACTGACGGCGCCGGTTACCAATGGCACTTGCCCCAGTGCGTCTGGGCAGGCTTGTGGCGGCTAATGTTGTCCGGAGGGGATGACTGCTATCTACGCAGTTATCCCTTTTGTTCTGTTCGCCCTAACCCCCTTATTTTCTCGGTGTAATCGGCGATCTGGCTTTTTGCCCAATTGTTTTGGGGAAATCGTGCGGCTAATTGGATAGCCTCGTCAAATCGGCTTAATGCCTGCTCGTGTGCGCCCTGATCCAGGTAAAGGTCTGCCAGATTACCGACTGTGTTAGCCAACATGAGATCGTCCTCTGCTTGCTGGAATAGCGTGATACTTTCTTGAAGATACCGTTCGGCCATTGACCATTCCTGCTGATGGCGCAGCACACAACCCAGGTCATTGGTCACGATTCCTTTGAGCCAGATCATCCCCTTTTGTTGCGCCAACATGTGTTCAGCCTGGCGAAAAACGGCTTGGGCCTGGTCGAACTTTTGCCAATCATAATAGAGGCTGCCTTGATTAAGTGCGGCGCGGATCTTGTCTTCCGCTTTGGTGGTATTAGCCAGCAGATCAACTGTTTCCTGATAGAGACGTTCTGCCCGTTCGTACTGCTTCTGCTCCTGATACATGGACGCCAAACCGTTCATGGTGCGGATGGCATCCGTGATTGAAGGTGTATGACTGCTGTGCGTGAGGGCCAATGCTTGTTGGAATCGAGTTTCGGCCAGGTCGTAATGGCCCTGTTCCCTGGCAATATGACCCAGACTTTGCAGGGTGATGGCTTTTAGACGGGGCTGCGCTTCGGTAAAAAGGGCTAAAGCCTGCGTCCCTTCTGCTTCAGCTTTGTCATATTGGTGTTGGCTCTGATAAGTTTGGCACAGGTTCATGTGAATTTCGGCAATGGCCTGGTTGTCTTGCAGGCCTTGGGCCAATGTGCCTGCTTGTTGGAAGGTGGCCACGGCCGTTGGCAACTGCCATTGCAACCGCTGAATCTGCCCTAGCTGTTTTAACAGACGGAACTCCAGCCACTCATCAGGCGCTGACCTGACGGCCAGACATTTTTCCAGCAGGGGCCGCCATTGGGGGACTCGCCCGCTGCCTTCTACCCAGAAGAAACATTGCAGGATGAGAACGGCCGTTTCCCGCCACGTTTCCGCCAAAACCAGCCCCATTTCCACGGCTTGCAGCACATTGGGAAAGTCCGGGTCCAGGTCACGGATAATGTCGTCATTGATGACGGCCGTTTGCGCCTGCCAGTAGCGTAAATTAGCCAGCAAACCGCGCACGAAACGGTCGCTTGGCAGAGGCGGTAATTGGTGATCAGTTATCGGTTTACGGTTCACGGTTCACGGTTTACGGTTCACGGCTTACGGTTCACGGCTCACCGATTACGACAAATCGGGCCAACGAATGATTTCTGTTTTTAAGAACGATTCGGTGAGGCGGTGAATACCATAACGACGTTCCCAGGCCGTACCCCGCACTTCCAGCAGCGACCGGTTGACCAGTTCGGTAATGGCCGGCCACAACTGCTGCGGAGTAAGGCCGCTCACAGCCCCCATCTGCTCCGGCTTCACGCCCACGCCAGCAGCCATAGGCATCATTTCTAGCAAGACCTGGCTGTTGGGGCTGAGGCTGTGCCATGTTTGCCAGTAAATATGCCGGTATACCTGCTCAATTTCGGTGATTCTAGCGGCGGTCATATCGGCCAGAATGGAAGGGAGGGGGAGAACGGTTGTTAAACCCACCACCAGTTTGATCGCCAGCGGATTGCCGCCGGTTACGGCATAAATTTCGGAGATGACCTCGTCTGTGGCCTGAGCCAGGGCAGTCAAATTAAGACTTTGTGCCTGTGCGCGCACGAGTTCGGCGGCGGCAGCGGGCGGCACTTCCCCCATCACCAGACTGCGCACCGAACTGGATGCCGGCAGGCGCACACGAGAGGTGAGCAGGAATTTGCCGGGTATGGCCCAATCATTGAGTGCATCCAAGAGGAAGGCGGTGTTGGCTTCCGATTCCAGGTTATCAATGATGACCAGGGTGGGGCGACTTTTGAGCGCTTGGCGCAGGCAGGCCAGACGACGCTCGTTGGACGATGACGCCAGGTCGGGGCAAAGTTTTTCGGCCAGCTCTCTGATGATCTTTTGCAGCGTAGACGCTGGATCAGGGTCGGGTGTATCGGCTTCATCTGGATTCACGCGCAGCCAGAATACGTCCTGGTAGATAAATTGGGGAAGAATAGCCCGCACGACCTGATCGGCCAGCGCCGTTTTGCCAATGCCGCCAATGCCCACGATGGCTATGACGCCGGGTGTATCGTTGGTTGTGAGGTACCCCAGGAGTTCATCCATGCGCTCCTCGAAGCCGAAGAGTTGGGCGTAGGTGGGCGGGGGCAGGCGGGCTTCCAGAGTATGGAGGTGGTCGGCGCGCACGGCCGTTTCCTGCTCCCACAAAATTTGCGTCAGGCGGCGAATGGCATCGCGCTGGCGGCGTTTGACCTGATCTTCGCTCAGATTGAGCTTACTGGCGACCATCAGCACCGTTTCGCCATCCATAAAGCGCAGGCTGAGGATTTTTGCGCCGGTGGGGTCTTGTTTTTGCAGCAGTTGGATACCGTTGAACAGGATTTGGTTGGCAGCCAGGCGGCTGGTTGGGCTGCGGCCCTGGGCGTTGGCCTGTTCTTGTTGCACGATAAGGAGGGAGGTTAACAGATCGTCAGGTGTACCCGTTAGATTTCCCCAGGCGCGCAAGGCTTTGGGAACGGCCGTTTGTAGATCATCTAAGTGCATATCTCTTTGCCTGTCGTTAGCGAGTTGTAGTTTTGAATGCTTTGATGCGCTTGAGAGGCGGGAAATGGCCCGGAAGCACAAAGCCGACAGCTATCGACCCTAATCTTACACGAACCACCGCCATTTGCCCCATATTCGCACGAAATTGCCCCATATTTCCCATTTGCCGCGCCAAAGTCACACGTGGTTTCTCTTACACTGCGACCGGTTTTTACAGGATGTTAAAACCCCAGAGACAAAATGGAGATGTTTTGATACTGACTGCCCCGCAAGTCATCATTTTAATTGCGCCCCATTTCGACGAAGGATCGGTTGTTGGTTGCCTGTCTGAACTGCGCCAACAAGGAATCTCTGTGTCATTGATGGGCGTAACATCTGGGCTGATTGGCAGCGAACATGGCGTAACCCTGCGCCCGGACAGTTCGTTGCTAACTGGCGACAGACTCGTTTCATCGCGGAAACAGGCGCTTGTCATTGCCGGCGGCGCCGCTTGTGCGGCGGCCATTTTATCTGACCCGCGCAGCCATGAACTTATCCGGCAAATTTTGCAGACGGATGGCTATGTGGCGGCGCTGTCTGGTGCGGAGGGGTTGGTGCAGGAGGTGATGCGGCCGGAATGGGCAGCGCGGTTTGGGGCGCAGAGTGGGGTGGAAGGGACGGCCGTGTTTGCCCAAAACCTTATTAATCATATTTCAACATAAGCAACAAAGGAGAAACAACATGCACAATAACCTCATAAACATACCGAAGCTTGTTGTGTTGAGCATACTGCTTCTGCTAACCGCCGCCTGCGGCGCAAGCGGAGAGGCCCAAACTGATGCCAACCTTGAAACGGCCGAATCAGGCGTAGTTTCTGCATTAGAGGACGTGCAAAGCGCTGTCGTCCAAATTGTAGCCACCGGTAGTTTTAAGGACCCTGAACAGGGAACACAAATGAACGCTGCCGGTTCTGGTTCAGGCTTCATCATCGATCCTTCTGGTATCGCCATTACAAATAATCATGTGGTAACCGGTGCTTCGTTTTTGAAGGTTTTTATCCAGGGTGAAGAAGAACCGCGTAATGCAAAAATCGTGGCTGTGTCGGAATGCTCCGATGTGGCTGTTATCGACATTGACGGTGACAACTTCCCTTATTTGCAATGGTATGAAGGCGACATAAAAGTTGGCATGGATGTTTTTACGGCCGGTTTCCCGCTAGGCGATCCAGAATTTACCCTGACAAAAGGAATTGTTTCCAAAGCAAATGCCAATGGTGAAACATCATGGGCCTCCATTGACAAAACAATTGAACATGATGCGACAATCAATCCGGGTAATTCAGGAGGGCCATTAATCAACGCAGACGGGCGGGTGGTCGGTGTGAACTACGCCGGCTCCCTCAGCACCAATCAATATTTTGCGATTTCCCGTGACGAAGTCTTTGGTATGTTGGACACTTTGTTATCTGGTCAGGATGTCAATTCCATCGGCGTCAACGGGTATGCACTAACCAGCAAATTAGCCGGGGGCCTGGGTATTTGGGTTTCTTCGGTAGATACGGGTTCACCCGCCTCCCGCGCCGGGGTTCAATCAGGGGACATCATCTTTAAATTGCAAGGATTTAACTTGAAAGACATCTCCACGATGGAGGAGTATTGCAACATCATAAGAAGTCACGACGTCGATTCAGTCATGTCTATAGATGTCATTAGAATTGCCGACGGAGAGGCTGAAATTTTGGTGGGCGAGCTAAATGGAACTGAACTACAGGTAGATCTGACAGTTCCGCTAAATGCCGATGGGCAATCTGATACCACAGGAAATGGCACCAGTGTTACCTCAACAGGTTCTTCGGGATCGGCTTCTTTTAATGTCAATCTTATTCAAAACCCAGGCAATGAAGAACCGCTTGTGAATGGTGAAATTCCATATTGGGAAGAGGCTGCCGGTAATAATTGGGGGCAAAATTCAGAGATACCCGTTTATGATGGGCGCGCCTATTTCGATGCGGGCGAAGCAGGACAATACGCTATATTAAGTCAGGATGTTGATGTATCGGGTTTTGCCACCAGCATAGATCAGGGGAATCAAGAATTCACTTTTATTGCCCATATGCGGTCTTATCCATTGCAACCTTTTGTCCCAGTTGATAGCGCACAGGTTTTTGTGGCGTTTTTAGATACAGATGGCGAGGAAATTAATACTGTAAAATCTGAGGAGTATTTCTCGACAGAAAGTTGGGTAAAAGTGGATGATGTCCTAATAGCCCCATCTGGAACTCGTTGGATTCGCATCAGTTTGGTTAGTACAAAATATGGTGGCTACGACAGTGATGGTTATTTTGACGACTTATCGCTGATTGCGCTGCCGTAAATTAGGGGCAACGGCCGTTTCCCACCCATCAACAGAGAACGTGTAAGGGAAGCGGCCGTTTTTGTGCAGCGGCTTATCAACCATATTTCAACATAGGCAGCCGCGAGTGTAATCGAGAAGCAAAATCGCTGCTGCCACACAAAACAAAGGAGAAAAACATGCGCAGAATCACAACTATTTTTGCCGTCTTTATATTCGTCATCTTAGGGGTATGGTTCCTCCACAATAGCTTATTCCAGGCTGTTCAGGCATCGCCGCTTGTTCCTAACACATCAACGGCAACAAGTATCTGGCAAATTGATACAAATATAGACAATGCAGTAAGTGCAGGTTTTTATACGTCGCTGGCGCTAGACAGTCATGACAACCCACACATCAGTTATAGTCAGTGGATCAGTAGTAATGTCAAATATGCTTTTTGGGATGGGACAAACTGGCAAGTAGAACTGATAGAAAATGTTGGGTCGGGAACGTCCAGTATCGTGACATCTTTGGCTTTAGATAGTAACGATTATCCGCATATTAGCTACGACTACGATGAAGAAGCCTTGAAATATGCTTATTGGGATGGCGCAAATTGGCAAATACAAACAGTAGATAACATCGGGCAAACGGGGCGAGATAATTCTTTGGCTCTTGATGGTAATAATTATCCGCACATCAGCTACGTACAGGTTGATTTGACAGATACAGTCAAACATGCCTATTGGGATGGCATATATTGGCAGATACAAATAGTTGATACATCTGCCGCGCTCCGCGAGACATCATTAGCCCTGGACAGCAATGGATATCCCCATATCACCTATCGAGATTGGGTGACCGCTACCAATAGCGACCTGAAGTATGCTCATTGGAATGGAAATGATTGGCAAATTTCAATCGTGGATGGGTTGGGAGATACAGGGCATAGGCCATCCCTCGCTCTGGATAGTAACGATAACCCCCACATTACTTATTATGACTCTACCAATGACGACATGAAATATGCTTATTGGGACGGCAACAATTGGCAAATTGAGACCGTTGATAGTGCAGGGGATGTTGGTTGGGATTCGGCGTTGACGCTAGACAGCCAAGATTCTCCCCATATCAGCTATCACGATTCAACCAATACGGCTCTGAAATATGCTCGTTGGGACGGCAACAACTGGCAGACCGAAACTGTAGAAGATGCGGGTGGCTGGTTCACTTCTATAGCATTAAACACTAATGAACATCCCCTGATTAGTTATTATTGCAACGGTTGCTCTCCAAGTTTACGGCTGGCACGCTGGTTAGGGCAAACTGCCTCAGTTGCCATTGGCGTCGGCGGTGGTGTATTTACACCCACAAATTCATTGACGTTTACTTTTCCGTCTGGCGCATTCTCGGAGCCGGTGACGATCACTTACACAACGGTTGACCCTGTTGCCCATACGTTGACGGATATAGGGATTTTCTATGAATTAACGGCCGTTTTCACCACCACCGGGCAACCTGCCCAACTCGAACCGGGCGAGACCTTCACCACTGTTGTGCAATACGATGAAGCTGACCTGCCGCCAGGCGTCAGCGAAAGCAGCCTGGGGTTGTACTATGCTGTGAGCAGCCTGGTGCAGCAGCTAAACAATGTCACCGCGACGTGGAATCCGGCCAGTTCTAATGTGGTTAACACAGAAACAAATGAGATAACGGCCGTTGACTCCCATCTGGGAACCTGGGCCGTGTTTAGCGCCGAGGCCGGGTATGAGGTGTTCTTGCCCGCCGTAGTGAAGCCATAAGTGTCAGTGGGAGCAACGGCCGTTTCCCACAGTTGGGATGATGGGGAAACGGCCGTCTTTCATCAACATCCCATACAATTCAAAAGGAAGGTATGAATATGACAAAGTTAACCATTCGCAAAGTTGCGGGCATTGGCCTGCTCGTAACCCTCTTCTTACTGGCTATTGGCATTGTGGGCAGCATGGCCCAGGCCAAACAACCGCCCGGCGGCTCCATCGCCTTGCAAGCGCCGCCATTCATCAACGTTGCCCACGCCGAAGGCAGCGCCATCAACAACTTCGCCGATGACGAAGCCGGCATCGCCGCCTACTTCGACGCCGGCATGACCATCAACCTGAACGACGTAGACCAGCTATACCGCACCATCGAGGAACAAACCGCCACCTACATCCTCGGCTCACTGCCCCTCACCGACTATGAGGAAGACCACGATGTGCATCTGTACATCAGCACCGACGGCTGGGTGATGGCCTATTACCGCGACACCGAACCCACCAGCAAAATTTTCGACTGGCGCCACTACGATGGCAGCGCCAACCTGCCCAACAAATTAGCCCTGGGCCTGGATATTGTCGCCGCCCAAATTGGGGCCATTGCCAGCCCCAGCTATTACCATTTCCGCTACCCCAACGCCACCGACATGATGCTCATCGCAGACTGGCTTGATTATGAGGGTACGGACTCTTTCGATGCGAACATTCCATCAGCACTTTCCTATTATGAGCGGAGTTGGTCATTGGCTAAAAATACTGGCAGTCTGTACCGTAATTCCACCTATTATCTTGATGGGACTGAAATTAGCAACACCTCTGGTGGCACACATGTTTGGGAGTATCGGGAAGGTACGCTCGCTGCATCACAATTAGCTCCAGATACTGTACATACGATTTCCATCGAATTAGACCAATGGGGCAGCTCAGATACAGCGGCTGGTGGGTTGGCGTTGGTTTATCGGGTGCCGTAATGAAGATACGCAAAAATGTCATCCCTTGGCTTTGTGCTCTGGCGGTGGGCATGATGGTGTTAACGGCCGTCATCTCCCAACGCCTATCCGCCGAACCCTTAGCCTGCAACAGCACTGGCTTCGTCATCACTGGCGCTGACGCGAATTGGTGCGAATCTACAACGGCCGTGCCTACTCCCCTCAGCAGCCTGCTCAACCAGGTCTTGCCCCGCATCGCCGCCGACTACACCCGCGCCATCCTGCGGCTGCCGTTAACGGCCGTGCCCACCCCCCTCAACAACAACCTGGCTCTGGTTGCCGACCGGGTAGGGCTGGATTATGCCCGCGCCAGCCAGCGCGTCCAGTTAGCCTTTCCGGTGAACGTGGTGAATGATACGGCCGTGCCCCAATTGGTAGGTGACATCACCTCAACCGTTACCGGGCCATCGGCCAGCCAGATACGCTGGACGACAAACGAATTCGCTGACAGCCTGGTGCATTATGGCACGGACCCGGGTAATTACACAATGAGTGCCAGCAATGACTTGTACGTGACAAACCATGCCATCACGCTGACCGGCTTGCAGGCTGATGTGACCTACTTTTTCAAAGTATCCAGCACTGACTTGAGTGGCAATACCTTTCAGAGCAGCGAGAACAGCTTCACCTTCACGCCCCAGCAGAGCATTTATCTGCCAGTGATCGTGCGCTAGCAGGCTGTCGGAATAGTTCAGAACACGGACATTTTGCCACTGATTACACCGTTACATAAGTTTCCTTAACTGTTCAACTTGGCCTGTCATTCCGAACGCAGTCTTCGGAGTGAGGAATCTTGCTCCTGAATGAATGCAGCAGATTCCTCGTCGAAGACTCCTCGGAATGACATATAAACTCTCGATTACTTTTGTAACGGTGTACTGATTAACACAGATTTTCACGGAAAACATAACCCAATTTGTGCTAATTTGTGGCTAAATTTTCTTGCTCCGACAGGCTGCCAGGCACCTTCTCAACGGCCGTTTCCTGCAATTTGAGGATGGGGAAACGGCCGTGTTTGTTCAGCGGCTCCTTGATCGTCCATGAGACAATGTCCTGCAATACTACCCGTTATTGGCATAACGATACGATAATTGCTTGTCACTCCTTGCCCTAAAAACCCATACCCCGTACCGCTGCCCTTTCTAGACTTCCGGTGTGGTAGATGGCTCCGATTCGTGGATGGGCAGCGAAATGCAGAAGGTGCTGCCTTTGCCAACCTGGCTTTGCACCCAGGCATTGCCGCCATGCCGGGTGGCAATGGTTTTAACAATGGCCAGGCCCAAACCAGAACCTTTGACTTTCTCCGTGCCTCTGGCTTTTACGCGGTAGAATTTTTCAAACAGGTGTATCTGGTCTTCTTTGGCAATGCCGGGGCCGTTATCTTTGACGCTGATGACCACTTCGCCATTGGCCTGATGCGCTTGCAAATAGAGAGGGCCGCTGTTGGGGGCGTATTTGACGCCGTTGCCGATCAGATTGGCAACGGCCTGACGAACCAGCGAGAGGTCGCCAACGATAGAGGAAACGTCGTCCGTGATGTCAACTTTAATCTGGATGCCGGCCAGGTGGGCGTGCTGCCAGTATTCAGCGGCGATGTCGGCGAGCAACGGCCGTATATCAATCACCTCCTGCTCCAACTCCATCCCCCCCTCAATACGGGCAATGTCCAGCAAGTCTTCCACCATCTTGGCCATCTGGTCAATGCCGCCCAGAATTTTGCCGACGTACTCATGCTGTTTGTCGTTCAACTCACCGGCTAACGAAAGCATAGAGGTGTAACCCCGGATAAACGTGAGCGGGCTGCGCAGGTCATGGGATACCGTGGCTACAAAGTCAGACTTCATTTTATCAATCTCTTTAAGATTGGTAATGTCTCGCAGCACGGCCACGCGCCCAAAAACCTGCCCTTCATGGCTGAAAATGGTGGAGGCGATGGCATTGTAAATTTTGCCGTCACTTGTACTTATTTCCAGGTTTTGCGGCCGTTCATCTTGCCCCATAAGCGCCTGGACCAATGCCGGAATGGGAATCACATCGGCCACCGGGCGGTTGCGCACGGCATCCACCGTGAAGCCAAATATGCGTTCAGTGGCCGGGTTGATCAGCAGTACCCGCTCCGTCTGGTCGGTGACGATGACGGCGTCTGACGTGCTGGCCAGGACGGCCGCCAACCGGCGGCGGCCACTTTCGGCGGTAGCGTAGAGGCGGGCGTTTTCCACCAGCACCGCGCCCTGAGTGGAAAGCGTGGAAAGCAAGTTGCGTTCGGTCAGGTCAAAGCTGTGCGTCTGGCGAAATCCCAGCCAGAGGATACCCTGAAAGCGATCATGGGAGCGCAACGGAATAGCCAACAACGCCGGAACGGGTAATTCGGCGGTCTCCGGCAGCTCCAGAGCGTTCCTGATCTCTTCGGGCGTCACCAGCATCAGTTCAGACGCATGGCGCAGCCGGGTCATAATCAGGCGGTCCAAGACGGCCATCTGCTCGGAAGAGGGGCCTTCACCAAACGTCATAGGGTTGCCGCCGCCAGGGTTGGGTACCACCGCGCGCGCCCCCACTGCCCCGGTGCCACGCAAGGCGCCCCGCAAAATGGCGGGGATGCCTTCGTGAATATCAATGCTGGTAGCCACATCGTGGCTGACGCCCAACAGCAGCGACAGTTCATTCAACCGTTTGCGCATAGAACGCTGCATTTGGGCAAAAGCGCGCTGTAACTGTCCAATTTCGTCATCGCGTTGCAGGTAAGAGGCGGGCGTCCAATTACCGCCAGCCGCAATGGTTTTGGATGCGGCTACCATCTCATCCAGCGGCGTGGTAATGTCGCGGCCAATAACCAGCACGTGGGCGTAAAACAGACCGGCAGCCACCAGCATGACCAGGAGTAAAGGCCAGCCAATACCCCAGGCCTGTTCCAGCACGGCCGTGTATGGCACACTGCCCACCACCACTTCCGATGCGTTAGCCGGGGAAGCCACCACAACCAGCTCCCTGGTAAAAGCCATATCGGAACTGTCATTCCAGCGCCAATAGGCGTCGCCGTTGGTTGGCTGCACCAGCCACAGCGCCGTTAGCCCGGCGGCGTCCGATGACCACTCAGCGTTATCATACCGGGCAAAGTGATATTGTTTCTTGTTGGGGTCGCTGCGGTCTGGCGGAGGTGGGAGGGGATCATCCAGAGGAATAACCTGCAACGTTTCGGCGATGTTGTAAGCGATCAGTCGGGTGGAAATGGTGATGGCCACGCTGTACAACACCAGCAGCGTCAGGCTGAGCAGGATGGCGGTGAAGGCGATGTAGTTGAGGGTGAGCCGCCGCTGTAAACTGCGCTGTGTGGGGGAGGGGACTAACGGCCGTGACGGTCTCAGTTCTGGCAGGGCGCGCAGCACAAACATGACCACCACACCGCCGACGATGCCCTCCAGCAGACGCGGCCACAAACTGGCAGCGGCCACCACCAATGCCGCGTCCAGGGCCACCAGTCCGGTAGCCGGCCCGGCGGCAAATGTACTTACACCGGACAATACAGCCAGCAGCAGCCCACTTAACAGGCCGGCGATAACCGGTTCACGCAGCCAGCGATAGAACCGCCCCATGTAATTTTGCTGCATCAGCACGGCCGTGAACATGGTCACAAACGCATAATGAAAGATAGTAAATAACTGGTGGGTTTCCCCCACTGCCTGGCCCAAACCGGCGGCAGCCCCCACCCACAGCGCCGCGATGGGGGGCAAAATGGCGGCGGCTAACAGGGTGGGCACGGCCGTTAACAAAGCCACATAAGCCGCCGCGCCGGCCGGGGTGGGGACAACCGGATAGGCTAAAAACTGGCTGGCGACAAAAGCGGCAATGCTTAAGCCAATCAGCCAGCGCCAGTTGCGGCTACCGAGATTGCGTAAATCAGCCCGATACAGGCCGATCAACAACCCGCTGATAATGATGTAAGCTGATAAAAGGAGATAGCCCCACAACCGGTCTGGCAGTCCGACCGCTATTGTTTCACTTGCTCCCCAAAGCTCAACCGGCATAGTTTATTTCCTGTCTTGTGGCTTATGCCGCGCAACAACCCCATTGTGTGATAGACTGCTCCTTACAACTAACTGCCAGGAGTTGTATTTCATCAAGAGTTTACCATAAATAAATGTACCTTCGATTATAACATGCGGGCATAGCTGTCGCAATTAGTACCAAATGGCGAGGTGGTTTGTCAATTACCATAATGTCCATTATCATCCCGCCCAATGGACTCGCGACGTCGCACCTATACCTTGTTGATTGGTATTATTTTGTTGACTATTCCTTGTTATTGTGCCGGGATTGCCGCCTTGCTGTTAGCGCCGGGTGAAGGTGGGGCGACGGCCGTGCCCACTGAAGTGACGCTGACGCCAACGGCCACAGACACAGCTACATTAGCTCCCTTGCCGGGAACGTTAACGGCCGTGCCCACTTCCTTCCTTTCGCCCACGTCACCGGTTGCTACTTCTACGCTACCACCCACGCCCACCCAATTCACCACAGCAACCACCATCGCCACCTTCACCGCCACGGCCACGGAAACACCAACCGAGACGCCCACGAGTACACCGACGGAAACGCCAACGGAAACGGCTACGGCAACCCTGACGGCCACACCCACTTTTACGCCCACCGTCACCGACACGCCGACGGAAACGCCGACCGAGACGCCGACAGACACGGCCACACCGGAAATAACACCTGAAAGTACGCCGCCATCCCCTTAAAAAGCCGATGGAGCAAAGTTAGAAAACGTGGTAAAAAAGAGTATGGATATGTATAAACTGCTCAAGACCCTGACTGAAACACCTGGCCCCTCTGGTTATGAAGATCAGATTGCGGCGGTCATTGAAGAATTGTGGCAGCCGTATGTAGACACCATCACACGGGACCGGGTGGGCAGTCTGATCGCCACCAAACGCGCCTCAAAAAACGGCCGTACCCCCCCTCGCCGTATCCTCTTAGCTGCCCACATGGACGAGATTGCCCTGATGGTGCGTGATGTGGAAGAACATAACGGCCATGGTTTTTTGCGCGTCACTCCCATTGGCGGCGTGGATACGCGGCAGGTGTTTGGGCAGTTGGTGGTGGTTCACGGCCGTAAAAATCTCACTGGCGTCGTCGGCTGCCTGCCCGCCCGGATGCTGCCTGAGGACAAACAAGAAAAACCGTTTGACTTTGAAGACCTGTTGGTAGATGTGGGACTGCCCATTGAGACCGTCAACAGCCAGGTCGCAATTGGCGATTTTATCAGTTTTCGCCAGCCGCTCCTCAAGCTAATGAACAAACGAGTGGCGGGTAAATCATTGGATAACCGCGCCTCGGTTGCGGCCGTAACCGTCTGCCTGGAACAGTTGCAGCAGCGCCAACACCAATGGGAAGTGATCGCGGTGGCTACCGCCCAGGAAGAAACCCGTCTGTTAGGCGCATACACCAGTGCCTTTGCCTTGCAGCCAGACGCAGCCATTGCCATTGACGTCACCTTTGGCAAAGGGCCAGGCGCCAACGAACACGTGACCCACGAATTGGGCGGCGGTCCGGCCCTTGACCTGGGGCCAAACGTACACACCGGCATGTTCAATGCCCTCAAAGCCGCCGCCGAAGATATGGAATTAAACATCAACATTGAAACCCACCAGCGCGCCAGCGGCACCGACGCCCACGGCCTGCAAATTGCCCGTGCCGGCATTCCCACCGCCATTGTGGCTATCCCGCTGCGGTACATGCATACCATGGTGGAATCGTTATCGCTGAAGGATATTGAACGCGCCGGCCGTTTGCTGGCCGAATTTATCGTCGCGTTAAACGACGATTTTCTGGAAAAACTGGCGAAGGGTATGATGGAAGAAGAAAAAGAAAGTAAATCGTAACCCGTGAACCGTAATCCGTGAACCGATTGACGGACTACGGACTACGGATTACGGATAACGGATTACGGATAACGACTATGAACGAGCTACTAAAAAACCTGACCGAAGCGGTAGGCGTGTCTGGCGAAGAGAAGGAAATACGCCGGATTATCCGTGACCTGATCGCCGACCATGTGGATGAATGGCATGTGGACAATATGGGCAGCCTGATCGCCCTGAAAAAGGGGACGGGCGCGTCGCCGCTGCGGGTGATGGTAGACGCCCACATGGATGAAGTGGGGCTGATGGTGACCGGCTTTGACAGCAATGGCACGCTGAAATTTGACACAGTGGGTGGTTTTGATGACCGCACCTTGTTGGGCAAGGTGGTGCAGGTAGGGCCGGAAAAGATCGCGGGGGTGATTGGCGGCCGGCCTGTGCATCTGTCCACGCCGGCGCAGCGTAATACGGTGGTGAAAGTGGACGCCATGCGCATTGACATTGGCGCCAAAAATGAAGACGCTGCTAAAGGCAAAGTAAAACTCGGCGACCGGGCGGCTTTTGTCACTAAGTACGAGGAGTTGGGCGCTACGGCCGTAGCCAAAGCATTCGACAACCGGGCAGGCTGTGCGGCGCTGGTGGAACTGCTGCGGGCACGGCCGTATCCCTTTGACCTGTATGCGGCGTTCACCGTGCAAGAAGAAGTGGGGCTGCGTGGCGCGCAGGCCGCCGCCTACAGCATTGACCCCGATGTGGCTCTGGTGTTGGAATGTACCCCCGCCTTTGACCTGCCCAACAAAAATGATGTCAGCCCCAATGTGGCGTTGGGTAAAGGCCCTTCCATTTATGTGATGGATTCTGTCACCGTGCAAGACCCGCGCCTGGTACGCCATATTCTGCAAACGGCCGTGACGCACAACATCCCTTACCAGATTCGGCAGCCGGGTGGTGGCGGGACGAATACGGCCGTTATCCAACGCGCTCGCCGTGCCATCCCCGCTGCCACCATCGCTGTGCCCGGCCGTTATGCCCACACCCCCACCATGATGATCAACCTGGATGATTATGCCCACGTGGTGAAGCTGGCGCAGTTGACGCTGCAAGGGTTAACGACTGATATTATCAATCGCAACAAGTAGCAAGTGGCAGGCGGCAGGTAAATACTTGCTACCTGCCACCTGCCACTTACCACCAAAGGTAACGTTATGAACGACCTCATAAAAAAACTCGTAGAAGCCTACGGCCCCTCCGGTTTTGAAGACCAGATGCGCGCCATCATCCGGCCCGAAATTGAAAAATATGCCGATGACATTTCGGTGGACGCCATGGGCAACCTGATTGCCCACAAAAAAGGGGATGGCAGCGGCCTGAAGGTGATGGTGGCGGCGCACATGGACGAAATTGGCGTCATGGTCACGCACATCACCGAAGAAGGATTCTGCCGCTTCACCAACATTGGCGGCGTTTATCCCCATACGCTATTGGGCGGGCGGGTACAGTTTGCCGACGGCCGTATTGGTGTCATCCACAGCGACCGCATCACCGACCGCAGCAAAATCTACGGTCTGGACAAACATTTCATTGACGTAGGCGCCACCAGCCGCGACGATTGCCCCGTGCAGGTCGGCGATGCTGCCGGTTTCCACCGCGAATTCGTGGCCAACGGCAAGATGCTCAGCGCCAAAAGCATGGATGACCGCATCGGTTGTGTAGTCGCCATTGAAGCCATGAAACGGCTGCAAAACAGCCCCCACGATGTCTACTTCGTTTTCAGTGTGCAGGAAGAAATTGGCACCCGCGGCGCGGAAGCGGCGGCCAACCACCTGGACCCCGACGTAGGTATTGCCCTGGATGTGACCTTAACCGGCGACGTGCCCGAAGCCATCCCCATGGCCGTCAGCCTGGGTAAAGGCACGGCCATCAAGGTAAAAGACGCCGGCATGATCGCCCATCACGGGCTGGTGCAGCTAATGAAAAAGCGGGCCAGCGAAGCGTCCATCCCCTACCAGCTAGAAGTATTAACCGGCGGCTCCACCGACGCCCGTTCTATACAGATTGCCAATGGCGGCGCGGCGGCCGGCTGCATTTCCATCCCCTGCCGCTACGTCCATTCCCAAAGCGAAACCGTACACGCCGACGACATGGAAAACTCCATCCAACTCCTTGTCGAAATCCTCGCCAACCCCATCAATCTATAGGGGCCATGATGGGCTACGACTACCACATTGTCAAAACAGATCATTGGCTAGATGCGGCATCAAATCCTATAACCAAAGAGGACGTAGATAAATTGATCCTTGCTGACAAAGATCTGAAGTGGTCACAAACAGATTATGTGGAAATAGCCGAGGAGCATGGTTACACAACACGTTATTATGCGATTTTATGGCACAATTCTCCCGTGTTTTGGTGGCACAAAGACGAAATTATGTGTAGCCATCCCAGTAAGTCACAATTGATGAAAATGATCGAAATTGGTAATCGTCTACAAGCAAATGTAGTCGGTGATGATGGGGAACGGTATTGCGTGAAGAAGAGATTTTTGGGGAGGAGGGAATTGTGTATAGAGCTAATGGTCAACAATGAGCTAGTGAGGATGCCTTATACACATGAGTAGGTAAATCCACTAATCCATCTTTTTACAGCCCTATCCCTCCTTCCTCCTGACATCCTCTGCCATTTATCATAGTACCCACTTTTGTCTATAGATTGCTTTAACCCAGCTATGTGCATACAATTGTCAGCATGAGTTATCAATGGGATCCGCGCAAAGCTCGTAGCAATCAACTAAAACATGGTATCCGATTTGCCGATGCGGTATCAGTGTTTGAAGATGATTTTGCTGTCACAGTCGAGGATGACGACGCTCATGAGGAAAGGTTTGTCACGATTGGCAGCGATGCTTTTGGACGGATTCTGGTTGTTGTATATACGTTTCGCGGTGATGAGACACGCCTGATTTCTGCGCGAGAGGCAACTCCACACGAACGTGACCAATACGAAGGTGCGTCATGAAAGAAGAATATGACTTCAGTCAGGGTCGGCGGGGGGCGATTGAACCCCTGCCGCCGGGCAAATCCCGTATTACGATCCGGCTGGATAACGATGTGATTGAATGGTTTCGGATACAAGTAGAGAACGCAGGTGGCGGCAATTATCAGACCCTGATCAACCAGGCTTTGCGTGAGTACATCTGGCAAAACCAGGAAGCACTGGAAGATACGCTGCGTCGCGTGATTCGGGAAGAGCTACGGCCAGTCATTGAAGAAGCTGTTGTAGGCTAAAGAATACATGGCTTGCTTTGGCTACAGCCTCCCTTCTTAATAATAGGGACAAACGATATGACTTTTATTCAAAAACTTGTGACCACATTGCTGCCGGCCAAATGGGCGGCTGATATTCAGGCAGAGTCGGAGGGTTGGCGACTGCGCTGCCCGTCCTGCGGCACGGTGCGCTCGGTGTGGGAGATGGGGGGGATTCGCTACAAAGCTCATTCCAAAGGCAGACTGGTACATGCCATGTGTACCACCTGCGGTCGGCGGCAAAATATGTCGCTAGAATGGCAGCCGGACGAATGAGTGGTCGAGTGGTTGAGTGGATAAGTAGAACCAGATAAACCAGGTAGACTATGGCAAAAACCAGAAAAAGAAGAAAGAGTCAGCCGGCTGGTAAACGGCCGTTGCCCAAACTGATGCGTGACGTCAGCGCGGCCATGGAACTGTTTGAAAATGGCGACGCTGTTGCTGCCCGGCAGCAGTTAATAAAGTTGTCTCTCCAGTATCCGCGCAGCATACCCGTATTATTCGCCTTACTTGAAGTGTGCCAGGAAACAGAGGATTGGCGCACCATCGCCTCCTCTGCCGAACAACTACTGCCACTCATACGCGGTGAAGACCGGGCCGGTACGCTTAACAATATGATGATAGCGCACGTGCAACTGGGATATTCAGCCCTGGCCTGGCAGTCTGCCAGAGATTTAATCACGCAATATCCCCGGTGTGCTTATGCCGAGTCAAGCCAGGCGTTTGTAGAGATGGCCGAACCCCTCTTATGGGAAGAAATCGAAGAGACGATGGGCGACATGCCGTTCAGCCGTGAAGAGAAGTTTGAACTACGGGTGCTGCATGATCGTGTGCGTTTCTTGACCGAATCCGGGCGTTCGGCTGAAGCTATCGAAGCGGCCGAAAGATTGCTGCAAAAACTCCCCGATATGCTACCCATCCTCAATAACCTGAGTCTGTCACAATTTATGGTAGGGGATGTCGAGGCGGCCATTGCCACGGCCCAACAAGTGGTTGCCCAGGCGCCAGACAATTTCCATGCGTTGGGTAATCTGGTGCGTTTCTATTATTTGACAGCCCGGTTTGACCAGGCGCAGGTTTATGCCGCGCGGTTGCAGCACGTGAACCATGATAGCCCCGACCTGCCGCCGAAACAGGCCGAAGCTTTTGCCTTTTTAGGGGATGACGCCAATGTCTGGGCCGCCTATGAGCGCGCCAAAGCCAGGGGTGTGGAAATGAATCCGCTGCTGTTACATCTGGCGGCCGCCGCTTCGTATCGTCTGGGTGAGGAAAAGAGAGCCTGGCAATTGTGGCAACAGGCAGCCCGTGAGTTCCCTAACTTTGAAATGGCCCAGGACAGCCTGGCCGACAGACGGTTGCCAGAAGGAGCGCGGCATGTGCCCTGGTACTGGCCGTTTGCCTACTGGTTTCCCCAGGATTTTCACCAGGTATTGGAGAAACATTTGAGCAATCCGCAGTTCCACAATGAAGGAGGTTTGGAGCAAGCCATGAACGCTTTGTTGGCCGAACGGCCGTACCTGCCCCAACTCTTCCCCCACATCCTGAAATTCGGCGACCAGGTCGCCCGCGAATTTGTACTTAACTTCATCCGCGCCTTGCCCACGCCGGAATTCCTGCCTGTCCTGTTTGATTTTGCCCAAAGCCAGTATGGCCCCGATACCCTGCGCCTGGAAGTGGTTCAGTACATCTCCCAAAATCACCCCACCCTTGTGCCAGAGGACAAAAAAGTCTCCGTGTGGCTCAACGGAGAGCAAAGCGAACTCTTGATGCTCGGTTTTGAGATTTCCGATGAACCGGAACTGGTGCCTGGTGTCCCTAAAAAGATTCTGGCCCAATATGAAAAGAGTTATGATCTGTTGATGGCGAATAAAAATGCTGAAGCTGAAGAACTGCTGCACCGCATGATTGCCATTGCCCCTCAGTTTTACAGCGCCTACAACCAGTTGGCAGTTGTTTACGAGAGACAAGGGCGCAGCGCCGAAGCGCGGGCTTTAGTGGAAGAAACCCTGGCCCGTTTCCCGGACTATCTCTTTGCTCGTGTCAATATGGCGCGCCTATTGATACGGGACGAGCGGGTTGAGGAAGCAAAGGATTTGTTAGACCCCCTCCTGCGTTTGACAAAACTGCATATCAGCGAATTCCGGGCGCTGGCCCGCGCCCAAATAGAAATGGCGCTGGCTACTGATCAGCCAAAAGGGGCGCGCACCTGGCTGGAAATGTGGCAGCAAATAGATGAAGATGACCCGGAACTGGCAATGTGGCAGCGGCGCATTGACGGGCCAGGACAATTGCTCTCAGGAATTCAAAAACTGATGGGGCGGCGGAAGAAAGGAAAACCACGAAACCCCTTCATGGCATAGCGGATTATCACGGTTTACAACGAGCGGTAGGCTTGCAGAAAACGGCCGTACACCCCCTGCAAATACGGTCGTATCCGCGCAATCGGTTCGTGGGCGCTGCCCATGAGTTCATCTTCCGGCAGCGCATTGATTTTTTGCCAGACATACGGATTGGGCATCTCCGCAAACCATTCGGCAAACAGGGCAAACCAGTTCACCAGCACATACAGGCAGCGCGCGGCTGAAATCGCCTGCCGCGCCGCCCGCCCCTGAAACGTTGGCCCCAGCCGCGCCCGCATCCCAATCAGGTAGCTGTCTACCATCGTCTCTTCGGACAATGGCCAGAACGGCCGTACCCCCATGTTGCAGCGATCCCCATCGGCATAGAGCAGTTCAAACTGCTCCAGAAAATTCACCAGGTCACAGATGCCCGGCCCAATGGCCGCTTTTTGCCAGTCCAGCAAATAAACATCGTCAAAAAGTGATAACTGCCAGTGGTAGGAATGCGGTGCGCCGTGCAGCAGCGTGGGGGGTAACTCGCGCAATGGCTCTAGCATCGGCGCCGGGTCATCCAACAAATCGGCGGCAGCCGCCAGATGACTTTCGCCCAAAACGCCGGGCCAGCCGCCCAATGCCCGCATCACCGCCACGCCGTTGGCCGCTTTCAGCAGCAGGGGGGCCAGTCGCCCCGCGTGTTGCAGCGCATGATCCGAGAGCATGGCCGCCGGCCCCTGGTCAAAATAGATGGCCTGCTCCTGGCGTAGTTCTTCCCAGGAATAGGTATCGCCACCTAAAAAGTGCGGCATCCCCGCCTGTTCCAGCGCCTCTTCCTGGTCCCAAAAGGCAGCGTGGCAATCGGTCAGCCGGGTAATGATGGCTTCTACGTCTTCCAGACCCCATCGCTCTGGCGAAATATCGTTGGGCACGTCGGCCAGCACCAGCCAGCCAATTTCGGTATCGTCCGGGGGGTGGATGAAGTAACAGGGGGGCGCCAGGCGCGGCAGGCTGGGCGCCAGGTGTTGGTAAAATTGCACTTCCAGTGGTGTAGTGCGTTTGCCAATGACGGTTATGGGGTCTGAATGGCCTTCCAATGCCAGCAGATAGCGGCTGACACGGCCGTGATGCGACGGAAAACGCAGTGGTTTGCTGGACACGGCCGTGACCACCACATCCGCCGCCGTCTGGTCGCGCAGCAATACCGACCACGCCCACGGGTCCCGTTTCTGCAATTGTGAGGCTACCATTCGTGATTCCTTCATTGCCCGGCGATTGTAGTGAGAATTGGCGGGGCTGGCAAGAAATTAACAGCCGTACCCCAATAGTCAGCCAGCCACAAAGTAAACGTGGGCAGAGGGTGGTACAATGCGGGCATGTTCAATGGAAGGAGGAACATCCACATGCGCATTTTGATTTTATTTACCATCTTGTTTTGTCTATTGTTGGCGGTTTTGGCGTCCGGCACGGCCGTAAACGCCACCCCAGACGCCGTTGAAGCCCACGGCCCCACCATCCGCGCCAGCGTCAGCAGCGGCGGCGGGCAGGGCAATGCCGCCAGTTCTCGTCCCGCCGTTTCCGCCGACGGCCGTTACGTGGCCTTTAGCTCCGACGCCAACAATCTGGTCAGCGGCGATACCAACGGCGTTACCGACATATTCGTGTATGACCGCGTCAACAACACCACCCAGCGCGTCAGCATTCGCACCGGCGGCGAGCAGGCCAACGGCCCCAGCTTTTCCCCGGCCATTTCCGGCGACGGCCGTATCGTTGTCTTTTCCTCGCGGGCTTCCAACCTGGTCAATGGTGACACCAACGGCCGTGCTGACGTGTTTGCCCATGACCGCCAGACCGGGCAAACCAGCCTGATGAGCGTGGTCATCAACGGCACAGCCAATGGCGACAGCCGCGACCCCGATGTTTCCGGCAACGGCCGTTACGTTGTTTTTGCCTCTAGCGCCAGTAATCTGGTGGGTGGCGACTTCAACCAGGTGGATGACATCTTCCGCTGGGACCGGCAAGCGCTGATCATGGAACGCATCAGCGTAGACAGCAACGAAGCTGAAGCCAACGACTTCAGTCGCAGCCCGGCCATCAATGGCGATGGGCAGCGCATTGTTTTCACGTCTGACGCCGGCAATCTGGTAGCCGGTGACGGCAATTTCACCGCCGACATCTTCCTGCGTGACACCAGCACCGGCACCACCAGCCGCGTCAGCATCACCGACGGCGGCGGCGAGGCCAACGGCACAAGCTGGCTGCCGGACATTTCCGCCGGCGGCCAACATATTGTCTTTGTCTCGTTTGCCACCAATCTGGTGGGCAATGATAACAACGGTTATGCCGATGTGTTCTTGCGCAATACCGGCACCGGGCGCACCCATATCATCAGCATTGCCACCGATGGCACACAGGGTAATAACGCCAGTGAAGACCCGTCCGTTTCGGCCGACGGCCGTTACGTTGCCTTTGATTCTTTTGCCACGTCTCTCAGCCCCGGCACCAGCCCCGATTTACGCAAATTGCTCATCCGCGACCGCACCACCAACACACTGTTGTTAGCCAGCATCAGCAGCCAGGGCATCATTGGCAATGCGGGCAGTCGGGAAGCGGCGCTGGCGGCCAACGGCCGTTACGTTGCCTATACTTCTGACGCCACCAACCTGGTCGCCAACGACACCAATCAGGTTGCCGATGTCTTTCTGCACGATTTTATCGGCCCGCCCACCTTGAGCGTGAACTTTTCATCGGGCGCGCCGGGCAGCATTTTTGTATTCAATGGCACAAATTGGGAGGGGAATGGCACGGCCGTTGTCCGCGCCAACGGCGTCACGCTCGGTGATGTGAATACCGACGGCAGCGGCAATTTCATTTTCCAGATTGTCACCGGCAGCGCCACCCAACAGGGCCTCTATATCATCTCCGTCACCCAGGGCAGCAACCAGTTAAGCCGCAGCATCCTGGTGCGTGATGATGCTCCCTTGCGGCCTGGTACCGGCGGCGGCTTCGGCCTGCCCGATGGCATAGCCCTTGATGAGTTTATCTACCTGCCTGTCATTCGCCGTTAGCAGGCAGACCTGGAGGGTTTGCGAACCCTCCAGGTCACCTTTGGCTCTGGACAACAGGGGGAATAACCGGTTAAGATGGCAGCGAATTAAAATGTTGTTCACGGCCGTCAGGCCAGTTAATGCGGCAATCACAATGTAGATTGTCGGGGAGGAACTCTCATGGCAAACCGCCTGTCTATTTTATTGCTGGCAGTGGTGATAGGGCTGCTGCTGCCTACGGCCGTGTCCCGCACCCTATTTCCTGTTTTATCGGCTGAACGAGTGGGGGAGGGTACGGCCGTTGTCCCTCAGGATGACCCCATCCCCCAGGGGGCCGACCTCATCACCAACTGGTACAGCCAGCACCCCCAATCCATCCGCAAAGGGGCCGGCATCATCAGCTATTACAACCCCGCCGTTTTTGGCCAGAACATCTGCACCGCCTTTGGCGACCCCTATTCACCGCTCAACAGCCCCTGGGCGCCCGGCCCCTACACCTACCACTATCGCATCCGCATCCCTGCCGGTTACCCTCATGACATCGTGCGTGTGGAAATCTTTGACCCCGACTCCATCAACGCCGCCAACCCCGGCACATTCACCATCACCCGCACCCAGGCCGCCATCAACGCCGGGCTGCCGGTGACCACTACCGTCAGTTGCAGCACCACCCAACGCGATAACTGCGTCATGGACACCGGCGAATTACAACTGGTCATCAGCGATGTGCTGGCGCTGGAAGAAATCAACCCCTACTTCTTCTGGCGTGTAGATGAAAATCGAGGGGTGGGCGTTCCTCCCGGAAACGGCAATTGTTATGAACCCCCTGCCTACAACCCCGGCTACAACACGCGCACCCTTTATGAACTGCTGTACTTTGCGGAAGCGCCGGATGGCAGCATCAACCAGCAAAACCTGGCCCATTACACCGGGCAGGTGGGTGATGGCGCGCGCGATACCGGCGACCATGGCACCGACCGGCGTTGGGTTTCCCCCGGCGCCGCCCAAAGTTTTGACCAGCCCACCTTCGTGCCCGCAGACCCCGGTTCGCCTGGAGATTTTGAAGTTGACCTGACCAGTGAAACACCCGGCATGATGGTAGACCCGGACACTGGCGACCGTTACTTATACTTCAACGTCACGGCCATGGACGGCGCGTCCGAAAACAGCTTTGACATTTGGGCCGGGCCACCGGTTTATACCGCCACCGTGCCCGGTGAGGTAAACGCCCGCAATTTACTGGCGCTAGACAACCCCGGCATTCACAACGCCCGGGGCGTAGAAGTAACTGCCCTCAATAATCTCCTGTTAAACAATTACTATAATTTTCCGCTGGATATACCCCTGGTGGCCTTGAGTTCTGACTATGCCGGTTCTCACGCCCACGTCACCGCATTTGATATTGACCTGGGTGGTGCATCGCCCATCACCTTCACTGTGGATACCATTACACCTGGCGATTGGTCATTAGTTTTTGGGCAGTCTGGTGTGCCTGATCCCGATGGCGGTGTGCGTAACTGTCTACCAGGTTTAGGCAATTGCAACAATCAATTTATCACCCCGCCGTACACCATTACCCTGCCCAGTGAAAGCAATTGTGACTATACCAATCCAAACCAACAGGACTGCACACCCTTTTACGGCGGTGTGCTGACGGCACGGTATCGCAGTGGCGTCCTTCTCAACACCTATTACGATACGTTCTTATGGCAGGTAACGTTGCCCACACCGCCGCCCGTCGCCGACCCCACTGTCGGCTGCTCTGCCTTCCCCATCATCATCCACGAAGGCGCACGCTCCGTCACTCCGGCGCTCTATGAATCTATTGTCACGAACTCGCCTAACTTTTATCCCCAACCCCCGCCGCCCTACACCAGTTTCGTTAACCACCGGCCCAATGTGCCGCTGCTTGGCCCGATCCAGGCAGGCGACATGTTCCTGGTAGAAAATGGCGGCGGGTCGGGTGGTTTTGGCTGGCTGCGCTGGAATCAGTACATTTCTGATGACAGTTCTAACTTGACCCGCAGTATGACGTGGCCCGGTAACAGCCAGGATTATATGACGGTAGCTAACGGGGGGCAGGAACCACCTAACCCACCGTTTCCGCATCGGGTTTATGGCTACATTGAGTATAACGACCCCTATGATACGTCCATGCACCTGAATGATTGGGTGATGGCAAGTATCGGCACAGTCAATAGTAGCGTCTTACGAGATGTGCTAGAAGGGCATATTGAGTTGGGGCGGGTGCTGCGCTTGCCCATTTATAACAACTTTGCCGGGACGGGCAGCGATCTGCGTTACCAGATGTCCGGTTTTGCTCTCTTCCGTCTGGTCGGTTACCAGCTCAGCGCCAATGGTCAGGCCGGCTCGTACCTGCTGCTGGAATTCATCCGTTGGGACGAAAGCTGTGGGCTGACCGGTATCCCCCTCCAGGATGTGACTATCAACGGCCCAACGGAAGGCGGGTTCAACGCCAACTATGCGTTTACGGCGACCGTTGCCCCCCTGGACGCTACCCAGCCCATCACCTACGTCTGGGAAGCGGACGGGCAGTCCACCATTACCCATACCGGCGGCATCACCGATGTGGTCAGCCTGAGCTGGCCTCTGACGGGGACCTATACGCTGACGGTCACGGCCGTAAACCCCGTCAGCGGCCCTGTAACTGATGTACACACCATTGTTATCGTTATGCCCCCTGATCCACCACCCACGCCTGGCTCCACACCCTCGCCAACCAATACCTTCACGCCTACGCCAACATTCACGCCGACGCCAACGCCCACGGATGAGCCACCCCCCCCTTGTCCGGTCAGATTTGCGACTATTGTTCTGGATACCCACAATATCATCTGGATCACTGGCGTTGTCGGCAGCGAAGTGGAAGTGCGGGACATAACAATTGGCGGCCAGCTAATTACTTTAGGCGTACTGGAAGAAGGTGGCACTTTTGAGTGCCCCGGTTTTGCCGCGCTGCCTGTGGATCCTGGTGATTTGATTGTCGGGCACGTATTGGTGGTAGAAAACCTTACCGACGGCACCATGGACACGACCATCGTTCTGGGGTCGCCACCCACCGACACACCTACACCAACCCATACTTTCACGCCAACGTCAACGTGGACACCGACGCCCACACCAACATTCACGCCAACGCCAACGTGGACACCGACGCCCACACCGACCCCGACGTGGACACCAACGCCCACGCCAAGCCATACACCCACACCGACCTGGACGCCGACATTCACGCCCACACCAACATGGACGCCCACGGCAACAGCCACGGCCGTGCCCCCCACCCCCACCGCCACACTTCCGCCGCCCACCTACCGGCTCTACCTGCCACTCATATTGAAATAACAACCGTTCGTAGTAGGCGATTCATCGCCCAAAAACGGCGATGAATCGCCTACTACGAGCCCATAAGGGAGCAAGAAATGAAGAACAAACGAATCCAGATACTCTTTCTCGTCTGCCTTTTCGGCTCGCTACTGATCACGGCCGTGTCCCACGCCCTATTCGCCGCCAGCCAACCGGCCCAGGTCGAGTTGGTAAGCGATGTAAAAATTGAAGGGCCGCGCACGGCCGTTGCCGAATTGGTGTATACATACACGGCCGTTACTCCACTAACCAGCACCACACCCGTTACCTATGTCTGGCAGGCAGCCGGACAAACCATTACCCATAGTAATGGCGTGAGTGACACCCTGGCCGTTACCTGGCCCGTTGCCGGCCTACACCCGATTACGGTTACGGCTGATGATGGCGGAGGGGCGGCGACGGCCGTGCAGATCGTCAACATAATACCCCCGGCCCGCCATAGCGCCGACGGCACGGATGTCTATGCCGCCTTCCGCTCTGGCCGCGCGATTGTCGCCGGCCTTTCCGCTGGCGTCTTTGGCCCGGATATCTGCACGGCGTTCGGCGATCCGTTCTCCCCGCATAACAGTCCTTATAGACCAGGGCCTTACACCTACCGTTACCGCATCCAGATACCTGCCAGCTACCCCTATGACGTCGTGCGTGTGGAACTGTTTGACCCCGACTCCATCAACGCCAATGCCAGTGCCCCATTTACCTTTGCCCGTACTCAGGCCGCACAAGATGCCGGTCTGTCCGCAACTGGTACCGGTACTTGCACGATTACCGCCAATCGTAAAAATCCATGCCTGGTCAACACTGGCGAACTGGCACTCTACCAAAACGGTACATTACCCCTGGAAGCCATCAACCCCTACTGGTTTATTCGCGTGGATGAAAATCGGGGGACCGGCACATCGGGACAGTGCGGCGAACCAGGCGGTTACACCGCGTGGTACAACACTGCCACCCTCTACCAGCTTTATTACTTCCAATCACAGGCGAATGAACAGCAACGGATAGACCTGGCGACCTACACCGGCCAGGTGGGCGATGGTATGCGTGACAACGGCGGCCACGACACAGATATGCGTTGGGTGTCACCAGGCGCAGCCAGCAGCTATGATCAGCCGGTGTTTGTACCTGTTGATACCGGTTCACCGGGCAACTTTGAAATTGACCTGACCGCCGAAACGCCTGATATCGTTGTTGATCCGATTAGCGGTGACCGCTATCTCTATCTGGATATCACTTCCCTAAGTGGCGCTTCGGAGAATAGTTTTGACATTTGGGCCGGGCCACCTGTTTATACTTCAACGGTGCCCGGCGCTGTAAACATGCGCAATCTGCATTTGTTAAATGCTCCGGCAGCGCAAGATGCCTTTGGCATCACGGTTTACGCTCTAGATTACCGGCCAAACAATGCCATTTACGAATTGGAACAAGATATACCGTTGACTTTTCTGCCACCATCAGCGGCCGCATCACTTGTTACCGTCTCCTTGTTTGATGCTGACTATGGTAACTCTACACAATCACGCGTTACCTTCTTTTTTGACACCATCCCGGAAAGCGAATGGGCAATGATTTTTGCACAAAGTTATATACCTGACCCGGATGGTGAAGTACGCAACTGTAGACCGGGAGGCATCCCGGACTGCAATAATGAATGGGTCATCCCACCCTATCAGGTTACGTTACCCGCCAACTTCCCCGGCGGGCGCCTGATGGCCCGTCTCTTAACTAGTGAAACCGATACTTTTGCCTGGGAAGTGAAACTACAACCAGGCCCTACGGATATAAATCTCAGCGGGCCAGTAACGGGCACAACGAGTATCTCTTATACCTTCGACGCAGAGGTGTTTAATCCCACTATCGTGGAACCGCTCACCTACACCTGGCAGGCTACCGGCCTGCCCACACAGATTCAGACTGGCTATCTGACGAATGCGGCCGTCTTCAACTGGCCGACTGGCGGCGTCAAAACGGTCACGGTCACGGCCGCCAACCGCTACGGCGCTGTCACAGACACCCACCAGATCACGCTCACGCAACCACCGGCCATCCCCCCTAACAATATCCAATTGACCGGCCCTACAACGGCCGTTGTCAGCGAACTGGTTGACCTCACGGCCGTTGTTGCCCCACCTGACACTACCCAACCCATTACCTACACCTGGCAGGCCGATGGGCAATCAACCATTACAAATACAGGGGGCATTAACGATGTAATCCAGGTCAGTTGGCCATTGACGGGGACGTATATGGTGACGGTCACGGCCGTAAACGCAGCCAATACCCCTGTGAGCGATACTCACACCATTATCATCCTACCCGATGTGACACCCACGCCGACGTACACCCCCACACCAACATTTACGCCAACACCAACGTGGACACCAACGCCCACACCAAGCCATACACCGACACCGACCTGGACACCGACCTTTACGCCAACGCCAACGTGGACACCGACGCCGACATGGACGCCAACCCCCACACCAAGCCATACACCCACACCGACCGGAACGCCGACGCCGACGTGGACACCAACGCCTACGCCAAGCCATACACCGACACCGACCGGGACGCCGACGCCGACTTTCACGCCCACACCAACATGGACGCCCACGGCAACAGCCACGGCCGTGCCCCCCACCCCCACCGCCACACTTCCGCCGCCCACCTACCGGCTCTACCTGCCACTCATATTGAAATAACAACCGTTCGTAGTAGGCGATTCATCGCCCAAAAACGGCGATGAATCGCCTACTACGAGCCCATAAGGGAGTAAGAAATGATGAACAAACGAATCCAGATACTCTTTTTAGTTTGTGTGGTGGGCTTGTTGCTGCCCACGGCCGTGTCCCACACCCTGCTCGCAGCGGTCACACCTATCACAGAGACGGCACACACACCGGACGATGCGCCGTATCTCAAGCTGCTGCCCAACTGCGGCAGCCCGGCCACCGATCCCGGCCCCGTTGCCCTGCACGTCCTCTTTGAGGAATGGCCCACCAACGAAACCCTGAGCCTGTATTGGGACGGCAACCTGGTGCAAAGCTGGCCTACCGGCCATCGCGCCTCCTTTTCCCAGGCCATCAACCGCACTGTGCCTCAACAGCCCATGACTGTGACGGTCACGGCCGTGTCCGGCGGCGGCACCACCGTCAGCCAGACCTTCACCATCCCGTGCAGCCAGGGGACAGTCGCCGAAATGCCGCACGGCCGTGACCTTTACACCAGCCGTACCCAGGCATCCGGCATCCTGTCCACCGGCAGCGCCGCTCTCTTTGGCCCCGACATCTGCACTAGCTATGGCGACCCCTTCTCCCCACTCAACAGCATCTGGCAGCCCGGTTTCTACAGTTACCACTATCGCATTCGTATCCCCGCCGATTACGAACAACGCGCCGGTACGTCTATCGTCCGTGTAGAACTGTTTGACCCTGACTCCATTAATATCAACGCCACTGGCCCCTTTAACTTCACCCGCTCCCAGGCCGCCCAAGCCGCCGGCCTACCTGCTACCGGCAGCGGCAGTTGCCTGATTATCAACAACCGAAAAGATCCCTGCCTGGTGGACACGGGCGAACTGGCGCTGTATCAAAACGGCGTCTTACCCCTGGAGGCCATCAACCCTTACTGGTTTATTCGCGTGGACGAAAATCGGGGCATGGCTACGCCGGGGCAGTGCGGTGAACCAGACAGTTATACCCCGGCGTATAACACCGCCACCCTCTACCAGCTTTACTACTTCCAGGCCCAGGCCAATGAGCCGCGCCGGGTAGACCTGGCGGCTTATACCGGGCAGGTGGGGGATGGTGTGCGTGACAATGGCAACCACTACACCGACATGCAGTGGGTCTCGCCCGGCGCAAATGAGCAGAGTTATGATTATTACGCCATTCCTGGCGCCACCGGCGTGCCGGCCGACCCCGGTTCGCCGGGCGGCTTTGAAATTAACCTGGCTTCCCAACTACCCAACGTCATTACTGACCCCCAAACAGGCGACAGGTACATTTACCTGGACATCACCACCGTCAGCGGCGCGTCAGAAAACAGCTTCGAAATCTGGGCTGGCCCACCCACTTATGTTGGTACTGTGCCTGGCGACGTGAATGCTCGCAACCTGTATGCCCTGAATAACCCCGGTTCTCAGCGTGCCAAAGGCGTCACCGTCCAGGCCTTACAAAACCTGCCCCAAAACTCCAATTTCCCCTTCCCGGTGGACATTCCCCTCACGTATGTGGGGCCGGAATATGCCGGTCAGGATATTTTCATTTCCTTATTTGATTTTGATCAATCTGATACCCTGCCACCTGTTACCTTTTTCTTTGATTCCATAGCTGATTCAGACTGGTCGCTCACGTATGGTATGCCCGGCGTACCCGACCCAGACGGGCAGGTACGCAACTGTCTGCCCGGTGAGCCAGCATGTAATAATGCCTGGATCACGCCGCCCTACAGCATCACTATTCCCGGCGGCAATCCAGAAGATTGTGACTACAGCGATCCCCAAAATGACCCGAACTGCATCCCCTTCCCCGGTGGGCGGTTGATGGCCCGTATTACATCCGGTTATCAAGACACCTACCAATGGGAAGTCACGCCGCCCACCCTGACACCCATCACCGATCCCACTGCCGGCTGCGCCGCCTTCCCCATCACTATTTATGAAGGCGAACGCTCTGTCACCCAGGCATACTACGAAGCGATAACCGGGTCGCCCACCTTTTACCCCCAACCGGCGCCACCCTACATTAGCTTTATTGATCACAGACCAGATATCCTACTGTCGGACGCCCAAAAAGGGGACATGTTCCTGGTGCAAAATGGCCTCGATCCAAATGGTTTTGGCTTCTTACGGTGGAACCAGTATGTATTGAGCAGTGCTTCTACCTTAGAACATGGTCTGAGTTGGCCCGGTGATAGCCAGGATTATGTGACCGTCGCCCCCGGCCAGTCGCCGCCCAACCCTCCCTTCCCTCATGGCGTCTATGGCTACATTGATTACAACGATCCCACAGATACGTCTATAAATATCAGCGACTGGGTCATGGCTAACACTGGCGCAATTATCAGTAATGGCGTCCGGGAAGTGTTGGAGGAGCATATTGATTTGGGGCGGGTGCTGCGCCTGCCCATTTATAACAACGTTGCCGGGACGGGCAACACGGCCCGTTACCAGATGTCCGGTTTTGCCCTCTTCCGCCTGGTCGGTTATCAACTCTCCTTTGAGTCATACCTGCTGCTAGAATTCATGCGTTGGGACGATAGCTGTGGGCAACTGGCTATGCCTGTCACGGCCGTCACCCTAAACGGCCGTTACGATGCCGTCGCCGGTGTGGAATATACGTTTACAGCCACAGCCAACCCCACCGCTACTTTACCGATCACCTACGTCTGGCAGGCCGACGGCCAGACCATCACCCATACCGGCGGCCTGAGCGATACCCTCACCTTTGCCTGGGAGGGTTTGGGCTTGCAGCCGATTACGGTCACGGCCGTAAATACGATGGGTAGTGGGGTGGACGGCCGTGTCGTCAACATCCTGCCCCGCACCGACCGCATCCCCGCCCTCTACCACGGCGGCAGCGAAATCTACCCCCAATCCACGGCCAACCTCGGCCTGGTCAAAGCTGCCAGCGCCAGCGTCTTTGGCCCCGACATCTGCACCGCCTACGGCGACGCCTACTCCCCCCTCAACAGCCCGTGGGCGCCTGGTTTTTACACCTTCCGCCATCTCATCCACATTCCCGGCGACTACCCGTATGACACGGTGCGCATCGAACTGTTCGACCCCGACTCCATCAACGCCGATGGCAGCGGCCCCTTCACCATTCCCCGCACCCAAATTGCCGTTTCTCAGGGTTTGTCACCCACCCTCAGCGCAAGCTGCCAGGGTGGTGAAGCCCAACGCAAAAACCCCTGCAAAGTAGACACCGGCGAATTGGGGCTGGTCTTGTCCGACACGCTCGATTTTGAACAGGTCAACCCCCTATGGCTGGTGCGCGTAGATGAAAACCGGGGTACCGGCAATTCTGGCCAGTGTGGCGAACCGACCAACTACACCCCCACCTACAACACCCAAACCTTGTACGAGCTTTACTACTGGCAGCAGCCCGGCGGCACTTTCCTTCGCACTGGCCTGGCTTCTTACATCGGGCAGGTGGGCGATGGTGTGCACGATAATGGCAATCACCTGACCGATTTACAATGGGTCTCGCCTGGCGCGGCTCAAAGTTATGACTATGTCGGCACCGGCGTCCCGGCAAACTCAGGCAATTTTGAGATCAACTTAACCACCGACGTGCCGGGACTCCTGGTGGACCCCGTCACCGGCGACCGCTATCTCAATCTGGACATTACTTCCCTCAGCGGCGCGTCGGAAAACAGCTACCAGATTTGGGCCGGACCGCCCATCTACCTGGACAGCGTACCCGGCGACGCTAACGCCCGCAACCTGCACCTGCTGGACAACCCGGCGGCGCACAATCCACACGGCGTCGCCGTTTATGCGATGGGCGCGCTGGTGCAAAACTGGAACCTTACCGGCCACTTTGCCGAACTGCCTTTCACCCAATTCCGGCCAGAAGCGGCCGGGCTGACAGCTGCTATGAGCCTGTTTGACTCCGACGAGGGCGCAGAGCCGCCCATTACCTTCTTTGCCGATTCGCTGACCAGAGAAACGTGGGCGTTGCCATTTGCCGTAGACGGTCAACCCGACCCGGATGGCCAGACGCGCAACTGCATACCAGGCAATTGCGATAATATGTGGGTAACGCCAGCTTACCAGGTGGCGCTGCCAGACAATTATCCCGGTGGACGGTTACTGGTGGAGTACAACGGTGGCCTGCACGATACCACCACCTGGCGGAAAGGCGGCGGCGGCTGGGCAACTATCTACGGTCCGGAAACAGGTGTGACCGATACCACCTACACCTTCACCGCCGATGCCACTTACTTCCTCTTTACCGACCCGCTGACCTACACCTGGGAAGCAGAGGGGCACGATCCCATCATCCATGTCGACGGCATTACCAATGTCGTCTCTCTTAGCTGGCCGGATGAAGGCGTAAAAATAATTACGGTAACGGTAGTCAGTCCCTATTTCCAAAACCAGATACCGCCGGGGCCTTCCCTCGTTGCCACACACCAGATTATCATTTCCGGCACGGCCGTCATCCCTCCCACCAGCATCGAATTGTCAGCGCCCACAACGGCCGTTGTGGGCGAAGCGGTCACGGTCACGGCCGTCCTCGCCCCGCCCAATAGCACCCCCCCCATCACGTATACCTGGCAGGTAGATGACCAGCCGCCGGTGACACACAGCGGCGGAATTACGGACACGGCCGTTTACACCTGGACAATACCCGGCCCCAAAACCATCACCGTCACCGCTGAAAATACCGCCGGTTCAGTCACGGCCGTACACCATCTCACCATCGAGCAGCTACAGCCCGACCTCACCATCATTGGCCCGCCGCAGTTAATAACACCACTGCCGGTGGGGGCCGGGCTGCCCGTCTCCTTCACCGTCACCATCGCCAACAGCGGCGACGCCGACGTGACCAGCCAGTTTTTTGTGGACGTGTTCATAGACCCCACCATCGTCCTCACCACCGGTATCCCCATTAGCGAGAGCAGCGGTTTTGCCGTTGTGCCCGCCCTGGCTGCCGGCGACAGCCTCACCGTCACCGTCCTCGCCCCGCTTGGGTTTGCCGAACTGCCGCCCACGCATACCGTTTACGCCATGGTAGATTCGCTGGAAGGCATTGCCGAAAGCGACGAGACCAACAACGTTTCCGCCTCGCTGACGGTGACGGACGTGCGTCCCCTGCTGGCAGGCGTCACCATCTTCGGCCCACAGTTGGGGCTGACCGGCGAGACATATACCTTCACGGCCGTCGTCACCCCCACCACTATCAGCGACCCCATCACCTACACCTGGTACCTGGATGACACACCCATGCTGACCATGACCAACGGCACGGCCGTGCCCATCTCCCTCACCTTCCCCCTCACCGGCAGCTTTGACCTGCTGGTCATGGCCTCACACGGCTTCAATACCGTCACCGACACCCACACCATCCTCATCACCGACACCCTCATCACCGATCTGGCCGTCATCGGCGCACCGTTGTTGCTCACGCCTGGCCCCATTCTGCCTGACGATCCGGTTAGCTTTAGCGTCACCATTGCCAACGTGGGCAATGTGCCCCTCACCGGCCCCATTCAGACGGACATCTTCTTGCACCCAGCCATCGTCCTCAGCACCTCCATTCCCATCACCCAGAGCCACGGTTTTATGGTGGTAGATGGACTGGCTGTGGGAGAAACGGCCGTACTCACTTTCACCATCCCCGCCGGTTTCCCCCCCGGCCCGCTCTACCGGCAGGTGTACGCCATGGTAGACTCCCTGCAAACCATCGCCGAAGCGGATGAAGCCAACAACATTTCCTTGCCGCTGGAACTGGTGGTGGGACGGCCGTTGTATCTGCCGATTGTGATACGGCCGTAATGACTGACAGAGATTGGAGATTGGGAGATTGCCCAATCTCCAATCTCCCAATCTCCCCTCTCCCATGCTACAATGCTCCCATGACAACTCCCCCCACCTTTGGCCGATACGAAATTAAAGAGCAGTTAGGGCGTGGTGGTTTTGCTTCTGTCTTCCGCGCCTATGATCCCCGCTTCAAAAGGGATGTGGCCGTCAAAGTGCTGCCCCGCGAATTGCTGCTGGATGACCCCCAATTTCGCGCCCGTTTTGAGCGCGAAGCGGAAACCATCGCCGCCCTGGAACATCCGGCCATCGTGCCCGTGTATGACTTTGGCGAAGAGAACGGCCAACCCTATCTGGTAATGCGCTTGATGGCCGGCGGTTCGTTGGCCGAGCGCATCGCCCAGGGGCCGCTGCCCACTGCCGAAGCCGCTCACATTCTGCGGCGCATTGGCTCCGCCCTGGATCGGGCGCACGAAAAGGGCATCATTCACCGTGACCTGAAACCGGGCAATATCCTGTTCGACCAATATGGCGAGGCGTACCTGGCTGATTTTGGTATTGTGCGGCTGACCCAGGCCGGAGGCACACTGACCGCCACCGGCGGCATGGTGGGCACTCCAGCTTACATGAGTCCAGAGCAAATTCGGGGCAGTCAGTTAGACGGCCGTACCGACATCTACGCCCTGGGCATCATCGTCTTTGAAATGCTCACCGGCAAAAAACCCTACGACGCCGATACCCCGGCCATGATGCTGGTGAAACAGATCACCGAACCGATGCCCCGTGTGTTGGAGGTGAACCCCGACCTGCCGCCCGGCTGCGAATACGTCATCACCCGCGCCACTGCCAAAGAAGCGGACGGCCGTTTTGCCAAAGCGGGCGAAATGGCCGATACGCTGGCCTCCGCTTTGCAAGGGGAAATGTTCGATTTGCCACCGACGCAAGCGACCGCCACCAAAGCAGCCGTTACCCAAATGGCCGCCCCCCTTCCAACCGCAGAGCCAACGGCCGTCGCCCCTCCAGCAGCAACACCACCACCACCAGCCCCAGCCACTTCCCGCCGTCGCCCCCTGTGGATAGGGGGGGCAGTCGCGGCTGTGCTGCTCTTGCTCTGTGCGTGTGGATTGCTGGCCTTGAACCGTGGCCGCAATACCGCTCTTTCTTTATTGCAAACAGATAAGGCCACACCCGCGCCGGATGCGGAGACGGATGCGGGGACGGCCGTTGATACAAACACGGCACTATCACCCATATCACCCATCACCCCAGACAACATCACCCAAGTGACAGCCTTGCAGCGGTTGGGCCGGGGTGTGGTGGATGCGGCCGACCTCAGCCCCGATGGCAACCGGCTGGCGTTGGGCAGCAGCGTTGGCGTCTGGATTTATGACGCCCACTCCCTGGAACCGATCCAACTATTGGCCGGACATACCAGCCAGGTTTCGGCCGTGGCCTGGTCGCCAGACGGCCGTCAGGTTGCCTCCGGCAGTTGGGATGGCACCATCCGCGTTTGGGATGTGGACACAGGCGAACAGGTGCGCATCATCCAGAGCAACGATCAGTTTATCGCCCTGGATTGGTCGCCGGATGGTAGCCTGTTAGCCGCCGCCACCTGGGGCAGCCCGATTTTGTTGTATGACCCGGTGAGTACGCAAAAATTGGGCGAATTGGGCGGAAATGGCAGCAGCATCACCCGGTTGGCCTGGTCGCCGGACGGGGCATTGCTGGCGGCGGCCGAAGACAGTGACCCGACGGTCATCCATTTGTGGGATGTGGCGGCGCGGGCGGAAACGGCCCCACCGTTGACCGGCCACACCGACAGCATAACCAACCTCACCTGGTCATCTGATAGCACACGCCTCATTTCCAGCAGCTTTGACTCCACTGCCCGCGTCTGGAGTGCAGACGGCACGGAACAGCTGCTTTTGAGTGGGCACGAATATGGTGCGTATGACGCGGCCTGGTCGCCGGACGAATCGCGAATCCTGACAACCGGCGGCGACAACACCCTACGTCTGTGGGACGCTGCCGCCGGCGGACAGGTACGCGCCCTGCCCAGCCCCCTCAGCCCGGCCATCCGCCTCATCTGGCTGGCAACCACCAACCAGATCATCACCTTCCTGGCCGACGGCACCATTTTGCAGGTAGATGCGGCCACCGATTCAGTGGTTCAGGAAATTCATGACCATACAGCCAGTGTGTCCAGTGTGGCCTGGTCGCCAGATGGTCAGTTGTTGGCCAGTGGTGGGGATGATGGCCTGGTGCGTCTGTGGCAGCCGGCGACAGGAGAGGAATTGGCGTATTTGGCGGCGCATGAGTATGGCGTTTCGGCCGTTACCTTTTCCACCGATGGCTCGTTGCTGGCTTCGGCCGGGGGGGATGGTAATTTGCGGGTGTGGGATGTGGCGGAATTGCGGCAGGTGGATGAGTGGGAGGACCCGGATTATGGCGGCTTTAGTGCGCTGGCCTTTGCTCCTTATGATACCTGGCTGGCGGCGGCCGATTGGGATGGTCATGTCTGGATATTGGATGCGGCTGACCTGACGGTGCTGGCTGATTGGCAGGTATTTGAGTACGGCACGGCCGTGACCGATGTGGCCTGGTCACCGAATGGCTCGATGTTGGCTACGGCGGGGGATGACACGGCCGTGCGCCTGTGGACGGGCGTTAACGATGCCCCTTCGCTGTTTGCGGAATTAGCCGGGCATGATGATGTAGTGACTGATGCTTCCTGGTCGCAGGATGGGACGCAGATAACCACGAGCAGCCATGACAACCTGGTGCGCGTCTGGCAGGCGGCGGACAGCGAGGAAGTGTGGCAACAAAACCTGCATGATCTGGCTATGAGCGTGGCCTGGTCGCCCGCTGGGTTCCCCATTGCCGCCGCCCGGTATGATGGCACGCTATTTTTGTTTGATCCGGGCAACGGCCGTGAACTGCACCAGCTTCCCGGCCATGTTGGGTCGGTGGACAGTCTGGCCTGGTCACACGATGGCACGCGGCTGGCCTCCGGCAGCGCCGATGGCACCGTGATTATTTGGGGCATTGCACCATAAGCAAAATTGACAGGGGGCACGGCCGTTGACTACAATCCCCACGATTAACCGCCGGAGGGGAGGCTTTAGCCGATTATGTCGGCTAAAGCCTCCCCTCCGTGAAGAAAGGAGCATGAAACCATGACCCAGGCCACGCAACTTCTACCACCAACCGACAAAACCCATCCCTGGCCGGAACAGGGGCAATGGACGTATGAGGATTATCTGCGTTTGCCGGATGACGGCCGTCGCTACGAAATCATTGAAGGAGTTCTGTACATGGCCGATGCCCCTTCTTACGACTACCAGTTTGCAGTTTTGAAGACCGCCTCAAAGTTGGAACAATTCGTCGAGAGCCAGCAGTTAGGAGTGGTGATCACCGCTCCCTTTGAAGTACATTTGCCAGGCATTGCCAAACCGGTGCAGCCCGATATTCTCTATATCCGCAAAGAACGGCAGCCCGTATCCGGCACACAAATTTTTGACGGCGCGCCTGACCTGATTATCGAGGTGCTTTCACCGAGTAGTTTACGGTTAGATCAGCATGTGAAGTTTGGCGCGTATGAACAGGCGGGGGTGCATGAATACTGGATTGCCGACCCTAAAACTCGCGCCATTACCATTTATCATCTGCCGGAAAACAGCCCGGAGTACATCCTGTTCGGACAGTTTACAGCTAACGAAACCGTGCAATCCAAACTCCTCCCTGGCCTGGCATTTGTGGCGGGAACTGTTTTCCCAGTTTAATGAATTTAACGTAGAGGCGCGGAGGCGTGGAGTGATAAGGGGAGAAAAATCTTCGCGTTCTTCGCAGCCGTAGCGATTTGATAAACCTATGAACGAAACTGAAAACGAAATTTGGGAAACGCTGCACCGGCATCTCAACAGTATTTTTAGCCGGGATGTAGAAACATATCGGGCGACTACCAGCCCGGAGTTGTCATTGTATGAATGGTTTGTGACCCCGCACCGGCAGGACGGCCTGGATTTCCACCTGTTTATGATTGAACATGGCTGGGCGGGGGTGGTGGGCGACTACCGCTATGATTTGTGGGAGCGGCGCTTGCAGGTGTATGGGGACACGGCCGTTGCCAGCTACACCTTTATGCTCACCATCGCCGACCCACAGACGGGGGCCATCAGCCACCGTCATCACAACGAGAGCCGCGTCCTGGTCAAGGGGGAGGCTGGCTGGCAGGTGGTCCACGTCCACAAATCACCCGCCTGGGCGGCCCCCCACAGCCAGGTGTGAAAATGTTTGTAGTGGGCACTTTAGTGCCCTCAGCAGGCGATGAATCGCCTACTACAAACTTGCTTGCAGAGGAGTCATTCGATTGAAGGTAAAAATTATATCTGTTTTAGTGATTGGGCTGGTATTGTTGATTACGGCCGTGTTTTTCTGGCAGCAGCGCCGCGTGGCCCAGGCTGCCAGCCTGGACGACGCACTGCAAACCCTCATCGCCCAGCAAGGGTTGACGCCGCTGGCCGCACCCGCACCGCCTGATCCGGCGTTGGTAGCGCTGGGGCAGGCCTTGTTTTTTGATAAGGAACTCAGCGGCAACCGGGATACTTCCTGCGCCACCTGCCACCACCCCCAACTGGCAACAGGCGACCAACTGCGACTTTCCATTGGTACGGGTGGTGTTGGTTTTGGCGCTGAGCGCCAGTTGGGGGTAAACCGGGAGTTTGTGCCCCGCCATACAACGGAGTTGTTCAATCGCGGTCTGCCGGAGTGGGAGACAATGTTTTGGGAAGGACGGGTGTCGGGAAGCGCCACTGCTGGCTTTGAGACGCCTGCCGGAGAATATCTGCCTGCCGGTTTGGACAGCGCCCTGGCGGCGCAGGCCATGTTCCCCGTCACCATTCGCACGGAGATGCGCGGTGGCTGGTATAACGTGGCCGGTTATGCCATCCAGCCGGGTACGGTGCTGGATGAGGCGTCAGCGTATGACCAAAATTTGCCCACCGGCTGGGAAGACACGGATGTGTTCGGCCAACCAAACGAACTGGCATCCATTCCCAACGACAGTAAATACTTCCCGCAAATTTGGGCGCTGCTCATGGAGCGGTTGCTGGCAATCCCTGCTTACCAGGAATTGTTCCGACAAGCATACCCAGACGTGCCGGCGGTAGAGTTGGGTTTCCAACACGCGGCCAACGCCCTGGCTGCTTTTCAGGCGCAGGCATTCACATTCACCAATTCCCCTTGGGATCGCTATCTGGCGGGGGATGAATCGGCTCTGTCAAAACAGGCCAAACAGGGGGCATTATTGTTTTACGGCCGTGCCGGATGCGCTGCCTGCCATAGTGGGCCACTCTTCACCGACCAACAATACCACAACATTGCCGCGCCCCAATTTGGGCCGGGTCGGGATGATTTTGCGCCGCTGGATTACGGCCGTTATGCCATCACCCAAAACCCCGCCGATAAATACGCCTTTCGCACACCGCCGCTGCACAACGTGACCCTCACCGCCCCTTACCTGCACAACGGCGCCTATGATTCATTGACGGCCGTTATTGAACACCATCTGCAACCGGAACAGGCGCTGCGGTCTTTTGACGGCCGTAACCTTTCCCCCGAACTGCGGGCCACCTTGCAGAATTATCCCGTTACCCTTGACGACATTCTGTCTACACTCTCGCCCCAACTGCCGCAAATGGAACTCAGTCGCCAGGAAATTGCCCAACTGATAGCCTTTCTGGAAAGCCTCACCGATCCGGCGGCCCTTAGCCTGACCAACATGATTCCTGAAAGTGTGCCCAGTGAATTGCCAGTGGGGGAAAAATGACAAGAGAGTTCAGACCTGACAGGTTTTTTACTCGTTCAACTTAAAGTTGTACAGGTCAGAGACCTGTCCGGTCATCAGAGAGACCGAACGCTTACCCTCTGGTATGATCTTTGCCAGTATAGAAGGGTGGTTACGGCCGTTGCCGGTATGTGGAAATATCTTGTTGGTTATTTGCCACGAAATCACAAAGGTGGGACAATAAAAGGTGAGTTTGCCGTTTATGAAAAATGGCAATTACTAGTAGCATCAGGGAGCGATAAGTGGGGACAAATATGCAAGCTTAATAATGCCCAAACGCATTTTAGCGGCAAAAGGAGACAGTGCCAGTCAATAGATCCATCTGACTTGAACAAAAGTTGAAGAATTTCTCATCACCCTCCGGGTACAACTTGCTGTACTGGAGTTTTTTACTGGTCACCACCCCGCCACGTTTTATGAAGAGCAGCAGTCTCATTCATGCGTGTGGGGTATCTAGGAGGATAAAATGAACAGTAAACGGTCATGGCGACATATGCCATTTATGGTTCTCGTGGGGCTGATCGCACTGATATTACCCAGTGTGATCATGGCTCGTACCATCGGTGAAGAGAGCAATCCCCCGCAGAATAAAATTGAAACCCTTGTTTTAGAACAACTTGATAGCGAAAGCGAAACAGACTTTTTCATCTGGATGGAAGAGAAGGCTGACCTTGGCCCCGCTTCTAATTTGCCAACCAAAGAGGCAAAAGGCGCGTTTGTATTGAATGCCTTGCGGGAAACGTCTGAACGCTCACAAAGCGATCTGCGTACTTATCTCGATGCGCAAGGAGTTCGCTACCACTCTTTTTATATTGCCAACAAGATATTGGTCACAGCCGGGACAGAAAGCCTGGTCATGTCCATAGCCAACCGCCCAGATGTGGCGAAAATTACGGCCAATCACGCATTTCAATTGCAAGAGCCTTTTATTAACCTGGTCGCTCCTGAAAGCAGTGCCGCCATTGAACCCAATATCACCTTCATCAATGCCGACGATGTGTGGGCTATGGGCTTTACCGGGCAGGGCACGGTTATGGCCGGTTTGGATACCGGCCTGCAATGGGATCATCCGGCCATCATCAACCATTATCGTGGTTGGAATGGCTCATCTGCTAACCACAACTATAACTGGTGGGATTCCACTGGCACTTACCCCAGCGCCCCTGGGGACGGCCATGGGCATGGAACACACACCACCGGCACCATGGTTGGTGACGATGGTGGCGCTAACCAGATTGGTGTAGCCCCTGGCGCGGAAACCATCCATTGTAAAGGTATGGATGATGGCGGCGGCGGTAGCGTATTTACCTTCAGCCAGTGTTTTGAGTTCTTCCTGGCCCCTTGGGATCTATCTGGCAATAATCCGAATCCCAGCCTGGCGCCAGATGCGATCAATAATTCCTGGGGCTTTTGGGGCGGTGGGGTTGCGGACTTTCAGGATGAGATCGCGGCCCTTCAAGCGGCTGGTATTGCTGTTGAAGTTTCAGCCGGAAACGAAGGGTCATCTTGCCAGACGCTCCGCTCCCCCGGTGACTATGGCGAAGTTCTCACGACTGGTTCCGTTAACCATGCCAGTGGATCACTTCCTGGTACCCTGACCGGTTTCAGCAGCCGTGGGCCTTCTACCCTATCGTCCGATTTCTTCCCGGACATCATGGCTCCGGGCGAGAATATACGCTCTAGTGTTCCTGGAAGTGGTTACCAGGGCGGCTGGAGTGGGACGAGCATGTCTGGCCCACACGTCACGGCCTTAATTGGCTTGATGTGGTCGGCCAATCCTGGTTTGCGTGGGCTTATCAATGAAACCTACCAGATCATCGCAGACACGGCCGTGCCTCTCACAGGCCAGACCGGTTCCAACTGTGGTGGCAACTATACCACCGGCCCCAACCATGATTGGGGGGTTGGCACCATCAATGCGCTGACGGCCGTGAACACCGCCATCCTCTACGGCAACCCCGGCACGTTGAACGGCACCGTCACCGACTCTGTGACTGCCAATCCGCTGCCGGGCGCTCATGTAGCCGCTGACCGGGGTGATGGCATCATCTTCCAGACCAACACCGATGCTGTCGGCTTTTACTCCACCATCGCCTTCAGCGGCACCTACACCGTCTCGGTCAGTAAGTTTGGCTATTTCCCGCAAACGCACCCCGGCATCCAGGTAACAGAATTCCAAACGACGACCTTGAATGTCCAGCTTGTGCAGGCGCCTAGCTTTACAGTCAGTGGTACTGTCACCGATGCTACCACCGGCTGGCCTTTATATGCCCAGATCAACATTGGGCAGGGCTTCCCAGACAACCCCATCTGGACAGACCCCCTGACGGGTGACTACAGTGTCGTCTTGCCTGCCGGTACGTATGACTTCGCCGTCAGCGCCTTCGTTGCCGGATACGATACATCTACCGTACAGGTGACCGTCAGCGGCAATACCACGCAGGATTTTGCGCTGGACGCCAACCTGTTTACCTGTACGGCGCCTGGGTATACGGCCGTGCCATCTGGCAGCTTCTCGGATAATTTCGAGAGCGGCTATGGCAACTGGACAATGAGCGGCCTGTGGAATCCTGAAAGCCAGGCAAACACCTGTGGTTCCCTGGTGGCGCCGTTCCCCAGCCCAACCAATGCTGCTTATTACGGCGTTGATGGCCTCTGTACCTATAACAATGGTAGCGCCAACAGCGGCACGATGACGTTGAATTCACCCATATCTGTTGGCCCCGGTTCAATACTGTCCTATTGGAGCTACGAGCAAACTGAATGTAATGGAAACTGTGGCTGGGATGCCCGCCAGGCACAAATATCCACTGATGGCGGCGCAACCTGGTCAACCGTCATTGATGGCGACACCGAAAACGTCTGGCATCAGCGAAGTGCTGACATCTCCGCATACGCCGGCAGCGCCCTGCTCCGTTTCCGCTTCGACACCGGCGATGGTGTGGCCAACGACTACTTTGGCTGGATGGTAGACAACGTCAACGTTACCACGTACACCTGCGTACCGCCGGCAAGCGGTGGTCTGGTTGTGGGTAATGTTTACGACGTGAATACCAGCGATCCCGTGGTAGGCGCGTGGGTCACCAACGAAACCGGCTCGCTTGCTTATGCTATGGCGACTCCGCTCGATCCAGCGGTGGATGACGCTCTCTACACCATCTACTCCTTGAGCGGCAGCCAGGTACATACAGCCACTTACACGCTTTATGGTGAGGACGTACAAACCGTGAACGTGGTGGACGACGACACCGTCGAGCAAGATTTCTACCTGCCCTCCGGTTTCGTCGTAGCCAATCCTACCAATTTCGACGTGACGCTGGAACTCGGCGATAACACCACCTTGCCTCTTGCTTTAATTGATACGGGTGGCGCTAACGTTGAGTTTGAGATCCGAGAAGTGCCGGGTACAAATCCGTACCTCTCTTTGCCTCTCCACATTCCGGCGAGTGATGGCAACTTCCTGCGTGGATCGCACCCGACATCTCTGGGGGCTGCGTCGCAATCAGATGGTCAACCGGCTGGCCCTGTACCAGGCGCCTCGCTGGCCCAGTTACTAGGTTCAAACGCCTACGGTGTGGAACATAGCAGTGCTTACTACACCATCTTCGACATTGACGTACCCGAGGTGCTGCCTTTTGTGAGCGCCATGCCACCAACCAGCGGTTTTATCGGCGCCGGTGAATATGTGAACGGCATGGTATATATGATAGACACCAACAACACCATGTGGGAAGTGGATGCGGCCACAGGTGCAATCCAGAACACCTATAGTGCAACGCCACCCGGCGGCGGCGAGACGTACTCTGGTCTGGCTTATGATCCCACCAGTGGCGTGGTGTATGCTGGTACCACCAATTGTGGTAATTCCTCTCTGTACACCATTGACCCGCCAACAGGCGTCGCCACCCTGGTTGGCGCGATCAGCAACGGTGGTTGTTTGATCGCCCTGGCAGCCGATGGTAATGGCGACCTGTGGGGCTACGACATCATCGCCGATGTGCTGCTGTGGATTGATAAGAACACTGGGGCAGGCACCATTATCGGTTCGATTGGATTTGACGCCAACTTTGGCCAGGGCATGGGCTGGGACCCGGACACGGACACCCTGTATATGGCGGCCTTCAACGGCAGCGCATTCCAGCCTGAACTACGGGCGGTGGACCGCAGCACCGGCAACACCACCCTGATGGGTGTGTTGGGGCAGACGACTCCTGGTGGTACGCCCCAGGTGTCCTGGCTCGGTTTTGCCATCAGCGAGATGGATGTGCCCTGGGTTAGCGAAGATCCCATCACGGGAACGGTGCCGGCCAATGGCAGCTTCCCTGTTGACGTCACCTTCGATGCTGCTCAGGTACCGATCCCCGGACAATATACAGCCCAACTGAAAATTGTTGTTGACGCGCCGCAGCTTGAGGTCTATGTACCGCTTACCCTGACCGTAACCTGTGCCACTTGTGGTACGCTGCAAGGTAATATCACGGACGCGGCTACAACTCTGCCATTGGTTGGTTCTGTCCAGATTACCAGCACAGGTGGCTTTGACTTTACACTGGAAGATGTCTCCTTCTACACCATCCAGCTGGGGCCAGGGCAGTACTTTGTCACCGCCAGTTCGCCAGGGTATCTGAGTGACACGGCCGTTGTCAATATCACTACCGGCAACACCACCGTTCAGGACTTCGCCCTGTGGGCCGACACCGCTATCCTTTCCTACAGCCCTGCCTCGGTGGAAGAGTTCATGGAAATTGGCGATGTGGTCTCCAACACCGTGACCGTGAACAATACCGGTGCAGCGCCTTTGGAATTCGAGGTAAGAATCGGTGGATATAGCGGCCCCTTCCTACTGCGGCCAGTAGGCCAGAATGGGACAACAACCACGTTGTACCAGTCTACGGAAGGCGTCGAAATGCGCGCCAATACCGCCAGCGGCACGGCCATGGCGTATCCCTCCGCTTACCGGTGGCTGCCTGCGCTCCCGGCTGGTGGAAACATCCTTGTTTATGCCGACGATCCAATGCACATCCCCACCCATGTGGAAAGTGCATTACAGGCGCTTGGTCTGGCTTATACCCTGCATAACAATGGTGACTTTACCGGTTTTGAAACCAGCCTGAACAGTGGTGCCTGGGATCTGGTGATCTTTGCGAACGATAACTTTGGCGCTCCCTCAACCACCTTAACGGCGCTTAATAACTATGTGTTGGGTGGTGGGAAGTTAATCGCGCACACCTGGGGCGTCGGTTTCGATACCTTGAACCCCCTGTGGGCCACGCTAGGGTTTACCTGGATGGCTGATGATACCGATCCACCCGATCCTGTTTACTGGTGGGATGACGCACATCCTATCTTCACCGACCCCAATGATGTGCCTGAGTTCACCAGCCTGGATGGGGCTATCTTCGGTACCTATGGGCAGCACGTTGAACCACTAAGCGGTTTTGAGGCTCTGGCCGGGTACACCACTACGCCTGCGCCAAACCAGGCGGCGATGGTGTTGGGTAACGATAGCCGCACCGTGTTCCGTGGCTTCCTCGATGGGCAAAACAGCGCCGATCTGGATTCCGATGGGCTGCCGGACGGGCGAGAATTGTGGATAAACCTGATTTCTGGAATCGAGACCGGCTTTTCCGCCGGTCCGCAGTGGGCTTATGCCGTACCTGATTCCGGTACGGTACCTGGCTTTAGCTCAACCACCTTTGAGTTAGTCTTTGATGCTCGCTCCATGTACCAGGTGGGTGACTTCTACGCCACCCTCTCCTTCCGCGGCAACTTCGTCAATGTGGTAGACACCATGCCGCTGACCATGCACCTGAGTTGCCCCACCTGCGGCTTCCTGAATGGTGACATCACAGACGCCTGGACAAATGATCCGCTAACGGCGGACATCCACGTCACCGGCCCCGGCGGCTTTGATGTGATGCTCAGTGGCGATAGTTATGCGCTGGCTGTGCAACCAGGAACCTATGACTTCGAGGTAACGGCTGATGGCTACTTTGTTGAAACCGCCTCAGTAACGGTGGCAGCCGGTCAGACGGTTGTGACTGACTTCGCCCTGACCCCCATCGTGGCCATCCTGGAATACAGCCCGGCCTCCTATGAGCATACGCTGGCAATTGGCCAGGTGCTGACCGATTCGTTGATCCTTAACAACACAGGAACGGCAGCATTTGACTTTGAACTGTCTGATCGGCAAACCGGTTCGCCGTTTGACTTCAGTGCCTACACACCCTCTGCTTTACCCGTGGGAACACAAACCCCAGGTTTGAGCGAACTGTTGGACTATGGGAACAGCGCACCGCAGTATCCAACCCTGATCCGGGTCCCGGCGCAGGGTGGCGATCTTTTGCTTGACCAACAGCCCAGTCAGGCCAACGGCATCTTCTCGGATGTGTCTTGTGATCTCTGTGGCGGCGCCCAGGTTTTGGCTGATAATTTCGCCTTCTCTGAGGAACATACCATTGGCGGCATCAACATCTGGTCTGGTTACTTTCCGGCCGATGTGCCGGTGCCTGACAATATCACGGTAATCTTCCATGAAGACAGCGGTGGTCTGCCGGGTGCAACCATCTCAACCGAAACGGCCGTGCCCGCTAGCCGGGTACAAACTGGCGTCATCCTGTTCGGTGTTCATGAGTATTTCCATACCCTGACGCTGAATAATCCGGTTACGCTGGGGCCAGGAACTTACTGGGTAGAGATTTACAACGATACCGGCTTCTCAACGGATGACTTCTTCTGGGAGACAGGCAACCAGGATAACAATCCAGGCACGCCTGGAAGCAGCGTTTTTGGCAGCGCTTTTGCCTTTTCAGCGCCTGGGTCAGGTTGGAACCAGCAAGGTGATGATCTGGCAATCCAACTGCTTGAAGGAAGCGCGGATGCCTTGTGGCTGCATGAAGATCCGGCCACCGGGACGGTGAATGCTGGCGAATCGGAGACGGTGAATATCATCTTCGATGCGTCTGTCATTACCCAGACTGGCACGTACACGGCCGAAATCCGCTTTGCCGGCACGTTCGACAACAGCGTTCCACCGGCTCAAGTGGTCATGCATGTCATTGCTTCTGCCGTCTATGGTGTTGACGTGAGCGCCGATCCGGACGCACTGGCTGGCGACCCGGGCACAACAGTGGCTTACACCGTTGATATTGCCAATACCGGCAACGTGGCCGACACCTATAACCTGACGTTGAGCGGAAATGGCTGGAATACCACCCTGTCTACCAACAGTATCACCGTTGGCGCCGGCGAAACTGACTCGGTCACGGTGTGGGTGGACATTCCGGCTAATGCCTCCGGTAATGATATGGATGTGGTGACGGTAACGGCCACTTCCGCCAATGACGCCGCCGCTACCGACTCCGTTGACCTGACGACCAGCCTGGCTACCGTCTATGGTGTGGCTATGTCTGGCAACATGGCGGCTACGGGCGCGCCAGGGCATACGGTGATGTATGCCATGACCATTACCAACACAGGTAACACCACCGACACCTTTAACCTGGTGTTTGGGGCGCATACCTGGACGGCAACTTTGCCCGATGGGAACAGCCTAACGTTGGCGGCTGGCGCTTCGGCTACGGTCATGGTACACGTTGCCATTCCGACAAGTGCCTCTGCCGGACAGAGTGATGCGGTGGCATTGACGGCTACCTCTACACACGACAGCAGCGCCACAGCCAGCGCTACGTTGACGACAACTGCCGGACAAACGATTATCTACCTGCCCATCATCCTGAAGCCGTAGACCGGCCTGTTGGTGAGAGTTGGGCTGTTATGCCCAACTCTCATCTTGATTCAGTATCAGGAAACGGCCGTCTCCCCAATCATATTGGTTGGAGACGGCCGTTTTTTTGTGCAGGTACGCCGATAAGTACCTGATACCTGTAATCGGTAATCCGAAGGCTTTATCTCTGGAAAATCCAGCGGATAACGGTATACGGAATTCGGGTTACAGATACTAATGTCCTGAACGTATGGGTTGCGATTGATTGGCAAGGGTGCTAAACTGGCATTCGCTTTACGGAGCTTACCGATTCGGCAATTTATTCATAACATTTCCCAAAGAGGTGCACAATGAGACGACTGATTTTATTGTTTTTGATGGTTGGGGCATTCACGGCCGTAGCCGCCCTGATCCTGCTCAAACCGGCAGCAGAAGTGCGGGGCAAGACGACGGCCGTACCCATCGCCGCCCAAATGACGCCCGAACAGCAAACAGCCCAAGACCTGGCCCTGGCCGACGCGCGCGTACAGGCATTCACCTCTGGGCATCGCGCCGAAGTCTTTGGCGTCAGCCGGGTGGTGCTTGGCCCGTACCCGGAATCATTGGCCGCCTGCGCCGCCAGCGACTGCCGCCAGGTGGAGATCTATTTGTGGGATACCGACACGGCCGTGACCGCCTTTGTGCGGCTGGACACAGCCGAAGTGCTGGACGTAATGCGCCAGCCACACCTGCGACCGGGCATCAACAAACGGCTGCATGACCTGTCGCTGGAGATAGCCACCAACGCACCGGAAGTGATCGCCGCCCTGGGCTTTAAGCCAGCCGGCGGCAAAGTGCTGGCAGCCGTAGACGCCGGGCTGCTAGACACCGCCTGCGGTGGGGAACACCTGTGTGTGGCGCCCACATTTGCCGCGGGCGACGGCCGTATCCTGTGGGCAGTGGTAGACCTGACGGCCGAAGAACTGGCTGGCATCTACTGGACCGAAGCGCCGCCGGTGGGTGAATTTGAACCCTTTGTGCCCACCGATTGTGGGGTAGCTCAGTCCGTCAGCCGTGATGGCTGGTCACTGAGTTACGTAACCACCAACAACGATGGCTTGAATGTGTACAACGTGAACTACAACGGTACGCCGGTCATCACCAGCATCAAGCTGGTAGAGTGGCACGCCGACTATGGCAGCAGCGGCTACCAGGATTCCACAGGGTGCAGCAGCGGCGGCGGTGGGTTCACCATCTACCCGTATGGGGCCACCCAGGTGCTAGACCTGTTGGACGAGCAGAGCAACGTCATTGGCTTTGAAGTAGTGCAAGATTTCCGCATGGGCAACTGGGGCAACACCTGCAACTACCGGTACGAGCAGCGGATACGGTTTTACGCCGATGGCAGCTTCCGCCCGGTGAGCGCCGCCTATGGCAAAGGGTGTGGCACCAACTCCCTGTACCGCCCGGTGCTGCGCATCAACATTGCGGTGGATGGCGACGAGAACGACCTGTTCAGCCGGTGGGATGGAACGGCCTGGCAGGCGATGACCACGGAAGATTACCTGGTGCCCTACACGGAAACGGGGCATGGGCCACACCACATTGACGGCAACGGCTACAGTTGGAAGGTAGAAGACACCGTCAGTGGCATGGGGTACTACATCGTGCAAGATGTGGGGCAGTTCCCCAATGGCGAGGGCGACAATCCGTTCTTGTATCCTGTCCTGCACCATGCCAACGAAGGGGACACGGACTTGTACGTCTTTAGTAGTGGCTGCTGCAATGACAACCATCAGCAAGGGCCGCACCTGTACCTGAATGGGGAGAGTATCAACAGCGAAAACATTGTGCTGTGGTATGTGCCCCAGGCGGATACAGACGCGACCGCTCCCGACTATTACTGCTGGACGATTAGTGGCGAGCCAAACCCGGAAACATACCCCTGTTTTATAGGGCCGCTGTTTGTGCCCATGATGACAACGCCCATTGCTGATTTTACGCACAATGGGCCACTGGTATTGGGCAACACGGCCGTGTTCACCAATACCTCCACCGGCGACCCCATCACCTACACCTGGGACTTTGGCGATGGCAGCCCGCTGTCCAATCTGGAAAACCCCATGCATGATTATGCTTCGGTGGGTGACTATACCGTAACGCTGACGGCGACCAATAACGCCGGGTCGGATGTGGCTACGGATATGTTGCGGGTGGGTCTGGCGCCGACGGCCGTTTTCACCCATCCCACGTCCGCTTCAGCCCAATCGCCGGTACAGTTTACCAACCAGTCGCAGGGGACGCCGGAACTAAGTTATGACTGGGATTTTGGCGACGGTTCGGCTCGTTCTACGGCCGTGAACCCCATTCACGTGTACACCATTTCCGGTACGTATACCATCACGCTGACGGTGAACAGTCCCTTTGGCACAGACAGCGCCAGCAGCGTCATTGTCATAGATGGCAAACCGGTGGCGCCCACAGCGGCTTTTACAGCTACCTTGCCTGCCCTGGTGAACCAGCCGGTTAGCTTCACCAATCTTACCGCGGGTACACCGCCCATTTCCTACACCTGGGATTTTGGCGACGGCTCCCCGATGGTGAGTGAAGTCAGCCCAACACATACGTTCACGGCAACAGGTAGCTACACGGTGACGCTGACGGCCGTGAATGCAGTAGGCAGTGATTCGGTTACGGCCGTGATTGAAGTGATTGCGCTTGATAACTTCATTTACCTGCCGGCGATTTTCAGAGAAGAGTAAGCCTGTTGCATAATCACTGATATACAGAGACACAAAGATTTCTCCCGTTAGAAAACTTTGTGTCTCTGTGTTTGTACAGCCTAAATGTAGCCTGGACATCCCAGTCCGGGCGCTGAACGGGCAGGGATGCCCGATTTACAAAAGGGGTGCAGTATGAGACGAATGGTATTGATGATAGGGGTGGTTGGGGCATTCACGGCCGTAGCCGCCCTGATCCTGCTCAAACCGGCGGCGGAGGTGCGGGGCAAGACGACGGCCGTACCTATCGCCGCCCAAATGACGCCCGAACAGCAAACAGCCCAAGACCTGGCCCTGGCCGACGCGCGCGTACAGGCATTCACCTCTGGGCATCGCGCCGAAGTCTTTGGCGTCAGCCGGGTGGTGCTTGGCCCGTACCCGGAATCATTGGCCGCCTGCGCCGCCAGCGACTGCCGCCAGGTGGAGATCTATTTGTGGGATACCGACACGGCCGTGACCGCCTTTGTGCGGCTGGACACAGCCGAAGTGCTGGACGTAATGCGCCAGCCACACCTGCGACCGGGCATCAACAAACGGCTGCATGACCTGTCGCTGGAGATAGCCACCAACGCACCGGAAGTGATCGCCGCCCTGGGCTTTAAGCCAGCCGGCGGCAAAGTGCTGGCAGCCGTAGACGCCGGGCTGCTAGACACCGCCTGCGGTGGGGAACACCTGTGTGTGGCGCCCACATTTGCCGCGGGCGACGGCCGTATCCTGTGGGCAGTGGTAGACCTGACGGCCGAAGAACTGGCTGGCATCTACTGGACCGAAGCGCCGCCGGTGGGTGAATTTGAACCCTTTGTGCCCACCGATTGTGGGGTAGCTCAGTCCGTCAGCCGTGATGGCTGGTCACTGAGTTACGTGACCACCAACAACGACGGCTTAAACGTCTACAACGTCAGCTACAACGGTACGCCGGTCATCACCAGCATCAAGCTGGTGGAATGGCACGCCGACTATGGCAGCAGCGGCTACCAGGATTCCACGGGTTGCAGCAGCGGCGGCGGCGGATTCACCATCTATCCGTATGGCAACACCCAGGTGCTAGACCTGTTGGACGGGCAAAGCAACGTCATTGGCTTTGAAGTAGTGCAAGATTTCCGCATGAGCAGTTGGGGCAACACCTGCAACTACCGGTACGAGCAGCGGATACGGTTTTACGCCGATGGCAGCTTCCGCCCGGTGAGCGCCGCCTATGGCAAAGGATGCGGCACCAACTCCCTGTACCGACCGGTGCTGCGCATTAACATTGCTGTGGATGGCGATGAGAACGACCTGTTCAGCCGCTGGGATGGCGTCGCCTGGCAGGCGATGACCACGGAAGATTACCTGGTGCCTTATGCTGAAACGGGGCATGGGCCGCACCACATTGACCCGAATGGGTATAGCTGGAAGGTAGAAGACACCGTCAGTGGCATGGGGTATTACATTGTGCAAGATGTGGGGCAGTTCCCCAACGGAGAGGGCGACAACCCCTTCCTGTATCCGGTATTACACCATGCCAACGAGGGGGATACCGACCTCTACGTTTTCAGTAGCGGCTGTTGTAATGACAATCACCAGCAAGGGCCACACCTGTACCTGAATGGGGAGAGTATCAACAGCGAAAACATTGTGCTGTGGTACGTGCCCCAGGCGATGACGGATGCGACGGCGCCTGACTATTACTGCTGGACGATTAGTGGTGAACCGAATCCTGTCACCTACCCTTGTTTCATGGGGCCATTATTTGTGCCCATGGCGCCGGCAGCGCCTACAGCTGGCTTCAGTCATAATGGGCCGCTGGTGCTGGGCAGCACGGCCGTGTTCGTGAACACCTCCACCGGCGATCCCATCACCTACACCTGGAACTTTGGCGATGGCAGCCCGCTGTCCGACCTGGAAAACCCCATGCATGATTATGCTTCGGTGGGTGACTATACCGTGACGCTGACGGCGACCAATGACGTTGGTTCAGATTCTTATGCTGATGTAGTGCGGGTGGGCATAGCGCCGACGGCCGTGTTCACTCATCCCACGTCCGCTTCAGCCCAATCGCCGGTGCCGTTCACCAACCAGTCACAGGGCACACCCGCTCTTTCCTATGCCTGGGATTTTGGTGATGGCACGCCAATTATCACGCTGGAAAATCCGGCGCATATCTTTGCCGATGCCGGCGCCTACACGGTGACGTTGACGGTGAACAGCCCGTTTGGCACAGACAGCGCCAGCAGCGTGATTGTAATTGACGCGGCGCCGGTTCCCCCAACCGCTGCCTTCACAGCCACACTGACGCTTCTTGTCAACCAGCCGGTCAGCTTTACTAACCTCACTGTAGGCACCCCGCCCATTACCTACACCTGGGACTTTGGCGATGGTAGCCCGCTGTCTGATCTGGAAAATCCCACGCATACGTATGTTTCGGTGGGCGATTACACCGTTACGCTGACAGCCACCAATGAATTTGGTTCGGATACGGCTGTGGATGTGGTGCGGGTGGGTCTGGCGCCCACGGCCGTGTTCACCCATCCCATCACCGCTTCCGCCCAGGCGCCGGTGCCGTTCACTAACCAGTCACAGGGTACGCCGCCGCTGTCTTACGTATGGGATTTTGGGGATGGGTCGCCGGTTGTCACAGTGGAAAACCCGGCCCATGTGTATGCTGATCCCGGCACGTATACAGTGACATTGGCGGTCAGCAGCCCGTTTGGCAGCGATGTGGCAACCAGCGCCATCATCATTGATGATGCGCCCGTACCGCCGACAGCGGCTTTTACGGCAACCACAACGGCCGTCGTAAACCAACCCGTCAGCTTTACGAATCTGACGGTGGGTACGCCGCCGATCTCCTACACCTGGGATTTTGGCGATGGTTCACCACCTGTCAGCGAGGTCAGCCCCACGCACACATTCACGGTGACGGGCAGCTACACGGTGACGCTGACCGCCACCAATGCGGTTGGCAGTGATACGGCCGTTCAGGTCATCCAGATTGAACCGGGCATTGCTCCCACCGCCGTTTTTACGTATAGCCAGTTGACGCTCGTCAACCTGCCGATCAGCTTTACCAATATGACCACCGGCACATTGCCCATCTCCTACACCTGGGATTTTGGCGATGGTTCACCCACTGTCACCGACATACACCCCAGCCACACCTTCACCATGACGGGCCTGTATACGGTCACATTAAAGGCCAGCAACGAATTTGGCGATGACACGGCCGTGTTGATCATTCACATCATCGAAAGACACGCCATCTATCTCCCCATCATCTTCAAAGAAGAGTAGGGGTCTAAGACCTGACAGGTTTTTTGAAACCTGTCAGGTCTTAAGACACCCTTGCCCGCTGCCAGGGCCAGGCGCCCACGGTGATATTACGCCGCTGGAAGGCCCACACCGCCAGCAGAAAAAGTATCAGCGAGATGGCCAGCAGCACGGCCGTGTCCGCTGGGGCCTGCCCGTCCGTCAACACCGCCGGGGCCGTGTCATAGTAGGTGAAGAGTATGATTGGCTTGAGTGGCTCAACCGAATCATAGAGATTGGCCAGACTATTCCCAAAATAGCTGGCGACAAAGATGACGGTGGCTACCAGGGCGGCCGTGCGGCGGTTGGGTAGATAAGCGCCCATGAACAGGCTGATCATCGCCACCACCAACACCAGCGGCCACATATATAGGGCGCTCAAAAACATGTCTACGGCCGTTGCCGACGTTTCGATCTGGTCTTGAATAGATAGCAATATTCCCACAGCCGCCGCGCCCATAATTGCCAGGATGAGCAGTAGGGCCACGGCCGTGGCCACCGCCTTGGCTGTCACAATCTGCCAGCGTGGAATGGGCAGCGTCACCATCAATTCCAGCTTGCCCTCATCTTCCTCGCCTGCCAGGGTGCCGCTGCCGCTGAGGATGGCGTAAATGCTCAACAAAATGGGCGCCAGGTTTACATAGGTGCTGGCTACATACCCGGCAAAAGAGGTCATGTCGGTGATGCCAAGAGCCTCGTAAAAGGCCATCTCACCCATATCAAAAAGGGCTAACTGGTCACCAAAACTGGGATAAAGCCCCACATACAGCGTGGCGTAAAGGGAGACGCCAATGCCCCAGCCAATAATGCCGTTGCGCCGAAATCGTAATTCTTGCCAGAGTAAACGAAACATGATTTGTTCCTCGAAAACAAGTTTGTAGTAGGCGATTTATCGCCTTCTGACGGCACTGAAGTGCCTACTACAAACGGATTCTTGCTACTTGCCACCATAGTAAGCTAAAAAGACCTCTTCCAATGTCACCGGAATAGTATCTATGTCCAGCACGTTGTACGTCACGGCCGTACCCAACACCCCGTTCAAATTTTCCCGAATTTCCAGCGTTACGTTCTGCTCATCGCGGGCCAATTCCGTCACACCGTCCAGGGCAAAAGCGTCCACCGGGGGTAGGGTGGCAAAAGCCAGCCGCAGCCGTTTGAACTGCTGTTTGATCAACGTTTCCACCCGCTCGGTGGCTACCAACTGCCCATCGCGGATGATGCCCACCCGGTCACACACCTCTTGCACTTCGGACAAAATGTGAGAGGAGAAAAAGACGGTACGGCCGTCCGCCTTCGCCTCGCGCACCAGTTCCAACACCGTTTGCTGTACCAACGGGTCCAGGCCACTGGTCGGTTCATCCAGGATTAGCAGGTCGGGTTTGTTCATAAAGGCCACCACCACGCCCACTTTCTGCTTGTTCCCCCGTGAGTATTCCCGGATTTTTCGGTTCGTGTCCAGATTCAAACGCTGGCAAATAATCTCGCGGTAAGCTTTATCCCCATTTTTACCGCGCATGGCCTCTACCGTGTCAAAAAACTGGTACGCCTTCATATTTTCATACAGGCTTAGTTCGCCGGGCAGGTAGCCCACCCGCTGCCGGGCGGTCACTCCCTCCTTCTGGCAGTCCAGCCCGAAAAGCCGCGCCTCGCCGCTCACCGGGCGAATGACATCCAGCAGGGCGCGCTGTGTGGTCGTTTTGCCCGCCCCATTCGGCCCCAGGAAACCGTAGACCTCCCCTTTTTGCACGGTCAGGTCTACATTGAGGATGCCCCGATGACGGCCGTAATATACCGTCAACCCCTTTGTTTCAATTACATTCTCTGTCATGGTGCCCTCCAGGTGCGTGATCCGAAATCCGAAACCCGTGACCCGTAATCGGTAATCGGTGATCGGTGATCGGTGATCGGTGATCGGACTATTATCGTCCAGATTATACCCCTGACTGGCCAATTGCCATCTCGTTCCCGGTCTGCGGCTGCGGATAAATCTGCACCCTCAGACATCCGATTTCTCAAAGAAATCGGATGTCTGGTTGCCACTCAATTGCCCAATTACCCAATCACCCACTACGGCAGCCAGGCGGGTTGTGTGGCCGGATAGGCGATTTCGGTGGTTTGGCCTGTCTGGATGTCTATGACCCAGACGCCGGGTTGGGCATACAGTTCTTTGAGGTTGTAACGCTGGTAGAGGAGGCTACGGCCGTCTGGCGACCAATAAAAGGCGCTGTGATGAATATCCGGGTCGCCGCTGAGGGGGAGGACGGCCGTGCCATCGGCATCCATCAGCCAGAGCTGGCGGCCCATGGCGCTGCGCGCCTGTTTGCGGCCAAAGGCGATACGCTCGCCATCCGGCGACCAGGCCGGACTGCTATCATCCACGTCTAGTCCGCCGTTTTCAGACTGGCTCAGCGTGGTCACGTCCCCGCCCGGTATGGCGACGGTGGATATGACCACGCCCCAATCAGTGTCCGAGGTGACAATATCGGCCAGGGCGATTTGTTCACTGCCAGGATGCCAGGCAACGGCCGTGCCCATCTTATTCGGCACCAGCAGCCCCGTCCCGTTTTCCAGGTTATAGAGTTGAATGCCCTGGTCAGTGGGCGAAACATAGCTCAGCCAACGGCCGTCGGGCGATATGGCGGCAAACAGGCCCAACAACTGGCTGTCTTGAAAAACCGGCGCCGTCTGGCCGCTGCCAATGTCCAGCCACCAGAGGCGGGGATTACCCGGCGGCGCGCCGGGGTTCAAAATTTCGCGCCGCTCGTATACCAGGCGACGGCCGTCGGGCGTCCATACCGGGCGGCTGCATGTGGCTTCCGGGCAGGCCAGCAGCATCCGCTGGTTCGAGCCGTCGGCGTTCATCAGCCACAGGTCGGCCGTGCCGGTCGTCCCCTGGTCGTGCGTCATCACGGCAAATACGATCTGGGAACTGTCGGGCGCGACGGCAAAATCGAGCACGCTGGCGTTCGTCCGGCTCAATTGGGTGGGGGGCAGACGGCCGTCGGCATCGGCCACGTAAATCTGGTCTGGCCCCTCTGGGTCTGGTTTGATGAAGAGGATGCGCGGCTGCCCGGTCTGGAACTGCCAGGTGAGCGGTTCGTGCAGGGTACGGCCGTTTTCGCCCTGTACGCCTGGCTGAATGGTCACTGCATAGGTGGTATCGGCTGCCAAAGGGACAGCCGGTTGGAAAATAAGGGTGTTGCCATCCAGCGTGGTTGTGCCGGAGATGAAGGGGGAGAGGGTCACGGCCGTGTCTGGCGCACTGTCCAGCACATCTTCAAACTGCACCCGAATTTGCGTCTGCGTGGACACATGGGCCGCGTTCGGCGCGGGCGTTTGGCCCACGACCGCCAGCCCCACCCGGCTGCCCATAAAAATGACCGCCGCCACCAGCCCCGCCAGCAGCGCCATCACCGCCCACACCGTTACATCAAACCGCGAAAATGTCATACGCTCGTTTTAATCAATCATCACCAATTGTCATTCCGACGAGTCTTCGAGGAGGAATGACAATTGGTGAAGGTTACTGATACAAATAAGGCTGTGATGGCGGGTCGGTATTGACCACTTCATCGGCAATGAGCAGCGGCATTTCGTTGCCGTTGAATGTCCCCGCCTGAAATGTCCCTTTCACTTCCACCCACTGATCGGGAGCCAATTCCGGCGCATCGGGCCAGCGCACAATCAGGCCAATGGGGGCGGCGTCGGCCACGCAGCAGCTTACCGTGAAACGGCTGACCATGAATTCATCGGCGGTAAAACGGTCATCCCGGTAGACAAAACCGATCACATGCACCGACTCCCCGTTAAAGGCCGCCGCATTGCCCCGGTCGCGGAACAGGTAAAGCCAGTCCAGAATGTTTCGCTCCCCGGCGGTGGGGATGACGGCTAACTGGCTGCCACTGGGCGCTTGCGCCGAGGTGAGCAGACCGGTGTTAATTTCCCGATTTCCCAGCGCTGCCGCGCCCAATGGTTTGGGCTGCACCATCACTCCCAACAGCACCGGGATGGCCAGGATCGCCAGCGCCAACCAGGAGAGATCGTGACTGTGATCGTGGTCATGGGTATGATCGTGGTGGTCATGGTCGTGTTCGGTTGCGCTGTGCAGGATGGTGTGGCGGTGCTGGTAGGCGTAGATGAGGCCAACCAGGAAAAAGGTGATAGCGGTCACGGCCGTGAGTGGGTTAAACCGGGGGTGGATGTAAAAACTCAACGTGCCGTTACTCAACCGGCTGGCCAGAAAGAGACCCAGGCTAAGAAAGAGAATGACTTTGGCGATTGTTTTCAGGCGCATGGCAATCCTGTAGACATCCAATTTTTCCCAAAAATTGGATGTCTATTACGTTAAGAACAAATTGATAATCAAGGCAAACAACAGCGTGAACAACAGCGGCAGTAGGATGAGATAGAGCACAATGCGGCGGCGGAAGACGCCCAGAAACATCATGGCGCTCTTAATGTCTACCATCGGCCCAAAGACCAGGAAGCTGAGGATGGAACCGGTGGTAAACGTGCCGGCAAAGGAGAGCGCCAGGAAGGCATCTACGGTAGAGCAGATGGACAGCACAAAGGCCAGCACCATCATGGCTACCACTGAAAGCACCGGCCCGCCGCCAAATTGCAGCAGCAGCGCCTGGGAGACAAAGGTCTGCATGCCCGCCGCCAACATAGAGCCGATGATCAGGTAACGGGCCATGTCCAGGAAATCATCGGCGGCGGTGACTACGGCCGTCCACGTTCGTTTTTCCCCTTTTGCCGCCGCTTCGGGCGCATGATAGCTGTCGGGCAGGCCAATGCCCGTCTCTTCTGGGGGCCGCAGCACTTCCGTGGGTTTGGCGAAATGGAAGACCAGGCCCACCAGGAAGGCAATGATAAAGGTCAGCACATAACGGCCAATCAAAATTGGCCCAAAGCCAAAGGCGGCGTAGGTGCTGACCAGCACCACCGGGTTGATCACCGGGGCGCTGAGCAAAAAGGCGATGCCCACCGGCAGCGGCAATCCTTTCTGGTACAGGCGGCGGGTGACAGGCACCACACCACATTCACAGACGGGAAAGGCAAAGCCCATCAGCGCCCCGGTGAAAGCGGCGGGCACGGCGCGGCGCGGTACGTAGCGGGCGATGGTGTTTTGGTCTACAAACACGGCAATAAAACCGGAGACCAGTGACCCTGCTAACAGGAAGGGCACGGCTTCGATAAAAATGCCCAGGAAGATGGTGGTGAATGTTTGCAGCCGGTCGCTGGCAAATTGCAGGTTGAGGCCGGGCAGGGCGCTGATGAGGATGAGCAGCACCAGCGCACCCACCATCAGGCGAATGGCGTTTTGGAAGCGTCTGTCGGGAGTGGCGACGGCCGTGTCCCCTGCCGGCTCAACATGAGGCTCTTTCTCCAACTCCGTCGTTTCCATAGGCCGGATTATAGCTGTTTTGGGTAGGGTGGCAGGTGTGCGGCACGGCCGTTAATCCCCCTCTCAACCCCTGTTTTGTTCGTAGTAGGCGATTTATCGCCTACTATTTTGCAAACGGCGATAAATCGCCTACTACAAACGCCAGACGACCTGCCCCTTTTTAATCACCATCTCTACCAGATTTGTGCCAAAGCGGTAGCCAAGCTGCCGGTAATCGGCCGTGTCCAGGATGAGGATGTCTGCCTGTTTGCCCGGCTCCAGGCTGCCAATTTCGTGGCCCCGGCCAATGGCGTGGGCGGCATTCAGCGTAGCGGCGGCCAATGCCTGCGCCTGTGTCAGCTTCATAGTGCGGCAGGCCAGGGCCATGACCATTTGCATGGATTCACACCAGCAAGTGCCGGGGTTGCAATCCGTTGCCAGCGCCAGCGCCCCGCCTGCCTGCAAGATGGCCTGGGCGGGCGTGTAATCGCGCTCCGCCAGGCCAAAGGGTGTACCGGGCAGGCCAACGGCGATGGTCTGCCCCGCGCCTAAGGCGGCAATATCGGCGGCGGGCGTTTTCACCAGGTGGTCGGCGGAGATGGCGCCCAGTTCCACCGCCAGCTTTGTGCCGCCCAATCCCACAAATTCGTCAGCGTGGACTTTGAGCCGGTAGCCCAAAGCAGCGGCAGCGCTAAGGATGCGCCGTGTCTGCGCCACATCAAAAACGCCATCCTCGCAAAAAACGTCACAGAAAAGGGTGGTGTTGTGTTCCTTTGCCCAGGCGGCCGCGGCGGGCAGCATCTCGTCAATGACCAACTGCACGTAGGCTTCGGTACGGCCGTGATACTCGGCCGGTATGGCATGAGCCGGTAAAAAGGTGGGCGTCAGTTCAATGGGCTGGGCCTGGTGCAGGGCGGCGATGGCCTCTAGCTGGCGCAGTTCGGCGGTTGTTTCCAGGCCGTAGCCCGTTTTGGTTTCGGCGCTGGTGGTGCCGTGTTGTAACATGCGCGCCAGCCGGGGCAGGTTGTCGGCCACCAGGTCGGCGACGCTGGCCTGGCGTGTGGCCCGGACAGTTGACATAATGCCGCCACCTGCGGCCATGATCTCCATATAGCTGGCCCCGGCGATGCGCTGCTCAAATTCGGCGGCGCGGTCGCCCAACCAGGGGATGTGAGTATGGGGGTCTACAAAGCCGGGAATAACGGCACGGCCGTGGGCGTCAATGGTTTGGTGGGCGTGATAGTGGGATTGGAGCACGGCCGTGTCTCCTACTGCCACGATCTTGCCGTCGGCTACAGCCGCCGCCCCGTTGGGAATCAACCCCAGGTCGCCCAATTTTGACCCGCGCTGTGGGCCATCTGGCCCTGGAATGACACAAAGCTGGCTGGCATTGGTAATGAGTAAGTCTACTGTTTCCATGGTTATCCTCCTGGAAAGGGACGCGGACGGGCGCGGATTTTTGGGATCTTGTTAGTGCCACGAAGTTTTTGCCACTCCCTTAAGACTACAACGGATGGAGAAATAAGCGGATAAATTACCAGAGAGGAATCCGTTTATTTCTTTATCTGCTGTAGTCATGGCGAAAAGCAGAGACATTACCGGATCTTTATCTGCGAATATCAGCGTTCTATTGTCTAAGTAGTCATGCAAAAACAACTTGGCGATTTCAGATGTTCAACTTCTCCAAAGAAGTTGAACATCTCACAAGAACTAATTTTTGCATGGTGACTAAGAATCTATCAGAGATTGGGTGGTTTGCACACAGGAGAAAAGAGAAAAGAAGGGGTCGAGCTTTTTTATCTTTGCGTTCCTGGCGCTTTTGCGTTAAATAGTTCCGGTCAGAAAGACGGATGCCCTCAAGTCAGGAGAATGGAATAACTATGGAACCCAAATTGAATGTGTGGCTGGAGATGGAGGGGGAGGTGGTGCTGTCGCTGTGGCGAGTGGAACTGCTCACGGCCGTGGCCCAAACCGGTTCCATCTCCGCCGCCGCCGCCCACATGGGCGTGCCCTACCGCATCGCCTGGCAAAAAATCCACGAAATGGAAAGCCGCCTGGGGCAAAAGCTGGTGGAAACCCAGACTGGTGGCAAACATGGCGGGGGCGCCACGCTCACCCAGTTGGCCCAGGAATACATTGATCGCTTTAACCGGCTCAGCCAGGAGCTAGATGCCCTGTTACAAGAGCGTTTCCCGGCCATTTTCCCTGATTGACCTCTTTCATTAAGTGGCAGGTGGCAGGTGGCAAGTCGCCTGCCACCTTCTATCCTTTGCCCATCTCTATCCGTTATGATAAATTATCATAACGATTATCAACCCCATAAAAAGCGGAGGAAAAGCCTGTGCGTATGAAACTGCTTGCCCTGATCCTGCCCCTGATCTTTCTGGCGGCCTGTGGCTCATCTAAGATGGAAGTGCTGCGGCTGGCGACGACAACCAGCACGGCCGATTCTGGCCTGCTAGACGCCATCCTGCCCGATTTTGAAGAGGCGCACAATGCCCGTGTGGATGTGGTGGCAGTGGGCACGGGGCAGGCCATTGCTCTGGGTGAAGCGGGTGACGCCGACGTGATTCTGGTTCATGCCCGCGCCCGCGAAGATGAGTTTGTGGCTGCCGGACACGGCACGGCGCGGTATGATGTCATGTATAACGATTACGTGCTTGTTGGCCCGGCAACTGACCCGGCGGGCATTCAGGGGATGGCAAGTGCAGCAGAGGCGCTCACGGCCGTAGCCGCCGCCGAAGCGACCTTTGCCTCTCGCGGCGATGACAGCGGCACACACACAAAGGAGAAGCAGTTGTGGGAGAAAGCGGGCATTACGCCAAACCCTGACAGCAGTTGGTATAAATCGTTGGGGCAGGGCATGGGCGACACGCTGCTTTTTGCTAATGAAACGGGCGCGTATACCCTGACAGACCGGGGTACATTCCTCTCCATGCAAGCTAATCTGCCCAATCTGGTGATTGTGGTAGGGGGGGAAACCATTGCTGAAAACGACGACCCGGCTTTGTTGAATCCGTATGGCGTCATTCCGGTAAATCCTGACAAGGGTAACATCAACGAGGAACTGGCGCAGGCATTTGCCGAATGGTTGACCAGCGTGGATATACAAGAGATGATTGGGGAGTACGGCCGTGACCAATACGGTCAGCCGCTCTTTTATCCTGATTCGGAGGCATGGCGGAATCGTTAAACGGTGAGATTAGAGAATGGAGATTGGAGATTAACCAATCTCCCAATCTCCTAATCTCCAATCTCTTTCATGGACATCCTCGTTCAAGTTTTCCAAAACGCCATCCAACTGCTTTTCTCCTTTGATCCGGAACTGATGGGCATTGTGGGCCTGACGCTGCGCGTCACGGGTTTTGCGCTGCTGTTTGCCATGCTGATTGGCATTCCCATTGGCGTGGGGTTGGGGTTGGTGGGGCGTATTCCGGTGGCGGGCTGTTTGCTGCCGCTCATCTACACCGGCATGGGGCTGCCGCCGGTGGTGGTGGGGCTGTGGGTCTATTTGCTGTTGTCTAATCAGGGGCCATTGGGTAGTTTGGGCTGGCTGTTTACACCCTCGGCGATGGTGCTGGCGCAGACGATTATCGCCTTGCCGCTGGTGGTGGGGCTGACGCTCACGGCCGTGCGCGCTGCTGACCCTATGCTGCATTTGCAGGTGCGCTCGTTGGGAGCTACCCGCGTCCAGTTAGCCTGGACGGTGCTGCGCGAAACCAGGTTGGGTCTGATGGCGGCGATTGTGGCCGCGTTTGGCAGCATCATCTCCGAAGTGGGTGCGGTGATGCTGGTGGGCGGCAACATTCAGGGCGAAACGCGGGTGCTGACGACGGCCATTGTCCTGGAAACACGCCGGGGGAACTTTGCCCTGGCGCTGGCGCTGGGCATTATTTTGCTGGGGCTGGCGTTTGTGACCAACCTGGTGCTGTATGAGTTGCAGAAAAGAGATTGAGAGAATTGGAGATTGAATGGTCTCCCAATCTCCCAATCCCCAATCTTCTAAACTATGAACCAACCACTCTATCAGCTTGAAAATGTGCAGCAATGGTATGACGGCCGTTGCGTTCTGAACATTGCCCAACTAAACATTCAACGGGGCGAAATTCTGGCGATTGTTGGTCCCAGCGGGGCGGGCAAAAGCACACTGTTGCGCCTGCTCAATTTCCTGGAACGGCCGGCCCAGGGGCAGCTTACCTTTGACGGGCAGGCCGTGACGCCGAACCTGCCATTGGCGCAGCGGCGACGGGTAACGATGGTTTTCCAGCGCCCCGTTTTGCTGCGGCGCAGCGTAACGAACAACCTGGCTTTTGGGTTGGGGCTGCGTGGACAAAAGCTGCCGCCGGAAGTGGAATCCGGTTGGCTGGAACGGCTGGGGCTGGCCACACTGGCGCGCCAATCCGCCCATAAATTATCGGCGGGGGAGGCGCAGCGGGTGGCGCTGGCGCGGGCGCTGGTGACGCAGCCAGACGTGCTGCTGCTGGATGAACCAACGGCTAATCTGGACCCGCACAATGTAGGCATTATTGAGACGATATTGCGCCAGGAAAACCAAAATTTGGGCATGACGATGGTGTTGGTGACGCACAATATCTTTCAGGCGCAGCGGTTGGCGCAGCGGACGGCGTTGTTGTGGGACGGCCGTCTCATCGAAATTAGCGACACCCCTACCTTTTTTAATACCCCCACCCAGGCAGAAACGGCCGCTTTTGTGCGTGGAGAGTTAGTGTATTAGCTCCAATCTTCATAAAATCTGAATAGTGGCTTTTTATTGTCTTAACGGCCGTGCCCTACCCTTTCTCCTGTAAACACAACCTTTTTTTATTAGCAGGAGAAACAATGAACAAGAAAGCGATTGTTTTATGGGCATGGGGGAGCGTATTACTACTGCTGGCGGCTTGCAGCCCCAGTTCAGAAACGGCAGCGTCCACCAGCCAACAGACACAGAGCAGCCTGGTAAACGCCAATGTCGCCGCTGTGCCCGCCAGTAACAGCAGTAGCCAGACGGCCGTTATCAACAGCGCCACTCAATCCGCCGTGGCTACGGCCGTCATCACCGACAGCGCCACCCATGAGGCTGCCATTACTGGCCTCAGCCGCGAGAACGCCCCTGTGCAAATCACCTTGCAGGGTGAAGCGATAACGGTAGCTGGGGAAGGGGTGACGGCAGACGGCCGTCAGGCCACCATCACCGCCGCCGGGACCTACTACCTCACCGGCTCTCTGGTAGATGGGCAGATTGTGGTGAATACAGCCGATAAAGAAACGGTGCATCTCATCCTCGACGGAGTTGACATAAGCAATTCAACCGGCGCGGCCATCAACATCATCAAAGCTGAAGAAGTGGTCATTATTTTGGCCGACAACAGCAAAAATTCTCTGACCGATGGCGCCGCCTACGTTTTTGCCAATCCCGAAGAGGATGAACCCAACGCCGCTCTTTTCAGCAAGGCTGATCTGACCATCTATGGCAATGGCGCACTCACCGTCAACGGCAACTACAATGACGGCATTGCCAGCAAAGATGGCCTGGTCATTGGCGGTGGTACGATTGTGGTCACGGCCGTAGATGATGGCATTCGTGGCAAAGATTACCTGATCGTCCAGGCGGGAACCATCACCGTCAACGCCCAGGGTGATGGTCTCAAAGCGGATAACGAAGAAGACGCCACCAGGGGCTACATTGCCATCGAATCTGGCACTATCCAGGTGACGGCCGTTGGCGACGCCATCCAGGCTGCCAGCAATGTACTGATCACCGGCGGCGACTTTGCCTTAACCAGCGGCGGCGGCAGCGCCGGTTATGTAGACGCCGACACATCGGCCAAAGGCATCAAAGGAGCGGTCAGCGTCATCATTGACGGCGGCATCTTTACCATCAATGCGGCCGACGACGCCATCCACGCCAACGACAGCCTGGTCATCAACGGTGGCGCCTTCACCATTGCCACCGGCGACGATGGTATTCATGCCGATGCTACCCTGACGGTGAACGATGGCCTCATCAATATCACCCAATCCTACGAAGGGATAGAGAGCGCCGTGATCACCATCAACGGCGGCGACATTACCATCGTTTCCAGCGATGATGGCCTGAACGTGGCCGGCGGCAATGATGGGTCGGGCACGATGGCCGGGCCAGGCGGACGGCCGGGCGGCGGCCCACGCCAGGATGCCTTTACCTACACCGGTAACTACTTCCTCTATATCAACGGCGGTACTATTGTGATTGACGCTGCCGGGGATGGCATTGATGTCAACGGCGCGATTGAAATGACAGGCGGCACAGTCATTGTGAACGGTCCCACCATGCAAATGAACGGGGCGCTGGACTATGATGGGTACTTCAACATCAGCGGCGGCCTGCTGGTGGCGGTGGGCAGCGCGGGCATGGCGCAAGCGCCTGGAACCGGCTCAACCCAGTATTCCCTGCTGCTGAACTTCAACGGCACATTAACCGCCGGAACGTTGATTCATATTCAGACACGTGATGGTGCAGAAATTCTCACCTTTGCGCCGACGAAGGCAACACAATCTATCACCTTTTCCTCGCCAGACCTGGCAAGTGGCGTCACCTACGATGTTTATGCGGGCGGCAGCGCCATAGGGAATGTGGAAGATGGCCTGTACCTGGACGCCAGTTATACACCCGGCAACCTCTACACGAGTTTCACTATTTCCAGTATAGTAACGGCGATTGGTAATCGGATGAGATAAGTGATTGGAGATGGGGGCTGAAGCAATCTCCCATCTCCAATTATGCAGAACACCTATGCAACTCCAACCCGACATTTTCCCCATTCAGACTGAGGATTTCCCGCGCGTCGTGGAGGTGTGGGAAGCCTCAGTTCGCGCCACCCATCACTTTGTTCGTGAAGCGGATATTGAGATTTTCCGGCCCCTGGTGCGGGAGGCGCTGCCCCACGTAGCCGAACTGGCCTGTGTGCGTGATGATGATGGGCTGGTAGCCGGTTTTGTTGGGGTGGCGGCGCAAAAGGTGGAGATGTTGTTTGTTCATCCAGAGGCGCGTGGCCTGGGGGCCGGCCGCCAACTGCTCACCTATGCTATCGAAACGTTCCAGGCCAATGGGCTGGATGTGAACGAGCAAAATGAGCAGGCGGTAGGTTTTTATTTGCATATGGGGTTTGAAGTGATTGGCCGTTCGGAACGGGATGGCACGGGCAAACCGTATCCGTTGTTGCACTTACATCTCCCCGACAGGTAACGCGATTTTCCAAACCGCTTTACGCACATGATGGCTATGGATATCGTTCATCACCGGCTTCATAATCAGCGATTGACGCCTGAAACAGCAGCGCCGCCTGACCAGATGGTGGCCTGGTTTGGGGCGATGCAGGCGCAAGATTTTGCCAGCGTGAAATGGGCGATGGGGGTGCGGGGCACGGGTTCGCAGCCTGCCGTAACCGATGCCACCATCGAACAAGCCATTGCCAGTAAAAAAATCATCCGCACCTGGCTGATGCGCGGCACGCTGCAAATAACAACCGCGGCCGATATCCGCTGGCTGTTGGCCTTGCTGGCGCCACGACTCATTGCTGGCAGCGCCGGCCGCCTGCGCGAACTGGAACTCGACCAGGGGACATTGGCGCGCAGTTTTGATGTGTTCACGGCCGTATTACCAGACAGCCAACCCCTCTCCCGCCCCAACATCTTGCAAACGCTGGAACAGGCAGGCATTTCCACCACCGGGCAGCGTGGCTACCACATCCTGTCACAAGCGGCGCTACACGGGTTGATCTGTTTTGGCCCGATGCAAGGCAAACAACAAACCTTCGTGCTGCTGAACGACTGGGCGCCACCCGGCCCCACCTACACACGAGAGGAAGCGTTGGCAGAACTGGCCTGGCGCTACTTTCGCAGCCATGGCCCGGCCACTTTAGCCGATTTTGTCTGGTGGTCGGGGCTGACCATTACAGAGGCGCGGACGGCGCTGGAGATGATTAAAACCGGGCTACACGCCGTAGAAGTGGATGGGGAAATCTATTGGCAGCCAGACCTGGTGACCGTGCCCACCGTGCTATCACCCACCGCCTGGCTGCTGCCAGGGTTTGACGAGTATTACCTGGGGTACACAACCCGCCACGTAGTGCTGGACGGCCGTTACGACAAACAGGTTGTGTCCGTTAATGGCATTTTCCGGCCGATGATCGTGATAGACGGCCAGATTGTGGGTATTTGGAAACGAGAGCTAAAGAAGGGCACGGCCGTGATCACATGGCAACCGTTTCAGCCGTTGACGGCCGTGGCGGAGCAGGTTGTGTGGACGGCCGTCAATCAATACGGCGCTTTTTTGGAGCAGCCGGTCCAGGTGGGATAGTTCAACCCTTTGAGTTTTGAGGCAGGTTTGGCGAGGTGGGGCAACGGCCGTGCCTGCCCACACCAGGCAACCAATGGAGAAAGACATGTCTACCAGCCAATCGTTTTGTTATTTTTTATTGGGGATTGTGACGGCCGTCCTGCTGTCTGCCTGCACGCCGTCAGCCACTACACAAGTCACCGTCACGCCTACAGCCGCGGTGTTGGCCGATTGTTTCCAATCCGCTACGGCGCGGGCCTGGGTGGATGATAACGGAGATGGCGTGTGGGATGAGGGGGAACGGCCGTTGCCTGGCGTAGAGTTTATCCTGGACCCCAGCGTTTACAGCCGTACCACCAGCGATGAGAATGGGATGGCGGCTATTTTTGCCACCACGCCGGGGGATTCTTGTCCTCAGCATTCCTCTGTCATCGCCATTTCCTTTGCCGGATACACATTGACCACACCGCAGTCGCTGGATTACACCGCGCCCGATGCCGACTATGTGTTTGGCTTTCGCCCTGAGTCTCCCGCCACCCTTGTCGAGACGGAGGCATATACAGGCGTTATTTTTGATGCCGCGGTCGCGGCGGAATTTATCCCCTGGCTGGTTAACGCTACCGATGGTGTCTGGACGCCTACGGCCGTAGAGGTAATGGCGTTGGAGGATGGTCTGGCTGCCTATTTGCAAGAAGGTGAATGGGGACAGCTTGTGGAACGCCTGCCCGACTACACGCGGCAATACGCCGGTTTTGTGCGTGGCGATGAACAGTTCATTTATGCCAATTTTTTCTGTAGGGTGGAGGGAACGGCCTGGCAGGAAACGGCCGTCATCGTGGCCGATGGCGGCGACTGTTACTTCCAGGTTGTGTACAATGTGGACACGGGTGAGTTTGTATCCGTGTCCGTCAATGGCGAATCGTAACCAGCGTTGGGCAATCCGCACAAGAAAAACCTGATTCTATTGTGCATTTGCATCTGGCGCATTTGCCGGTACACTGGATACACTTACGAAAGAACTTACACAGTCTGTAAGAAGAAAGTTATGAATTTATTTGTACTTAGCCTCGTCCTTATTATTGTCCTTATTATTCGCAATAAGGAGCAATTGCTGTTGGGTAGAGGTTAAGGCACAAAAACAGGTCACAAAGTACACACAAAGCCGCCCCCAACAGGGCGGCTTTTTTATTTTCGTTCGTAGTAGGCACTTTAGTGCCGTTTAACGGCGATAAATCGCCTACTACGAACGTGATTGAAGGAGAGATTCCATGAGCGAAATGAAGACTGGCGGACAGATCATCTGGGAAAGCCTGATAGCGGAAGGGGTGGAAGTGGTCTTTGGCCTGCCCGGTGGGGCCATCCTGCCTGCCTATGATGATCTAGCAAAATATGAATACCCCATCCATCATGTGCTGGTGACACATGAGCAGGGCGCATCCCACATGGCCGACGGCTATGCCCGCTCCACCGGGCGCGTGGGCGTCTGCATGGCCACCTCCGGCCCTGGGGCTACCAACCTGGTCACCGGGCTGGCGACGGCGTATATGGACTCCACACCCATCGTGGCCATTACCGGGCAGGTGCCCACCTCGCTGTTGGGGCGGGATGGTTTTCAGGAGGCAGACATCCAGGGGGTGACGCTGCCTGTCACCAAACACAATTACCTGATCACCGACATTCGTGACCTGCCGGATGCCCTCAAAGAAGCGTTTTATATTGCCCGTACCGGCCGGCCGGGGCCGGTGCTGGTGGATGTGTGCAAAGACGCGCTGCAAGCGTCCATGCCCTTCACTTACCCCGCTAAAGTAAACCTGCCTGGGTATAACCCCAATTTGAATACGCCGGACAGCACGGCCGTGGCCCGCGCTGCCCGCCTCGTCAACGAAGCGCAGCGACCGGTTATCGTCGCCGGGCAGGGTGTCTCCATTGCCCGCGCCGAAGCCGAACTGCGGCAGTTGGCCGAAAAGGCCAACATCCCGGTGGCTACCAGCCTGCTGGGCATTGGCGCCTTCCCGGCTACCCATCCACTCTCCATCAGTTGGGGCGGGATGCACGGCGAGGCATACTGCAACTATGCACTGCAAGAGTGTGATGTGCTGCTGGCAGTGGGGGCGCGGCTGGATGACCGGCTGACGGGTGCATTTGATACCTTTGCTCCCAAAGCCAAAATCGTCCATGTGGACATTGACCCGGCGGAGATGGGCAAAAATATCACCATTGACACGCCGGTCATTGGCGATGCGCTGCTGGCGCTGCGGGCTATGCTGCCGCAAATTGAAGCCAACGAACATCCGGCCTGGCTGGAACAGATTGCCGAGTGGAAGTCGGAAACCAGCTACCGCGACATTTTGCAGCAAGAGACGGATGAACTGGTGGCCCCCTATGTGATGCGCAGTTTATGGCACGCCACGGGGGAGGGCAACGGCCGTGCTACCGTTGTCACCGACGTGGGCCAGCACCAAATGTGGGAGGCGCAGTATTACCAACATAATCAACGGCGCAGTCTGCTCACATCCGGCGGCCTGGGCACGATGGGTTATGCCCTGCCTGCGGCCATTGGCGCGCAGATGGGCAACCCTGACCAGGAAATCTGGGTGGTGGCCGGCGACGGTGGCTTTCAGATGACGATGATGGAGCTTTCGACCGTAGCACAGGAGCGGCTGCCCATCAAAATTGCCATCATCAACAATGGCTACCTGGGCATGGTGCGCCAATGGCAGGATGTGTTTTACAACAAACGGCACTCCGGTACACCACTGTTCAATCCCGATTTTGTGAAGATCGCCGAGGCGTATGGCATTCGCGCCCGTTCGGTGACGCGCCGCGAGGAGGCGTATGACGCCATCAAAGAAGCGCAGGCGCATGACGGCCCCTACCTGCTGGATTTTCAGGTGGAAGAGTTTACCAACGTGTACCCGATGGTAGCCCCCGGTAAAAGTAATGCGGACATGATCCGGCGGCCGGCGCCGGCGATGGGGAGTGGGAAGTGAGCAGGTGAGCGGTGAACGCATTTGCGTTTGTAGTAGGCACTTTAGTGCCGTTAAACGGCGATAAATCGCCTACTACAAACGGGAGAGAAACTATGTCAGAAAATGGAATAAAACGACACACATTGATTGCCTGGATGGAAGATAAACCAGGCGTATTGAACCGGGTGGCGGGGCTGTTCGGCCGTCGCAATTTTAATATCGAAAGTCTGGCGGTCGGGCACAGCGAGTCGCCGGGCATTAGCCGTATGACCTTTGTGGCGCGGGGCACCGACCGGGACATGCGCCAGGTGAAAACGCAGCTTTACAAGCTGATCAACGTGACGCGCATTGAAGATGTGACATACAACGACCCGGTGATGCGGGAACTGGCGCTGATCAAGGTGCAGGCCAGCAGCGAAGACCGGGCCGAGGTGATGCAGTTGGTGGATATTTTCCGCGCCCAGATTGTGGATGTGACCCTGGATTCGCTGATTATCCAGATTGTGGGCAAGGAGAACCAGGTCAATTCGCTGATCGAACTGCTGAGCAACTTTGGCATCATCGAGATGGTACGCACGGGCCGGGTAGCCATGGTGCGCGGCGCAGCTTCGCAAACGGGGGTGGTGGAGACGGAGGCTACGGCCGTGCCGGTGAATGGGAATGGACATCATTGACCGTAACCCGTGAGTCGTAACCCGTATTCCGAAGTCGGATCACGGGTTACGGATCACGGATAACGAATTACGAATTACAGGAGAACAGAGAGTGGCAAACATTTATTACGACAAGGATGCAGATTTAGGCTTGCTGGATGGCAAGAAAATCGCGGTATTGGGTTATGGTAGCCAGGGGCACGCCCATGCGCTGAACCTGCGCGATTCGGGCGCGGATGTGCGCGTGGGGCTGTACTCCGGCAGCAAGTCCTGGAAAAAGGCGGAGGCGGACGGGCTGACGGTGAAAAGCGTGGCCGACGCCTGCGCGGAGGCGGATGTGATCATGGTGCTGCTGCCGGATACCACGCAGGGGGCGGTGTACAAAGAGTCCATTGAGCCGCACCTGACGGCGGGCAAGACACTGATGTTTGGGCATGGCTTCAACATTCGTTTTGCCCAGATTGTGCCGCCGGCGAATGTAGACGTAAGCATGATCGCCCCCAAAGCGCCCGGCCATCGGGTGCGCGAGGTGTTTGTGGAAGGGGTGGGCACGCCGGCGCTGCTGGCGGTGCATCAGGATTATTCCGGGCAGGCCAAACAATTTGCCCTGGCCTACGCCAAAGGGTTGGGCTGTACACGCGCCGGCGTCATCGAAACGACCTTTGCCGAAGAGACGGAGACGGATTTGTTTGGCGAGCAGGTGGTGTTGTGCGGCGGCGTAGCGGCGCTGGTAGAAGCGGGCTTTAACACGTTGGTGGAAGCGGGCTACCAGCCGGAGATCGCCTATTTTGAATGTCTGCACGAACTGAAATTGATTGTTGACCTGTTTTATCGCGGCGGGCTGAGCTATATGCGTTACAGCGTCAGCGACACGGCCGAACACGGCGACTATACCGGCGGCCCCAAAATCGTCACCGACGAGACGCGGCAGGCCATGAAACAAATCCTGGCGGACATCCAGACCGGCGCGTATGCCGAGGGGTGGATTGATGAGAATATGAACGGCCGTCCCTGGTTTGAACAGCGCCGCGCCGAAGCCCGCAGTTCGCAGATTGAACAGGTAGGTAAGGAACTGCGGCAGATGATGCCGTGGTTGAACCCTGTAGAGATTGAGTAAGCAGTGAGCGGTGAGCAGTAAGCAGTTAAGAGCGCCTACTGCTAACTGCTCACTGCTCACTGCTCACTTCACAAACGGAGTGGAAAAATGGATACGGTAGTGGTCTTTGATACGACGCTGCGCGATGGCGAGCAGTCGCCGGGGGCGACGTTGAATGTGGAAGAGAAGCTGGAGATTGCCCGGCAGTTGTCGCGGTTGGGCGTGGACATTTGCGAGGCGGGGTTTCCCATTGCCTCGCCGGGTGACTTTGAGGCGGTGCGGCGGATTGCGGAGGAAGTAGGGTGGCTTACCGACGGCCGTAAATCCGGCCAACCCATGACCATTGCCGGCCTGGCCCGCGCTAACCGTGAGGACATTCAACGCGCCTACGACGCGGTGAAGGTGGCGCCGCGCCATCGCATTCACACCTTCCTGGCGACAAGCGACATCCATTTGCGGCACAAATTGAAGATGGATCGGGAGGAGTGTGTGGAGCAGGTAATTACGGCCGTGACCTTTGCCCGCTCCCTCTGTGATGATGTGGAATTCTCACCCGAAGACGCCGGTCGCTCTGATCCCGATTTTTTGGTGCAGGTCTTAGCTGAGGCGATTAAAGCGGGCGCAACCACGCTGAACATTCCCGATACGGTGGGGTACACCACACCGGAAGAGTTTGGCTGGCTGATCAAGTATCTACGGGAAAACACGCCCGGCGCGGACAAAGTGGTCTGGTCGGTTCACTGCCACAATGACCTGGGGCTGGCGACGGCTAACACATTGGCGGGGGTGCAAAACGGAGCGCGGCAGGTGGAAGTGACCATCAACGGCATTGGCGAGCGAGCCGGCAATACCTCGTTGGAAGAAGTGGTGATGGCCATTCAGACACGGCCGCAAAACTTTAGTGTGCAGACGAACATTGACACCACCCAGATCACCAAAACCAGCCGCATGGTCAGCGCCTACACCGGCATGGTGGTGCAGCCGAACAAGGCCATCGTCGGCGCCAATGCTTTTGCCCATGAGGCGGGTATTCACCAGGACGGGATGCTCAAAAACCAGCAAACGTATGAAATCATGCGCCCGGAAACGGTGGGGCTGAATGCCTCGAAGCTGGTATTGGGCAAACACAGCGGCCGTCACGCCTTCCGCACCCGCATTGAAGAACTGGGTTACACCGACCTGGACAAAGAGGAATTGGACGCCGCTTTCAAACGGTTTAAGCGGCTGGCGGACAAGAAAAAGGTGGTCACAGACGCGGACATTCAGGCGATTATTGCCGACGAGGTGTTTCAGCCGCCGGAAATCTGGAAACTGGAACAGATACAAATTTCCTGCGGCGACCACAGCATTCCCACGGCGTCCGTCTGCCTGGTGGGGCCGGATGGTGAGCAGCACCGGGACGCGGCATTGGGCACGGGGCCGGTGGACGCCGCTTACCAGGCAATCAACCGCATCATCGGCGTGCGCAACCGCTTGATGGAGTTTACCATTAACGCGGTGACGGAAGGTTTAGATGCCCAGGCGGAAGCGACCATTCGCATTCAGCCGGAAAATGGGGAGCGGGATTATGGTCTGAATCCACAGACGAGCCAGGCATTTGTGCGCTCGTTTAGTGGGCATGGGGCCAGTACAGACATTGTGGTGGCCTCGGCCCGCGCTTATCTGAGCGCCTTGAACAAGATGCTGGCGGCGCGGGAGGAAGAGGTGAGTGTGGTGGCAGTGAATAGTTAGCAGTAAGCGGTAAGCAGTTAGCAGTAAGCAGTAGACTCCCTGCTCACCGCTCACTGCTTACTGCTAACTTCTTGATAAGATGGCTCAATTTTACGATTCCTTAAACGACAAACTGACGGCTTTTATTCAAGAGCAGCACCTCTTTTTTGTGGCGAGTGCTGTAGTAGACGGCCGTATCAACCTCTCTCCAAAAGGGATGGATACGTTCCGGGTGTTGGCTGCGAACCGGGTGGCGTTTATGAACCTGACGGGGTCGGGCAATGAAACGGCGGCGCATTTGGCGATAGACGGTCACCGAAGCGGTGGCTTCGGCCGTCTGACCATCATGTTCTGCTCGTTTACGGAGAAGCCGTTGATACTGCGGTTGTATGGACACGGCCGTGCCGTTCACCGGCGCGACGAGGAATGGAATGAATACGCGCCCCTGTTTCCGGATTCGATTGGCAACCGAAACATTATCTTGATGGAGGTGGAATCCGTGCAGACTTCGTGTGGTTTTGCAGTGCCGTTTTATGAGTATGTGGGGGAACGGCCGTTGTTAACCGAATGGGCCGAGAACCGGGGTAAGGATGGCCTGGCAAAGTATTGGGCGGAAAAGAACCAGGTGAGCATTGACGGCCTGCCGACCAAATTGTTGGCGGATTGACGTATGAGCCAATAGTAGAAGTTGATCAAACTACGGGAATTCCGTATCATTTGCGAGGATGAATTAGATGGAGTTTGAATGGGACGAAAAGAAAGCGCAAAGCAATGTTGCGCGCCATCGCATTCATTTTCAGCAAGTGTTACCTGTATTTTTCGACCCGTTCAGGCTTGAAGATGAAGATCGCAGATATGCTGAGGAACGGTTTCGCCTGATTGGGGACAGGCGCATGGTCGGGTGTTGTTTGTGGTTTATACATGGCGTGGTGACAACATACGGATTATCTCCGCGAGAAAGGCAACCAAAGATGAACGAGAAAGATATTACAAGGGTTAAGGTTTCGGCGGAAGATTTTGGGAAGGATGAAGGCGACTGGGAAGCATTTGATAATCTCTCGGATGAAGAAGTGCTGGCTTTGGCCGAGAGCGACCCCGATGCGCTGCCAACCTCGGCGGTAGATTTGCAGAGGTTCGAGCGTGTGGTCAATGTCAAGGAGATTCGCAGGCAGCTTGACATGACACAAGAGGAGTTTGCCGGGGTGTTTCATCTTTCTTTAGCGACATTGAGGGATTGGGAACAGGCACGGACTCAGCCAGATCAGGCGGCGCGGACATTGCTTAAAGTGATTGCCCACAATCCAGAGGTGGTGAGAGAGGCGCTGGCTGGATAACGGCCGTTGCCCCACCATCAAAGCATAAACTTGAGCATTAAGGAAGCTGAGTTAGGACACTGTTAGCTCACAATGTATCAATTCCAGCACAAACACTACAAAAGAATGAGGTAGGCAAATGAGCAATTCTGATCAAAAACTAGAAAGCCTAAATCAGCATTTTCTTGATGATGCCAAGCGCATTATCCAAGAACGTTTCTGGGAACAAGAAACGTTGACTTGGGCAGCTAATTGTGGCTTTAGGGAACGGTTTGGATACGTTTTACTATCATCAGAACGAATATTTAGTGTTCTCTTTGACGCAAGTGCTAGGGGCAGGAAGCGAATTCTTTATATTAAACAGGATAGTTGGTGGAACTTGAGTTCAGTTAGCAATGATCGTGGCTTGTATTTACCTCCTAATTCGGAACTTACAAAAAGGGAATATTCCAGCCGTCAAGTTATCGAAGTCCAGTTGAGTCAATTGAAAGGTGTTAGTCGCCAAGATTATGACGTTCAGGTTAAAAGAGATGCCACTGAAAAGATGATTGCAGTGGATGTTGTTACTCTGGGACGTGGAGGAATTGCCGAGCCAATATTTTATATCTACGAAGATGGGCAGTTTTTATACAAGTTTATGAGTGATCACTCACGCAAAATCACTGACAATACATCTCAAGATCCCAGTTCTGATATTGCCTCTCTAATCGAAGCATTAGCCAAGTTGCATCAGGCAGGAATACTGTCTAATGATGAGTTTGAAGCAAAGAAAAAAGAATTGTTGCCCAGAATTTGATTAAAAAATATGCTATCAACATGCCGTCAAAGATTTGTTTGGTTTACCTTATCCGTCCGAGATTGATTTTATGACTGAACTATTCGACATCCAACATGCCCATGTCGAGACACGGGGTCGTGAGACCGTGCTGCATTTTGACAATGCGGGGGCCTCGTTAATTCCACAGCCCTGGCACATTTGCAGATGGTTTTTTAAGACGAAGACGATTGAGAAGATAACCACAACAGATCAGAGCCATTAACAGATTTTTAAAAACAATCTGTTCCATACTCAAATCTGCTATAGCCCACTAAAAAATGAAGCAACAAGATACAGTCTGGCAAACGGTCGAATTAGCCCAAACATATTTAGAAGGAGTGCGCGGGGCCATCCCATTGGCAGAGGTGCAGTTGGAGGTGATGCTGCGGCTGATTAAGTGGTCACAGGAAGAGGTTGGCCTGGTACTCGATCTGGGCTGTGGCGATGGCATATTGGGGCAGGCGGTGCTGGATCAGTACCCGGCGGCGCGGGGCATTTTTGCCGACTTTTCCGCGCCGATGCTGGCGGCGGCACAAAAACGCCTGGCGGGGTATGGGGAGCGGGCCACGTTAATGCAGGTGGATTATGGGCAGCGTGCCTGGCGCGAAAACCTGACAGGTTTTTTGGAAACCTGTCAGGTTTCAGGCTTCAACGCCGCCGTTTCCGGGTTTTCGATCCATCATCAGCCGGACGGCCGTAAACGCGCCCTCTACGCCGAACTATTTGACCTGCTGACGCCGGGTGGCATTTTTGTCAACGTGGAACACGTGGCCTCCCGCTCCAAGTGGGGGGAACTGTTGTTTGAGGAGGTCTTTGTGGATGCGATGGTGGCTTACCACCGGCAAAATGGGAATGGACAGCCGCGGGAACAGATCGCCCACGAGTTGTATAACCGGCCCGATAAAGCAGCCAATAAGCTGACGGCCGTAGAAACCCAATGCGACTGGCTGCGCGACATCGGCTTTATCCATGTGGATTGTTATTTGAAGTATTTTGAACTGGCGGTTTTTGCCGGTGTAAAACCTGGGCAAAGCAAAAAGTAAAACAATGCAAGAGCAGGCAGCAGAAAATGAAACGAGTCTGGCAGTTGTTTACAACAACAGGCAAGCCCATCTGACTTTTTCGGACATCACGCAGATTTTTCCGCCCGAAGAAGCCCTTGAGAGATTTGTGGCGGAATTGATGCAGGCAGTAAATGTAATTCGGGATTTACGAACTATACAACGGCATGAATCTAAGCCGGATACCACGAGTGAGTTGAATAAAATTTTGCTTGAAGTAATCACAGGAGTAGAAACCTGGTATGGAGCAATTAGAACATATGCCACTGAACGCCTGGAAAGCATAGATTCTTCCAAAAACATAGCTTCTCTGGCTCCAGAAGCGCAAGCGCAAGTTCAGTTTGAAGCTTATATGTGGACAGGCATACGTGAGATTGGTCATCCATTGGCCTCTCTTTTTGGGCATTGCAAATTGATCACAAACGAACAAGGTCAACAAGAAGAACTATTGAGCAGATTTGACATAATCACGGAAAAGTTGTTTGAGTTATTGCAGAAGATAAAGATGGGAAAACAGACGAGATGAGCCTTGAAGTTCGCCGTTTACAACCGGGAGATGAGCAGTTGGCCCTGCAAATTGTGCGTGACTTGGTGCAGGAGGATGAACGCGACGGCCGTGAACCAACTCTTGACCATCTACAACGTTTCCTGGCGCAAGAGACAAATTACCAATTGGTGGCTATGGACGGCGACAAGCCGGTCGGATTTTTGTCCGCATACCGAATGCCTGCGCTTTGTTGCGATGCTTCCATGGTTTATATCTTTGAAATTGAGGTGGCGGCGCCTTACAGGCGGCAGGGGATTGGCAAACAGATGATGAATCTTCTCAAAACCCTCTGTCGGGAAGATGGTGTAGAAGACATGTGGGTGGGCACGGAAAATGACAATGTGGCGGCCAAAGGGCTTTATGAGGCGACAGGCGGAATCTGTTCATACCCGGACAATTGCGAATATGTTTATCAGCTTTTAGAGGAAAAGAGGTAACATGAGGACACCGAAGACAATCATTGACAAGATTTGGCAGAGCCATGTGGTGGCGGAGGAGGCGGGCAGCCCGGCGGTGCTGTATATTGACCTGCATTTGATTCACGAGGTCACGTCGCCACAGGCGTTTACGGGGCTGCGCGAACGGGGACTAAAGGTGCGACGGCCGTCGCAAACCATCGCCACCATGGATCACAGTATCCCCACCACGCCGATTGGTGTGCCTATTTCGGACGCCATTGCCGCCAAACAGATTGCCACGCTGGAACAAAACTGCCGCGACTTTGGCATCCAGCTTTTTGGCATGGACAGTCCCAACCGGGGCATCGTGCATGTCATTGGCCCGGAACTAGGGCTGACGCAGCCGGGCATGACCATCGTCTGCGGCGACAGCCACACGGCCACACACGGCGCGTTTGGCGCGCTGGCCTTTGGCATCGGCACGTCGGAAGTGGAGCATGTGCTGGCCACCCAATGCCTGCTGCAAACGAAGCCGAAGACCTATGCGGTGAATGTACACGGCCGTTTGCCCGAAGGCGTGGCTTCCAAAGACATCATCCTGCTGCTGCTCTCTAAAATTGGCATTGGCGGCGGCACCGGGCACGTCTTTGAATATCGCGGCGAGGCGATTCGGGGACTGACGATGGAGCAGCGCATGACCATCTGCAACATGAGTATTGAAGGTGGCGCGCGCGCCGGTCTGGTGGCCCCGGACGATACCACATTTGAATATCTGGCGGGGCGACCGCACGCGCCACAAAACGGGGCCTGGGATCAGGCGGTGGCCGCCTGGCGCGCCCTGGCTTCTGACGAAGGGGCGGCCTTCGACAAATCCATTGACCTGGACGTACATGACCTGGAGCCGATGATCACCTACGGCACGAATCCGGGGCTGGGCATGAAGATTACGGCCGTTGTTCCCGACCCGATGGACATTCCCGACCTGAGCGAACGGCAGACGGTGGCAAAGGCGCTGGCTTACATGGATTTGCAGCCGGGGCAGCCGCTGTTGGGCAAGCCGGTGGATGTGGTCTTTATTGGCTCCTGCACCAACAGCCGCATCTCTGATTTGCGGCAGGCGGCGGCGATCATGCACGGCCGTCAGGTAGCCGAAGGTGTGCGCGTGATGGTCGTGCCCGGTTCGCAGGACGTGAAGAAGCAGGCGGAAGCGGAAGGCTTAGACCGCATTTTCAAGGAAGCGGGCGCGGAATGGCGCGAAGCGGGCTGCTCGATGTGTATTGCCATGAACGGCGACCAGTTGCAGCCGGGGCAGTATGCGGTTAGCACCAGCAACCGCAATTTTGAAGGACGGCAGGGCAAAGGCGGCCGTACCTTTTTAGCCAGTCCTTTGACGGCGGCGGCCACGGCCGTGACCGGGCGGGTGACGGATGTAAGGACGTTGGTGTCGTAACCCGTAATCCGTGAGCCGTAAACCGACGGATTACGGATTACGGGTAACGGGTTACGGATTACGAAAAGGACGCCTCATGGAAAACCCAACCTATCACGTACAAGTCAAATACTCGGTCGAATTCCTGCGGCAGTTGTTGTCGCAGGTGGATGAGGCGGCGGGGCTGGTGCTGGTGGGCGACCTGTCCCAATTTCGGCCGCAGGAGTTGTTGGGGGTAACGCGCGAGGAGATTCCGGTGACAAATGTGGTGTACCAGGCCAGTTACGGCCGTGTGCATATCCCGCTGTTGGGGCTAAACAAGTATCACCTGAAAAAAGAGGTACTGGCCCGCGTGGGGCTGCGTACCTTGGTGTGTGAGGTGCAGGTGGAGCGGTACGGCCGTCTCCTTTGCCACGCCCCCAACTATTTTCAGGACGGCGCCTGGCTGGCCGACTGGTTTCAACTGGAATTCCTGCAAGCCCTGGAAGAGGATGGGGTGATTAAGGTGGCGCTGGCACGGCCGTCGGCCTGCATCCCCTATTCCAGCAAACGCCACGACCAGCTTTTTTTAACGCAGAGACGCGGAGGCGCAGAGGCTTAATTTCTCTGCGTCTCCGCGCCTCCGCGTTAAATCAGTTTTGAGGAGAAAATCATGCAAGCATTCACCACTTTAACCAGCCACCTGGTGGCGATTCCGATAGAGAACATTGACACCGACCAGATTATCCCGGCGCAATTTTTGAAGACGATTAGCAAACAGGGATTGGGGCAAAATCTGTTTTACCACTGGCGCTACCGCGAAGATGGTGCGCCCAACCCGGACTTTGCCCTGAATCAGCCGGAGGCGCGGGGGGCACACATTTTGCTGGCGGGTGATAATTTTGGCTGCGGGTCCAGCCGGGAACATGCGCCCTGGTCGTTGATGGATTATGGGTTCACGGCCGTGATCAGCACCAGTTTCGCCGACATCTTCCGTAATAACTCGCTCAAAAACGGCCTGCTGCCCGTCATCTTGGATGAAGCGACACATCGGCAATTACTCAGTCTGGTCGAGGAAGACCCGACCACGCAGGTAACGATTGATTTAGAGAAACAGACAGTGATGCTGCCCGACGGCCGTGCCGTTCCCTTCCCCATTGACGCTTTCAGCAAAACCTGCCTATTGGAAGGGCTGGATCAATTGGGCTACCTGCTCAAGCAAGAAACACGCATCGCCGAATACGAAACCGCGCATCCTGCCCGTGTTAACACGATTGGAGTTTAGAGATTGGAGATTCGACAGAGCCAACGACCCCTGTCATTCCGAACACAGTCTTCGGAGTGAGGAATCCCTCGTGACCATGTTGTAGGGATTCCTCGGAAGACCTCGGAATGACGCTTTGACACATTCTCTTTTATAAGGGCCATAATGACCAAAATATACCTTTACGACACCACGTTACGAGACGGCACACAACGCGAAGGCATCTCGCTTTCGCTGGATGACAAACTGAAGATTGCCAAAAAGCTGGACGAATTTGGCATTGATTACATCGAAGGCGGCTGGCCGGGGTCGAATCCGAAGGATGTGGAATTTTTCCAGCGCGTGCCTTCGTTGAACCTGAAACATGCAAAGGTAGCCGCCTTTGGCAGCACCCGGCGCAAAGGCGTCACCCCCGCCGAAGATGCCAATTTGCGCCTGCTGATTGCGGCCCATACGCCGGTGATCACCCTGGTGGGAAAAAGCTGGGATTTGCACGTCACCGACGTGCTGGAAGCGACCCTGGCAGAGAACCTGGCGATGATTGGCGAGAGCGTGGCCTACTGCAAAAGCCATGACAAGGAAGTGATTTACGACGCCGAACATTTCTTTGACGGCTACAAGGCGAACCCGGAATATGCGACGGCTACGTTGAAGGCTGCGGCCGTACACGGCGCAGACAGCGTGGTCTTGTGTGACACCAACGGCGGCACACTGCCCTGGGAAATTGAGGAAATCATCCGCAATGTGCGCCAGGAGTTAGGGCCAAAGGTGGCAATTGGCATCCACACCCATGATGATGGGGAGTGTGCGGTGGCGAATACGCTCACGGCCGTGCGCCTGGGCGCAACACAAGTTCAGGGCACCATCAACGGCTACGGCGAGCGCGTCGCCAACGCCAACCTGTGTAGCGTCATCCCCGACCTGCAAATTAAAATGGGCTACGACTGTGTCAGCGAAGAGCAGTTGGCCCGCCTAACCGAACTTTCCCGCTATGTGGCCGAAGTGGCCAACTTGGAACTGGACGACCACCAACCCTTTGTGGGCAAAAGTGCGTTTGCTCACAAAGGGGGCATCCACGTGGCCGCCATGCTCAAAAACCCACTCAGCTACCAGCACATCGAGCCCACGCTGGTGGGCAACCAACAGCGCAGCGTCGTCTCCGAACTGGCCGGGCGCGGCAATCTGGTAGACAAAGCCGCCCAATTTGGCATCAATACCGAAGGGCTGGATTTGCGCGGCGTGTTGGAGCAGATCAAGCAGTTGGAAGCGGCCGGCTTCACCTTTGAAGGGGCGGAAGCGTCGGTGGAATTGATGCTGCGCCGCACCCATCCTGCCTACGTGCCCCCGTTTGAGGTAATTGATTACCGGGTGGATGTGCAACAGCGGCGCGGGCGGGGGCTGAATGCCGAAGCCATCGTCAAAGTGCGCGTTGGCCCCAAACACATGCACACCGTCGCCGAAGGCAACGGCCCGGTGAATGCCCTGGACGCCGCCCTGCGCAAAGCGTTGGTGGATGTCTACCCCACCCTCAGCGGCGTGAAGCTGGTGGATTACAAAGTGCGCATTCTGGACGGGGAAAACGCGACAGCCGCCACCACCCGCGTCCTCATTGACACCCGTCTGGGCAACAAAACCTGGTCAACCGTGGGGGCCAGCACCAACATCATCGAAGCAAGCTGGCAGGCATTAGCAGATAGTATGGAGTATGCGCTGTTAAGCGGGAAATAACAGTGGTGAGGTGAGGGAGTAAGGGCGACATCGAACTAACTGTTATAAGTCTTCGAATCATGTTATGTTCTTATCAGGTAAATAGCTCTTCTAGTGGTCAATTACAGGATTTGTTAGCTCAAATATAGGGGTTAGGAATAATGATTGATTAACCTGCACAAATGAACCGCAAAGAACCTGAAGGGAACCAAAGAAAACAGGATAAAAGCTTTGCATTCTTTGCGACGTTTTGGTGAGAAGCATTCACTTTATTTAGTCTTATTCCCTCAAGTTTCCGCTAAGACGGAATTGACAAAGGGCTTTGAGCCATAACTCAAAGCGCTGCACATTAAAAAATCGGTTGTACAACCATGCTAAATTGATGTGAATCGTTAAGTTGGTGCCTTTTGGCGGCGATGAGCCGCCACACCCTTGGGTAAATGGGTCGTAACCGAGGCCTTTTTACATAGTTGGGGGTCAGAGAGGGCATCTTGAGGAAATTTTGTACTCGCCAGAACCCGCCGCAAGCGACCGGCTGTTTTTTTGGGTGTCTATCCCAAAAGCCGGTGGGCAGTGGGGGCAGAACCGTGGCCAGGTAAGTCAAGATATTGCCCAAAAGAAAAGCCAATTCCGGCAAACGGCAACAGGATTCCGGGGCAAAGACAAATTGACGATGTAAGCCAAGCATTTGTTTAGCCACCAGCGGGATTTGCTCAATCGGCCAGCGGTCAAGATAGAGACAAAAGATAGTCAAAGGGGATGCCTGCTTCAGATTCGTACCCAACACCAGAGGTGTCTCGTACAACGGGTCAAAGAAAACCCAGACCGTGAACGTGTCAGGGGCTTCTCCTGGCTTGTACATGGGCAATATCAACTCAGACCAGCCGTGAACGGTGAAAGGGCGTCCTTCAAAGTACAGGATTTCACACCTGTCGGGCGGAGTGGCCGCAATCTCATGCTCGTCATGGGTGCGTGGTAAAGGGCGAACGGTTTCCCCCCACTTGGGACGGCAACCCCGTCCTTTGTAGGCAGGTAAATAATTACGCCGACCGGTGCAATTGCGGGCCAGCCGTACCACATACTGGGGTATTCCGATGGCCTGCAGCTCACTGATTTCCACACCGGCATCCACAATGACCACCTCGCTTTCATCTACATGGTGTTTGACCCAACGCAACGTATCTACCTACCTTCAGCTTTGCTTCGCTTCTATCCCTGGGGCTGGTGCGGATGATTTGGCGCAACAATGGGATTCTTTGACCGCCGACTTGGCCGACCCGGCAAACCAGACCAAAGCCCACTCCGCACACAGCACGGTCGAGTAGACCGTTGAACATCTTGCCTGACCAGCCATTGAGCTTGAACCGCCACACCGCTATCCAATCCACCGCCACCGGACGATACCCCTCATAGCTGTGACGGACCCACTGCCCTTCGGCCATGACGTAACCATGCCATTGTTCGATACACTCATTCATGCGCCAGACACCGTGACGAAACGCTCCCCAAATGCGATAGCTTTCCGCCACTGTAAAGCCATTGGCTGTCAGAGCTGGGAAGATGGCGCCACGACTTTGTAAAAAGGAGCCATTGAGGATGGTCCACATCAATTGTAAAAGTGCGAGATTCGTCCCCATGGGCACGGTTTGTACGATGATTTGTAAAACATGTAAATTTTGGGTGATGGCGATTGACATTTGAACCTCTTTGTAAGATTTTGAGCTTTCCTACAATTATGGTTCATGCCATCGCTATCGCCACCTTCGATTTAGCCGAAACTAGAGTGCTATATTTTGTCAAAATATGTAGACAAGAATTTTGCTGTAAGATGGTCTCCAAAACCTCGTTTTTCACCCGAAGTTAGTTTTGTGTATCCTGTACTTTCTTTAACAACAGTGTATGCTCTTGGTTTAGCCAATAATTCATCAATAAAAGGTCTTTCTCGTTGTACTGAATTCAAAAGTTCTGAAAGTCTTTTACGACGATCTAAATAGGTGATCAGTTCGCGTGCTCTATCAGTAAAATTTTCACCGCCTATATCTTGATAATTTATACCTAGACTAAAACTAAGATTACGGAGTTCACCTTCATCAAAGTATCGAGTTAGAATGTCGAGTAATTGGATTAATTTACTTCCTTCTATTTCATCACCTTCCAACTTGCTTTGTTCTTCACCCCCTGTCACAACTTTATTTCGCATACAAACAGCTTGTTCTGAGATATTGCCGATTCCATACCTAACAATGAGCGTTTGTGCCTTGTAATATTCAAGCAGTTTTTCCCAGTCCAGAGTATCAGGTTCATTTTTTTGAGGAATATGCCCAATTACCCTTGATAGGGTTTCGAATTCTCCAATTATAACATTGGCTTTTTCACCGACAGCATAAGAAAAATCCTTATAATTTATTGTTTCATAAATATTGTGAGGTATAACGTCAAGTATTATCTTTGCGCGAGTTTCAGAAATAAGTTCAAGAAGTTTTTTTGTATGATACGGTCCAAACCGGACGAGGGGATGGGTAACCATGAAAACAAAATCATTTGGCCCAATTTTAGCTATCTTAAGAGCCTGCCTTAAATGTTCAAGGTCGTAGTCGTTAGCATTTTGTTCTTCTTTAATTAACCATCGTTGCTTGAGAGCTTCGATGAAGATGACAGAACAATTCCCGGTAGGCTTGGTTTCACTAATTCTTATTAAGGAGGTAATTCCTTTGTTCTTAAGTTCTGCTTGTATGATGCGCCCATTCTGATCATCGCCAATCTTCCCAAAAACAATGGGTTCAAATCCCATTTTCAAAAATGCTAAAGCAGCATTAAACCCCGTCCCCCCAACGACGGGTTCAGGTTTATCCATAATCTGGTTAATAAAGTTCTTTTCAGATATTAGATAATCAATATTCAAATCACCAAGTACGAATACCCATTTTTTGCCTTCTTTATGAATGACTGAATTCTGAGCTCCATGTTCGATATAATCCTGAATATTGCGTTTCGATATTCCAAGTGTGATCACTTCACCTAATAGATCTTGTGTACCGGAAATCTTGATGCCAGATTTTTCTAATGCTCCTATCTTATTTCGATTCGACGTGATTAGCTTGACTGAGTTTATTTTGAGGCGTTTAAGTATTTTTGCAACGATATCATATTGACGAATATCCTCAGAAAATCCTACTTTTCTATACGCCTCATGTTGAGGTATACCTTCTGCTTTTAAGTTTAAGGTTGCCACATGTGCTGCTGCACCGTTTCCTCTTCCCTCTTGTTCCAAGAAAAATATCAATCCTCTACCTTCTCGACTAATGAGCTTTTGTGATCTGATCATTTGATCCCGGCAATCGCAAAGCCTACTAAAAAAGATATGGGATGATATACATTCCGAGTGAATTCTACAGAGTACATCATGTTGCCCTATTAAATCACCTTTAGATAATACAATAGCCTGTTCATGACCATCATACCAAACTGACATCTTGAATTCGCCGTAATCTGTTGGTAGCGTTCCTTCGGCGAGTAGAGCCAACACTTCCTGAAACACTTCAGTCATGATTTTGCCTCCTTGAAAGTAGATGGACTAATCTCCAAACCAAAGACGAATTTCAAATTCAGCTTCATGTTCATTACCAGATGCATGTACAAGATTCAAAACAGGGCGTTGCTCTGCAAAACTTAAATCGGGCGAATCTATACTGTATCGCCCTCTAATTGAAGCTGGATCAGCATGTGTGGGAAGTGTATTCCCACATAAACGGCGAACGTTTGGTATAGCCAAATTTCCTTCAGCTACCATGATTACAACCTCACCTGAGCAAAGAAACTCCACAAGCCATTTTTTAATATTGTGACCAATAATAATGGGGCTATCTGTACCAAAATCTTTGACCGGATCAAGTCCAGCATCAGTATATCCTTGAAGTGCTTTCTCGCCTGCTGCTTGAAACCATTCGTCAGAATTGGGATAATGCTGTTCAACTATTTTTGGGGATGGTAGCATCATCTGGAGCTTTGTGATTTTCAACCCTGCTTTCTCAAATGTGGTAATAATTTCTCCTACAAGACCTCGCTTTACACCATCAGGTTTAATCATGACAAATGTTCGCTGATGCATTCAGTTCTCCTTCTCCATCGCTTTTTATTTCGGCAGATATGCTATTCATATTTTGGAGGTAAAGCATTAGAGTTCAATATCATGACCTTGTTCAATTTTATCCTTGTAATACTTTTTCAATATATCACTTTTATCAACATCAATAACGACTTGCTTTATGCCGACTACATTAATACCAGTAGCTTTCAAATCCTCGGCTTTAGTCGGATTATTAGTTAATACTACTATAGATGTAACCCCTAAATCCTGAAGAATTTCAGCTGCTCGGGTAAAGTTTCTTGCGTCTTCTAAAAACCCATGTAATTTATAAGCTTGTGTTTGTGTAATTCCATTGATTTTTGCAGTCTTATCTGCATTAATTAGCGCAAGATGACCATTGCCACGTCCTTCTTGATCCAGCCAAATAACAATCCCCCTCCCTTCTTCTTTGATAAGTGCTTGGGATATTTCCATTTGCTCCCGGCAATCACATTCAATACTATTAAAAATGTGAGCAGAAAGGCAAGACGAATGAACCCGGCATAATACCTCAGTTCCATTAAGAATATCGCCCATAACGATAGCAATGCTTTCCTTTTGGCCATCGTAATAGAGTATTTCGTTGAAAACGCCAAATTTAGTATGCAAAATACGTTCAGCTAGACGAATGATCATAGTATCCTCCAAGCAAAAAGATAAAATCGGCTTGGCAAAAGCTATTGACCTAGACTTTTCAATATTTGTGAGGGATCATTACGGTTATCCTTAGTAAGATGATAAATTTGCACTGACCTATGTTGTTTTAGTTTATCAGCCCAAGAATGGGAGCGTAACACTACTGTGCCAAGGAGGGATTTTGAGCTTTCAATTGTATCTAATATCGATTGTTTAAACCTAAGTGACTGTAGTTGCATTGGGCCAATTTCATCGATAATAACATAATCTGCTAAGTTAATTGCTTCATCAATTGCAGTAATAGCGATTGCTTCAAAGGCATTCAAATCTATCCCGTATTTCCCCACTCGAATACGACTTTTGGAGAAAATGCTGGCAAAAGACACACGCTTACCATCCAGGGTACAAATATCGAACCCTACCCTTTCATCACCTTGACGCCACTCCTCTGTAACAAAGCCACCACATTTTTCTTTGCCAACACTATCAATAAATGATTTAAGCAAAGTGGTTTTTCCTATTCTTGGTTCTCCAGTTAAGAGATGTACTTTGCCCATTTTATACACTGCTTTTCATGATTGATTCTTTGCGCTAACAAAACAAGAATTCACGTAGTGTGGAGTCTTCGCAGTTGCTGCATAAGCCTGAGTTGAGCGAAGTCGGGAATGGCAACATGTTTTCTTTAAGTTACCAGCATCGGCCATAAACACATGAATAAGCGACCGACTGTGAGAACCAGTATAATCAATTTGGAAAACACCTGTCAACGCAAACTCGTACCAAGGCCTTTATTGGGAAATGGACTATTGGTTACTCTGCAGGAGGGTAGTTAGCCAGGTGGTTTCGGTTTCGCGCAGGGGGATGGATGGGGGTTGGCTGTAATCAATGAGCAGATCGTAACCACCGGCATCATAACAGCGAGTGAAAACGGCCGTTAAATCCAACACAGCATCCGGGTCTGGTGGCCGTAGGGGAATGCGGCAGCGCGGCAATCTGTCGCGCAGGGGTACGGCATAAAATTCCAATTCGTTGCGCCGCCCGGCGCGGCTGATGTTGATCAGGTAGCGCCAATCGGCGGGTTCCGTGATGATGGCGTTACGGGCTAACACGGTGGGTTCGCCATAGCCAAGCAGGTCAATTTCTACCAGGTTAGCCTGGGTGTGCAGCAGTTCGGCCTGTTTTTGCAGGTATTGGGTACGGCCGTCGCCCACCTTATTCGCCGGGCTAAGAACTTCAATTACCGTCACCACTTCGCCCGTCTCCCGGTAAATGATTTCAAGGTAGGGAACGTGACGTTCTTCATCAAAGGCTATGATTGTTTGTGGTTCGTCAGCTTCCACCATCCCGGCTATAGCCAGCGTAGGGGCTGGCTCACGCAGACGACGAGCAAGAAAAACATCGGGGATATACGTGTGTTGCACATCAGCCAATTGTATCCGTTCACCAATGGAAGCAATGTATTTGGGCCGGATGTGTGGTTGAAGTATCTCTGCCATGTAGGTGATCAGCCGCTGGTGAACACCAGGCCAACGTGACCGCTCTTCGAGATAAGGATCCATACCGGGGAATGGGCTGGGCATTTTGAACTCCTGCATATCACCACGAGTCACACAACTTTGCGTTGGTGGATGGCTACTTGATTTACCTGGCAAAGTATAACACAGGTTTGCCAGGCAAACCTATGAGGAAAGATTTTTTGACTGTTCAGCAACTTTGGTTTTAGAACAATTTAGCCTGCCGGGGTTCATCGTCCTGGCCTGGGTGCCATTGGTATACCTTCAAGTCAACCTTGTCTTTCACAAAGACGATCCCTTCTACTTCTAGCAATTGTCGCTGCCGTTGTGCGCCGGGTCTGGGGCTGATTTTCCCCTGTGCATTGATGACCCGCTGCCAGGGCACGTCAGCCGGGCAGGCGGCCATGGCCTCGCCTACCCAGCGTGCGCCGAAGGCTTTGTAATCCTCAGGGTCAATACCCGCCGGCAGCGGGATCAGTTGCGCGATCTGGCCGTAAGTGACGACCTTGCCATGAGGCACCTGGCGCACCAGATGCCACACCTGTTCGTGATAGGCTTGCGGGTCAGGAGGGGATGTGTATGGCATGGGTTATCTTTCCGTCACGGCAACCGGAGCAGTCTCAGCGCCTGTAAACGGTGAGCATTTTCACCAATCAATGCTTGCAGTATAGAAAGGTTTTGTGTGTGGTCAACGGTTTAGCAAACAGGGAATGATTCACGGCCGTACCCCCTCCACCACCGTAATGATCACGTTCCCCTTTTTTTGCCCACTTTCCACATAGCGATGGGCAACGGCCGTGTCCGCCAGCGGGTAGCGCCGGTCAATCACCACTTTGATCTGGCCCGCTTCGATTAAGCCCAGCAGGGCGCGCACATCTTCCGGTTGGTAGCTGGCTGCCTCAAAGATGACCTGTTTGTTGGTCGTGCGGTTTGTCCATACCGCCCGGAACATACCGCTCAGGGAGAGGTTGCCCAAAATGTAACGGCCGTTGCGCCGCAATGACCGGAGCGTCCGCGAAAAGGAACTCTTGCCAACCACATCAATCACCACGTCATACTGCTCGCCGCGCCGGGTGAAATCTTCCTGGGTGAAATCAATCACCTGATCCGCACCAATGGAACGCAGCATATCCAGTTTATTGGTGTAGTCTACGGCCGTGACCTCCGCCCCCCACGCCTTCGCAATCTGCACCCCATACGTGCCAATGCTGCCGCCCGCCCCGTTTATCAGCACCCGCTCACCGGGCTGCACCTGCCCCTTGCGCAAAAAGTGCATGGCATTCAGGCCGCCGGTAGGAATGGTCGCTGCCTCCTCATAGCTCATATTCGTCGGCCTGGGCCACACCAATCCATCGGCCGCTGCGTCTGGCAGACAGATATATTCGGCATACGCACCAAACTTGAATCCGGTGGCGGCAAATACCGCATCGCCCGGCTGAAACTGCGTCACGTTTTTACCCACCGCGGCCACCTCTCCGGCCAACTCCTGCCCCAAAATGGTGATGCGGCGTGGTCTTAACCAACCAGCGTAGAGGCGCAGTGGCAGCCGGAATAGGGGCGCCAGGGTAAGGCCGCGCAGCTCACAATCTCCGGCGGTGACAGTGGCGGCGTGAACTTTGATCAACAGTTCGTTGTCCTGCGGTGTGGGCGTTTCCACCTTCTGTAGTTGCAGCGCTTCCGGTGGCCCGTATTTTGTCCAGACAATCGCTTTCATGCGCGGTTTTCGCCAATGATTATCACCACGTTGCCCCTTTTGTGTCCCGCTTGCACGTAGCGGTGTGCCTCGGTCGCCTGCTCCAGCGGAAAACAGCGGTCTACCAACCCTTTTATCTGGCCCGCCTCTGCCATCTCTTTAATCACCACCAGATCGGCCGCACTATCCCCGACCAGGGCGCAAATCACTTTTTTATCGCCAACTATGGAAGTCCACAGCATTTGAAAAACCGCTTTCATCTTAAAACTGGCTAACAGATAAACGCCACCGGGCTTGAGGGAATTTTTGCAACGGGCAAAGGAGCTTTTGCCCAAAACATCCAGAATCAGGTCATAGGTTTCACCGTTTTGGGTGAAATCTTCTTTTTTGTAATCAATCACTGCATCCGCGCCCAATGCCTGCACAAAGGCCAGCCGGGGCGTGCCGCAGACGCCGGTAACGTGCGCCCCCTGCGCCTTTGCCAGTTGCAGCGCCGCCGAGCCAATGGACCCGCTGGCCCCGTTAATCAACACTTTTTGGCCGGGCCGGATGTTTACTTTTTTCAGGATATTGAGGGCGATGAGTGCGCCGGGGATAACGGCCGTTTCCGCATGGCTCAAATTGGCCGGTTTGTGGGCCACGGTGCCTGTTTCCGGCATACAGAGGTATTCGGCGTTAGCGCCCATGTTCATACCCCGATAGCCAAAAACCGGGTCGCCGGGTTTGAAGCGGGTCACCTGGTGACCCACTACCTCCACAACGCCGGAGAATTCATTGCCCAGGATAGGGTTTTTCGGTTTGCTCCACCCAAAAGAGAAACGGGCCGGTAGCATAAAAATCGTGGGCATATTAAATTCGGCATAGGAGATGTTTTTGAAATTGCGGGCGACGAGGTCTCCGTAGTTCACGGCCGTGGCCGCCACCCGGATCAATATCTCATTCTCTTTTGGCGCAGGTTCGGACACTTCTTGCAGGTGTAAAACATCTGGTGAACCGTATTCTGTGTATACAATTGCTTTCATCAGTACAGTATCCTTTCTTGTCGTAGAAGAACTTGCTTAAACTTCGTTTCAGGCCAGTCTGTCAACCCCAGCCGTGATTGCGGAGGAATTGAATCCTTTCACGATCAACCACACCGCCATAACCATTTCTTGCAGGAATATGGGAAGGTTCATAGCCACCTGAATAGGCGACGTTGAATCAAGAAGACCAAACATACCCGCCAGGCCTGTTGACAAGAAATGCAGGATAACGGCAATCAAACCCCAAACTGAGAGCCAGCGAGGAATAAGTTTGGATTGATACAGCAAAGCGTAAAACATGAGAGCACCCAGAGGAAAGATGACGGCCGTTATCGCGGCGCTTATCTCCACTTCTTCCATGATTAAAGCGCCCAAAGCCTGAAAAGTAGATACATTTGCAGCCCCAGCTTGAACATATTCCTGACTGAGTGGCAAAAGCAACAGCCAGCCAACGGCAATCGCCATGTAGGTCACGGTCTCAAGCGCCCCTCTGAAAACCACATACCCAAGAGCCAGGGCTTCATCATGTTTTCTGGTGATGGGAAACATCAAAACTGGAATCATAGCCAGCGCTAAACCCATGGTTAAAACAAGAAGCGCACCCACGATAAGCCGGTTTCCATTTGCAGAGATTGCCGCAAGATAATCCGGAGTTTGTAGAATAGAGTTTGTAAACAAAACGCTGAGAACACCGGCAACTGTCCCAATAATGTACAGAATTCCTACCATAATGGATGTCTTTCGTGTTGGATTCATTTTTGCCTCCTTAGATGGGATCATCTTTGGGTTCGTAGGTGAACACTTCTTCCAATGGCGAGTCCAGGACAAAGGCGATACGAAAAGCCAGTTCCAGCGAAGGCGAGTATTTGGCGCTTTCGATGGCGTTGATAGTTTGCCGCGTCACGCCCACTTTTTCCGCCAACTGTTCCTGGGTCATCTCGTTGTGGTAAAAACGCAGTTTACGAATATTGTTGCTAATGTGACTCTTGCCCATGTTAGAACCCCCTGCGATAAAGCACCAGGCGGAAAATATCACCCACCACCTGGGCTACCAGCCCAGAGAGAATCAGTAAGCTGAACATTACATACGGCGACCGCCCCAGGGCAAAGGTGAGCATTGCCAGCAGAGTGCCAATGGAGGAAACAAGATAAGCCACTTGTGTGCCCCGTAAATCAATCAGCCTGTCACGCTCATCTTCAGAATCATCAATCTTGGGGTCATCATCACCCGTCCTGATGACCTCGAAAATGGCAAACCCTATATGGGCAATGATGGTGAGGATAATGGTGGCAATGATTCCCAGCACAACGACGGCCACCCACAAGCCAAAAACGTCGTCTGTCAGAGCGCCGCTACGGAGCATTCGTGTTACCTGTACCAGATAGAATCCCAAAATGAGGGTAAAGGTCACCAAAGATACGGCCACATTCTTTTCTTTGTAAGACATAGTGTTCTCCTTATAGAGACCTGACAGGTTTTTTCAAACCTGTCAGGTCTTGTTTTCTTTACACCAAGTAATGTATGATGGACAAATAGTAATGTATATTTTACTTAATGTCAAGTATATTTTACATCACATGGTGAAAAAAGAGGCCGTTGCGCGCAACGGCCGTGACGCGATTTTCCAAATCGCCTTACACCACCGTGATCACCACCTTGCCCCTGACGTGTCCCTCGGCAGCGTAACCAAGCGCCACCGGCGTTTCCGGCAACGGATATGTCCGGTCAATGACCGGCGTCACCTGACCTGCTTCGATCAGATCCTTCAAATAAATCAGATCCTTGTCATTATTTTTGGTCATCAGCGGTTTTCCTTGCTGGCGCATGAACGGCGACAGGAGAAACGCTTTCAGCACATAGCTCATGCCACCATGCCCGCTGTTGGGCACAATCAAACCACGCGGCGTCAATATCCGCCGCAAGTCAGCGAAGGCGCGGTTGCCTACATTGTCCAGGATGAGATCGTAGCGCCGCTCGCCCCGTGTGAAATCCTCTCTGGTGTAATCCACCACATGATCCGCGCCGATGGCGCGCACCATCTCCACGTTACGAGTGCTGCACACGGCCGTGACCTCCACCCCCAACGCTTTACCAATTTGTACCGCAAACGTGCCCACGCCGCCCGCCGCCCCATTGATCAGCACCTTCTGCCCCGGCCGTACCTTTCCGGCGTCACGTAAACCTTGAAGCGCCGTAAGCGCCGCCGTTGGTACGGCCGCTGCCTGTTCAAACGTCAGGTTCGCCGGTTTCATCGCCAACAGATCGGCAGATACCGCCACATACTCGGCAAAAGCGTGATTGACCGCGCCATACACCGCATCGCCCGGCCGAAACTGCGTCACCTGGCTGCCAGCCGCCTCCACCTGCCCGGCCATATCCCAACCCAACACAAAATCCTTTGGCCGGGGAAACCCCGTCGTGAGGCGCACCAGCCAGGGGTTTCCTTTCATCGTAAAGTAGTCGCCCGCGTTCAGCGAAGCGGCCTTCACGCGCACCAACACCTGATCATCCTGCATCACCGGCCTGACCACCTCTTTAAGTTGCAGCACATCCGGTGAGCCGTAATTGTTTTGTACGATTGCTTTCATTTAGTCCTCCGTTTTGAATCAAATTGCCTGGCCTGGTTCCACACAGTTGACCGCCAGCAAGGGCAGACCCAGATCCCGCACTTTCCGCAACAAGCCGTGCAGCGCCGCCTGGTCGGCCACCGGGCCGGTCAACAATGTGTTACCGTTGTCGGCTAACGTGATGGTCAAACCCTCAAACCACCCGGCCCATTCAGCGCCTAATTGCCCCTTGAGCCTGATTTGGTAAATCATCGGTTCGCCGGATTCACTGTTTGTGGTGGGATTGTGTGTCATCAGGTTCTACCTGTACTGTTATTCCGTACACAGGCAGCATACCGGCAACCCGGTCTTACCGTATAGACACTTAAGTGTTATACCGGAGCCAAACGGCTTCAGCCGTTTGAGCAACAGCCGTTTAAGTGACGATAGGATTCGGCCCCTGGCTCCCGCCCCCATCAAAAATCATCATCATACGCCTCTCGCAAAACCAACATGCGAAACTCAGGGTACTCCTTAAATTGCTGGCGCAACTCCTCTGTGCCTTGCCTGTCCAAAGTCTCGTGAAAGCTCGAAAATGGATAGTCATGCAGACTATCCACATAACCATGTTTGATCGGATTATTGAGCAAATAATTCTGCCGTATCCGGTAATCCCGTTCCTGGCGCGGGCAATAATCCCAATAATTCCACCACACCCGCTCCTCAGTCTGGGTGGCTTGTTTGATGTGGTAGCCGGTATAAGCGTGGATGTCCGTCATCATTCTGGCTAAATCCGACCCAACTCGACTGTTACCCAAAAGGTGATAATGGTTGTCTAAAATCACCCAATGGTGCAGCCCCCATTGGTATTTAGCGAAACAATGCTTGATGCGTTCCAGCAGCAGATGTTTTAGTTCCAGGGATTTGAGTAACGGCCGTTTCAGGTAAATAGCGGCGGTAATAAAGTAAGGCGCATCGTCTACAAATAGATGGGTGGGGTTATGCTGGTAATCTTTTCTCATGTCAAAATCGGAGCAGCATCGGAGCAAAACAGCTTTAGCTGTTTTATCAAAGCAATGGCTGAAGCCATTGTACTCCTATAGTAAACCTAGTTCGCGGGCGCGGGCGATGGCTTCGGTGCGGCGCTGCACGCTAAGCTTGTCATAGATGCGGCGGTTGTGCCCCTTGACCGTATCCAGCGCCAGAAAAAGGCGCTCGCCAATCTCCTGGTTCGAGAGTCCCTGGGCAATCAGGCGCAGCACTTCCAGTTCCCGGTCGCTCAACGGCTCTACCAGGGAAGATTGGGCGCCGCGCACGGCCGTTGGCGGAAATGCCGCCAGCAGTCTGCCCGTGTACACCGGGGCCACACCACGAGCATTAGCCACAGATAATAGCTGGAACATCGTTGCCCCCTCATCCACAAACAGACGCACAAAGCCACCCGGTTCGGCCAATACCAGCGCCTCTGCCAGCAGGTCAACGGCCGTCTCCATTTCCCCCTTCGCGCCATAAACCACCGCCTGCAAAACCATCGCCTTCAGCCGTTCATCCGCCCAGCCCCGCGCCTCAGCCTGCTGCCGCCAGGCGGCCAACCCCGCCAGAGCTGCATCCGGCTCACCCTGCGCCAGATGCACCCTGGCCTGGCTCAACGGCAGATCGGCCGTTTGCGCCAACTGGGCCGCGGCCGCCACTTTGTTTTGACGCAGCAAGATGAGAATGCGCACGGCCGTGACCTCCGGCAGTTGCCGCACAAACTGATAGTGCCGGGACTCCTGTTCCGCCTGCGCTGCCAGCGCCGCCGCCCCCGATATATCCCCCTGCGCCAGTTTCAAGCGCGCCAGAAACACATCCACCGCTACCGACCGATCATTGTGGGCAATCTGCCCCGCCAGCGGCCCACTTTGGGCCGCGTATGTCTGTGCTGCCGCCAGGTCATTCTGTTCATAGGCAATGCGGGCCAGCCCCAGATACGCTTCGCAGGCCACCGGAATCGGCGGCTCACCGGCTAATTCTATCGCCCGCCGGTACGTCTCGGCTGCCAGCGGCAGCCGGGTCTCCATTTCCTGGATATTGCCCAACCCTATCGTCGCCATCAGGTGGATGATGTAATGCCCGATTTCCTGACTGATAGCAATGGCAGCGGCGTAAGATTGCCCGGCAGCGGCCCGATCTCCCTGAAGATGATACGCATAGCCCAAAGCCCAATTCGCCGCTGTGCGCACCGGCAAGTTATGTGGATGCAGATATGCCAGCGCCCGCCGCGACTGCGTGATAATCGTTTCCAGATCATGCCGGGTAACAGCCACCGTTGCCCGAATGGTGGCTATATGCCCGATCAGATCGTTTGTTTTCTCATCCAGTTCCCGGCCTTGCAGGGCAGCTTCGGCCGCCTGTAATCTCTCCTCCACCCCGGCGGTCTGGGTAATGAAGAGCAGCGCGGAGGCATAGGTGACCCACAGGGCGGGATGGGCGTTTAGCACGGCCGTTGGCAAGCTCCCCAACCATTGCAGCACCGGGCGCACCGCGCCGCGAAAAAGCAGAGGCATCCCTTTGCCCTCCAACAACCGTTCGGCGCGGTCTACGTTGTTGGCGGCGGCGGCGTGATCAAACGCCTCCAACTCCAGGTTACTGGCCTCATACCAGATGCTGGCGCGGATGTGTAAATCGGCCACGAGCGCCGGTTCTTGTTGGCTCAGCCGCTGCCGCAGCAGTTCGCCAAAGAGGTGATGGTAGCGATACCAGCGCCGCTCATTGTCCAGCGGCACAATGAACAGGTTGGTGCGTTCCAGGTAAGCCAGCGTTTCCTGCCCGGTATTGTCCTGCAAAACCGCATCACACAGGGGGGCACAAAAGCGGTTGAGCACGGCCGTATGCAACAAAAAAGTCTGTACATGCGGCGGCTGCCGGTTTAGCACCTCCGTCACCAGATAATCCAGCACAAAATGGTGGCTGCCGCTAAACGCGGCGATAAACGCTGCCGCATCGGCCCGCCCCTGCATAGACAGGGCCGCCAGATGCAGCCCGGCAATCCAGCCTTCGGTGCGTGTTTCCAGAGCGTCAATTTCGGCCGCCGTCAGCGTCAATCCCATGGCCTGGTTCAGAAATGCGGCGGCTTCAACGGCCGTAAAACGCAGATCGGCGGCGCGTAGTTCGGCAAGCTGGCCGCGGGCGCGCAGGCGGGCCAGCGGCAGCGGCGGGTCTTCGCGGCTGGCGATGACCAGGTGCATTTGCGGCGGCAGGTATTCCAACAAAAAGGCCAGCGCCTGATCAACCTCAGGTGCATCCAGGGCGTGGTAATCATCCAGCACCAGGAGGAAAGGCTGCGGGATAGCGGCCATATCGTTGAGCAGGGAGGCGAGAATGGCTTCCGGCGTGGGCGGCTGCGGCGATTGCAGCGCCGCCAGCACCCCTTTGCCCACGTCTGGGGCGATGGTTTGCAGCGCCGCCACCAGGTAGGTGAGAAAACGGGCCGGGTCGCTGTCGCCTTCGTCCAGCGAGAGCCAGGCAACGGGCAGCCCGCAGCCGGCCACCCATTCGCTGACCAGGGTGGTCTTGCCAAAACCGGCCGCGGCCGAGATGAGCGTCAGCTTGCGCCCAAATCCCTGGCCCTGGCGCAACCCATCGTTGAGCCGCTCGCCCAGGCGGGCACGGCGCACCAGTTTAGGCTGGGGCGGCGGGATATACAGTTTGGTGGCAAAAATGGGCGTAGACATGCCCTCATTATAGAGCACTCCTCTGGATCACACTGCAATTGCCGCCATTTTGTTCGTATCTGAACAGGTGGGTTGGTGGGTACGGCCGTCGCCACCGGGAATGTTGGCGGCGGCATATCTGGCGAAATGTGCTAAATTTGATTATGGTGTTTAGCAGAGAGCGTTGCGGGGTTTCAAGTTGTGAGGCGTGATGCATGAGAGCGTTCTTTTCACGCATCACGTATCACGCATCACGCCTCACGTTATTCCCGCAAAGCCAACACGAATAATAAGGAAGTAAACGATCACCATGAAAGTAGCTATTTTTGCCACCAAGGGGTATGACCGGGAGTCGTTCATGCAGGTGAACGCCCGTTTTGGGCACGAGCTGTCTTTTTATGAACCGAAATTGACGCCGGCAACGGCCGTGCTGGCCACCGGTTATGAGGCTGTGTGTGTTTTTGTCAACGACCAGGTAGACCGGGAAACGATCCGCCAACTCGCGGCAGGCGGCACACGCATTATTGCCACCCGCTCGGCGGGCTATAACCAGATTGACCTGCAAGCAGCCGAAGAGATGGGCCTTCAGGTAGTGCGTGTGCCCGCTTACTCGCCCAACGCCATCTCCGAATTTACTGTTGGCCTCATCCTCACCCTGGGGCGGCAAATTCACCGCGCCTATAACCGGGTGCGCGACAACAACTTTGAATTGGATGGTTTACAAGGGTTTGAGATTCACGGCAAGACGATTGGCGTTTTTGGCACGGGGCGGATTGGCACGGCCGTACTGCAAAATCTCTCCGGCTTCGGCGCTAATCTGCTGGCCTATGATCTGTACCGCAACCCGGAAGCGGAAAAGCTGGCCCGCTACATTGACGACCCCGTGGAACTGGCCCGCCAGTGCGACATCATCACCCTGCACCTGCCGCTGACGCCAGAAACCCATCACCTGATCAACGGCCGTACCATTCCCCTACTGAAAGATGGCGTCTTTATCATCAATACCAGCCGCGGCGCCTTGCTGGATACACTGGCAGTGATTGAAGGGCTAAAGTCCGGCAAAATCGGCTATCTGGCCATTGACGTATATGAGGTGGAGGGCGACCTGTTCTTTCAGGATTTGTCCAACGAGGTGGTGACGGATGACGTTTTTTCGCGTCTGCTCACCTTTCCCAATGTGCTGGTGACGGGGCATCAGGCGTTTCTCACCGACCGCGCCCTGCACAACATCGCCGAGACGACATTGCAAAATCTGACCGATCTGGCGGAAACGGGCCGGTGTGAGAACCTGGTGCTGCTGAAGCAGGTCACGGGGTAGGCACAACCGGCAACGGCCGTGCCAGAATCTCCGCTACTACCGCTGCCATTTCTTGTGTTTGTCCCCGCGACCCTGCCGCCGCCAGGGTAGAAGGGGGCAACTGCGCTGCTAAATCTGCCAGTAATTGACCGGCGCGGTCTTTCGTTTCGCGGTTTGTGGAGGGGTGATGGTAAACCAGGGCCGCCAGGACTGCTGCCTGTTCGTACTCTCGCTGACGCCACAAGAGTACGGCCGTACTCATTAACCCAAACAACATCGCCGACACCGAACCAATCTCCTGCGCAATTTGCAAACCGGCATGGGTGTGCTGCCATGCCAGAGCATAATTGCCCTTAGCGCCGACCACCCCGCCCAAAGTACCCAACGCATGAGCCGCAATATGGCGATGCCCCAACTCCTGGCAGATGAGCAGGCACTCCTCCAGGTCACGGTGTGCCGCTTCATACTCCCCCAACATATAACTGGCGACGCCCAAATTGTTCAGGGCCACCGCCTCTCCCATCGGGTAGCCAATCTCGCGGAAAATGGCCAGCGCCTCTTGTTCATACGGCCTGGCCTCCGCGTATCTGGCCTCGCCCAGAGCGATAAAACCGAGATTAACAAGGGTGGTTGCCACGCCCCGGCGGTCGCCAAGTTCACGCCGCAGCGCCAGACATTCCGCGTGAAGCTGCTGTGACTTGGCAAAATCACCCTGTTCCGCATAGGCGACAGCTATAGAATTCAGGGCAAGGGCGATCTGGCCAGGATGACCGGCGCGGCGGTATAGGGCCAGACTCTTTTCGGCAAAGGCGATGGCCTGGGCAAAATCGCCAACGGCGCGCGCCATGTTGCCGCGGCACTGCCAGCAAAACGCGGCATCGGCAGGCAGTGGGGGGTGGGCCTTATCTAAAATTGCCAGGCTTTGCTCAATGAGGCTCTGCGCCGCCTCGAAGCGATCCAACCGATGATAAAACCAGGCCTGGCGCGCCATCAGCCTGGCCAAAAGCCGGTTGTTATCACCAGAATGGTGGCGCGTCGCGTCTGCGGCCGTAGCAAAAAGGTGAATGGCTTCCGCATACCACCCCGTATATTCCAGGAAAATACGCAGGCTTTCCAGCGCCGGTTCCAGCAGGTGGGGCTGCTGTTGGGCAATGGCCCATTCCCAGGCGGCGCGAATGTTGTCAATTTCGGCGGCGATGGCGCGCCGGGTTTCGTTTTGCCGGGCGTCATTCAGGGCATCTTCCCGTTCGGCCAAAAATTGGATGTAGGTGTGGCAGTGCCGGGCCTGTGTTTCTGCCGCTTGTGATGGATCGGCCTGAAGTTTTTGTTGGGCGTAGTGGCGCAGTAGTTCGTGCAAGGTGTAACGGCCGTTGCCGTCCCGGTGCAGCAACGATTTGTCGCCTAGAGCAGCCAGGATGGGGAGCGGTGCGCGGGTAACGGCCGTAGCCGCCTCACGTGTACAACCGCCGCGAAAGACGGCCAACCGGGCAAAAGCTGTGCGTTCAGCATCGCTGAGCAAGGTCCATGAATGTTCAAAGGCGGCCTGCAAGCTGCGGTGACGGATGGGCACATTTTTCTGTGTTGAGGCCAGAAAGTCCAAATTTTGGGCAATCTCCGCCGCAATCTCCTGGCAGGTGAGATGGCGCACCCAGGCGGCTGCCAGTTCAATGGCCAATGGCAATCCATCAACAAGCTGGCAAATGCGGACAACGGCCGTTTCATTTTGGGCATTGAGCGTAAATTCCGGCATCACCTGGCGGGCGCGGTCGAAAAAGAGTTGCACCGCGCTGTAATCCGTGATGTTTTCGGCTTGTTGACCGGGGGGAACGTCCAGACCGCCGAGTTCCAGCAGCCGCTCACCATGCAAATTCAGCCGTTCGCGGGAAGTGACCAGCAGGTGAATTTCTGGACAATATTGGAGTAAACGGCTGACCCACTCGTCGGCTGTGGCCAGATGTTCCAGGTTATCCAACACCAGCAGCAGCTCCCGGTCGCGCAGGTAGGTAAGAAGCTGGGCGCCAGAGTCAACGGTACCGCTAAGCGGAACTGCCAGTGCTTTGGCAATGGTACTGGGTATGAGGTCAGGGGTGGTAACGGCCGCCAACGCGACAAAACAGGCGCCGTGTAAAAAGGCGTCAGCGGTGCGGGCGGCGACCTCCAGCGCCAGCCGGGTTTTGCCGCTGCCTCCGCTACCGCTCAACGTGACGAGGCGGCAGGTGGGGTCGCTCAATAGATGTACAACTTGCGCCAGTTCATGGGTGCGGCCGACAAAGGGGGTAGTGGCCGGGGGCAGGAGAACCCGGGGTCTGGCTTCACGGATTCGTTCGTAAAGGGTGATGGTCTCGGCGGATGGCTCCACGCCCAATTCAGCAGCCAGCAAACGGCGGCAGGTTTCGTATTGGGCCAGGGCGGCGCTGCGCTGGCCACTGCGTAATTGGGCCAGCATGAGTTGGCGGTGCGCCTCTTCGCGCCACGGTTCCAGCGCCAGCAGACGGGTGGCGGCGTCTATGGCCCGGCCGTATTCGCCGCGCTGTAAATGGTGTTCGGCCAGGCTGTGCAGGACGTGGAGGGCCAGTTCACGGTATCGGACGCGCTGCGCCAGCGCCCATTCTTCAAAGTCGGGGGCGTCGCGCACATAAAAGCCGGCCAGGAAGTCGCCCTGGTAGAGGGCGGCAGCCTGGGCCAGGTGATGGTAGCGGTGGTTGGTTTGGGCACGGCCGTTTTGCAGATGCGTTTCAAATTGGGATACGTCCAGGGTGTGGGGTACGGCCGTGTCAAACTGCACGGCTTCACGGGTAATCAGCAGATAGGGTTCCAGCAGTTTACGCAGGTTGGAGAGGGTCTGGCGCAGGTTGTTTTTGGCGTCGGCGTCGGACATTTCCCCCCAAAAGAGGGCCGCCAGCGTGTCGCGCTGGTGCGGGCGACCGGTGACTACCAGATAAGCCAGCAAAGCCGGCGCTTTGCTGGAAACAAAACCGGTTACCGGTTGCCCCTGTAGCCCAATCTGCAATCCGCCCAACAGTTTAATGTCTAACACGGCCGTTATTGCTTGCGCTAATAAATGATCTCTAAATGATCGCTTTTTAAGATGGCAAAAGATTAACACAGTTGGCAGGGAACGGAAAGATGAGATGAACGAGAAATCAGGCAAACGGCCACTTCGACCTCACTCAGTGCAGGCGTTGCGTCACCATAGTTTTATTCTCAGCTTGTGGCCCGAAGGGGGCGCGCTGCCGAACGCCCCCCCGGTGTGGCGCTACAGCCTGGAAGACCCGCACACGGCCGTGCGGCATGGATTCAAAGACCTGGTGGAATTGGCCGCATTTTTAGAGGAATGGACGGCCGTGCCGCCAGAGTAAACGTCACCTGACGAATAAATGAAAACCCGTTTGAAAAACGATCAAATTCAAAAAAGGAGATTTCTGATGAAAAAGTTACAGTGGTGGTTCCGTGTGATTGGTGTGTGGTATCTGCTGCTCTTTATGATGAACATCTACATGATGTTTCTGGGCAGCCAGCAATACCTGATAGACAGCCTTCCCTTTCCGACCGATCAATGGGCAGTGCGCGCCTTTGTGGATGGCTGGTCGCCATTTTTGTTTGAGATGTTAGGCATTGCCACCTTTGCCCTGTGGGCTTCTCGTAAACCGGGCAAACATACCAGCGCTGCCCTGCTCCTGGTGTGGCTGGAGTTCATGCACGGCGTCTTGGATGATCTCTTCCTGATTGTTAGAGGCTATGAAGCCAGTGGGTATATCGCCTTCATCGTGATTCATTTGATTATTATCGCCAGCGGCTTGTGGGCTGTACGGCAGGCGGAGGGGCAAGTGGAGACGGTCGTGACCCCTGCCAGAGTATAATGAAATTGGTACGGCCGTATTTCCTCCCTTTTATTCTCCTGGCGCTGCTGCTATCAGCTTGCAGCGCCACTGCTTTCGGTTCCGCTCCCCGTGAAATCGTTATCAAGATAGAAAATATGCGCTTTGCGCAGGAAGAAGTGTACATCAAGGCGGGGCAGCCGGTGACGCTGCGGGTAGTCAACCAGGACGGTTACGCCCACGCCTTCGACCTGGACGAATTTGACATTCATGTGCCGCTGGCGGCCAATGAAACGATGGAGATTACTTTTACGCCGCAGGTAAACGGCCGTTACACCTTTTATTGCAGTTCACCCGGCCATCATGCGGCCGGCATGGAAGGCATACTGGTAGTGGCTCCGTAAACGCCGCGCGCTAGGGCAGCAGCAATCTATTTAGACTATCAGCCAGCCAACGGCCGTATGCCTCTCTGCTCCACCCCCGATCCACCGTGAACAGGGTATAAAGCTCCGGGCTGGTAATCCCCCAGACAATCTCCGCTGCCTGCATGACATCCAAACCCTCCCGCAATGGGCTATGACCGGCCAGACTCTGCACGAATTCGGTCATATTGCCCAATCGTTGCGCCAGCAGCCCGGCCAGCAGGTCGGCAATGTCCGGCTCACTCTTCGCCGCCATTCGCATCACCTGAAATATGGGCGCCACCCGCGCCAAAATGTGTGATATATCTTCAGCAAACAACTGTAATTGGCGTACAGGATCTGCTGTATGCAGCACAGCCTGGGGGCTAGGCCGCTGCATAAGGGAAAGGGGGAGATCGTCACCGCCCACCGAAATGTCTATCAGTTTGGTCAGGATGGTGCGTTTGTTGCCAAAAGAGGCAAAAACAGTTTCCGGAGCTACCCCTGCTTCCTGGGCGATAGCCTCAATGGTAGCCCCGGCATAACCATGAGCCACAAACAACCGGCGCGCGGCCTGCAAAATCTGGTTTTGGGTTTCGCGCGCCTGCGCCTGACGCCGGGTGGAATTGTATTTCCGTTTCGGTTCTGACGAGTCACTCATATTACCTCTTGACAAAGCGGCAATTCAGATATACTATGTCTATATTCATTACAGTTTAACTGTATCAAATACAAAAATCAACCGTTACCCACCCACATCTAATCCAGCGGCAATAGCCGTCCCCCACAAAACAGGTTCACCATAGGGGAATGATATGACAAACAAACAGAATCAAACAATTTTTCGCCGCCTGATCGAAGAAGCCTTTAACCAGGGTGATTTCAAGGTACTGCATGAATGTGTACACCCCGATTTTGTTGAACATCAGTTTGGGCTTCAGCCAACCATTGCCGGTATGCAGGGAGATATTCAGTTTTTACGGACTGCTTTCCCCGATTTTTCCTTGACGATTGAAGATATGGTTACGGATGGGGACAAGATATGGGCGCGCATGACGGCCCGCGGTACGAACCTGGGCGGGTTTATGGGGCCGCCTAACGGGAAATCATTTGCGGTGGCGGTGTTTGATACGTGCCGGTTCCAAGACAATATGATGGTTGAACACTGGGGATCCCCTGACCGCTTTGCCTTATTAGCCCAACTTGGCCTTCTCCCGCAGAAACAAGGTGAAGTGGCCTGATGTCATTGGGAAACGGCCGTTAACAAGCCTCCTAAAAACCGGTTTTTGTTTCAGACAAAAGCCGGTTTTTTGTTTTGCAGCGCATGATCCAACTTACCGAACCTGCCATTTCGTGCCCTCTTCCACCATCCAATAAATGATCTCTAAATGATTGCCCCCTATGCTTTGGGTAACGCTTCACACTTACACAGTTCGTGAAAAGCGCAAAACAATAAGGAGGCTGCTATGTTTGCAAATTTGTTGGTTTTGTTATTGGTAATTGGTCTGGTCGTCTTGTTCGGCTGGTTCACCGTCCGGGCGGTACGCGCCAAAAAACCGTGGGTGAAGGTGGTGGGTGGATTGGCCGCCGGGCTGATGACGCTGCTGCTGACGGCCGTTGCCCTCTTTGGCGCAAAGGGGATGATGGACACCTATTTCCCCGGCGCGCCGCCCGCGCCAGAGCTGACGGTGGCCGGGACGGCCGAACAAATCGCCCGCGGCGAATATCTGGTAAATATGTCTTGTATCAACTGCCACAGCGCGGTTGGCGCCGATGGCAACCCTACCGGCGAACACCCCATGAGCGGCGGCTGGAACATCGCCGAAGCAGAAGGGTTTGGTTTTATCGGTGCGATGGTAGCCGAGAATCTGACACCGGGCGGCAAACTGGCCGGTTACAGCGACGGCGAACTGTTCCGCGTGCTGCGCTACAGCATTGACCAGGAAGGGCACGGGTTAGGCTTCATGTCCTTCATGCCCTACCGGGAGTTGAGCGACGCCGACACGGAAGCGATTATTGCTTATTTACGCAGCCTGCCGCCAGCCAGCAACGACGGCTTCATCGGGGATAAGATGTCCTTCCTGGGTGCGGTGATGTCCGGCGCGGGCATGTTTGGCGAACCACCGCCAGACCCGCCTGCTGCCATCACTGCGCCACCGGCGGGGGTGACGGCCGCATACGGCCAATACGTCGCTACCTTTGGTGAATGTCGCGGCTGCCATGGGCCAGACATGACAGGCACACCGGCCACGTCCGTCAGTGCGGCCATCCCCAACCCGCGCCCCTTCGTCAGCACCCTGACGCAGGGGCAGTTCTTCGAGATGATGCGCGGCGGCATCAAGCCGAATGGTCAGCCCTTCCCGGAGACGATGCCCTGGCAAAATGCGGCCCGCATGACCGATGATGACCTGGCGGCGCTGTATGCTTACCTGACGGCGCCGGTGAAGTAGTTTTCAGGTGCAGCGCACTTCCAAAGTGCGCTGCACCCCAAGAGTGTTGCCGATGAACACGGAAGGTTTTCGCTCGTTGGGATTTGCCCTGTTGATGACCGTCATTCTTTTCCTGGTCGGCGCGTTTTCGGCGGCTTATTTCCGCCGCTGGCCGCTGCCAACCGACCCCCTCGACAAGCTGACCCTGATTGCCAATGACCGGGTAGGTTGGACGGTGCAGGCGATTTTGTTTCCGGTGGTGTATCTGGGCACGGCCGTTATCTTCGCCCTGATCGCCGCTAAATTGTCTGCTCCCGGCCCACGCTGGCTGGCTGTGGCCGCCACCCTGCTCTTTTTCGCCGGTTTTCTTTTCTGGCTGCCTATTAGCATAGACCGCCTGCAGCTGGGGGCCAACGCCGCTGAATTGATCCGCACCTACGATCCCGCCGCGCCGCCGCCGATCATGGTTAATGTCAGTTGGATATTTTGGGCAAATACGCTGCTCATCCTGGCCGCCCTGGCGCTGATGGGGGTGGCGTTAGCGCTGGCGGGCGTGCTGCCGATTTTGGGTTGGGTGGTGCTGGGTACGGCCGTTGTCGGGGCAATGACTGGCCTGTTGGTGATGCACGATTGGCCTCCGTTTATGAGCTACCTCATTGTGTTGGTGTTGGCAATCGGGTTAATGCGAACGGGGTGAACGGCCGTTTCCCCCAAAGGTGTTAAACTTACGGCATGTACGATATTTCACACACGATCACAGATGGCATCGAGCGCATTGTTTACACGCCACACACCCGCCGCTTTGAGACGCCGATTGTGATGCAGCATGGCATGTGGCACGGGGCCTGGTGCTGGCAGGGGTGGCAAGAACTGCTGGCCGAATGGGGCTGGCAGAGCCACGCCCACAGTCTGCCCGGCCATGCCGGTTCGCCCGTGCAGCGGCCGATCCGCTGGTGTACGTTGGGCTATTATCTGCAACTCTTGAAGGCTGAAATTGACCGGCTGCCCCAGAAGCCGGTGCTGATGGGGCACAGTATGGGCGGGGCGCTGACGCAGTGGCTTTTGAAGGAGCGGGACGATTTACCGGCGGCCGTGCTGGTGGCGCCCTGGTTATCGCACAGCATGGTTGGCCCCATTTTGCAAACCATCCCCCGCGATGCGGGCGGGTTTGCCCGCTGTACGCTGCATCTGACGACAACGCCGTTGGTGCGCAATCCGTTTCGTTCCGCGCAGATGTTTATTCACGAGGGGGCCACCTTTTCACCCGTAGAATTGTATGAAAAATTAGGGCCGGAATCGCTGTGGGTGCTGCTGCAATACAACCCGCTGTTATGGCGGCCAGCCAAACGCCTGAAAACGCCGCTTCTCTGGCTGGCCGGGGCGGCCGATACGCTGATTCCAGTAACGGCCGAGGCGAAATCAGCCCGACATTATGGGGCGGCGTATGAGGTTGTGCCGGGAGCGGGGCATAATGTGATGATGGAGAAGAGTTGGCGGGAGACGGCCGTGACCATTCACAAATGGGTGGCAAAACGGGTGGCGTAACGGCCGTGAACAGTCCTCAATTTTTCGGCGTGTCTGGCGCTTTTCAGCTACAATACCGGCCATGACCGAACGGCGGCTCACTCCCACAACCGATGATTGGCAAGAACAGATCAACCAACTGCGCGTAGAGCTGGATGGGCTGATGCCGCAACTGGTGGATGCGGAGGCGGAACTGGCCGAGCGCCACGCAGCCATCAACGCTTTTGAGTTCCGGCTGCGGGCACGTCTTAGCCCGCTGACGCGCAAATTGAGCGCGTTGGACGAGGAAATTCGGGAACTGCGGCGGCAGTTGCGCTGGTTTGGCGAGGGGTGGTATGCGGAAGCGGCGAACGATGCGGCTGCCTGGGCGCGCGGACACAGCGCCACCGAGGAGGGGGAGTACCGTTATCGGGAAACGCCGACCAGCGCCCGCCCGGAGCAGGATGAGGATACGCGGGCGGAGATGAAGAAGCTGTACCGGCAGTTGGCGCGCCGTTTTCACCCGGACACGGCCGTTGACGAGACCGACCGCACCTACCGCACCCAACTGATGATGGCCGTCAATGCGGCTTATGCGGCTGGCGATATACAGAAGTTGCATGAACTGGCCGATTCCCCTGAAACCAACCACCAACTCGATTACAGCCACGCGGATCAAAAGCTGGCGGAAACGCTGCTGCGCGAGGTGACGCGCATCAAACGGCGGCTGGCGGAAATTAAACAAGAGGTGTCCCGGCTGGAGAAGCATGAAAGCGCCAAGCTGATGAAAAAGATGGCACTGGCAGAGGCGGACGGCCGTGACTATCTGGCCGAACTGGAAAAACAGATGCGCGATTTGCTGGTGGAACGGCTGGCGCAGCGGGACAGTTTGCAGGTGCAGGTGGAAAGTGTGGAGATGGGGGAGGGCGCTGATGTCTCCGACGAAGACTTTGCCGATCTGGTCTGGGACGTGAGTATGGAAACGGCCTTTGAGGAAGAGATTCCCCCCGAATTCGACCGCTACATCCAGCGCCGCCGCGACCGCGTCTATTTTGAAGAAGATTTTGACGACGATTACGATTATGAGTAATTGTCAATTGATAATTTTCAATTGACAATTGACAATTATGCACCCATCCGCCCAAAAAGTAGCAGACGCCGCCCAACAATTGGGATTGGCAGTTGAAATTGTAGAGTTTGCCCAGACCACGCGCACCGCGCAGGAAGCGGCTGACGCCATTGGCTGCACGGTGGCGCAAATTGTGAAGAGTTTGTGTTTCGCGGTGGAGGGCACGGCCGTTATCTGCCTGGTTTCCGGCACGAACCAACTGGATGAAAAGAAGCTGGCGGCGCTGTGCGGCGTCGGCCGTAAACAGGTGCAGCGCGCCGACGCCGAATTTGTGAAGGCACAGACCGGTTTTAGCATTGGCGGCGTCCCCCCTTTTGGGCACAGCCAGCCCCTCCGCATCTTCATTGACGAAGATTTGCTGGCGTTTGAAGTTGTCTGGGCCGCCGCCGGTACACCATTCGCCGTCTTTGCCATCTCCCCCACTGCTTTACAATTCGCCAGCAACGGCACAGTCGCCGATTTGAAAAAGTAATCCAAATGTTTCAAAAGGAATGATTTTGTGGTGAAGAATTCTTCGCTAATCAGTTGGATATTATTGCTGCTCTTGTTGGGCTTCTCGACGGCGTGTGGAGAAGCAGAGCCAATTGTCGTAACCAAAGAAGTAATCGTTCAAACACAAATTACCGCAACGCCCCAACCTACACTTACACCATTACCCCAACCGACGCCTGTTGGTGGTGGTAGTGGCCTTTTGGCATATGCAACCGAAACTGAGGTTGAAACTGATACTCTGGCATTAAACATGTTTGATCTCGCCACATACAATTCACAACTTATTGATGAAACAAAACACTTAGATTTCCAATGGTCGCCAGATGGGACACTATTAGCCTATCGAAAAAACCCGGATGCTTCCGAAGCAGGCATTGTGTTGTTTAGCCCTCAAACAGGTACAAGCATTCCGTTATTGGAAATCCCTCTCCCCAATATGGCGTTTGGTTGGTCCCCCGATAGTCGGCAGGTTGCCTTTCTCTCACCTCTTGAAGAGGAAACAAGTGGGGGAAGCCTTTATCTCGTCAATCGAGATGGCTCGGAGCTGAAACAAATATTCTCCAATGAAGAATTCAGAGTCATTATTGGCCCCGTTGTTGAGTGGGTAAATGATGAGACAATTTTGTTTACAGCTCACACTTGGCCGGATGAAGGAACATTCGGTTTGCGAAAAGTGCAGATTTACACAATCCATAAAGATGGAGACAATCTGACCCGGATGTCTGATTATCGTTTTGATCATTATTTACCTCATCTCTCTCCAAGTGGGGATCAACTTGTGTTTTTCTCAAACGGTGAAGATTCTGAGTGGGACCTGTTCATTATGGACATGCAGGGACAAAATCTTTTTTTATTGTCTGAAAAGCTGGTTTTTCAACCAGGTTGGTCTCCCGATGGCAATCGGATCGTTTGGGCGGACGCGGGGAACATTGTCGTGTTTGATCTCGTGAAGCCCGATATGAAAACGATCACAAGTATGCACGAGGTGCGCAGCCCGGCCTGGTCCCCCGATGGAGAGTGGATTGTGTTTGCCGGGAAGTCAAAGGAAAACTCATATTTTCAATTGTATTTGGTACGGACTGATGGTACTGAATTAACATTGCTGACAAATGCTCCACAAAATCACAACAATCCTATCTGGCAACCATGAAGCATCAATTCAGATCAGGGACAATCTTTGCTTTGAGTAAAAGAGATATGAGAGCGCCAGGTTTTCTCTGCGCCTCCGCATCTCTGCGTTAAAAACCTTACGAGGAGTAGTTTGAATGGAAGCGACGATTACATTATTGCCCGGCGACGGCATTGGGCCGGAGATTGTTGTAGAGGCGAAGAAGGTACTCACGGCCGTAGCCCAGCGCTACCACCACACCTTCCACTTGCCCGAATACATCTACGGCGGGGCGGCCATTGATGAACTGGGCGATCCGCTGCCGGAAGAAACATTGGCCGCCTGCCTGAACAGCCAGGGGGTGCTCATGGGCGCGGTGGGACATCCAAAATTTGACGATCCCACCCTGAAAGTGCGCCCGGAACAAGGACTGCTGCGGCTGCGGCAAGCCTTAGGCGTTTTTGCCAATTTGCGCCCGGTGAAGGTGTTTGACGCTCTGGCCAACGCCAGCCCGCTCAAGCCGGAGCGGGTGCAGGGCGTGGATATTTTGTTTGTGCGTGAATTGATCGGCGGCATCTATTTTGGCACGCCGCAGGGCCGAACGGTGGGGGAACACGGCCGTGAAGGATTCAACACCATGCGCTACAACGAGATGGAAATTCGGCGCGTGATGCAGGTGGCTTTTGACCTGGCCCGTAAACGGCGCGGCAAAGTGACCAGCGTAGACAAAGCCAACGTCTTGGCCGTCTCCCGCGTCTGGCGCGAGGTAGCCCACGAAGTCGCCGCCGAAAACCCGGATGTGCAGTACGAGGACATTCTGGTAGACGCCATGGCCATGTACCTGATCAACCGCCCGGCCGATTTTGATGTGGTGGTTACGGGCAACCTCTTTGGCGACATCCTCTCCGACGAGGCTTCGATGATTACCGGCTCGCTGGGGATGCTACCCTCGGCAGCGTTGGGCGCGGCGGGCGGCGTGGGGCTGTATGAACCCATTCACGGCTCGGCGCCGGACATCGCCGGAAAGGGCATTGCCAACCCGTTAGCCACCATTCTTAGCGCGGCCATGCTGCTGCGGTCGAGTTTGAATCTGGATGTGGAGGCGGGGGCGGTGGAAACGGCCGTGTCTCAAGTTCTGGCGGCCGGTCATCGCACCCGCGATATTGCCAGACCGGGCGAAAATGTGGTGGGCTGCGCCGAAATGGGCGATCTGGTGGCGGCGGCACTTGGTAATGGCGGGTAAACATTGATCATGGCAAAGGCTACACAAATTCCCCTAGATGTGCTGGCGATTGTGGGCGGGTTGCTATTATTTATGTTTGGTGTTGCTTACGTGATGCAGCGACGGGGGAATGGGGCTACGGCCGTGACCCATTCCCCCGCGCCGCCAACCCAATCACGAGTCAGACGCAGAACCGTCTATGTCCTTAAACTGGTTGGTTTTGGCGTCTTTTCCTTTTTGATGATCGATCTGGCGTTGACGTTCTATCTCAGCCACCAGACAGTTGAGCAAAATATGGCGTCGGCTGCCCACGCCGTAGAAAAACCGGCAGACCTGACCCTGCCGGTCACAGATATCACATTCAGCGGTGGTGATGGCCTGACCATGACCGGTTGGTATGTGCCCTCACAGAACGGGGCCGTTGTCATCTTGTTGCACGGTTACGGCGCGGATCGTACCGGCATGGCGTGGCACGCCGGGCAGCTTTATGCCGCCGGCTATGGCGTGTTGCTGTATGATGAGCGGGCGTCTGGTGAAAGCGAGGGGGAACACCGCTCGTATGGCTGGCAAGACCCGGCCGATGTAGCTGGCGCTCTTCGCTATTTGCAGAGCCAATCAGATGTTGATCCTGACCGGATTGGCGTTGGCGGTTGTTCGATGGGTGCGCAGATTGCCTTACAAAGTGCCGCCATCTTTCCAGATATACAGGCTGTGTGGGCCGACGGGCCTTCCGTCATTCGCGCCCGTGACGTTCCTTTTTCTAGTCATCCCATCCTGTTGCTGGTGCGCCCTTCTTATTATCTGGTGGACTGGTTGATGGCCCGCAGATTGGATATGGCGCTGCCATCGGCGATGATTGACCAGATTGATGATATTGCACCTCGGCCGATCATGTTGGTTGCCGGGGGTACACCACGGCCGTTGTACGGCGCGGAAGCCATTATTCAGGAGCGGTATGCTTCCTATGCCGGTGAAAATGCCACTGTTTGGGTAATTGAGGAGGCATTTCATTGTGATGGGCCGGTTTACCGCCCAGATGAATATGCCACCCGCATGATTGATTTTTTCGATACGGCCTTAACGGCCGTGGGAAAGTGAGGATGTTCCATGGATTTTATCCTTTTGCCTCGTCCACCATTTTCGCTGGCAACTGTCGTTAATTCACATGGCTGGGTGCAACTGGCTCCTTTTACCGGCCCGGATGACGCCGATGGTTTTGATTATGTGTTGGAACTGACCTCAGGTCAGGTTGTTTCTTTTCACGTAAGCGCGGCTGAGAGCGGTGTGTGTGTTTCTCTGGCAGCGGCGCTGACGGAGGCAGAACGTGCCGAAGTGGCGCAGGCCGTTACCTGGATGTTGGGGCTGGATATGGATTTCAGTGCCTTTTATGCCGCCACCCGGCACGAGCCAAAACTGGCGCATGTGGCCGAGAAGGCGCAGGGGCGGTTGCTGCGGGCGGCCACGCTGTTTGAAAATGTGGTCAAAGTCATCCTGACCACCAACACCACCTGGGGTGGTACGAAGCGCATGGCGCTGGAACTGACCAACACCTTTGGCGCGCCCCTGCCCGATGATCCGCAGCGTCGCGCCTTTCCCACGCCGGCACGGCTGGCGATGGCCGATGTGGAGACGCTGCGTAATACAGCACGATTAGGCTACCGTGCCCCGTATGTGTTGGAACTGGCGCAGCGGGTGGCAAGTGGGGAACTGGATTTGGAGAGTTGGCGGACGGCCGTGCTATCAACGAACGAACTACGCCAACGCCTGCTTTCCCTCAAAGGAGTTGGCCCGTATGCGGCCGCTTCCCTGCTGATGTTGATGGGGCATTACGACTCGGTGCCGGTGGATTCCTGGGCGTTCAAGCTGGTGTCGCATGAATGGTATAACGGGCAGCCGGTCGGCCGCGCCGAAGTGGAAAAAGCGTTTGCCAATTGGGGTCAGTGGAAAGGGCTGGCCTACTGGTTTTGGGATTGGTCGTATCATCATAACCTGCTGGATGGCAGCGTTTTACCGGAGAAGCCATGAGCAAGATGAGCTTGAATCCCGATGCGTTATTTCCCAGTCGCCAGTATGGCTTTTCGCAAATTGTGGTAGCACAGGGCAGCCGCACGGTCTACTTTTCTGGGCAGGTTGCCTGGGATGAAAACCAGAACATCATCGGCGCCAATGATTTACGGGCGCAGGTGTGGCAGAGTTTGCGCAATGTGGAAATCGTTATGACCGTCGCGGGCGGCACGATGGCTGACATTGTGGCGCTGCGTATCTACATCGTCCACGACTGGATGGACAGAACCGCCCCGGTGAGCGAAGGACTGAAAGCCTTTTTCCCCGGCGACCATCCCCCGGCGACCACCTGGATTGGCATACAATCCCTGGCGCGGCCGGAATTTTTGATCGAAATTGAGGGTACGGCCGTGTTGGATTAACGGGAGTACCGAGCAATGTACGAACTGTGTAACCTTCTACTGGTACGATTACACCCTTTCTTCTCAGTAAGACATACATATGGACGAAAACCCTATTTTTTTCGATTTTAGTAAATTAAAGCCCAGCGGCTTTCACTATGTGGCCGTTGATTTTTCCCTTCCTTACAGTTTGCATGTTTCTGAAGACAGTTACGATGTAGATGTCAGCGTCGGTAAAAACCAACTGAGAGTCCAACTGTTTCTTGAGAATAGATGGAGAAATCAAAATAGGAGAACGGATTTCCCACTTGTTGTGGGTGAAAGAATTGAGCGATTCGCTGATGTTGATGGGGCATACAGATACACTACCATAAAGGTTTTTATTCCTGTTAGATCAGAGCGATCTGGTGTGCCACAGGATATTGAGGCGACATGGAAAAAAGTATCACAGGACAGGTACTGGTACAGAGACCTGGCAATTCAAGCCACAAATCGCTTACTTGAGATATATAGATTCTGTGCAAAGGAACCTCATATCAAAGCACTAACTGGGCGCGAGTTAAAGTTTGATTTCAGGTTTGTTCTCCTATTTAATCAAAATCATTCAGATGCAACCTCGTCGAATTTCACTGTAAAAATATCACCTACTACTTATTGGGGTGATATGTATCCGTCTTTTCAAAATGTTCCAAACGTCGTCGAAGAGGATCTGCGTAATAGATTAAAGTCTCATTTCCAAGTGCCGCTAGCAGAAAACTTGATATTAAATGCTTACGAGCATATTGCCCAAGGCAATTACAGGCTTGCTATTATTGAAACCGAAACGGCTTTTGAAGCTGCTGTCCATGAGTTTCTTCAAAGCTTTTACATCCAAGATCCAAACATGCTTTCTGAAATAGAGCGATTAAATAGAGACAGCTTCACAAATGTGGTGAAAAGTAGAAAGCTTCGACCAGCTTTTAATGGTAAAAAGTTCACGGACAACGTTCCAGAGTTCGAATCTTGGAGAAAAAAAGTGATGGAACTGAGGAACCAACTTGTTCATGGAAAAAAGGAAGTCGTGACTAAGCAAGAGGCGATTGATGCCATCAATACTATTGAACAAGTGCTGTCCTTTTTGCTTGCAAGAGCTATTACTAAACCGTACCAATTTCTGGAAGTTAGTTCGTAGAAGGAGAGAAAATGACTCAACTCAACAAATATAGTTCACGCATTACCCAACCCAAGTCACAGGGGGCTTCGCAGGCGATGTTGTACGCTACCGGCTTGCAGCCGGCCGATATGGACAAGGCGCAGGTGGGCATTGCCAGCATGTGGTATGAGGGGAACTCCTGCAACATGCACCTGAATGACCTGGCGGCCAAAGTGAAAGAAGGGGTGCAGGCCGCCGGGCTGGTGGGGATGCGCTTCAACACCATTGGCGTCAGCGACGGCATCAGCATGGGCACAGACGGTATGAGTTACTCCCTGCAATCCCGCGACCTGATCGCCGACTCGATTGAGACGGTGGTCAGCGCCCAATGGTATGACGCCGTGATTACTTTGCCGGGCTGTGACAAGAACATGCCCGGCAGCATTATGGCCCTGGCGCGGCTGAACCGGCCCGGTTTGATGGTGTATGGCGGGACGATCCGGGCGGGCTGCACGGCCGTACATGATAAACTTGACATCGTCTCCGCTTTCCAAAGCTACGGCGAATATCTGGCGGGGCGCATCACCGAAGAAGAGCGGCAGGACATTGTGCGGTACAGTTGCCCCGGCGCCGGCGCGTGTGGCGGCATGTACACGGCTAACACCATGGCTTCCGCCATTGAAGCGTTGGGCATGAGCCTGCCCTATAGTTCCTCCTACCCGGCCGATTCGCCGGAAAAATTGGCGGAATGTGTGCAGGCGGGTACGGCCGTGCGCCTGCTGCTGGAACGGGACATCAAACCCGGGGACATTATGACCCGCGCTGCCTTTGAAAATGCCATGGTCGTGGTCATGGCCACCGGTGGCTCCACCAATGCCGTGCTGCACCTGATCGCCATGGCCCGCTCGGTAGGCGTACCACTGACCATTGACGATTTCCAGACCGTCAGCAATCGTGTGCCCTTCATTGCCGACCTGAAACCAAGTGGCAAGTACGTCATGGAAGATTTACATAACGCGGGTGGCATCCCGGCCGTGATGAAGTATTTGCTGGCGAACGGCCTGCTCAACGGCGACTGCCTGACGGTGACGGGTAAAACCGTGGCTGAGAACCTGGCCGATTTACCCGGATTGGCCCAAGGGCAGCCTATAATTTATCCTCTGGAAAAACCAATCAAAGAAACGGGGCACATCCAGATTTTACGTGGCAATCTGGCCCCAGATGGGGCGGTTGCCAAAATCACCGGCAAAGAGGGGCTGGTTTTTACCGGTACAGCGCGCGTTTACGATTCGGAGGAGGCCATGTTAGCCGGGCTGGAGCAAGGGGAAATCCAAAAGGGGGATGTGATTATCATTCGCTTTGAAGGGCCTAAAGGAGGGCCGGGAATGCCGGAGATGCTGACACCGACGAGCGCCATTATGGGGGCGGGGTTGGGGCAGGATGTGGCGTTGTTGACAGACGGCCGTTTCTCCGGCGGTTCTCATGGTTTCATTGTCGGCCACATCACCCCGGAGGCCCAGGCAGGCGGCCCCATTGCCCTGGTGCAAAACGGCGACCCGATCATCATTGACGCCCAGAAAAACAGCATTGACGTTCTCATTTCCGAGGCTGAAATGGCGGCGCGCCGGGCAGCCTGGACAGCGCCGCCCTACAAAGCTACACGCGGCACGCTTTACAAATACATCAAGAGCGTCAAATCTGCTTCTGAAGGTTGTGTCACAGACGAATGATCAAGAAAAACCCGGTTTCACAAAAACCGGGTTTTTTGTTGCGCCGTTAGCCAGTCGTAAGTTTTTCATAAGGTTGGCCGTAAGGGGGGCTGACTATACTCTCAAGTGTCTTAGGAAGAGACCCTTTTTATTCAACAATTTGATTTTTTACCTGGCATTTTTCATTGAACTTAGTGGAGACGGATGGTCATGATCGCATCAGAATCAATTTTTACCACACGCTACAACACCCGCATCAGTGCCCAGCAGGCTTACGCTGGTTTGAAAAGCCTGGTAGATTACATTGTGGTTATCCCGGCTCTCTTGGTTTTGTGGCCACTGTTCCTGGGACTGGCGCTGGCGGTGAGATTTGATTCTCCTGGCCCGATTATCTACCGGCGGCGGGTGTTGGGGCGCGACGGCCGTGTCTTTGATGCCTTCAAATTCCGTACCATGCACGTCAACGGCGATGACATCCTGGCACAGCATCCCGCACTCAAAGCGGAACTGGACCGCAACTATAAATTGAAAGATGATCCGCGTGTGACCAGGGTTGGCAAACTGCTGCGCAAATTCAGCCTGGATGAACTGCCGCAACTGTTCAACGTCCTGTTCCAGGACATGTCCCTGATTGGCCCGCGCATCATCGCCCCGGATGAAATTGAAAAGTATGGCGCTTATGGCCCCGATTTGTTGGCGGTCATGCCCGGTATCACCGGTTTGTGGCAGGTGAGCGGCCGTTCCAACACCACCTATGACGAACGGGTGAAACTGGATATGCAATATGTCCACAATTGGTCACTGGCGCTGGACATTAAAATCCTGTTCCGTACTTTCCCCGCCGTGATGAAAGGCGAAGGCGCTTACTAAAATCCGCGAAGAAGCGCGAATAGTAAACTGAAATTGAAAACGGCCGTAACCCGGCCGTTTTTTATTGCGTGTTAGCGAAATGCACATCCTTAGATGCACACACCACTAATTGCAGTTATGAAAAAAGCCTCAACCAAAATCGGTTGAGGCTTTTGATTGTGCCAGTTTTCAGAAATTAGACGCCTGGCTTCTGAATCTTGCGCTGCCGCCGTACCGCTTTTTTCTTTTCAATGCGGTCCAGTTCGCTCTTGCTTACATACCAGCGCTTGCGGCGCACGTCGGTCAGAACCCGGCTCTTCACCACAGACTTCTTGAAACGGCGGAACAGTTGCTCCTGCGTTTCATTCGGTCGCAAATCAACCTTTGGCAATACTCTCACCCCCTTGCGTTGAAATCTCTTTATTCATGGGCATAAGTTTACCGCCATTGGTGCTGTTTGACCAGAGATTGCCAAATCTCTGGTCAAACAGCACCATTTTCTTGCAGCCACACGGCCGTCTGCGCCATGCCCTCGTCCAACGAAACCCGCGCCCGGTAGCCGAGCCGTGTTTCCGCCTTGTGTGTGGGGTAAACAGAACGGCGCGTCAGGAACTTCAGCCGTTCCCGGTTCAGGGGCAGCCCCATGTTGAACAGGCTGTTGGCCTCGGCCAATAGGCGCGCCGCCCAGAGGGGCAGGCGGCGCGGCTTTCGGCCACACATCTGGCCGTAATGACCCAGAAATGTCTGCCAGGTCACGGCCGTGTCGCAGAAATTAAACGCTTCGCCCGTTACGCCAGGCTGCACGGCCGTTAGCAGCATCCCATCAATCAGGTTGTCAATATACACAGGCCAGGCATGACCGGAACCATCGCCAAACAACACTGGTGTACCATTCTGGATCAGTTTCACCAGGCTTACCGTCCAGGCTGCCGAGCGCGGGCCATAGACCAGGGCCGGGCGCACCACCACCACCTCTTGTCCTAACGCGGCCCCCACTTCACGCGCCCGGATGTCACCGAGGGCTTTGGTACGGCCGTATACATCCGCCTGACTCGTGTCCAGCGACGTCTCTTCGTCAATCTCTAGCTTGTCGGGACGGCCGTAGGCGGCAATGGAACTGACGGTGATTACCCGCCGCACGCCCGCTTCATGGGCCAGGCGGATGAGGGTTTCTACGGCCGTGACGTTGATCGCCATGGCCTCGTCCACGTCATCTTTCATCCGACCACCCCCCACCCAGGCGGCGGTGTGGAAGATATAGTCTTGATTGCTTACGGCCGTGTGCAGCGCCGCCTCATCATGCAAATCCAGCGATTGCAGTGTCACCCCTGCTTCGGTCAGGAAGGACGCTTTTGCCAGATTACGCCCCGTGCCGGTCACAATCGCCCCTTCTTCTGCCGCCAATCGCTGCGCCAGCCGCCCGCCGATAAAACCGGTGACCCCGGTTACCAGCACCCGTTTCCCTTGTAATGCGCCGTTCAAGTAAGACATGGTCTGATTGTAGCCAAAAGCAGGAAAAATCGTAGGGTCTGGTATTCAGTCGGCGAAGGCCGACTTCGCCTTTTGTTGCCGCGATTTTAATCGCCGGGTTTTGTCATATTTTGAATTGCTGCCAGGTTAGTATGCTCCCGACATCATAGAAAATCCGTGCTATAATCCCCGCCTGTTTGTGATTGCCTGCGATCTTGCTGAAGTAGCCACGAATTTCACGAATGGCACAATTCTTCCCTTAAAAATTTTGCGCCCTTCGCGCCCTTCGCGGATCATAACGGATTGTGAATTATGTCAACAACCTACGTCGCCATTGACCTGGAAACCACCGGCCTCGACCCGGAGAATGACCGTATTATCGAAGTCGCCGCTATCACCTTTCGCGGCAATGACATCCTGGATGAGTTTGATTCCCTGGTCAATCCACACAAAGACCTGCCACCCTACATCACCCGGCTGACGGGCATCACCCAGGAGATGGTCAATGGCGCGCCGGGCATGTTTAACCTGCGTTCGCGGCTGCGCGCCATCCTGGGCGACCATGTGCTGGTGGGGCATAATGTGGAGTTTGACCTCGGCTTTTTACGGTCGGAACGATTGGGCGTGGGCAACCCCCGGCTGGATACCGTCACCCTGGCTACCATATTATTCCCCGACGCCGGCCGTTATGGGCTGGATGCGCTGTCCCGTTTTCTTGGCCTGCCTATGCCGGATGGCGAGCAGGCGCACCGCGCCCTGGCCGACGCCGAATTGACGGTGGAGCTGTTCCTGGCGCTCAAAGAACGGGCCATGCAAATTCCGTTAGCGCAGTTAGATGAGCTTGTAATGGCCGGGAAGAAGTTGGGTTGGCCAGAGACGATTTTCTTTGAGGATGTGCTGGCAGCGCGGGCGCGTACCGCTTTTGCAGAGGGGGAACTGCGCCAGCGGGGGCGGCTGCCACGGCTCTTTAATCCGCCAAAACTGGAAGGACGCTCTCTGACCCCGGCCGAAAAGCCCAAACCACTTGACCCTGATCTAGTCGCCAGCATCATCAGACCCGGCGGCAATTTTGAGCGGGCGGTACCTGGTTATGAATACCGGTCGCAGCAAGAAGATATGCTGCTTTCGGTGGTGGATGCGTTCAATTACGGTTCACATGTCATTGTGGAAGCGCCCACAGGCACCGGTAAGTCGGTGGCGTATCTCATTCCCTCGGCATTTTGGGCGGCGCAAAACGGCCGTCGCGTCGTCATCTCCACCAACACCATCAACCTGCAAGACCAGCTCATCAACAAAGACATCCCCGAATTGCAGCGGATTTTGCCGTTTGAACTGAACGCCTGTGTGCGCAAGGGGCGCAGCAACTACATCTGCACCCGCCTCTTCCAACAAATGCGGCACAGCGGCCCCAGCAACAGCGACGAAATGGCGCTCTATGCCCGCATCCTGCTCTGGCTAGGGCGAACCAAAACAGGCGACGTGGCCGAACTGAGCCTACGCACCCCTGGCGAGCGCATTGCCTGGGCGCGCCTGAGCGGCGAAAACAGTGCCTGCACCCAAGATCAGTGCGCTTTGGAAAATTGCCCACTGAGCCATGTGCGCCGTCAGGCAGAACTAAGCCAGATCATCATCGTCAACCATGCCCTGCTGTTGTCCGACGTAGCCAATGAAGGGCACATTCTGCCCGACTTTGTGGATTTGATTGTGGACGAGGCGCATCATCTGGAATCGGCCGTGACCAATGGCCTTAGCTTTCAGGCCGACCGCCGCTTTTTGGAAGCGGTGCTGGACGAGATTAACAAACCCCGCGCCGGATTGCTGACCGATGTGCAAAGCCGGGTGCAGGCGGCCATGCCGCTCACCTTCGCCGAAAAGTTCGAGCAAGTGATCAACCTGATGCGCCGCGAAGGGCAGTTGGCGGCGCAGCGGTTGGAAGAGTTTTTTATGACGCTCTCCTACTTCCTGGCCGAATTTACCAACCGGCGCAGCCAGTTTGCCGAACAAATTCGCCTGACGCCGGACATCCGCCGCCAGCCGGGGTACAGCGAGGTGGAACTGAGTTGGGATAACCTGAACACGCACTTGAAACAGCTTGCCGCCGGTTTTGACAAACTGGCAGGTGGGCTGGCCGATCTGTCTGATCAGTTTGACATTGAGGAAGAGGAGGAGATGATCGCGGCGCTGCAAAGCAACGGCCGTACTCTGGAAGAAACCCGCGCTCACCTGGATGCCATCATCATCAACCCCGCCAGAGAGATGATTTATTGGGTGGAAATTTTCAAGGATCGCATCTCGCTGCACGCCGCGCCGCTGCACGTGGGGCCGCTGGTGGAAAGACACATCTTCCAGGCGTTGGAAACGGTTGTCCTCACCTCGGCCACTTTGCGCACGGCCACGCCGGGTGAATGGGAAACGGAACCCACTTTCACCTACGTGCGCAACCGCCTGCACGCCTACGAGGTAGGTGAACTGGCCGTAGACACCCCCTTTGACTACAAAAATTCCACGCTGCTCTATCTGGCAACCGACATTCCCGAACCACACCAACCCGGCTACCAGCGCTATGTGGAGGAGGCGATTATTGACGTGGCGACGGCGTTGGGCGGGCGGACAATGGTTCTGTTTACTGCTTATGGCCAGTTAAGCCAGACCGCCAAAGCGGTGGAAGGGGTGTTGGCCGACCGGGGTATTGCCACGTTGGTGCAAAATTCCGGTGGCTCTCGCCAGCAGTTATTGGAGCAGTTCAAACGGCCGGACGCCAACGCCGTCCTCTTGGGCACCCGTTCCTTCTGGGAAGGGGTGGATGTGCCTGGCGATGCTTTGCAAGCGGTGCTGCTGGTGAAGCTGCCGTTTGATGTGCCCTCTGACCCCATCTTTGCCGCCCGTTCGGAGACATATGACAATGCCTTTTTTGAATACTCCATTCCGGAGGCGGTGCTGCGCTTCCGGCAGGGGTTCGGGCGGCTTATTCGGCGCGGCAGCGATGAGGGGGTGGTGGCGATTCTGGACAAACGGGTGCTGACGAAGCGATACGGCCAGCTATTCCTGGACGCGCTGCCGGAATGTACCGTCCTGCGCCAGCGCACCGACCGGCTGGGGGAACTTACCGTGCGCTGGCTGAACCGGGAACGGTAATCCGTAATCGGTAATCCGTAAACCGAAATCCGATTCTCGTGTCATTCCGAACGAAGTCTTCGGGGTGAGGAATCTCCTCCACCTGTTTGCCGCTAACCCTTATGCCTACTAGAATTCCTGCTTATGACTGCTATTGATTACCTGCTGATCGGCCATATTACCCGCGACCTGACGCCGCACGGGGACGAACCGGGTGGCACGGTGACGTATTCAGGGCGGACGGCGGCGGCATTGGGCAGCCACACGGCCGTGCTCACCAGCTACGCCCCCGATTTCACCAGTAGTCAGGTGTTGGCTGACTTGCATATCCACAACGTGCCCTCGGCCGCCACGACGACTTTTGAAAATGTGTATACGCCGCACGGCCGTGTCCAGACCATACATGCCACAGCTACTACCCTCATCCCGGAACATCTACCCGCTGCGTGGAATGAACCGGCCATTGTGCATCTGGCTCCAGTGGTACACGAGGTGGATGACAGCTTTATCCATCACTTCCCAAATAGCCTGATTTGCCTGACGCCGCAGGGATGGCTGCGCGCGTGGGGCGGCGACGGCCGTGTCCATCCTCGTGAATGGCCGGCAGCGCAAACCATCCTCAGCCGCGCCGATGTGGTCGTCCTCAGCCAGGAAGACCTGCCCGATGTCGCCACCTTCTGGCAGTATTGGGAGTGGTGCAAGCTGCTGGTGCTGACGGGTGGATCAAAAGGATGCCTGGTGCTGCAAGGGAAGACGGCCGTGCGCATCCCCACCATTCCCATCACCCAGGTAGACCCCACCGGCGCCGGCGACATTTTTGCCACCGCCTACTTTATCCGTTACCATCAGACTGGCGACGCCATTGCCGCCGCCCACTTTGCTAACTTCGTCGCCGCTCATTCCGTGACCCAAAGCGGCATTGATGCCGTGACGGAAGCCGTCAGAATGGCGGCGAAGAACTATGAGATTGGAGATTAGAGATTGGGGATTATGTCTACTGCCAATCTCCAATCTCCAATCCTAAATCTCTGATCTCTATGACCAAAATCTACGCCATTGCCAACCAGAAGGGAGGCGTGGGCAAAACCACCAGCGTCATCAACATTTGTGCCTATCTCGCCGGGAGCGGGCGGCGGGTGCTGTTGGTGGATGTTGACCCGCAGGCAAATGCCACCTCCGGCCTGGGCTATGACAAATACCAGATGACCTTATCTACTTACCATTTGCTTTTGGAATCGGCTACATTAGAGGCGGTTCGTCTCAATCAGCCGGAAACCAAACTGGACGTGCTGCCCGCGCATCCCCATCTGGCGGGCGCGGAAGTGGAACTGGTGAACGCCATCGGCCGTGAATATCGGCTGCGGAATGTGCTGGAAAAGGTGAACGGCCGTTACGATTACATCCTCATTGACTGCCCGCCCAGCCTGGGCTTGCTCACCGTCAACGCCCTTACCGCCGCCAAAGATGGCATCCTCATTCCGGTGCAGTGTGAATACCTGGCGCTGGAAGGGCTGACCCAACTGACACAAACCATTGAATTGGTGCAAAAATACCTGAATCCACAACTGCAAATTCGCGGCCTGATCATGACCATGTATGACAGCCGCACCAACCTCAGCCGCCAGGTGGTGGAAGAAGTGCGCGGCCACTTTCCCGGTAAGGTGTTCCGCACTATCATCCCGCGCAATGTGCGCTTGAGTGAGGCTCCCAGCTTCGGCCAACCTATCAACGTCTACGCGCCTACCTCACCCGGCGCTATCGCCTACAAGGTGTTGACAGCCGAACTGGTAAAGGGAGATGCAAATGGGTAATTACTCAATTACCCATTTACCCGTTAAGGAATGATGCATGACTAAAAAACGCAGCCTGGGTCGCGGTCTGAATGCCCTTATCCCCAGTGCCTCAGAAACCACCATCGGCGCAGACGAAATGGCTGCCGGGGTGCAAACTGTGCTCATCACCACCATCCAGCCCAACCCGCACCAGCCACGCACGGTGATGGACGCGGAAAAGCTGGCCGAATTGGCCGCCTCCATCAAAGAGCATGGCCTCATTCAGCCGCTCATCGTTACCCAAGACGGCGACCAGTACACGCTTATTGCCGGGGAGCGGCGCTGGCGGGCCAGCCAGCAGGCCGGACTGGTGGAAATCCCGGTCATCATCAAAGAAGCCACGCCTCAGGAAATGCTGGAACTGGCGATCATCGAAAATATCCAGCGCGCCGACTTGAATCCGCTAGAAGAAGCGTATGCATACCAGCAGTTAATGAACGAGTTTGGCCTGATTCAGGAAGAGGTTGCCAAACGAGTGGGTAAAGGGCGCTCGACGGTAGCGAATCTGGTGCGATTGCTCAACCTGCCGCCCAACATCCAGCAGGCGGTGTCTGATGGGGAGATTAGCGGGGCGCACGGCCGTGCTCTATTGCCGTTGCCCACCCCTGAGGCCCAAACCGCCGCCATGAATCTGATCATCAAACACGACCTGAACGTGCGCCAGACGGAAGCATTGGTGAAGAAGCTGCTGTCCGAACAGAAACCCACGCCCAAGCCCCGTCCCACGCTGCCCCCTGAACTGGCCGACCTCCAGCGCCAGTTTGCCGACTCGCTGGGCACCCGCGTTAATATCGAAAAAAGCGGGCAGGGCGGCCGGGTGGTCATCCATTACTACAACGATGAAGACCTGCAAGCCATTTACGACACCATTGTCCGCCCTTCCTGAGTGGGATAAGCGGGTGGTGGGGTGAGCAGGTGACACCCCCTCACCCTTCCACCTGCTCACCTGCTCATCTTTAAATAGACGTTCCTCCTCGCCTGTGTTATACTATGGGTGTTCATTAACAACCTGGGGATGATCGGTTTCGACGGGGAAGGTTGGTCCTGGGCTGCAAGCCGGGCACGCTTTACATCCCGTAAAACTGGAAGCAAACCAATAAGTGCCAACACAAATGCACGCACCTATAGCGCTCTCCCGATGGCTGCCTAACCGCAGTTGCGCGGTAAGCGCTTAGATGGTTCCTTGACCGGAACCCCGTCTGCCCTGGATGTTCGTTGGCCTGAAGGGTGCAGGCGACACACACGCCAACGTGCTTCTTCCAGATGCTGCTAAGGAAGGAAAAGAGGCTCTTTCGGGAGCCAGCAGCCTGCTATCGGCTGACCCTGTTGGTTGGGGTGCCCGGTAGCCAAAGCGAAATAGACCAACTAAGCTTGTAGACGTTCAGCGGCCGAATTTTTCGGACGCGGGTTCGATTCCCGCCATCTCCACCAACAAAAACGCGCTCCACAGGGAGCGCGTTTTTTGTTTCTTCAGGCATCCATGGAGCGCATGTGTTTCAGGTAGGCGTTGGTCAGGTTAGCCTCAATCGTATCGTGGCGGGCGATTTGCACCCCAGGGTTGCGTTTGGCCGCCCGGAATATCTCTTTGGCGCAGCGGCTGCACAAAAAGTAGCCAATCAGGATACCCCGCTCCCGGTAGATGAAAACATTGAGTGACAGCGCATCTCCCTTCTTTGTCTTCCAGGCATCAATGGCACCGCCGCAGCCCGGACAATCGTCCTCTTCATTGAACCAGACACCTTTGATGGCCCGCCCATATTGGGCCTGCATTTGCAAAAATATCTTGGTCAGGGTGTCATTGATTTGATCATTTATTTCCATGCGCTCTATTCCCTCATGTAAGAGGCCACGTTCGTGTCACGAAGTTTTCGCCATCCCCTTAGGACTACAACGGATGGAGAAATAAGCGGATAAATTTCCAGAGAGGTATCTGTTCATTTCTTTATCCGCTGTAGTCATGGCGAAAAACTAATGACATTACCGAGGCCACTAATTTTGCGAAGGGCACAAATTGTTTCATTGACAGTTGATCATTGATTATTGCCTATCGGCTCCGGCTCCGGCGGCAGGAAGGTGATTTCCAGGATGCCATTTTGCAGTGCGCCGCCGCCGGCCCGCCGCTTGGCCAGGACGGTGGGCAAGATCATTTCGCGTTTGAAGTTGCCGATGGTGATGAACATCTCATCGCCCCGTTTGCGCAGTTTCACGTCACTGCCGGTGACGAAGGGCATGGAGAGCCGCATGATGCAGCTTCCATCTGGTAGTTCTTCTATCTCTTGCAACTTGCCTTGATAGAAAACCTGGCATGGGTCGGCGTCACCAAAACAGTCGGCAGCTAATCGGGACAAGGCTTCTATGCCCACGACTTCGTGATCGTAGTAAGGTGCGTACCAGAGGGGAAGGGGGGCAAAGTTGGCTTCGATCATCTCCAGATATTTAGCCTGGATTTCGCGCCGTTTCTGGTAAAAAGCGCCTTCGCCCAGGTTTTCGGGCAGGATGCGGTTGATGATGACGCTGTCCACGGGGTAGTTGAACAGCCCCAGGTAGCTGACGGCGCGTTCGGCTTCACGCATGACCATTTTTTCGGGCTGTAAAACGACGCGGTAGCTGCTAATTTCCGGGTCGCTAAGGGTTTCGCGTAGTTCGGCGGTGGCGGCGTCCAACTTTTCGAGCGCGTCCAGGATTTCTACGGGGGCATTGAGGAAACGGCCGGCAAACGGCCGTATCGCCTTCATCACCCCTGTGCGATAGCGTGCCAGGTGTCCGGCATACCAGCGGAAGGTATCGGGCATGGTCAGTAGACGGATCGTTTCGCCGGTAGGGGCGGCGTCTATGATGACGCGGTCAAAGTGGCGCTCTTTCGCCTGTTTGTTGATGTGCAGCAGGCTGACGATCTCGTCCATGCCGGGGAAGGCGGATAGTTCATCGGCGACCACTTTGTTGAGTTTGTCCCCTTCCCGCATCATGTTGGAGACGAAACCTTGCAATACGTCCCAATAGTTGACAATATCGGCGACGACGCTGATTTCTTGCGCCCAGAGGTTGGGGGCGATTTCGATGGGTTTGGCGTCCAGGGGACGATCAAAAGAGTCGGCCAGACTGTGGGCGATGTCGGTGCTGGCGACCAGGGTTTTGTAACCAAGTTGGGCGGAGCGCACGGCCGTCGCTGCTGCCACTGTCGTTTTACCCACCCCGCCTTTGCCTAGATAAAGAATAATGCGCATTGTGTTCTCCGTTATACCTCAAGATGTCTGGAATACGTGATACGGATACCTGTGGTTGTGGTAAGGGGGATTTTGCCGGGAACGGCCGTAACTGGCAAGTGCAGGTGGTAAGTTACTTGCCACCTGCCACTTGCAAACCTGATACCTTGCTCTAAAATTGCCCCGTTCACAGTCGGGCGATGTGTTTATGAACTCGTGGGGGTAGGCAGGCCAGGGAGCCGGGTTACACCAACGGGAACCAGACCACAAACCTGACAACATTTACAACCGATAGGAGGTCGGAAACCATGAAACGTTTGCTGATTTTAGTTGTTTTGTTCCCGTTGTTAGGACTGGCTGCGTTATTTCACACGGCTCGCCTGCAAGCCAGCCCGCCCGCGCCCAGCCAGGGGGGCGTGACCTTCACCGTCAACAGCACCATAGACGCGACTGATGTCAATCCGGGTGATGGGGTGTGTGAGACGGCCGTAGGCAATGGCGAATGTACGCTGCGTGCGGCCGTGCAAGAAACCAACGCTTTGCCAGGTATGGATATTATTCAACTCCCGTCGGGCATATATATATTGTCAATTAGTGGCGTGGGAGAAAATTCTGCCGAAACTGGGGATTTGGATATTACTGGTTCGTTAACCATCTTTGGAGCGGGTACAAGTAATACTGTTATAGATGCTGGCAACCAAGATCGTGTATTACATATAGTATATTATGAAGAGCCTAATAGCGTTTTTATATCAGATTTAACAATTAGAGGAGGTCTTTTGGATAGCGAACTACTTGCTGGAAGCGGACTCCATAATGAAAGCGGATTTGTGACATTGACAAATGTCAGTGTTCGTGGCAATCAGACAGTGAATTATGGACAAGGCGCAGGTATCTATAATAGTGGCACACTTACTTTAACTTCTTCTGCTGTCTTAAGTAATGCAACTTCTAGCAATTCTGGTGCTGGTTATGGGGGAGGAATTTACAATAATCACTCTCTAACTTTGAAAAATAGCTTAGTAGCATACAACACCAACGGAGGAGGCATCCATAATCATGCAGGCACAGTGGAAATCAGTGACAGCATTATTTCCTGGAATCAGCGGGCATCCCCTGCAGATGGGGGAGGCATTGCTAACAGTTTTGGTGCTGTTATGACCCTTACTAATAGCATTATTAGTCATAATACTGCTTGTAATGGTGCTGGTATGCTTAATGGTGTAGCTACTCCAGGTGGGGAAGCGTTCTTACATGTTTTCCAAACGGTTATCGAAAACAATATTATTCCTTGTGGGGGTGGGAGTGGGGGAGGCATTAATAACCAGCGTGGCAATGTGACAGTTATTAGCAGCACTATTCAAAACAATGGTTTGAACTTCCCTGTTGCTTGGGGGGGCGGCGTGTTTAATTATTCTGGGCTATTCACGGCTAGAAACTCGACGATCACCGGCAACAGAGCTTCTGCTGGTGGGGGCATATTCTTGCATAATGGTGTAGGAGAGTTAACCAATGTAACCATCGCTCATAATGAAGGCGATTTCAATGGTGCTGGTGGCATTGCCATAGGAATATTTACTACAGCTCAGGTACTGATTACCAGTTCAACAATTTTCTCTAATGCTAACGGAGGAATAAGTCTCGAAGCTGGCGTAATTACTATTACTCACAGCATTATCGCCGCAAATACTGGTCAGAACTGTGATGACCCGATCATATCCGCTGGTTATAACATAGATAGTGGAAATTCTTGTGGTTTTAGTAATACAGGTGATATGGTAAACACCGATCCATTGCTTGGGCCATTACAAGACAACGGTGGCCCAACGCTCACTCACGCTTTATTGACGGCCAGTCCGGCGATTGATGCGGGTGATAATGTGAATTGTCCAGCAACTGACCAGCGAGGGGGCGCCCGTCCGGTTGACGGGGATGGGGATAATGACCCAGTGTGTGATATAGGGGCATATGAATATGGGGCGTTACAGTTAACGGCCGTACCCGACCTCATCACCACCACCCAAAACATCCCAGTTCTTATTGATGTTCTGGCAAACGATATCCCTGGCGATAACGGCGACCCCACGTTAGCCAGTGTGGGGGCGCCGATGAACGGCACGGCCGTGATCACTAACAACCTTGTCCTCTACGCGCCTGACCTGGACTTTACCGGCGTGGATAATTTCACCTACACCATCACCGATGGCGTGGTCACAGACACGGCCGTTGTGACCGTCACTGTGCACCCTCTGATTGCGCCAACGGCCGTAGATGATACCGCCGAAACGCTGGAAGATGAACCGGTCTTGATTGACGTGCTGGCAAACGATGTACCCGGCAGCAGCGGCGACCCCGTTTTGGACAGTGTGGGGGCACCGGAGAACGGTACGGCCGTGATCACCAACTCCCTCATCCTCTACACGCCCGCCCCAGACTTTTTTGGCACGGATACGTTCACGTATACAATTACGGATGGGGTGTTGACGGACACGGCCGTTGTCACCGTCACTGTTCTGCCTTTTGATGATCAAACGTACATTTACCTGCCGGTAGTGCTGAAACCGGATGAATAAATCAGTTTGCCACAATTTGAGGGAAATAACATAGCGCAGACGCAAAACGTAAGGCGTGTAGTTCTTCGGTTATGCATTGCGTTTTGCGGTTACCGCCAAATTTCTCGACGTTTGAAAGAGAGTGTGAACTATGAGACGAGGATCAAAATATCTTGTTGTTGTTGGCATGATCATGATCGTGGGTCTGGCGACGTTTCTGTTCTTGCAATTTCTGGATGTTGCCGACGTTCATGCCTTTGCTTGTGATGTGCCGACAGGAATGCATCCAACTATTCAAAGCGCTGTGGTTGATAATAGCTGTGACCTGATTAGCCTGACGGCCCCAGTTTATCTGGAAAATATCACGATTACGCGCTCTGTCACTATTCAAGGCCAGGGGTACATGACAACGACGGTTGATGGCGGGGGCAACGGCCGTGTGTTTACCATCCAACCAGGTTCAGCAGTGACCTTAACAAACCTGACCATCACCAATGGTGTGGCTTTGCCTTCAGAAGTGTATGGTGGGGGCATTTATAACAACGATTCATACCTTCTTCTTCTAAACAGCCAGGTCTCCGGTAATTCGGCACTAGGTGGCGCCGGTATTCATAACGAAGGTACATTAACCGTCCTCTCCACAATCGTCCGCCATAATAGAGCTACTTTTTACCAGGGTGGTGGTATTCGTAACGCCGGTGGTGAAGTTACCCTTGTTGGTAGCCAAATTGTCAACAATTTCGCCGATAACAGTGGTGGAAACGGGATAGAGAATAGCGGCATAATGTTGATTACCAACACGATAGTAGCCAATAACACGACGATAGCCGGCAGCGGCGCTGGAATTGTGAATAGCAGTGCTGGCATCCTGACCATTACAACTAGCCTGATTGATAGTAACATTACCGTGATTGGGGGAGGCGGAGGAATCGTAAATAATGGGGTATTATGGCTCACCGACAGTATGCTTAGCGATAATCGTGCCAATGTTGGAGCAGGTGGCAGTATCTATAACAACGGGGAGTTAACTGTTGCAGACAGCACATTTGAGGGGAATTATAGTGGATTTAGGGGGGATGCAATTGCCAGCGCAGGCAAACTAACAGTAAGTAATAGCACGTTTAACAATAATTCTGGGACATCTAGCGCTGTTGCCAATATCTCTTCCCTACCCTCCTCTATTATAAGTACGACGTTTAGCAACAATGTTGGGAGGGCAATAGCAAACGAAGGGAACCTGATGCTGACCAATGTTATTCTTGAAAACAACAATGGTGGCGCTGTAATTAACGGTGACACGTTGACAATTACAAAAAGTTTACTTACAGGAAACTCAGGTTCATCTGGAGGTGGAATATATAATTCAGGCTCTCTGACCATTAGTGAGAGCCATTTAGAATACAATTCAGCTGCGGAGGTGGGTGGGGGTGTTTACAATTATCATGGAGCAGTAATGATGATAAGCAGTACGCTCTACCACAATTCTGCGAGCCAGGGAGGGGGGATCGCCAACGGTGAAGCAACGGCACACATTATTGACAGTCTATTGCATGAAAACAGCGCCAGTGTAGAAGGGGGTGGGATTTTTAGCTCTCGTGAGTTTTGGCCTGGTATTGTCGTTTTAACGAATACAACTCTTTATAGTAATTCTGCCCCGCTTGGCGGTGGGGTATCAAATTCGGGAGGCCATTTCTACAGCATCAATAGCACCGTGAATAGCAATTCTGCCGACGTGGGAGGTGGCATCAACAATACAAGCTTGGTGCAATTAACAAATACGATTGTTGCCAATAGTCCCAAGGGTGGGAATTGTGGGGGAAACGTGGCTGTTACATCAGGCGGTTATAACATCGCCACTGATAGCAGTTGCAACCTTACCGGCCCAGGAGACATGCCTGACACGGATCCCCTTTTGGGACCACTTCAAGCGAATGGAGGCGATACCTGGACACATGCTTTGCTTATGGGCAGTCCAGCTATTGATGCAGGTGATAATGTAGCCTGTCCGGCAACTGACCAACGAGGAGGAATACGGCCGATTGATGGGGATGGGGATAATGATCCGGTGTGTGATATAGGGGCATATGAGTGGGGAGCATTGCAACTAATGGCAGTCCCCGACACAGCCACCACCATCCAATACATACCTGTTCTCATTGACGTGTTGGCCAACGATGTACCCGGTCCAAATGGTTCACCAACGTTGGACAGTGTGGGTGAACCGGGGAACGGCACGGCCGTGATCACCAACTCCCTCATCCTCTACACCCCTGACCTGGACTTTACCGGCACGGACAATTTCACCTACACCATCACCGACGGTGTGGTCACGGACACGGCCGTCGTCACCGTTACCGTTATACCTCTGATTGCACCAACGGCCGTAGATGACACGGCCGAAACGCTGGTCGGTGAACCGGTCTTGATTGATGTGCTGGCAAACGATTTGCCCGGCAGCAGTGGCGACCCCGTTTTGGAAAGTGTGGGCACGCCGGGGAACGGCACGGCCGTCATCACCAACACCTTCATCCTCTACACCCCCGCCCCTGGTTTTGTGGGCACAGATACGTTCACGTATACAATTACGGATGGGGTGTTGACGGACACGGCCGTTGTCACCGTCACCGTTTTACCCGTTGATGATCAAACATACATTTACCTGCCGGTGGTGCTGAAACCGGAAGAATAATCGGCTTACATACGTTAGACATCCGATTTCTCAAAGAAATCGGATGTCTGGCGACACGATTCCCATGCCTCAACCTAAAAAACGCAAAATCAGTGACGAAGCAGTCGTCGAAACGATCATTCAGTTGTGCGCCGCCGCCGGGCTGGACGATAAGGTACGGCCGGAAGATGTGGCCATGGAACTGTATCCTGAAGATTGGCAATCGCTCAGCAAGCGCATCCGGCTCATCGCCCGGCAGTTGGCCGAAGCCGGCCACATTGACATCCTGCGCAAAGGAAAAATCGCCGACCCGGATGACTTTAAGGGGGTGTACCGGCTGCGCATCAGCCAGAAGTTTTGGGAAGCGGGGTGAGGGAATGGTCAATGGTCAATTGATAATTGTCAATTATCAATTGACCATTGAAGGAGGCCCCAACGACCGCTTGTGACCCAATTGATGTCTTGTGCGTTCAGGGTGGTTAACTGGTCGGGGGTCAAGCCCGCCAGCACGTTTGATTTGCAGACGCGCAAGAAAAGGATGGGGGTGGGCAAATAGCTGACCACATCGGCAAACGGGGTGGTGAAGGGCCAGTGGGCGTCGCCTAGAGCGCGGCGGTAATTGGCGTCCCCTTTGCTGATGACCAGGTCGGCCTGGGCCAACTCGCGGCGGAACTCATCGGACATCTGCCAGAGCGGGTGCGGGGAGGTCATAAAGGGGTGGGTGTGCGTTTGTATACGGCCGTCCGCCTGCGCCCTCACCAATCGTTCCCCCCACAACCGCACCGGTTCTACCTCTACCTTACACAAAGTATCTACTGTATGAGCCAGGTCTTGCGGCGTGGCGTCGGAGACAAAGGTGGGGAACATTTTCAGGTGGAGATTCACCTGCCTGACTTTGCCACAAGTAAGCAGATAATCGGCCAACATCAGGTCGGCCAGCAGTTCGGGGCCGGCGTTGTCTATCAGCATATCCAGCCGGATTTGGTCGAGGGAGTAGAGATGGTCGGTCACGGCCGTACTCTCATCCACGAATACATGTGCCAGCTTTGCCTTGTCATCCGTATGGTCGGGTTTTTCGGCTGCGTCCGTCGTCCACAGACTCAGGTCAACCTGGTTGCCCCACAATGCCGCCAGCAGCAAGCGGTGGAACACATCTTCCTGCCAACCGGCATTTTGGGCCAGCACCAGTTCATGGGAGAGGGTAGGCACGGCCGTTAACCTCTGCATCAAAGCCTCTTCTTTTTGTGTGCGGTACGGGTCCAGGCCGGTATGGAAATAATCTACCGCTTCGATGATACGGCGGAAAAAGTATGTTTCGGCAACAAACCAGGGAATTTCCAGCCAGTTCTGACTGCGATAACGATCAATAGCGGGTTGCCAGACGGCCGTGTCGGGGGCATGGATGTCGGTTAACGGCCGTATTAGCGCATAGGGCATTTCGGCAACGAGGGACTCGATAGCGGCAACAGTCGCATCTTGCAGATCGTTTTCCCGCAGCACCCGCCGCGCAATCTCCGGCAGCCGCCGTTTAATCGTATCTTCGGCAAACGAGCCACGATCAGCCCCACGCAAAGGCGGCGGCACAGGCAATTTCGGTCTGATTTGCATACTGCAATCTGGGATTCAGGTTGCCACAAGACATCCGATTTCTTTGAGAAATCGGATGTCTGACGGGATACCTTACACTTTGTAAGCCACAATCAGCCCATCACGAATGGGAATCAACGACGTGATCCAGTTGGGGCTGGTAGTGATGCGCTGGGTGAATTCGCGCACGCCCAACGTGGCAGTGTCATTGATTGCGGCATCCCACACCCGTTCATGCCAGATCATATTGTCAATAATCAATACCCCACCGGGGCGTAGTTTGGCCTCAATCACCGGCAGCGAATCGGGGTAGCCTGGTTTGTCAATATCGTTAAAAATGAGGTCAAATGGCCCTTCCGTCTGGCGCAAAACGCCCACCGCTTCGCCGGTGTGGTATTGGATCAGGCCATCATAGCCCAGAGCGGATAAGTGCCCCTGCGCCATTTGCGTCAGCTTTTCCTCCCAGACCACATGATGCACCACGCCGCCGCCATTTTCTTGCACGGCGCGGGCAAACCAGGCAGTCGAGTAACCGTATCCCGATCCCAATTCAAACACCCGCCGCGCCCCCATCATGCGGGCAATCTGGTAACACAACTGCCCGGACGCCGGCCCCACAATGGGAAAGCCGTTCTCCTGGGCATATGCTTCCATGCGCTGCAATTCCGACGGCCGTGCCGGAACCAACCCATCCCCATACACTCTTACCTGTGTCTTATAATCGTATTCCTGTCCCATCATGCACCTCAAATCAAACCTTCGCGCTCCTTCGCGCCGTTCGCGGATCACTCCTCCCGCTGCTGAAAACCATCCCCATCTTGCATCAACTCAATCCGGTTGCCAAAGGGGTCAAACAAATGGCCGCGCTGTCGTTCTGGCACCATCTCATCCAGTTTGAAATTGAAACCGGCGGCTGTCAATGTTGCCGCCAGACCGGCCAGATCGTTAACCAGAAACGCCGGGTGTGCCTTGGTTGCCGGGACAAAGTTGGCTTCGATGCCCAGGTGGAGTTGCACACGGCCGTTGCCAAACCAACAACCACCCCGTGCCCGCAGCGCCGCCGGTTTTTCCACTTCCGGCAGCCCCAACAGGTCGCCATAAAACCGCCGCGCCACCTCTTCCCCACCTGGTGGCATCGCTATTTGCACGTGATCCAACCCCACAATTTCCATTTGCATACTTCCCTGCTTTCGTAAACCGTAAACCGATCAGTTTCGGATTACGGGTCACGAATCACGGATTACGGTCAACGGGTCAATTTCCGGTACGTAATCCGATGTGGCCGGTCGGCGGCATCGCCCATTCGTTCGCGTCGGTCTTGTTCATATTCGCTGTAGCTGCCATTAAACCAGCGCACCTCACTGTCCCCTTCAAAGGCCAGAATATGGGTGGCAATCCGGTCCAAAAACCAGCGATCATGGGAAATAATCAGGGCACAGCCGGCAAAATTTGCCAGCGCCTCTTCCAATGCCCGCAGCGTGTTCACGTCCAGGTCATTGGTCGGTTCGTCTAGCAGCAGCAGGTTCGCGCCTGACTTGAGCAGTTTGGCCAGATGCACCCGGTTGCGCTCGCCGCCGGAGAGGTCGCCTACCCGTTTTTGCTGGTCGCTGCCGCCAAAGTTGAAGCGCCCTACATAGGCACGTGAATTCATGCGTCGGTCGCCCAACACCAGATTGTCTTGCCCGTCGGAAATCTCTTCCCACACCGTTTTGTCGGCGTTCAGGTCATCTCGGCTTTGATCCACATAGGCGAACTGCACGGTGTCGCCCACCCGCAGACGGCCGTCATCCGGCTGTTCCTGGCCGACGATCATGCGGAAGAGGGTGGTTTTACCCGCCCCGTTCGGGCCAATGATACCCACAATCGCGCCGGGCGGTACGTCCAGGCTCAGATTTTCATAGAGCAGCCGGTCGCCGTACCCTTTTTTTACATCCTCGGCGCGAATCACAATGTCACCCAGGCGTGGGCCGGGCGGGATGTAAATTTCCCGTTCTTCGTTGGCGCGCTCGAAGTTCTCGTTGAGCAGATCGTTGTAGCGGTTGATGCGCGCCTGGGATTTAGCGTGGCGGCCTTTGGGTGACATGCCAATCCATTCCAGTTCACGCTGCAAGGTTTTGACACGGGCGCTTTCTTTCTTTTCTTCCCGCGCCAGCCGGCCTTGTTTTTGTTGCAGCCAGGAGGAATAGTTGCCCTTCCAGGGGATGCCCCGACCGCGATCTAGCTCCAGAATCCAGCCGGCTACATTGTCCAGAAAATAGCGGTCGTGGGTGACAGCGATGACGGTGCCGGGGTATTCTTGCAGATGGCGTTCCAGCCAGGCTACTGATTCGGCGTCCAGATGGTTGGTGGGTTCGTCTAGCAGCAAGATGTCTGGCTGTTGCAGCAGCAGGCGGCAGAGGGCGACGCGCCGCCGCTCGCCGCCGGAGAGGATGGCGATGGGGGTGTCGCCAGGCGGAGTACGCAGGGCGTCCATGGCCAGTTCCAGGCGGCTGTCTAAATCCCAGGCGTTCAAATGGTCGAGTTTGTCTTGCAGCTTACCCTGTTCTTCGATGAGGTCGTTCATTTCCTCATCGCTCATTGGCTCACCAAATTTCAGGTTGATGGCGTCGTAGGCTTTGAGGGCATCTACGATTTCCTGTGCCCCTTCTTCCACCACTTCGCGCACAGTGCGAGTTTCATTGAGCAACGGTTCTTGCTCCAGAAAGCCAATGGTGTAACCGGGGGAGATGACGGTTTCACCGATGAACTCCTGGTCAACACCGGCCATAATGCGCAGCAGGCTAGATTTACCGGCGCCGTTGAGGCCCAAGACGCCAATTTTGGCGCCGTAGAAATAAGAGAGGGAGATGTCTTCTAAGATTTTTTTGTTGGGTGGGACAACTTTGCCCACGCCGATCATGGAGTAAATGATTTTTTTGTCGTCGGTAGTCATACGTTTTCGTCTTTACAGGGCGGACAGTGCCTGGGCAAATTGTTCTGCATTCTCTACAGTCGCCGCGCGACGCACCAGTAGGCGCAGGTCGTCCAGGTTATCTATCTGCTTTAACTGCTCGTGGAATGTCGTTTCAGGTATTTGCAAGCGTAGTTGCAGCAGTTCTGCGATATTCTGGCGCATCGCTTCTTCCATTCCTTGCTGCATTCCTTGCTGCATTCCTTGCTGTATTCCTTCTTGAAATATCTCTTGTGCTATTGTATTCATTAGCTTTTTGCCTTGCTCCCCTTGTTGCAATAGGGCGCGTTGTAAATCCTGCCTTTTGATTTTTCCGGTAGCGCTACTCAAATAATACAAAATTGTGCGTATATATTCCAACCCGGTGCGCTGCTCACGTAACTGAAAAATCAATGTGATCAGGTTATCTAGCTCCTCTTGCAGGTGGGGATTGAAAATAGCTCGCAGTACCGATAGGCTCACCCGAAGCCAGATTTGCCCTTTGATCTCTTCATCGGACAGGTGAGAGAAGTCGCTCAGATGGTATTGAAAGTCGGGTTGATACGGTCGTAACCCCTCCGGTGCGCCTAATAAACTGAAAAAATCAGTCGGCGTTTGCCATGCCCGCTCGCCATGATAAATAACCAGAGGGATGATGGCCGACAGTGGCTGCCTTTCTTTCAACTGCCGTTCCCAAAAGCGCACCAGATACCGTAGCAATTGGAAACTAACCAGTGGGTCAGGGTAACTTTTGTGTTCAAAGAGGAAGTAGATGTAGGCGGTTTGTCCATTGTGCAACCGCACCTGGTAGATGATGTCGCTCTGGTGAGCCTGCATCTCCTCGTCTACAAAAGACCCATCCTGCAAGTTCATTTCCGACAAGTCGAGAAGTTGGCGGAGATCGTCAGACAGATATTCTTCCAGGTAGTTACGGGCGATCTCGATTCGGCCGAAACTCTCACGGAAGAAACGGTCGTGGGGATTTTGAACTGTCATGGGTTCAGACTACTTTGGCGTATAACCAACCAGGCGATCGCTTCGGATTCATTGGTAGAGAGTTTGAAATTGCCACCCCCTGCACAGTCAGGGTGGCGGGTACCAGGGCAGCCACGGGAATATCCCAATATCTCAATATCCCAGACGTTGCAACTCTTCCTGAGCAACCGTTGGGTCTAATTTTTTGAACAAGGGCTGTGGCTTGGGTAACGGCCGTCCCACCGGAATGTCGTTGCGTGACCATTGGCCCACGGCCGTGCCCCCCACATACGTCAGCCCCACATGACTGCGTGTTTTTTCCTGGTAGGTTTGCGTCACCTGTTCGCCAAATAGCTGCCCTTCTTCACCTAACAGCGTGTGAATTTGCTGGCTGGTGAAGGGCAAAATGGGCGACCACAACATTTTCAGCCCGTTGATGGCTTGCAGGGCTGTGTATAGCGCCCGGCCCGCCGCTGCCAGATCGGTTTTAGCCGTTGTCCAGGGGCTGGTCTCTTCCAGGTATTGGTTCACCAGGGAGGAGAGGCGCAGGTTTTCCTGCACGACGGCGCGGAATTTGCAGGCGTCGTACAAAGCGGCTGCGGTGTCAAAACCAGCGTCTACGGCCGTCAGCAGCGCCCTGTCCTGTTCTGATAATTCACCAGGATCGGGAACCTGCCCCTGGAAGTAGCGTTGGATCATGTTCAGCACCCGGTTCACCAGGTTGCCCCAGTTACCCACCAGTTCGGTGTTATTGCGCTCCACGTACCCTTCCCAACTCCAGTCGCTGTCGCGGGTTTCGGGCATTACGGCCGTCAGGTAATAGCGCAGCGGGTCGGGGTCGTACCGCTCTAAGGCGTCCAGCATCCACACGCCCCAGTTCATGCTGCCGCTAATTTTGCGCCCTTCCATGTTCATAAACTCGTTGGCGGGCACATCGTAGGGCAGATTGAGGGGTTGGCCACGGCCGTCGTCATACAACCCGGTTGACCCCAACAACTGCGCCGGCCAGAAAACGGTGTGGAAGGGAATGTTGTCCTTGCCGATGAAGTAAACCGTGCGCGCCTCTGGATTTTGCCACCAGTTGCGCCAGGCGTCCGGCTGGTCGTTATTATGCGCCCATTCAATGGTGGCCGAAAGATAACCGATCACCGCCTCAAACCAGACGTACAGCACCTTGCCCTCAAAATCGGGTACGGGCACAGGGATGCCCCAGTCCATATCGCGGGTGACAGCGCGGCCAATGAGACCCTGAGCCACAAAGTTGCGGGCAAAGTTGATCACCTGTGGCCGCCAAAACTCTTTGCCCTCATTCATCCATTTTTCCAGTCCATCGGCCGCCAGTTTGGGCAAATCGAGGAAATAATGTTCGGTATCGCGCAGTTCCAGGGCACTGTCATCCACCCGGCTGCGCGGGTTTTTTAGCTGGCTGGCGCTTTCAAAGAGGGTGTTGCAATTGTCGCATTGGTCGCCGCGGGCACGGCCGTAGCCACAATTCGGGCACTCACCTTCCACATACCGGTCAGGCAAAAAGCGTCCCGTTTTCGGTGAATACATTTGCGGTGTGGTGTGGCGGTAAAGGTAGCCATTTTCACCCAGTGTGGTGAATATGTCCTGGGAAACGCGATGATGATTTTCGGTGTCGGTGTGGGTAAACAGGTCGTAGGTGAGGCCCAGTTGCTGGAAGAGGGTCAGGAAACGGCCGTGATAATACTCAAATACCTCCTGTACCGGTTTCCCCAGTTCGTCTGCCTTCACCGTCACCGGTGTGCCATGGCTGTCTGTGCCGGAAACCATCAGGACGTGATTGCCTATCAAGCGATGAAAACGGGCATAAATATCGGCCGGCAGATAAGAACCGGTCACATTGCCCTGATGAATATCGGCATTGGCATAAGGCCAGGCCACGCAAACTAAAATGTACTCGTTGGTCATGTTGCTCTTTGGCGTAATCGGTAATCCGTGACCCGTAATCCGTGACCCGTAATCCGTAAACCGATTACCGATTACGGATTACCGATTACGTTTTACGCTCTACTCTTCCTCTTCTTCCTCAAATTCCTCTTCCACTTCTTCTTCGTCTACATCTTCCTCTTCGGTCACTTCTGTCAGCGCCTCCGCCAGCAACTCAAAGTCATCTTCGCTGATGGGTAGATAGGCTTCCGTCTCCAGACGCAGCCGCCGGAAACGAGGCTGACTTTCTAATTCCACCGTGTCTACTTCCACGCCGTTATCCGGCCTGGCAACGGTGGCGTCAATATCAATGGGGAAAAAATCTGCCTGGTCCATATTGACGGTGAAAAAGTAATCTTTCGGGTTGGCCGATTTGGAATCACCGGTAATGGTGACGACGGCAAAGAAGGTGCGGCTCTCTTGCCCGTAGATAATCAGCCGGTCGCCGGCTTTTACGCTGATGCTACTGCCGGGCAGCGGCGCCATGACCATGCGTTCGGCCCAACCGGGGAAGGCCAGTTCGTCTACAGACGTGGTACCAACCACTTTGATGAAGTGGTTGGTGCCCTGGGCCGATTTACGCCGCGCCGATTTGCTGGCAGCGCGTGCTTCGTATTCGGTGGCAATGTTTTGCCAGATACGTTCTTGCACCGAAATTTTTAGTTCCGCTTCCTCGCCGTCGGTATAGCGCACCAGCATGACAGGTGGTGTGATTTCCAATACAGTGTATTCACCTTTGCGGTTGGCATAGGTACCGTTGACCTCAAACATGCTCCTTACTCCAGATTAAATGATGGGATAGGTTTACAATCGGTAACAATCGGCGTGCATAGTACCGTTTTCCCCTGCTCTTGGCAAGTGTTTTTAATTGCCAATTGCTTGTTTGGTGATTGATCAGGGGATGTTGTTGAAGGATTGGCCGTTCCAGATGGTGTAGACACGGCCGTCACGCTCACAGCCATCGCGCACAATGTCCACATGCCCATCGTTGTTTACGTCTAAAACGGCCAGGTCCCCATAACAGGTATCGGGCACGGCCGTCAATGTGGGGCGGTTATACACGGCCGTGAGCACAAACAACTGGCCTGTATCTGCCGATACCAGCAGTACATCGTCAATGCCATCCTGGGTCAGGTCGCCGGTATAGGCAAAGGCGGCGTTGGGCGTCAATTGTTGGCGGCTGGAAAGGGGGCGGTCGAGCAGCAGTTCCCACTGCCCGTTACCATCAGGCGTGAGCACAATTACCTGCGCCAGGCTGGGGTATTGGCGGGTGCTGTGGCGTAGCAAAATCAGTTCCGGCAGGCCATCCCCGGTCATGTCGGTGCGCTGCCACACGGCCGTGACCGGCGGCGTTTGGGCCAGCCATTGGCGGTTCAAATCGGTCAGCGCTCCTTCACCGCGCATGTTAAGCTGGCGCAGCAGGTCGGCGGCGGGGCCTTTGAGAGCAGCTTCGGCAACGGCCGTGTCTGGCTCAACCAATGGCCCGGCCAACCCTACCTCTCCATTCGGCTGCTCTGGATGGGTAAAACGCACCTGACCGGCGTCGGCCACCATAGCCAGATTGCAGCCCAATTGCAGCGCCAGACCTTGCAGTTCGCTTTGGATGCCGATGGTGGCGCTACGGCCGTTGCCCACCGCACCCTGGGCCACATCCTGATACAAAAAGACGATGTCGTGGCTGCCTTCAAATAGCTGCACTTCAAACGTCAGCGGGTCACCGGTCTCATAACGGGGGATGGCATCCCATTCCACCACAAAGATGCGGTTGGGCGCTTCCCCCACCACTTCCGTTTCCAGATACCCTTCAAAGCGCAAGTCCAGGTCATCCCAATAGGGGGCGACCATATCACCCATGCCCGCGGCCGGTTTGGTATCCAGGCAGCTATTGCGGTATTCGGGGCTGGCATTGCCAAACTGGATATTGCCGTTGCTGCTGGCAAACAGTTCCGTGTAGGTGGTGCCGTAAAAGGTGAAGGCGAAGGGCAGGTTGAGTTTGATGGTGCCATCCAGGACGTAAAGGAACGTGTCGTTGGTGGCGTCAATATAGGCATAGGCGGCGCTATTTTCGCAGGTGTAGCCGTATAAATCGGGGCCGGGGCACAAAACCACCGGCGGGCCATAATCGGCCGCGCCGGAACGCTGCCAGAAAAACAACAGCGCCGCTGCCGCGAACACGATCAGGGTCAGAATGAAGAAGATATCTACCATGCGCCGATTCATGGGCGAAGTTTAGCGTATGGGGGGAAGGGGGGCAAGGTGAGAGGCAGTAGGCAGTGAGCGGTGAGCAGTGAGCGGTTAACTGCTTACTGCTTACCGCTTACCGCTCACCGATATATAATCCCCCCATGGACGACACAAACACCAATTGGCCGGTGGAAATTGTGCGCAGCGACCGGCGGCGGCGCACGGTGAGCGCAGAGTTGAAAGGCGGCGTGCTGCTGGTGCGGGCGCCGCAGGCGATGACGGATGCGGAGCTACAGCCCATTATCGCCAACCTGCAAGAGCGGCTGGCGAAGAAGGTGGCGAAACGCAATTTGCCGCAAACGGACGCGGACCTGGAGCAGGCGGCGCGGGAGTTGAATAAGAGGTATTTTCACGGCCGTCTCCACTGGCACTCCATCCGCTACGTTACCAACCAAAACACCATCTTTGGTAGCTGCACCCCTTCTCAAGGTACCATCCGCCTCAATCACCGGCTGGCCACCATGCCCACCTGGGTACGTGACTACGTAGTCATGCACGAACTGGCCCACCTGGAAGAAGCCAACCATGGCCCCCGCTTCTGGAAACTGGTCAACCGCTACCCGCTCACCGAACGGGCGCGGGGCTACCTCATGGCCGTTGGGCTGGAGGAAGATGAGCAGGTGAAGGGGTGATGGGGTGATTGCGGTTGGGGGATTTGTGATTACAATAAACGGCATTGAAACAGCAACGGAATTGTGAGGTGGCATGATGATTGAACTGGAAAGCCTGCAACAAGAATTACGCGCCCTGCCCAAAATGGAGCGGCTCAAACTGGCGCACTGGCTGCTAGATTCCCTGGTGGAAACTTCAGGCCGGGAATTGCCCTTGGCAGAAATGAACGCACAAGGTACAGCAGATAACGGCCCTCTTTCTGAATGGGTTGGTATTTTTTCTGGTGGGCCGGGAGATACGGCCGAACGAGACGAAGAAATTCTGGAAGCAGAGATTGATAAAATGACCGGTTGGGGTCGTTCATGAGCTATCTACTGGACACAGGTTTTTGGTATGCCTTAGCTAACCGCAAAGAACAACAACACAACTCCGTTGTGGCTGTTCACCGGGCTTTAGGGCAAACTGACGTCTATGTACCTACGCCAGTGATTACAGAGGTGGCTTATTTGATCCGCCGGGATATGGGAGCAGAGGCGCTGGCAAAATTCCTAGATTTGCTGCCCCAATCACAGTTTGCGATGGTAGAACCGAATCACGCGGATTATCGGAGAGCGGCTATTATCATTCGCAAATATAGTGACGCACACATTGATTTTGTGGATGCTGTGCTGGTGGCAATTGCCGAACGGCTGGAAATTACTCGTGTCTTGACTCTGGATCAGCGCCATTTTCGTTTATTCCGGCCCTCACATTGCCCAACGTTTGAAATTCTACCGTGATGCGATAATCCCCCAATTACCGATCACGGGTCACGGATTACGCTTCCCCAACTCCCCCGCAAACTTCCGAAAGAACTCTATCGCTGCCGGGTTACGCATCGCGCCGGGGTTCACGGCCGTGTCCATCTCCATGCCCAGCAGAATTTTACGGATGGGCACTTCCATCTTCTTGCCGCTGAGCGTGTAGGGCACCTCATCCACCTGGATGATGTCGTCCGGCACGTGGCGCGGCGACACATCCCGGCGCAGCTTGTGGCGGATGCGCTGTTTGAGGTCGTCGTCTAACGCATACCCCTCACGCAAAACCACAAAGAGGGGCATATACGATTCTCGCCCCAACAATTCCAGGTCAATGATCAGGCAATCTTGAATCTCCGGCAGACTCTCCACCGCCTGGTAAATCTCGCTGGTGCCCATGCGCACCCCCTGGCGGTTGATGGTGGAATCGGAACGGCCGTAAATCACACATCCCCCGTGCGAAGTAAACTTTATCCAATCCCCATGCCGCCACACCCCTGGATACACGTCAAAATAGCTGGCCTTGTACCGGGTCATCTCCGGGTCATTCCAAAAATAGATCGGCATGGAAGGCATGGGCGCGGTAATCACCAATTCGCCTACCTCATTGATCACCGGTTCACCCGCCTCGTTAAACGCCTGCACTTTTGCCCCCAACGACGCCCCCTGAATCTCTCCCGCATAAATGGGCAAAATGCGCGCCCCGCCCACAAACGCCGTACACAAATCGGTGCCGCCGCTCAATGATTCCAATGCCAAATGCGGGTTCACGTTCTCATAAACCCATTGGAAACCGGCCACCGTCAGCGGTGAGCCGGTGGAACCCACGCCACGAATCCGGCTGAGGTCAAACTGCCGGTTGGGGTGAATCTCCGCCTTGATGCAGGCCGAGATGAAAGCGGCCGACGTGCCAAAGTAGGTCATGCCGCTCTCCTCGGCCAACTGCCACAGGGCGTTCATGTCCGGGTAGCCGGGGCTGCCGTTATACAGCACCACGGCGCTGCCGGTAAGCAGACTGCCGACGACGTAGTTCCACATCATCCAGCCGGTGCTGGTGAACCAGAAGAAGCGGTCGCCCGGTTTCAGGTCGTTGTGGAAGGTGGTGGCTTTGAGGTGTTCCAGCAGGATGCCGCCGTGCCCCTGCACAATGGGCTTGGGCAGGCCGGTGGTGCCGGAGGAGTAGAGAATCCAGAGCGGGTGGTCGAAGGGGAGTTGGGCGAAGGAAAGGGAGTCACGGCCGTCTCCCACCGCATCGTCCCACAACATCGTATGCGCCCAGGTGGTCGGCTCTGCCAGGTGTGGGACCAGAATCGTCTGTTCCAGCGTGGGCAAAGCGGCCTGCAATTCGGCCACGACGTCGCGCCGGTCAAAGGTTTTGCCGCCGTAATCGTAGCCATCCACCGCCAACAGCAGCTTCGGCTCAATCTGGCTGAAGCGGTCGAGCACGCTGCGGCTGCCAAAGTCCGGCGAACAGCTAGACCAGACCGCGCCCAGGCTGGCGGCAGCCAGAAAAGCAATGATAGTTTCGGGGATATTGGGCATATAGGCTACCACCCGGTCGCCGGGGCGAACGCCTAACTGCTGCATGGTGTGGGCCAATGCCGCCGTCTGGTCATAAATTTCCTGGCGTGTCAGGGAAATGAGGGGACGATTTTCAGCTTTGTAATAAATGGCGGGTTGATCGGCGGCCATTTTGTGAAAAACGTTTTCGGCGTAATTCAGGCGGGCGCCGGGAAACCATTCGGTTCCGGGCATGGCGAGCGAGGGAAGGGGGGTCACGGCCGTAGCCGACGCCTGTATCTCAAAATAATCCCACAAACTTTGCCAAAACGCGCCCACCTCCGTTACGGACCACTGCCACAACGCCCCGTAATCGGCAAAGCTCAACCCCTTCTCCCGTTCCAACCAGCGCATATAGCCGGTTAAATTCGCTGCCTCTTGCACCGCCTGGTCAGGCGACCACAACAAACTCCCTTCGGTAATCATGGGTAATCAGTTCGCCATCGCCGGCAGCGGGGAGGTGGACGGTCTCATATCACCCAATGTGGCCGACATGTTGGCGTCTACGAAGTAACACGCACACGCCTCGTCAATCAGTTCGGGTGTGATGAGCACCGGCATCCCTTCGTAGTCACAAATGGCAATAATCACCTTCACAATGTCACGCGGATGCACCGCCTGCATCACCCGCCCCGTGCTGCGGTAATGTTTTTGTAGCAAATGGACAAAACTTTTCTTGTCAAAAGGCACGTTGTACTGTTTACATACGGTCATGAAAATCTGGTAGAACAGCTTTTCGTCCGGCCCGCCTACCTCCACCTTCATTTGAATACGGCGTAGAAATGCGCCATCCACCAGTTGATCCGGATCCAGGTTGGTGGAGAACACAATCAACTGCTTGAACGGCACTTCCAGTGATTGACCCGATTGCAGCCGCAGGAAATCAACTTCACTTTCCAGGGGCACAATCCAGCGGTTCAATAGCTCCTGAGGGCTGATTTGCTGGCGGCCAAAGTCATCAATAAGGAACATGCCGCCGTTGGCTTTTAGCTGCAAGGGGGCCTCATACACTTTAGAAACCGGCTCGAAGCGTAAGTCCAACGCATCCATGGTCAACTCACCACCTACCATGACGGCCGGGCGTTGGAAGAGCCGCCAACGGCCGTCAATCCTGACCTTGTCCGCGTCGGCGCTAAACAACGTGTTGGTATGAAAGGGGATGTCGCCCTCTTTAATGGGCAGATGAACGTGCGGATCATAAACACGGATAATTTGCCCACCCACGGTGATGGCGTCCGGCAAATAGAGGGCCGACGCCTGCCCCAACAGCCTGGCAATGGCTTCGGCCACCGTTGTTTTGCCATTACCAGGGGGGCCATACAAAAAGAGCGAACTGCCCGCATTGACGGCTGGCCCAATCCGTCGGTGGAAATTATCCGGCAATATCAGGTGGCTGAGTGCATTTTTAACCTGATCGGGCTTCACCCGCTTTGTGTTTTGGGTTTGCAGCAAGATGGCTTCATTGTAGGCTTCCACGGAAACGGGGATACGGCCGATATACTGGCTGCGTTCAAAGGCGTCGCGGGCGCGTTTGGCGCCTTTGTCCGTCAGGCCATAGGTGAAGCTGAGGCTACCCAGTGAACCGGCTTTGGTCACTTCCACCTGGTGTTCTTGTTTCATGCGGCTGAGCAGGTCATCAATAATGCGGGCATGGACGCCCATTATCTGGCTGAAGCGGGCAATGTTCACATCGCCTTCGTTAAACAACATGCGAAAGATCATGTCTTCCAGGAGGGCTTGTGGCACACCCATTTCCTCCAATTTCATGGGGGGCGCTAACAGTTTCATCAATCTGCCTGTACTCATTGGTTGGGGCTTCCTTACATGATTGTTGCTGAAAGAGTGAGATTGGGAGATTAGGAGACTGAGAGATTGACAATCTCCCAATTACTTAATCTGGCAGTCTCAATGGTTTCTGATGGTTGCTAACTGCACCTCGCCAAGTATAGCCCTGGCGCTGGCGGGAACGTATAGGAATATGGGGTGAAAACTACAGGGTGTAGTGTTGGAATCGGCCGTAGCTGGCAGCTATTTTAACAGATTTAGTCTGTCTGCGGAAACGGAATTCTTGATGAGGTGAAGGGGTAAGCGGCCTGGATTGCATAATACGAGACAATGATAAACGAAAAAACCGGGTTTTTCCGAAAACCCGGTTTTTTACTGTTCTGGTTATTTACCTGATAATTCTAAGGCCTGGCTGATGGCCGATATGTTTCTGGAGGCGATTGCAGATAATCCCTATCATCTGGAGTAACTGCATCTTTGACCCGCTCCCAGGCATACCGCACCGCTCCTTTGAACTCTTCCCAGGGGTCGGAGTATTCCTCAGCCCAGCGTTCGCGGGCATCTACTTCAAGCTGATCCCAGCTTTGGCCATAATACAACTCATCGTGCGCCAGGTCATAACCGAAGCGATAGGCAGGCAAATACTGGTTGTAGGCAAAGTCGGTCCTGGTATAGTTAGTGTCATAGTGGCGACGGAAGTCCGCATTGAAGGTATCAAAGTCATCCATCGCTGTATGGCGGGCAGTGGAAGTTTGATAGGTCGTCCGCTCTCGAGTCAACTCTTCGGCGGTGTAAGGGGTGGCACGCTCGTCAAAGTCAGACCAACCACCCTGTCGCCACCCGGCTACCCGTTCTTCCATATCTATCGGGTTAAACCGATCCATGACACTCTTGACTTCATTAACTCTGTGGTCGGGCGAATTCACGGTAACCAGGGTGCCTCCGCGACGTACCCCTTCGGCATAATATTTAGCGTCTGCTTCGTCAATACCCAGGTCCACCAGCGCCCCTATCAGGCCACCCGTGACGGCCCCGATGCCCGCACCAGCCAGAGTAGTGACCAGGGGGCCAGCCGCCAACACAGGGCCAATACCTGGAATCGCCAAAGCGCCAAGCCCTAACAGCAGACCACCCAGGCCACCCACGACGGCCCCGACGCCGGCGCCGGCACCGACTGCCTCTACCTGAGCCACTTCGCCAGTGGGGGTGGTGACAAAACGGCCGTACTCGCCAGTTGCATCATTGGCAACCAGGCTAATGTCCTCTCGCTCAATTCCGATATTCACCAGACTTTCTACAACGCGCTGTGCCATAGAAAGACTTTCATATAAACCAACAATTGTTTTACTCATTACCATATCTCCTTTTTTTCTGTTATAAAACGGTTTGATAAAATCATTCGACAGTCTGTGGTTGCGATGGCTCTTACACCATACACAGTGTAAAAAAAAGACCAGAAAAAAATATAGGACTAGATATAAGCAAGGGGTATAAAAAGGATACAATTAGGAGTGGGAAGCTTTCTTACGGCCGAACTCTCCCGCGCTCTGGGCGCTGGCATCGCGGCTTGATAACAGAAGAGCGCGTACGTATGGTAACGCCAGAAACGGCCGTGGCTATTCTGAAAAGTTTAGACTGGTGCTTTTGTGGGGGCAGCTACTACCATTCAACCGGCCAAAAACATGTTGGCTCGTTATTATTGGATTGATCAAAGGACAGCCTGGATGGCTCTTTACTATCCCTCCCCATCCATTTATCCACTGCTATCCATTACCCAATGGTGGTGCGGTGGGGGTGCTGGCTATGGCTGTTGGGGAAAGGGCAGAGGTATCGCTCTACGATGTGGCCGTCAGCGGCATCACGGCTGTTCCCCAACCCATTCCTCTTTCTTTTTGGCTGCCGGACGGCCGTTTTGTCAATCAATACGCCGGTCTGGATAGTGGAACTTTGGCCCCCAGCCATTCACCCCCTCCGCCAGCAGCGCAAAGAGGTGCCAGATGCCGCTGTACGGGTCGCCAGGGCCAAACGCCTGGTGGGCGATGCGCCAGATACGGCCGTCCGCCGTGCGCCTGAGCGTAGAAAAACCGGGCACCATCACGGTACGGCCGTCTTGCTCCCAGGTATAGCCCAACTCTTTGGTAAAAGCGGACGTTTGCGCGGAGACCATATCAAATTGCCAGCCACGGGCGGCGGCAAACTTCTGCTGCGTCTCTGGCGCATCCGGGGAAATAACCACAAACGCCGCCCGGTCGAGAATATGCGGCAGCACCCCATTAAACCCATCCGCCCACAAGGTGCAATAGGCGCACGACGCGCCCATGTTGTGGATGACGATCAAATCATCCCTGTCCCCAAACAGGTCACGCAAATAAACAGGCTGGTTGTGGGCATCGTGGAGTTCATAATTGGCGATTTCTTCGGGCGGCATCTGGCGGCGCAGTTCATGTAACTGTTTCTGCTTCTCAAAAACCTCTTCTTCCAATTGGGCAATTTCGGCAGCAAGATCAGCACTCATGATATTCTCCAGTAAAACAATCAAAGATTGCGCAGATTTCGCAGATAAAAAATCGGTGTAATCTGCGTAATCTTTGACTTTTATCAATCTTCAACCGGCGTATCCCCCCCCTCCACTTCTACCAACACATCCAACACATCCGCTACGGCCGTACTACTCCCATCCCCATTCACCCGCGACAGCCGCCCTTCGCGCACCACCGCCACCGAAGCGACATGGTCGCCTTCGCGTAAATCCATCACCCGTACCCCCTGCGTGTGGCGGCCCTGTTGGGACACATGGTCAACGGACGTGCGCAAAATAATGCCCTGCGCCGAAATACAGGTCACTTCATCACCCGGCGACACAATGCGGGCACTGACGATCTTGCCGGTGCGCTCCGGCGTCAGCACCATCGCCTTCACCCCCTGGCCATACCGCCCCTGCTGCCGATATTCGTCAACGGCCGTCCTCTTCCCGTATCCCTTCTCCGTAATCACCAACACATCCCCCTCCGGCGTCACCACATCCGCCCCGGCAATGTTGTCCCAGGCATCCAGCTTCATGGCATACACGCCAATGGCGTTGCGCCCCATGGGCCGCACGTCCTCTTCGCTAAAACGAATGCCCCGCCCCTGTTCACTCACCAAAATCAAATCCTGCCCCCCTTCCGTCATCTTCACCCAGCCCAGTTTGTCATCCTCTTCCAGGCTAATGGCAATCAGCCCACTGGGGCGTACATAGGCAAACATACTGATGGTCACGCGCTTAATTTTGCCTTTGCGGGTGATCATCGTCAGATATTCGGCATCCTCAAAGCTGTGGACGGGCAGCACGGCCGTGATCTTCTCTTCCGGCATCAGCGGCAAAATGTTCATCACCGACATCCCCTTCGCCGTGCGATCCAGTTCGGGAATGTCATACGTCTTGATCGAATACACCTTACCCCAGTCAGAGAAAAAGAGCAGTGTATTATGCGTGCCCGCCGCCACCAGATGCTCTAGCTGGTCTTCCTCGCGGGTACTCATGCCAATGAGACCCTTGCCGCCGCGCTGCTGAATGCGGTAAGAGGCTACCGGCGTCCGTTTCACATAACCCCGCTGCGTGATGGAGACAAACACGTCTTCATCGGGGATGATGTCTTCCATGTTGATGTCGGCTGCCAGACCAATGGCGATCTCCGTGCGACGGCCGTCGCCATACTTCTCCTTCAACTCGGCCACATCCTCTTTAATCAGCCCCAAAATTAACTTACGCTCGGCCAACAGCCCCTGCAAATACTCAATTTGGGCCGTGATCTCTTTATGCTCATCTTCAATCTTCTGCCGTTCCAACGCCGCCAGCCGCCGCAGTTGCAAATCCAAAATAGCGATGGATTGCGCCTCTGACAGCCCAAACCGCTCCATCAACTGCGACTTGGCCGTCTCCGCATCCGCCGCCCGGCGAATCGTCTCAATCACATCATCCAGATGTTCCAGGGCAATCAGCAGCCCCACCAAAATATGCTGCCGCTTCTGCGCTTTATCCAGTTCAAAGCGCGTCCGCCGCGTAATCACCTCCACCCGATGTTCAATGTGAATTTGCAGGGCGCGTTTCAACGAGAGCAGGCGCGGTTGCTGGTCTACCACCGCCAGCATTTGCACCCCAAATGACGTTTGCATCGCGGTATGTTTGAACAACTGGTTCAGCACCTTCATTGGCTGCGCATTCCGTTTGAGTTCCACAATAATGGATGTGCCTCGCTGGTCAGATTCATCGCGAATGTCGGAGATGTCATCAATCTCGCCCTTATTCACCAGTTCCGCCATGCGCTCAATCAGCATCGCCTTGTTCACCTGGAAAGGCAGTTCGGTGATGTTGATGCGCTGCCGTTCCGGGTTGCGGGGCAGCTCTTCAATTTCGGCTTTGGCGCGGATGACCACTTTGCCACGCCCGGTGGCAAAGGCGTTGCGAATGCCTTCTGTGCCCACGATGATGCCGCCACCGGGGAAATCTGGCCCCTTCACAAACTGCATCAAATCTTCCAGCGTCACATCATCCGCTTCATCATAGCGGTCAATCAGGTGGCTGATGGCGTCACACAGTTCGCTGAGGTTATGTGGTGGGATGTTCGTCGCCATGCCCACGGCAATCCCGGCCGAGCCGTTGAGCAGCAAATTGGGCAGACGGGCGGGCAGCAGCGTGGGTTCGGTCAGACTGTCGTCAAAATTGGGGCCAAAATCCACGGTATTTTTGTCAATATCTTCCAGCAGTTCATGGGCAATACGGGCCAGGCGGGCTTCGGTGTAACGCATGGCGGCGGCGCTGTCGCCATCAATGCTGCCAAAGTTACCTTGCCCGTCCACCAGCATGTAACGCAGCGAGAATGTTTGGGCCATGCGCACCATGGCATCGTACACGGCCGTGTCACTGTGTGGATGGTATTTACCCAAAACTTCACCGACGATACGGGCGCTTTTGCGGTGGGGGGTGTTGGCGCGAATGCCCATATCCCACATGGCGTAGAGGATGCGCCGGTGGACGGGTTTCAGGCCGTCGCGGGCGTCAGGCAAGGCGCGGGCAATGATGACGCTCATAGCGTAATCCAGGTAGGAATTACGCATTTCATCGTTAATATCAATCTGGTTTACAGTGCCAATTTCCAAGTTTCAGTCTCCGAGCATGAGACCTGACAGGTTTCCCAAAACCTGTCAGGTCTGGTGGCTGCTTATCTGGTTTTAGTGGTTTTTAGACCCGTCAAATTATACCCTAACTGATACAAAAGAACGAACCCCGACGGCCGTTCGTAGCAGGCGATTCATCGCCTTCTTACGGCGATGAATCGCCTGCTACGAACAAGATATTGACAATCGCTAAAACGTGCTTAATATGCGCGAATAAGAATTTTCATCAGGTTGGCAACCTACATTGCCGGAGGACAAAATGAAATTGTATGATGCACCCAAATTGTCAGGTCAAAACTGTGGACGACCAGGTAGGCGTGGGTGTTTTTGCCACCGCCTTTATCCCCGCCGGTACGGTTGTGTACGTCGAGGATCCGCTTGATATTGTCATTCCCCCAGACAGCCCCCTATTAGAAAACCCCGTTTTACGCCCCACGATTGATAAATACGCCATATTAGAACCAGGCCAGCGCCGCGTGATTGGTTGGGACGCGGCCAAGTATGTCAATCACTGCTGCCATGCCAATATCATTAGTACCGGTTATGGCTTTGAGATTGCCCTGCGCGACATTCTGCCGGGTGAGGAGTTGCGTGACGAGTATGCTCTCTTTAACCTGGGCTGGACGATGGAATTGAATTGCCATCAGACGGAGGGCTGCCGCGGTGTGCTGCGCCCGGATGATTTTGAGCGGTACTGCCCGGTCTGGGATGCGCAAATTCAGGTGGCGCTGCGGCAGGTGATGGATGTGCCGCAACCGTTGTGGCCGCTTTTGGATGAAGCGACCAGGGAGGCGGTGCGGCGCTATGCCAATACCGGCGAGGGGTATCAATCGGTGGCGGCGTTGAAGATGGGGGCGGGTACGGCCGTACCACCCACCACAAACGACACGGCCGTACTCCCCCATTGACAGCCCGCTCTAAATTGCCTATATTTACGCCCGCCTCTGTAGAACATTTATTTCATTTTTAGAAGACATAGACCCGAAGGGTTTCCCAAACCCTTCGGGTCTTTAGTAGACAAGCCATGGAAATCGGAACAGTCAAACAAATCAATATTGATGAAGAAGTACGCGAATCGTACCTCAGCTACGCCATGAGCGTTATTGTGTCGCGGGCGCTGCCCGACGCCCGCGACGGCCTCAAACCGGTACAGCGGCGCATCCTCTACGCCATGTATGACATGGGCCTGCGCCCCAACACCGCCTACAAAAAATCGGCGCGCGTCGTCGGTGAAGTGCTGGGTAAATATCACCCACACAGCGACCAGGCCGTCTATGACGCCATGGTGCGCCTGGCCCAGGATTTTTCGCTACGCTACACCCTGGTAGACGGGCAGGGCAACTTTGGCAGCATTGATGGCGACGAAGCCGCCGCCATGCGCTATACCGAAGCCCGCATGACGCAGATGGGCCATGACATGCTGGCCGACATCGAAAAGGCAACGGTCAACTTTAATCCCAACTTTGACGATTCACTCAAAGAACCGGCCGTTTTACCCGCCACCATCCCCAACCTGTTGGTCAATGGTTCGTCAGGTATTGCCGTGGGCATGGCTACCAGCATCCCACCGCACAACCTGGGTGAAGTGATAGACGCCCTCACCTACATGCTCGATAACTGGGCCAAACTGGAAGATATTTCCGTGGCCGACCTGATGCGTTTTATCAAAGGGCCGGACTTTCCCACCGGTGGGCTGGTCTTCCGCTACCGGGATTTGAAGGGAGTGGAGAGTGATGCCCTGACGAGCGCCTATGCCACCGGGCGCGGCCATGTGACGGTGCGGGCCAAGGCGCATGTGGAAGAGATGGGGCGCAATAAATCGCGCATTGTCATTACCGAACTGCCCTACCAGGCGAACAAGACTAATTTGTTAGGGCGCATTGCTGACCTGCACCGGGATGGCAAGATTGAAGGGTTGACCGATTTGCGCGATGAGTCTGACCGCAATGGGATGCGCATCATCATCGAGACGACGCGCACGGTGGAGCCGGAGGCGGTGCTGGCGGCGTTGTTTAACCTGACGCCTATGCAGAGTACCTTTAGCATCTCGCTGCTGGCGCTGGTGAATGGCGAGCCGCGCGTGCTGACGTTGAAGCAGGCATTGCGGGTTTACCTGGAACACCGGCTGGAAGTGATTGGCCGCCGCAGTGAGCATGATCTGGAAAAGGCACGGCGGCGGGCGCATATTTTGGAGGGGCTGCTCAAGGCGCTGGATCATCTGGATGAGGTGATTGATACCATCCGGCGCTCCCGTTCGGCCGAAACCGCCCATGCCAATTTGATGAAAAAGTTTGCCCTGTCTGAGATGCAGGCGCAGGCGATTTTGGATATGCAATTGCGACGGCTGGCAGCTTTGGAGCGGCAGAAGATTCAGGAGGAGCATAAGGAGCAGAAACAGATCATTAAGTTTTTGGAACGGCTGCTGGCGAATCCAGGGTTGATGCGGGAGACGATCAAGGAAGAACTCACGGCCGTTAAAAGCCAATATACTGACATCCGCCGCACCCAGATTGTGGATGGCATGGACAGCAAGGTGATTACTGCCACCGACCTGCTGCCAAAAGAAAATGTCTGGGTGATGGTAGGCGAGAAGGGCACAATTGCCCGCACCACTTCGCCGGAGATGGTGAAGATCCCGCTGAAGCCTAAAGAGCAGCCGATGGCGCTGCTGGCGGCCAATACGCAGGATATTCTGTACCTGTTTGCTGCCGACGGCCGTGCCCTCAGCCTGCCCGTCTACCAGCTCCCCCAGGCCACCGAGTTAGGCGTGGGCACACATTACGCCGATATGACCGGTTTTTCGCGGCGCGATCATCTGGCGGCGGCGCTGGTGCTGCCGGTGGGCGTAGAAGGCTACCTCTTCCTGGCGACGCTGGCGGGTGTGGTGAAACGGGTGCGGGTGGAAGATTTGCCCGGCATCACCACCGACCCGTTTACAGTGATGAATGTGCCCGACGGGGATGCCTTGGGCTGGGTGCGGCTGACGGACGGCCGTCAGGAAATGCTGCTGGCCACGGCCAACGGGCAGGCGATCCGCTTCCAGGAAGAGGAAGTACGGCCCATGGGTCTGCCCGCCGGTGGCGTCATGGGCATCAAACTGACCGATGAGGCGGATGGCGTCATTGCCGCCGAGGTGGTGGAACCGGACGGTTACTTATGGAGCATTACCGATAATGGCATGGTAAAAGCCTCGCCGCTAAACGAATATCCCACACAGGGGCGGCATGGCGCAGGCGTGATTAACGTGCGGCTGCCCAAGGAAGCGGCGGAAGTGGTGGCGGCGGTCATCTGTTCAGAGAAAACGGAACTGCTGGTGACGACGGGGACCGGCTCCACCAAAAAAGTATCGCTGAAGGCGGGCGCAGTGGGGGCGCGTTCCCTCAAGCCGCGCCCGGTGATGTCGGTGGGCGAGCGCAACCAGATTACCGGCGCTTTGCGGATTATGGAACGACCGGAGGTGAATGGGGATGAGGTAGACACGGCCGTGACGCCTCAACAACTCACCCTGCTGCCGGAAAAACCGGCCAAAAAGAAGAAATAGCCAGCCTGAGCAAATGGCGGTACAATGCGCCAACTCGTTCAGACCAGACAGGTCTCTAAAAATCTGTCTGGTCTATAGGCTACCAACGGAGATGAAAGATGAGCTACAAAGACCAATGGGCGACAAATGAGAATGGGGAACAGTTTTTATTTACGGTGGAGATGCAGCGGCGGCTTGTCGAGGCCGGGCTGCCCGTAGAACCGGCATCGTTGTCACAACTGAAGGAGCGGGTGGCGGTACGGCCGTCGTACTCACCGCCGCCGCCAAGACAACAAACGCCAGACAGGGATGATGACGCCGAGACGACTTTTGCCGAGCCGTTGACCATTCAAATTGATCCTCAGACCGGCAAATACCTGGGGCGGTTGAAGTGGTATAACGTCAAAAAAGGGTATGGCTTTCTGGTGCGTGGGGCCGGGGAAGAGATATTTTTCCACAAAAGCAGTACCGTCGGCGACCCCGAAGAATTGCAGGAAGGGCAGTGGGTTCTCTACGATGTGGAGGAAACGCGCAAAGGCCTGGAAGCCACCGAAATTGAGCCGTATGAAGGCGACACCAGTTTATTGGCATAAAAAAACGGCCATCTGGCCGTTTTTTTTATGGGGCGACCCCCTACACCATGCCAAACACATGCCGTTTCAATTCAAATATATCATCTGGCATGACATCGGGAATAATCAACGCTCCACCTACTTTGGCTGTGCCTTCCACAAATTGATAGGCGACCAGGCTGATATAAATGTCACGCGCGCCGGTGAAAAATTGAAAGACGCGCCAGAAGAAATTTTTAGACCAGTTGGGGTCTACCACCTGGGGCAGCCCTTTTAGCTCAATGTTATCCGCCAGGGGAAAGCCGTTTGGCTGGGGGATGGACACAATGAACCGGGCATTTGTTTTTTGTAGGCGGTATTGCTGGTAGATAATGCGCTGGTACAGCGCCAGAAAAAAGAGGCTGGCAAACAGGAAGACGGGGATAAAGGCAATACCCCAATGATAGTTCTGGCTGGTCGTGACAACGGCCGTGATAAACGTCAGCACCCCCGCCAACAACAAAAACCAGCCAAACCGATCAATCACCAGCCGCCCCAAAAAATCCCGGTACCAGGCCAGATGAATTTCCAGTTGCAGCTCCTCACCCGGCATCAGCCGCTCTTCCAGTTCACTCGGCTTAAATGAATCCTGGATATTGATGATGGAAGCCGAAAAATCCCAGTATCTGCGAATAGGCATTGTTGCAATCCGTCCCTACGACACCGGTATCAACAAAACCTGCCCCGGATAGATGATATGGTCGGTCAGGCCATTGACAGCCATAATGTCATTGACCGTCGTGCCAAAGCGGGCGGCGATGCTGTACAACGTATCTCCAGCCACCACCACATACTGCACTGTGCCTGGTGAGCCACCGCCACTCTCTGGGGGAACGCCGCCCCCACTGGTGGGGGGCGTGACGATGATGACAACCGGCGGTTGGGTGGGGGCGGGTGGGGCGCTGCTGCTACTCGAACTACTGGTATCCAGGGCTGCGTTAATAATGGCTTCGGTGGAGTTGACGAAAGCATCAAACTCGCCATCTGTGGTGGCTTGCAGGCGGTCGTTGGCCCAGGAAAAGACAAAGGTGTCCACCAGCCAGCCCACGAATAACAACGTGACCAATATGCCCACAAAATACACAATGAGTTTGGTCAGCTTGAAATCTTTGATCGGTCCCTGCTTGAATAACAGGAATACGATCAGCGCGCCACCCAGAATCAGGGGCAAAAATCTTAATAGTTGTAATAGATCCATGATGTTCAACTCCTCTGCTATGTACTACCTGGTTAAATTCGCTGACCTTTGGGCCGTCAGGTCGTCAGGTCGTCAGGTCGTCAGGGTAAAAATGGCCTGGGGTCAACGAATGTATTATTCAGTTTGTCAAACACGGTGTAATGGACGTGGGGGCCGGTGGCAATACCGACGGCGCCCATCGTGCCCACAGCCTGCCCTTGTTTCACGCTGCCTTCCTCAATAAAGTAGGTGCGGGCGTGCAGCAGCCAGACAATCCATTCATCGTTCTCAATGCGGATGGTGCTGTTATACCATTGGTCGGTATAGGTGGTGACCTCGCCGGGGATGGGGGCTTGCAGCACGGCCGTGCTGTTGCTGCTGGAAATATCTAAACCTGGCAGCCCATAACTGCATCCGTGAATGTCCTGGGTCAAAATGGGGGTTTCGCTGATGGGGTTGAGGCGCGGACGTAGGGATGGCCGTCCTACCACGTGCGCCTCCCCCAGACAGTCCGCATCTTGCAGGGGGCGGTAACTGGGGAAATCCATGCTGACTTCGCTGCCGCTGACGCCTCCCAACAGGTCGGTAAAAAACTGGGTGGTCAGATCGTAAAATTGCAGGCTGATATAGAGCATGGTCAGGGCAAACGGCCGTTCTTCCACATCCAGTTGCCCGGTGATCAGGCTTTGAAACGCCAGGTGAGCGGGCCAGGCGCCCAACGTTCTCATCACCACCGTGCCCAGTTCAATGTCGCTATACACCATATTCGTATGGGCTGCGTCATACAGGTTCATCACATAAGCCGATTGGTTGGCATCCAGTCGTTGGGCCGCGCCCATACCGGCATTGTAAGCAAAATAACACGTCTTGATTGTTTCCGGGTCTTGGGTGTAGTACGTGATTTCCGGGCAGCGTTTTTTGAATTCCTCAGCGCCAATCCGCAGTTGTTTTTGTACTTCCAGGTCAGAAATGGGGCCGGGTGTAAAACAGGGATGCGCTCCCGACCGCACCAGGTCATACGCGCCCATAATACCAGTGCAGTTAGCGGGATTTACGGCCAACATGCTGTTCTCTTTGAACCACAACACCAAAGGTACCTCACGTGGAATATCTACGGAGCGAGCAATGCTGTCGGCAATGGGCGCCCACTGTACGGCCGTTGTCTGTATATCTCTGGGTAGATCAAACTGCCCGTTCATATACATGGTGCTGCCCACCAATAGCCCGGTCCCCAGCAGCAGCAACAAAACGGTATCATAAATGCCCCGAAAAAAACCAAAGGCCATGACCTGTTTGTTGATGCCCAATAAAGGCCATACTTGCTGCTGCCACCAAACAACCAGGCGGTTTTGCAGCAAGATCAGCGCCTCTAATAAAGGAGACATAATGTGTACATTATGCCTGATATTACGTCAAGTTGCAAGCGTTATGTCGAATGATATGGGAGAACTACAGGAGTAATGGAGAGGTTGCTGATTGCAGGCTGCAAGTTGCAGGCGGCAAGTAATGACCGGCTACCTGCAACTTGCAACTTGTTACTTGCTACCTTTCCCATGGACAAGGCGCGGATCGAGGGCGTCGCGCAGGCCATCTCCCAGCAGGTTGAAGGCCAGCACGGTGATGGAAATGGCAATACCGGGGATGATAACCAGATGAGGGGCGCTGAAAATCTGGTTGCGCTCACGGCCGAGCATAGTGCCCCATTCGGCCGTTGGCTCTTGCGCCCCCAGCCCTAAAAAGGAGAGGGCGGCTGTATCCAGAATGGCGGTGGCAATACCTAAGGTGGCTAACACAATCAGCGGTGGCAACGCATTGGGCAAAATACGGCCGAACAAAATACGCCAACTGCTGGCCCCTAATGCCCGCGATGCTTCCACATAATCTGTTTCCCGCAACGACAACACGGTGCCTCGGACGACACGGGCGTAGGTAGGTATACTGACAATGGCAATCGCCAGCATGGCATTTTCCAGGCTTGGCCCCAACACAAAAACCAGGGCAATGGCCAGCAAAAAGAAAGGGAAAGCCAGGATGATGTCCATGCCACGCATAAGCAAGTTATCCAACCAACCCCCGGCATAACCAGAGATGGCGCCAATGAACGTACCGGTCAGTACGGCGACGGTAATAACCGTAATGCCAATGCGTAGGGACACACGCGCCCCATACAGGATGCGGCTGAACTGGTCACGGCCGTTGCCATCCGTGCCAAAAATATGTTGCGATTGATCAGCCGGGCAGCCAAGCAAGTGAATGCAAGGCGCCTGCCTTACTTTTATCTTACCGCTACTGTCCTCGATAACACGAGCCGGATCGTAGGGGGCAATGTAGGGGGCAAAGACGGCCGTCAGCACCAAAAGACCTAACATAACCATCCCTACTTGTGCTGACCGCTGCTTAAACAGACGACGCAGTGTCAAACGCCATAAGCTATTCGATTTATAATCGCCTATATCGGCGATATTATCGTCAGGAATTTGCACGACGGAAGGTAGTGATTCTGAAGTTTGGGTGACCATACGTTAATCGAGCCGAATTCGTGGATCCAAAATGGCGTAAGATAGATCCACAATCAAATTAAATGCCACATAAATAAAGGCAATGACCAGGACAAATCCCTGAATCACGGGAAAATCACGGGCTGTAATCGCTTCATACACACTTAATCCCACCCCTGGCAAACTAAAGATCGTCTCTGTCAGCACAGCGCCACCCAAAATAGCTGCCATTTGCAAACCGGCAATGGTGACAATGGGCAGCAGCGCATTACGAAACGAATGTTTCATAATCACCATCCGCTGCGGCAGCCCTTTAGCTTTGGCTGTGCGGATATAGTCCAGCCCCAGAATTTCCAACATGCTAGAACGAGTCATGCGGGCAATGATCGCCAGCGGGATGGTAGCCAGGGCAATAGCCGGCAAAATCAAATGCCGGAGTGTATCTTTTAGCACCACCCAATCTTTCGTCAGTATAGAATTCAAAATATATAACTTGGCAATAAATTGGTAAAGGTAAAACTTACCGGTGTTTGGTTCCACGGCCAGTTCATAATAGACAAAAAACGGTTTAGGGGTTACACCCGGCGAGAGCCGACCTGACGGGGGCAAGGCAAAAGGTGTATCACGCAGCACAACGGCAAAAAGGTAAATGAGCAGCAGCCCCAAGAAAAACACCGGCAGGGAAACGCCGATATTGGCGCCAAACATTGTCGCCACATCTATGGCTGAATTGCGGCGCACAGCAGAGATAATGCCCAACGGAATGCCTACAACCAGCGCCAGTGTCATGGCTGCCAGACCCAGCTCAATTGTCATGGGCAAACGTTCGGCCAGCATCAGCAGCACCGGCCGCTTGAAGCGAATGGAATCGCCAAAATCCCCCCGCAGCATATTGGCTATATAGATGCTCAACTGTACCGGTACTGGTTCATTTAAGCCATATTTCTCTGTAAAACGCTCACACGTTTCCGCAGTAGCTTTTTCTCCCAAAATAGATCTGCAAGGGTCACCCGGCACGGCTCGTGCCAAAAAAAAGACCACTATCAAAATAGCAAACAGGACGGGAATGGCTAATATACTGCGGCGGATGGTGTACTGAATCATGATTATATACTTGCTGTGGCCGTTTTCTAACCGCACCACCTCTGGGAATAAGACATCCGATTTTACCGGCCACCAGTGCCAGCAAAATCGGATGTCCATAGTCATACTAATCAGGCGTTATGACAAAATCAGTGGTTGTGTTAATGGTTTGCTCCAGACCTGACAGGTCTTCGAAAACCTGTCAGGTCAAAACAGCAAATGGTTTATTCACCGGCGTTCATTAACGCATCCCACAGGTAGGAATAGTATTCAAAGGCACCGGTGTTACCTACGTGATACGGATTGGAAGCATCAATGCCGGCGGCCCAAGAGGCGACGACATCGTTGGCGTCTAGCTTGGAACCATCGTGGAACAAGACGCCCTGGCGCAAAGTACACGTCCAGACGGTGGAATCATCGTTAGGCGTGCAGGCAGTGGCCAGACCTGGTTGGGTATCACCGGAATCTTTCATGTAGAAGAGCAGCGTTTCTACCACTTGCTGGCACGGCCGTAATGATTCACCATCGGTCTCATCGGTGCAGTAGAGGCTGATCGGCTCGGCGTTTTGCACGAAGACCAGTGTGCCCTTGCCGGTAGACAGTTGGGCAAACTCGGTAGCGCCAAACGGCGGTACATACGCGCCTTCGGTAGAGGCCAGGGCAGCGTGTGCCGATGCGCCGTGGGCAATCGGCACCATCGGTACCAATTCACGGATAGCATTGTTGGCCTGTACGTACAGCGGATTGGCTTCGTCCGCGTCACCGATGGACGAGGCTTCTTGCAGCAGTTCATAAATCTCCGGATGGGGGTCACCAAACTGGATGTTGCCGGAGCCAAAGTGGAAATCCAGGAAGTTGGTGACGTGTGGGTAATCTGCCCCCCAGCCTAATAGGTAGAAACCATTCAGGTTGCCCGCACTGGATTCAGCGATAAACGTGCCAGATTCCATTTCCACGACGTTGGCGGTAATGCCCAGGTTATTCTGCAGTTGGGCCTGGAGTTCTACAGCCACCAGCGCCGGTTCTGGCAGGTAACCGCGGAACACGTTGCGGTAGTAAATGTTGGTTTCAAAACCATCCGGGTAGCCAGCTTCGGCCAGCATGGCGCGGGCGGCTTCGGCGTCAAACTCGTACCACTCATCGCCAGCGCAACCGTTGGGAATGGAGCAGGGGGTAAAGTGGGAAGCAACCTCGGACCCTTCTGGATAGAAGTTATTCACAATACGCTGCCGGTCAATACCCATCGCCACAGCCTGGCGCACTTGCAAGTTATTAAAAGGCTCGAAAGTATTGGTCATCCCCAAATAGAAAACATTGGGGTTGGCTACTTGCAGCAATTGCAAATTGGAATCCGCTTCAATGGAAGCGTAATCACCAGGGCTGAGGTTGGTAATCATGTCGGCGGTGCCGGCTTGCAATTCCAGCAAACGAGCGGCGCCTTCAGCGGCCCAACGGAGCACGGCCGTTTCTTCATGGGCCGGTGTGCCCCAATAATCGTCAAACCGCTTAAACACGATGGAATCACCGCGTGTCCATGAGTCGAGCATGTACGGGCCTGTGCCAATCGGCTTTTCCAGAATCTGGCCGGTGCCACCCGTTTCGGCAATCCATTCCGCTGGTTGAATACCAAAGGGGGTAAAGGCCACTTTCGCCGTGAAAGCCGGATCAGGTTTGCACAGGTTGAAGACAACGGTGAATTCATCTACTGCTTCAATGGAGCCGATCTTGCCGCCATAATCGCAGTTTTCTGCGGCTACGGACATCGGCTCAAACGCCATTGTTTCTTCGGCCGGGGCTTCTTCGGCTGGGGCTTCTTCGGCCGGGGCTTCTTCGGCCGGCGCTTCTTCAGCAGCCGACTCTTCAACAACCGGCGCTGTAGTCGCCGGCGCCGCAGTTGGTTCGGTGCTGCCACCACTGCAAGCTGCCAGGGCTAAAGCGAAGACAACAAATAAACTAAACAACAGTAACATTTTGCGATTTTTCATTCTCTCCTCCATTTTTGAAGAACATGAAATATAAAACTTGTGCTGCATTGTGCGAGTCATAACGCCATATATCGGGATCAAGCGTATGGTAGCATGGGTTGTATGAGATGACAAACGAACTAATTCGGTAATCGGTAATCGGACTTCAGATAACGGATAACGGATAACGGATTACGGTTAACGGGTTACGTTTTACGTTTTACGCGGGGTATAATCGGTTTTATGAATAACCGTGAAGTAGCGCAACGCTTTTCTGATGTGGCCGATATGCTTTCCATTCGCGGCGACAATATCCATCGGGTGCTGGCTTATCGCCGGGCGGCGGAAGCGATAGAGGAACTGGGGCGGGATGTGAACCAGGTGTACACCGAAGGCACATTGACCGATATCCCCGGCATTGGTGAGACGCTGGCCGAAAAAATTGGTGAGATGTTGACCACTGGCAAACTGGAGTTTTATGAGAAATTGGCAAAGGAAATTCCGCCGTCGCTGGTGGAACTATTAAAGGTGGAGGGATTGGGGCCAAAGCGGGTGAAGCAAGTATATGAGGTGTTAGGGGTGACGACCCTGGCCGAGCTAACGGCCGTTGCCCGCGAAGGCAAATTGCGTGACCTGCCCGGCATGGGGGCCAAATCCGAAGAAAAGCTACTTAAAGCGATTGAGGCGCTGGCGCGGCATGGTGACGACCGGGCCATGTTGGGCACTGCCTGGCCCATCGCTCAGGGAATTCTGGCCGAACTGGCAAAATTACCAGGCGTGACCCAAACGGCCGTCGCCGGTTCCCTGCGTCGCATGAAAGAAACCATCGGCGATATTGATTTGCTGGTGGCGGCGGACGAAGAAGCGGCAACGGCCGTCATGGACGCTTTTGTCCATCTGCCCCAGGTAGAATCCATCTCCGGGCATGGGCCGACCAAATCCAGTGTCACGCTGGTCAACGGTTTGCAAGTAGACTTGCGTGTGCTGCCCGCCGCCCGGTGGGGCACCCTGCTCTCTTACTTCACCGGCAGCAAAGACCACAATGTGCGCCTGCGAGAACTGGCACTGAAGCAAGGGCTGAGCCTGAATGAACATGCCTTTACGCCCACCGACGGCCGTCCCGAAATCCTCTGCGCCACCGAAGAAGAAATTTACCAGACCCTCGGCCTGCCCACCATCATACCCACTTTACGTGAAGACCGGGGCGAAATAGAGGCAGCGCGGGACGGCCGTTTGCCGGACGTCATTCGCGCCGAACAAATCATCAGCGACCTGCACATGCATTCCACCTGGTCAGACGGCAAGTTTTCGATTTTGGACATGGCGCGGGCCGCGCAGGCACGCGGGTTTACCCACATCGCCATCACCGACCATTCCGTCAGCCTGGGTATTGCCAACGGTCTATCGGTAGAGCGGCTGTGGCAGCAAGCGGCAGAAATCCGGCAGGCGAATGAAACGTTGGGGCCGCACTTCCGCATTTTGCACGGCACGGAGATGGAAATCCGCGCCGATGGCTCACTCGATTACCCCGACGACGTGTTAGCGCAGCTTGATTTTGTGATTGCCAGTTTGCACGTCAGCCTGAGCCAGCCGCGCGCCCAGGTGATGGAGCGGATGCTCCATGCTTTGCATAACCCACATGTGGATATGATTGGGCACCCTTCCGGGCGACTGCTGCCAGACCGGGCCGGGGCCGATTTGGATTGGGAAGTGGTGCTGGAAACGGCCGTTGCCACCCATACCATCCTGGAAATCAACGCCAACCCCCACCGCCTGGACCTGCGCGATAATCTGGTGCGCCGCGCTGTGGAACTGGGCGCAACCCTGGCCATCAACTGCGATGCCCACCACACCAACCATTTTGACTTTCTGCACTATGGCGTCGCCACCGCCCAACGTGGCTGGGCGCCGGCGGAAATGGTGGTGAATACCTGGCCCCTGGAGCGGCTGTTAGCCTTTCTGGGTAATCGGTTATCGGTAAACGGTAATCAGTAAATTCACCGACAACCGATTAGCGACAACCGATTACCGATTACCAAATATGAGTACCGTCACCACCTCCTTCATCCGCCATGCCTTTGGCGCTTTGGAACCACACACGCTAGAAACGCTGCGGGCGGTGGCCGTGCCGCGCAGTTATCCACCGCATACCACCCTTTGCCACCAGGGTGAAATTGAGCATACCTTTTACGTGGTGGTCAATGGCAGTGTGGTTGTCACCCAAACCCTGGATGATGGACAGGAACGTATTCTCAGTGTTATTGGCGACAGGGGGTATTTTGGCGAGATGGGTCTGATTGACGACGCGCCGCGCATGGCTAACTGCATTACCCTGACGCCAACTACCGTGCTGGAAGTGACCGAAGAGAACTTTGACAGGTTCATGCTGGAAAGCCCGGCGCTGGCTTACGCTGTGCTGCGCAACATTCTGGCAACCACCCGCAACCTTGACCAGCAATCTATTACCGAGTTGCAGGTGAAAAACGAGGCGCTGCAACAGGCATATGCTGATTTGCAGCAGGCGCAGGCGCGGCTGGTGGAGAAGGAGCGGTTGGTGCGGGAAATGGAACTGGCCGCTACTGTGCAGCGCAGTTTGCTGCCCGATGCCCTGCCGCAGTTCCCTGACTATGCGTTTGCCGCTTATTTGCAACCGGCGCGGCAGGTAGGGGGTGATTTTTATGATGTGGCTGTGCTTGATGAAGAGCATGTGGGTATTTTGATTGCCGATGTGGCCGATAAGGGCTTTCACGCGGCGCTGTTTATGGCGGTAACGCGCACGCTCTTCTTGCAAGAGGGCAAACATTCGCTGTCGCCGGCGGCGGTGGCCACGGCCGTCCATCAGGGTATGTTAGCCGTCTCCTCCCACGACACTTTTTTGACCGCGTTTTATGGTGTGCTGCACCGCCCCAGCGGCCGTCTCACGTATGTACGCGCTGCTCAGGAACGGCCGTTATGGGTTCGGCCAGGGCAGGATATTACAGAATTGCCGGGCAACGGCCGTTTCCTGGGTATGCTGGATGGATTGCAGCTTGCCGAATACGAGATGCAGCTTCAACCCGGCGACCGGCTGGTGCTATTTAGCGATGGCGTACCGGATGCCATCAACCCGGCGGAAGATCAGTATGGATTGGAACGGTTAACGGCCGTAGTCGCCACCGCCGCTCATCTGTCCGCTGTCCCTTTAGCCGCCCACATCGCCCAGGAATTGACCGATTGGATGCAAGACGCACCTCCATTTGATGATTTAACTTTATTGGTAGTGGAGGCAAAATAGTAGAGTTTAACTTCTACCAGAAGTTGAACTTCCTTAAGTTCTTCTATGGCTCGATACGAAATCCCCCCCGATCCCCGCGAATCGAATGATAAACGGCCACGCCGGATGCGCCGTGATTACCGGGAGCCGACCCCCTGGCGCTACCTGGGTATGGGGGTGGTGGTCACGTTTGTCAGTCTGGTGATTGCTCTGGCGTTGGCCAATGCGCTGCTGCGCCGCCCGCCGTTAGAAGTGGAGAGCGGCGCGCCTACACTCATCATTCTCACTGCGCCGCCCAGCCCCATTCCGTCGCCGACGACCGTACTGCCTACGCCATCACCTATCCCCACGTTTACGCCTATCCCCACCCCCGACCAGGCCATCGCTCCGCCGGAAGTCACCGTTGATTATTATGCGGTGGTAGCGAACACTGAAGGCGTAGGCGCCCGCCTGCGTGGTGGCCCTAGCACCGACAATGCCCAGATTACGATTGTTGATGAAGGGGAACTACTGCTGGTGATTGGTGGGCCGGCGCCAGATGAGCCAAATAACCGCGTCTGGTGGCAGGTAGAACGGGCGGATGGTACCCAGGGTTGGGTGGTTGGTGAGTATTTGCTGCCCGCCGCTGCGCCGGGGCCGTGATACGTGATGCGTGATCGGATAACGGATAACGGGTTACGGGTTACGGGTTACGGCCACATCCCCTAACATCACCGTGTCCCCTACGGCCGTTAATCGCTCCCCCGTTTCGCGTAGATACAGCCCGGTGCGTAAAGTGTAAACACCCGCGGGCAGGTCAGGGGGTAGGGGGATGGCGAGAGGGTGGCGGATCATATCGCCGGGCTGCCATTGGCCGGTGGGGGCCAGCCCATTCAGCGGCTGCTGGTCGGCCTGGGCCACGATGTTCCCGTTTTCATCCAGCAAATGCACAAACACATCATAGTCGGCCATGACCGGGGCCAGGCTGCGCCAGTAAAAGGTAAGCTTAACGGCCGTGGCTCCCACTGTTTCATCATACCCTACCAGTTCAATCGCATTACCGAAGATGGCGTTCACGGCCGTTGCCGGCGCCGCCGCCGCCACATAAGGCCAGTTCGCCGCATACACCACCGCTTCTGGCTGGAAGATGATGGTATGCGTGCCGGTTTGCACGCTGTGAATGGGGTGGGCAACGGCCGTGTTTTGTGTCAGCGGCCAATGCCACAGGGGAAAGGCAACGATGACATCGGGTCGGCTCTGGGAGAGGATGCGCGTCAGGCGGGTATCCCGCGCCAACCCCACCGGCTGGCGCACGGCCGGCCACACTTCCGGCGAAATCAGCCCATTCATATCCACAATGCGCCGCCCGGACAAAAAGGCAATCGCGCCAATATCATCCACCGCAATTAGCGCGTCGGGTGGCGTGTTGGCTGCCAGCCATTCGCCCAGCGCCACGTCAATTTCTAGCACCTCATTCACATTTTGGGCCAGCATGTTGGCCCAGGGGCGGAATTGCCAGGATGCACCCAGGAGCAGAAGAGCCGCAAACAAGAAAGAGATTGGAGATTGGAGATTGGAGATGGTGGGCAATCTCCAATCTCTAATCTCTAATTTCCCTGTTACCCAATACGCCCCCACCGCCGCCACGATCATCTGGAAGGGGATGAGAGGCATGGTGTAACGGCCGTGATGCCAGGTCTGGTCTATGATCACGGCCGTGAGCAGCGGCAGTCCCACCAGCCACAACACTGTCAACCGGCTGCGCCGCCAGGTGGGGGCCAGCCCCACAAACGCCATAAGCAGCGCCGCCGGATTGTCACTCCAATGCAGCCAGGCCGTCTCGCGGAAGGTGCGCCAGCTAAACAAATGTTCCGCCCCCACTTTGGCATAAAACGTGTTGGGCAGCGGCTGTCCCGTCACGCTGAGGCTAAACAGCGTATATGGCAGCGCCACCGCCACATAAATCATCAGCGCCACCCCCACCTGCTTCACCAACCCCTTCCCATTGCCCATTGCCCATTGCCCATTGACGATTAACCATTGCCAGGCCGTATCCACTAACGCCAGCGCGAAGAGGGCGTGTCCTTCAGGGCGCAGTTGGCAGGCCAGGGCAAAGAGGAAGGTGGGCAACGGCCGTAACCCCTGCCGCGCATACAACCACACCGCTGCCACGCTCAGCGCCGCAAAAGCCGTCGTTTCCATGCCCGCCAGTCCGGCCCACAGCAGCCGCCCCGCCAATGCCACGCCCAGCCCGGCCAACAATCCAGCCCCCCGGCTGCCGGTGAGCCAGGCGGCAAAACCATAACTCAGCCAGACCGTTAGCAGTAAAAAGAAGGCGCTGAGCAGCAGCGCCGGAACTAAAAACTCATGGGTAAACAGCCCCACACCCGCCAACAGCAGCGTCCACAAGGGGGCGGTCGAGCCCGGCTGTGGTTCGCCGGGATTGTAGCTGAAGCCATGTCCCTGGCTGAGGTTGCGGGCAAATTGGAAGTGAATCCAGGCATCGTCCAGCGGCGCGCCCAACCGCCCGCCGGTGAAAGCCAGCTCGGTGCGCAGGTAGTAGAGCAGGGCCACGGCCGTGACCACCCCCAACAACAACAGCGGCCACACATGTGACCGCCAACGATTCTTTCCCCCAATATCTTTCATACCCGTCATGGGTCGCATTAAAACATAGTCACCCAAAAGCGCCAAATTCGGGTGGGCACGGCCGTCAGGCCACCGGATGGAATCCGGCGTCTGCCACAAAAAACGCACTGAACGTGCATTAAAGAGCGGCCGTGCAGCCCGCCACACTGTCTTCAGTGCGCTTTAGCGTACTTGTGCAAAACAGCCTGGGAATGGAATTCCCAGGTAACAGGCAGCACAGCAATTCGAAATATGACAAACCTGGCGATTAAAATCGCGGCTACAAGAGGCAAAGCCCACCTTCGTGGGCTAGTTGCCAGTCGGCGAAGGCCGACTTTGCTTTTTGTTGGTGCAGATTTATCTGCCGCCGCAAACCATATTTTGAATTGCTGACAGGCAGCAAATTAGCCTTGACACGGCCGTACACCCATGCTACCATCTCGCCCAACTTAACAACCAATGACGTTGAACTGGAATAGTACCCAACAAAGCGAGTTTTAGAGAGTCAGCCACTCTGGTGCAAGGTTGATAACAGCGCAGTTGGTGAATGGGCCAGGGAGTTGCTCTGATGAACCGTTTGTAAGGCACTAAAGTGCCTACTACGAACAAATTAGCCAGAGCCGGAGTTGCCACCGTTATCAGGGCAAAACCTTTTCAATTGACAATTGAGAAGGCAACATGAGTGAAGCTGGCTAACAAACTCGACGCGCTTTCATCGGCGCGTTTTTTTGTTCAAAGTCAGCTTAAACAGGGTGGCACCGCGGGATACGTTTATTCAAACGCTCTCGTCCCTTAGGCGAAGATAGTTTCGCCTGGGATGAGGGCGTTTTTTATTTCTGTAACGCGAACCAGCAGCTCGCGTTACGTGGAGGACGAAATGACCGAAACAACCAAATATCAATTAGACGAAAGCAAACTGCCCAAAGCCTGGTACAACATCAATGCGGATATGCCGGTGCCGCCGCAGCCGGTACTGCATCCGGGCACAAAGGAGCCGGTGACGCCGGACTTTCTGGGGGTGCTGTTCCCCATGAGCCTGATCCTGCAAGAGATCAGCACGGAGCGGTACATTGAAATCCCGGAACCGGTGCGCGAGATTTACAAATTGTGGCGGCCCACACCCCTGTTCCGCGCCCGCCGTTTAGAGAAGGCATTGGATACCCCGGCGCACATCTACTATAAATATGAAGGCGTCAGCCCGGTGGGGTCGCATAAACCGAACACGGCCGTGCCGCAAGCCTTCTTCAACAAGGAAGCGGGTACAAAGGCGCTGACGACCGAAACCGGGGCCGGGCAGTGGGGGTCGGCGCTGGCCATGGCCTGTAACTTTTTTGGCCTGGATTTGGAGGTGTACATGGTGAAGGTCAGCTACCACCAGAAGCCGTACCGCCGCGTCATCATGCAAACTTTTGGCGCAGAGGTGTATGCCAGCCCAACAGACCGGACGCAGTACGGCCGTGCCCTGTTGGCCCAAGACCCCGATTCCCCCGGCTCATTGGGCATCGCCATTTCCGAAGCGGTGGAAGTGGCCGCTACTTCCGGCGGTGTCAAGAAATACAGCCTGGGGTCGGTGCTGAACCACGTCCTGATGCACCAGACGGTCATTGGCCTGGAAGCACTGGAGCAGATGGCCATGGCCGGTGAATATCCCGATGTGGTCATTGGCTGCGCGGGTGGTGGCTCGAACTTTGCCGGGTTCACCTTCCCCTTCATCCGCGAGAACCTGAGCAACGGCCAGAAAACGCGGGTCATTGCCGTGGAACCGGCCTCTTGTCCGACACTGACACAGGGTACGTATGCCTTTGATTATGGCGACACGGCCGCGATGGCCCCCATTGTGAAGATGCACACCCTGGGCCACACCTTTGTGCCGCCGGGCATCCATGCCGGTGGGCTGCGTTATCATGGCATGTCACCGCAGGTGAGCGCGTTGGTAGATGCCGGCTACATTGAAGCCCGCGCCATACAGCAACTGGCGACGTTTGAAGGGGCCGTCACCTTTGCCAAAGCGGAGGGCATTGTGCCCGCGCCAGAATCCTCCCATGCGGTGCGGGCGGCGATTGATGAGGCGCTGGCCTGCAAAGAGTCGGGCGAAAAGAAAGTAATCGCCTTCAACCTGTCCGGGCACGGCCACTTTGACATGATGGCTTACCAGGCGTACTTCAACGGCGAACTGGAAGATTACGACTATCCGGCGGAAGCTATCGCCGATGCGATGAGCCATTTGCCGGAGGTAGGCAATTAGGAATTATGAATTATGAATTAGGGAGGGCGCTCATAATTCATAATTCATCATTCATAATTTCGATTATGAACACAATTTATGCACCTACTTTGGCAGCATTCCGTGAACTGGCGGCGGGGCCGGCGAATTTGATTCCGGTCTACCGGGAGTTTGCCGCCGATTTGGAGACGCCGGTTTCGGTTTATTTGAAGTTGATGGAGCAGTTCGGCCCTTCCTTTTTGCTGGAATCGGTGGAAGGGGGCGAACAGGTGGGGCGGTATTCCTTTGTCGGCGTCAATCCGCGTGGGTTGATTTCGCTGAAAGGGCGCGCGGTGACGGCCAACGGCGAGAGCCGTACATTGGCTGATGGCGAGGATATTTTGCACGTGGTCAAGGCAGAGATGAGCCAGTTCAAACCGGCCGATTTGCCCGGTCTACCCCGTTTTCAGGGTGGGGCGGTGGGCTACCTGGGCTATGACGTGGTGCGCTTTTTTGAGCGGCTGCCGGAAACGGCCGTGTCCACCATAGACATCCCCGACGCCATCTTCCTGCTGGCAGACACGCTGGTAGTCTTTGACCATGCCCGCCACCGCCTGCTCATTCTGGCGAATGCCCGTGTCAACGGCGACGTGGAAGCGGCGTATGTGGAGGCGATTCAGATGATTGAGCGGGTGAGTGAACGGCTGTTACGGCCGTTGCCCGCCATCCCTGGTTTGCGTTATCGTCGGGCGGGGAATGGCAACGGGCATCAACTAAGCAGCAACATGGAGCAGGCCCGCTACGAGGAAATGGTGCGCCAGGCCAAAGAGTACATCGCCGCCGGGGACATTTTCCAGGTGGTGCTCAGCCAGCGATTTAGTCGCCAGACCAGCGCCCACTCCTTCGCCATCTACCGCGCCCTGCGTATGTTGAACCCGTCGCCCTACATGTTCTACTTCGACTTTGGCGAACTGGATTTACAGGTGATCGGCGCGTCGCCGGAGATTCATGTGCGGCTGGAAGATGGCACCGCCACCGTGCGCCCCATTGCCGGCACGCGCTGGCGCGGCCAGACGCCGGAAGAAGACCTGGCGCTGGAAGCGGAACTGCTGGCCGACCCGAAAGAACGCGCCGAACATGTGATGCTGGTAGACCTGGGCCGGAACGACATCGGCCGTGTCAGCGAATATGGCAGCGTCAAGGTCAGCGACCTGATGACCATTGAGCGGTACAGCCACGTGATGCACATTGTCAGCCATGTCACCGGGCGGCTCAAGCCGGACATGGACGCTTTTGACTTGATGCGGGCCACTTTCCCGGCGGGCACGGTCAGCGGCGCGCCTAAAGTGCGGGCGATGGAGATCATCGAAGAGCTAGAAGGGGAACGGCGCGGCCTGTATGCGGGCGCGGTGGGCTACTTCAGCTACGATGGCAGCATGGACACCTGCATCGCTATCCGCACCATGGTGATGCAGGATGACACCATCTATGTGCAGGCGGGTGCGGGCATCGTCGCCGACAGCGACCCGACCAGCGAATATCAAGAATCATTCAACAAAGCCCGCGCCCTGCTGGTGGCAGTGGATAAAGCGGAGCAGGGGATTTTATAGCTGTTCGTAGTAGGCGATTCATCGCCCTCTGACGGCGATAAATCGCCTACTACGAACGGGAGGAGAATAGTTATGACTAAAAAGCGCGTATTCAGCGGCATCCAACCGACCGGGAATGTGCATTTGGGCAATTACCTGGGGTCGTACAAGAATTGGGTGGCGAAACAGGATGAGAAGGAAAATTACTTTTGTGTGGTGGATTTGCACAGTCTAACGGTGCCGCAAGTGCCGGAACAACTGCGGCAGGAAACATTGTCTATGGCCGCCATTTTGCTGGCGGCGGGAATAGACCCGGACAAGTGTACGTTGTTTGTGCAGAGCCACGTGACCGCCCATGCCGAAGGCTGTTGGCTGCTCAACTGCATCACGCCGTTGGGCTGGCTGCAACGCATGACCCAGTTCAAAGACAAATCCGCCCGGCAGGAGAGTGTATTGACCGGCCTGCTCGATTACCCGGTGCTGATGGCCGGGGACATCATTTTTTATGATGCCCATGAGGTGCCGGTGGGTGAAGACCAGAAGCAGCATGTGGAACTGGCGCGGGACATCGCCCAACGGTTCAACAGTCTCTACGAGGAAGAGTTTTTCGTCATTCCGCAGCCGGTGATCCCGGAAGTGGGAGCGCGGGTGATGGGGCTGGATGATCCGACGGTGAAGATGTCTAAGAGTCTGGCGCATGTGCGCGGCCATGCGGTGCGGGTGTTGGATGAGCCGGATGAGATCATGCGCTCCTTCAAACGCGCTGTGACCGATTCGGGGCGCGAGATTCACTTTTCCGATGACCCGGCGAAGGCAGGCGTGAATAACCTGTTGGAAATCTACCAGGCGCTCACAGGCAAGAGCCAGGCCGAAGTGGAAGCAGATTTTGCCGACGCACGGGGATATGGCGACCTGAAGGTGCGGGTGGCGGAGGTGACGATTGCGGCGCTGACGCCCATCCGGGAGCGGTATCATCAATTGATGGCCGACCCGGCAGAGTTATACCGGCTGCTGGCGAAAGGGGCGGAACAGGCAACGGCCGTGTCCCAACCCAAAGTTGACCGCATGAAAGAGATGATGGGGCTGGTTTTGCCCTCTCGTTTGTAGTAGGCGATTCATCGCCTTCTGACGGCGATAAATCGCCTACTACGAACCAGGAGAAAAAGATGATAGTCGTCATAGACAACTACGATTCATTCACCTACAACCTGGTGCAATATCTGGGTGAGTTGGGGCAGGAGATTCGGGTGTTTCGTAACGACCAGGTGACGGTGGCAGAGGTGCGGGCGATGCAGCCCGACCACATTGTTATCAGTCCGGGGCCGGGCGACCCGCATGATGGCGGCATTTCGCTGGATCTGCTGCGCGAACTGGGGCCGACGACGCCGATTTTCGGCGTCTGCCTGGGGCACCAGTGCATTGGCGAGGCGTATGGCGGGCAGGTGGTGCGGGCGCCGCGCCTGATGCACGGCAAAACGTCGCGGGTGTATCACAACGGCGAGGGACTGTTTAACGGCATCCCCAGCCCGTTCCAGGCCACGCGCTACCATTCGCTGATTGTGCAGGAGCCGCTGCCGGACTGCCTGGAAGTGACGGCGTTCACCAGCCAGGGTGAGGTGATGGGCGTGCGCCACAAGGAGTTTCCGGTGGTGGGGGTGCAGTTCCACCCGGAGAGCATCCTGACGGAGCATGGGAAGCGGATATTGCAGAATTTTTTGGACGGCCGTTAGGGATGGGACGCTTATGAACGCGCATAACGAAATTTGTCATTCCGAACGAAGTCTGCGGAGTGAGGAATCTCTACGTGATGGTTAATCGGTAGGGATTCCTCCTCGAAGACTCGTCGGAATGACCCGGTTCCTGGTTGGAGATATGGCTGTGTTATTGGAGAATGTGGCGCCCTGGGGGCGGTCGCTGGCGGAGTATCGGGCGATGTTTGGGCTGTGCGCACTTTCTCTTATTGTACAGCGAGCAGTTGTCGTTCGATTTTCACGTCACGGCCGTGCGCGAGATGGTGCGGGTGGCCGGGGAAGTGCGGATATTTTCGCTGCTGGATTTGGAATGTCGGGAGGCGGTGCATGTACGGCCGTTGCTGGAGATATTGGAGTGGGAGGGGGTGACGGCCGTGATTGAACCAGTAGATTACGAATTCCAACGTGGTGGTAACCAGATGCTGCGACTGTGCAGGGGCAGACTATGAATCGTATTGCCTATTCCGCATAACACACTATGATTCACAATACAAAGTTGCTTTATAGAATTTGCACAGTATAGGAGCTGATGATGGTGCGCAAAAACTTAGCATTCTCTTTTTTATATGGTGTAGAGCTGTTATGTCTTCTTTTATTGGTGATGTTACTAAGTGTAGAGAAGGTTACGCCCGCTCATGCGGCTACACAAATAGATATTTCAGGTCCGCCAGGTAGTGGTCTGTTTGGTTACCCGTATGTATTGCCTAACGGTAATATCCTCGTTATAGATACCGATTATGACCTGGGATCTATTGTGGATGTGGGTGCTGTCCATCTCTACAATGGCGCTACTGGCGCCCTTATTAGTACTCTCACCGGTAGCACAGCTAATGATCAAATTGGTAAAAACGGTATTACCATACTGAGCAATGGCAATTACGTTGTCAACAGCGGTTATTGGCATAATGGCGCTGCCGCTTATGCTGGAGCAGTGACATGGTGTGATGGGATCACAGGTTGCGATGGCGTAGTGTCCACTGCGAACTCTCTGGTAGGCGTCCAGTATAATGACTCTGTAGGATCCGGTGGCGTCATAGCCTTGCCCACTGGTCATTATGTGGTGCGTAGCCCGGTCTGGAACAACGAGACTGAAGAACAGGCCGGAGCGGTGTCCTGGTGCAACGGTACAACAGGTTGCACGGGAGTTGTCTCCTCGGCCAACTCTTTGGTAGGTGTAGGTCAGCAAACGTTTGTGGGTTCGGGTGGTGTTACTGTGTTGCCTGATAGTAATTATGTGGTTAGTACCCCTTCCTGGCATAACGGTTCTAATTTCGGTGCTGGGGCGGCTACATGGTGCAATGGTTTTGCCGGTTGTACTGGAACAATTTCTGTCACCAATTCTCTAGTTGGAGGTTCATTGCATGATCAGGTAAGTAAGGATGGTGTGACGGTTTTAAGCAATGGCCACTATGTCGTTGGTAGTTCCCTTTGGGACAATGGGGCTGCGACTGATAGCGGCGCTGCCACCTGGTGTGATGGTGCAACAGGGTGTACAGGTTTGATTTCTGCGGCTAACTCACTGGTTGGCGCCAGTGCTTATGATCATGTGGGGGTTGCTGTGACCGCCTTAAGCAACAATCACTACGTCGTACAAAGTCCTGATTGGGATTTACAATCGCCAGTCACCGCAGATGTAGGAGCAGCGACGTGGTGTAACGGTGCATCTGGTTGCACAGGCGAAGTGACTACCACTAACTCTCTAATTGGCAGCACAGCAGGTGATCGGGTAGGCCTGGTCGAAACCTTTGTCAAGGGTGTGGAGGCTTTGAGCAACGGTCATTATGTTGTGCGAAGCCCCAATTGGGATTTGCCTTCGCCACAAACAGACAATGTGGGGGCAATAACATGGTGTAATGGTACAACAGGTTGTGTTGGGACGGTTTCTACGGCTAATTCTCTGGTTGGCGGCACATATAATGACAGGATAGGGAGCAGTAGTGTGTTGCCCCTGACCAATGGTCATTATGTGGTGCGTAGCCCAAACTGGGACTTGCCGTCACCAATAATAAGTGACGTAGGCGCAGTTACATGGTGTAATGGTGCGGGTGGTTGTATAGGTACCGTATCCGCCAGTAACTCATTGACCGGCGGTACGGCTTATGACGTCGTGGGTGGAAGTGCAACGGCTTTAAGCAACGGGAACTACGTTGTCCGTAGTAATTATTGGGATTTACCGTCACCGCCTACGGTGGATGTGGGGGCAGTAACATGGTGTGACGGGACGAGTGGTTGCATGGGAGCCGTTTCTGTTGCTAACTCGCTTGTAGGCAGTACCGTGGATGACCGTGTCGGTGGACACCTAATAGCGTTGAGCAATGGTCACTATGTTGTAGGAAGCTCAGATTGGGACTTGCCTTCGCCGTTAACAGCAAATGTGGGGGCTGCAACGTGGTGCGATGGCACAGCCGGTTGCCCCGAAGTTGTGTCCGCCACTAATTCGCTAGTTGGCAGCACGGCTGGTGATCAAGTGGGTTCAGGTGCTATTTTTGGCCCATCTGGGATAACACCATTGAGTAACGGTAATTACGTGGTGTATAGCCCAAATTGGGATAACAACACGTTAGCCGATGCTGGCGCTGTTACTTTTGGTGCGGGTAATATCGGTACCACTATTGGCACAGTGACGGAGGCTAATAGCGTGCGTGGTGCGTTTGCTGAAGGGGTTAAGTGGGGTTTTGCCTATGATCCGGTGAATGAGCAGTTGGTGGTGGGACGGCCGTCTGAAAACCTCGTGATCCTCTTTCGCCCCAAGTTTACCAGTATCGCCGATGGTGACTGGAGTAGTGGCAGTAGTTGGGACTATGGCGTATTTACCAAACCGGTGGACGTGGTCATTGCCGGACATACACTGACAATAAATAGCAACGTTATTGTCAACAGCCTGACCCTTGACCCTGGGAGCCAGTTAACTTTGCCCCTAAATAACACGTTGTCAGTGGAAACCGGTGTTGTTAATAAGGGCACATTGGTTCAGACTAGACCAGTAAATGGTAGTGGTAGCGTTGCCTTTCTGGAGTTGTGGGATAGTGGTGGATCAACTATCAAATACCGGGGCGCAGAAATTAACACCACTAATAATTTAGGTAACGTTACTGTGTCAGTACGAGAATTGAACGCGGGAGAAGTCTGTCCTGGCGCCTCTATTGGCGCGCCTGCTCACGCAGCGCGCTGTTATAACATCGCGCCAACAAATAACTTGCCTGCCACAATCCGGCTCTATGCACGCACAGCAGATGAGTTGAATGGGATTGCCGAAGCTGATTTATCGGTGTTTCGTTATTCGTTAGGTTGGACGGAACTGACCACGAACCGGACAACGGGCAATGTTGCCGGTTATAGCTATGCAGAAGGGAGTACATCTATATTCTCCAATTTTTTGCTTGGCCAATCAGGGCCTGTACCAGCCTTGCAGTGGTTGTTCATGCCGGTGCTATTACGGCCGTAATGTAAAAAAGGCAGGTGTAGGGAGATATTATGGCCTGCTTTACCTTATTAGAATTTAAGGAGATAGCATGAATTCCCATGGTTTTGAGTTGATTCAAGAGAGTTATATTGAAGAATTGAACAGCAAAGCAACATTGTACCGGCATGTGAAAACGGGCGCGGAACTGTTGTCGGTGGAAAATGAGGACGAGAACAAGGCGTTTGGCATCACCTTCCGCACCCCGCCGGAAGATTCCACCGGACTGCCGCACATCATGGAACACGCGGTGCTGGGCGGCTCGCGCAAGTATCAGGTGAAAGAGCCATTCATCGAACTGGCGAAGGGGTCGTTTAAGACCTTTTTGAATGCGTTTACGGCCGCAGACTTCACCACCTATCCCGTGGCCACCACCAACAGTAAAGAGTTGTATAACCTGGTGGACGTGTACCTGGACGCCGTTTTTCATCCGCTGATAACGCCGCACCATTTGGAGCAAGAGGGGTGGCATTATGAATTGAACAGCCCGGACGAGCCGCTCATTTACAAAGGCATTGTCTTTAACGAGATGAAGGGGGCGTATTCGTCGCCGGAGGGGGTGTTGTATAAGGCGGTCAAGGAGTCGCTCTTCCCGGACAATATATACCGCCACGATTCCGGCGGTGACCCGACGGTGATGCCCAACCTGACCTATGAGCAGTTCCGCAGCTTCCACGAGACCTATTACCATCCGTCCAATGCGCGGATTTTCTTTTATGGTGATGATGACCCGGAAAAGCGGCTGGCGCTGTTGGATGAGTATCTGAGCGGGTTTGAGGCAGCTCAGGTTGATTCGGCCATCCCGTTGCATGAGCCATTTGTAGAGCCGAAGCGGGTGGTACGGCCGTATGCCGTCACTGCCGACGGCGAACAAAAAGCGTATGTCAGCATCAACTGGGTGCTGCCGGAAATTCTCGACCCGGCGCTGCAAATGGCGCTGAGTGTGATGTCCTACGCGGTGGTCAGCACGCCCGCCTCGCCGCTGCGTAAGGCGCTGATGGATTCCGGGCTGGGGTCGGACACCATTGGCGGCGGCATTTCCGGCGCATTGCGCCAGGCCACCTTTTCCACCGGGCTGAAAGGGGTGGAACTGGACAACGTGGACAAAGTGGAGCCGCTGGTGGTGCAAACATTGGAAAAATTGGCCGCCGACGGCATTGAGCCGGAGATGATTGAAGCGGCCATCAACACCATTGAGTTTAGCCTGCGCGAAAATAATACCGGCTCCTTTCCACGCGGATTGTCCTTGATGATCCGGGCGCTGCGGAATTGGGTGTATGACTTTGATCCGCTGGAACCATTGCAATTTGAAGCGCCGCTCACGGCCGTGAAAACCCAACTCGCCGCCAACCCTGCCTATTTGCAGGAACTGATCCGCACCTACCTGCTGGCGAACACACACCGCGTGACGCTGGTTTTGCAGCCAGACCCGGAATTGCAATCGCGCACGGAGGCGGAGGAAAAGGCGAAGCTGACGGCCGTGCAAGCTCGCCTCAACGAACGCCAGATCGCCGACATTATCGCCACCACGCAGCAGTTGAAGGCGCTGCAAGAGAAGCCAGATGACCCGGTAGCGTTAGCGACCATCCCCCGGCTGACGCTGGCTGACCTGGACAGAGAAAACAAACCGATCCCCTTTGCCCGCGAGACCATACACGACGCGGAGGTGATCACCCACGACCTGTTTACCAACGGCATTGTCTATCTGGACATGGGGCTGAATTTACACACGCTGCCTCAGGAATTGCTGCCGCTGGTGGGGTTGTACGGCCGTGCCCTCACCGAAGTCGGTACGGAAAGCGAAGATTATGTGAAGTTGCAGCAACGTATCGGCCGCAAAACGGGTGGTCTGTATGCCTCGCGCCACATTGCTGCCAGACGGGGCGAGAGCGAAGCCGCCGCCTGGCTGTTCCTGCGCGGCAAGGCAACGATGGCCCAGGCTGATGACTTGCTGGACATTGCCCGCGACGTGCTGCTGACGGTGAAGCTGGACAACCGCGACCGGCTGCGGCAGATGGTGTATGAATCCATCGCTCGGCTGGAGGCGGGGCTGATTCCCGGTGGGCATGGGGTGGCGGACGGCCGTTTGCGGGCCACCTTCAACGAGAGCGATTGGGTATCGGAACAGACCAGCGGTATCGCCTACCTCTTTGCCCTGCGCCAGTTGGCGGCGGAGATGGAGAGTGACTGGCCCGCCGTGCTGGCCAAATTGGAACGGGTGCGGCAGACGCTCATCAGCCGCCGCAATCTCATTGTCAATGTGACCCTGGACGCGGCCAATTGGACGCAGTTCCAGCCGCGATTGGCCGGCTTTATCGCCAGCCTGCCTGATGTGCCGGTGGCCACACAGCGTTGGCAGTGGCAGGGTGACGCCGCCCCAGAAGGGTTGACCATCCCGGCGCAGGTGAACTATGTGGCGCAGGGGGCGAACTTGTACGATTTGGGTTACAAGCTGCATGGCTCGATTGCCGTGATTAACAATTATCTGCGCACGACGTACCTGTGGGAAAAGATTCGGGTGCAGGGTGGGGCGTATGGCGGCATGGTCAGCTTCAGCCACAACACGGGCGTCTACAGCTTCCTGTCGTACCGCGACCCGAACCTGCTGGGCACGCTGGCGAATTATGCCGGGGCGCCTGCCTTTTTGCGCCAGCCCTTGCACGCGGACGAATTGACCAAAAGCATCATCGGCGCGATTAGCAGCATGGATGCCTATGAACTGCCGGACGCGAAGGGGTACACGTCGCTCTCGCGCTATCTGGCAAATGTGACGGACGCTTACCGGCAGCAGTTGCGCGAGGAGGTGCTGTCTACGACGGCGGCCGATTTTGCGGCGTTGGGGGATGTGTTGGCGGGGGTGCGGGAGCACGGCCGTGTCGTTGTCCTCGGTTCCGCCGAAGCTATCCAACTCGCCAACAGCGAACGCGGCGGGGACTGGCTGAAAGTTACAAAGGTGAAATAACGAACGCAAAGTTCGTTATTTCACCAGCTCTTTAACAGGGTACTGACGGCGATGTCTTCGTCTACATCTTCCCAGTGGATGCCGATGCCGCGGGCGATCATGCGCCAGTTGTTGCGCTGCTCGTCGGTGGCGTCACGCAGGCGCGGGAACCATTCTAAAGGGGCGGAGATTTCACGGCCGTCAGACAAACGCACGATGAGGGCTTCATCTTGAAAACGGACATGGGTGGCGAGGACGGTCGTCGGGCTGCCCGAAGTTGTCAACTTAACAAATGCGAAGATATTCATTCCATCCAAAGTATACAAACCTTTGGAGCGAAGCAAAACTGTTAGAGAGTGTCTAAAAACGATTATTTGTCCCTGTCATTCCCGCGAAAGCGGCAATCCATCAAGAGGTGGATGCCCGCCTACGCGGGCATGACATTCGGGCCAAGAGCGAACGCGGCAGCAACTGGTTGCGGGTGACGAAGGTGAAACAGGGAATTAGGATCACGGATTTGACGGATGAACACGGATTTTCACAGATGCAATCATAAGCTATGAGCCGCCTACAAGGGAGAGAAACTATGAATTTTGTTGCTCTTGATGTTGAAACAGCAAATCCCAATTTAGCTAGCATCTGCCAAATTGGGGTGGTTACTTTCTCGAACGGTCTCGTTGTTGACAAGTGGCAATCCCTTGTGAATCCACAAGACTACTTTGATAGCATGAATGTGCTTATTCACGGCGTTACAGAGGTAAAAGTTAGTAACGCTCCCATCTTTTCACAAATACATTTGGAACTGAAAAAGCTAATCGAAAATAACGTGACAGTAATCCATACCTCATATGATAAGGTTGCAATTTCGCGTGCAATCGAAAAATATCATCTTTTGCCTGTGAATTGCACTTGGCTTGATACCGCCAGAGTAGTTCGGCGTACTTGGCAAGAATTTCGAAGCAGCGGATATGGTTTAGCCAATGTAGCGAAGGAATTTAACATAGACTTCGAACATCATAATGCCGTTGAGGATGCAAGAGCCGCAGGCGAAATTCTTTTGCGAGCGATTGAATACACTGGTATTGGTCTTGATGAATGGATAATACGTGCCTATCAACCAATGCCTTTTCCAGGAACTACAGGCTCAAGTATTGCCCGCAAAGGCAATCCGGATGGGATTCTTGCAGGTGAGGTGATTGTATTTACTGGCGCACTTTCGCTCTCTCGTGGCCAGGCGGCCGAATTGGCAGGAAATGCTGGTTGTGATGTTGCCAGTGGTGTAAACAAAAAAACGACGTTATTGGTGGTTGGAGATCAAGACATAGGCAGGTTAGCAGGCCATGACAAAAGTTCAAAGCACAGAAAAGCGGAAGCCCTGATTGGCGAAGGACAAAATATAAGAATCCTGAGTGAAGGCGATTTTCTCCGCTTATTGGAAAATGCCTAAAAAACTGTGCAGAGGATGATTTGAATTCTATGGTTACGAAAGACCTCAATTTCTCCATTGGTTGTAATCAAATAGAGAGATGAACAGACCTAAACTTACTCATCGTACTCCGCAAAAGATTGCCATTGGGCAGAAGGGGCAGTTTACCCGGACGCTGACGGATGGGGAGGTGGCGCTGTTTATCGGGGCGACGTGGGATGTGAACCCGCTGCACACCGATGACAACTTTGCCGCCCAGACCCGCTTTGGCCGGCGCATTGTGCCTGGCCTGCTCACTGCCAGCCTGCTGACGCACATCGGCGGCCTGTGGAACTTCCTGGCCACAGAGATGCACTTTACGTTTTTGGGGCCGGTGTACGTGGGGGATACGGTCACGGCCGTAGCCACCATCAGCGAAATCTCCGACAACGGCTGGCTCTGGCTCGACTGCACCATCACCAACACCACCGGGGAAACGGTTTTGACGGCGCGGATTAAAGGGTTCCCTGGAGAATTTGAACCGTGATGCGTGATGCGTGACCCGTGATTGGTCGGGTCACGCATCACGCATCACGCATCACGCATCACGCATCACGAGTATGCCTCCCCACCTCCACTTCCTCCAGCGCGGCTGGATTAACAGCAATACGGTGATCATCACCGGCGGGGCGGGGGCGGTGGTAGTGGACACCGGGCATCCGTCCAGCGCGGCCGAGACGGTGTGGTTGATTGGGCAGGTGGTTGATCTGGCCGAATTGCGGCTGATTGTGAACACACATTGTCATTGGGATCACATCGGCGGGAATGGGGCGTTGCGCGACGTGAGCGGGGCGCAGACGGCGACCAGCGCCGCCACCGCCCGCATCCTGAAAGCCCACGACCGGCGGTTGATGTGGCTGGATTATTTTACCGCCGACTGTGAGCCGGTGGCGGTGGACGTTACCTGGCAGGATGGGGATGTGGTCGAATTGGGCGCATATACCTTTGAGGTAATTGCCACGCCGGGCCATGCGCCGGACAGCATCGCCCTTTACCAACCAGAGACACGCCTGCTTATTTCGGCGGATGCATTGCATGAAGGGGATTGTGGCATATTGAACACGGCCGTACATGGCGACCACATTCTCGACGAAGCGATAAACACGGTGAACAAACTGCTACAATATGACATCGCCCTGGCTTTACCAGGGCACGGCGGTGTGATGACCGACCCGGCAGCCAGCCTGAATGCCCTGGCGCGGCGGCTGGCCGAATTCAAGACTTACCCGGAGAAGATGGCGCTGCACTTGTGTCGGCGGGTGACGATGACGGCCGTATTACTCGCCCAACCGATCGGCCGTCAACAATTTATAGAGGAGGCATTGGCACGGCCGTGGCCCCACGACTACGCCCCCCGCGCCAACTGTCCCGACCCCGCCCAACTGCTGCACAGCCTCCTCGACGACTTCATCCAACGGGGTTTGCTGCGCGAGCAGGACGGCCGTTTAGTCAGTACAGTGAACAGGTGAGCAAGTGAAAAGGTGAGCAGGCGCCGCCAACCTCTTCATAATTCATAATTCATAATTACGAGGAAAGATGGGAATTAGAGAAGCTATCGCCAAAACAATCAACTTTCAAGAGCTGAGCCTGGCCGAGGCGGAAGCCGCCATGAACGACATCATGGGCGGCGAAGCTACGCCCGCGCAGATTGGCTGTTACCTGACCGCGCTGCGCATGAAGGGGGAGACGGTGGGCGAAATCGCCGGCAGCGCCAAATCCATGCGTGCCCATGTGGTTCCCGTGCATGTGCCATTGGCAGCAGGCGATATGATGGTAGACACAGTGGGTACCGGCGGCGATGGCAAACACACCTTCAATATTTCCACGACGGCCGCTTTTGTGGTAGCGGGCGCGGGTATGAAGGTCGCCAAACACGGCAACCGCGCCGCCAGCAGCAAGTCCGGCTCGGCCGATGTGCTGATGGCGCTGGGCGGCAATCTGGACTTGACGCCAGAGCAGGTGGCAGCCTGTGTGCAGGCAGTGGGCTTTGGTTTTCTCTATGCCATCCACCATCACCCGGCGATGCGTTTTGCCGGGCCGCCGCGCCGCGAAATCGGCCAGCGCACCATCTTCAACATCCTCGGCCCGCTGACCAACCCGGCCGGGGCCGCTTACCAGTTGATTGGCGTCTTTGATCCCAATCTGACCGAGCCGATGGCGCAGGTGCTCAAGGCATTGGGCAGCCAGGCGGCGTATGTGGTGCATGGCGCGGATGGGCTGGATGAGCTGTCCACCGCCGGGGTAAATCGAGTCAGTCGGTTGCGGCACGGCCGTGTGACCACCTACACCCTGGACCCGGCAGAATTGGGGTTGGCGCACGGCCGTCTGGATGATTTTATCGGCGGCACACCGGAAGAAAACGCGCAAATCACACATGACATTTTGAGCGGCAAGGACAAAGGGCCACGCCGGGACATTGTACTGCTGAATGCCGCCGCTACCCTGAGCGTGGCCGATGATGATCTGCGCGCCGGGCTGGCGCAAGCGGCCCAGGCAATTGACAACGGCGCCGCTTTGCGCGCTCTGGAAGCGTGGGTACAGATGACCAGGACGATGCGTGATACGTGATGCGTGACCGGAGCGAAATTACGCATCACGCATTATGCATCACGGTTTAAACAACTATGAGCGTATCAAACTTAGCCAAACAACGTGGGCAAATCCTGGATGAGATCATGCGGCATCACCGGGAGCAGTTGCCCAAAACAATGCGTGAAATCCCCTTTGAGAATGTGCGGGCGATGGCCTCTGTGGCCCCACCGCCGGCCGATTTGTACACGGCCGTCAAATCCCCAGGTGTCTCCCTCATTGCCGAATGTAAAAAGGCGTCGCCCAGCAAAGGGCTGCTGGTACCAAATTATGATCCGGTAAAGCTGGCGCGCACCTATGTGAAGGCGGGGGCTAAAGCCATTTCAGTGTTGACCGACGGCCGTCACTTTCAAGGTTCATTAGAACATCTCCGCGACGTTAAAGAGGCGGTTGGGCCAAAAATACCGGTGCTGCGCAAAGATTTCATCTTTCACCCCTACCAGGTGTACGAAGCGCGCGCAGCGGGAGCCGATGTCATTTTGCTGATTGCGGCGGTACTGGGGCCGGGGGATATGAAAGAACTGCTGGCGCTGGCGCACCAACTAGGGATGCAGGTCTTAGTGGAAGTGCATACCGAAGCGGAACTGGCGCAGGTCTTGCCGCTGGAGCCGCGCATCGTGGGCGTGAATAACCGTAATTTGCAAACATTTGAGGTGAATTTTGAGAACACGGCTCGTTTGCGCCAACTGATCCCGGCAGATGTCGCCGTAGTTGGTGAAAGCGGCTTAAAAACGGCCGAGGATGTGAAAGCGATGCAGGCCATGGGCGTGGATGCGATTCTGGTGGGAGAGACGTTGGTCAAAAGCAAAGATGTGTACCAGGCGGCGCGGGCGATGGTGATGGCGGGACGGCCGTAGCCGCCGACTATGGCCGCCACGACCGTAAAAATCTGGCAAATCTTTTAGCCTAAAGTAGACATTGCCTGTAAAAATGAGTATCCTTCTCTGGAAACTGTTGCTTTATTGATTAAACACCCACTAAAGGCACATGACTGAACAATCCACCACACCAAACTGTCAGGAACTATTCTACCCCAATAAATTCGGCCGTATCATCATTCAAGCGCTGGAAGATGTGATGGGCAAAAACGGCCTCAACGCCGTGCTGCATCTGGCCGGGTTGGAACATTACATCTACAACCGCCCCCCCAATAACCTGGACAAAGAGTTTTCTTTTGCCGACCTGACGGCGCTGCAAAAGGCGCTGGAAGATATGTACGGGCCACGCGGCGGGCGTGGGCTGGCCATTCGCGCCGGGCGCGCCACCTTTGAAAGTGGACTCAAAGGCGTGGGGGCGTTGGTGGGCGTGGGTGATCTGGCCTTCCGCGTACTGCCGCTCAACACTAAATTGAAGATTGGTTTACCGGCGCTGGCCCGCATCTTTTCCCAATTTTCCGACCAGATTTCCAATGTGCAAGATGAGGGGGATCATTTTGTCTACACATTAGAACGCTGCCCCATGTGTTGTGGCCGAGAAGCGGACCGCCCTGTCTGTTATCTGGGACTGGGATTGCTGCAAGAGGCGCTCACCTGGGTGTCCGGCGGCAACACCTTCAAGGTAGACATGCAAACCTGCCAGGCGAAGGGGGATGATATGGGGCGGTATCTTATTATCAAAAAGCCGATCACGTAAATCGTAATCCGTAATCGGTAATCCGTAATCGGAAAGGTACGGATCACGGGTTACGGGTTACGTCTCATGGACTTTTCCTCAAACCTTACCTCTTTGTTAACTCCTTTGCTGACTTTGCTTTCATGTCCCGTAAGATTCACGGGGTATAATTAATGCAGTCTTACCGGGCTGCCCCTGGTTAGTAGTTTCGCCACAACAGCCCCGGAACTTATAGACCCTGAGGGTTTCACAGACCCTAAGGGTTTCTAAAAACCCTTAGGGTCTTACGAGTAGATGGGCGATCAAAGTACCACTTCAGCCGAAAACCGATTATCCCCAGAAGAGTTGGCAAATTTGCAGCGGTATCTGCCGGCGCCGTTGTATGAGTCGCTGCTGGCCGAAAGCAGCGACCCACCGACGCGCCTGCGTTCCCAGGTGATCACCCATCTCTCTGCGCTGGTAGAGGCCACCATGTCCCACCTGCCGGAATCGTTGGGCAAACAGGTATTGGAACATCCGGTGGTGGGGCAGGCCGACGGCCGTTTCATCCAGGGCGCTCTCCTTTTTGCCGACATCAGCGGCTTTACGGCCATGTCGGAACGGCTGAGCCGGGTGGGGCGCGAAGGGGCAGAAGAAGTCACGGCCGTTGTCAACCGTTACTTCGACGTGATGCTGGCGATCCTCAAAGAGTATCGCGGTGAACTGATTCGTTTTGGTGGGGATGCTTTGTTGGGGCTGTTTACGGAGGGGCACGGCCGTTATAGCAGCGCTACCCAGGCCGTGCAGGCCGCCATGAAAATGCAGGCGGCCATGAGCCAGTTCAGCGAAACCAAAACGTCACAGGGCACATTTCCGCTGCGCATGAGTGTGGGCGTGCGCGCCGGGCAATTTTTTGCCGCCCAGTTAGGCACGGCCGAAGCGATGGAATATGCTCTTTTTGGCGGCGACGTGAATGCCACCGCCGCCGTCGAATCGGCGGCCAACGCCGGGCAGGTGTTGGTGGATCAGGGCACGTATGACGCCATTGATACCGATTTGATGTGTACGGCCGTGCCCGTGCCCGGTTATCCCGATTTTCTGGCGGTGGAATACATTGACCTGCCGCCGCTGCCGCCACCCATCATACCCATGGAAACCCATTTTCCCCTGCCGCCCAATCTGGTGCGGCTGCGGCGTTTGCTGAGGCAGCTAGATATGCTCACACCGTACCTGCCGGTGGGCATGTTACCCCGGCTGGCCAGCGACCCACGCGCCCCCAGCCTGAAAGGAGAACACCGGCTGGTAGCCAACCTCTTTGCCAACGTGGACGGGTTAGGGGAAATTGCTGACCGGCTGGGGCCGGGACGTGAAGGGGACATTGTGGCCGCGCTCAATTTCTATTTCAGCCACATGAGCCAGGCGCTCCGGCAATATGGCGGCGTGGTGAACAAAATTGACCTCTACGATCATGGTGACAAGCTCATGGTCATTTTTGGTGCGCCCATTGCCCACGAGGATGACGCAGAGCGAGCGGTACGTGCGGCCTTAGCCATGCAGACTGCTTTTGCGGAGGTTGCCGCCATTCTGCCAGCGCAGGTAGGGCTGCCCGATCTGGCGCTGCGGCAGCGCATTGGCATTAGCTATGGTTACGTTTTTGCCGGGTATGTGGGCAGTTATTGGCGGCACGAATATACGGTGATGGGCGATGAAGTGAATCTGGCGGCGCGGTTGATGTCGGCGGCAGCGCCAGGCCAGGTGTATGTGAGCGAACATGTGCAGCGCCGGGTGCAAGATGTGGCTGTGGTTGAGCCACGCGGTGCGGTGGAGTTGAAGGGCAAGAGCCGCCCGGTGCCCATTTTCACCGTCGAAGGGTTGCGCGAGACACCCGCGCCAGAACGGCGCGGGATGCAGTCGCCGTTGGTGGGGCGCAAGCAGGAATGGGCGCAGTTGATGGCCGATCTGGCGGCGTTGAAAGAAGGGCGTCACGGCCGTATCGTCACCATCATCGGCGAGGCGGGCGTGGGCAAATCGCGGCTGGTGCATGAATGGCAGCAAACCAGCCAGGCCGAAGGGGGTGTGCGCTGGTTGACGGCTCGCTGCCTCTCCTACACCGAATCGGTGGGGTATGCGCCGTTTCAAGAACTGCTGCACCAGCTTTTTGATCTGACCGCGCATGATGATGTGGGCCTGCGCCAGCAGCTTCGCCACGCTTTAACTGGCTGGTTTTCGGCTGATGATGCCGATGCCACCCTGCCGTATCTGGCTAATTTTCTGAATATCCCGCTGGATGAGGCGGCGTATGAGCGCATTCGTTATCTGGACGGCGAGGCGTTACAGCGGCGGACGTTTGTGGCGCTCAGGATGGTGCTCACGGCCGTAGCCCAACAACAACCCCTGCTCATCTTCTTTGATGCCATGCACTGGATGGACCGCGCCTCGCTCGATCTGGTGGAATATCTGCTGCCCCTGGTAGCGCAGTTGCCGCTCGGTTTTGTCTGGCTGTTCCGGCCCGACCGGGAAAAGGGGTGCTGGCAGTTGCGCCGCAAAGCGCGGCAAGAGTATCCCGATCATTACCGCGAAATTGGCCTGTATGGGCTGAATACCGCCGAAACTCAGGAAATGCTGCTCAATCTGATACCGGTGAAAGAGTGGCCGCCGGGTTTGGCCGATATGATTTTGAACCGGGTGGAAGGCAATCCGCTGTATCTGGAAGAGGTGATCCGGTCATTGATCAATGATGGGTTGTTGGTGCGACTGGACGACGGCCGTTGGCAGTTTAGCGATACCATCACCAGCATCACCGTGCCGGACACGCTGGAAGGGGTGCTGCTGGCGCGGCTGGACCGGTTGGAAGAGCTGTGCCGCTGGACGGTACAAATGGCGTCGGTAGTAGGGCGCTCGTTCCCGTATGATGTGGTGGCGCACACTGCTAACGAACTGAACAACATGGGGATAGCTTCCTACCTGACTGAACTGCAACTGGTAGAAATTGTGCGCGAGGCGCAGCGCAACCCGGAGTTGGTGTATGCCTTTATTCACTCGCTGATGCAGGAAGTGAGTTACGGTTCGCTGGCAGCCAGCGCCCGGCGGGAATATCATCGATTGATCGCGCAATATCTGGAAGACGGCCGTAGCCAGGGTTGGGGCCGCAGCGAAAGCCTGCCCGCCCTCATCGCCCACCACGCCTACGAAGGCGAAGATTGGCCGCGCGCCCTGAAGTACCAGATGCAGGCCGGGCAGCAGGCGCTCACCCTCTTCGCCAACCAGGAAGCCATTGACCATTACCGCAAAGCGTTACACGCGGCTACGCAAGCCAGCGTTGATGAAGATAAACAGTTGGCGATTTACCAGGCTTTGGGGCATTTGTGCATTGACACCGGCAGGTATGACGAAGCGGAAGAACACCTGGCGAATGCCTACCAAATGGCTTTAGACAGGGATGATGAACAAACGCTTATTTCTGTTTGCCGCTGGTATTCCCGCCTTTACGAGTTGCGGGGCGATTACCCGGAAGCGTTGCAGTGGATTGATCAAGGGCTGGCTATTCAGTCACAATCCGGTACCGCTGAGTTTACGCACCTGCTCATCCTGGCTGGCTTAATCAACATTCGCCAGGGCCGGTACGACGTTGCTTTGCAGCAGTGTGAACAGGTGTTGCAAATAGCCAAACCATTGGGAGAAGTGACTCTGTTAGCCAGAGCTTATGGCTTGTTGGGTTATATCTATTGGCGCAGTGGCAACAGCACAGCCATCAACCAATTTCAAGAAGCATTTACTCTTTACCAGCAAGTGGGCCATATTCAGGGTCAGGCGCAATCGCATAATATGATAGCCAATGCCTGTTTTAGTCTGGGGCGGTGGGCGGAAGCAGAATACCACTATTTACAGGCGCACCAGATGTTTGAGCAGATTGGCGACAAGTATGATCTGGCTGTGACAGACAACAATTTGGGCGGCATCGCTTTGAAGCGGGGCCAGTTTGACAATGCGCTGCTGTTTTATCAGGAGGGGCTGAGACTGGCGCAGCAAATTGGTGGTTCGGCCTGGATGGTGGGCACATTCCACATGAATTTGGGCTTTACCTACGTCAATCTGGGAGATGGCGAAAATGCCAGCACCCATTTGCAGACGAGCCAGACTTATTTTGAACAGGCTGAGTCGCGTGAATTCCTACCAGAATTGATGCGGCATCAAGCCGAAGCCTCTCTTTTGGTGGGTGCAGTTGAACTGGCGCAATCGCAGATTGCAGAATCGTTGCGGCTGGCGCAAGAGTTGGAGATGCGTGGTGAAGAGGGAATCAGCTTCGGCGTACAGGGGCGCATTGCCTATGAAAGCGGTGATCTGATATTGGCGGAAGAAAATCTGAGACAGAGTACACAGCATCTGGCTCAGGTTGAAGATGAATATGAACTGGCGCGCAGCCGGTATTGGCTGGCGGTCGTATTGCAGGCGTCAGGTAAAATTGATGAGGCACGGCCGTTGCTGTCCCAGGCGGCGGCTACGTTTGAACGTCTGGAAGCGGGGCGAGATTTGACGGCCGTGCAGGAATTTCAAGAAAAATTAGCTGACGTGATGCGTGATACGTGATACGTGATGCGTGAAATTCACACATCACCCATCACGCCAAAGTAAGGATAGATTCCATGAAATCAAGAACTTTTCCTATTCTCCTTTCCTTATCTGGCAGTATGATCGCCTTGTTTTTGGTTATCCTAACCGGGCAGGCGGCCAGTGGGCAGGAAGCTCCTGGCGCTGCCCCTCTTTTCCCACCTGTGCCCCAAACGACCCTCATCTCCCGCGCCTGGAATGGTGATGGCGCGGATGGCCCTTCGACGATGCCGGCGATGGCGGCCGACGGCCGTACCATTGCTTTTGTTTCTGTCGCCTCTAACCTGGTTATTTCCGGTACCCCAGGCACAATTCAAGACGTCTATTTCTACGACCGCGATGCCAGCCTGACCAGCCGGATCATCGGCGATTGGGGGGATGACCCTAATGCTGACTCTTATGAACCAACCCTCTCCGCCGATGGCAGCCGTATTGCCTTCACTTCCCATGCCGACAACTTGCTGCCTTATTGGGATTTTAACGGAGAAGAAGATGTTTACCTGTACGACCGTTTTTATCAATATGAGGAACGGGGGCAAGGTGGGCAGCAAGGGGCGATGTTCCTGATTTCAATAGACTTCGACAATTATGAAGCTGGTGATGATGCCTCGTTTGAACCGGCCATTTCCTTGAGCGGCCGTTACGTGGCTTTCACCTCCCGCGCCACCAACCTGGTGACAGGCGACACCAATAACGTCTCGGACGTGTTTGTGCGGGACACGTTCAACGGCGTCACCCGGCGGGTTTCTGTTTCTTCGTTGGGGACGCAGGGCAACCAGAATTCGTACCAGCCAGCGATTTCCGGCGACGGCCGTTACATCGCCTTTGTTTCCGAAGCCACCAACCTGGTGCCCAATGACACCAATCAGGCCCCAGACGTGTTTGTGCATGACCAGGAAACGGGGCGCACCTGGCGCGTGTCCGTCAGTTCTAGCGGCGGCCAGGGGCTGCCCACCGGGCCGATGGGCGGCGGCGCCTGGCAGCCCGCCATCTCTGCCAGCGGCCAATATGTCGCCTTTGCCAGCACTTTCAACAACCTGGCAGCGGGCGACCAGGGGGCGTATCAGGACGTTTTTGTCCACAACGTCCTCAGCGGCGAAACCCGGCTCATCAGCCGCGCCGATGATGGGTCGCAGGCCAATCATGATTCCGATTCCCCAAAAATCAGCGCCGATGACAACTTTGTGGCCTATCGTTCTCTGGCCGACAATCTTGTGCCCCAAGATACCAATGGTCACGCCGACCTATTTTTAACCGAGTGGCGCGCCCAGACAACTACCCGCGAATCGGTTGCCGCCGATGGCAGCGAATCGCATGGCGAGGTAGGCGTTACCGGGTTAAGCCTGTCGGCTGATGGTGGCTTGCTGGCTTTTGATTCCGATGCCTACGACCTGATCCCGGATGATACCAATGGCACAGTGCCAGATGTATTCTTGCGTGATCGGGATTTGCCGCAGCAGTCCTACCGGTACACGGCCGTGCCCCTCCTCCCCAACCAGACCATCACCGGTTCCGTCACGGCCGGCAACTCCGCCCAATGGTATAAGATCCCTATTACCCAGGCCGGTTCCACCCTCACCGCCACCCTCTTTAATCTGACGGCCGATTACAACCTTTATCTCTTCGCCCCGGCCATTGACGAAGAAACCGGCCAGATTCGTGATCTCGGTCAGATGGGCAACATCGGTCAGATGGGTAACATTGGCCAGATGGGGAACATTGGGCAAATGGGCAATATCGGCCAGATGGGTAACATCGGTGAATTGCTCGACATGGGCTTTCTCAACGAACTGGGTCAGATGGGTAACATCGGGCAAATGGGTAACATCGGGCAAATGGGTAACATTGGCGAACTGGGCGGTATCGGCTCGCTGGTGAATCTTTCCATCAATCCAGGCACGGATGACGAACAAATCGTGCATGATGTCCATGAATTGTGGGGCAACTATTACCTGGCGGTAGTGCCGCACACGGCCGAGGCCATCGGCGCCACCTTCCACCTGCACATAGAAGTCACGCCGGAACAGTTCCCCTATGACCCGGCTACCTATTATTCACTGGTGACTACTTATACCACCCCGGCCTTGAACCCCACCATCAACACTATCATCCTGGTTAACTCGGCCCGATTGAATGCCTTATATCCCACAGACCCATCCCTCAGCTTGCTGCTCTCCCGCCTGCAAAGCAATCTGGCGCCCCATCCTCAGGTGAATGGCGTGGTGGTTGATCTGAACAACTATTACGGTTTCAACGAGCAATTCTCCGGCGTTTATGCCACCTGGGAGTTCTACCCAGACAACCCCTATGCGGCCAATCTGGTAGCCCGGCAGATAAAGGCGCTACTTTATAGTCTGGCCCCGGCCTATCCCAATCTGCAAAATCTGGTCATTGTCGGTGAAGACCTGGTGATTCCGCACCGGCGGTTGCCCGATGCAGCCCTCATTGCCAACGAACGCCACTATGCGGACATTGCCTATCCCCCGGCTCTCTCCGGCTCGCTCAGCTACCGCTACATGCTCACCGATGACTATTATGCCGGGCTGCTGCCGCAACCGATGCGCGGGCGGGAGTTTTACCTGCCACAACTGGCTGTTGGCCGTCTGGTGGAAACACCCACAGAAATGTTGGGCATGGTGGACAGTTTCCTGGCCGATTCGGTGATTGAACCGGGTGACGCCCTTATCACCGGCTATGATTTCCTCATTGACCAGGCCAACGCCATCACGGCTTCCCTGCAAAGCCAGGGCATTCCGCTGCTTAACCAGACACATCTGATTGACAATAGCTGGACGGCCGTAGACTTTGCCAACACCCTCTTCTCCCAACCGGTAGCGCCAGGACTGATCTCGCTCAACTCCCACTTTGAGCATTACCGTTTCTTCCCCAATGACCCCCAGGATGTGTATGCCACCCAAATTGTGGCGGCGACCGATTACAACGGCGCGCTCATCTTCTCCGTGGGCTGCCATTCCGGGCTGAACGTCACCGATGCGCTGGCTGGACTGCCCGGTGATGAGCCGCGAGATTGGCCGCAGGCATTTAACGCTCAAAACGCCACTTTCTTTGGCAATACCGGCTTTGGGTATGGCGACTCTGACCTGGTGGCCTACTCCGAACTGCTGATGCTGAACTTTGTAGAAGCGCTGGGTGATTGGAGCCAGGGGCCGCAGACGGTGGGGCAGGCGATGATGATGGCTAAACACCATTACTTCAACAGCATGGCTGCCGGGTCATTCAGCAACTACGATGAAAAGGTGATCGGCATTATGACCCTGTATGGCCTGCCCATGCTGCGCATTAACATGCCGATCACGTCCTCAATCCCCATTGGCGGCTACAGCGTGGTCGCTGCGCCAGACGGCGCACCAGAACGTGCGCCTGCGTCGCCGGACGCTGTTTTGGGTACACCCCTCAATCTGACGTTTGACTATGAGCGGCATGATGTGGCCGGCCGGGGCAGTTACTTCACAGTGGCCGGCCAGGTGGAAACGTATGTAGCCGGTGGGCGGCCCATCCTACCGCTTGCCAGTGTGAACATTGACATGCCCGGTTATCTGGCGCGCGGCGTGTTGTGGACGGGCGGCAGTTTTGTAGATGTGCCAGACTTTGACCCTATTGTCTCCCGTGTCATTACCGATGAACGTTACCTGGATGCCGAGCCGGGTTATGGCCTGGATTACTGGTTCCCGGTGGGGGTTGGTTCCGTCAATCGCTTCTTGACCCTGGATGGTGAATCGCAGCAGCGGCTGGTACTTGTGCCCGGCCAATATAAACCGGATGGCCCAAACCAGGGCACACAGCGCTTGTACACCAGCCTGGACTTTGAGGTGTACCATGCGCCGTTTAACAGCGGTGATTTTGTGGCCCCCAATATTTGGGATACGCAAGCCTGGCGCGATGGGCAGGCTGTGAACTTTGCCGCGACGGTGACGGACGAGGGCAGTGGTGTGCAGCGGGTGGTGGTGTTATACCGGCCAACCAGTGGACAAACCTGGCATCTGCTCGACCTGACCCATGATCCACTTACCAATCTGGCTACCGGCAGCGCCACCATCAGCGGCCCCTTTGAATATGCTGTGCAAGCCGTTGACCGCAGCGGTAACGTCTCCCTGGCGCTTGACTATGGCGGCGGCTTTGGCGGCGACGTACCGGCGATGTGGTATCTCAATTTGCCGATTATTCTGAAGCCGTAGGCGAGGGGAAGGTAGAAAGTAGGCGGTGAGCGGTGAGCAGTAAGCAGTGAGCGGTGAACGCTCCGCTTACCGCTTACCGCTCACCGCGCACTTCCAAAAGTAAAGGCATGGAAAAAACAATCGGCGTTGTCGCTGGTGTTGGCCCCCTGGCCGGGCTGGATTTGCAGCAGAAGATTGTCAGCCAGACCATCGCCGGCCGGGACCAGGATCATCTGACGGTGTTGAGTGTGTCACGGCCGTGTGCCATCCCTGACCGCACCGACTATCTGCTGGGGCAGGTGGCCGAAAACCCGGCCTATGCCCTGGCGGCCCAGGTGCGGCTGCTGGCACAAATGGGAGCGCAGGTCATCGGGATTCCCTGTAACACCGCCCATGCGCCGCCTATTTGGGACGCGCTGCGGGCAGAATTGGTGCAAGCCAACTGCCAGATTCAACTGCTGCACATGATTGAAGAAGTGGGGCGGTTTTTACGGGAGCATCATCCAGAGATTGAGCGCGTCGGAATTCTTTCGACAACGGGCACGTACCGGGCGGAAGTGTATCCGCAGGTGTTGGGTGCGTTGGGGTTCACGGCCGTGACGCCCCCCGCTGCCATGCAAGAATCCCTCATCCACCCCGCCATTTACCACCCCGAACACGGCATCAAATCGTGCGGCCGTGTCACCGACCGCGCCCGGCAGGATTTACTGGCAGGCGTGGCCGCTTTGCAAGCGCAGGGGGCGCAGGCCATCGTGTTAGGCTGCACCGAAATCCCACTCGCCATCACCGAGAAGCGGATTGATGATATGGTGATCATTGACCCCACCCTCATCCTGGCGCGGGCATTGGTGCGAGAGGCGGATGGGGGGAAGTTGCGGCCTATCGGTAATCCATAACCGTTAATCGGCCAGTTTCCTGGAAAAGCTGGAGTAAAACTAAAACTTTCACGTTCTTCGTATCCTTGGCGGTTCTTCACTCACAGGGATGGGGCGCTGCATCATGTGCATAATCACCCAACAATTGTGATGTTTGTCATGTGCGGGACAACAAGAACTCTTGTTAAATGTAACGATAGTGTCGCCGAGTAATAAGCGGGGTACCCCGCTCAAATAATAACCTTGCGCTTTGCCGGAGATTGAGAGATGAGGGGAATGAGAATGAGGCCAATTTCCTGGTTTCTTCATTTGTCAATCTCCAAAAATAATGGAGTTGTCTTGTTAGCCCCGCGTTGTTGTAGCCAAACACCCTGCCCATCACAACGTTGAATTTTCTTTCAACAACCAGCACATTCGAACCAAACCCATATAGCGTTATTTGTTATTTATATCTGCCTGGTTCACCTATAAAGGGAACACAGTATTTTCTGTTACCCAGGAAAGGAGATGAAATGATGACCAGTAGACGTGAATTCCTGAAGTTAAGTACCGCAGCAGGGGCAGGTTTGTTCCTGTCTTCCAGGTTCGGTTTTTTTCGGCCTGTCTTTGCGGCCCCGTTGTTTGCCGGGACGTTAGATCCCGCCAACATTCCCAAATACCAGACACCGTTACTCATCCCACCGGCCATGCCACGCGCGGGCAAGATCACTGTCAGAGGCGGCAAGAACATTGACTATTACGAAATTGCCATGCGGCAGTTCCCGCAGCAGATTTTGCCGGTCGGTCTGCCCATCACCACGGTCTGGGGTTATGGTCCCAGAGTTGCTCAAAATGGGCCGATGATCTTTAACGCGCCTTCCCTCACCATTGAAGCGAAAAACGGTACACCGGTGCGCATCAAATGGATCAATGAACTGGTGGATGCTGACGGCAATTATCTGCCGCATCTGCTGCCAGTAGACCCGACTTTGCACTGGGCCAATCCCCCAGGCGGCATCATGCACCGTGATATGCGGCCAATGTTTGATGATACGCCCGGCTCGTATACAGGCCCTGTCCCCATGGTCAGCCATGTACATGGTGCGGCTGGTGTGGGTGATGAAAGTGATGGATATGCTGAAGCGTGGTTCCTGCCAGCCGCTAACAATATCCCATCCGATTATGCGACAGTCGGCACTTGGTATGATTTTTTCAAGGCCAAATTTGCCAATAGCTGGACCACAGGCCATCCTTCAGACGTATGGGCGCCGGGTTCGGCTACCTTCCAATATCCAAACAGCCAGCGCGCCTCGACCATCTGGTACCATGACCACACGCTGGGCATGACCCGGCTCAACGTGTATGCCGGACCAGCCGGCTTTTATATCATTCGTGGTGGGCCAGGGGATAATGTGATTGACAGCCGCAATGGTAGACCGGCCGTGCTGCCTGGCCCTGCGCCTTCTTCTGGTGATAGCCCTGGCATGGTTTATTATGAGATACCTTTAGCTATCCAGGATCGTTCGTTCAATGATGATGGTTCACTTTTCTACCCGGATACCCGTGCCTTCTTTGATGAGATCGAAGGCCCCTATATTCCCTACACAGACATTTCGCCTATCTGGAATCCCGAATTTTTTGGGAATGCGATCATGGTGAATGGCAACACATGGCCGTTTCTGAATGTGGAGCAGCGGCGTTACCGTTTCCGCTTGTTGAATGGCTGCGACTCGCGCTTTTTGATTCTCGACTTTGGCAATATGCCAGGTGTGGATGTGTGGCAAATTGGCAATGAAGGCGGGTTCCTGGCTCAGCCGGTGAATATGACGGCCGTCAACAATAACAAACTTCTCATGGGGCCGGCCGAACGGGCAGACATCATTGTGGATTTCACCAACGTCCCCCTGGGGCCATATTTTCTGGGCAATGTGGGGCCAGATGAGCCGTTCAAAGGTTTCAATGCTGATGGTTCGCTGGCTGATGGCGAAGGTGGTGTGCTTGAGCCGGCTGACCCCGACACAACCGGTCAGGTGCTAGAGTTCCGAGTTGTTCCCATGCGGGGCCGCGACCGGAGTACACCGCCGCAGTTCCTGCAACTGCCGGCGATTACGCCATTGACCGGTGGTGCAGTACGGCCGTTGGCTTTGTTGGAAGAGATGTCAATGGATTTCGAGGATGCACCAGCGGAAACACTGTTGGGCACGGTTGATGGAGATCCAAACACCGGCACGGGCACATGGATGAAGCAGATGTGGATGGCCCCCATCACCGAGAATCCGAATGTCGGTGATGTTGAAGTGTGGGAGTTCTACAACGCCACCGCCGATGCCCACCCCATGCACATTCACGAAGTTCTTTTTGAGTTAGTCAACAGGCAGGAGATCATGGTAGATGAGGAGACGGAGCAGGTGCAGGTGACGCCTGGCTCTGTGCCAGAGCCGCCACAACCATGGGAGAGCGGCTACAAGGATACGGTGATCGCCTATCCAGGCCAGGTAACACGGGTACGCATGAAATTTGAGGTGGCGGGCCAGTTTGTCTGGCATTGCCACATTGTGGAGCATGAGGATAATGAGATGATGCGGCCGTACCGCATTGGCCCGGTTCAGCCCGGTCAACCGGATGATGGCATGTAATACATAGTGGCATGTAGCACATGGTAATATAGTAACGGGCAACCGGTGGGCAAAGGGGCGCGCCGGAAACCCGGTTACAACAGAATTTCGAGGCCCGAAATCCAATGCCGGATTCGGGCCTCGTACTTTGAGAAGGAAGGTGAAAATTGCCACGAATACGCGAATTGGGAATTTATGAAAGCAAACTGCTGCCGGGGCCGCACAATGCCATTACCGATGTAGCTGGGGTAGCGGTGGGGCATTACACGCTCATCGCCGGCGAGGGGGCGTGGACGGGTAACGGGCCATTCCGCACCGGGGTGACGGTGATCGTGCCGCATGAGGGGAATGTGTTTGCGGAGAAGGTCACGGCCGTGACCCACACCATCAACGGCTTTGGCAAAGTGTACGGCTTTGAACAGGTGCGCGAATTGGGCACGCTGGAAACACCCATCGCCCTCACCGGCACCCTCAACGTGCCCCGCGTGGCCGACGCCCTGATGACCATTGCCATTGAGCAAAATCCGCACATCGGTCTCGGTTTTGCCGAAAGTGGGCGGCAGGGCTACCACAGCGTCAACCCGGTGGTGGGTGAAACAAGTGATGGCTACCTGAGCGACTTGCAGGCGCGGCCGATTGGTCTGGCTGAAGTGCGGGCGGCGCTGACTGACGCTGCCACCGGCCCGGTAACCGAAGGTGTGGTGGGGGCAGGCACAGGTACCAGTTGTTTTGGCTGGAAAGGGGGCATTGGTTCCGCCAGCCGGGTGCTGCCTGACCGCGCTGGGGCGTTTACCATCGGCGTGTTGGTACAAACCAATTACGGGTCGCCGGAAGAACTGACCCTATGTGGCGTCCCGGTTGGGCAGCAAGTAAAACCACCTAAACCGGAAAAACGCCAGGAAGACGGCTCGATCATGATCGTGCTGGCGACAGATGCGCCGTTGGATACACGTCAGCTTGGGCGGTTGTGTCAGCGAGCGGCGTTTGGGCTGGCGCGCACCGGCAGCACCTGTCATGGCGGCAGCGGTGATTTTGTGATTGCCTTTAGCACGACCAACCGTATACCGGATCGGCCAACACAATTGCAGGGGCAACGGCTGTACTTTCTGGAACAGCCGGTGATGGATTTATTTTCCCTGGCGGTCATTGAGGCCGTGGAGGAGGCTATTTACAACAGCCTGTTTATGGCCCACACGGTGGTGGGGCGGGATGGCAATACCCGATATGCCCTGCCGGTGGATGAAGTGGTGGCGGTGATGCGACGCTACGGCCGTGCATTGTAATGACCTTGTAAAGATTCCGCTACTACGCCCGCATGGTGGTTATACTGGTGGCAGTTTATGGCAAAGGAGTGATGTGTTATGCCTATGTATGAATTTGCCTGCCAGATGTGTGGGCAGCCATTTGAGAAGAAACTACGCATGTCGCAGGTAGGGGAAGATCAGGTTTGCCCACATTGTGGCAGTGGTGAGACCCGGCGGCGCTTTGGCACGGCCGTAGCCATTGGCGGGATGCAGGTGAAAACCGTCTCTCCTGCTCCGGTGCGCAGCCCCTTCACCTGAGCGGGCGGTTGTTAAGCAGGCCGGTGGCCTGCTCTCAAATAAAAAGAGCGCCGGGCATTTGCCCGGCGCTCTTTTTTGTTGGTAGTAACGGCTTCCGCCAATTCACCTGCTCAAGCAGTCATTACCAACCACAAATTTTTACCATTTACTCAATGATCATGTCATAAGACCCTTCGGAGCCGAAGAAGTCGGTCAACTCAATGATGACCAATCCTTCATCGCCAAAGGTGAATTCCAACACTTCCGCTTCGCCGCTGAATGCATCATCCACTTCGGCCAGCACGTTGCCGTCCAGGTCTAAGATGCGAATGACTACATCGGTTGTTTCGCCCGGCGTCACTGTAATGGTGGCTACATCGCCGGACTCGCCGCCCAGGTAGTATTGCAGCAGATTTTCTTCGCCAAAGTCGCCAAACACCTCGTCCCCAATAGCCAGTTCAAAAATGACAAATTCGGAACCGATCAGGGCGACCTCATAATTGCCCACGCTGCCTTCATATCCCGTAATGGCGAAGTAATAGTTGCCGTCTTCCGGCACTTCAAACTCGAACCATTCCAGGCCGGTGGAAGCGTCAATTTCGTCAATCAATTCATCGGTGTCATCGTTGTAAAGCGAGATGACCAGATCAAACCCTAATTCAACCGGGTCGGCAATGATGGTCACAAAATCACCTTCCAGGGCATTGAAGGGGAAGGCATGTTCATCATCTGCTTCTTCCAGTTCATCGGTGGCAAAAAAGGCAGTGTTGGTCTGGGCGTTGTTAGTAAAAGTGATCGTTACTTCATAGTCGCCGCCGGTGCCATCATAGCTATACACGGTTACGCTGTATGAGCCGTCGGCCGGAATCCGTACCACCGGTATAAACTCGGTCCCAAAGGAAGCATCGGTTGGTTCACCTGTCAGGGAATTGCCTTTATCGTCTACCACGTCAATGACCACATCCAGATCACTGTCCAGTGGGCTTACGGTGATGTTAATCAGGTCATCTTCCAGCGCGGCAAATGTCCAGGAAGCTGTTTCGCTGCCCTCCAGTGTGCCTTCTGCCGTATCACCAATGGCGATATCACCGGCGGTTGTGCCGCCGCCGGTTGTGCCGGAACCTGTCTCAAAGACGGAAATGGTGTAATCACCGGTGGCGCCGGCAAAACCGCGCACCACAATGGTATAGCTGCCAGGGGCCGGAAATGAAAAGCCGCTAATGGTTTCTGTGCCAAACTGGTCATCCAGTTCACCGCCAATCACGGATTTGCCATCTATGTCCAGTATGTCCACCACCACATCCAGACTGCCGGACGGTTCCACCGTGATGTCCACGACTTCGCCTTCCAGGGCAATATAGCTCCAGGCGTCGCCAGCCTCGTCTTCTATAGCATCCTCAACGACATCACCGGGCAGCAAGAAACCGGCTGATGCGCCAGGCATGGTTGTGCCGGTAATATCAATTGCCGCCGGTGTGCTGAGAGAGATGGTTTTGAGCATTTCGTCGAAGATGGGCAGGTATTGATCTTCTGTGTCAGCTTTTGTGCCGGCAAAGACGAGCAGCATCCGGTTGTTATCCGGGTCGGCCAGGGTAGCGATCTTGATCAACCCTTCTTCACCGTTGGCAACCACATCATAAACGGCCGTAGCAGCATCAACACCGGCAATTGTCGTCGCTGCCGCTTCTTCACGAGGCGTAAATGTCATTTCTTCTTCCGCCCCGCTCATGGCTGTAAAGAGGGAAGAAAAGGTGTTCAAGACGGCCACCGGGTCAGACGGGTCGCCTTCTGTTACCAGAAAAGCCAGTATGTCCAATGGCAGATTCATCATCTGCACAATCATGCCTTCCTGAATCATCTCTTCGGTGTTGTTCAGGATATTCTGGTCGGTAGCCAGTCGTAGGCTGCCGTCATCGGCCATGTCCGTAACCCACCCGGCCGGGTGGCTAATGGTGACGCCCAGGTCTTCATTGGTTAGTTCCTGGAAGTTAGCCGTGACGTCTGGCGTGGCGGTTGGCTCTGGTGTGTCGGTGGGGGCCGGGGTATCGGTGGGGACCGGCGTGTTTGTGGGGGCCGGGGTGTTAGTGGCGGGTACGGCCGTATTGGTTGGTGCTGTAGTCGCCGTGGGGGCAACCTCTTCCTCCCCACCGCCGCAGGCTGCCAGGAACAGACCTAACGCTGCCAGGAAAGCCAAAATCGTTAACAATCGGTACATTTGTTTCATGAAAATCTCCTCACTTGTATGGGTTCAAAATTGGTGTGTTTTTAATAACGGGGACTATTATTGTCGCCAATTCTAACTAAAATGCTTGCGTAAATTAGCATAGCGCCCCGGTACTGTCTATAGGACTATTTGCCGGGGTATGACCGGCGTTTATCCAAACCAACCTTGCGGCAGCACGGCAATACCGGCAAAAACAAGAATAAAAATCCCCAGGATAATGAGGGCATAGCTGCGGAATTTGGTGGTGTCGTCGGCATTGCGCCAGCGGCGAGACATGTGGGCCACCGCCACCGCCAGGATCATGGTGAAGGCGTGTTCGGCGCGGAAACGCACCAGCCCCACATCCAGCCAGCCCCAAATAAAGAGGATCAGCCCCAGGAGAAATTGCAGGTCTATCAGCCCCACAAAACCACTCATCAAGCCTCTGTCCATTGGTTGAAAGCTGCTTTTACGCAGCCAGCCGACGAGAAATTTGACAAAAGCGATAGCGCCGACGACGACAATCAGCCAGCGTGTCCAGGAATGTAATGTTAAAAGTATCTCCATTATTGTGTTCCTTAGTAATTGTGTAATTGGGTGATTGGGTAATTACTCAATTACCCAGTTACCCAATTACCTGTTCATTATGTTCATAAGCCGCTCCAACAAACGGCCGTTTGGCAAGGAATAATAGTGCGTTACGGCCGTCTGTCAAACGAGACCTGACAGGTTTTCCCAAACCTGTCAGGTCTATGTTGTTATGGTGACATTCGGCAGGGGGAACACGGCCGTATGTCACTGTTAGCCCTCTACCCCATTTGCCATACTACCATTAACCGTTAGTCGTAAATCGTAAACCGATAACGGGCTACGGATAACGGGTTACGGATTACCGACAAGGGGAGTTGAACCGTTAACAACCAGGTATCAACGTGGTTTGATGCCTGGTTTTGCATTTGTCAGCCGCAGTGGTTTCCCATCCACTGCGGGCTTTTTCAAAGGAGTTCTCCGGGCGCACATGCGCCATGAAGCATGAAATTCATCATTCATCCTTCATAATTCATAATTCCAAAGGAGCATTTGAATGGCCACAGGAAGAATCGTTATAGACCTGGAGCGATGTAAAGGATGTGAAATTTGCCGGGAAGCCTGTCCCCAAGATGTGATTGAATTTGCCGACAAACTGAATAGCAAAGGGTATTACCCGGCTATTTTGGTAGACCCTCACCACGATTGCACCGGCTGCGCGCTGTGCGCCGTCGTTTGCCCGGATGGGTGCATTACCGTGTTTCGGGACATTCCCCAAAAACCGGCCCGCGCTGTTCGGGAGGAGGTAGCAGCTCATGTCTAAGCAGTTACTCAAAGGAAATGTGGCCCTGGCGGAAGCGGCCGTGCGTGCCGGCTGCCAGGCTTATTTTGGTTATCCCATCACCCCGCAGACAGAGCTTTTAGAGCATATGGCCAAGCGGATGGTGGAGCTAGAGCGCACCTTCTTGCAGGCGGAAAGCGAAGTGGCAGCCATCAACATGGTGTATGGCGCGGCTGCCACTGGGGTGCGGACGATGACATCGTCCAGCAGCCCCGGCATTAGCCTGATGCAGGAAGGGTTTAGCTATATTGCCGGTTCTGAAGTGCCGGTGGTGATCATTGACGTGATGCGCGGCGGGCCGGGCCTGGGCAACATTCAGCCCAGCCAGGGTGACTATAATCAGGTAACAAAAACGGCCGGGCATGGCGATTTTCATCCCATTGTGCTGGCCCCGGCTACGGTGCAGGAAGCCATTGATCTGACCATGCTGGCCTTTGATCTGGCCGATCAATACCGCACCATTGCTTTTGTGATTGCCGATGGCGCCATTGGGCAGATGATGGAACCGGCAGAACTGCCGCCGATGCGGGAACTGGCGCCACGGCCGTCTTGGGCGCTGACGGGTGCGGTGGGCCGCAAACCCAACCTGGTGAACTCGCTCTACATGGGTGCGGATGGGTTGGAAGAATTGAATCTGCGCCTGCAAGACAAACTGGCAACCATTCAACAAAACGAAGTTCGCTACGAGACGCATCTGGTAGAGGACGCGGAAATCGTGTTGGTCGCTTTTGGCACGGCGGCGCGGGTGGCGAAAACGGCCGTGCAACATCTGCGCCGCCAGGGAATGCCCGTGGGCCTCTTCCGCCCCATCACCCTCTGGCCCTTCCCTGAAGAAGAGTTGCGCGCCCTGGCCGAGAAAACCGCCGCCATGCTGGTGGTGGAAATGAACGCCGGGCAAATGCTGCATGATGTACAGCGCGTCGTCGGGCGCGGCCTGCCGGTGGAATTCCTGGGACGCATGGGCGGCCAAATCCCCCTGCCGGAAGAAGTAGAGACGGCCGCGCGGACTTTGTATGAGCGCGTGTTGGCGGATAATGGCGATTGGCTGCAGAATCCGTGAATCGTAAGCCGTAACCCGTGAGCCGTAAACCGTAATCGGATTACGGATAACGGATTACGGATAACGGAGGAATAATGACCACTGAACTGATAGAAACATCCCCTCTGGAAAAACTGGTGTATGAACGGCCGGAATCGCTGTGTGATGTGTATACCCATTACTGCCCCGGCTGCACCCACGGCACCGCCCACCGGCTGGTGGCGGAAGTGCTGGATGAATTGGAAATCCGCGAAAAGACGATTTTGGTCTCATCGGTAGGCTGTTCGGTCTTTTCGTATAACTATTTTGAGGTAGATGCCTGTGAGGCGGCGCACGGCCGTGCGCCGGCCATGGCCACCGGCGTCAAGCGCGTTAACCCAGACAACATCGTCTTCACCTATCAGGGTGACGGCGACCTGGCCTCCATTGGCATGGGTGAGATTATGCACACCGCTGCGCGCGGTGAAAAGATCACCGTCATCTTCATCAACAATGCTATTTATGGCATGACCGGTGGCCAGATGGCCCCCACCTCACTGCCAGGGCAGGTGACAACATCTTCGCCCTTTGGCCGGAATGTGACCATGACCGGCAGCCCACTGCACATGGCCGAACTACTCGGCTCGCTGCCGGGCACGGTTTATGCCGTGCGCCGCAGTCTGCACGATGCCCGGCACGTCATCCAGGCCAAGAAGGCAATTCGCACCGCTTTTGAAGCGCAAATGATGGGGCTGGGCTTTAGTGTGGTGGAACTACTCTCTACCTGTCCCACCAACTGGGGCATGACTCCGGTCGAGTCGTTGCATTGGGTGGAAGAGAACATGGTGCCGACGTATCCGTTGGGAGACTACAAAGTAGCAGAGGAGCTGAAGGGGCAGCGAGGACGGAATTAAGAGTAGCAGATGGCAGGTTGCAAGTGGCAGGTGGCAAGTGATTGCCTGCAACCTGCCATCTGCAACTTGCTACTTGCAGCTAAGGAGACACATATGACAACCCCATGGACACAACGATATGCGCAGCGGACGCAGCGCATGAGCAGCTCGATGATTCGAGAACTGTTAAAAATGACGGAGCAGCCCGACTTGATCTCGTTTGCGGGTGGGCTGCCCGCGCCGGAACTATTTCCGGTGGCGGAGTTTGAAGCGGCGGCGCAGCGGGTGTTGAGACAGTATGGCAGCAAGGCGCTGCAATACAGCACCACCGAAGGCTACCTGCCGCTGCGGGAATTTATAGTAGAGAAGATGAGCCAGTACGGCATTCAGGCAACGCCGGAGAATGTGCTGATCACCAGTGGCTCGCAGCAGGCGCTTGACCTGATCGGTAAGCTGTTGATCAATTCCGGTGATTTGATTTTGACAGAGAACCCCACCTATTTGGGGGCGTTGCAGGCGTGGCGGGCGTATCAGGCGGAGTTCACGGCCGTGCCCATTGACGATAATGGCATCCAGATTGACCTGCTGGAAGAGGCGCTCTGCGGCGGGCCCAAATTCATGTACATCCTGCCCAACTTCCAGAATCCGGGTGGCGTCACCCTGTCGCTGGAGCGTCGGCAGGCGCTAGTGACCCTGGCCGACCGTTATGGCGTACCCATTATTGAGGATGACCCCTACGGTGAACTGCGCTTTGAAGGCCATCATTTGCCGCCGCTGGTGGTGTTGGATGCAGAAAAGCTGAATGGTGAAGCCAAAACCGCTGGTGGTAACGGCCACAACGGGGACGAAGCCGGCTTCTTTAGAGGCAACGTCATTTACCTCAGCACCTTTTCTAAGACGCTGGCCCCTGGTTTGCGGTTAGGCTGGATGGTGGCCCCCAAGTCAGTCATCAAGCGGTGTGTGCAGGCCAAACAAGGTATGGATTTGCATACCAGCAGTTTTGTGCAAATGGTGGCCCATGAAACGATCAAGGGCGACTTCCTACCCCGGCACGTGCGCCGTATTCGTGAGGTGTACAAAGCGCGGCGCGACGTGATGATCAGCACCATGCTGCGCCAGTTCCCACCAGGCATCACCTGGACGTGGCCGGAAGGTGGCCTGTTCCTGTGGGTGACGCTGCCGGAATGGCTGGACGCGGCGGCCATCTTACCCAAAGCGATTGCCCAAAAGGTGGCCTTTGTGCCCGGCGTGGCCTTCTACCCAGATGGCACAGGGCATAACCATTTCCGCCTGAACTTCTCTAATGCCCAACCAGAGCAAATTGAAGAGGGTATTCGGCGGCTAGGCCGGGTGTTGGCTGAAGAGTTGGAAGCGACGGCCGAGTTGGCGTATGCGTGATAAGTGGGACGCACCTTCAAGGTACGTCCCACTTTACGGAGCGAAAAATGGAAACCTCAATTGTTTTTGCTGGATTTGGTGGGCAGGGGGTGCTGTTTGCCGGGCAGTTACTGGCGTATGCGGGTATGGATGAAGGGCGGCATGTGACCTGGATTCCGTCTTATGGCCCGGAGATGCGCGGCGGCACGGCTAACTGCACAGTGATTATCAGCGATGAGCCGATTGGCGCGCCGGTTGTGGCTCAGCCGGATGTGGCGGTGGTACTGAACCAACCGTCGTATGATAAGTATGAACCGCTGGTGAAACCGGGCGGGCTGCTGGTGGTGAACAGCAGTATTGTTACCACTGTTTCCACCCGCGTTGACATCGAAACCGTGTATGTACCCGCCAATGCGTTGGCAGAGGAGTGTGGCACTACAAAGATGATGAATGTGGCGGCGGTGGGGGCGCTGTTGGCGCGACGGCCGTTGCTGCCGCTGACGGCCGTGAGCCAGACATTGGCCGACCATTTACCGGCCAGTAAACAACACCTGGTGGAAGCGAATTTGCGGGTGTTGCAAGCGGGCTGGCAGGCGGCGGAGCCGGTGGCGACGTGAACCGTAATCCGTAATCCGTAATCCGTAATCCGTGAACCGTATCCGGTTATCGGTAGTGGAGAAGAGAGAGGAGAGCGAAACGGCCGTCCGAGGGGACGGCCGTTTTTATTTGGTTGTAAAGGGAAGCGGTACTATCATTCCAGCTTATGGAACTTGAGCATATGGTAGACAAACCTCAGCAAGATACGGCCGTGTGGCTGCGTGATGTGGTGGAAAGCGACCTGGAACTGTTTTACCGGTACGAGCGCGAAGGGGAGGAGGGGCAACTGGAGGCCAGCGCGCCCCCAGACCCCGAAGAGAAAATACCGGCTCCGGTCTATTGGCGTACCCGGTTTGACAGCCCCGGCATCATCAGCAAGAGCATTATCTACCAGGGGCAGGTAGCGGGGTATATGCTGTACTCGGATCAGTTTGGCGAGCGGGAGATAGGCTACCGGCTGGGCCGCGACTTTTGGGGACGGGGGATTGCCACCCAGTCATTGCGGCTGTTTTTGCAGGAGGTGACAGTGCGGCCAATATACGGCCGTGCCGTGCAACACAACCTGGCCTCTATTCGGGTGATGGAAAAGTGTGGCTTCCGGCGCTGCGGCCTGCGCCAGGGTTTTAGACCGGCGAATGGGCCGGAAGTGATCGAGGTCTTTCTGCGGCTGGATGCCCGCATTGGCGAGATGGTGCTGGAAACCGGCCGGCTGTGGCTGACGAAGCTGATGCCAGCCGACGCCCCGTTTATCCTGCGCCTGCTCAATGAGCCAACCTTCATTGAAAATATCGGCGACCGGGGTGTGCGCACCATCGAGGATGCGGAGCGATACATCCTGGATGGCCCGGTCGCCAGTTATGATCGTTTGGGGTTTGGGCTATACCTGGTGGAGTCTATCGGCACGGGTGAAGCGATGGGGATGTGTGGCCTGCTGAAGCGGGAGGTGTTGGACGATGTGGACATTGGTTATGCCTTTTTGCCAGAGTTTTGTGGCAATGGGTATGCACGGGAGGCGGCGACGGCCGTGCTGCACCACGCGCATCAGGTTTTGGGCCTGAATCGGGTGGTAGCCGTCGTCAACCCGCAAAACCAGCCCTCCATTCGCCTGCTGGAAAAAATTGAGTTTCGTTACGAGAGGATGGTGCAGTTGACGGCCGTTGCGCCAGAAATTAAGCTGTTTGGGTGGGGGGAGTGAGGGAGAGGGGCCGTTTATGCTTCTTCGTTCTCTTGGATTTGATGCTCTATTTCGCCTTTGAAGGCACGATAATATGCCCAGGCATTTGCCAGGTCTTCGGCACGTAAAGTGGGGTAGGCTTGTAATAAATCCGCTTCACTGCTGCCTAGCTTGCGCGCCTGCACCAGCAACCAGACAGGGATTCGTGTGCGCACGACGCATGGCTCACCCCCGCTAACGCCAGGTATAGCGTCAACGCCAGGAAAGGCATTACCTAAATCACGTACCACCCACTGAAGAACCTGAGCTTTCTCGGCCCGGTTCATTTGCGAGAGTAGGTTTTCAGTTTCCTGTAAACAGCTCATGTGGAAAGTATGCTACTGTCACTTGAATGTAAAAATTGATTTTCTATCGCCAGCTGTGCCAGTTGAAGTAGTAATAATACCTCTTTTCTGCAAGCCCTTGATTGCTTTAGTCATATGTGTCGCCCGTATTTTCCCAAACCAGTCGGGCAAAATTCGCTCGTAAATTTCTTCTCTGGATAATCGTTCATTGGAACAACTATTCACAATGGAATTCTGTAATCGGGCCACTTTGTCTTGGAAGATCTCTTCTTCTGTTGGTTCGGGAAAAATAGACAGTTGTCTTGGCTTGCTTGCTCTAAATTCTTCTATTTCTCTCTGATAGTTTTCTTCAATACCACAAATTAGCTCGCTGGCTATAATGGCTCCTTTGGGATGTCCAGAAGCAAAGACCAAAAAGTATTTATCTTGTCCGGTAATTGACTTTATTGGGTAATAAGCTGCAAACCCCTTCCTTCTGGTTTTTTGGAACTCTTCAGTGAGTCGTCGCAAATATAGATTAACAGCGTTTATTCGTTTCTCCTCAATCGTATCCCCTGAAATCAAACCAAAGAGCAAATCCTTATCATTGATCCCATAAGTGGCGCACAATGTATCCAGGTTTTTATTCGCCATAATGGCATCCGATTCATAAAAACCTGCTAGACGAGACAGCGTGATATAGTCAAACCGAATCCAGAAATCGGTTGGAGATCCGCGATGTATTATTTGTTGGATAACTTCCCAGGCATCAATTCCCTTTATGCCAAACGGATCAAGGAAACATAAAGCAGGACTGTTTGAAATCTGATTTAACACTTGTGCAACATTATCAACAAATGTTCCCTGTAAATTTATAACAAGGTTTTCAAATTGTGCAGTGTTTTTCTGCAAGTCCTTGAAGTTTCTTTGATCAGCCTCGATATTTATGCAGCGTAGACGATATGGCTTGTTGTCCCGCTCATATTGTTGAGCCAATTCTGCTGCTCGAACAGCAGAACCCTTTGATCCATCTCCGTAGAGACCTGCACCTGCAAAGGCATCAATGTAGTAAACATACTTTGAGCTGTATTGGCTGCCCAAAATCTTGGTAAAGGGGTCAAGATACTTTTCCAAAATATTCAATTTGCGTTCAGACCAATCTTTCAATTCAATGAAAAATTCAGCATTACCTATTTCTGGCATCAGTTACCTCTGCCCCATTCAACCCAACCAGTGGTCTGGCCGATTACGATTATTGCGCAGCCTCCGTGTTGAAAGCGTCTTGCGGGATACATCAAGTTGTGACAGGTATCGCTACGCTTTCAATTAGTGGGATAGGCATTTGGTCCCAAGTCATACCTTGTAACAAGCGCCCTGATTTTTTCTTGTTTCTGCCCCCCCATTGCTTGAAGAAAAATGGAGTCTTGGTAGTCAAACATTGATCACGGATTTCAATTACCCATTCCTTCTTAAGAGGGCGTGCTTTGGGGCCTGATTCCCCTCCTACAATGACCCAGTTAATTCCCTTTAAGTCTAAATTCATTAGAGGGCCTAATAAAGGCTCAAGCGATAAGAATTTGATGTGAGCATCTGTTTGTCTTAGATGATCTATTCTATAAGCATATTTCTGGGTTTCAACACTCACCCCCATCCAAATATTTGGCCCCCAGTTGAGTAATGAACTTACATCTGCTAATCTTTCTGACCGCTTTGTTAATATCTGATATTGATGCCAGTGTGCACGGTTCATCACATCGAAGACACGCTGAATATAATTTAGTGGAATGCTTTCATGGAATAAATCACTCATTGAGTTAACAAAGATCATTTGCGGTTTCTTCCACTGCAAAGGTCGTTCCAGCATGTGTTCATGTAATGTAAGCTCAAACCCATTTGCATAGTTTTGTTGTCCCATAGCTTGTAGTCTATGTGCCAATCGTTCGGCATAACAATTTTTACATCCTGGGCTTACCTTGTCGCAACCAGTAATAGGATTCCATGTTGATTCGGTCCATTCAATTTTTGATTGAGCCATAATAATCCTTTCCTTTGCTAACAAGCATTATGTTTAGTTTATTATAGCTACGAACCGCGATAAGTAAAGAACAAATGTTTTATTGTTTTAAATGTCCATCAGTATATCTTACCGACTGAACTAGCAACTTTTAAAGAGGATGGGAGCGGATCTGCGCAATCACCCCCCGAATTGGCTAATTGGTTCCACGTGCATACGGAACCGGCCGGTTAAAGCAGATGGGGAAGGGGAGAGAGGTGGGGTGGTCACGGCCGTTGCCACCCCTTTTCTATTCCCTTATACTCTCCGTTTGTACGGTGTAAGTACAGATGGAGAAAATGATGGTACGGAAAATCTTCAAAACAGGTAATAGCCTGGTTGTCTCTTTGCCCAAAGAGTCCATCGAACTGCTCGGATTACAGGAAGGCAGTGAAATTTCCCTTTTTGTAGACGAGAGCCAGGGGCGAATTGTCATTGAACCGGCAAAACCTCAACTGGCCGGGATTGACGCGGAATTTGCGCAACAACTCAACGACTTTATTGAACAGTACCGCCCAGCGCTGGAAGCCCTGGCAAAATGACCGAATACCTAACGGCCCAGCAGGTGCTTTTCATCCATGCCCGCCTCATTGCCACAACCGGCGGTGAACACGGTGTGCGCGATATTGGTTTATTGGAGTCAGCGGTGGCCCGCCCACAGGCAACTTTTGATGGGGTGGAGTTGTATCCCGATTTGTTCCACAAGGCAGCGGCGCTTATGGAATCTTTGGCGCAAAACCATCCGTTTGTGGATGGTAATAAACGCACGGCCATTACGGCAACAGCCATGTTCTTGCGGCGTAACGGCCGTCGCCTGCAAACAAGCAATGCAGAATTAGAACGATTTACGCTATGGGTGGTAATGGCACGGCCGTCATCCCCCGAACTGGCTAATTGGTTCCACGCGCACACGAAACCGGCCGGTTAATGCAGATGGGGAAGGGGAGAGTGGTGGGGGTCACGGCCGTGTCCCTCTCCCCTTCTCCCCTCTTAAACTCCCCTTAAGCTCACCCGCAGATTGCCTTAAAGCCCCGGCCGTTCTCTCCTGATAAGCTAACCTCATCTTACGGAAATAAAAGTAAGTGGTTTGCAGTAAGCAGTGAGCAGTATGAACGACTGCTAACTGCTTACCGCTCACTGCTCACTGACTCATAAGGAGAGAACTCATGGACTTAACTACCGTTCGTCAACTCAACCAGCACGTGGAGCGCGAGGCGCTCTTTGTGCGCGATTTACGCACCGAAATCAACAAAATGATGGTCGGCCAGCAAAAACTGGTAGACCGGATGCTCATTGCCCTGCTCGCCGACGGCCACATCTTATTGGAAGGTGTGCCCGGCCTGGCCAAAACCCTGCTCGTCAAAACCGCCGCCGATGCCATCCAGGGTGAATATGCCCGCATTCAGTTCACGCCCGACCTGCTGCCCGCCGACCTGGTAGGCACGCAGGTGTACAATCCACGCACGGCCGAATTCAGCGTACATCAAGGCCCCATCTTTGCCAACCTGGTGCTGGCTGACGAAATCAACCGCGCCCCCGCCAAAGTGCAAAGCGCCCTGCTGGAAGCCATGCAAGAACGGCAGGTAACCATTGGCGATACCACCTACAAAATGGAACCGCTCTTCCTGGTGTTGGCCACGCAAAACCCCATTGAGCAAGAAGGCACCTACCCCCTGCCGGAAGCGCAGGTAGACCGCTTTATGCTCAAAGTGCTGGTAGATTACCCCACCCGCGCCGAAGAGCGGTTGATTATTGACCGCATGACCGGGGCCACACTGCCGACGATTTCCCCGGTGGTGACGCCGGTCCAAATTTTGCAGGCGCGGGAAACGGTGAAACGCATTTATGTGGACGACAAAATCAAGGAATATGTGCTTGATCTGGTCATCACCACCCGCCAGCCCGGTAACAACGGGCTGAGCGACTTGAACAACCTGATCAACATCGGCGCATCGCCGCGGGCCAGCATCAATCTGATCAAGGCTGCGCGCGCCCATGCTTTCTTAAACGGCCGTGGTTTTGTCACCCCCGAAGACATCAAAGAAATGGCCCCGGACGTGCTGCGTCACCGTGTCATTACCACCTACGAAGCTGAAGCCGAAAACATCAACAGCGACCAGATTGTGCGGCGCATTCTCGATTACACGAACGTGCCGTAAAGAGAATTAGGAATTATGAATTAGGAATTATGAAGGAAGACCCATTTCATAATTCCTAATTCATAATTGAAAAGTTATGTTAACTAACGAACTCATGGCAACAATCCGGCGCATTGAACTGCGCACACGGCGGCTGGTGAATGACAGCTTTGCCGGGGAGTACCACTCCGTGTTTAAGGGACGGGGGATGGAGTTTGATGAAGTACGGCCGTATCAACCCGGTGATGAAATTCGCACGATTGATTGGAACGTGACCGCCCGTACCGGCCAGCCTTATGTCAAGCGATACGTTGAGGAGCGGGAATTGACCGTCATGCTCGTCGTGGACGCCTCCGCCTCCGAGAATTTTGGTTCGGTGAAACGGTTTAAGCGAGAGTTGGCGGCAGAGCTAACGGCCGTGCTCGCCTTTGCCGCCACCACCAACAATGACAAAGTGGGCCTGCTCATCTTCACCGATCAGGTAGAACTCTACATCCCGCCGCGCAAAGGACGCAAACACATCCTGCGCCTCATCCGCGAACTGCTGGCCTTCGAGCCGAAACACAGCGGCACCAATATCAAACTGGCGCTCGACAGTGTGAATCGGCTGCTCAAACGGAAGGCCATTGTCTTCCTGGTCTCCGACTTCATTGCCGCGCCAGACAGCTACCGCAAAGAGCTGGCTATCACCAACCAACGGCATGACCTGATCGCCGTAGACCTGAGCGACCCGATGGAAGAGGGAATCGCCAATGTGGGTGTACTGGCCGTAGAAGACCCGGAAACGGGCGACATAGTCTGGGCGGATACCAGCAGCAAAACGTGGCAGCAGGCGTTTCACCAACGCATGAGCAAACGGATCGCCGCCAAAGACCAGGTCTTCCTCAACGCCAGCGTGGACCGCATCCAGGTCGCCACCGACGAAGATTACACCACACCCCTGACCCAATTTTTTGCGCAGCGGGCGATGCGGATACGGCATTAAACAGTGAGCAGTGAGCAGTAAGCAGTGAGCAGTAAACCGAATGAACGCTGCCGCTCACTGCCTACTGGTCACTTTCTTCATAAGCTCCGCTTAAGGTTGCCACTAGCCGCTATTAAAGGCAACGGCCGTACCCCTCGTGTATGCTGTCTTCATCACCGATAACCGATTACGGATTACGGATTACGGTTTACGGATTACGGACAACGGAGGCACAGCAACATGAAGAAATTAACAACAGGTTTATTGATAGCATTCGCGGCTTTGGTTTTGCTGAGTGTGACGGCATTGGCCGCACCGCCCAAACCCGCCGCCGGGCCATTTGAAGGCACATTTACGGGCACAGTCAAGGGCGATCTGGGCAGCCAGACGACCTTGACACTAGATTTGACCGACCGGGCTAACATCGTGTCGGGAGAGGCCACTCTGGGTACGGGGTTGAAAGTGAATGCGGGCAAGGTGTGCGGCACGGCCGTTGTACCCACCGGCACCATTTGGGCCGAAGGCGAAAAATCGCCCCGCCGCCCCCACGAATTATCGGCAGCGTCCACCCTTGAGGTCAGCGGCATGGACGTGACCGTTGCCGTCAGCGGGCAGCTTTCAGCGGACGGGAAGACGCTGGACGTGACCGCCAAAATAGACACGCCCTGGATTTGTGGCCGGGATCCGGTCATCATGGGCACGCTGACCAAAGGTTAAAGATTGGAGATTGGAGATGCCAAATCTCCAATCTCCAATCTCCCCCAAAGTGAACCGCGAGCAGTGAGCAGTAAACGGTAAGTTACTGACCACTGTTGACTGTTCACCGGGTGTATGATGGTTGGGACGCCCTCATACATCCTGCGCTTCATGTTTATCTCCTTACTTGTGCAACGGCGCGCCTGCTAAAACAGGCGCGCCGTTGCCGTTTCCATTACAATTCCCCATCGTGAATCTGGTTCCCCACTTCATCCTGGACAAGTTTGCCGCCGGTGAAACAAACGGCCGTCTGCCCGCCATTGTCCTCTACCTGGACGTTTCCGGCTTTACCCCCCTCACCGCCGCCCTCTTGCAGCACCAACATGATGGCGCCGAACTGCTCAGCGACATGCTCGCCCAGGTTTTCCAGCCTTTGGTTGAAGCCGTCTACGCCTGGGGCGGTTTCATTTCGCATTTTAGCGGGGATGCGCTCACGGCCGTGTTCCCCATCGCCGCCGACTCCCACACGGCCCCGCGAGCGGCCATAGATGCCGCCTGGCAGACCGCTGCCGCCGTGCGGCAGCATCTGGCCCCCGGCGGGCAGCCGCGTCTGTTTACCACCCGCTACGGTGAATTTGCCATCGGCGTCAAATCCGGTCTGGCTGCGGGTGACCTGACCTGGGGCATTCCCGCCCATGACGGCAAACACACCTACTATTTTCGCGGCGCGGCCATTGACCAGGCCGTGCAGGTCGCTGCCAGCGAGGGCGCGGTCGGGGCGCACGATTCGTTGTGGGCGCTGATGGGCACGGACACGGCGAACCCGAAGCGGCTTCGGGCCGCGCCCGACCCACAACCCCGGCCAGCCCTGCCCCCCCTGCCGTCCCCCACCCCAGACCAACTACGCCCCTTCATCGCCAACGCCATTCTGGACATGCCCCTCCAGGCCGACTTCCGCACCATCTGCCCCGTCTTCCTCTCCTTTCAAGCGCCCGAAGACAGCGCCGCCGTCCACGACTTTGCCGGGCAAGTGATGGAACTGACGGCCGGGTATGGCGGCGTCTTTAGCCGTCTGGAATTTGGCGACAAAGGCGGCCTGATCGTGCTCTGGTTTGGCGCGCCGCTCAGCCATGAAAACAATACCGAACGCGCCGCTCGCTGTTTGCTGGCCCTGCCCGGACGCACCCATGACCTGCCCGTCTCCTGGCGGGCCGGGCTGACGTTTGGCCTGGTTTGGGCCGGGATTCGTGGTGCGCCCATCCGCAGCGAATACACCGCTTTTGGTACGGTGGTCAATACCGCCGCCCATATCGCCGTCAACGCCGCCTGGGGTGAAATCTGGCTGGACGACACGGCCGTGCCCGCCCTGCAATCCCTCTTCACCCTGCAACCATTGGGCGAAAAAACACTCAAACGCCGCGCCGTCCCCCTTTACCGGTTGGTGGGCGAAAGCGAGCGGGCCGAAAACCAGGCCAGCCCGCTGGTTCACGGGCCGATGGTGGGCCGCCAGGCCGAGTTAGCTCAATTGATGCAGGCCATTCAGCCTGTTTTTGATGACCAGGCTCACGGCCGTTTTGCCGGTCTGGTCGGTGTGCATGGCGATGCCGGCATGGGCAAAAGTCGCCTGCTCCATGCCTGCCGCCAGGCGCTTACGCCGCAGGCGCACTGGTTGGAGTGCCCCACCGACGACATCTTGCGCCAATCGCTCAACCCCTTTCGCGCCATGCTGCGCGCCTACTTCCGGCAGTCGCCAGAGCGCACGGCCGTGGCAAACCAGGCGCTTTTTTTTGACCACCTGGCCGAGATGCAGCAGCAGTTGGCAGGGCATGGCGATCCGCGGGCAACGGCCGTCGCCGCCGAACTGCAACGCACCCATTCCCTGCTGGCTGCCCTGGTAGACCTGCATCTGCCCGGCTCCCTGTACGCCCGGTTGGAACCGCAGCTCCGTTTTGAAAATAGCCTGATCGCCCTGCAAACCTTTGTGCAGGCGCAGGCATTGGCCGCGCCGGTCATCCTGCACCTGGCCGACGCCCACTGGCTGGACGACGATTCCCGCGATTTTCTAAGCCGCCTTTGCCGCCAACTGAGTGGATACCCCGTTGCCGTCCTCTTATCCAGCCGTTACCAGGATGATGGCTCAATGGCAGAGTGGTGGGCAGACCTGCCTGCCGCCCAAAGCCACTTGCACCTGACCGCCCTCACCGCGCCGGACGTAAGCCAGCTCTGCCAGCAGGTATTGGCGCGCCCCGCCGCCGCCGACCTGGTGGCCTATTTGCTGGAAAAGGGAAACGGCAACCCATTTTTCACGGAACAATTGGCGCTGGAACTGGCGGAACGTCGCCTGTTGGTAACGGACAGCGCCGGCGCGTGGCAACTGGCGCAGGCTGAGATCACGGCCGTACCGGCTAGCCTCAATGCCTTGCTCATTACCCGGCTAGACCGGCTGCCAGCCCGGGTCAAGCAAGTTGTGCAGACGGCTTCCGTTCTGGGGCAAAGTTTTGACGTGCCGGTGCTGGCGGGCATCATGTCTGCGCCGGCCCGGCTGCCGGACTTGTTGCGCCAGGCCGCCGAACGGCAAATGGGCGCCTTTGTGGGCAACCAGCGATTTGTCTTCAAACATGCGCTGCTGCGGGAGGCGGCTTATGAGATGCAGCCGCGCGCCCATTTGCGCCAGCTACACCGGCAGGCGGCCACGGCCGTGCGCCAACTCTACGCCGCCGACCTCGCCCCCCATTGGGGGGAAATGGCGCACCATCTGGAAACGGCGTATCGGCTGGGGCTGGCCGACATGCAGACCGAGGCCCGCGCCTGTTTGCAGGAAGCGGGTCATGTGGCCGCCCGTCAGTATCAGTTGTCGGCGGCGCTCGATTTTTACGGCCGTGCCCTTGCCCTCACCCCACCTGATGACAAGGTGGCGCGCAGCGATTTGCTGCTCTGGCAGGAAGAAGTGGTCGAGTGGCAGGGAGACCGGACGGCGCAGGACAGGCTGCTGGCCGAATTGGACGCCCTGTCACCGCAGTTGGATGTGTCCCGGCAAACGGCCGTAGCTCTACGCCGGGCCCGCTATGCCACCCTGCACCCCGACTATGACCGCGCCCTGGCCCATGCCCAACGCGCCCTCGCCCTGGCTCTGACGACGCCAGACCCGCTGTTGCCGGCGCAGGCGCAGCGGCGGTTGGGAACCATTCACTACCGGCGGCTGGAATTTGCCCAGGCGGTCAGCGCCCTACAAGCCGCCTTGCAGTTGGCGCAGGCGCAGCAGGCCACGCCGTTGATCATCGAATGTCTGAATGACCTGGGTATGGCGCTAGACGAGCAAGGCCATTTTGCCGAAGCTCAGGTCTATTACGACCAGGCCGTTGCCCTGCAAAAAGAGATCAACGATCTGTATGGCGAAAGTATTACCCTGAACAATCTGGGCTGGCAGCAGGTCATCTTGGGTAATACAGTGGCGGCGCAGCACTATTATGAACAGGCGCTGCGCCTGGCGCGCCAGATTGGGCACCGCATGAGCGAGAGCAACGGCGCCACCAATGTAGGCGTGATGGCCTTTTTACATGGCGATTTTGCCCAGGCGCAGCATTATTACGAACGGGCGCTGCAACTGTGCCAGGAGACGGGCAACCGGCGCGGTGAAGCCAACATGTACGCCAATCTGGCGCTGCTGGCCGTGTACCAGGGGGATTACCAGCAGGCGTTGGCGCATGGGCAAACGGCCGTGATGATGGGCCAGCTTTGGGGCGGCGCCGGGCTGATTGCCGAAGGGTATCTGGTGATGGGACACGCCAATAACCGGTTGGGGCAGCCGGAGGCGGCACAAGAGGCATATGAACAGGCGCGGCAGATTTGGGCGGCTTCGGCACGGCCGTTTCGTACCGTAGAGCCATTGGCCGGTCTGGCCGAGGTAGCCCTGGCGCAGGGATCGCCCGCCCAGGCAGTAACCTGTGTGAACCAGATTTTGCCGCATACAGCCACCGAAGAGTATGCCGGTATGTACGAACGTTTTTGGGTTGACCTGGTTTGTTACCAGACCCTTCACTTGGCCGGGGATGAACGGGCGAATGAGGTGCTGGCCACGGCCGTACACGCCCTGCAAGAAAAAGCCCAAAAAATTACCGACCCGGCCACGCGCGCCATGTTCTGGCAAAACTTCCCCGCCCACCAACAACTGCTGGCGCTGTCTCTGGACAGTGACTAAACATCCGATTTTCCCCAAAAATCGGATGTCTCCCCCCCACCACTAACTTTTGTCAGGGTTCCCCCCTATCCATTGACAACTGTTATCTCTCACTTCTGCTGGCTGTGGCCACGGCCGTTTCCGCCTATCCTGTTGCTCATCAACAAACGTTGTAATAGGAGAATTCAACATGACGCCTTTCCACATCCGGCAGGCCACATGGGCCGATGTGCCCGAACTCAACCAATTGATTACTGAATCGGCGCGCCATCTCAACGCCGCCAACTATACGCCAGCGCAAGTTAACAGCGTGATACAACATGCGTATGGTGTGGATTCGCAGCTCATTTTTGATGGCACCTATTATGTGGCTGAAGTCAACGGCCGTCTGGTAGGCTGCGGTGGCTGGAGCAAGCGAAAAACATTATACGGTAACGGCCACCTCCAAACAGTCTCTGACCACACGGGCCTGCTTGATCCCCGCACCGATTCGGCCAAAATTCGCGCCTTTTTTGTACATCCCCAATTTGCCCGGCAAGGTATTGGCCGTGCGCTTCTAACTGTCGCCGAAGCCAACGCCCACCGGGCCGGTTTTGCCCGGCTGGAACTCATTGCCACGCTTACCGGCGAGCCGCTCTATGCCGCCGTAGGGTTTGCGGCGCAGGAACGTTACGACATGAATTTGCCCGACGGTACGCTATTTCCGGTAACCCGCATGACCAAAACGGCCGTGTCCGCCAAATCCGTCGCCGCCGAACTCCTTCTCGTTTGATACCGCTGTAAAAACCCCCGCTGTGGCATAGTCTTCTAGACCGCGCCGCCAATGGAAAAACACCATGTTTGAATCAGGATTTTTAGGAACAAATGCCAGCTTCATCACCGATGTTACCCTGCTCGCCGAAATCGTCTTTTTTATTGCCATTTGTGCCGGTGTGGTGGCGCAGCGGCGTGGCCGCTACAAACTGCATGACTGGATACAAACCCCGGTGGTTCTCCTCAACCTCCTCCTCATCATCTTTGTGATGGTCTCCTCCTTTCTGGGGCAGCGTGTGGTCAGCACGCTGCCCCAGCGCCCCGGCGACGCCTATTACCTGGTGGTGGCGCTGCACGGCGCGCTGGGACTCATCGCCGAAGGGTTAGCCATCTACTGCCTGTTAGCCGGGCACAAAATTCTGCCGCGCAAAATCGGCCGTTTGCGTTACTGGATGTGGGCCACCTTTGGCTTTTGGACGGCCGCCCTCATGGCCGGCATGGCTACGTATTACGTCTGGTACATGCAGCCGTCTGCTGCCGTCGCCGCTGCGCCCATCGTGGAAACAGCGTCCACAGCTGAGAACGACACGGCCGTTCCCCCCGCCACCACCCAATCCTTCTTGCAAAACTTCGCTTTTGCCCCCGCCGCCCTCACCATCACCGCCGGTACGGAAGTGGTCTGGCTGAACCAGGATGGCGCGCCCCACAACATCACCTTTGTGGATGGTTCAGTCGCCAGTGACAACTTCTTCAACGGCGAAAGTTTCGCCGCCACCTTCAGCGAACCTGGCGTTTACCAGATTTACTGCTCGCTGCACGGCTCGCCGGATGGCAATGGCATGGCGACCACCATCACCGTATTGGCAAACAACGCGGAAAATGCCGTCATTGCCGCCGCTGTGCCTACGCCCAATCCAGCGCCGCCCACACCCACGGCGGCGCCCACCGTGCCGCCGCCGCCGGTGGCACTGCTGCAACCGGCCGAACCTGAACAAATTCTCGTTGGCCTGGTTTCTTTTTTTGACACGGCCGTGCCCGGCGATTCCGTTGCTGTTTTGTTAAGCGGCATCTCCACGCCCGCCGCTGGCAGCCGCCTGCAAGCCTGGTTAACCGACAGCCAGAGTAACAGCCTGCTCTCGTTGGGCGAGGTGCAGCCTGACGCCAACGGCCGTGTCGCCCTGCAATACACCGACGCCGACGGCCGTAACCTGCTCGGTCTGTACGATGGCTTCCAGATCACCGTTGAGCCGCAGTTTGATGATGATCCCACGCCGGGCACGGCCGTGTACAGCGGCCACCAAGCGCCAGAAGCGCTGGCGCTCATTCGCACCATTGCCGTCATCAGCGCCGATGCGCCTGCTGCCTACGGGCTGGGGGCGCGCCTGCAAACAGAAGAACTGCTGCGCCACGCCGAATTTGTGCAGACGGCCTATGACCTGCTCAGCATCGCCGACGCCAGACGACACGCCGAACACATGGTGAACCTGCTGCAAGGCGCACAGGGCGCACAGTTTGGCGACCTGGACGGCGCGCATGGCGTGCAAAATCCCGGCGACGGCTTTGGCATCATTCCTTATGTGGCGCAGATGCGGGCCGCGGCCGTGCAAGCTGCCGCCGCGCCGGACGCCACCGATGCCATCCGCATCCACAGCAGCCATGTGGTCATGGCTGCGGACAACGCCCTGGACTGGGCGGCTCAGATTGAAGCAGCGGCATTGCAAATCACAGCCGCCGCCAGCGTGGGCGACATTGGCCCGCAGGTGGCAACCATCACCCAACTCAGCCAACTGCTGCTGCGCGGCGCCGATGACAACGGCGATGGTGAAATTGCGCCCATGGAAGGTGGCATTTTTACCGCCTACCAACACACGCAGTACATGGCTGCCATTCCCGTTGTGGGTGATCGGTGATGGGTGATGGGTGATGAGTGATGGGTGACCAGTGAGATCTCACGCTTCACGCCAAACCCTACGAGATAACGAAGACCAAAAATAATCCAGATCAACAAGGAGTTAAAAATGAAAAGCAAAAGAGTATGGATCCTTCTATTGATGTTGGCCCTGGCGCTGGTGGCCTGCGCCGAAAATGAGCCGGAGGAAGTTCAGGAAGCAACGGCCGTGCCCGAAATTGCCGACGTAGCGCCGACTGATGCGCCCAACGCCGCGCCCACGGCCGTGCCGACCGCCGTGCCCAAGCCCAAAGAAGACGTCGCCACCCCAACCACCGACCACAATCATACTGTGGAACCTGTGGTGGCAGAAGAACCGACCGCACCCCGTTTTGGCCTGGTCCGCTTCCGCGATAACGACGCTGCTTTGTCCGGCAGCTACCAACTGCTGCTGGAAAATGTGCCGCCCGCCTCGGCCGGCAGCCACTATGAACTCTGGCTGCGCGATGAACGCTTCAACACGCTCAACCTGGGTGAATTCTCGGTGGAAGGCACGAGCCAATACAGCGGCAGTACGGACAGAAATCTGCTGGCGGCCTACGGCGCTGCTTTCATCAGCATAGAGCCAGACGGCGTGGATGACGGCGAAGTGGGCGTCATCGTGTTTGAGGGCGTCGTTCCGGCTGGGTCTCTGCTGCACGCCCGCCATGTGGTCACCGCCTTCCCTGCCAATCCAGAGGGGAAAGCCTTCCTCCTGGGCGCGAAGGAGCAGTTGAACTTTGCTCTGGAACACACCGGCTTCATGCTGGACGAACTGGCAAACGGCAATCTGCGCGAAGCCCAGCGCCACGCCGAACACGTGGTCAACATCCTGGATGGCGAGACCGGCCCGAATTTTGGCGACCTGGATGGCGACACGCTGGCCCAAAACCCCGGTGATGGCTTTGGCGTGCGCGCCTACTTCGTTGGCGCGCAGGAACATGCCCAGTTGGCGGCCGATGCCGAAGGGGCAACGGCCGAAGTGAAATTACACGCCGGGCACGTCATCATCAGCAGCGACAACGCCCTGAACAGCGTGGACGCCGCCATCAGCCAATCCCTGCGCGTGATTGCCTCTGATTCAGCGGCGGAAGCTCAACCCGCCGCCGCGGAATTGCAACGGCTGCTGCAAATTGCCCTGGATGGGCAGGACGCCAACGGCGACGGCAGCATTGCCCCTATTGCCAACGAAGGCGGCTGGCAAACGGCCTATGACCACGCACTGAACATGGCTGCGTTTGAATTCTTCGCCGCCGATGGTGCGGCCGCACCGGCCGCGGGAGCTGCGCCAGCAACAGAAGCCGCACCAGTAGTAGCCGCTGCGCCAACGGCTGCCGCGCCATCTGCAAATGTGACGATTGGCATGGCGAACTTTGCCTTCCAACCTAAAGAGATCACGGTGGCGGCGGGTACGGCCGTGACCTGGGTCAACCAGGACGCCGGCCCGCGCCACTCGGCTACGGCTGCCGACAACAGTTTTGACACCGGTCTGTTTGATGCCGGTAAAGAGGCCACCCTCACCTTTGATACGCCGGGAACCTACGTCTATTACTGCCTGCTGCACGGCTCACCCGATGGCAGCGGCATGGCCGCCACCATTACCGTCACCGACTAGATTTCCTTAACCAAAAGATATGCGATGTCATTCCGAGCGGAGTCTTCGGAGCGAGGAATCCTTCTCCCCTGTTAGCGTGAAAGATTCCTCGTCGAAGGCTCCCCGGTATGACTTCAAGACAGAAACAGATGAAACAAAAATCCCTTTTTCTCATTTTGATGGTGGCGGTGTTGGTTTGGCCGCTGGTTTATGCGGGCAAAGCGGCACTGGAAGAACCGGCTTTTAACCAGGCGCAGTCTAACCAGGTAGCGGCGCATGATCACAGCGAGCATGAACATGTTGAGCCAGACGACGCGGCGCATGGACATGAACTGCATGATGAAACGGCCGTTACCACCGATCTGCAAGTGGTGCTGGTGCCTTCGGAACTGGCTGTAGGCCAAAACCGCATGGCCGTAGGGCTGCTCGCCGCTGATAACAGCATGGTGCATCAGGCGCAGGTGCATTTCCGTTACTTCGATCTCAGCGATCCAGGTGCGCCGCAGTTGGAACAGGAAGCCGACGCTTATCCGGTGCATTCGCCGGACGGCTGGACGACCATCTATGCTCAAGACCGCTCGTTTGACCGGGCGGGTGAATGGGGATTAGAGGTGCAGGCGCGGTTAACCGGTGGCCAGACGGCCGTGCAGCGAATCAAGTTCAACGTCAGCGCCGACAGCCGCAGCATCCTGCCCGGCGAGGCCGCGCCCCGGCTGCACACACCCACCCTGGCCGACGTAAACGGCGACTTCAGCCGCATTACCTCTGCCTGGGAACCGAACCCGGCCTTTTATCAGCTCAGTCTGGACGAGGCGCTGCAAAACGGCAAACCCACGGTGCTGCTGCTGGCAACACCGGCTTTCTGCCAGACCCGCTTTTGCGGCCCGGCCTATGAGATCGTCAGTGAACTGGAGGCGGCATATGGCCACACAATGAACTTTATTCATGTGGAAGTATATGCGGGCCTGCCCGACCCTTCGCAAAATGGTTGGGAATTGTCACCCGTCATGGCAGCATTTGGGCTGGAAACGGAACCCTGGGTCTATGTAATGGATGCCGCTGGGCTGGTGATTTACCGGGCCGAAGGGGTGTTTACGGCCGCAGACATCATGGCTGGCCGGCCATAACGGCCGTCAACAACGCAGGTTTATTATGGACATTCGCACAAGACATTATCACGACGTGGCTATTTTATCCGTCAACGGCCGTTTGGATGCCGCCACCGGCCCCGCATTCTCTCAGACCATCCAGGAGCAGATTGGCGCCGGCTACTTTCGGCTGGTGGCCGACCTGAAAAAGGTGGACTTTATGAGCAGCGCCGGGATCAAGGCGTTGGTGCTGGCGGCGCAGCAGGCGCGGCGGCAGGGCGGCGATTTACGCATCGCCAATGCCCGCGCCCATGTGAAACATATTTTGAATCTGGCGGGGGTAGACACCATCATCAAGGTATATCCCAATGTGGTGGCAGCCACCGCCAGCTACTTCCCCGGCCCTGTTTCCGGTGAGCTTTTGGGCGACCGCCCGATCGCATAAATGAAAAACCTATTTTTGCAGGAGATTTGTGAAATGGACGCAGCAGGCAAAAAAATCGCCCTGGTCATTGGGGCGGGCAGCGTGAAGTGTGCGGCGGCGCTGGGTGTGCTGCGGGTGCTGCGGCAGGCCGGTATTGCGCCAGACCTGGTGGTGGGTTGCAGCGGCGGCGCGTTGTATGCCACGGCCGTGGCCCTGGGTCTGGATGTGGACACGGCCGTGGCCCTCACCCAACGCCTGTGGACTCGTGACCTGACCGGCCGACGCAACCATCGGGCATTTTTGCAGGCGCTGCTGCCCAAACGCCTGGGGTTCGACGGCCGTTTTGGTCTGCGTGATGATGCCCTGATTTTGAAACGGCTGCGCCAAACATTTGGCGAGCAAACGTTTGCCGACACGGCTATACCACTCTTCATCACGGCTACCGATTTTTTGACGGGTGAACAGGTGGCGCTGCACGACGGCCGTTTGCTGGACGCCATTCGCGCCAGTATCGCCATACCCTTTGTGTTTGCGCCCTGGGAAGTGAACGGCCGTCTGTTACTCGATGGCTACCTGTCCGACCCACTGCCTATCAACATTGCCATGCGTGAAGGCGCGGACGTGATCATCGCCCTGGGTTTTGAATCGCCCAATCAGGCCAGCATCCAATCGCCGCTGCGCTACGCCTTCCAACTAAGCAGCATTATGACCAACAGCATTTTCAAGGCGCGGCTGGCTTTTCACAATTTAAGCCACCATGACGAGCTGCTGCTGTTGGTGCCGGAATTCCGACAGCGCATCCGCCTGTTTGATACGGCCAAATTCCCGGCCATCATCGCTGCCGGTGAAGAAGCCATGGCCGCGCAGTTGCCCCATTTGCAGCGGCTATTACAAGAGGGGCGGTAAAACCATGATCCAGGCACACACTTCCAAACCCCGCGTAGCCCTCGTCGTTGGCTCCGGTGGCCTCAAATGCGCCGCCGCGCTGGGCGTCTGGCAGGCGTTGGGCGAAATGGGCGTCACGGTGGATATGACGGTGGGTTGCAGCGGCGGCAGCCTGTACGCCACCGCTATTGCCCTGGGTTATAGCCAGCAAGAGGCGGCGGCGCTAACCGGGCAGTTGTGGACGGCCGAATTAGCCCGGCAGCGCCATATGCCCTCGCTGCGGCAGGCATTACTGCCGCGTTTGTTTGGTTTCCGCGTGGGCCAATTTGGCCTGATTGACGACCGGCTCATCATGGCGCAGTTGACAAATGTGCTGGGCGACACGACCTTCGCCGAGACGAAACTGCCGCTCTTTTTGGCCGCCACCGACGTGTTTACCGGTGAAGCGGTGACAATTTCTAGCGGGCGGATTGTGGATGGTATTCGCGCCAGCATTGCCATTCCCATTGTGCTGGCGCCCTGGGAGGTGAACGGCCGTACCCTCATTGACGGTGGCGCAACCAATCCCATGCCGGTAGATGTAGCCGTCCGCGAAGGGGCCGATGTGATTGTGGCTGTTGGTTTTGAGAATCCATTTCACACGGCCGTGCCCTCCCTGGCCCAATACGCCGCCCAAATGGGGCGCATTCATATCGCTAACTTGCAGAAGGCCAATTTCGCCTTTCACCAGGCGGCGCATTTTGCCGATGTTTTGTCGGTCATCGTGCAATTTGACGAAGATATTGCGCTGACCGACACACACAAAATCCCGCAGATCATCGCCGCCGGTGAAAAGGCCGCCCGCGAACAACTGCGAGGGCATTTCCAAAATTTAGACAGCCATACCCGTTCCGGCACGGCCGTTAACGGGAAATCCAGAAATCATCATGGAGGAAAACGCATGAGTACCCAAATTATTCGACCGGGCAGCCACGACAACATGTTTGCCCCAATCAAAAATAAATCTGTAGAAACCACGGCCGTAGAAGCTACGGCCGTGACTCTTACCGTACACCAATCGGGCCATGAGCCGCAACCGACGGCCATTACCGGTGGCGATTTCCTGGTGGGCCGCAGCCCGGACGCCGATTTGTCGCTGCCCGACCTGCCGTTTGTGTCCGGGCAGCATTTTGCCCTGCGCCAGACGGCAGCCGGATTTGTGGTGATAGATTTAGCCAGCAGCAACGGCACCCGCCTGAACAACCAGGGGTTGGCGGCCAATGTGCCCACACCCATTCACGACGGCGACATTCTCCGCATTGGCGAAGAGCGCTTTGGCGTCTCCGTTGGTTTCACCTTCCACAATGCGGCCGAAGCCCACGCCCCGGTCGCCGGTTTTGGCGCGGGCGTTTCCACCACGCAGGTGCTTCAGGTGGCGCGATTGACCATCGGCCGTGCAGCCGACTGCGACATTGTGCTGGACTCGCCCACCATTGCCCGTGTTCATGCCATTGTGGAGCGATTTGGCGAGGACCACCATGTCATTCGCGTGGGCGACAGCGTGGCGGCGATATGGGTGAATGATGCGCCCACACGCCAGGCGCGTTTGCAACCCGGCGACGTGGTGCAGCTTGGCCCGCACCTCTTTACCTTTGACGGCCAAACATTGACGCAGTTTGACAGCCAGGGTTTCCGCCTGGATGTAGTTGGCGTGCATAAGGATGTGAAGGCCAAAAGTGGCTCGCTGCGCATTCTGGATGACGTCAGCCTGACGGTGCTGCCGCGTGAGTTTGTGGCGTTGGTGGGTGGCAGCGGCGCGGGCAAAAGTACGCTGCTGGATGCGCTAAATGGTTTTCGGCCGGCGCAGGGGCAGGTGCTGGTCAACGGCCGTGACCTTTACACTAACTACGACAGTTTCCGCACCCAAATTGGCTACGTGCCCCAATACGACATCCTGCCCGTCACCCTCAAGGTAGAAGATGCGCTGCACTACGCCGCTAAACTGCGCCTGCCCGCCGACGTCAGCCGCGACGAGCGGGCCGAACGCATCAGCCAGGCACTGGAAACGGTAGATATGAACAGCGAGCGCATCCGCAGTACCCGCATTGACCGGCTCAGCGGCGGGCAGCGCAAGCGGGTCAGCATCGCCGCCGAATTGATTGCCGATCCCAAGCTCTTTTTCCTGGACGAACCCAGCTCAGGCCTGGATCCGGGCCTGGAAAAGAAGCTGATGTACACCCTGCGCAAAATGGCTGACGAGGGACGCACCATCATTCTGATCACCCACGCCACCGGCAATATCGTGCAGGTGGATCATGTGGGGCTGCTGTCGCAGGGGCGGCTGGTCTATTTTGGCCCGCCGCAGGCGGCGCAAGAGTTTTTCCTGGTGGACGACTTCGCCGACATTTACGAGAAGATTGAACACAACGGCGCGGAGTGGCGGCAGGTGTTTACCGGCAGCAAGCCGGAGGCGTATGAAACGTATGTGGTGGAGCGGCAAAAAGGGCGGGCGAATCTGCCGGTGGGTGGGGGGACACGGCCGTCGCACCTGGCGTTGGGAGCGGGACTGCGCCAATTCCTCACGCTATCGCAGCGCATGTTCCGGCTGACGCTGAGTGACCCCATCGCCTTTTTTGTGGCGCTGCTGGTGATGCCGCTGGTGGGCATTTTACAAGGGGCGGCTTCGGAGACATATGAGTTTACCGGCGACCCGGCCATTATCGGCAATGCCGCCCAGGCAGCGCAAACATTGACGGCCAATTACCTGCCCACCGTCAGCGCCCAGATTTTTGGTTTTGGCATGTCCATTCTGGCATTTCTGGTGGGTGCGTTTGGCGGTTCGCAAGAGCTGCTGAAGGAACGGCCGATTTACCTGCGCGAACGCATGGTAAACCTGAAACTGCTGCCGTATCTGGGCAGCAAGTTCTTCGTGTTTGGCCTGTTTGCCCTGGCACAGGTGGCCGTGTACCTGCTCATTGTGTCGCTACAAGTGGAACTGCCGGACAACGGCGTCTTGTTCAAAGGTTTTTTGGAAATGCTGATCACCCTGTGGCTGACGGTGATGGTGGGGGTGGCGACGGGCTTGTTTATCTCGGCCGTGTCGTCTAATTCCACGATGGCCGTTTATCTGGTGCTGGTGGTGGTTTTCTTCCAATACATCTTTGGCGGCGCCATTCACAATCTGCGTGACAAGCCGCTGGAGTTCCAATCCTACATTGCCGCCACCCGCTGGGCGACGCTGGCCATGGGCACGACAGTAGACATTCTGGAACTGGCCGAAGCGACCATTGTTTGTGGCAATGAGTTGGAACTGGATACCAGCGGTGTGCGGCTTGACCCGGCGACAGGCGCGCTGGACCCCAACTCGCTGGCGCTGCGGGAAACGGACACCCCTGCCTGCACTAACCGTGCCGTTAACCCTGATGATTTGTTCCTGCCCTATGGCGACTCGGCATCGGATTTGCTGCGCTTCTGGGGTTTGCAGATTGTGCTGGGGGTGGCGTTTGCCCTGGGTACATTGGTGTTGGTGAAGCGATTGGATCGAATATAAAGAGACAAGAGATCAGAAATTAGAGATTGGAGATTACGCACAATCTCCAATCTCTAACCTCAATTTTCAGGAGAGAGCATTATGGACTTGACAGGCCGACATCTTGGCAAATATGAACTGCTGGAACGGTTAGGCCAGGGTGGGATGGCCTATGTGTATAAAGCACACCAGCCGACCATTGATCGTTTTGTAGCCGTGAAAGTGCTGCACAGCCATCTGGCAGATGATGCCGAATTCCGAGAGCGCTTCAAACGGGAAGCGAAGGGATTGGGCAGTTTGCGCCATCCGCATATTATGAGTGTGATTGATTTTGATGTGGACGATGGCTGGTATTACATGGTGATGGATTACATCGAAGGTGACACGCTGGAGGCATATCTGGATCAGCGGGGGCGGCTGCCGCTGGCGGAGGCGCTGCGGTTGATGGAGCAGTTGACGGGGGCGCTGGCGTATGCGCACGGCCACGGCCGTATTCACCGCGACATCAAACCGGGCAATGTCATGTTTGCCGACGCCAACCACCAACACGCCGTCCTCACCGACTTTGGCCTGACGCGCCTGCTGGACAATACCACGCTGACGATCAGCGGCACCATTGCCGGGACGCCCGCCTACATGAGTCCAGAAGCGGCCCAGGGGCAAAAGGTGGATGGGCGCAGCGACATCTACAGCCTGGGGGTGATGTTGTTTGAGATGGTGACGGGGCAACGGCCGTATGCCGGCGATACCCCGTTGTCTGTCATTATGAAGCTGGTGCTGGAACCGCTGCCGCCGGCCCGTTCGGTGAATCCCGACTTGCCCCCGGCGCTGGATGATATGTTGCACAAGGCCATGACCAAGCTGCCCAAAGACCGCTATCAAACGATGGCCGAGATGCAGCAAGCGCTTGCCACCCTGCGGCGTGAACTGGATGATGTGGGGGCTGCTGCCAGCCAACCGGCGCTGATGGCTGAACCGGTCATCTTGGGCACACAATTGCTGCCGCAACCGGCGCTGCCGCCGCTACACCTCCCCCGCCCGGCGGCGAAAGTAAAGAAACGGCCGTGGCTGCCCCTGCTGGCAGGTATGGGTGTGCTGTTGGTGTTGACGGTGGTGGGTTTTACTCTCTTGCGCGGCGGCGGTAAAGGAAAGCCGGAGGTGCGCGAAACGGCCGTGCCCACATTAACGTCCCAAGAAGCCACAGCGCCGCTGGCAACGGCCGTGCCCACGCCCACCGCTGCCGGTTCTCTCCGTTTTGCCGAACCGGACAGCCACAATCTGCGCCAATACACCCTTTCCCTGGATGATGTGCCGCTGCCGCCGGACGGTTCTCATTACGAGTTGTGGTTTGACTTTGCCAACCAGCCGGCGCCGGAAAATGTGGCGCGGGTGGTGGCTCAGAACGGCCGTATCACCTATGCCGATGTGCTGGTAGACAGTCTGGCAACGGATGTGACGGCCGTGCGCATCAGCCTGGAACCGGACGCGGACGATGACCCCGCCATCTCGGCCGACGTGGTTTTCACCGGCACGGTGACGGCCGAAACCGGCCTGGCGCAGATATTGCTATTTGCCACAAGCCCCTAACTTTTGTCAGGTCTGGGCGCTGCCGATGGATAGGGGGTAATCCTGGCTAGAGGTGGCTGTGGAAACGGCCGTTCCCGTCTATGCTTTACGCATTCAGTAAGGCCACTCGGTGGCATTGCCGTTGAAAGCAAGTTGCAGGTGACAAGTGATAAATTACGCTGGCAACGTGGACATGCAGCCTGCAACTTGCCATTTGCCACCACAAGGCAACAGGCCACAAGACAACATTCAGGTACAGACGATGAACCAACTGACACATGCAGAAAACACGCCCATACACTGGTGGGCACGGCTGATTTTGGGTTTTGTGGCCCTCAATGCCTTTGTAGGGGCAGCCATTCTCACCTTATTGCCCGACCAGACGGAGCGGTTTTTCTTCTGGCCGATTAAACCGGCCATCAACGCGGCTTTGTTTGGCGCGCTTTATCTGGGTGGCGCGACGGCCGTCGCCTTTGCCGTCTGGCGCAATGAGTGGGAATCGGCCCGTTACCTGACGCCCATTCTGGTGGCGGCGGGCATCCTGATCTCGCTGGTGACGCTGCTGCATCTGGACAGGTTTACGCCAGGCATCCGGTTGGTCTATTGGCTGGTGGTGTACATTGGTGCGCCGCTGCTGGCGCTGCTGATTTATGCGGCGCAAGAGCGGCAGGGCAGCAATTGGACGGTGACGGAACCGGTACGGCCGTTGACCCGCACGATTGCCCTATTGACCGGCGGAGGCGTGCTGCTGTTGGGGTTAAGCTTGATTGTATGGCCGCAAACGGCCGTGGTCGCCTGGCCCTGGCCTACCACCACCCTGATGGTACGCATCTTTGCCGCCTGGTTTGGCGCCTTTGGCGTGGGTCTGCTCTGGTTTGGCATTGAGCGAGATTGGCGGCGGCTCATCGGTATCCCCAATTTGATGATGGTTTCGGCCGGGCTGGATTTGCTCATGCTGTTTCTGCACCGGCAGGAAGTGACCGGCAGCGGTCTCTCGCTCTGGTTTTACGGCGGTCATCTCGCCTTGTTTGGTCTCCTGGGTGGTTGGCTGCACTGGCTGCAAAGGCAGCCGCAAATGACAACAAACTCACTAAAAAAGAAGGAATTTTTATCATGATAAGCAGCACACACTCCATGACAACCAATGACAACCTGGGTCGGTTCATTTCCGCCTACCGGGCTACCCGGATTCGCCAAAAAGGGAATCTGTGGGGCGGTATCGTTTTTATCGTGTTGGGTCTTTTTGCTTTGGGTTTTGGCTGGATTGCGGCGATGTCGGTAACGGCCGTTGCTTTGTTCTGGAGCAGCGTGGGCCTGTTGAGCATAGCTGGTGGCGCATGGGCTGTTTATGCCCATCGCCAGGGGCAAGATATGGTGGTGCAGGTGTTTCATGACGGGCTGGTTTATGCGCGCAACGGCCGTACCCTCACCATGCGTTGGGATGATATAACCGACCTCAGCGCCATTATTTTTTACAATCAGCAACTGCGCAGCCACTTCTACACCTACACCATCAAAGACGCCGCCGGGCAAACCTTGCGCCTGAACCTGACGCCGGGCAATCTGGACAATGCCGAGCAGTTAGCGCAGGTCATCCAGCATGAAGTCACTGACCGGCAACTGCCGCGAGCTATTGCCGACTATAATGCCGGTGTACCACTCCGGTTTGGGCCGCTGATGGTGACGCAAGAGGGGATTGAACACGGCCGTAAATCCCTGCCCTGGTCTGAGTTTGGCAAATTTTCCACGAGCCGTCACGGTCATTTTGTGATACACGCGCAGCAAGGCGTTACCAGTTGGGCCAGGGTAGACATGGTCAAAATGACGAATGTATTCACCCTGCTGGCCCTGGTTGACAGGATCATGCGCCATTGAATGGATCACCCCTTATTTCCCCATTTGGTCTGCTGAAACTTGCCCGCTGACCAGGGGGCGAGGTAAGCTAAGATCATGCTGGAACAAGACGCCGCCGATTTACAGAAGGTGCTGCGCCAACAAGAGAGCTTGCGGGCGATCATTGAATCCATTAGCAGCGAGCTGGCGCTACGGCCGTTGCTGACGCGCATTGTGCAACATGCCTGTGAACTGCTGGACGCCGACCGGGGCACCATTGGCCTGGTGGATGAAGAGCGCCGGTTGGTGCGCACCGAAGCGGTATACCACATGCCGCCTGATGAATTGGGCGCTGAAATGGGCGAAGGCATCGGGCTGGCAGGCAAGGTGCTGCAAACCCAAAAGCCGCTTATCCTGAACAGCTATGGCGAGTTGGACACGCCGCTCCAGCCTGATCTGGTGCAAGATGCGGTCATCGGCATCCCCATTTTCTGGCACGGCCGTATGATTGGTTTTTTTGGCATTGGCGCTGGCCCGCCGCGCACCTTTGGCGAACAAGACGTGGAACTGCTCACCCTGCTGGCCCGCCACGCCGCCATCGCCATTGAAAATGCCCGCCTCTTTGAAGCCGAAAAGCAGCGCGCCGCCCGCCAACAAACGCTCACCCGCATCGGCGAGATCATCAGCAGCACCCTAGACCTGGACGTGTTGCTGCAAACGGCCGTGAGCGCCATTCGGGAACTGCTGCATTTCGCTGATGCCGGGTTTATGGTGGTGGATGAAGAGGACCCGGAGTTGTTGTTTTTAGTGGCCCGCAGTGGTGTGTATGCCGATCTGCTGCCCGGCAACTACCGGCAAAGCATCCACCAGGGCATCGTCGGCCTGGCGGCGCGCACCCGCCGCCCCATCCTCACCACCGACGCCATGCATGATCCCCGCTATTTGCGCATTCCCGGCGCGGATTACATTCGCTCGGCTATTGGCATTCCCATCATCGCTGCCAACCACCTGCTGGGGGTGCTGCATGTGGAGTCAGACGCCATACTGACGGAAGAGGATGTGAAGGTGCTGGGCATTGTGGGGGGGCAGTTAGGTTCAGCCATTACCACCGCCCGCCTCTTTGACCAGATGCAGCGCAATCTGGCGGAGACGCAGCTTTTGTATGAAACCAGCCGCCGCATGACCAACGCCTTTGATGTGGATGATGTCATCGAGGCGTATTTGCAGCACGTGGCCGTGCGCGGCCGTTACGTCTGCACCGTGGCTCTGTATGAATTTGATGACTTTGGCGAACGTTCCGGTGTGGTGGTGCGCGGCGTCTGGTCGCCCGATGAAGACCTGCGTCTGATGCACCAGCATCTGCCCTACACCCGCGACGCGCTCGATCCGCTGCTGGATCGGGGTCGCACGGTGCTCATTTCCGACGTTCACACCGATCCCCGCGCCAATGAACAGTTGCGCCGTATGCAGGCGGAAACGGGCCGCCCGGCGCTGGCCCTCATTCCGCTTATTGTGCGCCGCCAGCGCATTGGCGTGGTGGTGCTGACTTACCCGGCCATTTATCATTGGCAGGAAAGCGATTTATGGCCGTACCAGGTTACGGCGGCGCAACTGGCAACGGCTATTGATACGCGGCAGCAGCAGTTGCTGCTGGTGCAAAGCAGCCAGGCTGTGGCGGTGCTGCACGAACGGCAGCGCCTGGCCCGTGAACTGCATGATTCCGTGACGCAGCTTATTTTTAGCATGACGCTTATTGCCCAATCGGTAGCCCCGGCCTGGCGGCGGGACCCGACTGAAGGTGAGAACCGGGTGAACCGGATGTTGGAGCTGAGCCAAAACGCGCTGGCGGAAATGCGGGCGCTGCTCTTTGAACTGCGCTCCTCTGAGCCGCCGCCGCTGCCAACGGAGTCTGGGGTGACGCTGCCCGGCATCACCCGGCTGCAGCATGAGGGGTTGGCGGCTGCCTTACGGCAGCACGTCGAATCACTGCGGCTGGAAAGCCCGGCCATTGTGCTGGAAACGGCCGCCTACCAGCCGCAGCCGTTGGCGTATGAAATTGCGCTCTTTCGCATTGTGCAGGAAGCGTTGCATAATGTGGTGAAACATGCCGAGGCTACGGCCGTCACCCTTCGTCTCTATGTCAATGGTACGGCTGTGTGTGTGGAAATCCGGGATAATGGGGCCGGTTTTGACCTGCAACAAGCGCGGCATGATGATTCAACGAAGGGGTTTGGTTTACACACGATGCAAGAACGCGCCGCGGCTTTACATGGCCGCTTTGATATTCGCTCAGCGCCAGGGCAAGGCACGGCCGTGCAGGTGCAACTGCCCCTGAAAAATGGAGGTAACGAATGAAAACGCCCGTCCGAGTGATGATCGTGGATGATCATGCCATTGTCCGCGAGGGCTTGACCATGCTGCTAAACGAGGAAACAAGCATTGAAGTGGTTGGCGAAGCGCGCGATGGTGCGGAAGCCGTGCGTCGGGTGGCCTCCTTGAAACCTGATGTTGTTCTGATGGACCTGGTCATGCCGGAACTGGATGGCATTGCCGCCACCGCCCAAATTCGGCAAACATACCCTTACTGCCAGGTCCTGGTTCTTACCAGTTTTGCCGAGGACCAGCGCGTGCCAGACGCCATCCAGGCCGGGGCCATTGGCTATCTGCTCAAAGACGTGCTCAAGGCCGACCTGCTCAACGCCATTCACGCCGCCGCCCAGGGCAAACCCACCCTGCACCCCGAAGCCCAACGCCAACTGATGCAGCAAATGATGGCCCCGGCGGAAACCAGTCTGCTGAGCGCCCTCACCGAGCGGGAGATGGACGTGCTGCGCCTCATCGCGCAAGGTTACAGCAATAAGGAGATTGCCGCTGCGCTGCACCTGACGGAGGGCACGGTGAAGGGGTATGTCAGCGCCATTTTGGGTAAACTGCAAGTGGCCGACCGCACCCAGGCTGCCCTCTACGCCGTAAAACACGGGATTGAGTAGCAGGCCGCCTACGGACAGACGATCAATGGATATGCCGCTAGAACAAATCATCACGATTACCGGAGTTGCCAGACGGGAGTGGCAGCCGTTTAGCGCCACCTCGCCGGGTGGTATACCCTTTGCCGGGTATCTATGCCGCCAGGAGAGCGAGAAGCTGGGCATGTTGGCCGTCACCGAACTGGCGGGCGAGGAGCGGTTGGAGTTCATCCCCGCCATGCCCAAAATCCATTACCCATATCACCAGGAGAAAGACGGCTCTATTCGCGTAGCCATTCCGGTGGTGCAGAACGTCAGCGATGCTCGATTCAACGTAAAATTGGATGGCACGGCCGTGATCTTTTACCCGCTTACCGACAAACAAGGCGATTTGTTGGAAGTGATCCCGCGCACCCGCTTGCAGCCGGTGTTGCAGGCCAGCCGGTGGGGCGACTGGCACGCCCTGCTCAATGAAGCCTTGCCTGACCGGACGCCGGTGGCAGAAGCAGTTCGAGTGCAAAAGGTGGTGCTGGTGTTTGAACTGTGGGGCTACCGCAACCCGCACCTGGTGAAATATGACACGCCGCTCAAGTTGACGCTGCACACGGCCGTGTCCCACCGCAAACCGGTCAGTTACCGCAAACTGGCGGACATCGCCAACCGCTACGGCTTTGAACTCATTCCCACGTTGGAAGTGGCCCGCCCCGACCCCGACGGGCTGGCGCAGGCGTACCGCCGCCTGCAAGCGCAAATGGAAGCACACAATCAGGCCGCCGGGCCAGATGTGTTTGTGGAGGAGGGCGCCGTTCTCATGCTCTCCACGCGGGACACGGCCGTGTACTACAAATGCAAGCCACCCACCATCGAGGAGATTCACTGGACGGCCGACGCCAATGTGGGCAAAACAGACATTGAACATGCGCTGCACAAGATGTTGGAGAATGGCTATGACTTTGGCGACGGCCGTGTCGCCGACCTGCACACCGAGTTGGAAGCCGACTTTGACCCGCCCCGCGTGGAAATAGCTGCCGACCTGATTGAGCGGGTCTACCGCGAATTTGTGCTGGAACTGCAACAACGGGAATGGCTACGCCACCTGGTGGCCGAATCCGGCCTGGACCCCCACGACACACCCGCCCTCATGCGCACCCTCTCGCAGCACTACCCCAAAAACCAGATGCGTTGGGTCTTTGCCACAATCAAAATTCTGTACGGTGATTGAGAGGTTGTCTAGCGTAGAGACGCAGAGAAAAAACTCTGCGTCTCTATGCGTCGAAAACAAACTAACCTACCAGGTTGTATACTGCGCCCACCAACATCGCCCCCAACAAGGCAAACAGCACATAAATGGCGAAGACGCGCCATTTCACCAGAACCCATACGGCGGCCATGGCCGGTAGGGTGGTGGTTGGCCCGGCGATGAGAAAAGCGAGCGCCGCGCCGGGATTCATGCCCTGCGCCAGCAAACCGCTCACCAGCGGCAGCGCCGTCAGATTGCTGGTGTAAATGGGCACACCGAGCAGCGCCGCCAGCGGCACCGCCCACCGGTTTTGTTCACCCAACAGCCCCATAATCCATTCCTGGGGCACAAACAACAGGATGATGGCTTCCAGGAAAAAGGCCAGCGCCATAAATTTGACTACCATGCTGGTGGCTTTCCATGTTTCCTGCCATAGTTTTTGGCGGAACGTGGGCGGTTTGCGGGTGCAGCTTTCGCCGGCAGCGGCGCTGTTTTCGACGGCAACGGCCGTTAGCGGTATCGCCACTGCCATTGCCTGCGGTTGGGGCACGGCCGTGACCGGCTCAGGCGGCGAAAAGGCAAACACCACTTGTGTTTTGAATCGCTGCCAACCCTCCTGTAACAAACGGCGGCTGCTGCGCGTGGAGGTCTGGTAATTGGCCCGCAAAACCTGGCTGCCCAGCCAGCTTTTTTGCGTGATGATGTGCGTCAGAAAACCGGCGCTGAGGCTGAGCGCCAGTGCCGCCATTAGTCGCCACACCGCCAGTTCCCAGCCCAACATACCCACGCTCAAGAAGAAAATCTCCGGGTCCATGGTGGGGGAGGCGATCCAAAAGGCCATGACCGGCGCTAAGGGGACGCCGCCAATGAGCAGGGCGGCCACCACCGGAATGACGCCACAGGAGCAGAAAGGGCTGAATGCGCCTACGGCCGTAGCCAGCACAATCGCCACCAATGGTCGGGCCACAAACGCCCGGTTGATATACCGTGAGGCGCCGGACAAATTCACCGCTACCGCCAGCGGAATGGTGATCAGCAAATAAGGCCAGATACGCAAAAAGCTCTCCGCCACGAACAAAATAATGAGATTCAACTGGTCAATCATGTTTGCTCCTTTATCGTCAAAATACGATTTAATAGACTAAAAAAATTTGGCACAGACCCGAAGGATTTCAAAAACCCTTCGGGTCTATTACTTAAAAAATAGCCCCCACCTTTTGCCGGAACCAGGTGATATTCGCTTCGTGCAGGCAGTAGTTGGTGGCGGGACCGCTGGTGATACCCTCAATCCAGCCCGCCTGGCGCAGCACCTTCAGATGTTGGGAAACGGTGGCCTGAGCAATAGGGAGATAGGAGACAATGTCACCGGTGATACAGCCGGGATTTGTCACCAGGAACTTCATAATCTCAAAGCGGATCGGATTTCCCACCGCCTTGAACATTTGCACCAGCTTCTCCTGCTCGGCGCCGGAAATCTCCAAAGTACAACATGGTTCGGGGATCACGTTCAACATGGCAAATATCCTTTATCGTAAAAATACGATGATATGATAACGGATCATTTGTTTCCTGTCAATCATCAATTTGTTGCCATATTTCAAATTAGTGGGAATGGTTCCATTGCCTGCTGCAAAGAATAAGCTAGAATATATCAAATCATTTTGATATATTCTGTTGGGTAGCAAGATGAGTCCATTGAGTTTAGAACCGCCTGGTGTTTTGAGACTATTAGCCCATACGGTGCGCTGGCAGATTGTGGCGGCGCTGGCGCAGAGTGATTACCGGGTGGGGGAGTTGGAGGCGCGGCTGGCGCGGCCGCAAAACCTGGTCTCTTACCACCTGCGCCTGCTGCGGGAAGGCGGGCTGGTGGGCGAACGGCGCAGCAGCGCCGACGGCCGTGACGCCTATTACACCCTCCATCTGGACAATTTACGCGCCGCTTACCAGGCGGGTGGGGCATCCCTGCATCCGGCGCTGGCCTGTGTACCCCCGCCGCAGAATGTCCCCACACGGCCGTACCGCGTCCTCTTCCTCTGCACCCACAACAGCGCCCGCTCCCAACTGGCCGAGGGCATGATGCGGGCCATGGGTGGTGAGCGGGTGGCGGTGTATAGCGCCGGGAATGCGGTCACGGCCGTGCATCCCCTGGCGATCCGCGCCGCTGCTGAACGGGGCATTGACATCAGTCAGCAGCGCGCCAAACCGATGGACGAGTTTGTCGGCCAGCCATTCGACGCCATCATCACCGTCTGCGACCGGGTGCGCGAAGTCTGCCCCGTTTTCCCCGGCGACCCGCCGCACATTCATTGGAGCCTGCCCGACCCCACGGCCGTGACTGGCACAGAGGACGAACAATACCAGGCGTTCCTGAACACTGCCCAGGAACTTGCTACCCGCATTGATTATTGGCTCAAGCGATTGTAGGGCGATTTTGCAAAATCGCCCTACCGGAGTTGAATATGGAACCTATCACAATTTTTGGCGATATACATGGCAATTGTCCGGCGCTGACGGCCGTGTTTGCCGATATGGAATCACGCAGTCTGACCAACCTGTACTGCCTGGGCGACCTGGTGGGATACGGCACATGGCCTAACGAAGTCATCACCGCCATCCGCGAGCGGGGCATCCCCACCATCATGGGCAACTATGACCTGGGCGTGGGGCAAGACAGCGACGACTGCGGCTGCGCTTACACCAACCCGGTGTCGGAAGCGCTAGGCAAACGCTCCATTGCCTGGACAAATGCCCACACCGCCGCCGAAAACAAAGCATTTTTGCGGGAACTGGTGGCTCATATCCCCCTGCAACTGGGCGATTTACGGGTGGTGTTGGTGCATGGCAGTCCACGCAAGGTCAATGAATACCTGTTTGAAGACCGACCCGAATCGAGCCTGATGCGTTTATTGGATATGGTGGAAGCGGACGTGTTGGTGTGCGGGCACACCCATTTGCCTTATCATCGGGTGCTGAGCGACGGCCGTCACGTTATCAATGCCGGCAGCGTGGGCAAACCGAAGGATGGTGATCCGCGGGCGTGTTATCTGGTGTTGGGGGTGGACGGCCGTGACGTGACCACCCAATTCATCCGCGTCCCCTACGACGTGGAAGCGGCGGCGAGCGCCATCGAAGCCAGCGACATGCCCCAAGAATACGCGGAGATGTTACGAGTGGGGAAAGGGTGAGTGCGTGGTCAGTAGCAAATAGTCATCCGCCACTTGCTGCCTTTGTGGAGCGATACGGCCGTGCCAGCTTTCAATATGCTATCTTGAGAGACTCTCAATCCTGAATGTCCGTCATCAGGGCCAATCCATTGAGGGTAACGATGAAGTAATTTAGGACATCGCGGCCGATGATAACCTCTTCTGTAATGTTGCTGGCCAATAACTTCCATTCCGGGTAGATCCACTGTACCAATTTGTAATTTCACGGCATACATTGTAACCAGATGCCGGGCACCAGATACTTCCTGTACCCAACGGTCATCAATGTCTCTCGCTTGAATCGCCCGCAAAACAGATAGAGGAATCTGTGTTGCATCTGAGCCAGAATCAACCAGTCCCCAGAGCGTCTGCCTAAGATTGGATCCCGAGCCGATTACGGAGAGTTCCATTACGGGAAAAGATGGAAAACAAGACCTGTCGTACTCAAATGAAATATGCATCTGGCATCAACCTGATCGGAATGAAATATGCCTGTAAACAATCTCTGGTTCCAGTTTCACTGGTCTAACCAACACAAACACATCGGGATATGTCGCCTCAATCCGCTCTAGCAACGCAACACGGTCAGCATCGTGGTCAATGAGTTTACCTTCATAAATGGCGACATACTCCTCTGGGAATTGCTGCAACAGAGAGGGATGCAGGCGATGAAATGCAGTTTTTTCACGTTCTCGTCCGCTATCTTCTGTTGCTTTTGGTAATCCCTGATCTAGCACCTCTGCTACGACGTCGGTTATCGCTTTTTGTTGGCTCAGAGCTACACGTTGGGCACGATCATATAATTGTTGCGACATTGTTAATTGAATACCACCGCTCATAATTTTTGCTTTTCCTGGTTGAATTATCAGCCATCTCCACTTAGAACTTTCTATCAGTATTATACATCAGGCGGGCCGTTTTTCGGGATACCTGGAATTTGCCGGAATTAACGGTAGAATCATCCGCGGTATGCCTGAGTAAACAAACCTGACAGGTTTTTGGTCTGCACAGCTTCAAGTTGAACGGGTAAAAGCCTGTCAGGTCTGAATGGTTACATGCCTGGTATGGATTCTATGAATCGTTATTTGTTGATTGCCATTGGTGCGGCGTTAGGGGCCAACGGCCGTTACCTGGTTAACATCTGGGCCGCCAATCGGCTGGGCGTGGCCTTCCCCTATGGCACACTCATCGTCAACGTAGTGGGGAGTTTCGTGCTGGGTTTTCTGCTCAGTCTCAGCACCGGGCGGCTGCAACTATCCCCAGAAGCGCGTTTGCTGCTGGCGGTGGGTTTTCTGGGTTCATTCACCACCTTCTCTTCGCTCACCGTAGAAACCTTAAACTTGTGGCGGGATACCGGAAGCTGGTGGGCGCTGCTGAACATCATTGGCAGCAATGTGGCCGGTTTAATCAGCGCCTTGTCAGGCGTCTGGCTGGCGCGCTGGTTACAGGGCGGAGGGTAAAGGATCATGCAATTACAGGGAAAGGCGTTGCGCGTCATCATTTACATCGGCGAAAGTGACCATTATCAGGGCAAGGCGCTGCATATGGCGCTGCTGCATTTCCTGAAGCAGGAGGGCGCGTCTGGGGCGACGGTGGTGCGTGGGTTGGCCGGTTTTGGCGCGCACAGCCGTATTCACACCGCCAGCATCGTAGACCTTTCCACCGACCTGCCCATTCGCCTGGAATGGGTGGACGAACCGGCGCTGGTGGAGCGGCTGCTGCCCCAGGTGCGCCGCATGGTGAATGATGGCCTGATCACCGTTGAAGAGGTGAATGTGGTGCAATACGCGCCGGGTCGCCGCCCTGATCCGCTGGCCCAGCCGGTGCAGGACGTGATGCGCCGCGAAGTGGTGACGGTGAGACCAGAGACGAATATTGCCGACATTGTGACCTTGCTGCTGCAAAAGGGGTATCGCAGCCTGCCGGTGGTGGATGGCAACGGCCGTGTCCTGGGCATCATCACCGATGGCGACCTGCTGCGCCGCGCCGGTTTGCAGGCCCGGTTGGATTTGCAAGTGGCACTGTCCGACGCGGAATGGCAGCGGCAGTTGGCCGATTTACGCACCCACGGGGGCACGGCCGTAGACCTTATGACCACACCCGTACACACCATTGCCGCCGATGACCCCTTGCGCCAGGCGGTGGCGCAAATGGTGACATATCATCTCAAACGAATGCCGGTGGTGGATGCGGACGGCCGTCTGGTGGGCTGGATCAGCCGTGTGGACATCCTGCGCACCATTGAATACCACCAGCCCGCCGCCGAAGTGGAAAAAGAACAACAGCCGTCCGGTTCCACCATTGCCGAGTTGATGTACCGGGACGTGCCCACCGTCTCCCCGCAAGCCACGCTGGAGGAAATTTTGCTGGCGTTGGAACAAAACAGCCGCCGCCGGGCGGTGGTGGTAGACGGTGAACGGCGCGTCGTGGGCATTATCACCGACGGTGATTTGCTGCGGCGCGCCCCGGAAGCGGCGCAGCCCGGTCTGCGCCAGCGGCTGCGCCGCCTGTTGGGGGGGCCGCCCACGCCTGTAGACCCTTTCGCCCTGCCCGCCGCCACCGACACGGCTGCCGATGTGATGTCAACCCCTGCGATTGCCATTCTGGTGACGGCTTCCCCAGCCGAGGCGTTACGGCTGATGCTGCAACACGGCTTCAAACGGCTGCCGGTGGTGGATGCGGACGGCCGTCTGGTGGGATTGCTCGGCCGTGCCAGTCTGCTGTACGCGCTGTCCGCCGAAAACACCCCAATTTAGTGCGCTGCATGTGCGCCGCATCTGTATAGTTTAGGAGAAGAGATCATGCCTCACCGGTGGATGGTTTTGTCTTTACTGTTTTCTCTATGTTGGCTGGCAGGGTGCCGGTCATCAATTACACAAACAGCGGCGGTAGTGACGCCGCCACCGGTGGTGTTGACGGTATCTGCCGCTGCCGACCTGACCCCCGCCTTTATCGAGTTAGGTGAGCAATTCAGGCGCGAGACGGGCATTACCGTGATATTTAACTTTGGTTCTACGGGGCAGTTAGCCCAGCAAATTGAACAGGGAGCGCCTGTGGATGTGTTTGCTGCGGCCAACCAATCCTACATACAGGATTTGCAGGCTGAGGGTCTGGTGATCCCGGAGACGGTGGCGCTGTATGCCCAGGGACGTCTCACCATCTGGACACGGGCAGACAGCCCCTTGGCGCTGACGCGGTTGGAAGACCTGACCGGGGAAGAGGTCAGGCGAATTGCCATTGCCAATCCGGAACATGCCCCTTATGGCGTGGCGGCGCGAGAAGCGTTGCAGTCGGCCGGTTTGTGGGATGTATTGCAGCCCAAATTGATCCTGGGCGAAAACATCGCCCAAACATTGCACTATGCGGAAACGGGCAATGCCGATGTGTCCATCATGGCGCTCTCTCTCAGCATTGCGGAGGGGGATGACGGGAAGTGGTCGTTGATTCCCGCTGACCTCCATGCGCCGCTCAATCAGGCTCTTGCTGTTATTAGCAGCACAAAACAGGAAGCGGCGGCGCGGCAGTTTGCGGCTTATGTCAACAGTCCGGCGGGGCGGAGCATCATGCAGCGGTATGGATTTGTGCTGCCCGGAGAAGAACTGGTTCCATGAGTTGGCACGCTTTCTGGTTATCGCTGCAAGTCACGGCCGTAGCCACCCTGGGCATTGTCACCATTGGCAGCGCCCTGGCCTTACTGCTGGCAAAAAAACAGTTTCGGGGCAAATTGTTTCTGGAAACGGCCATTAACCTGCCGCTGGTGCTGCCGCCAAGCGTCGTTGGCTATTATCTGCTGCGCCTGCTGGGGCGCGGTAGTTTTTTGCGGGATGTTTTGCAAATTGACCTGCTGTTTACCTGGAAGGCGGCCATGTTGGCCTCATTGGTGGTGGGGCTGCCGCTGATGGTCATTTCGGCGCGGGCGGCCTTTGAAGAGGTGGAGCCGGAATTGGAATATGCGGCGCGGGTAGATGGCGCCACCGAGTGGCAAACGCGCTGGCTGGTCACGTTTCCACTGGCGCGGCGTGGGCTGCTGGCCGGGTTGATTTTGGGGTCGGCGCGGGCATTGGGGGAGTTTGGGGCCACGGTGATGGTGGCGGGCAGTATTCCTGGGCGCACCCAAACATTGCCGGTGGCTATTTATGACGCCGTGCAGGGCCGGCGCTATGACGATGCCAACGTCATGGTATTGGTGATGACTTTGTTGGCGTTTACCTCGCTGTGGGTGGCGCGCCAATTAGAAGGGTCACGCAAAAAACGAACAGACCGGCAAAAATCTTCGTAAGCGTCCAGCGCCTCTGGAGGCCTGACAGGTTTTTGGCCTGCAAACCCTCAAACTGAACGAGTATAAAACCTGTCAGGTCTGAACGGTTGCCCGCAATACGGAGGGGGGACGGCCGTCGGCGGTTGATGACACATGTCACCTCAGAAGCATGACAGCTATAACTAACCAGAGGGGCGTTTGCGCATTATATTCAGAGTTATGAATATAGCGACGCCATCTGACCCCTTTATCGCCCAGGCCAGTTACTTCAAAGCATTGGCCCATCCGGCGCGGCTGCAAATTCTGGCAGTTTTGCGCCAGGGGGAAGCGTGTGTTTGCCATCTGGAAGCGATCTTGCAGAAGCGGCAGGCGTACATTTCGCAGCAGTTGATGGTGCTGAAAGAGGCCGGATTGCTGGCCGAGCGCAAAGAGGGGTTGTTTGTCTTCTACAGCCTGGCCGACCCCCACCTGCCCACCATTTTGGATAGCTGCCTTCCAGCCACGCCATTACCATGGGCGCCGACGAACGGGTGCGCCTGCCCCTCCTGTGTACGTGAAACGTGAAACGTGATGCGTGACCAGAGACCTGACAGGTTTTTGGCCTGCAAAGTCTTGATTTGAACTGGAAAAAACCTGTCAGGTCTGAACGGTTACGGCAAAGGTAAGGAAAGTAACAAAATGGTTGAGTATCTCGAATTTACACTGGACAAATTTACGTTTAAGGTGGCGACCGACCGGTACTACCACCCGGATGGTGTGTGGGCCAAAGAAGCCAACGACCGTGTCACCATTGGCCTGTCTGACTTTTTACAGCAGCGCAGCGGGGACATTGCTTTTGCCGAAGTAGCCGAAGTGGGCACGGCGTTGGCGGCCGGTGATGAAGTCGCCAACATCGAAACGATCAAGGTGGATGTCAGTTTGCCTTCTCCGGTAACAGGTACGGTGTTGGAGGTAAATCCCCGGCTGGAATTGGAAGCCGAGGTCATCAACCAATCGCCTTATGAAGATGGCTGGCTGGCGGTGATAGAAGCGGCCAATTGGGAAACCGACCGGGCCAATCTGCTGCAACCAGACGCCTACTTTGCCCATATGCAGGTGGAAGCCGAAGAGGAGGTCAAAAAATTATGACCACAGAAATAGCTAAAGTAGTCGTCGTGCCGTGCAGCGGCATTGGCAAGACCTATGGCACGGTCAGCCGCGAGGCGGCGTATGAGGTGGTAGACGATTTACGGCCGGAAACGAGCCAGCTTGTGCCGCTGTCCTTGTTGGTGTTGGGTGAAGAGGGGGCGTGTACGGCCGTGTCCCACAGCCAGGCCATCACCATTGACGGCTGCAAACTGGCCTGCGCCACCAAAATGGTGCAGGAAAGCGGCGGCGTGGTGGCCCATGATCTGGCCGTGCTGGATGTGTACCGCCGCCATCGCCAGTTCAAACCGCAGGGCATTGCCGAACTCAACGAAGGCGGCCAACAACTGGCCCACGCCCTGGCGGAAGAAGTGGCGGCGCTGATAGACGCGATAGAGCCACCAGCTCAAGGAGGCAAAGATGCCTGAGATAAGACCCAAAAAAGTAGGGATTGTGGCCTGTTCCGGCGAAGAAATGGCCGAAGGCACGGTGACGCGGCTGGCCGCTTTGCGCGTGCTGGAAACGCTGCGCCCCGAAGAAACCGTCACCATTTGCCTGCCGCTATTCCTGGCGGGCGGCGAGGGCGACCGTGCCTTTGCCCGTTATTACCCCACCATTGCCGTAGATGGCTGTGACCTGCGCTGCGCCGCCCGCGCCACGGAGATGTACTCCGGCAAACCGGCGGCCAGTGTGGTGGTGACGGATATTGTGGCAGAACAAGGTGTTGGCCGGGTAGACGGCCGTCGCCATTTGAACGAGGCTGGGCAGCAGGCGGTGGCAGCTACGGCCGGGCGTGTGGCCGAACTGGTGGATGAACTGCTGGCTCCGTATGCCCGCCCCACCAATGGCAGATCTATTGACCTGGAAGTGCAGCAGCCGCCAACTCAGGCAGCCTGTGCCTGTGGTTCTGGCATTCCGGTGCAGACGGTGGCGCTGAACGGCCAGACGGTAACGCTGGTGGCGCTGCCGCTCATTTTGGCGCAGTTTTATGAAGAAGGAAAACGGCCGTGTGCCGACACCGCCCACGAATTGCTGACGGCCGTGCAAATTTATAATCCTATTCCCGCCGACCAGACAGAACGCTATGCCCACGTGCTGCAAGCGGAATATGCGCGCTTTTATGAGGAGCAGGAGGTGAAAGTATGAGCCGCACGGCCGTTTACCACACCACCGTCAACTGGAAAGGAGAACATTGGGGGCATATTGTCATGGGCAATGGCCCGGAGATGGATTTCTCCGCGCCGCCCGACGCCCAGGGGCACGCCGGTGTCTTCACGCCGGAAGATGCCTTTGTGGCTGCCGCCAACACCTGCATTATGATGATGTTCATCTGGGCGGCGGAGCGGTTTAAGCTGCCCCTGCTGTCTTACGAATGTCGGGCAGAGGGGACCAAACTCATTGAGCTAGACCGGACGGAGATTTTCACCCAACTGCGTTTTTACCCGGCGATTCGGGTGGCGGGCGATGGGGGGGACACGGCCGTACTCGAAGCCCGCGTCCGCCGCGCCCTGCAATCGGCCCAAAAATACAGTCTGGTCGCCAATTCGGTGAAATCGGAAATTATCATCGAACCAACCATTGAAATTGTGTAGCAACCAGTAACGTTTGTAGTAGGCACTTCAGTGCCGTCAGCAGGCGATAAATCGCCTACTACAAACCGAGATTGTGTAGCAACCAGTAACGTTTGTAGTAGGCACTTCAGTGCCGTCAGCAGGCGATAAATCGCCTACTACAAACCGAGATTGTGTAGCAACCAGTAACGTTTGTAGTAGGCACTTCAGTGCCGTCAGCAGGCGATAAATCGCCTACTACAAACCGATATTGTGTAGCAACCAGTAACGTTTGTAGTAGGCACTTCAGTGCCATCAATAGGCGATAAATCGCCTACTACAAACCGGAGGAGATAACCATGTTAACTATTAAAGTTCTTGGCCCCGGCTGCGCCAACTGTCAGCAGGTGGAAGCTGTGGCTAAACGAGCCGTCGGCATGTTGGGCCAGCCAGCCCGCATTGAGAAAGTAACCGACCGCACCCAGATTATGGCCTATCACCTGCTGGCCACGCCCGGTCTGGTGATCAATGAAAAAGTAGTTTCGGCTGGCCGCATTCCCAGCGAAGCCGAAGTGACAACCTGGCTGGCGGACGCTCTGGAAGCAGCCTGAAAGGAGCGACTGCCATGACCGATTACGTAGCTTACCATGCCCATCTGGAAGAACGGCTGGGCCAATTGGGGCGCGAGTTGGGCGGCCCGATGGCCGGTTTTGCCCGTCTGCACCGCAAGGCGGTGGAAGATGGTGCATTAAGCGGCAAAGTAAAGGAGTTAATGGCTTTAGCCATTAGCATCGTCGTCCATTGTGATGGCTGTATTGCCTACCATACCCATGATGCCGTTAAAGCTGGCGCTACACGCGCCGAGCTGCTGGAAACCATCGGCGTTGGCGTGTTGATGGGTGGTGGGCCAGGCTCCATTTATGCCGCCCATGCCCTGGATGCCGTCGAGCAGTTCTTGCCGACGGTGGAGGCAGCATGAAAAAGAATCTGCACACCGTTCTGGATGATGAAGAGATCATTGAATTGATCCGCATTCTCATGGACGACGATGCCGAAGCGGCTCTGGCTTTCTTGAAAAAACATTTTAAGGGCCAGGCCCGCGAACTACTGGAAGGCGGTTGAAAGGTGATGATCCAGGTACCTGGGGCAGGTATTCGGTAGAGGCTTGATGCGTGATACGTGATGCACGAGGGGCCGATTGCTAATGCATCGCGTATGTCCCCTGGTTTTTCAGTGAGGGAAAAGCGCCATGTATCTGAACGGGATTGCTCTGACCCATACGTATCCCTGTCTGGCGGAACCGGGCAAGATGATTGTGGATGGACGGCCGTCCCGGTCGCTGGCGGAAGTGATACCGTATCTGGCGACGTTGCCGGGAGTGATTGCCTATAACCCGGACGGCCCTACTCTCACCTTTCGCCGCCAGCCGGGATTCATGACGCTGTACGCCAACCGGGTGACGATAACCCAGGTGCGGGATGCTGATGAAGGGCTGGCGCTGCTGGCGGCGCTGGTGGAAGCGGTGAATGTAACCTGGGAACATCGGGCTGAGTTAACGGCCGTGACCCAACACCGCCGCCGCCCTCGTCCCCTGGATGTATATGCCCTGCTGCCCCAGACGAATTGCAAACAATGTGGCGAAGCAACGTGCATGGCCTTTGCTTTTGGCCTTATCCAGCAAAACCGCACCCTGGCCGATTGTCCGGCGCTGGCTCAAGACCCGGCTTTTGCCAGCCGGCGGGCCACACTGTCGGTCATGTTCTAACAAAGAAAGGAAAAGAAGTTCAACTTTTCCGAAAAGTTGAACTTCTGAAACTTCGAGATGAAACGATTATTGGTGATCTTGGCGCACCCGGATGATGAAAGTTTTCCCCTTGGCGGCACGCTGGCGCGTTATGCAGCTGAAGATGTGGCCGTGACGCTGGTCTGCGCCACCAAAGGGGAAGCAGGTATAGCGGGACACTCAGCGGCAGCAACGGCCGTTATCCGTGAACAAGAATTACAGGCCGCCGCCCACATGTTGGGGGTGTCTGACCTGCGCTTCCTGGGCTACCTGGATGGGCATGTAGGTGAAGTGAATGAGGAAACGGCCGTGACCCAATTGATCACCTTGCTCCAGGAGATACAACCCCATGCGGTCATCACCTTTGGCCCGGATGGCATTTCCGGCCATCCTGACCATCTGGCCGTGCATCGCCTGGTAACAGCCGCCTTTGACCGCGCCGGGTTAGAAAGCCACCTGTATTACATTGCGCCGTCTGAAGCAACCCACCAGGGGTGCGGGGTCATTCCTTCCCAGGAGGGAATCAGCGGCCCGGTTGCTGCCATTGACGTGGGCGATTATCTGGTGACGAAGGTGCGGGCCATGCAATGCCACGCCAGCCAACATCCCCCTTTTATGGGCAACCCGGAAGAGGAAGTCTCCCGGCTGGTGTGCCACGAGTATTTCACCCTGGCGCGGCCACAGTTGGCTGACATTGCCTTAACCGATTTGTTCAACCAGCCAAAGATTTTTTCAGGCGGCAAAACATTCAAGAAAACGAATGTAGTGAATGGAACCTCATAAAGGAGTTAATCATGAGCAACGATAAACAAATTTTGATGGATGCGCTGCAATTTCATGGTCACAAATGTTGGGCCAGCACGGCCGGCGTGCGCATTGGTCTGGCCGCGCTGGCAGCATTAGGCGCGGAACGCAGCGGCGCTAAATCACTGCATGCCATCGTCGAATACGGCGACCATCACGGCGCGATGTGTTTTGGCGACGGCATTCAGTACACCACCGGCTGTACGTTTGGCAAGGGCAATGTCAGCAAAGACCCCAAAGGCAAACTGGCGGTGACGCTGATTGATAAGGCCAACCACAAAGCGGTGCGCGTGGCTTATAAACCGACGCTGCAAAAGCAAATCAAGGAATCGGCTTTCATGCAGAAACGTTCGGCTGGCATACCCCCGACGCAAATCCCGGAAGCGGAACAGTGGGAACTGGTTAACCTGATCTGGGACGCGCCGGCGGAGCAGATGATGACGGTCGGGCCGCTGCTGGATTATGACTGGCAGGAACCGGCGGAGATTATTCGCTTTGCGGTGTGCAGCGGCTGCGGTGAATTGGTTGCCGAACCCTACCTGCGCGTTGTGGAAGGCCAGCCGTTGTGTATGGACTGCGCCGGGTATGCGGTGTAAGTAACGAAATGGACCCCATGTTTTATCTGATTAGTGCGCTGGCGGTCTTTATCTTCTCCGGGCTGATGGCAATGGCCGGTCTGGGGGCGGCATTTCTGTTTGTGCCTTTGTTTTATTACATGGGCGTGCCGCTGGCGCAGGCCACGGCCGTGGCCCTCCTGCTCAATGTCGTCAGCCTGCTCTTTGCCTCTGTCAACTACTGGCGCGGCGGGCTGGTGAATTGGCGGGTAGGGCTGCCGGTGTTGATCACGGCCGTGATCCTGGCCCCCCTCGGCGCACGGCTGACGCCCTACGTGGATCGCCGTCTGCTGTTAGGCATGTTTGCCGCCTTTCTCGTTTTTGCCGGAGCCATGATGCTCTTTTACCGCCCTCAACCGCGCCAACAAGAGATGGCGCGCCGTGTGGAAATTGGCGCTGGCGTGGGCGTTGGCGGCGCCGCCGGTTTTCTCGGTGGGATGCTGGGTGTGGGCGGCGGCAATTTCATTTTGCCTGTGCTCAACTGGCTGGGACTGGATGCTAAAGTTGCGGCGGGCACAACGGCCGTGATCGTCGTCTTCTCTTCCTTCAGCGGCTTTCTGGGACACGCCACTTTGGGTGGCTTAGACCCCCTGTTTGTGGGCCTGATGGCGCTGATGGCCGCCAGCGGCTCTATCGTTGGCTCGCAGTTGATGAAAAACAAACTCTCCAGCGCCCAACTCAAACGCATCATTGGCATTTTGCTTTGGCTCATTGCCGCCAAGATGATCTTTGATCTACTGAAATAAAGAGGAACGACCATGTTATACATTGTGATTAGTCTGACGCTATTCGTTTTGTCCTTTGTTGCCGGCATGATGGGTCTGGGCGTAGCTTTTATTGCTACACCGGTCTTGGGCTTATTTGGCTTTGAGTTGAAGCATGTGATCATGCCCTGGTCGTTGTGGCTAAATGGCATTACGGCTATCTCTACGGCCATCGCCCTGGCGCGAGCAAAACTGGTGGATTGGCGCACGGCCGTGCCGCTGCTCATCATTGCCACCATCGTCGCCCCTATCGGCGTCTGGCTGCTACAGTTTGTGTCTACGAATGTCATCTGGTGGATTTATGTGGGTGTGCTGTTTTTCCTGGCTTATCGCATGGCCTTCCCGCCCAAGATGGATGATGCCCATCCCCCTGTCATTCCCGACTCAACGCGCGTAAAAGCCGGCGGAGCTACCCTGGGTATCGGGGTTTTTGCCGGTTTTTTGGGCGTGGGGCCGGGCTTCCTGATGTTGCCTACTCTGGTTATGTTAGGGTTTACAGCGCGTATTGCGGCGGCGACAACGGCCGTTATCGTCACCCTCCCCTCTTTTTCAGCATTTGCCCGCCATCTGGAATTAGCGCAGTTTGATTGGACGATGCTGATTGTCACCAGTATTGCGGCCGTCATTGGCGCGCAATTGGGGGCCAGGTTCATGGCAAAGCGCGTCAAAAGCCTCGTCCTTACCCGTATGTTTGCCGTCGCCCTCGTTTTTCTGGCCATCCAACGCGCCTGGATTTTATTGGCAAGCTAAAGGTTTGCCGCAATGAGGAAGAACCCATGATTACCTTACAAACCGAAATCCCCGTATTTATGGCCAGCGATGTGACCGAACCACTGCATCGTCTGGCGGCCCACCTAAAGGCACATTCGGCCTATGCCCGATTTTTCGACGCCTATCGCGCCATGCATGATGATGTCAAAGCGCAAAGTCTGCTGGCCGAGCTGCGCGCCCATCAATACCAGGGGCAGGGGGTTGACGCGGACAGCTATCACCAACTCTTACAGCAGTTTAGTGCCTGGCCGTCTGTGCGGGCCTATCAGGCCGCTGAAGAGGAACTGCATGACCTGATGCAGGCCTTAGACGCCGTGATTAGTGAGGCTGCTGGTATTGCCTTTGCCGCCAATGCCAGGCGAAGCTGTTGTGGAGGTTAACGATGATGACTTTATCACCCGAACTGTACCGGGCGGCCCAGGATGTTGGCCTGGCGCTGCGCCACCATGAGGCAGTGCAGCCATACCTGCAAGCCACTACCGCACTGGCTGCTGATGCCGAGGCCAGTGCCCTGGACGAACAGTTCGAAACCGTTCGCGCCGACCTGATAACACGACAGCGCGCCGGAGAGGATTTGCCCGTAGATGAGGTTGAGGCGTTTTACACTCTGCGCACGGCCGTTACTGCCAATGGGCTGGTTGAAAACCGGGACTACACACTGGCGCTGGCTAAGGAGTACCTGGTTCAAGTGAGCGCCGACTTGAATCGCGCTTTGGGGTTGGACTACGTCACGTTGGCGCTTTCTTAATCCCTGTATTCTACAGGCCACACGCAGATGACGGATAACGGCTTTCGGGATCGAAATGGAGGAAATACGATGCGACGATTGGTTGTTTTGTTATGGATTATGACTTTGACGTTGTGGGGGACAACGGCCGTTACGCCCGCCTATGCCCAGGAAGAACCCACCGTGCAAGCCGTCATGTTCTGGATAGAAGGATGCGGTCATTGTGTCTGGGTCAAAGAAAACGTCTTGCCACCGCTGGCGGCGCAATATGGCGACCAGTGGCAGTTGACGCTGATCGAACTAAGCAGCGCCGGGGATTTTGACCAATTATTTGACCTGGGTGCGTCTCTGGGCATACCACGTAACAACATTGGCGTGCCATTTCTGCTGATTGGCGACGCCGTTCTTATTGGCTCTGAGCAGATTCCCGCCGAACTGCCCGGCCTGATTGAACGCTATCTGGCGGCGGGGGGTGTGGCCTATCCCACTTACTCGCAGTTGGCTCACTGGCTGCCACAGGAGGAAGCGTGCCTGCCAGCCCAGCCCTGCCCTGGCCCTGCCCGTTCTTTGCCGCCGGTGTATTCAGAAGCGGAAGCGCAGGAAGTGGATGCCATGACCCGCTCGCTGATGGAGACGACGGAAACAGGGGATGTGGATGCGCCGTTGGCAACACCTGCCCGTGATGGTTTCTTGCTGGCGACCATGATCCTGATTGGCATGGTATTGGCTTTGGGGTACACGGCCGTGCGCCTCTGGCAGGCGAAGCAGGGCAAGGTGACGCGCCAACCGCCCCATTGGGTCTCCATTGCCTTACCTTTGCTGGCTCTTGTCGGCCTGGGCGTGGCGGCCTATCTGGCCTACGTGGAAACCCAGGCGGTCACGGCCGTGTGCGGCCCCATCGGCGACTGCAACGCGGTGCAAACCAGCGCCTACGCCTACCTGTTTGGCATTCCCATCGGCGTGTTGGGTGTTGTGGGCTACCTGGCTATTCTGGGTATGTGGGCATGGCACACAAGGCAAAATGACCACCGGGCCATACTGGCATTGGTAGGTATGACTGCGTTTGGCGTGCTGTTTTCCATTTACCTCACCTACCTGGAACCATTTGTCATTGGCGCGGTTTGTGCCTGGTGTCTGACCTCGGCGGTGGTGATGACGCTGCTGCTGGTGATGAGTGTGGAAACGGCCGTGTCCCATTTGTCACCGGAACCCACATGACAAACGTCACCAATGTGTCCCAATCCCGCTTTCGCTGCCAATTATCCCTTGACCAGTAGCAATATGTCACTATACTTCAAGAAAGTTTGAACTATCTGGTGTAAAGAGAAGTTCAACTTTTTTGGAAAAGTTGAACTTCTGAGAGACGAACATGTTTGATGTAAATCCAGCACCAGTAGCCATTGAGCGACTGACAGAACAACTCAAGGCGCTGGCTAACCCTAAACGGCTGCAAATGATCCATTTGTTGATAGAAGGCGTTCACTGCAACTGCGAACTGGGCGAGGCGCTGGACATGGCTCCCAACCTGATTTCACATCATATGAACATCCTGCGCGACATCGGTTTGGTGAATGTGGAACGGGATGCAGTGGATGCCCGCTGGATTTATTTTTCTCTCGATGAAGCAGCGCTGGCTGAACTCAACCACACTTTTGGCGTGTTTTTTGACGCCGACCGCATCCAACCGCGCCGCCCCACCTGTGGGCCGCAAGGCGCCGTTGTGCCGGTGGCCGAAATTGCCGTTGGCTAAATTTTTTTACCCAAATAGTTCAAGAAATTTTGAATTAAAAAGGAAAGTATCAACCATGACTGAATCTATCTCCCTCTTCAATGTTGTTCCCGACACGGGCGTTGGCGCTAAAAATATCGTTGACCAAACGGCCGTTATCGAACTGTTTGATCCCCCCATGTGCTGCCCCACCGGTCTGTGCGGCCCCTCGCTGGATCAAACCCTGCTCAATGTCAGCGAGATGATCGCGGCCCTACAAGCCGAAGGCACGGCCGTCGAACGCTACCAGATGACCAGCCACCCGCATAAGTTCATGAACAATAACGAAGTGATGCGCCTGGTGCGCGAACAACAAATGGCGGCGCTGCCGATTACGGCCGTTCACGGTCAGGTCATCAAAGTGGGCGCTTACCCGACATTGGCAGAACTACAAGCAGCGTTGTAAAGCATGAGTCGTAACCCGTAATCCGTAACCCGTAACCCGTAATCCGTAATCCGTAATCCGATTACGGATTACGGATTACGGGTTACGGGTAACGCCCAAAGGAAACCAAATGAACACCCAATTCATCTTCTTCTCCGGCAAAGGCGGCGTGGGCAAAACGAGTATGGCCTGCGCCACGGCCGTGCGCCACGCTGATGCCGGCAAACGTACCCTGATCATCACTACCGACCCGGCCGCTAACCTGGCCGACGTGTTTGAACAACCCATCGGCCATCACATCACGCCGCTGGCCGGCATCGCCGACCTCTGGGCTATGGAAATTGACCCCGACACGGCTACCGCAGAGTACAAAGAGCGGGCGTTAGCCCCCCTGCGTGCTATCTTCCCCCAGCCGATGGTAGACGTGATAGACGAGCAAATGAGCGGCCCCTGCACCGCCGAAGTGGCCGCCTTCGACCGTTTCACCGACTTTTTGGTGCTGGATAATGAGGCCGACCGCCCGGTGCAGTTTGACGTGATTGTCTTCGATACCGCGCCCACCGGCCACACCATTCGCCTGCTGGAACTGCCCGCCGAGTGGGCCAACACCATCAGCGCCGCCGAACAGGGCAGCGGCCAAACCTGCATCGGCCCGGCAGCGGCCATTCAGAGCGCCAAGTTCAAATACGAACGCGCCCTGGCGATTTTGCGCGATCCGGCGCAGACGCGCTTCACCTTTGTGCTGCACCCGGAAGCCATCGCCATCCATGAAACGCGCCGCGCCATCGGCGAACTGGGCAAACTGGAAATCCACACCCACGAACTGATCATCAACGGCATCATCCCACCCGAAGCCACCGGCAACGCCCTCTTTGCCGCCCGCGCCGAGATGCAGGCGGGCTACCTGAGCCAGATTGAGCGCGACCTGCCTTACGCCGCCCGGCGCATGCTCCTGCTGGACGGCGAGATTAAAGGGATTGAACGCTTACGCACCGTCGCCGCGCTGCTGCACGGAGAGGAAACCAACCCCTTCAGCAGCAATGGGCACACGGCCGTTCCCGCCACCTTCAAACTGTCCCATCCATCTGAATTCATGCCGCGCATCACACCCAACGGCCACCGGCGCACCATTTTCTTTGCCGGTAAGGGGGGTGTGGGCAAAACGGTCGCTTCCTGCGCCACGGCCGTTTGGCTGGCAACGCAGGGGCACAAAACCCTGCTCCTCACCACCGACCCCGCCGCCCATTTGGGCAACGTCCTGGGCGAACCGGTCGGCGACGAACCGGCCCCACTGGCTGGCCTGCCCAACCTGTGGGCGGTAAAAATTGACCCCAAAGCAGTAGGCGAGGCATACAAAAAGCGTATCCTTGATGATGCTCGTGAGCGCGGCCGTCCCGAAGGCGCGATTCAGGCCATGGCCGAAGAACTGGACTCGCCCTGCACCGAAGAAATCGCCGCCTTTGACCGTTTCATCGAATTTGCTTCCGATGGCCCCTGGCAGAGCGTGGTTTTTGACACCGCGCCCACCGGCCATACCCTGCGCATGTTGGAACTGCCGCTGGACTGGAGTAAGCAGTTGGATGTGAAAGTATTTGCTTCGGTGGACACGGCCGTAGCCGACGACATCGCCAAACAGCGTTTCGCCGACGTCATTGACATGATGCGCCGCCCGGAGCGCAGCACCTTCGCCTTCGTCATGTACCCGGAATCCACGCCCATCATCGAGGCGTACCGCGCCAGTCAAGAACTGGCGACGCTGGACATCCCCACCGGGTTGGCCGTCGCCAACTTTGTCATTCCCGAAGAGCAGGCCGACACGCCTTTCACGAAATCGCGCCGCGCCATGCAGGCCCATTATTTGGCCGAAATTCAGGAACGCTTCGACACGCCCGTTCTCACCATCCCCCTGCTGCCACAGGAAGTACAGGGGCTGGACATGCTGGCCGCGTTAGGCGAGCAGATGTATAGTGAAGCAGTGCTGGCTTAGCATCTCAAGACCAAAGACCTGACAGGTTTCCAAAAACCTGTCAGGTCTGAACGAATCTGGAGTTAATAATGCGGAGAAACAGTTATGCCACTTTATGATTTTCGCTGTAAAGAGTGTGGACACCCGTTTACAGTGCGGGCGTCGTTCAAAGAGAAGGACGCGGGCTTGCTGCCGGAATGCCCGGTTTGCCATGCGCTAGAGACACAGCCGGTATTGACGGCGGGCATTTTTATCGGTCAGGCGGCGGGAGACGACGGCCGTTCCCTCCCCTTACCCATGATGAGCGGCCCGGCCTGTGGTTGTGGTTCCGGCGGGTGCGGTTGCGGATGAGTGCGCCAACCATCATTCAAATCATCGGCTCGCCGGTAGCCTGTACGGATGGCGTTAAGGAGACCTGGCGTGATCTGGCGGAGTGGCTGGCGGGGAAACTGGAGGCACGGTATGGCACGGCCGTGACCACCACCTACTACGACCTGTTCGACCCCGACTGTCCGCCCCTGCCACCCGACACCCAACTTCCCCTGGTATTGCTCAACGGGCAGGTTCTTAGCAGCGGTGGCAAGCTCTCCATGCCCGCCATCCGCCAACACCTCGATGCGCTGGGTGTGCCACCCGCTGTTGCCAGAAGCTGACATTCAAACAGTTCTAAACAGCGGGTATTATTCCAGCAACCCTTGTGCCAGGGCAAAGCGCACCAGCGCCGCCCGGCTGCGCAGTTCTAGCTTCTCCATGCCGCGCGCCCGGTAGGTGTCTACGGTTTTGACACTCAGGGCCAGTTGGTCGGCGATTTCTTTGCTGGTGTGCCCCAGCGCTACCAGCCGCAGCACCTCCTGTTCGCGCTCGCTTAAAGTGTTCCAAAGTTCTTCCTCAGCCGCCGGCTTCTCATTGTCCGGCGTTGCATCTTCCAATAACGCGCGGGTCATGGAGGGATGGACGTACACATCACCGCGCATGACGGCTTGAATGGCAACAATCAACTCCACATCAGCCGCTTTTTTCAGTACATAACCAGACGCCCCACTTTTGAATGCCCGGCGCAAATAGCCCTCGTCATGGTGCATGGTGAGGATGAGGATGCGGGCATCGGGCACACGCTGGCGCAGCAGCGGCAGCGCCTCCAGCCCACCCAACCGGGGCATGGTCAAATCCAACAAAATAATGTCTGGCTGCTCTGTTTCCACCAGCGCCAGAAGCTCGACGCCATCGGCGGCTTCGCCGATGACGGTCATGTCGCTGCGGGCATTAAGCAGGGCAGCCAATCCGGTACGCAGCACGGTATGGTCGTCGGCCAGTATAATGCGGATGGGCGTCATAGGGGCATCTCCACAAAGATGCTGGTTCCCTGCCCTGGCGTAGTTTCGATGGTAAGGTCGCCGTTGAGCAGTTCAGCCCGTTCCCTCATGCCGTAGAGTCCCAAACGGCCGTTTCTGGCGGCCATTTGTTCATCAAAGCCAATGCCATCGTCTTCGATAATGGCCCGGATACGGCCGTGACTGCGTTCCACCAGGACGCTGACCGTTTGCGCCTGGGCGTGGCGGGCAATGTTGGTCAGGCTTTCTTGCACGATGCGGTAAACGGCCGTTTCCACCGCCGGCGGCAGCCGTTCTTCCAGACCCATCACTACCAGGTCTACCTCAAGAGGATAACGCACCTGGTAATCCTGTACATACCGCCGCAGCGCCGCCGCCAATCCCAGGTCATCCAGGGCACTGGGGCGCAACTCTACCGCCAGGTTATGGACGCCATCCAGCGTTTGAGCAACTAACGCGCGCACCCCGTCTAACTGCTCCTGAATATCTGGCAGCGGACATTGCTGGTTCACCATTTGCAGGCGTACCATGAGTGAGGTAAGCGATTGGCCTGTTTCGTCGTGCAGTTCGCGGGCGATGCGGCGGCGTTCATCTTCCTGGGCGGCAATCACTTTTTCCAATAGTTGGCTGCGCAGATGATCTCGTTCGGCCCGCTCCTGTTCGGCCTGGGCCAGGTCGGCGGTCATGGCATTGAATGCTTCGGCCAGTTCCCCAATTTCATCTCCGGCCCAGGGAGTGACATACTGCTGAAAATCGCCATGACCGACCGCTTCAGCCGCCTGTTTTAGCTCAATAATCGGCCGGGTCACAACCCAGGTGAGCAAGGTGGCGGCGGCAATGCCGACGGCCGAAACCATGACAGTGGTCAGCAGCATCTGCCCGGTGAGAATGGCGACCGTCGCCTGCATCCCTTCCTCAGACAGGCCAATGCGGGCCACGCCGGCTTTGCCCTCAAAAATGGGAACGGCCGTGTCCCACACCAGCCCTTCATCGGTTTGGAGCAGCACGGTTTGGTGATGGTCGTTGGTCGTCACCGTATTGGCTGCTAATAAATCGCGGGGGAAGCCAGGGCCAAAGGTGTGGGCCAATACGACGCCGTCTTGGGCGGTGACAAAAGCGTAGCGCACATCAGGGTTATTCAATTGGGTTTCAACCAGCAGTTGGTGCAGGGAAAAAAGGTCGTTGATCAGGATCATATCGGTGGCGCGGGCGGCCACGTCGCGGGCGACAGAGATGCTTTGCTCTTGCAGCCGCTGCTCCAGCGCCTGCGTAATTACGCCGCGCACCTGTACGGTGATGCCCACGCCCAACAGCAGCACCAGCGCCAGCACAATGCCCATGATCTTGGTGCGCACGCTGAATGCTCCGGCAAAACGCCAGAAGCGGGTTAAGAATGGTGAATTTTGAACGGGCATCGGATTACCGGTCACTGATTACGGCTCATGGTTTACGGCCGTTTCCAGCTCTCTAACCGACTCATACACCGCATCCTCGATCAATACAAAACCCTCCATGCCCGCCGCGCGTAAAGCCGCCTGCCCCGCCGCCGTCTCATTCATTTGTAGCAAGGCTGCTTGCAAATCGGCCACCAACTGCGGCCGCGCCTCCGGGCTGATGACGACAGGCGGAATGCCAAAGGCGGGTGATTGATGAATGACGCGCGTCTTCTGGGCCAATTCCGGCTCCCGTTCGATGGCAAACGCATAAACCAAACTGTCTACGGCGGCGCCATCGGCCACATGGTTGGCGACGGCGCGAATGGCGTCATCGTGGCTGTAGGTGTAAAACGTGCGGCTGAAGAAGTTTTCCGGCGTTTCGCCCATCTGCTGCACCAGCCAGATAGGGTAGTTGCGCCCGCTGGTGGAGATGGGGTCGGTGAAGGCAAAAACGCCGCCGCGGAGATCGGCCATGTTTTGTGCGGGACTGTCGGCAGGCACAATCAAAAGGGAGTGGTAGACGGTACCCCCCATCACCTGCGGCGCGACCAACAATTGCATCTCAAAATCTCGCTTGCCGACGATATAAGCGCTGGTGCAAACAAAGGCAAGGTCCACCTCGCCGCTTTGCAACAGATCGTTCACCTCGCCGTAGGTGCGGCGCTGTACCAGTTCCACCGGTCGCTCCAGCTCAACGCTGAGGTAATCCAGCAGCGGGCCGTAGCTGTCTACGGTGCCTTTGGGGGAGATGATGGCGGCTACGGCGACACGGAGGGGTTTAACGGCCGTTGCCGACACCTCCGGCAATGGCTGTAAATCAGATAAATTAACAGCCGCCGCAGCGGGAGGCGCAGCGCAGCTCGCAAGGGGAAAAAATACGAGGAGTAGCAGGAGGCAGCGCATCAATTAACCATTCAATATGTCATTCACCCACGTATAGGCCGCTACCGTGTTGGGCATCCCCAACGTTGTCACCGCCAACGCAATGACATGCTTAATTTCGGCCGGACTGATGCCGTTTTCCAGAGCGCGGCGGGTATGGGCATGGACAGCGCCCTCGTGCCCCAGGCCGACCGCCAGGGCCAGCTTGACCAGTTGGCGCGTCTTGTCGTCTAGGGGGCCGTTGTCGTGGCTGGCGGCGGCTAACTGTTCATAGGCGGCGGCAACGGCTGGGAATTCAGTCATGAATTGATGATGGGCTTTCGGTTTGTCGGGCATAGTTTCTTTCCTTGTCGTTTACTTTCTGATTTACAACCAAACCTTCTTTGTGGGCTATAGCTAAAAAATGGGGAATCTCTTCAACAGAAAGGAGTAGCATGGCATCCAAATCTTCTGTGAAACGTGCCTGGCCTAAAAGACTTACGGCAATGCCGCCAATGATGACCCCTTGATGATCAAAATGGGACAAAAGCCTCTCCAGGGATTGCAATGGGTCGTGAAAAAGATCGGGTTGTTCAGTTGGCGACATATTGCGCTTTTAGCCTGGCCCACAACAAGAAGAGTTCCATTTCCCCATCATCATGTTCTCGCGTAATACCCAGCCGGGACGCACGGCGTTTAATGGCATTGAGCTGCCGCCAATTCTCAGTGATAGAGGTTGTTTCTAGTTCCTGCTGCTCAACTTCAGCGACCGCAACCCACCGCTGGATATATGTCTTTGCATCTGATGCGTTCATGTGCCAAGTATAACATATGTTGCGATGTTATCAGTTACGGCCGTTTCTCTTGCCCGCCACCGACCAACTTTGCCACATTACCCACCACAAACAGCAGTTCCTCCGGTGCATAGTAGGCTGGCCCGGCGCAGGCGGCACACAACGGCCGTTCCCCCACCATCACCTCCCGCTCATTGATAATCTCTTCGCCGCAGCCAGCACAGTTCACCCGCACGCCGTTGCGGCTGACAATCTGCCTGACCGGCGTACTCAGCCGGACAGTCTGAATGGTTAAGAGTTCCTCGTCGGGCATACGCTGGTAGCCGATGAGTTGGGCATAGTAATGTTTCTTCTCATCGGGGGCGTATTGATAGGCTTTGTGACGGATGTCTGGTTGGGGGGCAATGCGCACGGCCGTTTCCGTTTTCACATCCACAAACGTCGCCCCAATTTTGCCGTAATCCGCCAGCCGCAGCGTGCGGTGGCCCATGGTGCAACCCGTCGCCGCCGCCACGCCATCGGCAAAACAGCCATCCGTCTCCACAAACACCAACAACCGCTTATCACTGCGGGGCGTTTCCAGACCTAACGCCGCCGCCCCCGCCAGCCCAATCCGTGCGCCCAATACCTGGCGCGGACACAAATGCTTGTGCTGCGATGATGAAATGACCAATATCTCTTCCAAAGGTATCATGGGTGAACCTGTGTGCTTTTTTCAGACGTTTCTTCTTTAACGCCTTGTTTGAATGCTTTAATACCGGCCCCTAACTCATGACCAATTTTACCAATTCGGCCGACGCCAAAAAGCAACAAAACAACGGCTAAAATGATAAGCAATTCCGGTGTTCCCAATGGGCCAAACATATTGTTATCTCACAGGGGTTGCAGGCACTTGTTTTTGTGCCTGCAACCAAACATGACTTACGCTTTCACCACTTTCACTTTTGTATCATAAAACACGGCGCTGCCGCCGGCCAAATCTTGTAGCGTCACATTGCCCAGGTGCGGGTCTACGCGCATGGCGGCATTGCCGTGGACGCCGGTCGCCCGGCGTGGGTCAGCCTTGATGGTGGTATTGTTGATCACAATGTCCCGCGCGCCGCTGGCCCAATGGCCGTAGCCCAGGGCAAAGGAGACCACGCCCGGCCGCATTCCCTGGATGACCTTCAGCTTGCTGACCATCGGCTTTTGGGTGCCATCTTGCAAATCCCAGACGCCGTCCGGGTTGCTGGCGGAGACCAACTTCACCAGATCGCCATCGGCCAATCCCAGGCGGTCGGCGTCGCTGGCGTTCATCAGCACCGGGTTCTCCGGCAGCAGGGAGAGCAGCCAGTAGTTGGTGACGGTGCGCGCCTTGGTCATCATGATCTCTTTGTGAGTGATCAGCGTCAGGTCGTATCCCTCGTCGGGAATGGGTTCGCCCACCGAGGAGAGGCCTGGCAGCAGGTAAACGGCGTAGCCGGCGAAGGGTTTGCCGGTCATGGTGTTGAGGGTGGTCGCCGTCTTTTCCTGATACAGGTTAAGTTGTTTGCCGTAGGCGTTGCTCACCAGGGTGTTAAGCGCCCGGTTGGTGGGGTCGTCTTTGTACGCTTTAGCGTGGGCCTGATACCGGCCGCCCCGGTTCATCACAAACACCACTTTGCGCCACAGGCTGTTGTCGTTGCCCACAGCTTCTTTCCAGATGCGCTCGTCAAATACGTCGGCAGGTAAATGACGCCGCGCCTGGGTGAAGATACGTAGCTCTTCGTCGTCTGCCTCCGGCACGCTGTCGCTGCCGTCTTCTTTCTCGCCAAAGGCGATGTTAGCCACCTGCTTCAGGTAAAGGTGTTCCGGGCGGGTGAAGGGCACGCCTTCACCAAATCCGTTCGGGCCAAAGCCGGGTAAATCCAGCTTTTCGGCAATCGCCATCATCATGGCCTCGGCGCTCATGGGGAGTTCTTCGCCGTAGACGGTGACGGTGGGCCAGCCGGGAATGCTGATGGCCGGGTTGCGCACGTTCTCCACCTTCCAGGGAACGGAGGGGTGGGTGCCATGCAGTTCCCACCGTTCCAGGTAGGAGAGGTCAGGGAAGATGTAGTCGGCGTAGGTGGAGGTTTCGCCCACCAGAATGTCGCTGGTGATGATGAGTGGGATTTTGTTGGGATTGGCCAGGGTTTCAATGACTTTGTGCGCCGAAGGCAGGGCGTAGTTGATGGCGCTCATGTAAAACATGGCGATTTTGACCGGGTAGGGGTATTCGTCCTCCATGGAGGGCACATCTTCCTGGTAAAGGTCGGTGGCCAGGGGGAACCACGGCCGTTTGGCCGGATAGTCGGCAAAGAGGGTGGATTTCTCGTAGGTCGTTGTGGTGCGCAAAATGTCAATGCCGAACTTGACGTTCTTGCCATTGCTCATCTTGCCCAGTTCAAAAGGCCCTTTGGCTTTAGCACCGCTGTAGTCGTAGGTGGTGCCTTTAATCATGCCGCCGACGTGGTCTATGTTGCCAATGAGGCAGTTGAGGGTGTACCAGGCCATGACGTTGTAGAAGCCATTGGTGTGCTGGCTGACGCCGCGGTGCAGGTCGGCGCAGGCGCGGGTGCCGTGGCTGGTGAATTCGCGGGCCAGTTCCACCACATCGCGTTCTCGAATACCGGCGATCTCCGCCCACTCGCTGATGGTGTGGGTTTGGGCCTCTTCGTAGATGATTTGCAGGCCGCTCTTGACATGGATGCTGTTGAGGTTGGTGTCTACGAAGGGGTCGCCGTAGGCAGGTACGTCGGCGCTGTTGGGGTCGAAGAGGACGGGTTCACCATCGGCCAGGGCAACGAAGGGGTCGAAGTTGTACTCTGTGCCGTCGGGGCCGGTGTAGATGGTGATCTCTTTGCCTTCTTCGTTGGTTTCGGTGCGGCTGGTGGTCAATTCCAGGTCAGCGCCGCGCAGGAATTTGCCGGGTTGACCATCTTTGATTTTGACCAGCCAGGGGCCGGTGGTCCAACTGGCTTCGCCCTGGGCGTTGGCGGCGGCTTTGTTGGCGTTGCGGAGGAATGGGGTGTTGTAACGGCCGTTGTCAATGACCCAGCGAATCATAGCCAGCGCCAGCGCCGCATCTTCACCTGGCTTGATGGGCACCCACCGCCAGGCGTGTGACCCCGCCTTGTTCAGGCGCGGGTCTACAATGGCGTACTTTTTGCCCTCGATCACGCCTTCGGTGATCTTGGGCACACGCTGTGGCGGGCCATAGTTGGCCTCAAAAACGTTGGCGCCTACGTAAATGACAAAGTCGCTGTTGGCCGTGTCCGTTTGCCAGTAAAACTTGGAACCGCCGGTGAATTTGCTGCCGTCCCACTGCTCGCTCATCGCCTTGCCGGTGAAGTAAAGTGACCCCTGGCAGACGGTGGTGTGGCCGTTGGCGTTGATGGAGCCGAAGCTGTCACCGACGAAACGTTTGAACAGGTCGCCACGGCCGTTTTTCAAACGACCCCAAATAAAGGCAAACTGGTTGTTTTTTGGCCCCAGGTCGGGGTGATCGGGGTCAATCATGGCGTCCAGGTGGTCGGCGAAAGTTGTTTTGAATTCGTCTACCAGCTCTTGTTTTTTGGCCGCGTCTTTTTCATTCCAGATTTTGGTGACAAAGTCGGCCATTTGTTTGGCGATAGCGGTGTCTTTCAGGGCATACAAATCTTTGAACCCCTCCACGCGCCCTTCGCCGAACAGGTCGCCGCCGTTGACAACTTCGTTAATGGCCTGGTCAAAGGAGATGGTTTCCCATTGCCCGGCGCCGCGCTTCGTGCCCGGTTTGCGTTTGAGGACGCTGACAATGCGGTATGGGTCGTAGGCCGATTGCAGGCCGCTTTGCCCTTTGGGGCAGAGTGCGCCTTCGGTCTCGCCCATTTCGGCCACCGGCGTCTCGTAGGGCAGGTGTGGCCACAGCGTCCAGGGGCTATAAGGGTTGCCGTCAATCTTGGCCGCTATCCCTTCTAGCAGCTTGACCTTGATGCCGCAGCCAGTGTTACATTGCAGACAGACCGAATAAATCTGGTTGGTGGGGTCGGTCAGGGGATAAGCGCCGTTGGCAGCGGCGCTTTTCAGGGCAATCACTTCCTGGAAATGGGGCAGCCCACCCAGGAAAGCGACGGCGCCGCTGGTCACGGCCGTAGCCTTTAAGAAGTCGCGCCGGGATAAACGGCCGTTATCGCCCTCTTGTGTCTTCATCTGTGTGCTCATGTTATTTCTCCTCTACCGGTTCCGCCGCGTGCGGCCGCAGCCACAACACGTTGTATCCATACAAAAAGACCAGGAAACCAAAGGACAAGGCAAAAAGAGTGACCAGCCATTCGGAGAGCGTAGGAAAGTAGCTGGCATGTAGCCCTGGCCCCTGGTAAGCGACCACCAATCCCTTCTCCACCACTTCCACCACCAACTGCGGCGGAATAACGATGTTGAGGGGTACGGCAATGAAGGTGATGATGAACAGGCCGGCGGCGACGGCAATGCGGCGCGCCGTTTGCGTTCTGGTCAACAGCAAAATGGTGGGGACGATCACCCCCAAACCAATGTGAAACACCCAGTAGACCCACCAGTATGGCCCAAACAAGGTCAAATGCAGCGCCGTGGCCTGGGCCGGGACACCGGGGTACAGGATGACCAGACCGCCCAAAGCCGAAGCGATCAGACCCACAATGAGCAGGCCGAGGAATAGCTGCCCCAGCCGCCGGGCCGTGGTCAGGTAGGCTTCACCGCGTGGGCCAGAATAGAAAACGACAAACTGGAAGGTGAGCAGGGCCGTCCCGGCTACCAGCGCCGAAAGCAAGAAGTAGAGGGGCAGGGCGCTACCTTGCCAGGTGGGGCGGCCGATCACCACGCCAAACACACTGCCAGCCACCACCACCAGGGCAATGCCCAGGGGCAGGCTGATATAAGAGAGCCAGGTTCCCAATCGTTTCAATTTGGGTGTAGGCCGCAGCTCAAGGAACAACTTTGTTAATAGCACCACCATGTAGATGACGTGCAGCCAGATCATCCAGGTCATCAGCGATCCCCACTGCGGGTAAACCAACACGTGCCAGGCGCGGAAGGGGTGACCCAGGTCTAAGCCAATGAGGATGAGGGCCATGCCGAGGATGGCAACGGCCGTTAAATACAAAGTGCGTGCCATGCCGGGCAGCACAGAGTTCCACTTGAAGATGTAAACCAGCAGCGTAAACATAAACAGGGAGCCGACTTCCAGCCAGACCAGGTATTCATACGCCGCTACCCACAGGCCCCAAGGGACAAAAGAACTCAAGTCTGTGGGGCGCAACCCGTCCATCAATCGCTGCATCAGGCCGACACCGCCGATCAGCAGACCGGCAAAACCGAGCAGCCAGAGCGCCTTGTCCGGCGTCCAGCGTAGTTTTGACGTTTTTGACGTCGTTTGTGTTTTTTGAACAACGGTTTCTGTACTCATTTTTGCCTCCATCAAGTCAGATAGTACACCTTTGGTTGTGTACCCAATTCTTCCCGTAAGCGCATGACGTTCGGGCTGGCGATCAGCTCGGAAACCAGGCTGTCCGGGTCGTTGGCGTCGCCAAAATAGGTGGCGCGGCCAATGCAGGTGGTGGTGCAGGCGGGCAGTTCGCCCACGTCAATGCGGTGGATGCAGAAGTGGCATTTGCGCACATTGCCGATGGGCGACTCTTCCCGTTTGCGTGTGCGCGTCTGCCCATATTCAAAGGAGGGTAGCATCTCCAGCACGTTACCGCCTTCGCCCAGGACAACTTCGTTTTCGGTGGGGGTTTCGTCATACTGGCTAAAGCCAAAATCGAAGTAGCGTGAATTGTAGGGACAGGCGTTGATGCAGTAGCGACAGCCAATACAGCGGTCATAATCCATCACCACGATGCCGTCAGCGCGTTTGTAGGTGGCATTGACGGGGCACACGGCCGTGCAGGGTGGCTCGTCGCAGTGTAGACAGGGACGGGGCATAAAGCGACGGGTGACGTTGGGATACGTGCCGATCTCCTGTTCCACCACCTGGCGGTACACAACGCCGGGCGGCAGCTTGTTTTCCGCGACGCAGGCGATGGTGCAGGCGTGGCAGCCAACACATTTACGCAGGTCAATGACCATAATCCAGCGCCGTTCATTCATTGGTTTTTGTAAGGCGCGGGCCAGGTCGGCTTGCATCCGTATCAAAACGTCGGCGTCGGGGTCAGCTTCCAAAGCCGGAGCGGAACGGGGTTGAATGGTCGTCAGGGGGATGCTTTGCGGTGGGGTACTTTTTTTGACTATGGGTACGGCCGTGACTGCCGCCACCCCGGCCACCCCCGCCATGCTGCGCAAAAAGTTGCGCCGACCGGTATCGGGAACGGCTTTTTCTTGTTCAATCGTTTTGCTCATCTTCAAACCTCCTAATCCTTGTGCAATTGCATCTGTGGAGAAGTAAGACAAAATCAGGCCCAGGTGGGCGATACTGGCTTGATTGTAGAATAGGAGGGCTGCTGCTTGTAGCGGGGAAAACCCGTTGCTTTGCGGGTGTTTGTGGGGGAAAACCTGACAGGAATGATAAGGTTGGCTTAAGGTTAGGGGAAGGTGGGGTTAAAGCCGAAATCTCCTCTGGTTGTTAATCTGTTCTCGTTAGAAATGATGATACGTGATGCGTGATGCGTGAGGTAAAAGTCACGCATCACGTATCACGCATCACTTGTAAGGAGAATTTATGACCAGAAAACATATGCCCTTTATTTTCATCAGCCTGGTGGTATTGGGCGTGTTGGCGTTTTTTACGACCACAACCTATGCTCAATCTACTGCGACCATCACCACGGACGCGCAAAACATTACTGTTGGCGACCCGGTAATTTTGACTGTTAGCGTCACGCATCCGGAAGGGAGTGTGGTGTTGTTCCCGGAATTAGAGCCGAATTGGGGCGATTTTATTGTGCGCAGCCAGTCTGCGCCGGAAACGGTGGACAATGGCGATGGCACGGCCCCAAGCGGCTTGGGGTACGCCGTCACGACCCAACAAATTGACACCCGCCTCTTTGCCCCCGGTGATTTCCAGACGCCGCCGCTGACTATTACCATTGCCGACGCCGCCGGGAATCTGAGCGAAACGGCCGTAACCCCCCTCTCACTTTCTGTGCAATCCGTCCTCGTTGAAGGGGACACGGAATTACGGGACATTAAACCGCAGGCCAACCTGCCGTTGCCCGCCATCTGGCTGTATCTGGCGGCGGGGCTGGTGGGCACGGCCGTTGTCGCCTTCCTCCTCTTCCGGCGACGGCAACAACTGGCGGTGGATAACCGGCTGCCGCACGAAAAGGCGCTGGATGCCCTGACGATGATTGACAAACAGGGGTATGCGCAGAACGGCCGTTACAAAGAACAATACGCCGCCGTCAGTGATACCCTGCGCACCTACTTTGAAACCATCACCAAAGTCCCCTTCACCGACCGTACCACGGCCGAAATTCGCTATGACCTGGCGGCGGGGCCGCTCAATTTGGGCGATGCGCAACGGCTGCTGCTGCTGCTGGAAGATGCCGACTGGGTGAAGTTTGCCAAAGTCACGCCCAGCCAACACGAAGCCGAGCGGCTGGTGCAGGATGCCCGGCAGTTGGTGCTGGACACGAAGCCCGAAGTTACTGAAGCCGTAAGCCGTAAACCGTTATCCGTAAACGGTAAACTGTTATCCGTGAACCGTAATCCGTCATCCGTGAACAAACCAAAATCGGATTACGGATTACGAATGACGGATTACGAAAAACAGGAAACAACGATATGAACTTCCAATTTGCCACTCCCTGGTTTTTAACCCTGCTCATCATCATCCCGGCGCTGGCCTTGTGGCACTGGCGCAACCGGGCGGCGAAACCGGCAGCGATGCAGTATGCCGTCGCCGGATTGACCAAAGGGCTGCCCGGTTCCTGGCGCATAACGGCACGGCCGTTGCTCACCCTCACCCGCCTGTTGGCCATGGCCATGCTCATCATGGGGCTGGCCCGGCCACAACTGGGCCATGCCCGCGAGATCATCAAGGGTGAAGGGGTGGAAATTGCCCTGGCGCTGGACATTTCCGGCAGTATGGCCTCGCTCGATTTTGAACCGGAGAACCGGTTGGAAGCGTCCAAACGAGTCATCAGCCAGTTTATTGGCGAACGGCCGTATGACAAACTTGGCTTGGTCATCTTTAGCAACGAAGCCTATGCCCAAAGTCCGCTGACGCTAGACCACGCCATGTTGCAGCGTTCGCTGGATCAGGTGGAATTAGCCACCGACCTGGGGCTGGAAGATGGCACGGCCATTGGCCTGGGGCTGGCTAACGCCGCCAATATGCTCACCAGCAGCGACGCCAACAGCAAAGTGGTGGTGCTGCTCACCGACGGCGTGAACAACGCCGGGCAAATTGACCCGCTGACCGCCGCTGAAGCTGCCAAAACATTGGGCATCAAGGTGTACACCATTGGCGCCGGACGACCCGGACAGGTGCCCGTGCCCGTAGACACCATTTTTGGCACCCAAATCAGCTACCAGGAGAGCCAGATTGACGAGGACACATTGCGGCAAGTAGCCGACATTACCGGCGGCCAATACTTCCGCGCCGAAGACAGCAATGCCCTGGCCCAAATTTATGACCAGATCAATGAGCTGGAAAAATCCCAGGTGGAAATTCAGGTCTACAACCAGTACCAGGAACTCATGATCTGGCTTGTCCTGCCTGCCGCCCTGCTCTTTGTAGCGGAGATGCTGCTGCGCAAAACGGCGTTCAGAACCATCCCCTGATATTTCACGCATCACGCATCACGTGATGCGTGATGCGTGATGCGTGAGACGAGGTAACAATGACATTCGCAAAACCAACGTTCTTATTTTTCTTACTCCTTATCCCCGCTTTTATCGCCTTTTTTCTGTGGGCGGAGGCGCGGCGGAAGGGGGCGCTGGCGAAATTAGGCGACCGCCATTTGATTGAACGCTTGAGCGCCCATGTGAACTGGCACGGCCGTCGCTGGCAAATCATTCTCTGGCTTATCGCCTTTGCCTTTCTGGTGGTGGCCCTGGCCCGCCCGCAGTGGGGGGCGGAAGTGCGCCAGGTGGAGCAGGAAGGGTTGCAGGTGATGGTGGCCCTGGACGTGAGCGAATCTATGCTCGCCGAGGATATCAAACCCAACCGCCTGACCCGCGCCAAACTGGAAATTTCTGACCTGATGGACAAGTTGAACGGCGACGAAATCGGCCTGGTGCTGTTCTCCGGGGCCAGCTTCATCCAGTTCCCGCTGACCACCGATTATGGCACGGCGCGAACCTACCTGGATAGCGCCGGGCCGCGCAGCATTTCCCGCCCCGGCACGGCCATTGGCGACGCCATCCGCACTGCCCAGGCTGGTTTTGACCCCAACCTGGAAAGCCAGAAGGTGCTGGTGATTATGACCGACGGCGAAGACCATGAAACCGACCCCATCGGCGCAGCGCAGGCAGCGGCCGAGGAAGGCATCCTCATTTACACCATCGGTTTTGGCACGGCCGAAGGCACACCCGTGCCGCAGACAGACCAGTGGGGCAATGTGGTCGGCTACAAACAAGATGCACAGGGCAACATGGTGTTGTCCCGGCTGGATGAGGGGTTGATGCAGGAATTGGCGACGGTGGGACACGGCCGTTACTTCCAGGCCAGCCCCGGCGGTTCCGAACTGGACGCCCTGCTGGCCGAAATTGACGGCCTGCAACGCACCCAACTGGCGAACCGCACCGAAACGAAAATGATTGAACGCTACCAGGGATTCCTTTTCTTAGCGATTCTAGCCCTGGTAGTGGCGGAGTTGATCCCGGATCGGAGCGTAAGCCGTAAACCGTTATCCGTATTCCGTCACGGTTCACGGATTACGGCTCACGGATTACGGAATACGGAGGCAGCACAATGAAAAAGTCACACAAAATCATCATCCTGGGCCTGACGGCCGTGACCCTGCTCACGATTGCTTTGCTGGCGGCGGTGAACGGGGCTGACCCGGCGTCGAAATTGCTGCGACAGGGCAATGATGCCTACGCCGAGCAAGCCTATCTGGAGGCGCTGGAACGGTACCAGAACGCTCAGATTGAAAATCCGGAACTGGCCGAGCCGTATTACAACGCCGCCAACGCCTTTTACCGCGAAGGGCAATATGAGCAGGCATTGGCGCAAATGCAACAAGCCCTGCTTTATGCCAATGAGGAGTTGGCGCAGCACAGCTACTTTAATTTGGGTAACAGCTTTTTTAACGCGCAGGATTTAGGCACGGCCGTGCAGTCCTACATCCAGGCCCTCCTGCTCAACCCGAGCGACGCCGACGCTAAATACAACCTGGAACTGGCCTTAAATAACCAACAGCAGCAGCAGGAACAGCAACAAGAGCAGAACCAGGAACAAAACCAGGATCAACAAGAGCAGGATCAAAACGGCGAAGATCAAGATCAGCCAGATCAATCCGGTGAAAATGGCGACCAGCAAAATGACCAGCAGCAAGACGGTCAAGAAGGCGATCAGCAAAACGATCAGCAGAACGATCAGCAAAACCAGAATGGTGACCAACAAAATGAAGGGCAAGACGGCCAGCCACAAGATCAACAGAACCAAAACGGCCAGCCCAACCAGCCTAACCAAAATGGGCAGCAGCCACAGCCCGGTCAACCGGGCAACCAACCCGGAACGCAGGCCGGTTTGCAGCCCGGCCAAAAGCTGAGCCAGGAACAGGCAAAGCAGCTATTGGCCGCCATCGCCGGTAATTCACAGACATTACAAGAGAAATTGGGGCAGATGCTCATCGTGCCCGGCCCGCCGCCGGCGCAGGATTGGTAAGAGGCAAGAAGTGAGCAGTAAGCAGTAAGCAGTGAGCAGTAAGTAGTACCGCTCACTGCTTACTGACGACAGGTGAAACATGAAACACAAAATCGCAATTATTCTCATAATTTTACTCACGCTGGGGCTGGCGGCGCCGGTTTTGGCGCAGCAGGCGGAGGTGGTCACGGCGACGGTGGATCGGAACAGTGTGACCACGGACGAGACCATTGTCCTCAGCGTGGTGGTCAATGGCTTCAACGCGCGCCCGGAACTGCCGACGTTGACCGGTTTTAACGTGGTGGGCAGCAGCCAATCCACCCAGATCAGCGTTATCAACGGCGATATGAGCGTGCAAGGCGTCTACCAATTTCGCTTGCAACCGACGCAGACGGGCACGCTGACCATTGATCCGGTGACGGTCACAGTCAACGGACAAAGCTTCAGCACCCGGCCCATGCAGGTAGAGGTGAAACAAGGCGCAGCCGTGCCGGGCCAGATGTCCCCTGCGGAACCGGCGCCCGCGCCTTCAACCTTAAACGGCCGTGAACTGTTTGTGGAAGCGGCCGTAGACAAAACCAACCCGTACCAGGGCGAACAGGTGACGTATACTTTCCGTTTTTACCAGGCGGTGAATCTGCCCGGCCAGGTGAGTTACCGCCCACCCGCCTTTACCGGCCTGTGGAACGATGTAGAGCCGCTCCAGCAAAGTTACAATGTGGCGGTAGATGGCCGTGCCTATCTGGTCACCGAAGTCAGCCACATTCTCTTTCCCACGGTGGCGGGTGAAGTGATGATTGAGCCGACGCAGCTCATCATTCCCGGCGGGCTGTGGCAGGCGGATACGACCTTACAAACAGAGCCGGTGACGCTGGACGTGCAGCCGCTGCCGGCGGGCGCGCCGCTCAGCTTCAAAGGGGCGGTGGGCAAATTTGGCCTGAGCGCGACGGTGGATAAACAGGAGACTAAAGTGGGCGAGCCGATTACGCTGAACGTGGAAATCAGCGGCCAGGGGAATGTAGGTTCAATGGGCGACCCGGCGCCGGCTGCTGATGGCAACTGGCGCGCTTTTAGCAATGACAATGGCACGTATACGGAAGTGGTCAACGGCCGTCTGCGCGGCACAAAATCCTATGAATGGCTGATGTCGCCTAACAACGGCGGGCAATGGGCGCTGCCGTTGGTGGAGTATAGCTATTTTGACCCGGACACAGCCACGTATGAAACGCTGACCAGTGAACCGGTGGTGGTGAATGTGGAGGGTACGGCCGTGACCTACACCCCGGCACAGCCAGGTGCAACGCCGGTTGTCAACCATGAACTGCGGCCGATGAAAGCGGTGACGGCCGTGCAGGATGCCCGTTCACCCTTGACGCAGCAGCCGCTCTTCTGGCTGCTCTGGCTGCTGCCGTTGGGATTGGTGATCGGCCAGGTGGCCCACCAGAAGCGGCAGGCGCATCTGCTGGCGACGGCCGACGAACGGCGCAGTTCTCAGGCCAGCCAAAAGGCGGAAAAAGCCCTCAAACAGGCGGGCAAACACGACGATCCCTATGCCGAAATTGGCCGCATCTTAATCACCTACCTGGAAGAAAAATTGGGGGTGTCGGTGCGGGGGATGACGAGCGACGGCCGTACCGCTTTGCTCAAATCACGCGGCGTCAGCGACCGCACCATTGCCAATGTGGAAATCTGCCTGGCGCAGGCCGAAGCGGGCCGTTTTGCCCCCGGCGGCAGCGGTAAGGTGGATGACCTGCTGCAACATGTCCTGAACACGGTGGAGAAGTTGGAGAAGTATCTGGCGTAATTAGGAATTATGAATTAGGAATTATGAAAGGAAGAGACATGAAACGAATCACACTTACACTCATTACTTTACTTTTTGCCATTCTTATCTTTGTGCCCGGAGTGCTGGCTGAGGGTGGGGAGATGGCGGCGGCGAATGTGTTGGCGGCGAACGGCCGTACCGCTGAAGCTATCCGCGCCTATGAAAATCTGGTCAGCCAGGGAATGGATGACCCTGCGCTCTATTTCAATTTGGGCAACGCCTATTACCAGAACGGCGAATTAGGCCGGGCGATTTTGAATTATCGGCGCGCGGAGCAACTGGCCCCGCGTGACGGCGACATCCAGCACAACCTGGCGCTGGCGCGGGCACAGGCAACCGAGCAACTTCCACAAACGCCAGATACCATTGTAACCATCTTTCTGGCGGATATGGCGGGGTGGCTGACGCTGAATGAAACGGCCGTGCTGACCCTGCTGCTGTGGACGTTGCTATGTGTGGCCGTGTTTGTGGTGCGGCGGTTGGGACACGGCCGTGGGCGGACGCTGCTCAAAAATAGCCTGCTGCCGCTGGCGCTGCTGTTCGTATTGTCTGCTTTCACATTGGGCAGCCGGTTGCAGAAGGCGAATACCCTGAAAGAAGCAGTCATCGTGGCCCAGGTCGCCGATGTGTATGCCGGGCCAGGCGAGCAGTATGGCAGTGAATTTCAGCTAAACGGCGGCACGGAAGTGGCCCTCTACCAGACGCGCGGCGACTGGGCGCAAATCGGCGCGCCCGATGCGGCGCTGCGGGGGTGGGTAAATGTGGGGGCGGTGACGGCGGTTAACCCGGAGGCCGTGAATCGGTAGGCTAACTGCCAGGCACTTTTGAAGTGCCTGGCAGTTGCGCTAAAATCGCCGCATGGCAAGACACATCCTGGTGGTAGACGATGACGCCCTGATGCGGCGCAGTGTGAGTTTTCAGTTGGAGCAAAATGGCTACCGGGTGACGACGGCGGAAACGGCCGAAGCCGCCCTGGACATTGCCAGACGCGACCGGCCCGACCTGGTGCTGCTGGATATTGGCCTGCCCGGTATGGACGGGTTGGAGGCGTTGCGCCATTTTCAGCATGAGGTGGACACGGCCGTTATCTTCGTCACCGCCCGCCGCCGCGAATTGGACACCATCCTGGGGCTGGAATTGGGGGCGGACGGCTACATTACCAAGCCGTTTAACATGGATGTGCTGCTGGCGCATGTGAAGTCGGTGTTGAGAAGAGTGGGGCGGGAGACGGCCGTGAGCGCCACCAATAATGCCATCACCGTCGGCGACCTGGTCATTGACCCCGCTGCCCACACCGTCACCATAGGCGAGCGGGTGCTGGCCGATTTGCCGCCGCGTGAATTTGTCCTGCTACACGTGCTGGCGGCGGCCTCGCCCAACGTCGTCTCCGTAGATGACATCCTCAACCGCGTCTGGGGCGCGGAATTCATGGGCGAACCGCAGGGGGTCTACGTTCACGTGCGCTGGCTGCGCGAAAAAATCGAAACCGACCCGCAACACCCCCAACGTCTCATCACCGTCCGCGGTGTCGGCTACAAACTGGTTGCGCCATGAACTACCTTTCTATGCTAAAATCGGTTGCAACTTTAGTGGCAATACATGAGGTGATTTTATGATTTCCGATGAATTGGGTGTACAACTGCATGATCGGTGGACACGTGGGGAGTCACTAACAGAAGAAGAAATGGCACAACTTGCAGGCTGGTATGAAGTTCAAGATGAAGCGGAGCGCAAGTTGTTGAACATACCAGATACCCATACTGATCTGGTACAACTGCAAGCGCAGGTAGACGAAGCCGTTGCCGAACTTGCCCAATTAACGAAATTTATCCAGGAAAAAACAGCCGAAAACAATGCGCTACGTCGTGATATTGCCGCTCTACGCCAACAACTCGCTTCACAAATACAACCTGCATGACAATTTCGCCAGCCATACGCCGATTAGTTCGGGAGCGTGCCCAACGGTGTTGCGAATTCTGTGGGGTTTCTGAGACTGATACTGCCGGCTTGTTAACCATTGACCATTATCAACCAATATCAAAAGCTGGTACGGATCATTATGACAATCTGCTTTATTGTTGTGCCCAATGTAATCTTCATAAACAGAATTACTGGCCTAAAAAAACGACAGACCTGTTTTTGTGGAATCCCCGATTTGAGCCAGCAAACAAATATTTCTTGTTGTTAGACAATGGACGCCTGCATCCCCTAACGCCGGTTGGTGACTTTACGATTAAACGCCTCAGACTCAATCGCCCACAACTGATTGATTACCGCTTGCATAAAAGACAAGAAGCGGAAGCAGTACGCCTTCTTGAACAATACCAAAAGTTGATGATTTTGATAAACCAAATAAATATGCAGGCCCTTCGATTGGTTGACGAACAAACCGAGTTGCTACTTTTGCAGCAAGAGCTAATACGCCTGCTCACAGCGAACAAATGAAGACGCTGCGCGGCAGTTTCATTTTGACGCATATTTTGCCGACGCTGCTGGTGGCGCCGTTGGCGGGTCTAATCATCCTGTATTTGGTGGAGACGCAGGTGGTGTTGAAGCAGTTGGCGGCCGATGTGCAGAGCCAGGCGTTGCTGCTGGCAGAACTGCTGGAAGCGGACAGCGAGGTCTGGCAAAACAGCGACCGGGCGCGTTTTTTTGTGGCGCGGGTGAGCACGGCCGTCACCGGCGACATCACCCTACAAACCCCCGACGGTGCCATTCTGGCCTCTACCAACCCCCAATCTCCCAATCTCCCCATCTCTCAATCTCCTTCCAGCACCACCTACACCCTCCTCATCCAATCGGCGGAAGCCGCCGTGCCCGTGTATGATGTGCAAAATCAACTGGCGGGTTACGTGCGCGTGAGCAGTACGCTGGACGCCGCCAGCCAGGTTTTCACTGAGTTGCGGCGGCTGATTATTTTGGTGGTCGTGGTGGAATTGATCATCGGCGCGGTGATGGGGGCGGTTCTGGCGGCGCGTATGGTGCGGCCGATTGCGGCGGCGAGCACGGCTGTGACCGACATCGCCCACCACAACCGCACCGAACCCATCCCGGAAACGGGAGCGGTGGAGATGAAAGCATTGGCGCAGTCAGTAAATGTGCTGGCAGCCCGGCTGCGGGAATTGGAAGATAACCGGCGGCAGTTATTGGCGAATCTGGTGCATGAATTGGGACGGCCGTTGGGGGCCATGCTCGCCGCCGTCAGTGCCCTGCGCAGTGGCGCAGACGAAGACCCGGCCTTACGCGCCGAACTGCTGAAAGGGGTGGAGGAGCATATTCACATCATGCGGCCGTTATTGGATGATCTGGCGCAGTTGGGTGGGCAGGTGTTGGGTACACGGGAATTGAATCGCCAGCCGGTAGCCCTGAGTGACTGGCTGCCGCCGCTGCTGCTGCCCTGGCGCGCCGCTGCTCAGGAGAAAGGGCTGCGCTGGCAAACAGATATTTCCCCTCACCTGCCCACGCTGGAAATTGACGCTGACCGGCTGGCGCAGGCCATTGGCAACCTGTTGAGCAATGCGGTTAAGTACACGCCCAAGGAAGGGGAGGTGATGGTCACGGCCGTGACCCAAAATGACGCCGTTGTGATCACCATTGCCGACAACGGCCCCGGCATCCCCCCCGACGAACAATCTCGCATTTTTGAGCCGTTCTACCGCAGCCGCGCCCAAACCCGCTTCCCGCAGGGCATGGGGCTTGGCCTCACCATTGCCCGCGACCTGGTAGAAGCTCACGGCGGGCAGTTGACGTTGGCGAGCGAGGTAGGGAAGGGGAGTTGTTTCGTGATCCGTATTTCGTAACCCGTAAACCGTCGGATTACGGCTCACGGGTCACGGATTACGCATCACGGATTACGCATCACGGGCTACCGATTACGGCCGTACTGCTCATGGCTGCTCACCCAATCTGAGGATGAGATGGCTGAGGCCAGCGAAATTTCCCCGGCCAACACCACACCGGCAATAATCTCCGCCAGTTTGTTTACCTTGCCCTTGCCCCAGCAGCCCAGTAGTTCCAGACATTCCCGCTGCGTGGCCAGCCCCGTGCCGCCGCCATACGTGGCCACAATGAGCGACGGGATGGTGATGGACAGGTACAAATCTTTCTCCGGCGTCAAATTGGTGTAAATGATACCCGCCGACGATTCGGATACATTGGCCACATCCTGCCCGGTGGCAATGAACATGGCGGTGATGCCGTTGGCCGAATGCAGGCCGTTATTATTCGCCCCGGACAAAATGGCGCCTACATTAGCAATACCGGCATGGAAAAATAGATTCTCTGGCTCAACGCGCATGTGTTGGATCAGGACATCGCGCTTGATTATACATTCGGCTGTGACCCGTTTGCCCCGTGTGTGCATGATGTTCACTTGCGACGCCTTCTTATCTGTCGCCAGGTTTGATTCTAAAAAGAAGTTCAAAACGCCAGGATATTGATCTAATATCCAACTGCAAGCGGCAAATGTGGCCCGCCCCACCATATTTTGCCCGGCGGCGTCGCCAGTGGAATAGTTGAAACGCAAATAGGCAAACTTGCTGGCGGTATAGGGGTCAATGTATTGCAATTTAGCCACGCTGGAGGTTGCTTCGGCTTCTTCGGCAATTTTGGCGAAATTGGCCTGCACCCAGTTGATAAATTCGCGCGCTTCACGGGCATTGGCAAAGACAAAGACCGGGGCGCGCTGCATGGAATCCCCCACCACGCTGCATGTCACGCCGCCAGATAGGTTCAACACCTTAATACCCCGATTGTAAGAAGCCACCAGCGTGCCTTCGGTGGTAGCCAGCGGAATGAGAAAATCACCCTGGGCATGTTCACCGTTGATGGTGATGGGGCCGGCAAAGCCGATAGGCACCTGAGCGACACCGGCAAAACTTTCGATGTTACCCTGAGCAATGTGGGGATCAAATGAGTAATGGGGGATATGTTCCAGCTTTTTGCCGGTGAACTCGCCCACAAATTTTTGCCGTTCGGCGATGATGTCCTCGCCATAATCATCGGCCGGTTTACGTGGAATTTTGATAACGTTTTCTTCTTCCTCGCTGATAGCGTCTTCCACTTTCAGTGTCAGTTTACCGAACGGGCTGGCGGAAAAGCGCACCTCGATGCTGTATTTGCCTTCAGGCAGCCGGTCTACGGCGCAAATGACGTGCAGCACACGGCGCAGGGGGAAGTCCAATGGCTTTTCCGGCGTCAGGTCTTCTGGTTTGAATGTTTGCCCATCATCCAGTTCCAGGGTCACGGCCGTGAGCGGTATCTCTTGTTTGCCAATGCTGACGCCATGCAGCCCGGTAATCTGGGCATCGCTGAGGCGATTTTTAATGGCAAAACGGACGCCATGACGGTTATTTTTCAAGCTGCCAAAGGTGTATAACTGTTTCAATAATAAGCTGGGAATTGCAAAGGCCATCGTTTTCCTCCATAGGGATTGAGATTAAGAGATTAGGAGATTGGGAGATTGGGAGATTGGTAATCTCCCAATCTCATCTTCTGCAAGATTTTAGCACAATCCATTTTTTACCCAACGGCCGTGTCTGTTACAATCAAACAGACCTGACAGGTTTCTAAAAACCTGTCAGGTCTTATGAGTACATCTATGGCAACCTGGGCTGTTATTCCCGTGAAATCATTGGCGCAGACGAAGAGCCGGCTGACGGCCGTACTCTCCCCCACCGAACGCGCCGCCCTGACCCAATTTCTCTTGCAGCGCACGCTGGGTGTGCTGGCGGCATCGGGGGTGGTGGAGCGCGTGGTGGTGGTCAGCCGGGACACGGCCGTGCAGCAGTTGGCCACCGCACATCAGGCCCTCACCCTGGCGGAGTCATCCGCCGCAGGGTTGAACGGAGCCATTCAAGAGGGGGCGCGACTGGCAGCCATTGCGCACGCCGCTCGTCTGCTGGTGCTGCCCACCGATCTGCCATTTCTAACCACGGCCGACGTCCAGACTTTGGCAAACGATACACCGCATCAGGCTGTGGGCATTTGCCCGGATCGGCATGAGCAGGGGACAAATGGTTTACTATTACCGGCGTGCGTGGATTTTCCTTTTCAGTTTGGCGAAAATAGCTTTCAGAAGCATTTGCAGAGAACATGGTACACAAGGTTCACATCTCACATTCTTCGAACTCCGGGCTGGCAATTTGACCTGGACACTGCCGAAGATTGGGCTATCTGCTCCGCCAACAGCCTATTGGTGAGACCAGAATGGATGAACGGATTGAAAGGATGAGATGGATTTTCCTCAGGAAATTGATGAGGCGATCAAGACCAGTGAAGCTTTTGTCACTGAAATGAAGCAGAAAACACCCTCGAAGCTCCCAGTCCAGTTTAATGAGTCAAATCAGGTTTCAAACAGATGAGCATATCCCGGTGGCTGTTATTGCCGGGTTGAAGCGCCGTCGCGTAGATGTGTTAAGTACATCCCAGGCAGGCTTGCTTGGTGCTGCGGATGCGGTGCAACGCGCTTTTGCGATGCAGCAACAGCGTGTCCTTGTAACACAAAACGTACCAGGCCCGCGCGGTGTGCCAAAATGTCCGCCAGCGGCTTGCCCGTTTTGCGCTCCCAATCGGCCGCAAACTCTGGTTGCACCGCCGCGCGCAGCATACTGGCCAGTGACATGGGCGCATAGCGCAGGGGCATGGCACAGCGGTACGCTTCCCAGATAATGACTTCACCGCCTGACCAACCCGCCGCCCGCAGTCCGGCGACGTAACCGTCAAAAGCGACCTGTTCCAATTGAGCGGCATCGGCCAGCGGCACATAGTCCAGCAGCAGCGTTGCTCCGATAAAAGCAGCCAACTCCTCGCCCAGCGCCCCGACGCCGACAAAGGCCCAATCCAACAGGGCCAAATCGCCGTTTTGCCGGCTGAGATTGCCGCGATGGGCGTCCAGGTGGCAGAGAGTTTTGGGCAGCCGCACCAGCCGGTCCAGATAGGTTTGCCGATTGGCCCAAAGCTGGCGCAGAGCAGCCAGCTCTTCCGGGGCAAAGTGGGTTGTCAGCAGGGGATGTTGGTAGCCGTTCATGCCCTCCACCATGCCCAAGATGTTGGTCAGCGGGCCATGCACCCAGGCAGCAAGCCAGTCTTGCGATAGCCAGGAAGTATCTGGCGGTTTGCTGCACGCGCCTTGCCACTGCCCCAATCGAAAAGCCGCTTCCCCATAATCCGCCCAGGTCCAATTGGTATCATCTGGCAGATATTCCTGCCACAGCCAGCATTCGCGTTTGCTGATGTGGGTAACGCCCAGGAACCGCGGCGCGCGCAGCCCGGCAGGCAAGCCAGCCAACAAATCTGATTGGGCGGCTAACACCTCGCGCTGCCAGTAGCCAAAGTTGTTTGGCGTTTCAGCCATCTCTTTGGTTAACAATGTGCCATCCGGCATGGTAAGCCCTTCTGGGGAGCGCAGAATTTTGACGACCATAGACCAATCGCGGATGATATTGATGGGGGTAACGGCCGTTCCTTCTACTCGATACACCCCGCCCGCCATCGGCGAACTATCCAGGCCGCCCAACAATATCACCTGCCACGCTATTATTGTGACAGGTTCTCCCAATGCCCGGCTAACGATGCCTTCTAATTGTGCTGCATCTATGTCGGCTATGGCTCGTTCGGCCGTATAGGATTCAGTTTGGGGCAACATCATGGCGCCTCCTGAGCATACTTCATGCGTACCATTGCCTGGTACATCATCGCTTCTTCCCCACCGCAGCTGCTGTAGTACATAAACAAACGGGCTTCGTAAGGACTCACGCCCATCTGATGCGCTCCAATTGCGGCAAATAGTTTCTCGAATACGGCCGTTACCAGCCGCATCAGCCGACCTTGTTTTTCTGCTTCAGGGAATGCGTTTGTCTGGTTCATCACATGATCTCCAAAGTTTTTTGCTCAACTGGAGGTAACACCAATTCCTCCTAAATTTCTGTCGCGTTACCACCACATTCACTATTCGTTAAACGTCCTCGCCGATCCAAATCTCCCGAGTTTCCAGGTGAAGACCGATGGTTTTAGCCAGCGACCGAAATTCGTCACTGTCCAGCCGAGCAGCCTGCGCCTTGGCCCCACTCACATCAGCGAACTGGAGATGAACGATGGCCATATTCGGATCATCGGGGTCACGATAGACATTGTCGGCTAAGACATTGTTCTCCTTTCTCATCTGAGCGCCCTCATCGTACTTTTCCTTCCACGTGGCAAAATCATCAACTTTGTGTCTAATAAAGATGCTAACTGTCATTTGTAAATCTCCTTGTGTCGTCAAAATTTGTTGATCTTAGATTAGCAATAAGGCGTTAGCAGAGCGTCACCACTTGTTGTCTTATCGTTAGCATCCTGGCAGTAAGCGGTTGGTTTCTCCCCTGTTTCCCGTTTCAGCAGTCAAGGGCGTATAATGTGATCGCCTTGTGGTAGGCATTTTTTTTGAGGTTTATTTAGCAATGGGTCATCTGACATTATCGTTTTTGGGCACATTCGCGGCCAGGTTGGGCAATGAACCGCTCACTCATTTTCGCTCGGCAAAAGTACAAGGGCTGCTGATCTACCTTGTGCTAACGGCCGATCAAACCCATAGTCGTGATGTGCTGGCCACCCTGTTCTGGCCGGAAGAACCAGAAACGACAGCGAAACAAAATCTACGCCAATCTCTCTTTCGGCTGCGTAAGGTGTTGGGGGATGACGATTTAGAAAAAGAACGGCCGTATCTGTTAATCACCCGCTCGACGGTACAATTTAATACGGCCGCCAGCTACAGCCTTGATGTGGCTGATTTCTTGGCTGCATTGGCAATGGGAGATTTGCAAACGGCCACTTCGGCAAGCTCAACTTCGTTGAGCCGCTCAACTTCGTTGAGCCGCTCAACTTCGTTGAGCCGCTCAGCGCAGGCTGTTTCTTATTACAAAGGCGACCTCCTGCCCAGCTTTAGCTGCGACAGCCACCTCTTTGATGATTGGCTGCGGCAAGAGCGCGAACGGCTGCACCGGTTGGCGCTCGATGCCCTTTTACAATTGACAACCCACCTGCTTGCCCGCGCCGAATTCCGACAGGCACAGCATTTTGCCCGTCAACAGCTTATCCTGGAACCATGGCGCGAAGAGGCCCATCGTCAATTGATGCAGGCTTTGTTTTTAACAGGCGAGCGCAGTGCCGCGCTGGCGCAATATGAGACGTGCTGCACATTGCTGGCTGAAGAGCTGGGCGTTGACCCTGCTCCAGAAACAGAGCAGCTCGCGGCCCGGATTCGGGCGGCATCTGCCAAACCAGTTGCTCAACTTAGATCTGATAGCGCGTTGGGGCGAGAACAGTTAACCATCCCCTTTGTCGGGCGCAAGGCAGAATTTCAGGCGTTAACCAACACCTATCAGCGGGTCAGGCAAGGCACGTTTCAGGTGGTCAGCCTGGTGGGCCAGGCGGGCATGGGCAAGACGCGCCTTACGCAGCAGTTCTTGAGTTGGGTGGTAGCACAGGAGGCGGATGTGCTGGTCGGCCGTTCTTTTGAAACCAGCGCCGGACTCTCCTATCAGCCGCTCGTTCAACTGCTGCGCCAGCGCATCGAGCAGGAAAACGCGCCCGAAGATTTGCTCTCCGATTTATGGCTTTCCCAGCTCACTCGCCTACTGCCTGAACTGCGCGACCGCTATCCCGATCTCCCTCCACCAACGCAGGAGGAAGCGACCGCCAGGCAGCACCTCTTTGAGGCAATCACCCGTCTGGGACAGGCGATGGCTGAACGGCAGGCGCTGGTCTTGTTTATTGATGATTGGCACTGGGCCGACACGGCTTCACGTGACGTACTGCACTATGCGGCCTTGCGTTGGGCAGAAGCGAAACTACCGGTTCTTCTCCTGCTGACCCTGCGCCAGGAGGCAATAACGGCCGATATGCAGCGTTGGCTGACACGCCTTAAGCATGATGTGACGACGACCCAGATCCATTTAAGCGCGTTGACCCAGCCGGAAACAGAAGATCTGCTGCAATCGGTGCTGGCATCAGAAAATGGGGCGCGTGAGGCGCAAGTTACCCGATTGAGCCGCTGGCTCTTTGCGGAAACGAATGGTCAGCCTCTCTTTCTCATTGAAACGTTAAAAGTGCTGGTGGCTGATGGGCTTGTGCGGCCTGGCCACGATGACGCTGGCTGGCAGATTGATTGGGCCATGCTCGATAAGCAAGCACTCAGCAGCCGTGCTTTGCAAGGGGTGCAGGCGATCATTCGCGGCTGGCTGGATCGGATAAGCGATTCGGCGCGGGGGGTGTTAACGGCCGTTTCCATCCTGGAACAAGAAGCCTCCTTTGACCACCTCTGCCGCGTGACCGGGCTTGAGGAACTGCCGCTCATCGCCGCCCTGGATGAACTGCTGGGCAAACAGCTCCTATTGGCAGCAAACGAAGCGTTCTCCACAGCCGAGCTTGACCCCGTTTACAGCTTCTCCCACCAAAAAATCAGTGAGGTCGTCTATGACGAGGCAGGCGCGGCGCGGCGACGGCTGCTCCATCGTCGCGCATTTGCGGCACTGCAAGCAACGGCCGTTCCCGCAGCTGAACTGGCGCACCATGCGCTCAAGGCTGGCCTCTGGAGCGAGAGCATTCGCTACAGCCTGGATGCTGGCCATGAAGCGTTGTCGCTCTTTGCCGTCCAGGTAGCCGTTTCCCATTTTGAAAGAGCCAGGCAGGTGGCTGACCAAAGGGGATGGCCGGAAACGATTTCTGCTGAAGATAGACAGGCACTCTTTATGGCCCTGGGACGAGCTTATGAACTGGCAGAGGCGTGGCCCAAAGCGAAAGACAGTTACCAAGAGATGATCGCCTACGCCCAGACAACGGGGATGGCCACAGCAGAATGCCTCGGCTTAAATCACCTGGCTACTGTCTATCACAACGGCTTCCAAGATTACCAGCAAGCCATTGCTATCTTGCAACAGGCCAAGACCGTCGCGGAAAAGCATGATGACCGATGGGGGCTGGCGGATACGGAGTGGCGACTCGCCAATATCAACGGGCATGCGGGGAAACCCAAACGCCAACTCTACCATAGTGAAAATGCGCTGGCTATTGCCCGCGAATTAGGACAGCCGCAACTATTGGCACGCTGCCTCAATGCGCTTGCTTATGGGTATGCCCAAACGCGACAGTTTGAGCAATCTGTTGATTGTGCCCTGGAAGCGCAAAAACTGTACACATCCCTGGGCAATTTGGTTTTGGCCGCAGATAGCCAGCGAATAGCCTGCTTTGGCCTAAACTTCTCAGGTCGGCCGCAGGAAAGTCTCCTTACGATAAAAGAATCCCTCGCTTTTAGCCAGCAAATCGAAAACTTGTGGGGGGAAGCAGAATGTACTCGGGTGTTAGCCTACACACATCTGGAATTGGGCGATTATGGACAGGCCGTCCGCATGGGAAAACAAGCAGTCGAGCAGATACGTGAGGTGGGCACACCTTATATGAAGATGTCCACTCATTTAGTCTGGGGAATCATTCAGCGAATGATGATGGCTTGGGGCGCGGCGACAGAGACGCTGTTGATGGTATTGGCGGAAGCCAGGGAAAAGGACATCACCATTGGTATAAACTCGACGCTAAGTGAATTATGCGCCGTCTATGCAGCAGCCGGGGATTGGGAGCAAGCATACGAATATGCCAGGCAGACCTCACAATCCCATGAGAATGAACCGATGTTATCCCTTTCCCTAACCGGCTGGTATGAGACCGAAGCGCTTTTGCGTGGCGGTGATCATGATTTGGCGCGAGCTGAGGTTAATTGTCTTGAAAGACTCGTAGGCAAAAACAAACGTTATCAACTCGTTCTGTGCCGTTCTAAAGCGGTGCTGGCGCAGTGGGATGGGGAGGTGGCACTGGCGGTTGCCCAGCTACAAGCCGCACTGACTCTGGCGCAGGAAATTGGCTTACCGGGTGAAACGTGGCCGATTTTGGCTGAGTTGGGCAGGCTGTATGCGGAGTTGGGGGAGGAAGACAAAGCGAAGCAGGCTTATGGGGAGGCGAGTGTGATTATTCGGCGGCTGGCGGGGACGATTGAGGATGAAGGGGTAAGGGAGGGGTTTATGACGGCCGTTGCCATGTACACTATCTTGGAGTTACCTACATTTTAAGGCAACACCAGATGTGTGTCGAGCAGGTAAATCATAAGTCCAATAGTTCTTCTTCTGTCATTTTGAAGTCGTCATGGATTTTGAGCGAGTTGCCCCGTAACATTCCCAGCCGAATTTTTTTACTTTTGTAGGCCGCGTAAGGAATGAGAACAGCAATGTTCTCTTTTTTCTTGCCATAGCTAATAATTATTTCTTCACCAGCTCGAACACGCTCTATAATTTCTGAAAAATGAGTCTTGAAATCACCAACCGCGTATGTTTTCATGCCCGCAGAATAGCCCTTTTCTTGACAACTTGTCAAGATAGCCCCCCAAAAAACTATACTTCCGGCACACCCACCACTCCCATCTCTTGCAGCATCATCTGCCAACTGACCGACTGCATAAACGTTCTGGCCTTTGCTAAATCATGCCAACCCAGAACCACAACAGCCTCATAGGGGTTATCCACATTACGCAGCACCCATACTTCATCGGTATTCCCCCTGCTTGACGAGCGGCAAAGTAAGATGGGGAGGGTTTTTCATGGTTATTTTCCTTATTTTTGTGGTGAATTAAGAAAGGCAGCCTGTTTTTTGTTTTTGAAAAATGCTCCCGGAAAGGATTTGTCAGTCTACCTTATGACATCCCATCAACGGCGTGTACAAATCAGGCAATTTGCCAGCGAATATAAACCGACCTGGCGCAGTCTGTTTTTGCTGCTGCTGGCGCTGCTGTGTCTGGGGCTGTCTTATTTTTGGGCCTGGCTGCTGCTGGGGGTGGTGTTGATCACGGCCGTGACCTTCTATCTCCTTCGCGCCGACATTCACCAGACGCCTGGCTCCGCCGATTTCACATTGACCCGTCAGCACAACAGCCAGATGACACTCTCCCAACCCAGCCCGGTGACGGTGACGGTGGAAAACCTGACCGGACAGGCGGTGGATGTGGAAGTATGGGATGCGACCCCGTTCTGGGTGACGGCGCTCAATGTGCGGCGTTCGCCCCATTGGTCGCTGACATTGAAGCCACACGGCCGTGCCGAATTCCCCTATCAGATACGCCCCATCAAACGTGGTGACCATGCCTTTGGTGATTTGACACTGCGCTGGACAAGTGTGTGGGGGTTGTTTTTGCGTCAGGCTGTTTACCCCCTGCCGACGCAGGTGAAGGTTTATCCCAATTTGCTGCAAATTCGGCAGTATGAACAATTGGCGCGGCACGGCCGTCAGATTCAGATCGGGCTGCGGCAGTCACAACAGTTTGGCAGCGGCAGCGAATTTGAGCAGTTGCGTGACTATGTGCCCGACGATGATTACCGCCGTATTTCCTGGAAGGCGACGGCGCGGCATGGCAAGCCGATTACGGTGGATTTTAGCCCGGAGCGCAGCCAGAACATAGTGCTGCTGGTGGATGTGGGGCGGCGGATGGGCACACGGCCGTTGGGCATAGCCCGTACCACCCGCCTTGACCTGGTCATCAACGCCGTACTCATGTTCAGCTATGTGGCCCTTAAACGGGGTGACCGGGTGGGCATGCTCACCTTCGCCGGGCAAATTCATCACTACATCCCGCCCCGTTCCGGCAGTAACCAACTGCTGTTCCTGGTGGAAGGTTTATACAATGTGGAACCCCAGGCCAGTGATCCCGATTACGGCCGTGCCTTCCACTACCTGCAAACACAGCGCCAGCGCCGTTCTCTGTTGGTGCTGCTCACCGACCCCACCCGCCAGGAAGCGGTGGAATTGCTTGCGCCTCAATTAGGCGCTTTCTATCCACATCACCTGCCGCTGTGCATCACCCTCAGCGATCCCAATGTGTTGGCGGCGGCGCAGCGTTCCCCTTACAGCATGGACGCCATTCAAGAACGCGCCCTGGCCGAACAAATCCTGGATGAGCGCCTGATGTGGCGCAGCCTACTGGAAAGACGGGGCGTGATGACCATGGACATACCTGCCTATCACCTCACCGCCGGTCTCTTGAACAAATACCTGGAGCTAAAGGGGCAAACGCGGCTCTGAGGCGTCATGCCTCTGTAACGTGATGCGTGAATTATTATGTCTACTTTTTGCCGGAAAGCGGATTGGCTGATATACTTCCTATCTGTCGTTGCGGGGTAGAGCAGAGGCAGCTCGTCGGGCTCATAACCCGGAGGTCGCAGGTTCGAATCCTGTCCCCGCTATAATGAAAAGCCGGGTTTCTGATAAGAAACCCGGTTTTTGTTTTACGGCTTACGGCCGTCCGCCAGCGCCTCCATCTTCCGTGCCAGTTCAATATCCAGGTTGCTGATCTGGTTGCCCAGACTATGCGTTACCAGGTCCACCGTCACCCGATTATAAACATTGCCCCACTCAGGATGGTGATCCATCTTGTCTGCTTCAATGGCTGCGCTCATCATCCAGCCCATCGCCTGGGAAAAGGTGGCAAAGCGGTACTCTTTGTGCAGCTTGCCATCCTGCATCTGCCAGCCTGGCAGCGTTTGTAACGCTTCGTCTAATTCTGCTTGTTCAAGCGGATAACGTTTCATACCACACCTGCCTGAAAACATTCTTTACAACAACGTGTTGAAAAGTTGGAGCAACTGCCAACCAATGAGATAGCCAATACCAGCGCCCAGTACCCCTAATACCAGACCAAGAATAGCGCCGTTCACGGCCGTGCGCCGGTTCGCCCCCGACAATTTCCTTACCATCTCCACAATCGGCCAGCGGTCTGACCCCAGCATAATCATCTCAATCAGTCGTCCAATGGTCAGCCGGTTCACCTGCTGCTGCTCAATCTCAATGATCACGCCCAACAGCATCCCAATGATTGCCAGCGTCACCGCCAGCGCAATCATCGCTCCCTCACCCGCTGCCGCCGCTCCCACAATAATGCCGATCAAGATAGCCGGCGCCAGAAATGGTACGGCGCCCTGCTGGATCATTTCGGCCGGGGCTTCAATGGCTTCTTCCATGCCTGCCGGTAATCCCCGGCTGGTAAGGCCGCCAAAAAAGCCGATAGCGGCTACTACCAGCATCGGCGTCAGCGCGCCGGCCAACATACCGATGACCAATCCGGCCAGGATGCCCTGAAAAAGAGAACCCGCCAGGGCCAGCAAACCAAAAATGACCGCGCTAGAAATAACTGCCTGGCGTGTCTGGAAATAAGAGCCTAAATACCCCCCCACCACCAGACCCAAAAGCAGCGCCATAATGCTCCCCCACCAGCCAGTGCTGATGAGAGCCATGGTCAGTCCGGTAATCAGCCCTACCCCGGCGCCTAAAACCGCACCAACGACAATGGAACCAAAGACCAAAAACAGACCAACACTGGCCGGATCACCTTCGTCCGGGCGCGCGCGGGTGATAAACCCCACCACCGCACCGAGCAACATGCCACGTACCATGCCAAACAGCGCCGCCTGCCAGATGCTTTCTGGAATACCACCTAAGAGAAAGGCGATCTCACCCACAATAGCGCCCGTAACGCCGCCGGCAACCAGGCCACTTATCAGGCGGCGGTTGTTGTCCAGGGCATTGTTGTAGGCGCCAAAAAGGGTTAACAAGACAGCCGCGCCCACCAGAGTGCCGAGGAGCTTATTGACCAGCCCTCCCAGTATGCCCAGGCAAATGCCCACGACCAAAATAAACAATAGATCACGCCAGGTTTTGGTATTGTTGCTGCTGGAAACCCTGTCAGTCATCATCATCGCATATGAGGTAATTGGGTATTTACCCAATTACTCAATTACTCAATTACATTCCTGCTTCCCGAATCTCAAAACGGCAATAGTCGTGCCCCTGTGCCCGGCAGTGTGTTTCTGTCACTTCAAAATCGCGGAAATCTTTGCCGGTGGCGTAAGCCATTGCCTCGCTGAGTGTGCCCACATACATGTGGCAAAGCGGTTTATCGGTGTGGCGTAAGTGGCAGATCACGCAGGCGTAGTCGGTAAATACAAACACGCCATCTTCATCCCGGACATCAATTAGACCATAAGGCACTGTATCCATGAGTGCCTTGCGAATGCCCAATAAGACCGCCCGCATCCGCAGCCGCTGGGGCAGCGCCTTCAACGCAATGCCCGCCAGCCCCATCGTGGCCGACTGTTCCCGAATACCCCAGCGGAACGAGGAACGGCCGATACGCTGCAACATCCCTTTCCCGGCGCGCCCGGTAAACTCTTCAATGGCGGCATTCAGCCGGGCAAACTCGCGCGCTTCTATGCCCGATTCCAGGTTGTTGGGCGGTGGATTATTGACATAACGATCAAGGCCGCTGTTTTGCAAAACAGCGTTCAGCCCATTTGTGCCCAATACTTCTTCCATACCCTGCATGGTTTGCAGTAACAGGGCATTAATATAAGGAGCGTCATCGGGAATGTGGACGGGTTCATACTGGGTCATGCGATATTTCCTTGAGCCACAGAGGCCAGCGATGACCGCTGGGGCGAAAGCCAAATTTACGATACAAATGTTGTGAAGGCAGGTTATCTATCTGGGTATTGAGAGAAACATTGATCAGGCCATGTCGGTGATAACCGGCAAAGGCGTGGGCTAACAGGGCAGAGCCAATGCCCTGACCCTGGTAATCGGGGTGGATGGTCAGCCGCACCAAATGTGCGCCGGAGTCGCCGTGGGCGCTGAGTTGGAAACCGACTACCGTTTCGGCCGTATCCCTCACCCACACCACATCAAAACTAAGCGCCTGGTAGGATGCCAGCCGCAGGGCATGGGCACTGTGCCGCCACAACGGCCCAAACGCGGCCATTTCCAGGTCGGCCAGAGTATCAAAATCGGCGTCGGTGATGGGGCGGATGGTGAAGGCAGTTGGCAGGGGGGATGGCGGCACGGCCGTGTCATCCTTTACATAGGTCTCAATCTGATTATGCAGGCTAAATCCCATCTCTGTGAGCCAACTACCCGGCCAAAACATGGCCGGCATCCAGGCCAGGTAGGAAACCCGCCGCCGTTGCAAATGGGTTTCCACCCGCCGCATCATTTCTGCCAATACCTCAGCCGGTGCGGGCAAATTGCGGCTTAGCGCCGCCACTCGCACCCAGGCCACTTCCGGCACATCGGCGGCAGCCGCCAGGCAAGCCAATGCCTGCTGCCGCACGCCTACGAACCGGGCAGCAGCAGATAAGGGGGACGTGACCGGCTTGGGCAAGATGACAAAACCGGCGGTACCCAACCAGTCGCCGGGCATGTACCAATCGGCGTGTAAGTGGCGGTAGACGGCCGTTTCCAACAGCCGTGTCACCGCGCCTGCGTCAGCCTGGGTGGCCACCCGAATCCCCTTGTTTAGCTCTGCCGGGAGGAGGTGAGAAACTGCGTCGTTTGCCAATTCCATAACGCTATTGTACACTACATAATCAAAATTCTAACAAGCACCTTTCATAAGGAAAAATGGCAAAAGAGGGAAAAGATCGGCAGCTAGAAAACACAATCGCCACTTTAACCAAGAAGTATGGTGAAGGGACGATTATGCGTTTGGGTGATGCCCGTCACCTGCAAATTGAAGCCATTCCCACCGGGGCGTTGTCGCTGGATGTTGCGCTGGGGGTAGGGGGCTTACCACGAGGCCGCGTCATTGAAATTTATGGCCCGGAATCTTCCGGCAAAACAACCCTGTGCCAGCACATCATTGCCGAAGCGCAAAAAATGGGTGGTATCTGCGCCTTTGTGGATATGGAACATGCGCTGGACCCTCTGTATGCCGAACGGTGTGGGGTAGACATCAATAATCTCTATGTGTCACAGCCCGATACCGGTGAGCAGGCATTGGAAATTGCCGAAGCCCTTATTCGCTCCGGTACGATGGATGTGGTGGTCGTAGATTCGGTGGCTGCGCTGGTGCCCCGTGCGGAAATTGAAGGAGAAATGGGTGACGCTCATGTCGGCTTACAGGCGCGGTTGATGTCTCAGGCGCTGCGCAAGCTGTCTGGCGCGATCAAACAAACCAACACGGTCATGATTTTCACCAACCAACTGCGTTCCAAAATTGGGGTGATGTTTGGCAACCCGGAGACCACCAGCGGTGGTAATGCCCTGAAGTTTTATGCCTCGGTGCGGCTGGATATCCGGCGCACGGAGACGATTAAAGCGGGCAGCGAGGTTGTCGGCAGCCGGGCGGTGGTGAAGGTGAAAAAGAACAAGGTGGCCCCCCCCTTTACCGAAGCCGGGTTTGACATCATGTACAACCAGGGTATTTCCAAAACGGGGTGTGTGTTAGACCTGGCGACGGAACGTGGCCTGATAGAAAAACGGGGCGCGTTTTTCCGGTATGGCGAAACGTTATTGGGCCAGGGGCGTGAAAATGCCAAAGAGTACCTGACCACACATCCTGAACTTTTATTTGAATTAGAGAACCTGATTCGTCAGGATGCCGGTTTGCCACAGTTGCAGCCGGTATGAATGTGACAAGTGAAACGGCCGTGTAACCATTCCGGCCTCTGCCATTGGCAACCAGATTGAAACCGACGATTAGACATTGATTTTGTCTGAAGCAAGTCATATGCATACGCTGCGTTCCCCATTTTTGGGGAAACGCTCTTTTTCAGAAAAATGATTTTGAACGCAAAAAGCAAAAAAGCTTTTTTAGGAATTGTTGAATATGGTCTGCAAATTGCTGTATTGTAACCATCAAAACCCGTGCAATGTCATTTGTACAGTTATCCTTTTCTCAAGCAGTCCGAAGAAGAGGATAGTCTGATTTAGCAACTGCGTAGAGTCAGCCGCCCCGCCTGCGGGTGGTTTCTTGCCTGAAAAGACAACCTCAATAACTCGTCGCATAGTGAAGATGGTAAAGCCGTGGCGGCCTACGCTGCGGCTTTGTTGTTTTATGGGCACAATTACGGCATTAACAACCCAACAGCGGAACCCCAACCGGGTAAGTGTTTTCCTGGATGGGGAATTTGCGTTTGGGTTGGCGGCGATGACGGCCGTATCCTTGCGCATAGGCCAGACGTTAACGGCCGTTGATATTGACCAACTGCAACAGGCCGATGAATTGGAAAACGCCAAACAAAGTGCCATCCGTTATATTGGTTACCGCCCACGCAGCATCGCCGAGGTGCGGACGCATTTACGCAACAAAGGATTTGCGGACACGGCCGTAGATTTGGCCTGTGTCCGGTTGCAGGAAGTTGGTTTATTGGATGATGCTGCCTTCGCCCAATACTGGGTTGAGCAGCGCGAAACGTTCAAACCGCGCAGCCAACTGGCGCTGCAACAGGAATTGCAGCAGAAAGGGGTGAGCCGGGAAATTATTGGTTCGGTATTAACTGAGGTAGATGAAACCGACGCTGCCCGTCAGGCGGCGCTTAAACAAGCGTCCCGCTGGCAGCGCCTGCCCGAAGCAGAATTCAGACAAAAACTCAGCAGTCACCTGCAACGGCGCGGCTTTTCATATGACCTTATTAAACAAATTGTCAATGAGAGTTGGAAAGAATTGAACGAACGATAGTATTCAGCAAGGATGAGATTCATAATTCATAATTCATCCTTCATAATTTTGTTAGGAGAGCAACTATGCCCATTATATATGCGATTGTGGGCCTGCTGATTGGGGCTGTGGCGGCTGCTGCCATCACCTACATGGTGCTGAAGCCCCGAATTCAGGAGGCTCAACAAGATCTAGAAATAGAACTCGAACAAAAACGAAAAGAGACTGAAATTGAAAACCAAAAGCTACTGGAAACAGCGCGCCGTGAAGCCAAACAAATTCGCACCGAGGCCGAAAAAGTCATCGAGCGTCGCTACGCTGACCTGGCACGCGCCGAAGAACGAGTAGACCGGCGCAGTGAAAACCTGGACAAGCAGGTGCAAAAAGCAGAACAGCGCGAACAAATTTTGAATAAGCGCCAGAGCCGTATAGACCGGCGGCATAATGAACTGGAAACGCTGGAAACCACCATACGCGGCCAGTTGGAACAAGTAGCCAACATGACTGTGGAGGAAGCCAAACAGCAGTTATTACAAGATGTGGAAAAGGAAGCGCGGCAGGATATGGCCCGCATCATGCGCGAAATTGAAGACGAAGCCAAAGAGACGGCCAACCAGAAAGCGCGCGAACTGATTGCCATGGCTATCCAGCGCATCGCCAGCGACCAGGTGGCGGAGATCACGGTCTCCACAGTGGTGCTGCCCAGCGAGGAGATGAAAGGGCGCATCATTGGTCGCAGTGGGCGTAACATTCGCGCCTTTGAGCAGGCAGCGGGTGTAGATATTGTGGTGGATGACACACCGGAAGCGGTGACGATTTCCAGCTTTGATCCGGTACGCCGCGAAGTGGCGCGGCGGGCGTTGGAGAAGTTGATCACCGACGGCCGTATCCACCCCGCCCGCATCGAAAAATTGATCAAAGACGCCCAACAACAGGTCAACCAGGACATCAAAGAAGCCGGCGAACAGGCCGCCTACGAAGCCAACGTCCATGGCCTGCACCCGCAAGTCACCAAGATGTTGGGCCGCCTGAAATATCGTACCTCCTATGGTCAGAATCAACTGTTCCACGCTGTGGAAGCGTCTAAAATTTCCTCCGTGCTGGCGGCTGAATTGGGCGCCAATATTGAAATCGCCAAGATGGGTGGTTTGCTGCACGACATTGGCAAAGCCATGGACCACGAACAGGAAGGCACCCACGCCATGCTCGGCGCGGAATTTTGCAAACGCTTCAACGTGCCCCCGGCCGTCATCAACGCCATTGCTTCCCATCACCACGAGGTAGAGCAAGAATCGGTCGAATCTATCATCGTGGAAGCGGCCGATGCCATTTCCGGCGCCCGACCCGGCGCCCGCCGCGAAAGTCTGGAAAATTACATCAAACGGGTGCGCACGTTGGAAGATATTGCCACGTCGTTCCAGGGGGTGGAGAGCGCCTATGCCTTACAGGCCGGGCGGGAGATTCGCATCCTGGTAAAACCAGATCAAATTGACGATCTGGATGCGATGCGCCTATCCAAAAACATTGCCAAGAGCATTGAGGAGAGTATGCAGTATCCCGGCCAGATTCAAGTGACCGTCATCCGCGAAACCCGCGCCCTCAGCTTCGCTAAATAGACAGGTTCGTAGTAGGCGATTTATCGCCGTCAAAGGGCGATAAATCGCCTACTACGAACGGGATTCATTTGTCCTCAAAATCTTCGGCGAACCAACGGGTGAGGGGCACAATGCGGGCGCGGGGGCGCACCAGGGGCGGCACTATGGCCCGCGCCTGATTGATATTCTCCACCTCCACAATCGCCCAGCCGGTGTGATCACCAGCTTTACAGCCCCATTCAAAATGGTGGATATACCCCATAGCCAGCACATCCCGCAGGATACGCTCACACTCTTCCGCTTCATGCGGTGATTCAATGATGTATCTGTTCATGTTTGTGTCCTCCTTTACGAATGCCCTAAAATCGGGTGGGGGCGATACGGTTCTTCCAGCAGGCGGATTTCTTCGGCGGAGAGTTGGATGTCTACGGCCGTGACTGCCTCTTCCAACTGGTACATCTTCGTCGCGCCAATGATGGGGGCCGTTACCCCTTGTTTATGCAGCAGCCAGGCCAGCGCAATTTGGGCCGGTTTGACGCCATGCTGCCCGGCAATTTCCACCAACCGCTCGGCCACATCATAATCCCCTGACTGGTAATACATGTTGTGGGCATAAGTATCTGTTTGTGCCCGGGTGGTTGGCCCTTCGCTGTCCCGTTTGCGATTGCCTGCCAGGAAACCACGCGCCAGTGGGCTCCAGGGGATAAGACCAACCCCCTGATCCAGACAAAGCGGAATCATTTCCCGCTCCTCTTCGCGGTAGACCAGGTTGTAATGGTTCTGCATGGAGATGAAGCGCGTCCAACCGTACTGGTCGGCCGTGTACTGCGCTTTGGCAAACTGCCAGGCAAACATGCTGGATGCGCCAATGTAGCGCGCCTTGCCCGCCTTCACCACGTCGTGCAATGCTTCCATCGTTTCCTCGATGGGCGTGGTGTAATCCCAACGATGAATCTGGTACAGATCCACGTACTCCATCCCCAGGCGGCGCAGCGAGGAGTCAATGGCGTCCATGATATGTTTGCGCGACAGGCCGCCGGAGTTGGGGTCGTTGTCGTTGTGGTGGAAGAAGACTTTGGTGGCGACCACTACCTCTTCGCGGCGGGCAAACTCCTTTAGTAGCTTGCCGGTGACTTCTTCACTGACGCCGAGGGAATACATATCGGCCGTATCAAAGAAGTTGATGCCCAATTCCAGGGCGCGCTGCACAAACGGCCGTGCCGCCGCCTCATCCAACACCCAATCCCGCCACTGGGTCGAGCCGTAACTCATCATCCCCAAACAAATGCGGGACACCTTCAAACCAGATTTACCCAGGTTAACAATCTGCATAATGACCTCCAGGTTTTGACGCAAAGGCGCAAAGAAGCAAAGGGGAGAAAGTAAAGAAAGGCATGAGGCGCCATTCGCCAAGTATGTTCTGCGCCAATGATACGTCGCTCTACTTGCTGGCACAAATTCTGACGTACCCAATCTCCAATCTCCAATCTCTACTGTGTAAATGAAATTTACACTCGTGTGAGCAGACATCCGATTTCTTCAAGAAATCGGATGTCTGGCGTGACTAATCTCCCAAATACTGAGACAGTAACCCACGCTGCTGGTATAATCCCGCCCCTATGGAAAGTAGCCAAAAAGATCGCCGCCAGTTGTGGATTGGCACGGCCGTGAGTCTCCTGTGCCTCATTGCCATCTTCCTTTTTATCAACCCCCGTGACATCATTGATGCCTTCCGCCACGCCAACTACGCCTACCTGGGGCTGACCGGTTTGGGGGTGCTGCTCTTTATGCTCATCCGGGCCATCCGCTGGCGTTTTATGATGGGCAATCAGGTCAAATACGGGCAGGTATTCCATGTGCAAAACATCGGCTACATGCTCAACATGTACCTGCCGTTTCGCCTGGGTGACGTGGCCCGCGCCGTGCTCATGGGCAGTGTGCCGCCCCTGACCATCTCCCAAAGCATCTCCACGATGGTGGTGGAACGGGTGCTGGACATGATGTTTGTGGTGGCGCTGCTGCCCTTCACCCTGGCCTACGCGCCGACGCTGCCGCCGGAATTTCGGCGGGCCGCCCTGCTCACAGGCGTATTGGCCGTTATCGCCATTGTGCTATTGATCGTGGCGGCTAACCAACGGCCGTTCTTCCGCCGCCTGGCCACTACCGTCTTTAACTTTATTCCTCGCATTGCTCGTGTGTTCAATGGAGTGGTTAGCCAACGGCCATTCAACCGCCGCCTGATCATATTCATCTTTACTTCCATTTCCCAGATAGATACCGAAACCTGGGTGCGCCGCGTAGATGACATCCTCAATGGGCTGGACAGCCTGACCCGCTTCAAAGATGGCGTCATCTTATTATTTCTCAGCGTCCTGGTCTGGCTGCCCATCATCTTTGCTTACTGGATTGGGATGCAGGCGGTGGGGTTGGATGTGACCGTGCCCATGGCGGCTTTTGTTGTCTGTGCGGCGGCCTTGAGTATTGCCGCCCCGTCGTCGCCCGGCGGTGTGGGTGTGTTTCAGGCCGGCGTCACGGCCGCGCTGGCCCTCCTGGGTCAACCGGCAGCCGCTTCCGCCAGCTTCGCCTTTGCCTACCATGCCGTGAACTACATCGTCCTGACCATCCTCGGCCTCATTGGCATCGCCGCCACCGGCTCCACCATTGGCGCGGTGGTACGGACGACGCAGAATTATATGAAGCGGGAGAAGGGTGTGACGAGTGACGAGTGACTACAGGCCATTCACGCATCACTCGTCACGCATCACATGAAAAAGGCGTGTACAACACCATGAACAACAGGAAAGACGCATGAGAATTTTGGAAGTTTTAACCTATTACCGCCCCTGGGTCAGTGGGCTGACCATTTATGTGGAACGGCTCAGCCGGGCGCTGGCGCAGCAGGGGCATGATGTCACCGTACTCACCTCGCAGTATGACCCCAATCTGCCGCTCTATGATTTGCAGGATGGCGTCAAAATTGTGCGCGTGCCGGTGACGTTGCGCGTCAGCAAAGGGGTGATTATGCCCGGTTTTGGGCCGATGGCCTGGAAGCTGGCGCAAAAGGCGGATGTCATTCACCTGCATCTGCCCCAATTTGACGCGCCGGGCGTGGCGCTGCGTGGGCGGCTGATGGGCAAGCCGGTGGTATTGACCTATCACTGCGATTTGCAGCTACCGGAAGGCGGCTTTAACCGGCTGGTAGATCGGGTGGTGCATAACATGAACCGGATGGCGGGTAATCTGGCGGATGCGGTGGTCACTTATACCCGCGATTATGGGACACACTCCCCATACCTGTCGCAGTATCTTGGCAAAAAACTACACATCATCCCGCCACCGGTGGAATTGACTTACTGCTCAGATGAAGCCGCGCAGCAGTTTTGTGAGGTACAAGGGCTTCACGGCCGTCCCGTCATCGGTATCGCCGCCCGTTTAGCCACCGAAAAGGGGGTGGAAGTGCTGCTCAACGCCTTGCCCACCGTGCTAGCCGCCTTCCCAGACGCCATCGTCCTCCACGCCGGGCCGTATAAAAACATCCTGGGTGAAGAGGAGTATGCGGCCCGATTGGCTCCCTTGTTTGAGAAATACAAAAACCATTACCGGCTGCTCGGTAATCTGGAAGGGGCCGACTTAACCGCCTTCTACAAAAATCTGGACGTACTTTGCGTCACCAGCCTGAACAGCACCGAGAGTTTTGGCCTGGTGCAAATTGAGGCAATGCAAAACGGCGTACCGGTGGCGGCGTGCGCCCTGCCCGGCGTGCGCCAACCCGTGACCATGACGGGCATGGGCGAAGTGACGCCTATTGGCGACCATGAGGTGCTGGCGCAGGCCATCATTCGCATCCTGAGCGATAAACGGCCGTACCAGCGCGACCCCCGCCTCATTGCCGACAGTTTCAGCCCGGCGCAAACGGCCGTGGCCTACATCCAACTCTTCCAGGATTTGCTAAACGGCCGTCATGACCCCACCACCCGCGAACCCGCCGCCTACGAACGCCTGCGCCAGATGCGGGACGGGTGGGAGAGTAGGTGAGCAGGTGAAGGGGTGATGGGGTGTAGGGGCGAGGCAGGCGGGTAATACGCTGGCCTTTCCCCAAGATTCATGCCCCGCCTGCCTCGCCCAGAGGTGACAAATTGACAGACGACGTAGCCATTCATAATTCACAATTCCTAATTCATAATTCCGACGACCTCCTCTGGCGGCAGCTCAAGACCATCCCCGCCTTTCGCGCCATTTTGCGGGCGGTGGAAGCGCGCTTTTATGGCTGCGTGGAATTGCCCGCGCCGGTGTTGGATGTGGGCTGCGGCGATGGGCACTTTAGCCAGATGACCTTTCCGGGGCGTATTGCCGCCGGCATTGACCCCTGGTGGAATCCGCTGAAGAAGTCAGCCCAGGCAGGCCAGTATGACGTGCTGGCCCAGGCGATGGGCGACCGGCTGCCTTTCCCGGATAACCATTTTGCCAGCGCCTTTTCCAATTCCGTTTTGGAGCATATCCCCGATATTCAGCCAGTGCTGAACGACGTGAACCGGGTGCTGCAAATGGACGGCCGTTTCCTCATCACCATGCCCAGCCACTACTTCACCGCCTGGTTGGGTGGCGCTGCCTTTTTTGAGAAGCTGGGTAGTGAAGGGCTGGCGGAGTGGTACCGGCAAAAGTTCAATGGCATTTCTCGCCACGCCCATACCGACCCACCGGAAGTGTGGGCGGCGCGGCTGGCGCAGGCCGGTTTTGAAGTGGAACGCTGGCAGTATTACTTCTCCAAAGAGGCGTTACGCGCCCTGGAAATCGGGCACGCGCAGGGCGTTCCCTCCGCTATCATGCACGTCCTGACCGGGCATTGGATTGTGGCCCCCTGGGAAAGCAGCCTGAAGTGGACGGAGCGCTGGTTACGGCCGTACTACGACGAACCCTTTGGCGAAACCGGCGCCTACCTGCTCATCGTCGCCCGCAAAAAAGCCAACGGCCCAATCGAAGCCGCGCTGCCGGCGGCACGGCCGTTCACCCTGGCAGAGTTGAATGGTCAATGGGCAACGGCCAATGATCAATGGGCAATGGGCAATGATCAATTGTCCATGATTGAGACATCTCCGCCAGCCACCGATCCCAATTACCCAATTACCCAATTACCCAATGACCCCCCCTCCTCACCTGCTCACCCCCTCACCTCCTCACCCCCTCACCCCGCCACCCCTTCATCTGCTCATCCCGCCACCCCCCTCATCCTCATCGGCCTGAGCCTGTTGTTTGCTATGTTTGGGCAAATGGCGCTGCGTGATGGTGATGAGGGTTTGGGCTGGCTGGTGTTGGCAGCCATACCGTTGGCGGTGTTGGCCTGGCAGCAGCGAACGGGCGGCGAACGGCATTGGCAATGGCCACGTTTAGGCAACATTCCCGAACGGCGTTGGTGGTTCATCCCGGCGCTGCTGCTGACCATCCTGGCCTACCGCTTTACGGCCGTACCCGGCGCGGAACGGCCGTCCCTGGCCCTCCTCCTCTGGTTCATTGCCATCACCCTGGCCTTCCTCGCCCTGACCCAACACACCACCGTTCACGCATCACGCATCACGCATCACGCATTACAGATGACGGATTACGATTTACGTTCCACCATCCTCACCGCCCTCATCCTCTTCACAACGGCCGTTGCCCTCCGTTATTTCCGCCTCAGCCAGCAGCCCTTTGTGCTCAGCGGCATCGAGGCCAGCCTGGGCTTGAATGCGGCCCAAATTCTGAATGGGCAACTGCGCATTCCCTTTGGCACGGGTTGGCTGACCAACCCCACGCTACCGCTTTACCTGACGGCCGTGCCTATTCAACTATTCGGGCAGACGGTCTTCGCCGTCCGCTTTTTGTCGCCGCTGGTGGGTGGGTTGACGGTGGCGGTCACGTATCTGCTGGGGGAACGATTGTACGGCCGTGCTGTGGGCCTGGGCGCGGCTATTTTACTGCTCGGCGCCCATTTACACCTGCACTACAGCCATCTGGGCATGAGCAACATCTGGTCGCCGCTGCTGATGCTGCTGGCCCTGGGGTTGACGGCCGTTGCCTGGGAACGTCCGGCAACCGCGCCCCATCAGCGTACACTCTGGCTGGCGGCCGGCCTGGCCATGGGTTTTAATGCCTACGAATTCACCACCGCCCGCCTGCTGCCGCTCATCTTGCTGGCGCTGCTGCTCTGGGCGCTGCTTTTAGATAGGAAGACGCTGCGGACGCAGGCGGCGCATCTGCTGGCGGCGCTGGCGTTGGCGTTGATTGTAGCCTTGCCTGCCATCCTCTTTTACCGGCAGTACCCGGCCATTTTTATGGAACGGGTGAATGTATTGGGCATTGTGCAGACGGGCTGGCTAAACCAGCAGTCCTTAGCCACCGGGCAGAGCCAGTTTGACCTGTTCCGGCAGCAGTTCTGGCTGGCGGCGCTGGCCTTCAACGGCGGCGCGGACCTCAGCCCGGTTTATAAGCCGAATGTGCCGCTGTTGGGATTTGGCACGGCCGTGCTCTTTCTGCTTGGTTTCCTGCTCTCCCTCTTCCGGCTGCGCCAGTTCAAATTTGCCATGCTGCCGCTCTGGTTCCTGGCGACGGTGTTGTTTGCCGGGGCGCTGCTGCTCGACCCGCCACAAAGCCACCGCCTGCTGGTGGCTCTGCCCGCTATCACCCTGCTCGCCGCCCTGGCCCTGGCCGAAATCATCTCCATTGCCACCCGCACTCACCCGCTCACTCCCTCACCCCCTCACCTGCTCACCCGCTCACCCCGCCCCCTTCACCTGCTCATCTTCATCACCCTCATCCTGGCCTTCAGCGAAATCTTCTTCTACTACGGCCGTTACCCCACCACCAACGAATTTGCCGATGTGAACACCGAAGCCGCCTACGAAATATCCAATTACCTCAATACCCTGGACGGCGACTGGACCGCCTACTTCTACGGCCCCCCCGTCATGTACACCGACTTTCCCACCTTCCCCTACCTGCTGACCGATTTCCACAAAGGGGTCAACTTTTTTGACGTGGCCGAACCGCTGCCGGCGGTGGGCACGCCGGCGCCCAACCGCGTTTTTGTCTTTTTGCCCGAACGCGCCGCAGATTTAACGGCCGTGCAGCAGCAATATCCGGGTGGGGTGGTGGAGAGTGTGGACGGCCGTTACCGCTCCCCTCTTTTCTTCACCTACACCCTACGATAAAGAAGTTCAACTTTTGCCAAAAGTTGAACTTCTGAAAAAGCATAAGGACTATCTTCCTACCTGCTACCTGCGACTTGCCACTTGCCACCCCCTTCCCGTATTTTCACCTGTAAGAAAAAACGGTATAATGGCCTCGACATAAATATTGCGTGAATGTTTCTTGCTTTTTCATTCATTGCTGGTGGCGGCTGTTTCAGAAACAAAAGAACTGGTTGGCGGGTAGTTTGCGTCAATGCTCGTGGTGGGGAAGCAGTCGTGCCCAAAGGTCTTATTGTTGTAGTTTATTTATTGAGAATGGTTGGTGATACAAGATTTGACACTTTGCAATCGCCAACCCAGGCACTTATGTGTATTGGGAGAGTCTCTATGAACATTCCAGAGAGAGAACAAGGGCAAGGTCTGGTAGAGTATGCACTGTTGCTCGCTTTAATAGCACTCATTGTGTTGGTGATTCTGACCGTACTCGGCACACAAGTTGTATTGGCATTTGCCAGAGTAGCTGGTGGGCTAAATGGCGACAAACTGGATGTAGCCAACAATGACCGCGCTGTTATTGTCAATTATGAGAGTAGTGGCGGTGGCGGCAACTGTACCATCTCCAATATCTACTATGTCGGGGTTAATTCAGATGGCAGCATCATTACCAATGACTCTGTTCCTGCTACCATCATGGTAAATGGACAACCGCGAGGTAGCCTGAATGGCTCGGCTGGCTCTAGCGGTCTGGCTAACCACGCCGGTTCCGTTTCCTTTAGCGGCAGTTGTTCTCAAACAGTCACGCTTGAATAAGGTTTGGAAATCGGCTGGAAATCGGGCACAGTTGCCCAAATAACCCGTATTGTGAGCAGTTCAGTTCACAGGCATGGGGCAATCCCCACCACCCCATGCCTACCCACCACCCCCAACCCGGCAGCTTTTGCCAGACCTGCCAGATGTCTCAAATCAGGAGTAACGTTTCAGACCTGACAGATTTTTTACTTGTTCAACTTGAAGCTCTGCTGACTAAAACCTGTCAGGTCTCCAGGGGGGCTGAATGTTTACAATCAGGAAGAGTATGGGCGCTCAGAGTTGGTAGCTTTTTTAACCTGCCGACTCTTGAGTAACCAGACATGCAAGGAGGAGTTAAATGAAAACAGGTAGCTTTCCCCAGGTATCAACCAGATCAACACTTTCCCGGAAAAGATTTGGCGCCCTCAGTATTGTGCCCTTAACGGCCGTTATCAGTTTATTGCTGCTGTTCTGGCACATTAGCCCTACGGCCTCCCTGGCGCAAACACCAGAAACGCCGAACGCCATCCGCTATGCCGCGCCTGCCGGCAGTGGCGCCGAATGTTCATCATTGAACCCATGCGCTTTGCAAACGGCCGTTACCTTTGCTGCCGATGGCGATACCATCCATGTACTTGAGGGAATCTATCCCAACAACCCCGGCCAACCCACCTTGCTGATCACCCGCAATGTCACCATTCTGGGTGGTTTTTATGGCTCTGAATGGAATGGTCCCGACCCCTCCTTGCATCCCACCATCCTGGATGCCGGTGATAACAACCGTGTCATCCAACACCAGAACAGTGCGGAATCTGTTCTGGATGGTTTTCACATCCGCAATGGCCTGGGCACTTTCGGCGGCGGCGTCTATGTGGTTAACGGCCGTTTGACAGTTGACAACAGTTGGATTTATGACAATGCTGCCAACTCCGGTGGGGCCATTTTTGTCAGCAACGGCGCTGAGGCCATCATTCAAAACAGCGAAATCTACAACAACAGCGCCCCTGGCGGCGGCGCCATCTACGTCAGTTTTGGCGGGGCGCGCGCCGATATCCTGTACAACAACATTCACAATAATAATGCCACAACCGGCGCCGCCAGCGGCGGCGCCCTTTTTCTCACCAGCGGCAGTACCGCCTTTGTTGAAGGCAACTACATTCACCATAATGCGTCCGGCCAGGGAGGCGGCATCTTTGTGGACGGCGGCAGCACAGTCACGGCCCAGAACAACATGGTTTATGCTAATACGGCCAGCAATGAAGGCGGCGGTTTCCATGCCTTTGGCGTTCTGGCAAGCTGGCACAATACCGTCGTTGGCAACAGCGCCGTGAACGGCGGCGGCGGTTTTAATATCCTCGGTGCCAGCGCTTCTGTGCAGATCAGCAACACCATTGTCGCTTCCAACACAACCACTACCGGTTTTAGTGGAATTGACCGTGACAGCGGCGCCGTGACCGGCGACTACGTTAACCTGTTTGGCAATTCCAGCAATGTGACCTTTACCACCATCATTACCGGGGACCCGACCTTTATCAACTATACAGGTTTCCTCAACCTGCACCTGGCGCCGGGCAGCCCTAACATTGACGCCGGTAATTCCACTATTTCCCAGGACATTGACCGGCAGGTGCGCCCCAACCCAGACACCAGCATCCCGGACATTGGCGCGGACGAGTTTTATCCCAACATCCCCGCTTTTAGCTTTACGCCCCTGTTTACGCAAGAATTTGTAGACCGGGGCAGCGTGGCCAGCTATGAACACCTGCTGGTCAACCAGAACAGCACCGATGAAGATACCTACACCTTCACCTGCGCCAACGATTTAGGCTGGGGCGTCCTTTGCCCAGAAGAAGTAACGGTGCCGGTGGGCCAGTTGGTGAATGTAACCACGCAAATCACCGTACCCGGTTCGGCCATAGCCTTGCAGGCGGCTAACACCATCATCACCGCCACTTCCGGCGTGGAGCCATCGCTGCAACATGCCGTGCTGGTGCGCAGCATTGTCAGCCCGCAACCCGATATCCAGTTTACGCCCAATTACTCCACCACCAACCCACCCGGCGAGGTCATCACCCTGACGCACACGCTCACCAATACCGGTGACGCCCCCGACACGATTGCTGTGGCGATTACGTCCGATACGCTGGGTTGGGCGCAGTTGCTCCCCGCCAGCCCACTGTTTATTCCCCTGGGCATTGGCGCCAGCGCCGAAGTCCAGGTGCGGGTCACCATTCCCCCCCATGCTGCCGGTATCATCCCCAACATCACCACCATCCGCGCTACCTCGTCGTATGACAACAGCGTTTTCGCCGAGGTGGTAGACCGGGTGCGCGCCGAAGAAACGGCCGGGACGCGCTACGTCCGGCCCGGCGGCAACGACACCAATAATAACTGTACCGTGCCCACCTTCGCCTGCGCCACCGTGCCCCATGCCATTGGCCAGGCCGTCACCAATGACGAAGTGCGCATTGCCTTTGGCACATACAATGTCTCTGACTTTACTGAAATCAACGAGACGCTCTATATTTCCGGCAATTGGGAACAAAATTTTTCGGCGCAAAATGAAGAGCAGCAGACCATTATCCAACAGACGGGCACATCCCAGATTTTCACTCTGTCGGGGTCGTCGAACAACAGCACCTTTGACAGTCTGACCCTGCGCAATGGCATTGCGGCCGCTTCACGCGGCGGTGCGGTCAGCGTGGGCAGTGGCGTGCAGGCCAGCTTTAGCAACATCACCTTTGAAAACAACCAGGCCGAACGCGGCGGGGCGCTCAATGTGTGGAATGGCGGGCTGGCGATTGTGGAGCGCAGCCGTTTTAACAACAATACCGCCTCCTTCCAGGGGGGCGCGGCCTATGTAAACGGGGGGACGCTGGTGCTGCGCCAGAGCGCGTTTAACCATAATGCGACCGTTGGCGTCACTGGTGAAAATGGCGGCGCAGTTTATGCCACCAACAGTGTGCTGATTGTGGAGAATACGCTGTTTAATGAGAACACGGCCGTGAACAACGGCGGCGCTCTCTTTGTGCAAAGTAGCAATAGCAGCGTCAATTTTGCCACTATCGTCAACAACAGCGCCAATAGCGGTGGCGGCATTTACGTGAACAACAGCGGCGGCCAGCCCTTCCAATTGAACAACAGTATCCTGGCCGACAACAATGCCACAACCGGTGGCGCGCTGCGTGTAGAGGCGGGCAGCATTACCGGCGAATTTGTCAACTTCTTCAACAACAACCCGGCCAACGTCGGTAACATCACCATCAGCAACGTGACTAACGAGCCGCCCGGTTTTGTGCCTGGCGACCCCGAATTCCACCTGCTGGCCGATTCGGCCATGGTGGATGCCCGGCTGCGCAACCAGGGCAACCCGGCCAACGAGCTAGACAAAGACTTTGAAGGGGACAACCGCCCCTCCGATGAAGGGTATGACCTGGGTTACGACGAACTGGCTGGCTGCCAGGCCAAACGAGACGATACCGTCTTTGGCAGCATCCAGGCCGCTCTGGAAATGGAAAACCCGCAGAGCAACCTCATCCTCGTTTCCGGCATCTGTCGCGGCGTCCACCCCATCAGCATGGGCGGGCAAACGCTTAACCAGACGGTCCACATCACCGGCACGGGCGAAATCACCATTCAAGGTGGCTGGACGGGCGACTTTGATCGCCGCTTGATAGCCGAAACGACCATTGTTGATCCCCAGGGCATGGGGCGCGCCTTTTACTTCAACGGCCCTGTCAGCGTTGCTCTGGAATACCTGACCATTCGCAACGGCGCTGCCGCCGGATTGGGCGGCGGCCCTTCCGGGCAAGACGCGGGTGGGCAGATTTACAATACGCAGGGGCAGGTGCGGCTAAACGCGGTGACGATGCTGAACGGCACGGCCGTACACGGCGCAGCCTATTACCAGGACAGCGGCAGCCTGACCACCGACCTGCTGGTTGTTACCACCGACAACTTTGACCCACCCGACAATGACGACGACCTGCCATTACGTGGCCGGGTACAGGGCGGCGCGGCTACCAACGGCGGCGGCTTCCACATCAACGGCGGCACGGCCGCCATCAATGCCACCGAGATCATGTCCAACACGGCCGTGAACGGCGGCGCCATCTACCATGCCAGCGGCGCCCTCACCGCCAGCAACAACGTTATTGCCTTCAACACTGTGACCGGCGACGGCGGCGGCGTCTTCCACAATGGCCCCGACCCGGCGCAACTGCTGCACAACACCTTTTACCAGAATAACGCCGCCAGCGAGGGCGGCGGCGTCTACCGGCAAAGCGGCAGCGGCGCACTCACCATTCGCAGCAGCATTTTCCAGAGCAATGACGCCCTCAACGGCGACGCTATCTTTGCGCCGCTGTCCGGCACAAACGAGGATTACAACTACTACTTCGGTCAGGCCGCGCCGCTGGCCGGCGGCGTCGTTTTTGGCGTCCATTCCAACAACCAGGGTACTGGCGGCACGCTGCCCGGCCTGCTCGACCCGGATAACGGCAACTTCCACCTGAGCAACACCGCGCCCGCGGTGGATGGCGGCGACCCCAATTCGCCCATCAGCCGCGACTTTGACGGCGACCTGCGCCCCTCCAACCAGGGGCCAGACATGGGCGCAGACGAAGTGGCCGGCTGTCGCGTGGAAGTGAACGGCGTCATCTACGGCAGCATTCAAGAAGCGATAAACAATGCCCAACCGGGTGACGTGATCAAAGTATCCGGCATATGCAGCGGCGTTCACGAATATGATACCGGCGGCCCTCCCGGTGGCTGTGGTGGCGACAATGGCATCATTTTCACCACCGTCCACATTGACAAAAACATTATCCTGCAGGGCGGTTGGGACGAAGATTTCCAAAACCAGGGCGATGAGATCACCGTGTTGGACGCTACCGGGCTGGGGCGGGTGGTGCACATTGCCCCCGGCGTTACGGCGACGGTGGAGAATTTCCACATTGTCAACGGGGCGCTGACCGGGGTCAATGGCAATGGCGCGGGCATTTGTATTGACAATGCTTCGCCCACTATTCAACACAACGAGATTATGACCCATACGGCCACCAACGGCGCGGCCGTGTACAGCATCAACAGCGCCGCCCTCATTGACGGCAACCGCATTTACAACAGCCACGCCACAGCCATGGCGCTGGCGCACGGCGGCGGTATCTATGTGATCTCTACAGGCGCGGTTGCCTCCATCGTCAATAACTTCATCTATGACAACAGTGCCAATACCAACGGCGGTGGCTTCTACAGCGCCAGCGGCAATCATCAGTTCTGGCACAATACCGTTGTCGCCAACACCGCCACCCAGGGGGCCGGCGCGTATGTGGCTGCCGGTGGGCCACAGTTTCGCAGTTCCATCTTCATGGACAATGACGCGCCCAGTCCGGCCAACACCGATGGCGTGCATGGCGCTACCGGCTCTACCCCCAGCGTCAATTACAGCGACTTCTTCGGGTATGATGTGGATTTGGGCGGTACGGCGACCGGCGCCAACAACCTCACTGTAGACCCGCAGCTTTCCCCGGCCTACACCCTCACCGTGAACTCGCCCATGCTGGATGCAGGCGACCCGGCGCTGACGCTGGATCATGACTTTGAGGATGATTTACGGCCGTCCCACCTCGGTTTTGACATTGGCGCAGACGAAATTGCCGGCTGCGTGGCCCGCAACCTGGCCGCGCCCACCGTCATCTATGGCAGCTTACAGCGCGCCGTAGACGAGGCCGCCGACGGCGACACCATCGAGGTAGATGGCGTCTGCCTGAACGCCCGCGCCCACCCCAACAGCGGCGGCAGCATCCAAAACCTCTTTGTAGACAAACCGCTCACCATTGACGGCGACTGGAACTCTGGCCTGGTGCCCAATAGTAATCTGACGGCTACCTTAAACGCGCTGGACAACGGCCGTGTCCTCTACGTGGCCGCTACCGGCGCCCTCACCCTCACCAACATCCACCTGGTTAACGGCGACGCCAACGGCGCCGGGCTGAGCAATCACGGCGGCGGCGTCTACAATGCCGGTACGCTCTGGCTGGATACGGTGGAAATTCTGGCGAACTTTGCCGCCAATGGCGGCGGCATCTACAACCTGGGCAGCCTGAACGTCCAGGGCAGTCGGATTCAAGCCAATGCCGCCGCGCAGGGTGGCGGGGTGTATAACAATGGCGGCACGGCCGTGTTCACCGATCTCAACCGCATCGCCAACAACGACGTCAGCGGTAGCGGTGGCGGCGTTCACCAGGCGGGCGGCAATCTGACGCTGGATGGCAACCGCATTTACGAAAATGTGGCCCCCTCCGGCAACGGCGGCGGCATTTACCTGGCGGGTGGCACAGTTATTGTGCGCAACAACTTCATCTATGAGAACAGCGCCCAGCAGGGTGGCGGCCTCTACAACGCCAACACCAATACCCCCATCTGGCACAACACCTTCTACCTCAACGCCGCTACCGGCGGTGGGCAGAACGGCGGCGGCATTTTCAGCGCCACCAGCCAGCCGGTACTCATCCGCAGCAATATCGTCCATGCTAATCAGGGTTCCGGCATACACGTCACCGGCCAGGCCAGCCCGGATATTGACTACAACAACGTGGTAGACAACCTGGCGAACAATGTACCGGCCAACTACACCGGCAACGCCAGCGCCGGGCCAAACGACATCAGCGTGCCACCCAACTACGTCAGCGCCGTCACCGGCAACTTCCATCTGCGTAGCTGGTCGGCGGGCGTGGATGACGCCGATCCGGCTGTGCCCTTCAACCATGACATTGATGGCGATGTGCGGCCCACCAACGGCGGCCCGGATCGCGGCGCAGACGAGGTTAACTCTTGTCTCATCCGCGTCATTGACCCCACCGATCCCAACCCGGCGACCAGAGAACATATCTTTGGCGTGTTGCAATTTGCCATAGACTTTGCCGAAAGTTTTGCGCCTGGCCCCTTCCCCACCGTGGAAATTGCCCGAGGCGAATGCAGCGGCGTGCGCCATAATGACGAAACCAATACCTGGCAGGTGGGCTTCGTGCGCCAGGACCTGGAGTTTGCCGGTTCGTTGCAGCGTTCCAACTTCCAATATGCGGGCGACTACACCAGCGATCAGATAGGCACGCTCACTACCCGCATCAACGCTGCCTACGAAGGGCGCGCCATTTACGTGCATGACAACGCCGACCCCACCTTCACCCATATCGCCTTTGTCAATGGCAACGCGGCTCCGGCAGGCGGCGGTACCAATGGCGGCGCCATCAGCGTGCCTGGTAGCGGTAGCGTGCAGTTGTACACGGCCTACGTGTGTGAGAGCGAAGCCAGCAACGGTGGCGGCCTCTACCTCAGCGGTAGTTCAGGGGCAGTGCGTGAGAATTACATCACCGGCTCCACCATTGGCGAGTGCATTCCGGCGCACGTCGAAGAGAACGAAAGCGGCGGCATCATCCTGGTTGTGCCTCTCTTCTACGAGGGCAACATCGCCAGCGGCAGCGGCGGCGGCCTGTATAACAGCGGCGCTCTGGGCATCACCGACGTGGCTTTCTACTTGAACCAGGCGGGGGCCAACGGCGGTGGTCTTGCCAACACGGGCGCCGATTTGCGCATCATCAACGGGCTGTTTTATAGCAACACGGCCGTGACCAGCGGCGGCGCCCTCTTCAACACGGGCGCCAACCTGGAGGTCTACCACACCACCATCACCGAAAATGCGGCCCAAACCGGGCAAGGCGGCGGCATCCGCACTGAGTCTACCGGCTTCATCCTCAACAGCACCATCCTGGACAGCAACCTGGCCTCAAGTGAAAGCGGCCTGAGTATGCCCGGTGGTCTGAACCCCATTCTGGCTTACAACAACATTTGGAATAACACGTTGCCCCCTGGTGTCATCAATACAAACCCGGTTAATGGCGACCCAGACCTGCGTGGTTTCTACCCCGTCTTCCCTCCGATCAACTCGCCGGTTATTGATCAGGCTGATCCGGCGCTGCTAGACCCCGGCGTGCCCCAACCCGGCGGCGGCTTCTACCCAATTGACTTTGACGCCCGCCTGGTGGAACGGCCTGACGGCGGCACCGAGCACCTGAGCACCCGCGCCTCAGATGTGGGCGCCATTGAGTGGTGGAAAGATTTTGGTTGTACGGTTACGCCCACACCGCAGCAGCAAACGGCCGTGCCCGGCGACACCGTCACCTATCATTTTAACGTCACCAACACCGGCTACCCCTATCCACCCAGCGACAACCGGCATGGTTACATTGACACCATCGTCATCTCCCTGACCACCAGTGCCGGCTGGGGCGCACTGGAAGGCGGCGCTATGCAACTGTTCCCTGATATGGATTGGAACGAAAGTCGGCCCATCACCCTGACCGTGGAAGTACCTGTGGGCGCCCAAAACGGGCAGTCAGACATCTCCACCATTCGCTGCTGGTCGCAGAGCCTACCCAGCCGCGTGAACCAGGGGCGGGCCACCACCTTTGTGGGGTTGGTATCCGGCGTCATCGTCTACCCGCCTTACACCGCCGCTGCCCAACCCGGTGACGTGCTCACCTTTAACCACACCGTGGAAAACATCGGTAACGATGCGCATACCTTCAACATCCTGCCCAGCGCCGGTATTCAACACGCCAGCGCCGTGCTGCTGGAAAATGGCGTGCCCATCACGCAGACCCAGGCCACGCTGGCCAGCAACCAGACCAGGGATGTGGTGTTGCAAGTGACCATCCTGGAAACAGCCCTGCGCGGCGAGATAGCCAACCCCGGCGTGGTGGCCATACAAGTGGACGATCCGCAAAATACGGACGCGGTGCAGAATGACATCTTCATCCTGGGTGAACCGGGGCCACGCTACGTGGCCGCTGGCGGGCAGGATGACAACAATAACTGCCGCGTGAAGGAGATACCCTGCGGCACCATCCAACATGCCATCTTTGCCGCCGAACCAGGGGATGACATCTTCGTCGCCCAGGGCACCTATACCGACTTCTCGCAAGAAGATGTGGGCGGCGAGACGTTTGTGCAAAACGTCTTCATAGACAAGTCGGTACACATTCACGGTGGCTACAGCACACTGGATGGCTTTGCCGCACCGTACCCCATCACCCAGACCACCCGGCTGGATGGCGAGGGGACGCGCCGGGTCATTTACATCATGCCCGGCCTGACGGTGACGTTGAGCGGCCTGTTCATTGAAAATGGCAACGCCGCAGTGCAGCCAGGCGCGCCGCTGTATGGCGGCGGCGTTTACGATGTGGATGCCAACTTGACCATTACGGCCACGTTCTTTAATGACAATAGCGCCAGCTTTGGCGGTGGTTTGTATCAAGAAGGCGGTCAGTTGGCCGTGAATAGTTCCGTTTTTGCCGGAAATGGCGACTCATCCACCAGCAGTCATGCAGGCGGCGGCGTGTACCTGGATGGCGTCACGGCCGTGCTCGAAAACAACACCTTCGTCGGCAATGTTTCTGGCAGTGGTGGGGCCGTCTACGGCGGCGATGATGCCATCTTCAGCGCCCTGAACAACATCTTCAGCGAAAACGAAGCCACCACCACCCCCGGCAGCGCCGTGTACGTGACGGCTACGGCCGTGATCACCGAAGATTACAGCCTCTATTGGCTCAATGACACCAACTTCGCCACCGGCGCTAACAGCTTCACCGCCGAACCCGGTTTCCTGGATCAATACTTCCATCTTTCCGCCGCCAGCCCGGCCAAAGACGCGGGCACGGAGCTGACCTCGCGGGATTGGCCGGTGGACTATGACATGCAGCCGCGCATCATGGGGCCAACCATTGACATTGGCGCGGATGAGCGGTTGCAGATACCGGACTTTACGCTGCTGCCGGTGACGCTGACGGCCGTGATCACCGCCGGTGAACCGTACACCTACGAACACGTCCTGACCAACACGGGCGACCCGGAAGACAGCTACACCCTCACTCTGGCCAACGAAGAAGTGACGCCCGGCGGTAACTGGCAGGTAAGCCTGACGCCGCTTAACACCGGTATCTTGACCTCCACCCAAAGCGTCACCGTCACCCTGGTCATTACCGGCGACGTGCCCGGCGCGATCCTGCGCTCCCTTATCACCGCCACCTCAGACAACTACCCGTTGACGGCCACCGTGACCGACACTACCACCGTGCGCTTCGCGCCGGGCGTGGATATTGGCGTGGATGAGAGCGGCGCGACCGCGCCGAACGTGCCCATCCTCTACAGCCACACACTGACGAACACCGGTGATGGCATTGACCGCTTTGCCCTGTCGGTGCTGGCCGAAAATCCACCCGGTTGGGCGATCACAGTTGCGCCCACCCAAACGGGCTTCCTGGCAGCCGATGAAACGATGACCTTTACGGTCAGCGTGACGCCGCCGCCGGGGACGCCGCCCAACGTGATGCACACGGTGCAGGTGGAAGCGGCTTCGCTGAACACGCTGGGCATTGTGGTGACGGACACATTGACGGATACAACGTCGGTGCTGGAAGCGGCGGGGCTGCTGCTGCTGCCCATCACACAAACACAAACGATACCGGATGACAGCACGGCCGTGTACTTCCATACCCTGCAAAACACCGGTAATATCACCACGGCCGCTCAGTTGGAGATCAGCGGCGTTCCCGCCAGTTGGGCGGTGACGGTAGAGCCAGCCAGCGTCAACCTGGACCCGGCACAAACAGCGCCGGTGACGGTAACGGTAACAGCCCCGGCGGGCAGCGGCGGCCTGGTACATACGGCGTATGTGACGGCGACGGCGGCGGTTGATCCCAACGTGCAGGCTACGGCCGTAGACACCACCACTGTCCTCGTCCTGGCCGGCGTCATCATCGAGCCGGACAACCTGATCGTCACCGACCCGGACACGATTATCACCTTTACGCACACCGTCACCAATCTGGGGAACGGCGTGGAGACGTTTGACCTGAGCTATGTGAACACACTCACCTGGACGACCACGGTGATCCCCTCCTTTGTCACACTAGGTGTGGGTGAGTCGGCTGAGGTGCTGGTGGAAGTGGCAGCGCCGCCGGACGCGGTGCCGGATGCGCCCAATTTCACCACTGTCACCGCCCGCTCGCGCAGCAACCCGAATGTGTTTGACACGGCCGTAGACGAAACCCGTATTCGCCAACTGCACAGCCTGATCCTGGTACCTGACCAAACCGGCGTAGCCGACCCCGGTACAACGATCAACTACACCCACTGGCTGACGAACACGGGTAATGGCACCGATGAATTTGTGATCACGGCCGTGACCGAAAACGGCTGGCCCACTACCCCGCCAGCGGGAACTTTCACCCTGTCACCCGGCGCGGGCACAGAACTGACGGTGGCGCTGGAAGTGCCGATTGGTGCGGCTGGCCGCACCGAGATCATGACGGTGACGGCCGCCTCCATCATCAGCCCCACCGCTACCGCGCAGGCCATAGACACCACCACCGTCAATGGTGAGCCAGGCACGCTGGGCGTGATCATCGCCCCAGACCGCGCCGGTTCGGGTAATCCCGGTGATACGCTGACTTACCAACACACCATCACCAATACCGGCGACGTGACTGAACAGTTCTTGCTCAGCGTCACTTCGGCCAATGGTTGGGCGGTGGGCGTCTCGCCGCTGTCCATCATCCTCAGCGCCGGGGAAGCAGCCAGCGTGCAAGTGACCACCACCATTCCAGTGGCAGCGCCCGGAGGCAGCAGCGATGTGGCTACGGTGCTGGCCCGGTCACAAACAGACGCCAGCGTCTTTGATACGGCCGTGGACACCACCACCGTCTTGGGTGATGCCGTGTATGGCGTCATCATTGAGCCGGACAATACCAGTACGGCCAATGCCGGCGATACGGTGGCTTATACGCATTGGCTGACGAACACGGGCAGTGTGACCGACACGTTCAACCTGACGACGGAGAGCAGCCACGGCTGGCCGACACCTGATCCGCTGCCGGTGACGCTGGCGGCGGGCGCATCCCGGCAGATCACGGTCACGCTCATCATCCCGGCGGCAGTCATCACCACGACGGATGTGATGACGGTCACGGCCGTGTCCATCAGCGACCCTACCGCCACCGACAATGCCATTAACACAACCTTCGTCAACGGCGTTTCCGGCACATTGGGGGTGCTGCTGGAACCGGATAATGCCGCTACGGGCGTACCCGGCGCCACGGTGCAATACATTCACCAACTGACGAACACCGGCACGATTACGGATGATTATGTGGTCACGGCCGTGTCCAGCCAGGGTTGGACGGTGGTGATTGTGCCTGCTTCGGGTACGATTATCCGCCTGACGCCCGGCCAATCGGCCAATGTGGTGGTGCGGGTGACGGTTCCCGGTACGGCGACGGATGGCATGGTGGATGTGACCACGGTCACGGCCGTGTCCCTCTCCGATAGCAATGTGCAAGATATTGCCAGGGACATAACCACCGTACAGGTGGACACATCCCCGCCCACCATCTACCTGCCCATCATCTTGCGCCCGGCGACCACACCGCCACCCACGCCAACGCCCACGGCTACGCCATCCCCGACGCCAACCTCTACGCCATGCGCCCCGCCCACCGGCATTGACCTGATCGTCACCCAGATTCAGGTCATCCCGGCTGCGCCCGTCTCTGGGCAGCCGGCGACGGTGTACGTCACTATCCGTAACCAGGGCACACAAAATGTGCCCTTTGGCAACAACTTCTTCCTGGACTTCTACGTAGACCGGACACCGCAGCCGTATCTGGTGGGTGATGTGGCCTGGGGGGTGCAGGGCGCGGACCTGACCGCCGGTACCAGCCGCACCTATGAAGGGCAATACACCTTTGGCGGCGGCGCGCACCAGGTGTGGGCGCAGGTAGACACCGACCGGCACGTCAATGAGTGCCCGAATGAAAATAACAACACCTTTGGCCCGGTGAACATCAACGTGTCCGGCGCGATCAGCGAAGGGTTAATCAGTCAGCCGCAATATGGCCCACGGCAAACGCCGGAACCGGTCATGCCTACTGGCACGCCTACTGGCACACCGCAGTTTGAACCACTGCCCACCCAACCACCGACGGCGACGCCTACGCTGCCACCGTTCACGCCTACCCCCACGCCATCATCGCCACCGCCGGAAGCGACGCCCACACCGCCCCCCCCGGACATGGAGACGCAGCCCACGGCTACACCCACGCCGTAATAACAGAAAAGGGTGGTCACATTTTTGTGACCACCCTTTTTTTGTTGGTATGTTTGTAGTGGGCGATTTATCGCCTCCTTGCCTGACGGCGATAAACCGCCCACTACGAACGCATTTACTTGATGATGGTTTGGACTAACGGCCGTCGCCCCGTCTCGGAATAGAGATAACGCGAAATGGCGTCCTCAATTTTGGTGCTGAGTTTGCCGCCGCCGTTTTCTTTGTGCAGCTTAATCACCCGGTCTATGGTTTCTTTAGCGCCATCCACAATTTCCGCGCCGTCACGCATATCCAGGAAGCCACGCGAGAGGATTTCCGGCTCGCCAATCATGGTACCATCGCCGTTCAGGGTGAGGAAGGTAAAGAAAACGCCACCCTGGGACAACAGTTCGCGGTCACGCAGCAGCGGCCAATCCACTTCGCCCACGCTGGCCCCATCCACAAAAATGTAGCCGCCTTTCAGCCGGGGCATAATTGTCAGTTTGTCCTGGCTCATTTCCAGGGGGGTGCCATTTTCGATGACGGCGATGTTTTCGCGGGGGATGCCTAACTCCTGAGCCATCACGGCGTGTTGTTTTAGATGACGCAGTTCGCCGTGGACGGGCACCAGATATTTGGGGCGCACCAGGTTGATCATCAGTTTCATCTCTTCCTGGCTGGCGTGGCCGGAAACGTGGACATTGGCGATGCCTTCGTACAGCACATTTGCGCCGCGGCGCAACAGTTGGTTAATGGTGCGGTAGACCAGCTCTTCGTTGCCGGGGATGGGATGGGCGGAAAAGACGACGGTGTCTCCTTCCTGAATTTGCAGCCGGTTGTGGCGACCACGCGCCAGTTTGCCCATGACGGCCGAGGGTTCACCTTGCGAACCAGTAGCCATGATGGCCACGCGGTGGGGGGGTAGGGAGGTGGCGTCTTCAATGTCAATGAGCGTGGCTTCATCAATTTCCAGGTAGCCCAGGCGCTGCGCAATTTTGACGTTATCCCGCATGGAGCGCCCGGTGACGGCCAGGTAACGGCCGTGTTTCACACACATATTGGCTACCTGCTGAATGCGGGAGATGAGCGAGGCAAAGGTAGCCACGATGATCCGCCCCTGGGCATTGCGGAAGAGGTCGTCGAACGCTTTGTCAATCTCTTTTTCTGATTTTGTCCAGCCAGGACGGTCGGCATTGGTGCTGTCGGCCAACAGGGCCAACACACCGCGCCCGGAGAATTCGGCCAGTTTGGCGAAGTCCGGCGGCCAGCCATCGGATGGCGTATGGTCAAATTTGTAGTCGCCGGTGTGCACAATCAGCCCGGCGGGGGTGGTGATGCCAAAGCCCACACAGTCGGGGATGCTGTGGGCCACGTGGAATGGTTCGATGGTGAAGTGGCGGCCCAGGTGGAATTTATCGCCCGCTTCGATGGTGTGCATTTCGATCTGGTTGTGCAACCCGCCCTGGCGCAGCTTCACTTCGGTGAGGCCGGCGGTGAGGGGGGTGGCATAGATGGGCGCTTTGATGTCTTGCATCACATGGGCGACCGCGCCAATATGGTCTTCGTGCCCGTGGGTGATGAGAACGGCCAGGATGTTATCCAGCCGGTCTTTGAGGTAGCTGTAGTCGGGGATGATGGCGTCTACGCCAAGCATGTCGTTTTCGGGAAACATGATACCGGCGTCAATGATGATGATTTCATCTTCGTATTCGATAACGGTCATGTTCTTGCCGATTTCGCCACATCCGCCTAAAGGAATGATGCGTAATTTTGGATGCATAGGTTCTCCTTGAGGCCGTGATCCGTAATCCGTAATCCGTGAACCGTGATCCGTTAATCGTAATCCGTAAACCGAAGGATACACGGATTACCGGTTACGGATTACCGATTACGAAGAAAACAGCCTCTTATAAAAATGATATTGAGTATAAAAGTGGTCTTTACCGGCAAGTCTGGCAGATACGGCCGTCACAATCTTCATTGTGGTGGGGCCAACATCCGCTTTATACACGCAATACGAGCCAGGCGAAAAATATCAACACAATCATAAAAACGGCCAGGAATCCGGTGTACAGCCAGAGGAAGGAGCGATGGGATTGGGTGGCGGTGAGATGGGGATGGGTGACGGCCGTGTCACTCACCCTTTGTTCTTTTGCCTGCCCATACTGGATAACCACCACGGAGATGTTGTCCTCACCGCCGCGTTGCCGCGCCATTTGCGTCAGCAATTCACCCGCCACATCCGGCGGTTCGTTGCTCAGGGCGTCGTTGATTTCCCTATCGCTCACATGCCGTGTCAGACCATCGGAACAAAGCAGGATAATGTCTCCGGGCAGCAGCGTCAGGGTAAACAACTCAATCTTGGGTTTGTTTTCTGATCCCAGACTGTAGAGGATGACGTTTTTGCGCGGATGCACTTCCGCTTCGGCCTCGGTAATGGCCCCTTCTTCCAGCAGTTTAGCGACCAGACTCTGGTCTCTTGTAATTTGTTGTATTAGTCCATTTCGCCAATGATAAGCCCGGCTGTCGCCGACATTGCCGATAAAGACCTGATTTTCTTGTAAAACGGCCGTGACCATCGTGGTGGCCATGCGGCTGTTATTGTTTCGTTCAGCTACAAGCTGACGCAGGTCGCTGTTGGCAGCCTGCATGGCATCCAGCAAACGACGCCCCCAATCCGGTTCTTCACTGTTTTCCACAAAGTGCGCGATCATGCGTTCACTGGCGAAGTGGCTGGCGACCTCACCCGCGTCTGCGCCGCCAACACCGTCAGCTACCAGATAAATCCACCCGTTTTGTTGTAACTCTTGTGAATCAACCGGCTCCCGACAGGCGACGTAATCTTCATTGTGTTCCCGGACTAATCCGGTGTCTGTCGTTAAGTGGGCTACTATTTGCCCAGGTTCTGCCATGCCAGAGACTATATACACAAATGCGTCACAGGGCAACCCTTACTTCGGTGGGGATAATGTAATGGGTGGGTCTCAATCAATCACTGAAAAACCATATAAAGCAACAACAGCACGACCAAAATGAAGAACACGACGAGGACGCCCATGACCAGATTGAGTTGAGAGGCTTTTTGTTTTTTGGTGCGTGGTTTTTTGGCTGCCGGTTTTTTGCGGGGGGCGGGTTTGGCTGTGGCGGCGGGAGCGGGTTGTGGTTTGGGCGCTGCTTTTTTCTCGGCAGGGACAGGAGAGAGCTGCGTGGGGGGTTCTTGCGAGACCCAGGCGGGGCTGACGTCTTGTTGCAGCCAGTCGGGTACCTCTTTGGCAGGAGTGGCTACGGCCGTGGCCCCTACCTCGCTTTCCGTTGTTTCTTCCACAACCCCAGGGGACGCCCGCATCCCCATCTTCTCCACTTGCAGCGTCCCGGCATCTTCCGCCAACCATTCGGGTAGGGTCGCCCCTTCTGACTGAGCCAGAAAATCCAACGGCTCATCCGAAATGGCAATGGTTTCGACCGTTTGCAGGTGGGCCAGACGCTCCTGGGCTTTGGGATGGTTGGGGTCCAGGGCCAGCGCCTTGCTCAAATAAAGCGCTTGCTTCTCTTTGGAATCCACCAGCATACTAAGCAAATACCAGGATTGCACATCATCGGGGTTTTCTTTGAGGTTCGTGGCCAACAAAAGTTGGGCTTCGCGTTTGTTATTGGCGCGGGTAGCGGCGATAGCCTCTAATAATGCCTGGTTCATCTTGTGTCCTCTCCTGTCAGGTGCATCAATTACTGTTATGTCAAACATTGTAACATGACCCGGCAAAAATTTCGACAAGGATTTGTTAAGGAGCGGAAATCCTGATCTGATAAGCGCCAATGGCCGCACCGCTGTTGTTGCCTACCATGATGGTGTAGGTTCCGCCCCGATCCAGGGTTTTGATCCCTGGGTCGCTACATTGCAAACAAGTGCTAAAAATCTCGCTGCCCGTATCATCCAGCACACGCCAGGTGAGCAGGTCACTGGACTGAGGTGGCTGCACAACCTGGAAGTAAACCTCTTGCCCGGCGGTAGCGGTGAAGGTGTATTCATCTTTGACGCCGGGCGATTCAATGTTTCCTGCACCAGGGCCTGGTATATCTCGGCTCACCGTGTCGCCGATTTGGATGGTGAACTGGTCGGGTGGGGGAACATCCCAGGTTTTGAAGGCATATGTGCCGGTCGCCGGGCCGCTTTCGTTGCCCACAATAATGGTATAGGTTCCACCGCGATCCAGCACCTTGACGCCGGGATCACTACATTGCAGACAGGTATTGAGGATTTCGCTGCCTATCTCATCCACCACACGCCAACGGAGGAGATCACTCGATTGGGGTGGTTGCACAACCTGGAAGTATACAAATTGTCCGGCGACGGCCGTGAAGCTATATTCATCTTTCGCGCCTGGAGTTTCAATGAAACCGGCTCCTTCGCCGGGGCTACCATTCGCTACGTCCTCACCAATTTCGGTGGTAAAAGTATCGGCGGCGGGCACATCCCACAATTTGAAGGCATAACTGCCGGAACCCAAGTCCCGCTCATCGCCGACGATGAGCGTGTAAACTCCACCGCGCTCCAGCGTTTTTACACCCGGATCGCTGCATTGGAGGCAGGTGTTAAAAAGTTCGCTGCCGGTTTCATCCACCAGCCGCCATCTGACCAGATCGCTGGCGGTGGGCACCTGTAACACCTGCAAATAGACGGTTTGCCCGGCAACGGCCGTGAAGGTGTAGTTATCTTTGTCGCCGGGGTTTTCAATAAAACCGGCGCCGGATGCGGGGCTGTCTTTGGCAATCTCGTCGCCAATGGCAATGGTGAACTGCTCGCCGCTGGGTGTGGGCACGGGTTCGTTTCCACCGGAAATGGTTTCGGTGGTAGCTGATGGGGCGGTCACGGCCGTGTCCTCACTGGCGCTGGTTGTGGGTAGGGCCGCGGCCGTCGCCCCGAGGTTGGTGACGATGGGGCGGCCCCAATTGCGCAACTGCACCAGCCCTCCACCCACTGCCAGCAGCAGGCATAAACTCGCCAGACAGCCGATGGCGACGGCCGTGTAACATCCCCTGGACGATTTTTCCTTTGGCTGCATATCTGGCAGGTCAGCCGGGGAAGTGGCTGGCGGGGCGGTTGTTATCTGCCTGGTTTGTTCCGGTTCGGTGTAGGCGCGGCGGGTGGTGTTGTTTGCGCCGGGTAACGCCTCTTTCCAGGCGGCCACAAATTCGGCCACATTCTGAAAGCGGTCGTGGGGATTCTTGGCCAACGCCTTGAGCAGCACACGCTCCATAACCGGGGCGATGTCAGTTTTGAGGGATGAAGGCAAGGGCAGAGGTTCACTGACGTGTTTGAAAATGACGGCGAGAGGGGTATCGGCCGTAAACGGCACCTGCCCCGTCAGCATTTCATACAAAATAATGCCCAGCGCATAGATGTCTGCCCGCTGGTCGGCCCGCTGCCCCTGGGCCTGCTCCGGGCTGATATAGGCCGGTGTGCCCATAATGGCATCCGTTTGCGTAAATTTAGAGTTACCCTCTAACAGCCGGGCAATGCCAAAGTCGGTGAGGAAGACATTGCCCTGAGCATCCACCAGCACATTGGACGGCTTCAGGTCGCGGTGAATGACGCCGTTCTCATGGGCATAAGCGAGGGCGCTGGCCAATTGGGTAAAAAGCCGGTCAACCTCGGCCAACGGCAGCGTACCCTGGTCAACTTTGTCTTTGAGGGTGCCCGCTTCCAGATAGCGCATCACCAGATAAGAGACGCCGTCGCTCTCGCCGTAGTCAAACACCGGCAGGATGTGGGGGTGTTCCAGATTGGCGATGATGCGTGCTTCCTGGTGAAACCGCCCGGTGAATTCGGCGCTGTCGGCCAGTTGGCTGGGCAGTACCTTCACAGCCACGTAGCGATCCATGGCCGCCTGGTACGCCTTATACACCGTGGCCATACCCCCTTTGCCGACCTGATTGGTAATGCGATAGGGGCCAAGCATTTGCCCCGGTTGAAGGTTAGTCATAGTAGAACCTCAAAAATATGAACGATGTCTCGCTGTTTCATCCATCAGAGCGACCAGGATGTGATCGCTATGTTGAATATCGCAGATGGGCGGATGGTGATGAGCGCTTCACAAGCATGTGGTGAAGATTGTGGCAAATTGTCTTCTGTAGTATAAGCAGAATCCCCGGAACCACAAAACTCGTGCCCCAGCGTTTTTCGTGGCAAAATTGGGCAATGAATCCGCAGATATTCTTTGCATCAAACTCTTTGCACCTTTGCGTCAAATCTGTTTCCAAAGGAGTTCAACATGGGCGGCAGCCCACCATGATGAATGAAAATTTGTAGGACGATTTTGCAAATCGTCCTGGCGATTTACAAAATCGCCCTACATTTTCAGAGGGGTTTTCATGGGTAGCAGCCCGAAGCCGCTTCGGGTTCGCCCATCACAAGGTGTGAAAATTCATAATTCATCCTTCATAATTCATAATTTCCACAGGAGTGCAACTCATGAAATTTACAGATGGGTATTGGGGTTTTCGGCCGGGGGTGACGCCTCATTTTCCGGTGCATGTCCACGATGTGGTCGTGGAGCCAGACGCGCTGGTTGTCTATGGCCCTACGCGGCGGCTGAATCATCGTGGCGATACGCTCAACCTGGGCCTGCTGACGGTACGCTTTTCGTCGCCCATGCCGGACGTGATTCGGGTGCAGCTCACGCATCACAAGGGGCAACGGCCGTCCGCCCCCACCTTCGCCCTCCACACCCAACCCACGCCCGACCTGCACATCCAAAATGAAACCGACTACGCCAGTCTGACCAGCGGCCGCCTGACGGTACGGGTGGACAAGGGCGAAAACTGGCGTGTAGATTTTCTGGATGGTGAACGGCCGTTGACCCAAAGCGGCTGGCGGGGTATGGGCTATGTGGATACGGCCGACGGCCGTTATATCCATGAACAACTGAGTCTCGGCGTCGGTGAGTGCGTTTATGGCCTGGGTGAACGCTTCACCCCCTTCGTCAAAAACGGGCAGGTGGTAGATTTATGGCACGAAGATGGCGGCACCAGCAGCGAACAGGCTTACAAAAATGTGCCGTTTTATCTGACCAACCGCGGCTACGGCGTCTTTATCAACCACCCGGAACTGGTGTCGCTGGAAGTGGCTTCGGAAAAGGTAGAGCGGGTGCAGTTCAGCGTAGCCGGGGAGTCGCTGGACTATTTCCTCATCAACGGCCCCACGCCCAAAGAGGTGCTGATGCGCTACACGGCGTTGACAGGACGGCCGTCGCTGCCGCCAGCCTGGTCTTTTGGTCTCTGGCTCTCCACCTCCTTCACCACCGACTACGACGAAGCCACCGTCACCGGCTTTGTGCAGGGCATGGCCGACCGCGACCTGCCGCTGCACGTCTTTCACTTCGACTGCTTCTGGATGAAGGAGTTTCACTGGACAAATTTGGAGTGGGACGGCCGTCTCTTTCCCGACCCCGCCGGCATGTTACGACGGCTGAAGGAGCGTGGCCTGCACATTTGCGTCTGGATCAATCCCTACATCGCCCAACGCTCGGCTCTGTTTGACGAAGGCATGGCCAACGGCTATCTGGTCAAAAAGCCCAACGGCGATGTGTGGCAGTGGGATCGCTGGCAGGCGGGCATGGCGCTGGTGGATTTCACCAATCCCGACGCCTGCCGCTGGTTCGGCGACAAACTGCGCGGCTTGCTGGACATGGGCGTAGACTGCTTCAAAACGGACTTCGGCGAACGCATTCCCACCGATGTGGTTTACCACGATGGCTCTGACCCGCTGAAGATGCACAACTTTTACACCCAACTTTACAACCAGACGGTGTTCCAGGTTTTGGAGGAGGCGCGGGGGCGCGGCGAGGCGGTACTTTTTGCCCGCTCGGCGACGGCGGGTGGGCAGCAGTTCCCGGTGCATTGGGGCGGTGACAGCACGGCCACGTTTGAGTCTATGGCCGAAAGTTTGCGCGGCGGGTTGTCGTTGGCGCTCTCCGGCTTTGGCTTTTGGAGCCATGATATGGGCGGTTTTGAGCAAACGGCCGTAGCCGATGTCTACAAACGCTGGTGTGCGTTTGGCCTGCTCTCCTCCCATAGTCGGTTGCACGGTAGTAGCTCTTACCGTGTGCCGTGGTTTTATGACGAGGAGGCGGTGGACGTGCTGCGCCACTTTACCATGTTGAAATGCCGGTTGATGCCCTATTTGTGGGGCACGGCCGTACAAGCGCACCAGACCGGCCTGCCCATGATGCGGGCCATGATGCTGGAATTCCCCGACGACCCCGGCTGCGACTACCTGGATCGCCAATACATGCTGGGCGACTCGCTGCTCGTCGCCCCCATTTTCCGGCAGGATGGGATGGTGGATTATTATCTGCCATACGGCCGTTGGACACATTTTCTGACTGGCAAAGTAGTTGAAGGTGGTGGTTGGCGACGGGAATCCTACGACTTTTTCAGCCTGCCGCTGTGGGTACGGCCGAACAGCATCATTCCGGTGGGCGTAAACGACAGTCGCCCCGATTATGACTTTGCTGATGGAGTGACTTTTCATCTGTTTGGGTTGGATGACGACACGGCCGTGTCCGTTACCGTGCCTGATCTAAAAGGCGAAACGGCCACTTCGACAGGCTCAGTGCAAGCCGTGACGCTGCACGTTCATCGCACAGGGGATACACTGCACATACAGGTCGAGGGAGCGACGAAACCGTGGAAAGTGCTGCTGCGTGGGGGTACGGCCGTTGGCGCTGTCACGGGCGGCGTCGGCCAGGTGGATAAACATGGCGCCCTCTTGCTACCGGATGCGGTGGACGGCCGTTTGACTTGCAGGGATGTTCAATTTGGTGGGTGAGTTATGACGGCCGTACCCCCTCCCTCTATCATCGTGCCAAATTCGTGGAGTAGAGGGACGGCCGTTCTCCTTCCCACAACCCTGTTTGCTGATTCAGGAATCAGCTCACCACTATGATTGGTCATGAACTTTGGTATTATGATAAGTAATGTAAACTTCACTAATATCGTGTCCAGGAATTAAATGCAATTGAGATTTATCCAAGGAGATAACACCATAATCTAGTAGAACATGATGTTTAGGACAAACACAAATGACGTTTTCTACAATATCCGGGCCGTTGTGGCGTTGATTTAGCGGTTGTATGTGGTGGGCTTCTGCATAAGATTCACCATTGTTCAACTTTATAGTATCCCCACAGAGTTGGCATTTGTACCCGTGAATATATTTCACCCACCTGGAAACTTTAGTGTCGCGAAGAATTCGATAACTTTGACTTAACACCCGTGCAGTTTCTTCATTGCCTTGAGGCATATCAATAGCAGGGGGCGCTTTAGAAGCACGAGGCTTTTGAGAGGTGTATTTACTCGTTTGGTATTGGGCGCTACCTTCCGCAGTTTCCCTGATTCTCTTACTGAATACTTGTAATTGCCCTTTTTCAGTAACTCTTACATAGTTTGGCATAGATGAAATACCATCAGCTATATGTAGGTCTTGTTTTATCTGTAGGTACGGCGATTCTAAATAATCTTTCTCCGTTTCAAAAACAATATATCCGTTGGCGTCAAATAGAGCTCCAGGAAAATCTGTGAGTTGGTGATACCACTTACCGTCTGCACGATATAATGCATGTTTTGCCTCAACCCCCCACAAATCATTAAGATATTTTCCTGTTAAGTTTTTTTGTTTATCTTCCATAGGTGCATTCTGCAAGTGGATACTGGGAATTATTGGCTGAAATATATTTAGCTTAAGCGGGCCAAATATTTATCACCCTACGACGAGTACAGGGGATCATATTACGGGAACGATACCCTGTAGGCTAAAGGATACAAATGATTTATTTTAGGTATCTACCTTCTTACCCCCGATAAGCCTTCACAATTTCGGCCATGACGGAAAGGGCGATCTCTTCGGGGGTCACGGCGTTGATATTCACGCCAATCGGCGCATGAATACGGCCGATCTGCTCGGCCGTGATGCCCATTTCTTGCAAGCGGGCTACCCGTTTGGCGTGGGTTTTGCTGCTGCCCAACGCGCCCACGTAAAAGGCAGGGCTGTTCAGCACCACTTCCAGGGCGGGGTCGTCAATTTTGGGGTCGTGGGTGAGCAGGGCCACGGCCGTTTCCGGCGTCACCTCAATCTCGGCAAATGCCTTTTGGGGCCAGGCCTGGATCAATTTGTCCACATGCGGAAAGCGGGCTTCGCTGCCAAAGGCGCGGCGTGGGTCTATGACAATGGTCTGGAAGCCCAACACTTTGGCGTACTGCGTCAGCGCCACGGCAATATGCACCCCGCCGACCATGATGAGCGTCGGCGACGGCCGTACCGTATCCACAAACACCTCCACCTCATCCGTCAACTTCACCCGCCCCGGCGACTGCAATTTTTTCTCGGCGGCTAAGGCCAGCGCGTCCAGTTCAGGGCCAAGTGTGCCCAGGGTACGGCCGTCACGCGCCACCGTCAGCTTTTGCCCCACCGTGCCCTCCGGCCCACGAATGATGGTGATGGATGCGCCCGCTTTGTCCTGGGTGATCAGTTCATGCATCAGAGTGTAGGCGTTGGCGTGCAACGCCTCTACGAAAATTTCAATGGTGCCGCCGCAGGCCAGCCCCACATCCCAGGCGGTCTCGTCGGCTACGCCAAAATGGAGCAGTTTGGGACGGCCGTTTTCCAGCGCCGCCACCGCTTCCTCGAAGACCGCCCCTTCCACACAGCCGCCGGAGACAGAGCCAGCCATACGGCCGTCGGGCGTCACCGCCATCTTGGCCCCCTCCTTGCGCGGCGCCGACCCCCACGTCTGCACCACCGTCGCCAGGGCAATGGGCTGATTTTCAGCCTGCCACTTGTTGATGTCAGATATGACCTCTTGCATGATATTGTCTCTCCAGTGTCATTCCAACGAGTCTTCGAGGAAGAATCCTTCTGGATTAGCTGGTATGTGGGGATTCCTCATTCCGAAGACTCCATTCGGAATGACAGGCAAATTGTTGCCGTCACCGGTAAGATTTTACACCGACGCGCGGGCAGATGTCGAAGAGGGGACAGGTGGTGCAGCGGGGCGTGGTTCCCTGGCAGATGTGTTTGCCAAAGGGAACCAGCAGTCGGTTGATCTCGATCCAGTATTTCTGTGGCAGTTTTTGCTCCAATGCGGCCATTGTTTTTTCCGGGGTGTTGGCCTGCACATAACCCCAACGGTTGGTGATGCGGTGAACGTGAATGTCTACGCTGATGAACGGTTGGCCGCAGGCGATGCCCAACGCCAGGTTGGCACACTTGGGGCCAACGCCTTTGAAGGAGAGCAGCAGGTCGCGGTCGCAGGGTAGTTCGCCGCCAAATTCATCTACTACTCGTTGGGCGATGGCCTGGATTTGCGGCGCTTTGCTTTCGGCAAAGCTGCTGTCGGCGATGAGGGCGGCAATTTCGGCAGGGGTCAGGGCGGCCATTTGTTGTGCCGTGCGCGCCCGCGCAAACAGCTTGTGGGCTACCGGCACGCTCACTTCGTCGTAGGTGCGGATGGAGATGATGCAGGCGATGAGCTGCTCAAAGGGGGAGTTGTACCCTTCGTCGGCCAGTTGGAACATGGCGGCGGGGGGATACGGCCGTACTGCCTCGGCTATTCTTTCCATCGCAACATCAATATCAAACTCGTCCATGATCTTTTTACTGTTCGTAGTAGGCGATTTATCGCCATTTCACGGCGATGAATCGCCTACTACGAACCACGTCAGCGGTGACTGATGAAGGCGGCGCCTTTGAGGGTGATGGGCTGACGTGGGCGCAACGGCCGTTTGGCGGCCGTCACTGTCTGCAAATGCAGAGCTAAATCTTCCAGGCTGGCCAGGTTGTGAACCGGTAGAAAGTCGTCAATATGGGGCAGGGCGGCCTGCATTCCGCGTGTTAGTGGTTCGTACTGCGCCGAGCCGAGCAGGGGGTTAAGCCAGATGAGGCGGTGGCAGGTGCGGTGCAGGCGGGCAATCTCGCCGCGCAGCAGTTCCGGGTCGCCACGATCCCAACCGTCGCTGATGAGCAGCACAATCGCGCCGCGCCCCAGGACGCGCCGCCCCCAGTCGTAGTTGAAGGTTTTCAGGGAATCACCAATGCGGGTGCCGCCGGCCCAATCGTGGACGTGCCCGGCCACTTCGGTGAGGGCGTAATCCAGGTCACGGCCGTGCAACTCCCTGGTGATGCGTGTCAGTCGGGTGCTGAAGACGAATGATTCCACCTTTTGCGTCAGGCTTTCGGCCAGGCCGTAGGAAAAGTGCAGCAGCAGGCGGGTGTATTGCTCCATACTGCCGGAGATGTCGGCGATGATGATGAGGGGGCGCGGTTTGAATTTGGGTTCGCGGGACGGCCATTCCAGCAGCTCACCGCCGTAGCGCAAATTTTGGCGCATCAGACGACGCAGGTCTGGCTGACGGCCGTGCCCGGCCCGCATCCGCCGTGTTTGCCGCAGCCCCAAATCCCACACCATTTGCGCCATCAGCCAGCGCACGGCCGTGAGTTCCTCTTTTGTTAGCGTGGCAAAATCTTTCTGGCGCAGCAGTTCCCGCTGGCTGTAGGTGCGCGTGATTTCGATGATCTCCTGTGTTTCCTCGTCGCCCTCTTCTGCACTGTCTTCCTGGTCACTTTCCTGGGCCACGTTCTCTGGCTGCGGCGGGACTAACAGGGTGGGCGGCGGCTCTTCTGGGCGAAAACTGTTCATGTCCAGCCAGACCCCTTCTCCCGCCGGTTTGCGCCAGAAGAGGTCAAATGCCTGGTCAAACAGGGGCAGGTCGGCCCGTTCATGCACCAACAGGCTGCGGGCGGTGAAGTAAAAGTCCGCCTTGTGCCCGATGGAGACGTGATCCAGGGCGCGTACCAGGTCTACCATGCGGCCAGGGTTTACATCTATGCCCAACGCCCGCAGCAAACGGCCGAATAAGATGAGGTTGTGTAACAGGTTTCCATTTGTCATTGGTTTTTGGGGCAGCGGATGTGAAGCGGATAAACGGATAGGCCATCCGTTTATCCGTTCCCTATCCGTTGCCATTTTGGGTAGCCCAGGCGGGTATGTCCAGCGCCGATTTCATAATAAAACCGCTGGCGATTTCGTGGATGCGGTGGTTGGTAATGCTGTTGGCGATGCCGTCCATGATGCTGTCCGGCACCAGTTTAGTCGCCCAGGGTTTGGGCAGTTCAGCCGACAGTTCCAGCGCGTATTCCAACCGGGTGCGGTCGCCGTCGGCGTAGAAGATGGAGGTACTGCTGTAACGGCCGTAAGCCTCTGTGCCATGAAAAGTGGATTTTGCCTTCACCGGCAAACCCGCTTCCCATGGGGTCAGACGAATAATGTAATTTGCCGGATCAACTTCCGTTTGCACATCACAATAAATCGCCACGTCATATGCATTTAACTCGCGGGAGAGGTAACAGAGTCGCAAATGCTGCGCCCCATGCACCTGCACCAACTGGATACGCGGCAGGTAAGGCAGGATGCGGTGGATGTCCTGGTAAAAGTGGAAGGCGGTGGTCACGGCCGTGGGCAGCGTAAACGTTATCTGTGCCCGGCCCGAAATGGTGATCATCCTGCTCTATTGACCGTAGCGCCCCGATACCCAAACTCACCCCAGGCCGCTAATAATCCATCCCAAGAAACAGCAATTGGAGACTCTTCCCTGGCCGGGTCATTCACCCAAAATTGGCGCTCTGACTCAATGCCGACAATAATCAACGCATGGGCCACATCTTCATGCCAATACTCCAAAAAGCCGGTACGCACAAAAACAAGCACAGGCTTATTGTCTTGCAACGCAGCCGCTACTTCTGCAATTGACCACTCCCGATAGTCAACGACAAAGCCCAGGTTGCGCAATCTTTTAACTGCATAACTGGGCGCTCCATATGACTTTGCCTCCAACACTTTCGCCACCTCAGATTCGCTCATCAACAAGCCCGAATAAGCCAGCAACATGGGAGCGCAGGCTGGTAAGCACTGCCCATCTACCGATTGAGGAAGATGGGTAAGAGAAAGGGATTTGTGGCTCACGAAGTTGTTACTTCACGCATCAATTGGTCTGTGGCTATTGTTAGCCGGTCAATCAAGCTGTCATCGTAATGAATTTCACCATAAGTTGCATCAATATCTATTGCCCCAACAAAACCAACCCGTCCCCTCCCTGGCAACGTCAGGTCAACAGGCACATGCCAGACCCATTTGCCGCTACGTTGTTGTAATTCTGGCGTGTTGGCCAATAACAGATTGCTCACATGTTCCAACACAAAAACGTTAGCCTTCTGGCGGGCAGTATAGGCTGAAATTTGCGTGGCTGGTGATGAGAGTTCCAGGCGCTTATCCAGCCAGGATGCCAGGTCGTTAGCTGCTTCTTCGCCTAATGCTTTTTGCACGGTAAGTGGTAATGCTACTGTGTCCATTGCCTGTTTCCTTGTGTTTCATTTCGGCTCATTATACATCTTATCTACTGTTGGCTTTCACGCGCTCCAACATCAGGCGGGCGGTTTCACCACTGACGCGCTCAATGTCGTCCTGGTATTTGAGGATGACGCCCAGCGTGTCATTGACCACATCCAGGCTGAGCGCCTGCTGATCCAGGGCGACCAGCGCGGCCGTCCAGTCCAGCGTCTCGGCCACGCCGGGGATTTTGTACAGGTCGGTTTCGCGCAGCTCTTGAATGAAGGCCGTCACCTGCCGCGCCAGCATTTCCGGGGCGTGCGGCACTTTGGCGCGCACGATGTCGTACTCTTTCTCGAAGGTGGGGTAATCAATCCAGTAATAGAGGCAGCGCCGTTTGAGGGCGTCATGCACTTCGCGGGTGCGGTTGGAGGTGAGGACGACGACCGGTTTGTGCCGCGCTTTCAGCGTGCCAATTTCGGGGATGGTCACTTGGAAGTCGGACAGGATTTCCAGCAGGAAGGCTTCAAACTCTTCGTCGCTGCGGTCAATTTCGTCAATGAGCAGGACGGGTCGGTGGCTGCGGGATTCTTCGATGGCTTGCAGCAACGGCCGTTTCAACAAATAGTCCGCGCCGAACAGTTCCCCTTCTGTGGCCTTCTCGCCGCGTGACTCCAGCAGGCGAATGTGTAACATTTGCCGGGTGTAGTTCCACTCGTAAACGGCATGGTTCACATCCAGCCCTTCGTAGCATTGCAGCCGGATCAGGTCGGTTTGCAGCAAGTCGGCCAACGTTTTGGCAATCTCCGTCTTGCCCACGCCCGGTTCCCCTTCCAGGAACAACGGCCGTTCCAGTTTCAATGCCAGGTACACGGCCGTGGCCAATCCGCGGTCGGCAATATAAAAACGCCCCTTCAGCGCATTTTGCAATTCATCAATTGAGCCAATTTCCATGATGGGCTTTCCTCGCAGGTCAGTGTAAGATGATGGGGATTTTAGCGGAGAACGGCCGTGTTGTCGTTACTTTAGCATAAGGAGAAGTAAATACCATGGACAGCTTGAATCCAGATGCACACGCCGGTTGGGAGCAAATATGGCGTAGTAACGATATACCCCCTCGTTACCGCAGCTTTGCGCCGCCCAATGATACGGTGGTGGAATGGGTGGAAGGAGTAGCGCCGGCTGGTTTTATCCTGGACGTGGGCTGCGGTGTGGGGCGGCATCTGGTTTACCTGGGTGAGCGCGGTTTTCGGGTAGCCGGTGTAGATATTTCACCGAGTGGGGTCAGGTTGGCCCAGGAAGCGTGTGCGGAACGCCAGATTGCCGCTGACGTGCGCGTATCAGCCATGCCGACCTTGCCCTGGGCCGACGAGACGTTTGACGCCGCCATTTCTACCTCGGCCATTCATCATCAACTGCGCGCCGACATGGTGCAGACATTGGCCGAAATCTGGCGTGTGCTCAAACCAGGTGGGCTGCTGCTGGTGGACTTCCCCTGCACCGACACGCTGGTATACCAACAATTGCGCCGCCGCACGGCCGTCGGGGAGATAACCGAAGTGGAGCCAGATACCTTTGTGGATGAAGGCCCGGTGCGGGAAGACGATGATGAATATCTGCCGCATCATTTCTGTGACGAAGCTGATGCCCGCGATTTGCTGCGGAATTTTGAGATCATACGGTTGTGGGCTGACCTGCGCGAGGTAGCAACTGAAAGCGGCCCCGGTAAGGTTGGCAAGTGGGTGGCCTGGGTACGCAAACCATTTGCTGATTGAGATCCCTGATAGATAACCCAGCACGAACGCTACGATTGTGAACGTTATTCCATCAACGCCAGAGCCGATGCCTGCTCCATTGTTATCTTTTTACCTTCCAAACTGGCTGTTGCAAACGCCTCTTCGCCAATTCCGGCGATAATGGCGGCAATTTCCTGGTCAACCTCTGCCTGTTCGCTGGGCGGCCGGGGGTTCGAAATTTCTGTACGTGTGGCCTCTGCCCAGGCAAATAACCGGGCTGCCTTCTGGAACTGTGCCTGCCCCACGGCCAGGCAGGCCAGCCCTTCCAGAGCAAAAACGACCCCGCCAGGGTGCTCCACCGCCTGGAACTGCCGCTGGCTTTCCGCAAAAATCAGTCGCGCCTGGGTTACCACCCCGATCCGCAGGAAAACATACCCCAGGTTAACATATGACCAATAACTTTGCATCACAATGCCACTCTCCCGGCACAAAGCGTAGCTTTTCTCAAAGTAAAGACGCGCCTGCTCATACTCTCTTTGTCTGAGCGCCAGTTGCCCTAAATAATACAATGTATCTCGGGTGCCATGTTCTCCGAACGGTTCCTGAATGGCCAGACATTCGTCGAGCCAGACGCGAGCGGCGGCAAAATCTCCCATCAAGAGTGCCATCTGGCCTTTTTTGCCCAAAACGAAGGCAGCCCACGCCTGATGGCCGGCCATTTTGTATAGCTTCTCACTTTCGGCGAGATAAGACATGGCCAGGTCATAATTGTTGATATTCGTTGCCAACAAAGCGGCCGTTGCCAGGGCAGAGGCTAATCCCAATGGGTCATCCAAGCCATTGAAGATTTCCAAACTCTGCCTCATAAGCGTTTGCGCCAATGCCCCCTCTCCCTTTAAGACCTGTACCCAGGCAAGCGTATCAAGATTGAGGGCAATGCCCCGCTGATCCCTTGATTCCCGTGAGATAACCAGACTTTCTTCTGCCAACTCAATCGCACGAGATAGATTAAACATCATGATATTGAGTCGGCTCTGGATGCCTAATCCTTCGGCTCGGAGAGACAGTGGCAGCCTGGCGGGTTGCAGTAACAGGCGCGAAATCCATGTTTCACCCTCTTGCACATAACCCTGATTTAACCAAAATTGAGTCAACGCTAAAGCAAGCCGTAACCCTGCTGCCACATTGGTTTCCTGCGCCCAGTCCAGGGCGGCGCGCAGGTTAGCCACTTCCACTTCCATCAGGTTCATCCAGGCCAGCCGCTCCGATCCGGCCAACCCCTTCTCAGCCTGTTCGGCCAACTGGAGAAAATAATCGAGATGACGCTGGCGAGCTTCTTCGACTTCACCCGCATCATCCAGCCGCGCCAGCGCGTAGGCACGGATTGTTTCCAGGAGGGTAAAGCGCGGTTCGCCGCTGGCGCCACTTTGCTGCACCAGGCTCTTGTCCAATAAGGAGGCTATCCCCTCCACCGTCGTACCGTCAAGCTGGCAGATGGCCTCGGCCGCCGCCAGCGTCCAACTGCCCACAAGCACCCCTAGCCGCCGGAACAGCGTTTGCTCGGCCGGGGACAGCAGGTGGTAGCTCCACTCAATCGCCGCGTTTAGGGTTCGCTGGCGTGGCTCCAGGTCTTGTATGCCATCTGTGTGCAGCAACGGCCGTCCATGCAGCCGTTCCAGCAGCGCGCCCGGCGGCAGGAACTTGACCCGCGCCGAAATCAACTCAATGGCCAGGGGCAGGCCGTCCAGCCGGGTGCAAATGGCGGCCACGCCTGATCCGTTCTCCTGGGTAATCTGGAAATCCGGTTTCACGGCCTGGGCACGCTCGACGAACAGTTGAACGGCCGTATAACGGGACAGCGTGTCGGCTTCGGGCAGGTGGTTCAGGTCAGGCAGCGCCAGGGTCGGGACGGGGAACTGCCGCTCGTGACGGATGTGCAGCGGGGCGCGGCTGGTCGCCAGGATTTTCAGCCAGGGGCAGGCGGCCAACAGGTCGGCGATTTGGGGCGCGGCGGCCACAATTTGCTCGAAGTTGTCCAGTACCAGCAGGCTTTGTTTCTCGCGCAGATGGGCTTTCAGCCGTTCCGGCGGCGTGAGCGGGCCGATTTCCTGAAGCCCCAACACGTTGGCGATGGTGTAGGGCACCAGGTTGGCTTCACTGAGCGGGGCCAGGGCCACGAAGAACACGCCATCGGCAAACTCATTCAACAGGCGGTGCGCGATGGCGATACTCAGGCGCGTTTTGCCGATGCCCGGCGGCCCCACGAGGGTTAATAGCCGGGTTGTCTGGCGGCTGAGTTGGTGAACGGCCGTTACAATATCCGCTTCCCGCCCAATCAGGGGCGTCGGTGGTTCCGGCAGATTGTGGCGCGACGGGGAGCGAACGGGAACAGGATGCAGGGCGCTCTCGATCTGCCCGGTGCGGGCAAACTGCACAAAGGCTGCCTGTTCTTCCGGGAGAAGTTGCAGATGTTCCGCCAGCAGTTGCGCCATCTGGCGCGAGGGACGGCGTTGACCGCCCTCGAATTTGCGGATGGTCTCGGCCGAGCAGCCCACCTGCTGCGCCAGCCGTTCCTGCGTCAGGTCAAGCGCCTTCCGGCGCTGCTTGAGCCATTCACTGAACGATATATTCATGTTTTGCCCTGAAATGCCCACTTTTGTACCGCTAATTGTACCGCTAAATCAGTAACATTTTACCGCCACTCCGGTTTTAATGAAGAAGTTGTATCACAGCCAGCAAAGAAGAACTAACGCAACTTTTGTGTACTCGTTCATCCTTCCCAATTCAGCATTATCAGGAGATAACAATGTCAGTTGAAAGCACAAACAAAGTGATGACCCAGTATTGGAACTCCGGCCACGCGGATGTGAGTGTGATGGCCGAAGATGTGGTGTTCACAGTGATGGCCGACGGGCAAGAGCACCGCACGCCGGAAGGGGTGTTGGGCATGCTCAACTACTTCTACCACATCGCTTTTGAGGCCGACGCCACCCCCAGTAACCTCGTCGTCGCTGATGGCCGAGCGGTGTGGGAGGGAGATTTTCACGGCCGTCACATCGGTGAGTTCGCCGGTATTCCGGCCACCGGTAAAGAGGTGCGCGTGCCGCTCTGTGTGGTCTATAACCTGGAAAACGATCGGATTACACACGGCCGTGTCTATTTCGAGATGCCCGCGCTGTTTCAGCAGCTTGGGATGTAGGCGGCTAAAGAACAAAATTTGTAAAGAGTGTTTGATTGAAAATGAACGATGCCCAAGATTAACCAAAAGGAAGGTTGTGCCATGAGACATATTATCAATTGCCTGGCTTTATGCGTAATTTCAGTTCTGTTGGCGGCCTGTGGGTCTGCACCCTCAGCCACACCCGCCCCAACCTCCCCACCGCCAACACCAACAGCCCCGCTGCCCACCGCCACCAGTCTGCCACCCACCGCCACGGCCGTTTCGCCGGAGGTGATGGCCGAGATTGACGCCTTGCTCGCTGATCTGGCGGAGCAAGGGCTTTTTTCGGGCGCCGTGCTGGTGGGCCACCAGGGCAATATCATGCTTAGCCAGGGTTACGGATTGGCGGATCGTGAACAAGCTATTCCGAATACACCCCAAACGCGTTTTCGGATTGCCGCTCTCACCAAGCAGTTCACGGCGATGGCGATCCTCATTCTGGAAGCCCAAGGCAAACTCAACGTTCAAGACCCTATTTGCAACTATCTCCCCGATTGCCCGGCAATCTGGCAAGACGTCACCATCCATCACCTGCTGACGCACACAGCCGGTATGCCTTATTTTACCCCACCGCTGAAGGAGGTGCCCTTAGATTTTGAGCCAGGCGAGCAATGGCGCTACACCCATGGTGGTTATCTCGTACTGGGGTACATCATTGAAGCGGTCTCCGGTCAAACGGATGAAGAGTTTCTGCAAGAAGCCATTTTCACCCCCCTGAACCTGAGTGACACCGGCTATGAACACAATTCTGACACGCTGGCGATTGGTTATAAGAATCGGTTTGGCACGGAACCGGCCGAATTCATTGATATGTCTATCGCGTATGCGGCCGGCGCTTTGTACTCTACTGTTGAAGACCTTTACCGCTGGGAACAGGCTCTCTCTACAGAGCAACTGGTGCCACAGGCTTATCTGGACGAGATGTTCGCCCCGCAAGTAGCCACCAACAGCAGTACTGGAATTGGATCTGGCTATGGCTATGGCTGGTTCACAGGGGTAGATGATGCAGGTCGGCCGCGCATTGCGCACGATGGCGTTATTAATGGGTTTGCCTCCGTTATAGCTCGCTATCCGACCGATCATCTGACCATCATTGTGCTAAGCAACCAGGAGCAAAATGATGCCACTTCCTTAGAACTTATTCTGTCCAGGAAAATCTTTGGCGATGAGTAGTACCGGTAATTGGTAATCGGTTGTCAGTAATCGGTCTTATACCGATTACTGAGCCGTAAATCCCCCATCAATCGTTAATGCCGCCCCGTTGGTGAAGGAGGCGGCGTCGGAGCAGAGCCAGAGCACGGCGCGGGCCACTTCGTCCGCCTGGCCCAACCGGCGCATGGGGTTGATGCGGATGGTCGCTTCCAGAAATTGGGGGAAGGCTTCAAAGCCACGGGAGACCATGGGCGTCTCGATAACCGAGGGGCAAACGGCGTTGATGCGGATGTTTTTACGGCCGTACTCCACCGCCGCCGTGCGGGTCAGTCCCACCACCCCATGTTTGCTGGCGGCATAAGCGGGCATGGAATGAGCGCCGGTCAGCCCGGCCACCGAAGCTGTATTCACAATGGCTCCGCCGCCCTGGGCCACCATTTGTTCCAATTCATATTTCAGACACAGCCATACCCCCTTCAAATTCACAGCAATGATCCGGTCAAAATCGTCCTCGCTCACATCCATGGTGCGCGTGGGCAGCCCTTCAATCCCGGCATTGTTGAAGGCGCAGTCGAGACGGCCGTAGCGCGCCACCACTTCACCCACCATTGCCTGCACATCATCCGCCCGCGAGACATCTGCCTGAAAAGCAAACGCCTGCCCGCCGCCATCGGTGATCATGGCTACCGTTTCCTCGGCCGTATCCAGGTTCACGTCGGCCACCGCCACATTCGCGCCTTCTTGAGCAAACAGTACGGCCGTGGCCCGCCCTATGCCAGACCCACCGCCGGTTATCAGAGCCACCTTGTTTTGAAGTTGAGTCATATTTACTCCAGATGGTGAGCAGTAAGCGGTGAGCAGTAAGCAGTAGATCGCTCACTCACCGCTTACCGCTTACTGCTTACCGCTCACTAAAAGTCCCCCAAACACCGGTTCCATGCGCGCCGAGAAGTGGCGCAGTACGGGCGGTGCATCAGCAATACGCACCCCGCGAATGTGCTCCCGGATATTATTGACATACAAAATCACTTCGGCCAGATAATCCACATGGCTTTGCGTATAGACACGGCGCGGGAAAGCCAGGCGTACCAGTTCCATCGCCGCCGGATGCTCGGAGCCGTCCGGCTGATGCCCAAACATCACCGAGCCAATCTCCACCGAGCGAATGCCCCCTTCCAGATACAGCACCAGCGACAGCGCCCAGGCCGGGTATTCACTCTGGGGAATGTGCGGCAGCATCGCCAGCGCGTCAATGTAAATGGCGTGGCCGCCCGGCGGCTGCACAATGGGCACGCCATTGGCCGTGAGAATATCGCCCAGATAGGCCACCGAGCGGATGCGATATTGCAGATAATCCTCATGCAGTACTTCTTCCAGCCCCACGGCAATGGCCTCCAAATCGTAACCCGCCAGCCCGCCGTAGGTGGGAAAACCTTCGGTGAGGATGAGCAGATTTTTGCACTTTTGCGCCAGGGCATCGTCGTTCAACGCCAGGAAACCACCGATATTCGCCATGCCATCCTTCTTGGCGCTCATAGTGCAGCCGTCGGCATAGCTGAACATCTCCTGGGCAATTTCCAGGGGTGTCTTGTCCGCGTAACCGGGTTCGCGGGTTTTGATGAACCAGGCATTTTCGGCAAAACGGCAGGCATCGAGGAAAAAGAGCACATGGTGCTTCCGGCAAATCTCGCTGGCGGCGCGGATATTGGCCATGCTCACCGGCTGCCCGCCGCCAGAGTTGTTGGTAACGGTGATCATCGCCAGCGGTACGTTGCCGGGGTATTCGGCAATGGTCTGTTCCAGGGCGTCCAGGTCTATGTTGCCCTTGAAGGGCAGAATGTGGGCGGGGTCGTGTGCTTCAGGGACGGCGATGTCCAGCGCGGTCGCCTTGCGGTATTCGATATTGGCGCGGGTGGTATCAAAGTGGGTGTTGTTGGGCACAATCTCGCCCGGTTTGAGCAGCGAGCCAAAGAGAATGCGCTCGGCGGCGCGGCCCTGATGGGTGGGGATGACGTGTTTGAAGTTGGTGATGCGTTGCACGGCCGTTTCAAACTTGTAAAACGACTTCGCCCCGGCATAACTCTCATCCCCTAACATCATGCCCGCCCATTGGCCGGAAGACATGGCCCCGGTACCCGAATCGGTGAGCAGGTCAATCAGCACATCCTCCGCTTTGAGCAGAAACAGGTTATAGCCCGCCTCTTGCAGTAGCCGCTCCCGCTCATCCCGTGTCGTCTGCCGGATCGGCTCTACCGTTTTAATGCGAAAAGGTTCGATGATGGTTTTGAATTGCATATTTTCTCCATGTTCGTAGTAGGCAATTTATTGCCGTCAAAAGGCGATAAATCGCCTACTACGAACTTGCGAACTTACGAACTTGCGAACTTACGAACTTGTGGTGTCAATCTTTTTGCGTGGCAACGGCCGTTCCGCCACATCTTCCAATAACCCGCCATGCCCCAGATTGACAATATCCATTTGTGTCAGCCGGTCGCCGGCCAGCAGGCGGGGCAGCACCAGGTCTACAATGTTGAGCTTGGGGCTGCGCACACAGCCGGGCGCGCCCAATACCGGGATTTTACCCAGATAGCCCAACATCAGCAGATTGCCAGGGTCCACCGGCGCGCCAAAACAGGTGACAACACCACCCGCCCGCTCCACCGCCCGCGGCGCAATGTCGTAGCGATCCATAATGGCCGTCTCCCCGGCCAAAACGACCAGCCCGGCGCCATTTTGCACCCGCTGCGCCAATTTGTGCGCCAGTTCCACTTCGCCGGTCTCGTCTTCCAGGGGGATAAAATCTACTGTGTCCAACGTGCTGCCTAATGCCTCTAGCCGTGCGCGAATGGGTGGTGTGAAGCTGCCCACCGTGCGCGTCTGGGCAGCGGGAGAACCGGAGAGGATGAGGGCGGCGCGATGGGCGGGTAGGGGGGTGATGTTGATCAGCGGCCCCGCTTCGGCGGCGATGACTTCTACGGCCGTGACCGCCGTTTCCGGCACGGCATAGGGGATGATTTTGACGGTAGCCACAATTTTGCGGGGGTGGACGGCCGTGTTCGTCAGCAATGTCGCCAGGGTAATGCCTTCCTGGGAATTGAGCCGCGCCAGCCGCGCCGCATCCACGCGCAAAATGCCCAACACGGCCGCTTTCAGATTTACCCGCCCGGTTGCCGGGCCGGTGCGCGAGAGGCCTGACCCGCTGACAGCGGCCGCCACCCGCCGCGCCGCCTCATTTTCAGCCACATCCCCCGCTTCCAGTTCAGCCACATACACCACCGACCGGCCCATTTCTAGCAAGGTGGCAACGTCTGTTGGGGTGAGGGGGTGGCCTTTACGGAAGAGGCGACGGCCGTCGGCCCCGGCCATGTTGTGGCCGAGAATTTTGCCAATCGCCTGCGCTGTGGGAATGGGGCCAAAGTTCATGGTGGTGGATGCTTCCCAATCAGATGGAGTGCCCGACGTAGATTAACCACGCCAGGCCGATTCAATTGTAATGTTTCGACTGTAGCTCGCCCCGTTGGCGTCAATCCCACCACCTGGGAAAAATCTTCTGTCCAGGCAAAATGGTCGCCCCAACGCTGCTGCCGGGGGTGAAACAGAGGTGTAACTTCTCCTGTGACCGGGTCAACGGCTTCTGTATGTGTGTATTTGTGATTGTTGCATCCCTGGCAGGCCAGAGCCAAATTATTTAGTTTTGTCTGCCCGCCTTTGGCGCGGGGCACAATGTGTTCTACAGAAAATGATTCCGGGGCATAACGAGCCTGGCTCATACAATACTCGCAGCAATTCCGGGCACGAGCGATTACCTGGGTGCGTTGGTCGGCAGATGGGCGGGAATCAGGCATGATTCAAGGGATGGATACCCAGGTCGTCCATTAAATCTGAGAGAGGTACATTGCGCAGTTGAGCCAGTTCTACCAGATATTTTACCCGTTCTGCATGTAGTCGCTCGATCTCGTCAGAAAGACGAATCAACTCCGCGTGTTCAGCAGGTGTTAGCGATTCGGCATCTCGTTTTGCAGCGACTATTTTGTAGGGTTGCCAGAGAGCTAGAGGGATTCCCTGGTTAATCTTTCGCAAGAGGGTTGCCTCTTTTTCAGATAGGTGTGGCATTTGCCGTTTGGCATATAGCGCCGAAAGCTGTTGTATCAACTCTTTGAGTTCATCGGTATCTAGCTGTTGGGTTGCCTTTAGCAATTCTTGTGGTGACAAAGTAGCCTGTACTTGAATGGTAGTCATCTGCATTTTCCCTGTAACGATTGATGAGTGGATTCTACCACATTCCTTCACAGATATTACGGCCGTGAAATTTGCCAACCACCTGCTATTGCATTCCGGCTTGTTGCAGGAGGGTGGCGGCGAGTACGGCTGTGTCCCCCTCCAACGCGATCTCCGGCGGCCGTGTGTAGTCAATGATAGAACCGTAATCCAGCGAATCATAGAGTGACTCGAAAATTTCCTGGCAATCCAGTTCAGCGTCAGCATCGCCCGGCGAGAGGGGCACAGGAATGGTGGGCAGCTTTGAATAGAGTTGAATGGGCCAGACATCACAAACGGGCCGTTTTTCGGCGCGGCTGAGAAAGATGTAATAAGGCGCTTCGGGCAAAGCTGAGGCCATAGGGACGCGCCGTCCCTGGCGCAGCCAGTCAATCTCAATCAAATGGACGCTGCTTTGCAAAATAGCCAGCCGCTTTTCCAGATACTCCTCATATCCTCTACCGCGTTTATTAGCTGGCGACAGCACTTCAATGGTTGTCACCAACTCCTTGCCGTCGGCCGTATGAATTTCGACCACGTAATGGGGAATTTCGGTGGGGATGGGGGCCAGCACTTCCACCGGCGCAGGCGCTGTGTGCACGGCCCAAACTGGCGGCGCTTCTCTGGCAACGGCCGTGTCCGGGTAAATATCTCGCCGTGAAATGCCAATGCTGTCCGGCACATCCACAATAAAACGAGGCGTGGCCCGCACCACGTATTTGGGTTTCACCTGGGGCGTCAACCGTTGACGAATGGCGACGCTCAATTCGATGTGAAAACTGTGCCACTCGTTGCCTTCAAGATAGGGATCCATGCCTGGAAATAGCGACGGCATCTTGCACTCTCCTTATGATAGGACGCAGATTCTCGCGGATGACGCGGATTGTTTTTGCCGGGAAAAGCTGCCGCAAATTATACCACATCCCCCTTTGCCTCTCCCCCTTCACCCAGTAGAATAGACCCATCATCCATCACGCTTTGCATCTTCCACCCTTTGCACCTTTGCGTTAAAAATTTCCCGCCAATAAGGAGACTGCTATGTACGAGCAACTGTATCAACAATCCATCAGCGACCCGGACGGATTTTGGGCCGCCGCCGCTGAAGCCGTTCATTGGTACAAAAAATGGGACAGGGTGTTGGACAATGCCAACCCGCCCTTTTACCGTTGGTTTAGCGGCGGCCTGGTGAACAGTTGTTACAACGCCCTGGACTGGCATGTAGCCAACGGCCGTGCCCACCAATCCGCCCTCATCTACGATAGCCCCGTCACCCATACCGTCCGCACCTACACCTACCAACAACTGCTGGACGAGGTCGCCCGTTTTGCCGGGGTGCTGGTCGCCCAGGGGGTGCAAAAGGGCGACCGGGTGATCATTTATATGCCGATGGTGCCGGAAACGGCCGTGGCCATGCTCGCCTGCGCCCGCATTGGGGCCATTCACTCCGTCGTTTTTGGCGGTTTTGCCGCCAACGAACTGGCGACGCGCATTGATGACGCCCAACCCAAACTCATCCTCTCCGCCTCCTGCGGCATTGAAATTGCCCGCGTCATCCCCTACAAACCACTGCTGGACAAAGCCATCGACATGGCCCACCACAAACCGGCGCACTGCATTATTTTGCAACGGCCGCAAGAGAAAGCCGAGATGGTACACGGCCGTGACCTCGATTGGGCCGAACTGATGACCACCGCCCAACCGGTAGATTGTGTACCCGTCGCCGCCACCGACCCCCTCTACATCCTCTACACCTCCGGCACCACCGGCATCCCCAAAGGTGTGGTGCGCGACAACGGTGGCCATCTGGTGGCCCTGAAGTGGAGCATGAAGAATGTCTATGACGCCGACCCCGGCGATGTCTTTTGGGCGGCTTCCGACATGGGCTGGGCCGTCGGCCATTCCTACATCGTCTACGGCCCGCTCTTTCACGGCTGCACCACCATCCTCTACGAAGGTAAACCGGTGGGCACCCCCGACCCCGGCGCATTCTGGCGCGTCATCAGCCAGCACAACGTCAAGGTGCTATTCACCGCCCCCACCGCCTTCCGCGCCATCAAACGCGAAGACCCGGACGGCCGTTACATCCGCCCATACAATCTGGACAACTTCCGCTACCTCTTCCTGGCCGGGGAACGGTGCGACCCGGACACCCTGTTCTGGGCGCAAAATCAGCTCGGTGTGCCCGTTATTGACCATTGGTGGCAGACGGAAACGGGCTGGCCCATGGGCGCGAACTGCGTGGGATTGGGTATGCTGCCCGTCAAACCCGGTTCCTGCACCAAACCTGTGCCCGGTTACGACGTGCAGGTGTTGGATTATGCCGGGCATCCAGTGGCGGCCGGCGATATTGGCAGTATCGTCGTCAAGCTGCCCATGCCGCCCGGCTGCCTGCCCACGCTCTGGAACAACGACCAGCGGTATGTGGATTCCTACCTGAGCGAATATCCCGGCTATTACCTGACGGCCGACGCCGGTTTCAAAGACGAAGATGGCTACCTGTTCATTATGAGCCGCACCGATGACATCATCAACGTGGCCGGGCACCGCCTGTCTACGGGCGGCATGGAGGAAGTGCTGTCCGGCCACCCAGACGTGGCTGAATGCGCCGTCGTCGGCGTCCACGATGAACTGAAGGGGGAAATCCCGGTTGGTTTTGTGGTGTTGAAAGCGGGTGTGATCCGTGACCCGGATGTGATTGTACAAGAGTTGATCCAGCGGGTGCGGGAGCAAATTGGGCCGGTGGCCTCGTTTAAGGTGGCGGCGGTGGTAGACCGGCTGCCCAAAACGCGCTCCGGCAAAATCCTGCGCGGCACCATCAAAAAGATCGCCGACGGCAATGAGTACCGGATGCCCGCCACCATTGACGATCCGCTCATCCTGGGCGAAATTAGCGACGCCCTGGCAAAGTTAGGGTATCCGAAAGGGTAATAAGGTGAAGGGGATACGACTGTACTCCTTTCATCCTTTCAACTAACAGTTACTCTAACCTGAACGATTCAAACGAATACTCAATAAGTGGTTCCAGGTCTTCAAATAGCTTGGCCGGAGAAACATATATCATGTTATATGCCAGACCATCATTCAGGTAGATCATGCGTCTGATAGTGTATAGGGATCCGGCAGCCGCAGACTCAAACGTTAGCACGGTCAAGGTCAGGTTGTTGTCCGTTGTGATGGTCTCATCGGATATAAAAGAATACTCATTCTCAACATACAGATCGATCAACCGATCAACGTATTCATCCGTTGTCATATCCGCCGAGTCAATAAAAGAGAGCCCCTCCACAGACATAACCAACAAAAACCCATCCAGATAACTTTCAAAACAAACGACATATCTCCGGCAAATCTCATAATTAGGCGAGCGATTAGATTGGACTTCTGCCCACTCACCTGGGTATTCAAATGAGAAATCATAGCGGGAATTTGTGTATAGATTCATCAATCCCAATTCTGTCTCGTAGGGGCGAGGCGTAGCTGTGGGGGCAATGGGCGTTGGCGCGCCAGGATAAGGGGCATCCATTGTGAGGATGTATCCTCCCATTTCATTGCCATAGGTGCTTTCTACGATGATTGTATAAAACCCTGACTGAGGCGCCTCATAAGTCAGTTCAGCTTTCAATCCAAAGATGCCACCCCCACTGTTATCATCAGAAACTGCGTGTTTGAAGATGGGTAAATCTTGAGGTACGATGCCGACTTGTGGGTTTATGAGTATAGAATCTGCCTGGATGTTAATGGTGTGACCGGTTTCCAAATAAACCAGGTAATAATCGAGATCTCCGGGGTAATTGGTACGGCCGTAGGTGGCCTTACCCATGCTTAAAGAGGCATAATCGTCGTTATCTTGAATTCGACTTAGTTTTGTGTTGCTCCTCAAGCTGAATACCTGGCGTCCCGGAGAATTCTGATAAACACGCACAAAATAGGGAGCATCTAGTTCAAGGGCTGTTGAATAATTTTGGTTATTGGTGCTACTGCCGAATAGGAGAGGATAACCATATATATCCGTGAGTGTGAAATAAGCCGGGCTGTCACCATTACCAATCAGTTGCAGTTCGATATCTGTTCCAACTGCTTCTTGGATGATAAAAACAGAATCATCATTCTCGTCTTCCAGAATAACTGATGATGATGTTCGACCTTCCTCTGTTGGTAAGCGCCAATCACCTAAATCAGCTATATCTTCTCCAGACATGAGCGCCTGAACGCGGGGCCAGATGTCGGCTGCAGAAGCCACCACCGCAAATCCGGCCTCCGTAAAATAAAACCCGGAAATGCCGATCACCTGTGCATTTTCATCAACCAAAACACCGCCACTTTGCCCCCCTGCAATTGCTGCATCTGATTGAAAGTACGTGATGCCCATGCCTTCCCACTCCCGGAGCCGGGAAATGAGGCCCCGCGTAATGGTCGGTTGGGGTAACTTTTCTACTTCACCTGGATAGCCAATCAGATAAACATCGCTGCCGATCACCTGACCTTCACCGTTAACCAAAGGAACCGGCTCGATTTCTGTATCAAGGGGGCCGATGACAGCCAGGTCAACCATCAAATCCACATTGAAAACAGGCGCATCCTTGAATTCAGAACCATCGGGGAATACCAGGCGCACACTTTCAAATGGCCAGACGACATGCGCATTAGTCAAAACATATTTGCCTTCTACCAGGACTCCACTACCTGAACCGACGGGCGTATCCACAAAAGCAACGGCTGGTGAAATCTGGTCAAAGATTTGTGCTGGCGTTAAGGGGGCGGGTGTTGGCGTTTGTGTGAAAGTGGGTTCAGGGGAAGGGGTAAAAGTAGGGGTTGGCGCCAGCGTGGGCACGGCCGTAGCTGTTGCTGTAGGTGGCATTGGCGTCGGCGTAGGTAGGGGGGTGGCTTCTGGCTGGCTGCAACTCACTAAAAAAAGAGATAGACTTAAAGCAAATAGAATTGCTTTACAAAAACCTTTCATTACTTTGTTCCTCTCTGTCTTAAATTTAGCTTTTTGGTTTACAGGAACAGATTAACCGGAAGATATTTTCCCCATTCATCCCCAAAACCAGGAGAAACTATACAATGTTTTTTGCCATTGCCCACCAGTTTGATTTCAAATTTAGAATTGCTGCTGGACATGATATCCTTTTGACGCGAGTTTGACGGGGGTATACAATCGTGCTTGCCAATAATCCGATGCAAGGGAGTAGATTCATGGGCCACAAAAAGTTCATACGGGTTGGTTTGGGATCAACGGCCGTTGGCCTGTTTTTGTTTGTGTTGTTACTGCCATTATTGGCAGGCCGCAGCGCAGTGCAGGCCAGGGGCGCTGGCGAAGGCGACGAAGCGGTCTATTTGCCGCTGGTCATACGCCTGTTATCGCCGATGAACACTGCGACGCCGACAGTTACCAATACGCCAACTGCAACGGACACCCCACCGGCAACTTACACGGCAACGCCCACTTTGACGCTCACCGTCACTAATACGCCAACCCCCACTGATACCCCCACACCCACCTTTACGCCGACGCCAACGGCCACGACCACCTTCACTACTATCCGCGTTTCTGTTGCTTCTGATGGTACGCAAAGTAACGGGGCCTCGAATTATCCATCTATTTCGGCTGACGGCCGTTATGTGGTTTTCCACTCTGGGGCCAATAACCTGGTTAGTAATGACACCAATGGCTATCAAGATGTGTTCGTTCACGACCTACACACGGGAGAAGTGAGTCGTGTTTCTGTGAGTTCTGATGGTACGGAAGGAAATAGCGGTGCCGCATACCCTTCTATTTCAGCCGACGGCCGTTATGTGACCTTCGTTTCCGATTCCAGTAATCTGGTTAGTGGTGACACCAATGGGTCGGCGGATATTTTCGTCCATGATCGGCAGGCAGGGCAAACCAGCCGTGTTTCGATAGCGTCCGACGGAACGCAAGCAAATAGTTTTTCTGAGCTTCCCTCGATTTCGGCCGACGGTCGTTACGTAGTTTTTAGTTCTGAGGCCAGTAATCTGGTCAATGACGACACCAATGGTTATTGGGATATTTTTGTGCATGACCGGCAAACGGGACAAACCAGCCGCGTTTCTATCGCTTCTGATGGTACGGAAGGAAATGAGCGTTCCTGGTATCAATCCTATATTTCTGCCGACGGCCGTTATGTGGTTTTTTCGTCTGACGCCAGCAATCTGGTCAGCGACGATACCAATGATGAGATGGATGTTTTTGTCCATGATCGACAAACTGGGCAAACCAGCCGTGTCTCTGTGGCCTCCGATGGCACACAGGCAAATATGCTGGCAGGCGCAGACTCGATTTCCGGTGACGGCCGTTACGTGGTTTTTTCCAGCATGGCCAGCAATCTTGTCAGCGGTGATACCAATAATAGTACGGATGTTTTCGTTCATGATCAGCAAACAGGACAAACAAGCCGCGTCTCCATAGCCTCCGACGGGACGGAAGGGAATGACGAATCCTCAGATGCTTTTATCTCGGCCGACGGCCGTTACGTGGTTTTTTCGTCTGACGCCAGCAATCTTATTAGCGGTGACACAAATAATGCTGATGACATTTTTGCCCACGACCGAGAAACAGGGCAGACCAGCCGAGCCTCGATTGCCTTCGATGAGGCACAGGCGAATGGTTTTTCGGGGGCCGCTTCTATTTCAACCGACGGCCGTTACGTAGCCTTTGTCTCCTGGGCCACTAATCTGGTTGTCGGTGATACAAACCTGGTTCCAGACATCTTCGTCCATGACCGGGGCGAATAGAGCCGCAAACAAAAAGAGCCGATGTTGCCACCGGCTCTTTTACTGCTTACTGAATACTGCTTACTGCTCACTGCTCACTGCTCACTTTTTCAGCCTTCGCCCAATCGCTTTCAGCGCACCGGACCCCAGCCCTTATTTTTCAGAGGGCAGCAGCGGTTGTAAATAGACGAGCAGGTCTGGAATATCCACCGAGGCAGTCTTCCAGACTTCATCCAGGTCTACTGTATCATAAGCATGAATCAACTTGTCGCGCATCCCGGCAATTAACTTCCAGGGGATTCCCGGATGCAGCCTGCAAAACTCAGGAGACAGGCGTTTCACCGCCTCGCCAATGATCAGAAGCTGGTGCAAGACGGCCGACTGTGTGCGGCTGTCCTGCCCAAACAGATTCCGGTCAAAACCGGCGATAAATTCAGCAATCAATTCAGCGGCGTGGGTAAGTTGCAGTAGCGTAACGTCTTCGCTGTGTGTGGTCATTTCTGGAAAACCACCTGGCTGTTTTGGAGGATTTCTTGTTTGAGCCGCCAGTTGTGGCTCATTTCAACTGACTTCTTGGTGACCATATCCACTTCTTTGCCAATCAAATCAGCCAACTCTTGTTCCATCTGGACATGATCCAGCAGCCCCCAATTTGCTTCTGGCGCAAAGGTGACAAGTACATCCACATCACTCGTCGGCCCAAAATCATCACGCAAGGCCGATCCAAACAGCGCCAGTTCCGTTATTTGCCAACGCTGGCAAAAACGGCCGATTTCAGCCATATTTAACAAATCGGCGAATGTCCGGGGATTGCTTGTTTCCTTTTCCGCGATGGATGAAATTGCATTCATGCGTTCATTATAGAGTAGCGCCGGGCGCAGGGCAAAAGAAATTGTTCTTCAAGAACTGGCGCAACCAACAAAAAGAGCCGGTGTTATCACCGGCTCCTTTACTGCTTACCCTGTACGGGCGAGGCAGGTGGGGGGGCAGGTTTGGGTAAACCAACAAGGTATCACCCACCTGCCTCGCCCCTACTTCTTCAATCGCCGTTCAATCTCATCCAATACATCCGCAGCTACATCCTTCACATTCTTTTGCAGGCGAGCCACCCACCCGGCGCGGTGCCCGGCCAGCGTCAGCGCCCGGCCGACAAACACCGGGGCCATCTGGCGGCGGTAGTCGGCGCTGGCGTGAATGTCGCCCATCACGTCGCCGCCCAGGTCGTTGAGCACAAGGGCGGCAGCGGCGGCAATGTTCTCGTCCGTCAGCCGCTTGCCCACCAGGGCTGCACCGACAGAGGGCACGGCTGTCGCCTTGGTCGTTAACCCACCCACCGCCACGCTACATGCCGTACACTCACCCGTCAGGCTGACGGTGATGTTGGCGCACGCGCCCACCATCGCATAACGGGAAGCAGGGTTGAACAACTTGGCATAGGCCGAGCCGTTTTCGGTGGCTTCGGCGGGGACTTCTACGGCCGTCAACACCTCATTCTCTGCCAGCGCCGTCTCAAACAGCCCGGTGAAAAAGTTAGATGCATGGACGCTGCGCGCCCCGTTTGGCCCGGCCATGTGGAAGGTCGCGCCCAATGCCAGGAAGACCGTCGGCAGGTCAGACGCCGGGTCAGCGTGGGCCACGTTGCCGCCTACCGTGCCCCGGTTGCGTACCTGCGGGTCGCCAATCATGCCGGCGGCGTGTTTCAGCGCGTCTGGGAAGTGGCGGTCGCCCTCGGCGGCAACGGTGGCATGGGTGGTCAGCGCGCCAATATGGAAGCTGTTGCCGTTCTTGGTGATGCCACGCAGTCCCTCAATCCGGCCAATATCAATCAACACACCAGGGTCAGACAGGCGCATCTTCATCACCGGCAGCAGACTGTGTCCGCCGGCAATAAATTTGCCGCCGTGTTGTCCCATCAGGGCCACGGCTTCGTCCACCGAACCGGCCCGATAATAATCAAATGTTGGTGGATACATCAGTTACCTCCTCCGTTGCTGGCAGGCGCAGCGCCCGCGGCAACGATTGCATTGTGGATTTTCTCGGCCGTTAGCGGCATCTCTAAATGTCTGATACCCAACGGGGCCAGCGCATCCATCACCGCGCTGACGATGGTCGTCGTCCCGGCAATGGTGCCCATTTCCCCAGCGCCCTTCACGCCCAACGGGTTGTGCGGCGAGGGTGTCTCGTTGCGGTCAACCTGAATACTGGGGAACCCGTCGGCACGGGGCATGGCATAGTCGAGCATGGTGGCCGTCAGCAGTTGGCCGTTGCTGTCGTAGACGCCATGTTCCCACAACGCCTGGCCCACACCCTGAGCAATACCACCCACAATCTGCCCTTCCACGATGAGCGGGTTGATCACCTTGCCCACATCGTCTACTGCCGCATACTTTTGAATGGTCACCTCGCCGGTGTCCCGGTCAATTTCCACCTGGGCCACGTGGGCGCTGTTGGGGAAGGTGAAGTTGGCCGGATCATAGAAGGCGGTCTCTTCCAATCCCGCTTCCATGCCGGGCGGCATGTTGTCGGCCGTGGTCAGGGCAAAGGAGAGTTCACCGAACGCTTTGGCCCGGTCGGGTGCGCCTTTGACGTGTACCTTGCCGCTGGCCTGGTCATACACCATGTCTGCCGGGTCAGCTTCCAGCAGGTGGGCGGCCAGCAGGGTCAGTTTGTTGCGGATTTTCTCGGCGCTCTTGACCAGGGCGCTGCCGCCGATGGCGGCGCTGCGGCTGCCGTAGGTGCCCACGCCGTAGGGGGTGCGTTCGGTGTCGCCATGAACGATTTCTATATCTTCAAAGGGCACGCCCAGTTCGTCGGCCACAATCTGGGCGAAGGTGGTTTCGTGCCCCTGCCCGTGGGCGTGTGAGCCGGTGAGTACGGTCACTTTGCCGGTGGGGTGGACACGAATGACGCCGCTTTCAAACAGGCCAATACCCGCGCCCAGCCCAACAGCAACGGCCGACGGCGCCGGGCCGCTGGCTTCAATGCAGCTACTAAAACCGACGCCAACGAGACGGCCGTCTTTCCGTGCCTTCTCCTGCGCCTTCCGCAGCCCTTTGTAGTCCGCCAGTTCCTCAATCTTGTCGAAGAGGGCGGGGTAGTCGCCGCTGTCATATTGCAGAGCGACCGGGGTTTGGTAGGGGAATTCGTCGGCGGGAATCAGGTTTTTGCGGCGCAGTTCCACCGGGTCCATCTTCAGGTCTTGGGCGGCGATGTCCATCAGCCGTTCGAGGACGTAGCTGGCTTCGGGGCGGCCGGCGCCGCGGTAGGCGTCTACGGGCACGGTGTTGGTCATGGTGCCATAGGTTTCGCCGAAGATGGTGGGGATTTTGTAGAGGCCGGAGAGCAGGGTGATGTAGAGGGCGGTGGGGATCAGGGGGGCGAAGGTGGAGAGGTACGCGCCCATGTTGGCCCAGGTGGTGACGTAGAGGCCGGTAATGGTACCATCGCTTTTCAGGGCGAGCTTGGCGTGGGTGACGTGGTCACGGCCGTGTGCATCCGTCATCGAGGCTTCACTGCGCGTAGACACCCATTTGGCCGGACGGTTCACCGCGCGCGCCACCCAGGGCACAATCACCTCTTCCGCATAATGAAAAATTTTGCTGCCAAAACCACCGCCCACGTCCGGGGAAATGACGCGCAGCTTGTGTTCGGGGATTTGCAGCGTAAACGCGCCTAGCAGCAGGCGAATGGTGTGTGGATTCTGGCTGGTGGTCCACACCGTCATGTTTTCCATGAAGGAGTCCCATTGGGCCACACAGGCGCGCGGTTCCATGGCGTTGGGGATGAGCCGCTGGTTGATCAATTCCAACTCGACCACGTGGTCGGCGGCGGCAATGGCCTGGTTGGTAGCGTCTTTGTCCCCTAACGGCCAGTGGAAACTGCAATTGTCGGGCACATCATCGTGAACGAGCGGCGCGCCGGCATCCATGGCCCCTTTGGCGTCCACAACGGCCGCCAATGGGGTGTAATCCACCTCAATCAGATCCACCGCGTCGTGGGCGATGTAGGCGTTTTCGGCGACGACAACGGCCACGCCATCACCCACATGCCGTACTCTGTCTACGGCAACGGCGGGATGGGCGGGTGTTTTGATGCCGGGCGGCGTAAAACCGCAGGGCAACCCGCCCACATTGGCAAAATCGGCCCCGGTATATACGGCTACTACGCCCGGCAGCGCCGCTGCCGCTGAGGTGTCAATGCTGTTGATAGTGGCGTGGGCATAGGGGCTGCGCTTGATGGCCACATGCACCATGCCGGGCATGGACAGGTTGGCGACGTAACGACCTTTGCCTTGAATAAAACGCGGGTCTTCCACCCGCTTCATGGATTTACCTTTGTAGTTGCCCATCAGTCACCTCCCGCCATGGCTTGCGCGCCGGCTTTCACGGCCCGAACGATATTTTCGTAGCCGGTACAGCGACAGATATTCCCTTCCAAACCATGCCGGATTTCTTCGTCGGTGAGGTGGGGATGGCCTTCGGCCAGTTTGGTCGCCGCCATAATCATGCCAGGGGTGCAAAAGCCGCATTGCAGGCCGTGTTTGTCCCAAAACGCTTGCTGCATGGGGTGAAGGTTCCCGTTGCTGGCCAAGCCTTCGATGGTGGTAATGGACGCGCCATCGGCCTGGACGGCGAGGACTGTGCATGATTTCACGGCCGTGCCGTTCAAATGAATGGTGCAGGAGCCGCATTGGCTGGTGTCGCAGCCAACATTGGCCCCTGTCAGGCCCAGCTCATCGCGCAAAAAGTGAACCAGCAGCATCCGCGGTTCCACATCACGCTCAGTAGCTTTGCCGTTGACAGTCATGGATACTTTCATGTTTTACCGCCTCCTATTCCTGAATTGTGAACGAACGGATAAATGAGTGGGGGATGTTGGGGTTTTTTGTAGGGGTATCACCTCCTTGAAAGAGGTAATTGGGTAATTAAGTGAATATCAATTACCCAATTACTGAATTACTCAGCTACTTTATCTTCTTTGCCACTTTGCTGGCAATCCGCCCGGCAAACCAATCAAGCAAAATATATAGAATGAACAAGGCGCCAGCGCCAATGACTACTTTGCGGATGAAAGCGGCCTGCTCTTCGTCGGCGAGCATCTCTTCCACCATGTGCCGGGCGACGCCGAGGGCGAATTCGGTTTGGGTGGGGGGTGAGGTTTCAACGGCCGTTTCCCCGGCCACTTCGCCATTCCCATTCATACGCGCGGCAATTTGGGCTTCCAGCCCTTCCAGGCTCTGGCGGATGATGGCATTGGCAGAGGTATCCAGCAGCCGTTGGCCGACGCTGGCTAAACGACCACCCACCTGGGCGTCGCCTTCGTAGTGGAGGATGATGCTGTCGCCGCTGGCTTCCAGACGGAGACGGCCGTGGCCCTTCACAAAACCTGGCGCGCCTTTGCCATCTACCACAATGGCATAACTTTCGGGGGATTGAATGTCTGACAACAAGATGTTGCCGTTAAAGTTTCCTTGCACCGGGCCAACTTTGATTTTGAGAATGCCCTGATACTCGTTTTCGGCCACCTGTTCCAGCTTTTCGCAGCCGGGCATGACGCTGGCTAATATGTGGGGGTCGAGCAGCATAGGCCAGACGACCTCTGTGGGGGCAGCAAAAGTATGAGCGCCGTTGATCTTCATCACTATCTCCTCTTGAAAATTATGAATTATGAATTATGAAGGATGAATTATGAATCTTTATTTTTTGTGGTGTATCCCACGCAAAGGAAACTCCTTGAGGAAGGGTACGCTGTTGTTGAATTGTGAGGATTGCCTGAATTTCAGACAGGTTAATTGTATCTGTTTTACCTAAAGAGGGGAAAGGTGTCAAAAAATGGGCGGAACAGGGAGTGGAGGCTTTAGCCGGAACGAAACGGCTAAAGCCTCCACTCCGCGTAAGAAATCACTCAGCCAGCCGGCACATGGCTTCGCAGCCTTCACAATCGTGGTAGGCAGCCAGGGAAGCCTTGATGAAACCATCGGCCATTTCACGCAGGCGATGGTCGGTGATACCCTGGGCGATGCGGTTGACAACGCGCTTGGGCATGAGGTTCATGCCGCGTGGTTGTTCCAGTTCGGCTTGCAGGCGCAGGGTGGCTTCAATGCGCGTCTGGTCATCCATGTCAAAAAGTTGGGCTTGAATGGCAAACAGACCGTGTCCCACGGTTTCACGCAGGGTGGCTTCGGATTTGATGGGCACGGCCGTGGGAATTTTGACAGGATGAACAGAAATGGTTTGGGCCTGGCGGTCTATAGCGCCTTCCAGATCGGTGAAAATGCGAATGGTGTATGATCCCAGTTCTAATGATTCATATAATGCCCGAATCTGATGGGGGGCATAGGTATGTACCAGGCTGATGTGGGGCATAAATTGGGCAACACGAATAAGCTCGCTAAAAAAAGTAAGCGTGTCCGCTGGTGTTGCCGGAAAAATAAAAGTGCGTTGAATGGTGCCGGAAATCTGGATCATGAAGGCGGTTCAGGGGATTGGGTGGGGTGGGATTTATCGCTTTCTTCAATCAAATTGTCAATTCTGGATGACAACTCTTCGATTTGACTGGTCAGTTGTTCTACTTCATCACGAGAAGGTACGCCGCGAGCGCCAAACAAACGGCCGATCTGTTGGCCGGGTGAGGCCGATTCGGCCACATCTGTCCCTATTGAAAGGAGTTTGTCCCGCAGCCGGGCAGCGTCTTCGCGTGCCAGTTCGCCGCGATTGACGAGGGTTTGCAGCCGTTTCTCAATCTCTTCATCTACGTGATGTAGCATACCCAGCGGGGCGGTGAGGGTGCGGCGCAGGGCATTGACGGTGTCGCCCCCGGACTGCACCAGCCCGGCGAGGACGGATTGGGGCAGGAAACCGCTGCTGCGCTTTTCTTGTTCAAAGATGATTTGGGAGAGGGTGACGGCCGTCAGGTCTTCATCGGTGGTATGGTCAACCACCTGCACTTCTTCCCCCTGACGGATCAGGTCGGCAATGCCATCCAGAGTGATATATTTTTTTTCTTCGGTATCGTACAGCTTGCGATTGGGATAACGTTTGATAACCCGCATTGCCATTTCCTTATATGATTCAGTGCGTCATAAGAATTATAAGCGGGTTTGTGGGGGATGCAAAAGGATATTTGGGGGATGGGGAGATCGCGAGATTGATTTGATGAGAACAACCCCCTATTCCGCCGCCATCTCAACCTCTGTAGTTTCCGTGACGGTAGGTGGGGATATGTACGGCCGTTGCTCCAATTCTTGTAGCGCCTCCATCTTCTCTATTAGGGTGGACACCTGGTTGTTTAAGATGTCAATGTCTGTTTTAGTAGGCACGTTCAGGCGGTTTAACAGAGCATCCATCGGATTCGGTAAACGGCGGCTTTGTGGCGGCTCTGCTTCTGTTTCACCTTCCTCAGACTCGATAAATCGGCTCACCCGCGCTCTGACCGCGCCACCCACCACCACCACCGCGCCAATGCCTGCCATCACCAGGCGGCGAGAGGTTTCTGCAGGGGAAACGGCCGTGACACTCTCCACAGCCTCTTCCTCAATGATAATGATCTCTTCACTCATTTGCGCACCCTCTAGCATTGTAGGCCGATATTTGGAAAATCACCCTACGTATTTGCATTTCAATCAATCACCTCGTCAAGTATACCCCGCCTAAACAAAAAAAAGAAGCAGGTTTGTGGCCTGCTCCTTAAATGCTTACTGCTTATTGTTTACCGCTTACTGAACCGCCGGTTTGCTCATCTCTTCCACTTTTTTGTTCAGTCTGGTCACTTTGGTGCTCAGACTGTTGATGTCACTTTTGGACGGAATGTTCATGGTGTGCAGCAGGGATTCCATGCGCTTGCCAAATTCTTTTTCCAACCGCTTCTGTGTGTTGCGGAAGCTCTTCTGCCGGGCATCCCGCTGCTTTTTAACGGTTTCACGGGTATCTTTTTCCAGTTTCTCGCCGCGTTCCAGCATTTTGGTGGAAAAGTCACCAGCATTCGTGCGTACGCTTTTCACAGCATCAGTAGTGGTTGTAACGGTGTATGAAGCGGTGCCTAAACCAACCAGGTAAACTTTGCGGGCGCCTTCTAAAACGATGTTGCTCTTTTCTTCCATTTCGGTGAATTCAATTGTCTCAGTCATGATATGTCTCCATTATTTCCTCTGCCGCAGGGCAGAATATAGTTTTGAAATTTTTATGACGCAGTGCATCATAAGCACAATATAACACACTGCGTCATAAATGTCAACCGATCAATTGTGAGGCAAATATGAGAGAGGCGATTGGCGAGGTCAATTGGAAACGGCAATCGGTAACAAAAAGAACCTTATGCATCACGTATCACGAATCATACACAATATGACTATAAGCACCCATAGAATACTGCCTTTTGTCTGTTACACAGTAATGTGGGGATGATTTATACTTTACCAAATTGGTTCAATCTGCCAGATTGAACTGTTTTTGATTGTCGCCCGGTTGCCCGGCAAAAATAAAGGCACATGATGGAACAATCTCCCTCTTTAGAACTGCATGATTTAGGCCCCGAACCGGTTCAAGAATGGCAACGGTTGTTACAGTTTGTCGGTTTAAACCAGGGCGACCGGCAGGCGATGGCGACCACAGTTGAGACCTTGTTACAACGCGCCCCCGAACTGGTTATTGGCACGTATGATTATTTGTTGTCGGTGCCGGAAACGGCCGTGATCCTCGGCTGGGAAAGCGGCGCGGACGAAACGCACCTGGCCGAACGCCGCCGTTTTTTTGCCGTCTGGCTCTCCCGCACGCTGGGCATAGATACCAGTGATGAATTTGCCTACTACCTGTTCCGTGCCGGGAAATTCCATGCCGGGCATGGCCCCCGCCATATTCACACCCCCTCTGTTTATGTTACTGGCTCTATTGGCCTGGTGCAGGCCGCCTTTGCCCGCTACATGTACGAAGCCAACCTGCCTGGTGATCGGATCGCCCCGGCTCTGGCTGGCTGGAGCAAATACCTGACGGCGCAATTACACCTGATGTTAACCGGCTATCAGGCCGCACGGGAACTCGACCAGGGTGATCTGCCCATCCGGTTGACCTTTTTTGGCCGCATGCGTACTATCATAGGCAAATCCAAAATGTCGGCCCATATTGAAACTGGGGCGACGGCCGGCGATTTGCTGCGCAAGTTCTTCAACTATCATCCACAAGCACGCTCAGCGGCTCTGGAGTGCGTCTGGCATACGGAAGAGGAAACGGACTCGTTATGGCTGGAACCAATTCCTGTTTACCGTCCCCAATGGGGATGGCGCGTTTTAAGGAACGGCCGTGACCTTTCCTACAATGGCGGTTTCACCACCCCACTCAACGCCAACGATACCATCGCCATCTTTCCACCAGGACGCTGACATGCGTAGCGCGATTTTCCAAATCGCGCCACAGGAGGAGGTGATCTGTCAATAAAAAACCACTAATGTATTTCCCGAAAAATCCGCGAAGGACGCAAAGAAATGAGAATGCTCTCTTGATAGCAGTTGTGCCTTTTGCGGTGGACTTGCCATTTTTGAAACCGTTCAGACCTGACAGGTTTTTTACTTGTTCAACTTGAATGTTTACAGGCCAAAAACCTATCAGCTCTCCAGAGGGACTGAACGCTTACCCATTTTTAGTTGAAAGACATAAACCAGAGTCAGTCAGCGCCAGACCGGCATAAACCTGACGGATGCGGAAGTAGTTGGAGGTACAGAATTATGAAACTGGGTGGATATGCCAATCGAATTGCTCATGTAGATTTAACCGCAGGCACGGTTGAATACAAAGGGATCCCGGAAGAGTGGGCGCGCAAATATATCGGTGCGCGCGGTTTGGGGGTGCGCTATGTGCTTGAAAACGGCCCCCAGGTAGACCCCCTTTCCCCCGACAATATCCTTTGTTTTATGAACGGCCCGCTCACCGGCACGGCCGCGAATATGAGTGGCCGTATGGCCATCGTTACCAAATCACCATTAACCGGCACCGTCACCGACAGCCATCAGGGCGGTTGGTCAGCCGCCCGGCTGCGTTGGGCCGGCTTCGACGGGCTGATCTTCAAGGGCAAAGCAAACAAACCAGTCTACGCCTACATTGAAGATGGCAAAGTGGAACTGCACGACGCCGCCGAAGTGTGGGGTAAAGGCGTTCACGATACCGTCAAACATTTCCGCGAAAAATATGGCGAAAAAGATTTGACCGTCATCGCCATTGGGCCTGGCGCCGAAAACCTGGTGAAATATGGCTGTTGGGTGAATGAAGATGATCGCGCCAGTGGGCGCGGTGGTACAGGCTGCGTCGGCGGCAGCAAATTGCTCAAAGCGGTGGTGGTGAAAGCAAAAAAGAGTTTCCCCAAACCGGCCAACAAAGAAGCATGGAAACCGGCTCACGAACGGGCGCTGGCGGGCATCATGGACGAGAAAAACATTACCAGCCCGCGTAAAGGTGGCCTGTCTGTTTATGGCACCAACGTCTTGATGAATATCACCAGTAATATGGGGGCGCTGCCAACGTTAAACGGCCGTGTCACCTCCTTTGGTGAGCGCGCCGAACTAATAAGTGGCGAATACGTCAATGACCACATCCTGGTAGATAATCCCACCTGTCATGCCTGCCCGGTAGCCTGCAAAAAAGAAGTAAAAATCACCGAAGGCGAATTTGCCGGGCTGCACATGGAAAGCCTGGAATATGAACCGGCCTGGGCCTTGGGCGCTAACTGCGGCAATGACAATGTAGCCTCCGTCGCCAAGATGATTGACATGGCCAATGATTACAGCATTGACGCCATTGAAATTGGCGATGTGTTGGCGACGTATGTCGAAGCCTCGACCAGAGGTTTCACCAACGGCGACGGTGGACTGGCTGAGGGCGATTATCACGGGATGATTGCCACCATCGAAAAAGTGGTACGGCGCGAAGGCATTGGCAACGTACTGGCCGATGGCTGTAATGCCGTTGCCAAACATTTTGGTCATCCTGAAATTGCCATGACGGTGAAGGGGCAAGGCATTCCCGCTTATGACCCGCGTGGCCTGAAGGGAATGGGCATTGCCTATGCCACCAGCAACCGCGGCGCCTGCCATCTGCGGGCATACACGCCAGCCGTGGAATTGAGCCTGATCCCGCTTACGGCCGATCCACTGGAATGGAAAGGCAAGGGTGAATTGACCAAGCTGCTGCAAGATTTGCACGCTTTCTCAGACAGTCTGGACTTGTGCAAATTCAGTGCCTTTGCTGAAGGGGCCGAAGAGTATGCGGCGCAATATGCGGCCATTGTGGGCCTGGATCAGTTTACGGTGGATGATGTGCTAACAACCGGTGAACGCATCTACAACCTGGAGCGCTATTACAATAATCTGGCGGGTCTGGGCGAAGGTAGCGACTACCTGCCCAAACGGTTCACAGAAGAGGCTTCGACCATGCCTGGTTCGGAAGGGCATGTGTGCGAACTGGACTTGATGCTGGATGAGTATTACACGGCGCGCGGCTGGCAGAATGGCGTAGTGCCAGAAGCAAAATTGAAGGAGTTGGCTATCCTGTAAGTGATGCGTGATGCGTGACGGCCGTAACCTCACGCATCACGTTAATTTTTCATCCCCCCCCGCGCAGCAGTTTGCGGTCTAGTTGTTTTTGGAACGGCTCTATAATGGCGTCGTCGGCCTGGAGGTGGAACTGAATCTGGCCGACAACCAGGGAACCAATCTGGTAATCTTCAATCTGTTTGACGGTGGCTGACCATTGGGGGTGGGTGTAACGGCCGTCACCCTGCCGCAACCCGCCCATCTCTTGCAAGTATTCCCCCATCAGCCAGGCCGGAATTCCCCGAATCACACGGTCAATTGTCGCCATGTTCAGCCGCCACCTACGGCCGGGAAGATATTAACTACATCGTCCGGCTGCACCACGGTGTCCAGGCCATTTTCCAAATAAGGGGCGTCACGGCCGTTGATAAACACATGCACATGCCGCCACAAATCCCCATTCTCGTCTAGTAGTTCCCGCCGCAGCGGGGGAAAGCGGGTGACGACAATCTCCACCAGCCCCATCACATTTGTCCCTTCAGGAATATCAAACTCAACTGTTTTTTGTCCGGTAATTTGTCGCAGCGTGGCAAAGAACCTGATTTTCATAAGCTACCCTTTTTGAATATGGTATGGTGGTTGGTGGCTGATGGCTGGTATTAACCGCCGGCCACAGTTACGTGGCAAACATCATAACACAGGCTGTGAAGGTGTGTCGAATTGCCGGGGCACCGGTGTTACCACCAATCACCCACCACTTTGGGCTGCCAATGTTCGTAAAATAAGGTCAATTTTTGTGCCAGATTTACTTTTTCCATGGGTGTTCCTCCAGTCTGCATTATAGCCGAGGCAGAGGTATAATGGCCTGTGATCCGTGGTCCGTAATCCGTGACCCGTAATCAGATTACGGACCACGGATTACGGATTACGCATCACGCATTACAAATTACGACCATGCTAAACCCCGACCGGCTGCGACATGAAGCGGCCATCAATGACTTCAAACGAGCACGCAAAAAGGCGGCTTTTCAGCAGGTGATGGCCCGGCTGCGTGGCGAATCGGCCGATTTGCTGGCGTATGAGGATGTATGCCGCCATTTGAAAGCCGCCGATGCCGTGAAACAAGGGGTGCAGGAAATTCCACTAGACGCCATTGTGGGCAGCGTGGGCCGGTATAAAGATTTTACCCGTGACTTTTTGCCCAAACACGACAGCGATGTGGAACGATGGGCCAGGGTGCGCACGGCCGTGATGGATATGACCGGTATGCCCCCTATTGATGTGTACAAAGTGGGCGAAGTGTACTTTGTCATTGATGGCAACCATCGTGTGTCGGTGGCCCGCGAATTGGGTGCGCAAACCATCACCGCCCATGTGACCGAAGTGAAAATGCGCGTCCCCCTGCTGCCGGACGATGACCCCGACGAAATCATTTGCAAGGCGCGGTATGCTGAGTTCCTGGAACAGACCAATCTAAATGAACTGCGCCCAGAAGCTGACCTGTACATGACGTTTTGCGGCCATTACCGCGTGTTGCTGGCCCAGATTGATGTGCACAAACAGCAGCGTGAAACGGCCGTTGGCCATGCCCTGCCCTATGCTGAAGCGGTTGGTCGCTGGTATGACGAGGTGTACCTGCCGGTGACGCACATGGTGCGCGCTCAGGGCATGTTGCATTACTTTCCAGAACGTACCGAGGCCGATCTTTATGTGCTGCTCTCAGAACAGCGGGATCAGCTTGAGGAGTCGTTGGGGTGGGAAATTGACCTGGATGAAACGGCTTCGGCGCTGGCAGCCGCCGAACAAAAACGACTGCGAGGATTGGGTGGATGGCTGCGGCAGGCGCTCACGCCGCCGGAATTGGCCGATGGCCCAGAACCGGGGCAATGGCGCAAATTCCAGACCGGACGCCGGCTTGACCGGCTCTTTGCTGACCACCTGGTGGCGTTGAGCGGTCGTGAAGAAAACTGGCCGATGTTGGCCCAGGTGATTCAATTGGCGCAGCGTGATGCAGACCGGTTGTTGGGTTTGCATGTGGTTTCTGATCCGGCCAAAGTGGGCAGCAAACGAGTACAGGCTATTGCGGAACGTTTTCACCAGATGTGCGCCGAGGCGGGTATAACGGGTGAGTTTGCGGTGGAAGCGGGTGAGGTGGTGGAGACTATTACCAGGCGAGCGGTATGGGCTGACGTGGTCGTGCTAGGGCTGGAAAACAGACCGGGCAAAGGGGCGGCAGGCGGGTCACGGCCGTCTACCCGGTTGGGGAACCGCACCATGCAGTTGATCCAACGATGCCCGCGCCCCATTCTGGCGATGCCCACCGGCGCGACCTGTGACCTTGACCGGGTGCTGTTAGCGTATGATGGCAGCCCCAAGGCGGATGAGGCGTTGTTTGTGGCCACCTATCTCAAGTTGCGTTGGCCTTCAGAACTGGTGGTGGTGACGGTGGAAACAGAATACACGACTGCTGCCGAGTTGGAGCAAGCCAGAGAATATCTGGCCGACTATGGCATCAGCGATGCCACCTTTGTCTTGCGGCAGAAGCCCATTGCCCAGGCGGTGTTGGACACGGCCGTGACCTACCAGAGTAATTTCCTTATCATGGGTGGTTTTGGCTTTCGCCCTGTGAAACACCTTGTCCTGGGCAGCACGGTGGATGACATCTTACGCCATTTTCCACACCCTATTTTGATATGCCGCTAGTGGGGTGATCTGTAGCCCGTAACCCGTGATCCGTAACCCGTAACCCGTGATCCGTAGTCCGTAATCACCCGACCGATAACTGATAACCGATTACCGATTACCGCCTGCTTATGGCATAATCAAACCACTTTTTACGACAGAGGTAAGGATATGCATTTGTATTTTGTGCGGCATGGCGAAAGTTATGTCAATTTGAAAGATTGGAACGGCGGCAACCGCGATGAAGGATTGACGCCACTGGGGCAGCGGCAGGCAGCGGCATTAGGCGCCTGGCTGCCGGGTGAATTACCGGCGCTGGATGTGCTGTATGCCAGCACCATGCGCCGGGCATTGGAAACGGCCGCTCCCATTGCCGGCGCTTTTGGCCTGCCCATCACCCCGGATGACCGCTTACGTGAAATAGGCAACAACCGCCTCGATCATACTCCCTGGCCGAATGATGATTTGCCGGATTATGGGCCGTATTGGGGCAGCGAACGGCCGTTTGCCCCCATTACCCCCACTCGCCCCGGCGGTGAATCGCTCATGCATTTCCGGGTGCGCATTGGGCACTTTGTGGAAGAGATGATTGAAAAGCACCGCACGCAAACGGTGATGGTAGTGTGTCATGGCGGCGTGATCGAACTGGCCTTTGACCATATGTTTAACATTGGCCCCTTCCGCCGCTGCGAGGTGTGGAGCAAAAATACCGGCGTGGCCTACTTTGAATATGTGGAACACCCCCTGCGGGAGACGTGGCGGCTGCATTTTCACGGCCGTGTCGAACACCTGCAAAACATGGAACGCACAGACGGGCGGGGGCCAGAGCAGAGAGAGATTGGGAAATTGAGAGATTGAGAGATTACCCAATCTCCCAATCTCTCATCTCCTAATCTTCAATCTCATGCAAATACCCTCCCTTATCCTCACCGCCAACCCACACTTTATTGATCTGGCCTGGGCGGAACTGGCGCAGGTGAAGCCGGCTGCTCAACGGGCAGCCGTGTTGGCGAATGGGGTGTGGGCGGTGACGGCCGTAAACTTCTTCACCCTCGCCGAGCAGTGGCGGCAGCAGCCGCCCATCTTTGCCCACCACATTTGCCCGGTGCATCTGGTGCTGCCCATCGCCGGGTTAGCGACGGATGTGCTGTTGTTGGCTGAGGCAGTGGGCGCTGATCTGGCGCCCTGGCTGGATGAAGAGCTGCCGTTTTCAGTACAAACCCGCCTCCTGGCGGATTTGCCGTATAAGCCGTTTGATGTGAACACGGCCGTCGCCCACACCTTGCAGCAGCACACCCCCGCGCCGCTGGATGTGCGCCACCCGGTACAAGTTCTCTCGATTGTGGTCACGGACGAGGTGGCGTATGCCGGGATTTCACTGGCGGCGCACAATCTGTCTGACTGGGCGGGGGGAATGCACCGCTTTGCCCGGCAGCCGGGGCAAATTAGCCGGGCGGAGTTTAAGCTGCTGGAAGCGTTGGCCGTGTTTCACATTGATCTGCCCGCCGGTGGTGTGGCCCTGGATTTGGGAGCCGCGCCCGGCGGCTGGACGCGCATCTTGCGGCAGAAGGGGCAATTTGTTACGGCCGTAGACCCCGCCGCCCTCCATCCCTCTCTTTACCAGGACAAAAACGTGCGCCACCTGCGCCTCAACGCCGAAACCTATTGGCAGCAGTCACCCGACCGGTTTGATGTGATAGTGAATGACATGCGCCTGGATGCCCGTTATTCGGCAGAGTTGATGGCCGCCTATGCCCCTTATTTGCACCAGCATGGCTGCGCCCTGATGACACTGAAACTGCCTGAAGGTGACGGGATTGGTGGCAATCGGCAAGCCATCATCGAACAGACCCTTGCCATTCTTCGCCCGGTTTACACCATTGCCGGGGCACGGCAGCTTTTCCATAATCGCAGCGAAATGACCCTGTACCTGCGTAAGTAGCGTGTGGCGAGGGTGGCCTGTCTTTGGGCAACCAAAAAGGTCTTGCCCGTGCCTGGCACTTTTCTTCAGATCCATCATTCACGCCGCCATCATTTTCAGATATACTCGATAAGAAAAGCAGTAAATGGAGATTGGAGATGAAAGAATGCCCAATCTCCTGATCTCTAATCTCAAATCTCCTTTCGGAGGGCATACGATGGCAAATATAGAACCGCTTTCAAATGTAGACGCAGCCTGGTTGCGCATGGAGGACCCCACCAATTTGATGATGGTGTCGGGTATCTTAACGTTTAAGGAACCGCTGGATTACGGCCGTTTGCGTGAGGTGATCGGGCGGCGTTTGCTGCAATTTGACCGTTTTCGTATGCGGGTGGTGCAGCCCAAACTGCCGCTTGCTCCTGCTTATTGGGAGTACGATCCTAACTTCAACCTGGATGCGCATGTGCATCGGGTGGCGCTGCCGGAACCAGGCGACAAAGCTACTCTGCAAGTCATGGTGAGCCATTTGATGAGTACGCCGCTGGACTTTTCCAAACCACTATGGATGATACACGCTATCGAGAATTATGACGGGGGCACGGCCGTGTGCGTGCGGCTGCATCATTGTATTGCCGATGGCATGGCGCTGGTTTTTGTGCTGCTTTCACTGACAGACCTCTCGCCAGATGCCAAAGTGGGTAGTAATGACAAAATTAAACAGCCGCGTTCACGCCGGGGACTGTTGGGTGGGGGCATGACCTCCATGCTCAAACAAACCGCAGTGACGACGAATGCGGCGCGCAGCCTGACCAAACGGGCGTTACATGAGGGCCGCACCACACTCACCCGCCCCTCGCGCGCAGTGGAGATCGCGCAATGGAGTGGTGATAATGTGTGGGCGGCCGGTCGCCTTTTCCTGCGTTCCCATGACCCGGACACCTCTTTTAAGGGCAAATTGGGTACCCAGAAGCGGGCTGCCTGGTCACGGCCGTTGTCTATGAAAGATGTGAAAAAGGTCAAAAATGCAACCGGCGGCACGGTAAATGATGTGTTGGTAGGGGCTATGACGGGTGGACTGCGGCGCTATTTGTTGGCGCGAGGTGAAGATGTGCGTGGGCTGAGTTTCCGTGCGGCTGTGCCCATCAACCTGCGCCAGCCGGATGAGATGGGTACATTAGGCAATAAATTTGGCCTGCTCTTTTTGGATTTGCCCGTCGGCATTGCCGATCCTCTGGATCGGCTCAACGAAGTCCACAAACGTATGGAAGAGCTGAAAACCTCCAAAGAGGGGCCGGTAGGTCTGGCAGTGTTAGGCACGATGGGGATTGTACCCCAGGAACTGCAAGGTACGTTGATGGAAATTTTTGGCAAGAAACTGACGGCCGTGATGACCAATGTACCTGGCCCGCCCATGCCGCTGTATATGGGTGGTCGCCGCATCCATGAACTGATGTTTTGGGTGCCGCAGTCGGGACGCCTGGGCCTGGGCATCAGCATCATCAGTTATGCCGGTAAGGTGCAACTGGGCGTGGCTACAGACGCCGGTTTAGTCCCTGACCCAGACGCCATCATTGAAGGCTTTTACCAGGAATTTGATGATCTGCTGGCGTTGGCGGTTGAGGCGGAAGCTATTTCTCAGCAGGCCCCGTCGCCGGAGGTGGAGATAAAACTAGCATTGTCGGTGGAAACGGCCGTAACTTTCAACCCCAATGGGGATTTGCAGCATATCAATGGCATCGGCCCCACCTACGCTGCCCGGCTGGAAGAGGCCGGGATTATTAGCAAAGAACAACTACTGGCGCAGCCGTCGGAAAAACTGGCGGAGATATTGAACGCTTCCCTACCACGGGTGGAAAGCATCCTGGCCGAAGCGCAAAAGGTAAACGACTAGCAGGTGGCAAGTGGCAGGTGACAGATATTCGCCTGCTACCTGCCACGCGCTCGCTTCATTGCGACGGCCGTGTCTTTATGTTAGAATCGCCCCAGTTTTGACCATGAGAAGTGAGGGTTTTTATGCAACAAAGTATTGCCGCCATCCTGTCCGTTACCGAGATTTTTGATAACCTGACAACAACCCAACTTGAATTGGTAGCCTCCATTTGTGACTCAGCAACCTATAACCAGGGCGATGTTTTGTTACAAGAGAATGAAAGCACCACAGAGCTTTATGTCATTGCTCGTGGTGGTGTGGAAATTATGATGAATCCCTCGTTGGTGGGCGCTGATCAGGAAAAATATGAGCCGGTTGTGATTACCGAATTACGCCAGGGACAGGTTTTTGGCGAAGTTGCTTTGGTAGATGAAGGCATCCGTTCTGCCACCGCCCGTGTCAGCCAGGACAACACCACATTGCTCAAAGTACCCCGTGATCGTTTAATGTTATTGTGTGATTCTTACCCCGATCTCGGTTACAAAGTGATGAAAAATGTGGCTGCGGACCTGGCCTTCAAAATACGCAATACAGACCTGACAGTGCGGCAATACCAGCTCATGTTATCTCAGGCAAAACCAGACGAACCGTCTTAGCAGGTTTTTGTACTTTCGTGTCTGAGAGAGACAGGAATGAAAGAGGTACGTTGGCTGGGGAGCTACCAGCAAAAAGCCTGCAACCTGCCCCTCCAACGCACGTTTGCAGCAGGCGATTTATCACCTGACGCCATCCCCCAAATGCCTGCTGCGAATTGTTATTATTTATCGTAGTGGACGGCAGCCCGTGTTGTCTTTTGTGAAGATTAGTTCATGAGTGTAGTCATCCAATCTGATAGCAAGTGGGACCAGGTAAACCCGGTGACCCTTTGCCAGGACAAACATCTGGTAAAACCGGGTTTGCCTCATTTTCGCTGTGGATCGGCAAACGAAGATGAAAGTTGAAATTGTCAGCATTGGCACAGAACTGCTGGTGAGTGACATTCTCGATACAAATTCCGCTTTTGTATCGCGCAGCCTGCGCGAGGTAAAGGTGGATTTAACGTGCAAGGTGACGGTGGGGGATGACCCGGACATGATTGCCGATGCCTTTCGCACGGCGTTGCGGCGGGCCGATGTGGTTATTTCCACCGGGGGATTGGGTACAGGACGGGATGACTTTACACGGCAGGCGGTCACGGCCGTGACCGGACGCGAATGGCAGCCAGACTCTCCTGGTATAGTTGGCGCCAGATTGTTGGGTGACGCCTCGGCGCACATGTGTGGCTTTCTCATGGAAGAAGACGCTGGCGTTCTCATTTGCCTGCCCGGCAACCGGCGCGAAATGTCTTTTCTCCTGGAGACCGAAGTGCTGCCTTACCTTCGCCAACAAATTCACAGCGAGACCAAAAACGGCTGGGCGCTGCTGCGCAGTGTTGGTTTGATGGAAAGTAACCTGAAACAAGAACTGGCCGACCTGGCCACAGACCCCCAACATCGTGTCACCTTTGACTCCTTTGCCGGGCAAACGAACATTCGCCTGTGGGTACAAGCTAATTCAGATGAAGAGGTGAAAAATGAACTGCACCGCATGACCAGTGTGGTGCGAGAACGGTTGGGAGACCACATTTATGGCGCTGAAGCAGACCGCCTGGAAGAAATTGTTCTCAATGCGCTCATCCAGAACGGCGTTAAACTTTCATTGTTGGAATGTTATACCAACCAGATCATGGCAGATACCTTAAACCGATTGCCTGGCAGCAACAAGGTACTCAACGCCATGCCCTGGCAGACCTGGTTTGAAGCTGCGGACAAACTCCATTTGGAGGCCGTGACCCAGAATAATTTGACCCAGTGGAGCCGCGCCGCCGCCGAAAAATTGGTTGAATTGTCCGGGGATACGTTGGGATTGGTGGTTTATAGTTATGTGACACAGGGTGGCGTGCAAATTCTGGTTACGTTGGTTTCGCCAAACGGGGCTTCAGTGACGCAGCGTTCTTTTGGCGGGCACCCAGAAAGCATTGATCAATGGGCGCTGACGTTGGGACTCAGCCATTTACGTCGCTGGTTATTAGTCCATTATTAGTGGTAACGGCCGTCCCTTTCCCGTAAAGTACCTCTTTCCCCTTGTGCCGGGTTATCATTACGACGATTGAATTTAATTACTGTAGGGCGATTGGGTCAAATCACCCACCGATACGAATCTTGAGCAAGAGGTACCCGTCATGCATATAGGCATGGTAACAGCTATTTATAAACCCGTCGTTAATGGTGTAACGCGCATGGTAGAGTTATACCGGGAACACCTGGAAGCCGCCGGTTACGAAGTCACCATCTTTACTCTGGGCGCGTCAGACCCCAGCGACGACGACCACATTATTCGTTCGCCCGGTTTTCAGGTGAGTGACCGGGGGTATTATCTGACGCCCGGCTTTTCCCGCGCGGCGCAAAAGCTGATGCGCCAGGTGGATATTTTGCACTCCCATCACCTGATCATGGGGGTGGAAATGGCACATCGTTACGGCCGTTGCCCTGTCATTTACACCAACCACACCCGCTACGACCTTTATGGTAACGCCATTTTGAACCTGCCCCAGCCTGCTGCCGACGCCATCTTGCGCCAACTGTGGCCTGACTTCTGCGACTACGCCGACCTGGTGATTGCCCCCTCGGAAAGTGTGCGCCAGATCATGCTCGATTTTGGCGTGCGCACACCTACGATGACCATTGAAAATGGTGTAGAACTACAACCATTTCAGCAGCCATCCAACCCACGCCACAAAGCCGATTTTGGCCTGCCAGACACGGCCGTCCTTCTCATGTACGTGGGACGCCTGGCGGCAGAGAAAAACCTGGACTGTCTGATTGACCAATTTGCCATTGCCGCCGACGTGGCCCCCGATTTGCAGCTGCTGGTGGTGGGAGATGGCCCAAACCGGGAAATGTTGGCCGCGCAGGTCAATCAACTGGGACTGCGAAATCGAATTCACTTCACCGGCCCCGTACCCGTGCATGAAGTACCCAACTACATGGCGGCGGCTGATATTTTCGCCACCGCTTCCGTTTCGGAGGTGCATCCGCTAACGGTGATTGAGGCCATGGCTGCCGGCCTGCCGGTGGTCGCCGTCGCCTCGCCGGGCATTAGTGACAGCGTGGAATCGGGCCACACCGGGCTGCTGACCAACCGGCCTGACGGTGGATTGGCTGCGGCTATGGTGGGGTTAGCCCTCAACCCGATGCAGCGCGCCCAAATGAGCGTGGCTGCCCGTGCTGCCAGCGAACGGTACGATATTCGGCACACGGTGGCGCTGACGCAGGAGGTGTATGAACGGCTGAACGCCGAACGCCCCGATTTGAAGCGCAAACAGCCACACGGCCGTCGTTACCTTTACCGGCAACGGGTACAATCTACGTTCAACCGTATCTTCAAACCGGAAGAAGGGGAACATCCGCTGCCTAACTGGTTTGCGCCGGAATATTGGCTGCGTGACCTGCGCGACCACCAAGACTCGCATGACCATTGGAAGAAAACATCCTGACAGCGCCGGTCATCAGCCGGACGGCCGTAAAAAGCTGGGCGCCTGGGGTGAACGAGTAGCTGCCACCTACCTGGAAAGCCAGGGCTACCGCCTCATCGCCCGTAACTGGCGCTGTCGCCACGGTGAAATTGACCTCATTGCCCAGGCAGGTGAATTGATTCTGTTTGTGGAAGTGAAGACCCGGCGTGGTCGTGACATGGGCATGCCGGAAGAAGCATTAACCCCCGCCAAATCTCGCAAACTCATCGCCCTCGCCGAAACCTACATGGCCGAATATGATCTGGACGCTGACTGGCGCATTGACCTGGTGGCGGTGGAGCTAGACAAATCCGGCAAGTTGCTGCGCTGTGAGCATATCCCCAATGCCGTGTTGGGGTGGTGAGGGGATGAGCAGTGAGGGGGTGACAAGGTGATCAATTACCCAATTACCCAATTACCCAATTACCTTCCTCCCCTATTGGTGCTGGTGGGGGCTACGGCCGTTGGCAAAACTGCCCTCTCTCTCCAATTAGCAAAACAATTTGATGGCGAGATAATCTCTGCCGATTCGCGTCTGTTTTACCGGGGCATGGATATTGGCACAGCCAAACCATCCCTGGCGGAACGCATGGCCGTGCCCCACCACCTGATTGACATTTGTAATCCTGACGAAACGCTGTCTCTGGGTGCGTACCAAAAGCTGGCTTATGCCACGATTGATACGGTTCATGGGCACGGCCGTTTGCCTTTGCTGGTCGGCGGCACCGGCCAATATGTCAAAGCGGTCATTGAAGGGTGGGGCATCCCGGCGGTGGCTCCCCAACCCGCACTACGCGCAGAATTGGCCCGGCTGGGTGGCGCAGAATTGGCCCGCTGGCTGCAACTGTTAGACCCTGAAGCTGCTGCCCGGCTTGATCCCCGCAACACTCGCCGCGTCATTCGCGCTCTGGAAGTGACGCTGGTTAGTGGGCAGCCGATTTCCGTGTTACAGCGCAAATCGCCGCCGCCTTATACTCTCCAGGTGATAGGGCTTTACTGGGAACGAGCGGCGCATTTTGCCCGCATTGATGCGCGTGTGGATGAGATGATGGCTGCCGGTTTATTGGGGGAGTTGGAAGGGCTGCGGGCGGCGGGTTACGGCCGTGACCTCCCGGCGATGAGCGGTCTGGGCTATCAGCAGTTGTGGGCTTACCTGGCTGGGGAAATGGAACTAGATGCGGCTGTGGAGCGCATCAAGTTTGAGACGCACCGTTTTGCCCGCCACCAGGCTGCCTGGTTCCGCCGCGACGACCCCACCATCACCTGGTTCGATGCCAGCCAACCGGATGTGGGCACGGCCGTCAGCGACCATGTGGCAGCGTGGCTCTTTGGCGAGTAATTGACAATTGATAACTATCAATTGTCAATTACTCGCCTGCTCACCTCTTCCAGCAGCGCCAGCATCCCCGCCCGGTTTTGCGGCCATTCCGTATCCGCGTGGGTTTTGAGTTCGACGGTGAAGGAGGGGATGCCCTGTGTGGTCAGCCAATCGCTGGCGTCGCCGGTAATGGGGTAGCTGTTGAAACGTTCGTGAATGGGATAACTGGCGGCAGCGCCATACACCCCGGCCAGTTCCAACGAACGGCCGTCGGTCTCCGGGCAGCCGGCGGCGAACACACCATTGGCGGCGCTGTGCCAGAACACCACGACCACCGGCTGCGCCGCCAGCAAATAGTCCCGTAAAACCACCGCTTCCGGCTCGGAAAACGGCCGTTCCCCGCCACTCACCTCATTGTCCCGCCATTGCGCCGTCGCCGACCAGTCACAATCCCAATTGCGGTTCAAATCTACGCCGTTGGCGTTGAAGCGGCCCAGTACAGTGTCGCTCAGCACGCTGGTAGAGGCAAAACGGCCGTTCTGCTGTGTTACCTGGTATTGGCCGTCCGGGTTAGCCGAGGGAATGATGTGCAGTGTCACTTCTGGCGGAATTTGCTCCGGGTGGGTGGTAAAATAATCAATAGCCTCATAGGCCAGCATAATGGTGTTCCACTCATAACCGCCATGCATACCGCCCACAAACACCACCGGCTGTGGGCCGCTGCCAAAACGATAAACCACCATCGGCCGCCCTTCGGCCGATGCGCCAATGATCTGGCCGCTGCTGTCCAGGTTAAAAAGGGGTGCGGTGTGGGGTTGAACAGGTGTGGGGGTGAGCAGGAGAGGGGGTGAAGGGGTCAGCAGGTGAGAGGGCGAGGGGGTAGGTGGCACGGCCGTGGCCAACATCAACACCACCGCCTGAGTGGGTATTGAATGGTTGGCGGTGGTCACGGCCGTGCAGCCCGCCAATAACAGCAGCCCCACCAGGTTAACCAGGAGCCTTCGACGGCCCACTTTCGCGCCCCTTTGTGTCTTCCACAAAGCCCTTTGTGTCTTCCACAAAGCCCTTTGTGTCTTCCACAAAGCCCTACGCGGATCATTCATCTGGTTTCGTTCCACGCCCAATCTCCGCCTTGAAACGGGCAATCAAATTTTGTTTCAGCATCCACAACGCTGGCGTCAGGGACACGTGGTAAACGTGGGGATTGAGCAAACGACGCACCCCGGCATCCAGCCGATCCAGGTCAGTCTGGGCGCGGGCACGCATGGCCTCCATGGGCGGTGGTGTGTAGACCAGACGGCCGTCTTGCAGCACCGTTTCCAACAGCGGTTCAATCTCCGAAATATCCGCTGCTGCCAGCACGCGCGAGGTGCCCGGTTCGTTGGGATGCTGCAAGACCAACGGCCGCATCTCATGGGGCTTTTCCTCGTATAAACTCAGCAAATCGGCCGTTGCCTGACCGCGCCGGTCATACACCCGCCACACCTGCTTGTGCCCTGGGTTGGGCGTTTTAGCCGGCGTCTCGGAGATTTTGATGGCCGGCGTCCACATGTTTCCGTCTGTTTGTACCGCTACCAGTTTATAGACGCCATCCAGCGCCGCGTCCCCGGCCGATGTGATGAGATTGGTGCCCACGCCATACACCAACCGCCGCACAATGTGGTCGGCGTCCAGTCCGTACCGGGGCGCTTCATCCTCAATTTGCGCCAGAATTTGCAGGATGGTCATTTCGTCAAGCTGGTTAGACAGCACAATTTGCGTATCGGGAAAACCAGCGTCGTCCAGCATTTTGGCCGATTGCACGGACAGGTAAGCCAGGTCGCCAGAATCCAGGCGAATACCCACCGGCTGGTGGCCTTTGCGCCGCAGCTCTTCAAAAACGCGAATGGCGTTGGGCAGTCCGCTTTCCAGGGTGTTAACGGTATCCACCAGCAGCAGACAGTCATCCGGGTAGACATCGGCGTAGGCGCGGAAAGCGGCCAATTCGCCTTCGCCCATCGCCAGGAAAAGCTGCACCATGCTGTGGGCATGGGTACCTTTGGCCGCCGTGCCCAGTACGGCCGATAGGCCCACGTTGGAAGTAAAACGCGCCCCGCCAATGAGGGCAGCCCGCGCCCCGGCATTGACGCCGCGCTCCTGGCCGCGCCTCATGCCAAATTCCAGCAAAAGCTGTCCGCGCCCGGCCTGACTGAGGCGGGAAGCGCGGGTGGCAATGAGAGTGGGGTAATTGAGTTGATTCAGCAAGGGGGTTTCCAGGATTTGGGCCATAGCCAGGGGGCCTTGCACGGCCGTTAGCGGCACATTCGGGTGTACTACTCGCCCTTCAGGAATGGCCCGCAGCGTAATGCCGGCGAAGTTGCCGTTGGCCCCCAGCCAGGCCAGAAAATCATCGTCAAAAAGGCGGCGTCCCGTCTGCCCTGTTTGTGTCCGTAAAAAGGCCAGGTCTTCTTCCCGGAAGTGCGCCCGTTCCATCCAATCCAGCAGCCAGGCCAGACCGGCATTGATGCAGTATCCGGCTTTGTGCAGGCCATAATCCGGGTAGCTGCGGAAAAAGTGGTCAAATTGAGCCGGTTTTTCATGGACGCCCAGGCGGAAATACAAATGGGCCATCGTCAGTTGGTACATGTCGGTAAAAAGGATGCCTTCGGCGGTTTGTTGTTCGTTTGGGGTCATAGGTATTCCTCATGTGTGGCGCACTTTCAAAGTGCGTCACACATGACAGAGGTTAACACGATTTGCCCTGGCGGGCATCTTAAAAATGGCGGTAACGGTATTTGATGAGGCGGGCATAAACGCCCACGGCCGTGCCTACCACCGCACCGACGAACACGCCAACCTGCCAGCCCACTGTCCCGCCCACAAACAAGCCGATCACGCCAAAAAGCAGCGCGTATCCGGCCAGGCCCAATACCACATACCCAACCATACCGGCCACCAGGCCCGGCGATAGCTCATCGTAACGGGCCAGACCAATGCCCACCCCAATGCTGGCGATAATGCCCAACAGTAAAGGAAGGGTAATAAAAACACGGTCGTGGCCCATCACGCCGGTCAACGCCACCAGTCGTCCTAATAACAGACCCGCCCCAGTTCCCGCTATCAGGCTCAATAACACGCGGGCGGCGCGCGTCCAGGTAGAGGGGTGTATTTCTGATGTGGTTACAAATGATTCTTCCATAAATTATTCGTCCGCCTGTTTTACCAATACACGCATACCGCTGATGCTACAAAACTCTTGGTCAGCGGGCAATGGTTATAAATTCCCCCACCAATTTGAATCCTTTTGGCGCAAAATCTGTTACCCATAGTGAAAGTGACTTTCAAGCAGACAAAGGAATGGTATGAAACAGGTTAGTGATTTGGAGTTGGTAAACCAGGCACAAAAGGGAAATCGGGAAGCGATTGGCGCATTGTATGACCGGCATCACCTGCGCATTTACCGTTACGTGCGGTCACGCATTTATGACACGCAACTGGCGCATGACCTGACGGGTGAGATTTTCTTGCGCATGGTCAGCCATTTACCCACGTACCGACCCACCGGCGCACCCTTTACAGCCTGGTTGTACCAGATTGCCCGCAACCATCTGATCAATCATGGGCAGAAGGAAAGTGGGCAGCAAACAGTGCCATTAACAGAGGTGAGCAAAAACGGCAGCACGGCCGTAGACCCGGCCATCGTTGTGGAGCAGCAGATGGAACGGGAAGGGCTGCTGGCGGCGCTGAACCAGTTAGATGAGAGCCAGCGTGAAGTGTTGGCGCTCCGTTTCCTGGCCGGTCTATCGCTGCAAGAAGTGGCAGATACCCTGGATAAATCGGTAGCGGCCGTCAAATCCTTGCAGCACCGCAGCCTGAAAACGATGAAATCGCTCATTCTCACAGCAGAAATCGTTAACTCGTAACGAGGAGAACATGATGAACGAAAACGAATCAGAAGATCGAGTACAGGAACGTTTGGAACGATGGGAAATGGGTGAGCCATTGGCAGTTTGTTTGCAAGGGTTGAACGCTGAAGAAGCCGCCCTGGTGCAAACGGCCGTCCAACTGCAACAAACACCCATTCCTATCCCGGCTGGTACGGCCGTTGCCGATCAACGGGCTGCCGTGATGGCGGCGGGCATCAGCCCCGCCGCCGCACCCACCACCCCCCTCTGGAAGGAGAGCCTGGTTAGCCTGTGGCAGAGCCTTTTTACCCATCGGGAAATTGCCCTGGCCTTTTCTTTTGTCCTTATCCTTATTCTTTCCATTGCCTGGTTTGGTTTGCGGGGGAATGAACCGGAAGCGCCGGTAACGGCCGTGTTGCCCGTCCCTGATGCAGCCCCTATGACTACACAAACCGAGGTTGAAATAGCGGCTTTACCCGAAACGCAGCCCGAATCGGCGGCGGCGGTTGAAGAAGCAGCAGCTATAGAAGAAGTGGCCGTAGAGGCGGCGCCGGTAACTGAATCCACTGCGCCTGTTGCCGTGCAAACGGCCGTAACAGGCAACCAACTGTTTATGCCCGTTTTGTCCACGTCGCTGTTGGCCGGGCCAGGTCAGGCCGCGCTGCACGAATTGTCTGGCATTGTGGAGGTAAAAGCGGTAGATGGCAATTGGACGGCCGTCACCGCCAACACCCATCTCAGCGCCGGAGCGCGCATCCGCACTGGCAGCCTTTCCAGCGCCGCCCTCACCTTTTATGATGGCAGTCAGGCGCATCTGGGGCCAAACGCTGAATTGTCGCTGGATGAGGTAAACGCCCTGCAAGCGACCGAAGGGTTTCGTACGGTTGTTATGACTCAATGGGCCGGCGTCAGCGACCATGCCGTGCAAATTCGGCATGATGGCGGCTCGCGTTATGAAGTGAAGACCCCCACCGGCGTCGGGTTGGCGCGAGGGACGCAGTTCCGGGTCAATGTGCAGCCGGACGGCCGTGCCGTCTACACCGTCACCGAAGGTAAAGTGGACGTAAACAACCAGGGGCGCACGGTCTCTCTCATAGCCGGGCAAACGACGCAGTTTGCCGCCGATGAACCGCCTGCTTCGCCCAGCTTCATCGTCACCGGTGTTGGCGTCCTGACGGAAATGGGCGACACCTGGGTTGTGGCCGGGCAATCTTTTACGGTCAATGAAGAAACCGTCATCCTGGGCGACCCGCAGCTTGGTGATTGGGTGAGCGTGGAGGGGCATCTGGTTCCCGGCAGTGACCCCATTGCTGATACCATCCAGCGCCTCCATAACAATGACGGCAACGAATTCACGCTCACCGGTCCCGTCGAAAGCATCAGCGAGACCGCCTGGGTGGTAGCCGGGCAAATGATTAGCGTAACGGCGGACACGGCCGTAGACGAAGGCATTACCGTCGGCGATACCGTGCGCGTCAGCGGCGATATCCTGCCCGGCGATGGCACGCTGGTGGCTGTCATCATCGAACTGCTGGCCGTACCGGATGAACTGCCCTTTGAATTTGTGGGTGTGGTGCAGGCGCAGTCGGCCACCGCTTGGACGATTTCCGGCATCGCCATTCAGATTGACGCCGACACGCAGATTGAAGCAGACATTGATGTGGGCGATACCGTGAAAGTAGAAGGCGTTATCCTGCCGGATAATACCTGGCTGGCGCGGGAAATTACCCGCATTGCCCCAGACGACGCCACCTTCACCATCACCGGCGAATTGTTCAGCATGAACCCCTGGAACGTGGCCGGCGTGCCTTTCACAGTGGCCGAATGGACGCAAATTGAACCAGGCCTTGAAGTGGGCAACATCGTGCGCGTCACGGGCATCATCCTGCCGGATGGTACGTGGGTGGCGGCCGAAATTGTGCGGCTGGATGGCAATGTGCTGCAAATTATTTTTGTGGGCACGGTGGACGGCATAGATCCCTGGGTGGTGAACGGTTTACCGCTGGTCACGGACGATGAGACCATCATCGAAGATGGCATTATGGTAGGCGACCTGGTGCGGGTCGTTGCCTGGATTCGCACGGACGGTACCTGGCTGGCTACAGAAATCACCCTGTTGGATGATGGAGATGAGCAGGGGTGTGTGGCGATTACGGCCGTGATCACCGCCATCAACGGCAACCAGGTTATCCTCGCCAACGGCCAGACCATCCTGCTGGACGAAGGCATCATCATTGACGGCGAATTGACGGTGGGTTCCGTGGTCGTCATCATCGCCTGTGTACAGGCAGACGGTACGATAGTGATCGTTTCCATCACCATCATCTACACACCACCTCCGCCCGGCCCGCCTGCTCCACCGGCTCCACCGCCCGGTAATGGCGGCAATGTCACCATCTGCCACAAACCGGGTACACCGGCGGAGAAAACGATGACTTTACCGCAATCGGCTCTCGGGGGACACTTGGGTCATGGTGATACGATGGGGCCGTGTCCGTAAGCCGTAGGCCGTGACCCGTGACCCGTAAACCGTAATCGGTAATCGGTAATCGGTAATGGTTTGATTGTGTTTATGAACGCAAGAGGTGGATAAGCCTCTTGCGTTCTTTTTTTGCGTGCATAACCCAGGTGGTATACTTGACGATGTACCTGGGCGCTTGGACGCTCAGGCTAGTTGAACCTTTCATAATTCATAATTCTTAATTCATAATTCACAATGATGACAATTCACGTAGATGAAGAGTATCTGGTTTCTACCCTGTCCCGCTTGGTGCAGATCAATTCGACCAACCCGTCATTGTCCCCGGAAGGGGCGGGAGAGGCGGAGATTGCTGCGTATGTGGTCGGGGCGCTGCATGAAATGGGACTGGAAGTAACCGCCTGGGAAGTAGCGCCAGGGCGCTGGAATGTGGTGGGGCGATTGGCGGGCAGCGGGTACGGCCGTAGCCTGCTCCTCAATGCTCACCTGGACACCGTAGGCGTAACGGGCATGGCCGAGCCGTTTTCAGGGGTGGTGCGAGACGGCCGTCTCTATGGCCGGGGCAGCCAGGATATGAAGGGCAGCCTGGCGGCGATGTTGGCGGCGGCTCAAGCGTTGGTGGCGAGGGGTGTGCCACTGGACGGCGATTTGCTGGTCACGGCCGTTGCCGATGAAGAACACAGCAGCATTGGCGCCGATGATCTGGTGGCGAAGGGCTTCCAGGCCACCGCCGCCATTGTCACCGAACCAACCGACCTGGCCGTGTGCCTGGCGCATCGTGGTTTCATCTGGTATGACGTGGAAACGTTTGGCCGGGCGGCGCATGGCAGCCGCTACCGCGAAGGCATTGACGCTAACATGCACATGGGCCGTTTCCTGGCGGAACTGGGGAAACTGGAGGCGGAACTGCGGGCACGGCCGTCGCATCCCCTGGTAGATGTGCCCTCGCTGCACGCCTCTACGCTGCACGGGGGCACGGAGTTGAGCGTTTATGCCGCCCACTGTCGCCTGCAAATGGAGCGGCGCACCGTGCCCGGCGAAACGGTGGCCTCGGCGACGGCCGAATTACAGGCCATTGTGGATCGCTTGAGCGCGGCCGATCCCAGCTTCCGGGCGACCATCACGCCCACCTTCAGCCGCCCACCATTGACAGTGGACGAGGATGCGGCCATTGTACAGGTGGTGAACCGGGCGGCGGCAAACCGCCTGGGGCGGCAACCGGCCATTGTCGGCCAGCCGTTCTGGACAGACGCAGCCATTTTTGCCGCCGCCGGTATGGAAACCATGCTCATCGGCCCCACCGGGCATGGCCTGCACAGCGCCGAGGAATGGGTGGATGTGGCCTCGGTGGTGGATTTGGCGGCGATATTGGCGGACACGGCCGTTTCTTATTTGACAAGGTGAAGAAGTGAGCAGGTGAACAGGTGAAGGGGTGAAGGGGGGATCAATTACTCAATTACCCAATTACCCATTCTCCAATCTCCAACCCCTCGAATGAATCCATGAACAACCAGCCCAATTCCACTCCCAAACCCATTTCCCCCCACAGTCTGAACCAGAAAGAACTTCGGGCCAGTACGCTGCTGCCGGTGGTGATTCCGGTGGGCATTGTGCTGTTGGGCGTGGTGGTGTGGCTGATTGCCCCTGATGATTTTAATACCGGGCTGGCCATTGCCATGAGCCTGAGTTTGCTGCTGTTTTTGCTCTATTGGACGCGGCGGGAACCCATGCGGCAGCGATTGGTGGCATTGGTGTTAGCCATTCCGGCGCTGGTGGGGGTGAGTGTGGGCATGAGCAACGGCCGTATCGCGCCCATCCTGCTTGGCTTTGGCCTCACCGGGCTGCTGCTGGTGCTGCACCGCGCCGTCAGCATCCCCATCTCTTACCGCTTTGCCGCCCGCCGTTACCAGGCCGGCGACCTGGAAGCGGCGCTGGCGCTGGTGGAGAAGACCATTGAAACCCGCCCTGATTTTTGGGAAGCGTACCAGTTAAAGGCGCTCATCTTTCTGGCGCAGGCTGATTTTCCCCGCGCTGAACGCGCCGCTAAAGAGGCACTGGCGACTAATCCGCAAAGCGATGCCGCGGCCAACACACTGGGGCAAATTTTTCTGGCGCAAACTCAGTTTGAGGCGGCCAAACAGATGTATATTCAGGCCGTCACCCAGAACCCGGATCATGCGCTGCACTGGTATCATTTAGGGTTGTGCCAGTATCGGTTGCAGGAGTGGGCCGAGGCGGTGGATTCCCTGGCGGGGGCGACCAAACGAGCGCCGCATATTTTGGAATATGAATTGTGGATGCACTATTACCTGTGGCGCTGCCTGCATACAGTGGGGCGGGAAGCCCAGGCGGCGGATGTCCACACCACCATGCAAAAGTTCGCCGTTGGGCTGCCCCTGCTGCAAGAACAATTAGCCCACCAACCAGAAACGCCCCACTTGCCCCTCATCCGCGCTGACCTGACCGACCTGGCGCAGCAGATAAGAGAATGATCCGCGAAGAACGCGAAGGGGCGCGAAGGAGATAATCATGCTTACAGTGGACGAACGAAGGCAGCTAATTGAACGGATTCGCCGCTTTCCGGCGGAGTTGGAGGCGCTGGTGGCGGGGCTGGATGTGACGACGCTGACCACGTCGTATGTGCCGGGGGAATGGACAATTGCCCAAAATGTGCATCACACGGCCGATTCACACATGAACAGCTACATCCGGCTAAAGCTGATCTTAACGGAGGAACGGCCGTCCCTCAAACCCTACGACGAGACAAAATGGGCGCTTTTCCCGGATGCCACGCCGCCCGATTTTACCCTGACGTTCCAGTTGTTGCGGGGACTGCACGGCCGTTGGGCGGTCGTCTTCGCCAGCCTGACGGAAGCGGATTGGCAGCGAGTGGGCCTCCATCAGGCCGATGGCGAAGTGACGGTTGAAGATATGCTACGCAATTATGTGGCGCATGGGGAAGCGCACCTGAACCAGATTCGGCGGGTGCTGGCGGCGAAACCTCAATGGGTATAGTGATTGGTGATTGGAGATAGAGATTGAAGATAGTGAGTGATTAGAGATTGACCGATGCTATTCCTCAAGCGGCAGGTTGGGGCAGATGGCCCGGTAGGCTTGTGAATCTTCATCCGTGCCGATGTATTGTTCCCACTCGCTGCGCGTCAGGTTGCGAGACAGGCGGGAGCAGGCTTCCGTCGTCAACTGATGGGGGCGCAGCAGGTGGACATTGTTAAAGTCCCACAAGACGGCCAGAATGTTGTTATTGGTGAGAATGAAACGGCCGTTGGGATGAATAACCAGCGCATTCACGGAGTCCCCCTGGTGAATGCGCCCTAATTCGTGCCATGTACCCAACTCCCAAATACGCAGATTCCCATCTTCGCTGCCAGTGAGCAAGAAGTTGCTATTGGGCGAAAAAGCCAGTGAACGCACCGGTCGGTTGTGAAACAGATCCGCTTCCAGCCTGCCGGTGTTGACGTTCCAGACGCGCGCGGCGTTGTCTGTCCCGGTGGCTAAGTAGCGCCCATCGGCGCTAAAGGCCAGTGTGTACACCGCTTCGTTGTGGGGGAACAGATTTTCCGCTTCACCGGTGGAACTGTTGTAAAACTGAACACGGCCGTGATCCTCTGCCGTCACAAAGTGGTTGCCGTCAGGCGTAAAAATGATGTCAGACACACGGGATGCGGGGCGAATCGGGTCTATTACGGCTTGCCCGGTCGTTGTGTCCCATACCGTAATGACCAGATTGCCGTTGAGTCCTACCTCGCCGCCGCTTGTCGCCAACAGGCGACCGTCTGGGCTGAAAGCCAGGGCGCTGACGGTCTGGTCGTTGGCCAGGCTGGACTGAAGTGTACCGGTTAATCGGTCCCACAGCCAGACGCCACGAGTCTGACCGGCAGCGGCTATGGTCTGGTTGTCTGGCGCCAGTGCCAGCGTGGTTAATGACTGCTCGGTGGGGATAAATGTGGTGGCCTGAGCTTCTGCCAGATCACCTGCCTGGAGGGTCGCCATATCCCAGAGGTACAAACCATCGGCGCTTGCCGTCACAAGTTGGCTGCCATCTTGGGTGAGGGCCAGATCGTTCACTTGCTCGGTATGAGCAGCGCGGCTGACTTCGGCAGTATCTTTGGTGATATCCCACATGGCAATAACGCCGTTTAAGTCGCCCGTGGCTAACAGGCTTCCGTCTGGGCTAAACGCGGCCGTAAAGACGGGCGCTTCCTGGATCATGTTGCTCACTTCCTGGCCGGTGGACACATCCCATAAGATGGCGGTGTTGTCGTCGCTGGACGTGACGACCCATTTACCGTTTGGACTAAAGGTGACATCATTGACAAACGCCTGGTGTTTCATTTCAAACAACTGCTTGCCGGTTTCTGGCTGCCAGAGGCGGGCAGCACCATCGGCGCTGGCAGTAGCCAATATGCGGCTGTCCGGACTGAAGGCAGCGTCCACAATCCAGTTTTCGTGAAAAACCGTGGCCATGCGCAGCCAGTTAAAACGATTCCAGATGCGGGCTGTGCCATCTTCGGAGAATGTAGCCAGGCGTTCGCTATTGGGGCTAAACGTGGCCCCATAAATGGGGCCCTCATGCGACAGCGTAACCAGAACTTTTGGATTGTTTACATCCCAGACCCAGGCACGGCCGTTGTCATCACTGCTGACCAATATGGAACCGTCTGGGCTAAAGGTGACGTCCCAAACAGGGGCAGACTGGTTCGTGCCTAATACCATTGTGCCGGTGGCTGCGTTGACAACCCGCACGATGCCATCATAGACGCCATAAGCCAGGTAACGGCCGTCCGGACTAAATTCAACATCGTTAATCCACTCCTGATGGGGGAATTGGCGAATCATTTCGCCAGTTTCTGCATCCCAAATGGTAACAGTGCCGGCGTAGGTATCATCTTCCAGATTTTGCGCATCGCCGGTGGCAATGAGGCGGCCATCCGGGCTAAATGTGGCGGTAAAAACCAAACCCTCATGGGGCAGGGAAAATAGCGATTCACCTGTGGCCACATCCCACAACACGGCCGTGCCATCATCACTGGCGCTTAACAGGCGGCGGCCATCCGGGCTAAAGGCCAATTCGTTCACCCAATCATCATGGCGTACTGTATATTCAGCGCCTGGCAGACGGGCCAACAAACTGCGTAACAGTTGTTCACCTTCGTCGGTTTGCTGCTGTTGGTAGGATTGCAAAGCGACCAGGGTGCTGAGTACAAATTTGTTTTGCTGCGCCAGCAGTTCGCCGGTAATAGCTGTCTTGAGCGCCAGGGCTTGCTCTTTGAGCAAGGTGGCAATATCGCGCTGCCGGGCGGCTTCCGCTTCGGCGGCGACGGCGATGTCACGCTGTTCTTCGGCAATCTCTTTTTGCCGGGCGGCCTCGGCTTCGGCGACAACGGCAATATCGCGTTGCTCTTCGGCTATTTCCCGTTGCTCATCGGCCAGCCCGCGCTGTTCCTCGGCGACCTGAGCGGCGGCTTCGGCGGTGGCCCTGGCAAAAACGGCAATTTCACGTTGCAAGACGGCTTCGTGTTCATTTACCACGGCCGTGGCTCTGGCCTGTTCGGCCAATCCACGCTGTTGGTTTGCTTCCACGCTTTGCAGGTAGGAGAAAATGGCTAACAGGGCAATGATGAGCGAGACGGTGACGCCGGCAAACAGGATGCGGCTGCGCCGGGTAGCGTCTTTGCGGCTGTCGGCGATGTAGCGGGTTTGTAATTCGGTGGGGGCCGGTTCTTTGCCACCGGCCCGGTTCTGCCAATCTTCGGCGCGTTTGAGGTCGTCGCCCCGGAGGAGGAAGCTGGTGTTACGGCCGTTGCCTTCCCATTCCACCGCGCGGCGCAGCAGGCGGGTGTGCGCCTTGACCCAATCCAGGTCGGTGTGAATTACCTTCACCATATCGGGCATGTGCGCTTCTAGCTCGGCTTCGTCGCGCATGTAAATCCAGTTGTGCGAAGAGACTTTGGGATGAATGGGGTCGCCCTTTTCAGGGTCGCGGTGCATAACGGGTATCAGGCGTTTGTTGTTGTCTACGGCCGTTTGAATTTCATCGGCGCATACTTTTGATTTGAGGGAGTCTGGCGAAATGACAAAGGCGAAGGCGTCTGCATTTTCAATGCCTTGTTTAATTTCCTGCCACCAATCGGCTGTCAGGGGGATACCTTCCCAATCTACCCAGGTTTGCAGATTGGCGTTGACCAGGTTGTTGTGCAATTTCTGCACAAACGCTTTGTCTTTACGCGAGTAAGAGATAAAGATGCTTGTCTTTTTTTCGGATTCGAGTTGCTTGTCCACTTTAGTTGAACCTTGTTGAACCACTACTTTCTTAACAACAATACGTGTGATCGTGAATGATCTGGCTGACGATACATCTATCGGCCAATCAAGGCTGGTCTGCCTGAACTATGTTGATTTGAGGAGTTCGCGTGAAGGGGTGCGAACTCTTCATTCTCCTGGTTGAGAATACCTGACAAACTCAGAGTATGCCAGTGTCAGGGCGAAACGAGTTCCAGCGCCGCCGGGCGCCAGGCGACCAGATGACCGCCGCCGATATTGATGAGCAGCAGGTCGCCGACCGGGATGGCCCAGGTAAATGTGGGTAAAGGCGTGCGGGAGCCACCGACAAAGAGACGTGTCAGATGAGCAACGTCTATATCAATAGCGTATCCGATTACTTCGCTGGCGTCGTTGTTGATGTTTTGGGTGAACAGGTAGACACGGCCGTTACTTTCCAGCAACATCATTTGCCCGGCGTTTACACCACGTAAGGAACGTTCCCACTGAACGGCGCCATCGCGGCTGAGGGCGATCAGGCGATGGTCATACAAATCGCGGTGTGCCAACAGCGCGCCACCATCTGTCCGCGCCACCAGGGCGCCGTCCGGGAGAAAGCCGGTGGGCAAGGCCAACAGCCAATCGGCGCTCCTGGTCTGGACGTTCAGGCGGTAAACGCCGTTGGCAGCGTAAATCCATATGTCACCATTTACGATGGCCGGATGGCCGCCGGGTGTGGGCCAGGCGGTTGCGCCGCGTTGGTTAACAGTCCACAGGCCGTTGGCACTGTCGGCAGTGGCTATGACCAGTTGATCCGAAGTGGCGGCCCAGCGAAACGGCCGTGCCGGTAATTCTGCCCGCCACAACTCAGACCCTTCGCTGGAGATGGCTACCAACTGCTGCCGCGCCAGCAGCAAGACACCGCCGCCGGGCAGGGGGAGCAGGGTGGGCAGGCCGGTAACATCCACATCCAATTGCCACCGTGTTGTGAAACTGAGCTGGCCTTCTGGTGGGGTGACGGCCGTAACTTGCCCAAATTGATTTGCCAGGTAAAGGAGGGGTTGGGCGGCATCCAGGGCAGCGCTTTCCAGACGACTGTCATCAGCAGGGGTATAACGCCAGCGAACACGGCCGTTGCCGACATTCAGCCCCAATACCTGCCCATCGGCCAGTATAGCCAGCGTTTCGGGGTCGGTAAGGCCAATACTTTGGCTGGCGGACGGCCGTACCCACTGTACGCCGGGTGCGGCTGCCAGCCGTTCCTGCCAGATAGTGGGCGAGGGCGGCAGCCAACCAGCAACGGTTGGGTCTTCCGGCCAATAACCAGGGCCGGGTGTGTAGGGCAGGTGGGTGCGAATTTCAAAATGCAGATGAGGCGATGTGCGCGGCTGGCCGATGTTGCCCACCTGGTCGCCCCGCGCCACGCAGTTACCGGCTTGCAAGACCACGCTGGGTGGATCGAGATGCCCGTAAAAGGAGTAGAAGGAACGGCCGTCTTGGAAGGTATGTTGGATGATGACCACCCCTTTGTCCCGGTTCCATCCCTCTGGTTCGGCATACGTAACCAGACCGTGCCCGATGCTGTAAACGGGTGTGCCCAGGTTGGGCCGGCCGATGGGGCCGCCCCAATCTTCGCCGGCATGGTATTTTTCATAGCGAGAACGGTAGACGCCAAAGTCGCCACCGCCCCGGCTGACGCTGGCAGCGTCTGGTGGGTTTATGGGGAAGTCGAGGGTGTCTACCAGACCGCAGGGGGCGCCAGGTTGGGGTGCGGGGCCGCTGAGGATGGCGGCGCGGGGGTCGCCGGAGATGGTGAGGGGCACGGCCGTAGCCGTAGGCGTGGGGGTGGGCGTGGCTGTAGGTGAGGGTGTGAAAGTGGCGGTGGGTAATGGGGTAGGGGTAGTGGTAGTGGTAGCGGTAGACGTGGCCGTTGGTGATGGGGTGTGGCTGGGTAAGACGGGTGTGGGAGGTACGGCCGTGGGTGAAACCACCGCCACGCCCTGGTTGCAAGCAGCCAGCAGCAGGACGAATAGTAGAATGGTTATCCTGAGAGCCAGGGTTGGTTTATCGGGTTGCATCTGCTGCGGATTATATACCCATTGGCGGAATTGGTTGAGACCTGTCAGGTTTGTGCCGATTTTCGTTTTGGCACGGCCGTGTTTTGCTGTTATCTTTTGCGGCTATGGAAGATGGCATCCCACAAGTGGCCTGTGTGGTTCCCCGCTTCATGGCAATGGTGCATGAATTGGCAGCGGCGTATGCCCGCGGTGATTGGCGCTCATGGGTGGAAGCGGAGACGGCCGTGACCGGCATGATGTCGCCGGTAGTGATGGCCGAAGTGGAAGCCCACATCTCTGGCTGGCAGCGGATGGCAGGCTGTGAGGGCGGGCAAACGTTGGTGCATGTGTGCAGTGTGTTTGTGACCATGTTGCCTAGCGACTTTTACCGGCAGGGCGACGAGGCTGAACAAAAGATGTGGGAATGGGTGGCGCTGCTGCATGATTTGACAAAAGCGCCGCAAAAGGGGAAACGCGACCTGACCCACGCATTCCGTTCGGCGGCGCAGGCGGCGCGTATTTTGCCAGCGGTTGGGTTTCCGGTGCAGGCGGCATATGGGCCATTGGTGGAGGAGTGGGTGGCGCTGGTGGAGACGGCCGTATGTTCCACCGATGCCGACCCGATTCAAGATAATTGCCAGCTACCGGCAATCCTAGACGGAATCGAGCGTATGTTTGGTGCAGACAGCGCCGCGACGCTTGTCCTCAAGACGATTTTGCTGCACCACTCGTTCAGCCCCATCCCGGAATGGCCGAATCCGGCTACTCTCACAGAGGCGGAGATTCAGGCATTCATCAGCCCGGCATTGTGGCGTTTGTTGGGGCCGTTTCTGGCATTTGATTCCGATGGGTGGGATATGTATGATGCGGCGACACGGCCGTTGCACGCTGCACAGATTGAAACCTGTATAATCCAGGTGCAAAAACTTTTATGAATAGGGGCTGGTAAAAGCAACCAGCCACCAGCTACCATTTTCGACGGAGACATTATGCGACTATTTGTGACAGGGGCGACCGGTTTTGCCGGAGGGCATCTGGTGGAGATGCTATTGGCTGAGGGGCATACGGTGACGGCATTGGTTCATGCGGCTACCAGCCGGCATGAGTTGGCGGCGGGGGTGACGGCCGTTGCCGGTGATTTGCTGGATGAGATGGCGGTGTTGAAGGCCGTAGCTGAAGCTCAACCCGACGTTATTTATCACCTGGCGGGCCAGGCGTACCCGGCCCGTTCCTGGCAGATACCGGGGCAGACGATCGCCGTGAATACGGTGGGAACGGCGAATGTGCTGCACGCCGCCGTGCGTTGGGGCGCGGCGCGGGTGGTGGTGGTCACCAGCGCCGATATGTATGGCTCCATTGACCCAGAGATGCTGCCGATTACGGAACAGACGCCGCCGCAGCCGCGCCATCCGTATGGCGTAAGCAAACTGGCGGCGGCGCAGCTCGTGCCCTTGTATTGGGAACGGTTTGGGCTGGAAGTGGTGGAGGCACGGCCGTTTAACCATTTGGGGCCGGGGCAAGGATTGGGCTTTGTGGCTCCTGATTTTGCCAGCCAGATTGCGGCGATTAAACGCGGCGACCGCGAAAAAAAGCTGCTGGTGGGCAACCTGGAGGCGCTGCGTGACTTTACTGATGTGCGCGATGTGGCGCGGGCTTACATAGCACTGGCGGAGCGGGGTATGGCCGGAGAAACGTATTTAATTGCCTCAGGTCGCCCCATCCCCATCCAACAAATTTTGACGACATTGATTGAATTGGCGGCGATTGAGGTGGAGATTGAACAGGACGTGGCGCGGCTACGGCCGTCGGACACCCCTTGTTTGTATGCCAGCTATGCCAAACTGGAACGGCAAACCGGCTGGCAGCCGCACATTTCGCTGCGCCAATCACTGGCAGATGTGTTGGCGGAGTGGATGGTGTGAACCGTGATGCGTGATGCGTAATCCGTGACCCGAACGGATTACGCATCACGGGCTACGGATTACGGATTACGGGTTACGGATTACGAAAAAGCATGGCTCAAAAAAAAGTACGCCTGGATAAGCTGATATGGGAGCGGGGATTGGTGGACAGCCGGTCGAAGGCGCAGGGGGTAATCCTGGCGGGTGAGGTGTTGGTGGATGGAGTGCGGGTGGATAAACCGGGCACGGCCGTTTCCCCTGATGCGGTGATTGAAGTGAAAGCGCCGCTGCCCTATGTGAGTCGGGGCGGGCTGAAATTGGCGGGAGCGTTGGCCGCTTTTGGACTGGTGGTGGGCGGCGAACCCGGAGCAGCTTCGGGCCGTGTCTGTGCCGATGTGGGCGCATGTACCGGTGGGTTTACCGATGTGCTGCTGCAAAATGGGGCGGCGCGGGTGTATGCGATTGATGTGGGTTATGGGCAGCTAGACTGGAAATTGCGCCAGGATGCACGGGTGGTGGTGATGGAGCGCACCAATGCTCGTTATCTGGAAAACTTGCCGGAGCCGGTCAGTTTTGTTTGCATTGATGTCTCGTTTATCTCGCTGAAGCTGATTTTACCGGCGGTGCAAAAGTGGCTGACGGCCGACGCAGACATTGTGGCGCTGGTGAAACCGCAGTTTGAGGCGGGGCCGGCACAGGTGGGCAAGGGGGGCATTGTGCGGGACACGGCCGTACACCAATCCGTCTTGTTAGATTTGCTGACCTGGACGGCAACAAACGGGCTGGCGGCCTGTGGCCTGATGCGTTCCCCGGTGACAGGGTCGGATGGGAATGTGGAGTTTTTGCTATGGCTGCGTTTAGGTATAGGGGGTGTGGTTGGGGAGGAACGGGTGCGGGAAGTTGTGGATGCGTCAGGCCAGTAATTTGTGAACCTGGTCCAGGAATTTGTCAACGCTGAATGGTTTGCTCAGAAAGGTGACAGGGCGTTGGTCGTCAAGTTGGGCCAGCACTTCTTCGGCGGCGTAGCCGGAGGAGACCATGACGTTGATGTTGGGGTTGAGCTGGCGGATTTTGCGGAGGGTGTCACGGCCGTCTTGCCGGGGTAATCGCCAATCCAAAATGACCATCTCAATATCATCCTGGTGGGCGCGGTAAAGCTCCTCCCCTTCCAGACCATCGTAAGCGACCAATACCCGCAGACCAGAGTCACTGAGGATGTCATTGAGGGCGGCGCTCACGTGCCGGTCATTTTCGATGAGCAGCACCGTGCTATGGGCGATTGTGACATTGTTAAAATTTGAAGACGATAAAGAACTCATACTATCAAGTGACCACATGCATTTATTTTGTTGCTGTACCCGTTCAAATCTGACAGTTTTTTGGAGAGACCTGTCAGGTTTTGAGGGAAAACACTTATTATGTTGGTAACTGTTAGCATTAGAGAAGGGTGATTTGTTTGATTCAGAAGCAACTGGTTATTTCGGCCAGTTGCTTCTGAGAAACGGCCCTCACGTACCCAAAGCAGAATGAATAATGAATAAGTGAAGGTGGCTCCTCCATGTCCAATAGCTTCCCATGACCCAGAGGCAGTACAAGAATTAATTGCCCTGACCACATGAATACGAACAAATGGTAACACAACCTCGACAAAAGCCAGTCCAAAGTTAGTCCAAAGCAGTCCAAAACAGTCCAAAATAGTCTGCTTGTGGGTGGTAATTTGCAAGTAGGGGGCAGGCTGACAGCGGCTGGCCTTGTTAAATTTTGGTCTGTAAGGCGGTCAATAATGCCTGTGTTTGTGATGTAGGGGGGAGGGTTTGTAAGCGGGTGTGGGCTTGTTGGCGGATTTGGCGGGCAACGGCCGTGTCTCCTTGCGCTTCATGTACTTCTGCCAGATTATCCATAGCATTTGCCCACTGATAGATATCCTGCAATTCTTCCTGCCGCTCAATTGCTTTTTGCAGCATTTCTTTCGCTGTATCCAACTCGCCGGTTTGGGTATAGACCATGCCCAAATTATTGTATAAGAAAGCCTCATCCACCGGGTCTTGCAGGAGAGATTGCAGCTTTAAGGCTTCTTGCCATTGTTGTTCAGCCATCGGCAGGTTATGCAGCTTAAACGCGGTTAATCCCAGGTTGTTGCGCAGTTTTGCCAGTGTATAGGTATCGCCTCGTTGCACCAGATCATCTTCCAGTTGCATGAAGGCCACATTGACCTCATCCCATTTTCCAAGCCTGCCTAGACAGGTGATGACATTAAAAAGTGACCTTGTTTCATAAACAGTATCATGCAACCGGCGGGCCACATCATAGGAGGTTTGTGCTGCTTGCAAACCGGCCGACCATTCGTGCCGTCGCATATAAATATGTGACAAATTAAGCATGATCCTGGCGAGAGCTTCATCGTCTTTGTGCTCGTTGGCTGTGGTCAAGGCTGTCTGGCATGTGTCTAACCCGTCTTGCCCCAATGCCTCCAAGACCACTGCCAGGTTAGAGAGCGACATGGCATAAGCTGGGAAAAGCCCTAGTTGTTTGTAGAGTGCCAATGCCTGATTCAGGCAAATTTCTGCCTTTTTGAAATCCCCCTGCGCGCGATGAATGTTGCCCATCATGTCTAAAAGCGCGGCTTCTTCACATTTCCTATTTAGCAGTTGGCTAAAGAGGTGTGCTTTTTGTACATAAATGAGCCAGCGGTCCCAATCTGCATAGCTCATGGCGTAGGTATGAAGGATGTGAATCAGGCGGTAAGCCAGGTCAAAACTCTCTTCGGAAGTGAGTGTATATTCAATGGCACGCAGCAGGTTATCATATTCTTGCAATACCAGTTGGAATGGTTGTGGGTGTGATTCCAGTGTGGTTAGCCAGCGTTCAGCATTGGTGATGCCTTGTCGTAGCCGGATTTCTTGCCATTTAGAAGGGGAAGACATTTGTTTGTCACAGTTGTTCCATCATTTGGAGGAGGAACATTTCGGTGAGCCGATGCAGGCAATAACGCCTGTCCAATAAAGAGCCTCGTAAATCTATTAATGACAATAGTATAAGCTCTTCCAGAGCGCGTTCAACTGTAGCCGGAGACAAACCGGTGACATCTATCAGGTGTTCCAGAGGAAAGCCGCTGTCACCGGCATGGGTGAGGGCAATTAGCGTCGTCTGGCTGCTTTCATTGAGCGAGTCCCATGCTTCCTGGTAGATATAATCGAACAGGCCGATACCGGTTTCGTTTTGCCTGATGGTAATGCGGCTTAATACACGGGGCAGCGAGTGGAAACGAAGCTGACCAATGACGAGTTTGATCGCCAGGGGATTGCCACCGACGACCTGGTAAATTTGATGTAAGTCTTCGTCTGATGCTTTTTCCAGGTCGGTGAAGCCGATCCGTCTGGCTTCCTGGCGTATGAGATGGTATACGGCCGTTTCCCCCAGTTCTGCCAGGGAATAAGAAAATACGCCGGGCTGGTCTAGCAGGCGCAGACGCGAGGTGATCAGAAATTTGCTGGGGTCCTGCCATTTTTTAAGCTCTGGTATAAGCGCCGCATGGTCAGCAACCGTTTCCAGGTTGTCTATGATGATCAGACAGGGGTGTTCTTTGAGAAAATGTTTAACCAGGCGTTGTTTGTGCAGTTGTGAGCCACTGAAGGCGGCCGGTAGGGCAAATTTGGTGGTCAACTCATCAATCAGCATGGGGAAAGTAAGAGCGGGTCGTCCACTATCAATTTGCAGCCGACCGCGTGTGGAAAGATGCGTTTGTTTGGCAGTGACCCAGGCCACATCATCAAAACGTACCGTTTGAATGACATGGCGCGCCAGATAATCAGCCAGGGCAGTTTTGCCCAACCCGCCCAGACCATCAATGCAGACGATAAACGGTTCGTTTTCATGTAATAGAGCAGTGACTAACGCCTGGTAAGCCTCTTCGATGCCCACCAGTTCGGTATACGCCGGTGGGTCCAACCGGGCATTCATCTGTTCTTCCCATTCCAGGCGTGCCTCTTTTTCAAGTTCGATGAGAACCTCGGTGAGTTGGACAACCGCTTGTTTCTGCCGGTAAAAGAAACTGGAGCGCGAGATGTTCAGGCTGTTGCTGATCACCAGGATGTCTTGTTGATATTCAAAACGTTGGCGCAGCAGCTCTTCGCTGATGGCGTTGACGGTGCGTAGTTTTTCTAGCCCCTGGCTGAGAATGGCCCGGTTTTGGGCTGCCGGGCCGCTGTCTGCCAGTGTGCCATAGAGCGCCTGCTCGCTTTGTAGTTGCAATCCCAGTCGTAGATGTGCCAGCGGCCACACAGCCGTGTCACCCCCATGCCACAGGTGCAGCGCCGCTTGTACTTCTTCTGGATCAATCATGACTTGTTCTGTCATTTTACTCTTCTGCTTTTACCACATCTATGTGATGTGGTCATTTCTTGCCGGTTCTGGACTTATTTGGACTGCCTTTGTACCCAGTTTGCACCAAGTTAGGACTCATTTCAAGTGGAATTTGTGTAGGCTAGGTCACATTGATGCGCGCACAACAAATGGAATTGGCAGATTTTAAGTGTGAAGAAAAAAGTGGAGATTAAAAAATGACAACCAAAACAAAATTGATGTTAATTGCTGTGGTCTTGATGCTGGTAGTGGCAGTTGCCATGTTTACGGCCGTGTCCCTGGAAAGTAGCGTGGCTGCCGGGTTTTATTTGCCTGATGTAGCCGGTGATGTTTGTGGCTCAACTTGCACCGGTGGCTAGTAGGGTTGGAAATGGTCATGTAAGCGTTCCTCTTCTACACCATTCGCCTTGTGAGCGGTCAGCCGCGGAAGGGTATCGTCATGTCAGACCTGCACCGAAAAACAAAGAGTTTTATCTTAATTGGCGATGGCTTTGATGAGTTTGAGGTGGTTTACCTCATTCATAAGTTTCGTCAGGCTGGGTTGTCAATTAAAAGCGTGAGTTTGTTTAATAAGCTGGTGTATAGTCGCCAGGGCGTGGGCATTAAAGCGGACTGCGCCCTGGCCGAACATCCATTTGAGAAATTGTCTGATGACTTTTTGCTGATTTTGCCTACGGGAGGCCGAAATGGAGATGCGCTGCGGCAAGATGCGCGTGTTCGGCCTTTGTTGCAACTGGTAAAAGAGCGTCACGGCCGTGTCGCTGTTACCGATGGCAAAAGCAATCTCGCCAACGACATTAGCCGGGTGTTAGCCGGTTTACCGACTGTCATTCACCCGGAAGAGCAGCCCCTTGAGGCTTTTGTATCGGCATTGACCGACCACGCACTGTTTGCCAGTTAAAAACGTCTATTTACGTTTTCAAAATGGGAGGACATGCAAACCTGGCAGATGCTATATCTGCCAGGTTTTGTCATGGCTGTACCCGAATTTTTGCTACCCACTTCACCTGTCGCAGCGCATCATCCCGTTCTGAGGGCACAATCAGGCGAACACATCCTTCCTGGCGGGTGAGGGCACGGCCGTCAATCCCCCAGGCCAGTAATGTTTCCTTTGCTTCATGCGCCCAGACGCGGCAGCCAAAGCCGTCGCCGCTCACAATTTCCAGGTGTGACCAGGGGCCGGGGATGTAAATCTGGGCGAAGTCATGCAGCGTCACGCCGCTGAAGGTGAAAGGGCCGGTTGTGCCGTGCCCGGTGCTGACGATGAAACAGTTGGGGATGGTGGTGGCGGGCAATTGTTGCAGGTTGGAAAGGGTGATGGTGTGTGTGTTCTCTTCGATGATTAACTTAAAGGTGGTGTCATTGGATGGTGGCTGTGGGTTGGGGTCGTGGGTGTGGGGGTGAAGGGGGTCATTTGTCGTCATATGATTTCAATAGTAACGGGAGGGGGTACGGCCGTCAAACTCCAACAATCATCACGCATCACGCATCACGTTTTACGCATCACGTTTCACAAATGATATACTTAGCCTTATGACACAAAGCAACATACGCAACTTTTGCATCATCGCCCACATAGACCACGGCAAATCCACCCTGGCTGACCGCCTGCTGCAAATCACCGGCACCATCTCCGACCGGGAAATGCAGGAACAAGTCCTGGACAGCATGGATTTAGAACGCGAAAAAGGCGTCACCATCAAAGCCTCGGCCGTGCGCATGAACTACACCGCCCAGGATGGCAACGACTACATCCTCAACCTCATTGACACCCCCGGCCATGTAGACTTCGCCTACGAAGTCAGCCGCGCCCTGCAAGGTTGCGAAGGCGCCATCCTCGTCGTAGACGCCACCCAGGGCATCGAAGCCCAAACCCTGGCCAACCTCTACCTCGGCGTCGAAGCCGGTCTGGAAATCATCCCCGTCATCAACAAAATAGACCTGCCCGCCGCCCTGCCCGAGGACGTCGCCGAAGAAGTCGAAGCCATCACTGGCATCGCCGCCGAAGACGCCATCCCCATCAGCGCCAAAACCGGCGAAAATGTCGAATCCGTCCTTGAAGCCGTCGTCAAACACGTCCCCCCACCCACCATTAACACCGACGCCCCCCTGCGCGCCCTCGTCTTCGACTCCCACTACGACTCCTACAAAGGCGTCATCGCCTACGTCCGCATCTTTGAAGGCGCTATAGACAAACGCCAATGGATCAAAATGCTCTCCAATGACGTGACCGTCGAACCCATCGAAATCGGCACCTTCTCCCCCGCCATGAAACCCGTAGACCGCTTGCAAGCCGGTGAAGTTGGCTACATCGCCACCGGCCTCAAAACCGTGCGCGAATGTCGCGTCGGCGACACCATCACCCTGCGCGACCAGCCCGCCACCGACCCCCTGCCCGGCTTCCAGCGCGTCAAACCCATGGTCTTCGCCGGTTTCTACCCCTCCGAAGGCGAAGACTATGCCATCCTCAAAGAAGCCCTGGAAAAACTGCAACTCAACGACGCCTCCCTCGTTTTTGAACCCGAAACCTCCAGCGCCCTTAACTTTGGCTTCCGCTGTGGCTTCCTCGGCCTCTTCCACATGGAAATCATCCAGGAACGACTCGAACGCGAATACGACCTCGACCTCGTCGCCACCGCCCCCAGTGTCCGCTACGAAGTTGTCATGTCCGGCACCGGCGAAGTGCGCATCATCAACAGCCCCGCCGACCTGCCCGACCCCGCCACCTTCGACGAAGTGCGCGAACCGTGGATGGACGTGCACATCTTCACCCCCGAAGAATACTACGGCGTCATCATGGATCTTGTCATCAAACGACGCGGTATTCTGATGGGTCAGGAATACCCCGCTCCCGGTCGCGTCGTCCTCCGCTATGAACTGCCCCTGGCCGAAATGATCGTAGACTTCTACGACAAACTCAAAAGCGGTACCCGCGGCTATGCCTCCATGGACTACGAATTCAAAGAATACCGCGCCTCCGATCTCGTCAAACTGGAAGTCCTGGTCAACAAAACCCCGGTAGACGCCCTCGCCATGATCGTCCACACCGAAGACGCCTACCATCGCGGCCAAAAACTCGTCTCCGCCCTCAAGGAGAAAATCCCGCGTCAGATGTTTGAAGTACCCATCCAGGCGGCCGTTGGCAACCGCGTCATCAGCCGCGCCAACGTCAAAGCCATGCGCAAAGACGTGCTGGCCAAATGTTACGGCGGCGACATCACCCGCAAAAAGAAGCTGCTGGAAAAACAGAAGAAAGGCAAGAAGCGCATGAAAATGATCGGCTCCGTCGAAGTCCCCCAGGAAGCCTTCATGTCCGTCCTCCAACTCAACGACGACTAGATAAACTGTCATTCCGACCCTTCGATGCCTCAGGGCAGGCTAGTCTTCGAGGAGGAATCCCGTTCACTTGTGCATGAGAGGGATTCCTCGCTTCGCAGACTCCGCTCGGAATGACAGATGGCTACAATGATGACCAATGAAAACCCCCGTCCACTTGAGAATTCCCTCAATCTTGGGCCGACCTCGACAGAGTGGCTGGCGGAGATTGGTATACACACACAGGCCGAATTAGTTGAAGTAGGGGTGGTGGAAGCCTATTGCCTGGTCAAAGCCAGGCAGCCCAAAGCCAGTTTGAACCTGCTCTATGCCCTCTATGGCGCTGTGCATAACATTCCCTGGAACATGATTCCGCCAGAAACCAAAACTGCCCTACAAGCAGAAGTTGCCGCCTTCCGTTTTGGCGAATGATCCGCGAAGGGCGCGAAGATAGTTTTGGTGGCAAGTTGCGTGTGGCAAGTCGCAAGTTAATCTGACGACCAGGACTTGCAACCTGCAACCTGCTACTTGCCCCAGGTTGTTGCCTGATCGTTACACAAACGGTGGGTGAGCCAGTCTAACGCCGATTACAATGGCATAACAAGCACTCATGTGTCCTGATCCGGGCACATGTGGTGTTGTGTAAGGTAGAGCCGTTTTGTTATGATGCAAGCGGAGGTTGGTGGATATGCGTTGTCCCAAATGTAACTCAGCCGATTTTGAAATATGTACCCCCTGCGCGCAGTGCCACTTTACCGGCGATGCCCTGGCTCTGGAGCGATTGTCTAACCTGACTTTTTTGCTGGAAGAATTGGCTGCCTGGGTATACCCTTCAGGTCCCGCACGTGAGAGGTTAAGTGAGCGTTATGAAATAGAGCGCCGTCGGGTGGAAGTGGCGTTGGGTTTGCGTGAGCCACTCACGGCCGTAGCCGCCGCCGAACTTTACGCCCAAATTGCATCCTGGCGGGCCGTTATCACGGCCGTGACCCAATGGCAGCGCAGCGGTTGGATCAGGAATCCCACTGCCGAGCAAACGATCTTGAACGCCCACAGCCAGATTGGCGTGCTGCAAGAGCAGTTGATGGATGCGCCCCCCACGCCGCCGCCAGCCAATAGTCAGGCCGCAGCCCGGCAGCAGTTGGCCCAAAAACAACACGTACAAAAGATAGCCGCCCATCTTGTTAGTCTCAACCTGATGCCTGCCTATGCCTACCGCGTGGTTGAACGCCAATTGGCTGCCGAAATGGAAGCATTAGCCATAGAAGCCGGATTGGTGGCCCGCCCCGAAGCCGCTTCCGGTGCGCCGTCTGCCTCCTCACCTGCATCGGCTAAAGAAAAATCCCCTGAAGACTTGAATACTTCTACCCCGTCCCCTACCGGGCGTTTCCATCGCCCGGCGCTTACCTGGGATCGCGTCTGGGAGACGCTGCTCTCCGAGCGCACCTTGCAGGCGGTGTTGTTCCTGGGGGTGCTGCTGTTGTTTGCCGCCGGTATCTCCTGGGTAGTGTGGAATTGGGGCACCTTTACGCCTGTCGTGCAGATTGCCTTTTTGGGCGGCTTCACGGCCGTGTTTTACATCCTGGGCTGGTATGTATACCAACGCATGCAGTTACGTGGTTCCGGCATCGCCCTCATTGCTGTGGCCTCCTTACTGGTGCCGCTGGACTTTTACGCTTTTTATCTGTCGGATGGTTTTCCGCCCGGCAGTTGGCCGCTCATCTGGTTCATCGCCTCATTGGTCTGCCTGGCGGCCTATCTGGTCACGGCCGTCTGGCTGCAAGCGGCCTTCTTTGGGTATCTCATCGGGTTGGCGGCGGGCAGCCTGTTAGCAGCCTCGCTCAATCTGGTTGGCGTCAGCCGGGCTTGGTGGCAGGTGGGGGTGATGGTTACGGCCGTTGCCCTGGCGCTATTGGGCCAATGGCTGCATCCCCGAACGGGCAAATGGCAATTCCTGTCACGGCCGTTCGGCCAGATGGCGCTGGTGCTCACCGTACCCGTGCTGCTGGTAGGGTTGGGCTGGAGCTATTTTCGGGGTGGCAGCATCGCTTTCCATACGGCGCTGGCGCTGGATTGGTGGTTGGGTGGCCTGGTGTTTGCCTTCATGCTGCGGCGCGTCCGGCTGCGCACGCTGGCCTGGGCTACCGCTTTTATATTTCCGGTAGCGGTCTGGCTGACGGCGCGGGTTCTCTTCATTCCCAGAGAAATTGCACCTGCCTGGGCCGCCGTTGGTTGGGCGCTGCTGCTGCCGGTTTATCTGGTTTTGGCGCGGCGCTGGCAGCGGCAGGAGAGCATGGTGGTTTACGGCCGTATCTTCTTGCGGGCGGCGTTTATTTTGGCAGTGGTCACGGCCGTCTGGTCATTGCAGACCGTCCAGGCGGCGGCCGTTGTGCATTTGCTGCTGGCGGGGGTGATGGTGTTCACGGCCGTGCTCTGGCAGCAGCCGCGCGCCCTGTGGGGCATGAGCCTCTTCCTGCTGACGGCGTCGGCGGCCTGGCAGGGGGGTCGTGGCGCGACCCCGACTGAATTGATTTTGCCCTGGGCGTTGTTAGCGGTTTTGCATGTGGTGGCGGGAGTGAGATTGGGAGATTGGAGATTAGAGATTGGAGGTGGGAAGCATCTTAATCTCCAATCTCCAATCTCTAATTACACCACCCCCCTCTTTGGCGCCGGCTACCTTTTTGCCGCCTTATCCATTCTGCCGCCGCTGCTTTTGTATGACCGGCAGTTGCTCAATTATGCACTGGTGAACTGGATTGGTATCAATGTCTGGCTGGCGTATCTGGCGCATGTAGAGACGGCGGGGGTGCTGGCGCTGCTGGCGCACCGGCGGCTGGTTCGCTGGCAAACGACGCTGTTTCATTGGGGGGCGGCGTTGGCGGTTGTGCCCTGGGTCTGGTTTTTATGGCCACACGGCCGTACCCCGGCAGAACCCGCGCAAGCATTGGTCTACACGGCCGTCACCTATGCCCTGTTAGGGGTGTGCATCTGGGTACGGCGGCGGCGGTGGGCGTACGGCCGTGCCTGGCAAACAGCCGCCCATCTCAGCGCCCTGATGGCCCTGGTGACGGCCTTTATGAGCCAGCGCCAATGGACGGTAGGGTTGGTTTTCCTGCTGCTGGCGGCGTTTTATTTTGTGGCCGCCGGGGCGCTGCAAAACCGGCGCTGGTTGTGGCTAGGTGGCCTGTTCTTGCCCGGCGGCGCGGCGCTGCTGCTCAATGCCTGGGGGCTGCCGGAGGAACAGACAAATCCGGTGATGGCACTCATCATCGCCACCTATTTTGTGGTGGGAGAATGGTGGCACTGGCAGCGGGGGGAACGGTTGGTGCAGTTGCAGCAGGTGGCGCTGGTGCTGACGGTGTGGCTCACGGCCGTGAACGGCCTGTTGGTACTCAATGTGCCTGAACCTGACCTGGTGTGGGTAGCCCTGTCCCAGCTATTGTTGGGCGGTGGGCTGCTGGTGTATGCCTGGTCGCATTACCAGGTACGGTGGGCTTATCTGGGCGTCTGGTCGGTGGTGGCGGCGGGTGGGCTGTTTGTGAAGGTATACAGCCGGGGCAGCGGCCGTTCGGCGGCGTTGGCGGCGCTGTTAGCGATTGTTTTGATCCTGACGGAGCGGCTGCTGTATTGGCTGGTGCAGCAGCGCGGCGGTTTGTGGCGGCCCATCTGGCGGTTGTACCAACAACCGCTCATCCATACCGGTTGGTTTGTCTCTCTTGTGACTATTGGGCTGGCGCTGGTGCGGAATCTGTTCTTGTTGGGCGGCGGCGTCACCCGGCAGACGTGGAGCATTGTAGCCTTGCTGCTGCTGGTGGGATTGTATGCGCTGGCGGCGCGGCTCTATCGCCAGGAACGCTTTGGCTGGCTGGCGGCTGTACTCATCCTGGCCCCCTGGACGCTGCTGATTGGGCGCGGCTGGTATGTGTGGGCGCCGCCTCGTTGGGAATGGTATGGGCTGAACTGGATGGTGTTGGCGCTGGCGCTGATGGGTGTGGCCATTCTCCTCAAGTGGCGGCTAGGGCCGGGCTGGTGGAGCCGTCCGCCGCTGGTAGTGGCGCATCTGATCGCCCCCATTGCGTTGTTGTGGGGCTGCTGGAATGCCCAGGCGTCGGTCACGGCCGTGGCGTTGGGTTTGGGTTTTTATGGCACGGCCGTATGGATGGATGCCCATTTTCGGGAGAAAACAGACCCCCCATCGGCCCGTTTTGTGTACCCCCTGCTCTTTTTGCTGCCGGTTTGGGCCGGTTATTTGTTGGTGTGGCGTTGGCCGGGGGTGACGGCGACGGCCGTAGGTCTCTTGACTCTGACTTTCCCCCTGCCTCTGTTAGCGGCGGGGCGCTGGCTGGCGCGGCGGCAGCCCGGTTATCGGCTGCCGTTTTACATCATGGCCTATGGCACGGCCGTGGTGGGCACATTGCTCGTGATGGGCGATTGGCCTGTTCTCATTGGCGCATTGTTGTTTGATACCGGGCTGGCGGTGCTGTCGGTGTGGCTGTTCCGCGAGCCGCGCTGGTGGTATCCGGGCGCGGTGACGCTGCCGTTGGCGGGAACATTTCTGCTGGCGGAGTTGAGGATTTATGATGCCTTTGCCTATGGCTGGTTATTTATCGGTCTGAGTGGCTTGTATCTGGCGCTGGCCTGGCTGCTCACCCGGCGTAACCTGGCGGCCCACGCGCCGCCGCTGCTGGTGATGATGTTTGTCTGGAGCATGATTGGCCTGGTACTCAGCGATGAAACGACAGGTGGGATGTTTGTAGGTTATGGCCTGGCGGCGTGTATCTGGACGGCAACGGCCGTGTGGCAGCGTTGGCCCCTGGTGTATCATCTGGCGGTGGCGCTGATCGTTGTCTCTTATCTGGCAGCTTTAGACTTGTTGGGCATACGAGACGAAAATGTGGGGCTGGTCTTGTGGCCGGGCATCCTGGCGGCGCTGGCGCTGGCGCGCTGGCTGGACGCCCACTGGGGCACGGAGCCAGACCAGCCTGAAACCGAGAAAATGGGGCGGTTGAACCTGATTGCCACACTCTGGCAATCATCTGGCCCGCTGTCCTTTTTGCAGTGGTGGGGATGGTCGCTGTATGTGGCGGCATTATTGGGGGTGGTGGTGAGCGCCTGGCTGGTAATTGCCAGCGAGTGGCGCTGGCTGTTGGTGTTAGCGGCGGGCACGGCCGTGTTCACCTATTACCTGTTCCGTTTCCGGCGGCAGGTATGGTTGCTGCTGGCCTGGGGCTGGCTGCAATTGACGTGGGTTGCCGTTATACGCTGGTTTGGCTGGGCGGATATGCCCGAACAGGTGGCGCTGGCCTTTTTGCCGATGACGTTGTTGACGGCGGCGGTAGCCTTGACGCTGCAAAAAGTGGGCGGCGAAGCGCCCAGCTTTTTAGGGTATGGTTGGTCACGGCCGTTATTCCTACTGCTGGAGGTGAATGTGGCCATGGGACAGGCGTTGGCGTTGGCGGCGGGAGGCGCGGGCACGGCCGTGACGCTGACCCATGCCCTGCTGCTGGCCATATTGGCCTCGGTCTGGCTGGAACGCTGGCTGGCAGTGTTGGCGCTCGTGTTGGGCGTGTTGGCCGGGCAACAAATGATGGCCTGGTTGGACGTGCCTTACAGCCAACGATGGCCGGTCTATGCCTTACTGTCATTGGCTTATGGCTTGCCGGGCGCCTGGCTGCGCATGCAACAGCACAAGGAGATTAGAGATTGGCGATCAGAGATTGCCCAATCTCCAATCTCAAGTCTCCAATCTCTGGCTTATGTCTGGACACGGCCGTTGTATTTTGGCGGTTGGCTGTTATCGGTGGCGGCGTTGGTGGTGGCGTTTAATGATTTCCTGGGCAGTTTTATGTTGTTTGACTGGCTGGTGGAGGCGACCACACCGGCGGCCAATATTCAAGCCTGGCTGCTGACGCTGGCTTTGGCCGCGCTGTTTTATCTGACGGCGGCGCTGGTGGAACGGTGGCGTTGGCTGGGCTACGGCGCGGTGTTCATGCTGCTGGCAGCCTGGAGCGGCTGGCTTTATTTCTTAGGTGGGCGGCAGGAGTTACAGCTATACGCCATGCCCGCCGGTTTTTATCTGCTCGGTGTGGGCTGGGCAGAGTGGAGTTGGGGCAGCCGCGGACTGGCGCGCTGGATTGACCGGGCGGCGCTGCTGCTGCTTTTTGGTTCGGCCTTCTGGCAGTCGTTTGGGCCGTATGGCGGTGTCTATGCTTTGCTGATGATTGGCGAGGGGCTGCTGGTGGCCTGGTTTGGCAGTATGCGCCGGCTGCGGCGGCTGTTGTATGGGGGGGTAGGTGGGGTGATCACGGCCGTGACCGGGCAACTGGTCGAGCCGCTGCTGGCAGCCAATACCTACGTCTTGCTGCTGCTGGGCGCGTTTCTGGTGGCGGTGGGCATTGCCCTGGAACGGCGTCTGGACAAGGTGCGCGGCTTCTCCAAAGAAGTGCGGGCGCTGCTGGAACATTGGGAGTAATCCGTAATCCGTAACCCGTAATCCGACTTCGGTTCACGGGTTACGGATTACGGATTACGCATAAAGATGATGAAAAAATCACTAACCTCTAGGAATCTGTGGATCGCGCTGGCGCTGCTGTTGGCAAATGGGCTTGCCTGGCTGTTGGTGGCGGGGCGGGTGGATTGGCCCAAAGCGGAGCCGATTTTGCACCCGGAAATTGCCGAGGTACGGGAACACTGGCGGGCGCGGGATGCCATCGGCGAGCCGTTTCAACTGGTGATCACTGACCAGATAGCGTCGGAGACGATTGCCTGGTTCATTGAACCGCGCCCTCAGCTACCATTCAGCCATCCGCAAATAGAGATTCATCCGGATGGGGTGGTGGGGCGAGGGTTGCTGCATGTAGGGGGACTGCGGACGCCGGTGTACGGCCGTGCCACTGTCACCCTGGTCAATGGTAAACCGGTAGGCCAGATACAGGAGTTGGGTATGGGCGGCGCCACCGCGCCCGATTTTCTGGTGGCGTTGGTGGCCCAGGCGCAGTCAGCCTATGATAACCTGCAACTGCCCATCGAGCTGACTCGCCTGGAACTGCGTGAGGGGGAAGTGATTGTGGAGGGGGTGTACCGGTGAGCTGTAATCCGTGATGCGTAATCCGTAATCCGAAACTGATGGACGGATAACGGATTACCGATAACGGCTTACGATCCGTATAATCGGGGGCATGTACCGACGATTTGTTTTTCCGATATTGAGCCAGATAGACCCGGAGACGGCGCATGAACGCACACTGTCGCTGCTGGAATATGGGCAGAGTTGGGCGGGACGGCCGTGGCTGCATCGTCTGGCCGGGAAAATTCCGCAGCAACCGGTGCGGGTGTTTGGTCTGACTTTTCCCAATGTGCTGGGCATGGCTGCCGGATTTGACAAGGATGTACGGGTGGCAGCCGGTCTGGCAGCATTGGGCTTTGGGCATGTGGAGGTAGGCACACTCACGCCCCGGCCTCAAGCGGGCAACCCACGCCCGCGCATTTTCCGTTTGCCACTAGATGGGGCGCTCATCAACCGCATGGGGTTTCCCAACGAGGGAGTGGAAACGGCCGTGCCCCGCCTCAACGCACTTGCCCAACAACCACGCGACTTCATTTTAGGCGTCAGCCTGGGCAAACAAAAAGAGACGCCGCTGGCCGAGGCCGCGCAAGATTACATCACCGTCATGCAGGCGGTGTACCCCTATGCCGATTATCTGGCGGTGAATATCAGTTCGCCTAACACGCCTGGACTGCGCGATTTGCAGGGCGGCGACTACCTGGGCCATTTACTGCAGGTGTTGACAACTGAGAATCAAAAGCTGGCGTACCAGTATCAACTAACGCCTCGACCGCTGCTGGTCAAAATTGCGCCCGATCTGACCTGGGCAGAACTGGATGAGATGCTCACGGCCGTGCAGGATGCGGGCATGGATGGCATCATTGCCACCAATACCACCCTTAGCCGCGATGGGTTACTGATGTCGGGAGGGTCAGAGGAAGCGGGGGGGGTGAGTGGACGGCCGTTAACCGACCGCAGCAATGAAATAATCGCGCATATTCATCGAGAGACGAACGGCCGTTTGCCCATCATTGGCGTCGGTGGCATTTTTACAGCAGCGGACATTTGCGCCAAACTTGAGGCAGGCGCTTCTCTGGTACAGCTTTATACCGCGCTCATTTACGAAGGCCCCACCTTGCCGGGGCGACTGTTGCGAGAGATGGGGAAGAAGTAATTGCGTAATTGCGTAATTACCCAATTACTCAATTAGCAATCAGACGAGGATGATGAAACGACTAACAGCAATAGTGTACGGCCGTGTGCAAGGTGTTTCGTTTCGCCATTATACCCGGCTGGAAGCGCAGCGGTTGGGGCTGGTGGGCTGGGTGGCGAACCGGCCCGATGGCGCGGTGCAGGTGGTGGCCGAAGGACCAGAGCCAACATTACAACAGTTTGTGGTTTTTTTGCAACGAGGGCCGGCGATGGCGCAGGTTACGGATTTAGAGCTGCGGTGGCAAGAAGCTACTGGCGAATTTAGTCATTTTGGAATTCGGTGGTGAATGATGATGCTAGATGAAAAATTAAGCGTGGAACGGCAGCGAACTGCCTGGATGGTTCTAATTGCCAGTTTTACCGTGTTTACGGTGATATGTATCAGTACACCGGTGATAATTAATGCTGTGCTGCAAAACTCTGCACGGCCGTTGGATGTGTTGGCGCAGGCCAATCAGGGAACGGTGGGGATTGACGATGAAGCCGGCGGTCGCCGGGCGACGATTGTGGGGGATGCCGGGCAAAGTGTGACCGCCGGTGAACATGTATTGACAGGCAATACAGCCACCGCATTGGTATCGGTGCGCCCACCGGAAAGTGAGCAATTGTTGGCCTCGTTCCAGATATACAGTAATACCGATTTTCATTTGCTGGAAGCGGAAACGCCGCGTTTTGCAGTGAGCAACCACGGCCGTACCCTCATCGCGCGTCTGGATAACGGCCGGGTACGGGTAAATCTGAATAAGGACGAGGCACGGCCGTTTGCTGTTCGCCTGATCACACCGCAGGGAGAACTGGCACTGGCAGAACCAGGCCAGTATGCGGTGGTGGTTACACCGGAAGATACACAGGTAACGGTTCAGGCTGGCCAGGCAGATATTTTTGCGGCGGGAGAGGTGTTGCCATTACCGCCGGGGGCGCGTGCCCGCATTCCCAATGGCTCATCCCCGGAAGGCCCGTTGGGTACCGAACGTGACCTGATTGCTAATGGTGGCTTTAGCCGCAGTCGGGAGCAGTGGATTTTGAATCCCTGGATTGTAGAGCGAGCGGCGCAGCCAGAGGGTCTGGTACGGACACTCGATGTGGGTGGTGACCCCCGGCTGAATATCACCCGTCAGGGGGTGGGACATGCTGAAGTCTCACTGCGGCAGGCAATTAACCAGGATGTGAGTGAATTAACTTCGCTGCGGCTGCTGCTCACGTTCCGCATTTTGAACGAGACGTTGGGGGTATGTGGCGTAAAGGGCAGTGAATGTCCGTTGTTTGTGCGGGTGAATTATGTGGATGAAGCCGGGGGCAGTAGTACCTGGCAGCAAGGGTTTTATGCCACCGGTGAGCCAGACCCTAATCTGACACCGGATAGCTGCACCACTTGTGCCATGGTGCAGGGGCCACATATTCGTGTACCCATGCAGCAGGATTATTTTTTTGAGATCGCCGATTTTCGGGAGGAGTTGGCACGGCACGGCCGTCTGCCTCCCCGCTTTATTGAAAGTGTCACGCTCGTTTTTTCTGGGCATGGTTTTGAAGTGGAAGTGGATGATGTGGCCCTGTTGGCAGAGGAATAGAATTACACGGCCGTTGCTAACCGATTTACAGTTTGTCTGTAGAGTAGTCGCCAGCACTTTTCCCACAATCCTCTATACTTTCTTTTGTATCGAGGGGACACCTAAAAGATAAAGAAACCCCTATGATGGTCAGAAGGCGGCCTGGACGAAGTGAAAACTTGCGGTCAAAAGGCACAGCCAGACGCCTGATAAAAAATAGACAGAGGGTGTCCCTTCGCTGGCAAAAAACAATGGCCTCCGGCAACAGCTGGGGGCTTTTTTGATGCGTGACCAGGCAAACCTAACTCATCACGCATTATGTCCCTTATAGCTCTGCGCCAAAACCTGCATCGTATGCCAGACGGGGAGTGGCTGTTGTAAGTGGGTTTGTATCTGTGTGATGCAGCCGATGTTGCCGGAAATGACGGCTTCGGCGCCGGTTTGCCGGATGTGCTCTGCTTTGCGGCGGCCCAGTTCGGCGGCGATTTCGGGCTGATCCAGGTTATATGTGCCGGCCGAGCCGCAGCACAGCCCCCCGTCGTCCAATTCCAGCAAGGTTAGATTGGGCACTGCCGTGAGCAATTGTCGTGGCGCACTCATCACCCCTTGTGCATGACGCAAATGGCAGGCATCTTGATACACGGCTCGTATCGGTTTTGCCAGACCAGGAGGGGGCTGCAAACCCAATTCGGCCAGAAAAACGGTCACATCCTGTACTTTGTGGGCGAAAGTGGCCGCCTGTTCGGCTACGGCCGTGCCCGCAAACAACAGCCCATACTCGTGCATCCCAGAGCCACAACCGGCGGCATTGGTTAACACGGCGTCTACATCCGCCGGGAAGTGCTCTATATTGCGCCATGCCAATGTCTGCGCCCGTTCCAGTTCACCAATGTGCATCAGAATGGCGCCGCAGCAGTTCTGCCCGGCGGGGATGACCGTCTCCACGCCGTTGGCTGCCAGCACGTGCAGGGTGGCCCAGTTGATGTCTGGGGCCAACACCTGCTGCACACAGCCTGCCAGCAGCGCTACCCGCGCCCGGCGCGTCCCCTGTGCCGGATAGACAGCGGGCAATGGTCTGGCGGCAGGCAATTGGCCCGGCAGCATGTTCAACATGCCCTGAAACTGAGACGGCAGGGCGCGCTGCACGGTTTTGCCAATTTTGCCGGCGCGCACGGCCGTGCGAAAGCGCGTCGGGTAGGGCAATGTTTCGATGATGAGGCGGCGGGCGGCGGCGTCTAGCAACGGCCGTGAGCGTTCCGCTTCCACCATGCCCCGGTAGCTCATCAGCAGGTCGCCATAGGGTACACCAGACGGGCAGGCAGGCACACAGCCCAGGCAGCCCAGACAGCGGTCAATGTGCGGCTGCGCTTCGGCGATGGGTAGGGTGTGTTCCAGTACGTTTTTCATCAGCACAATGCGGCCGCGTGGCGAATCCATCTCTTCACCTAACACCTGGTAAGTGGGGCAGGCTGCCAGGCAGAAACCACAGTGTACACACGATTGCACCGCGTCGGCCATTGCCTGCCCGCGGGGGCTATATTCGGTGGGGTTGATCTGGTGTTGCATCGTTAGATTATGGTGGTAAGTGACGAAAACCCGTCACTTACCACCATCTACAAACTCGCGCAGGGCGCGGATGTTGCGTTGCGGGGTGGTGGTCATAATTACACAGCCGGTGCCCAGGATAAGGCGACGGCCGTTTGTTTGCATCAGGGCGTCTTGGGCTTCCACCAAAGCTGCTTCCGGCGATTCCTGGTGTAACGTCCAATGGTCTACGCCGCCGCTGGCGGCCCCTTGAATCCACTGCAAACCATCGGCCAGCCGCCACCCTGTTTCGCGGTCGTGCCAGTTTACCACCGCTGCCGGATATTCGCCTGCCAGGTCAAACATAATGTGGCTGCTATGCAGGTGGACGATGTTTAGCCAGAGGTCGCTGGCAGCGGTGAGGATTTGCAGGTCGTCGTCACGGCCGTAGGTCAAAAACTCCTCCTTGCTCATTTGCGAATAGCGGGCGTGCTGCACGGCGTAATAAATGCCGCTGATGCCGGTGCTTTTGGCTGCCTCAATGAAGCGGATGGTGCTTTCGGTAATCACGTCCAGGGCGCGGCGGACGCGCATGGGGTGGGCGCGTAGATGGCTCAACAGGCGTTCATTGCCTGCCAGATGTTTGGCCTGGGAGAGCGGCGAAAAGATGGTGGCGATGAATGGCGTTTCCTCGCCCAGGGCCATGCCAATCAACCGCAGCGCCTCGATTTGTTTCGCCAGCATCCCCTGGGCGGGATCAAGCGGCTCTAGTTTGTCCCAATCCATTGGGGTTTGAATGGGCAGGTGAATGTAATCGCGGGTGCCTTCGATGTGCCCCACCCAGCGGTCTTGTACGCCCCAATCCACCACCGAGTAGCTGCTGGCGGGGCCAACCTTGAGGAAGTCCCAGTCCCAATCTTGCTGCCATTTTACATGGGCGGCTGCCAGGGCGCGGGCGTCCTGGTCGTCACCCGGCCAATGTCGCCAGAGAGCGACCGGCAGGCGGTCGGGTGCTTCGCCATGAATGGCCGCTTCTAATCGTTTGCGTTTGCTCCAATCGTGCATGTCTTTCTCTCCTCGAAATGCCAGGCACGGGGTAAAACCTACTTGCCGTTTGGAGACCTCATGCCCTGTGCCTGGCACTACTGCCAATTGGCTTGTAGGGGTAATTGTGGCTAGAATGGCCGACGATGGCAAGAGAAAGTCGAAATGTGATTGGAGATTAGAGATTGGAGATTCCCTATTTTCAATCTCTCATCTCCAATCTCTCATCTGCCAAAGGATATTTATGCACGAAACAAATGGAAAAACGGCCGTAACCCTGGCGCAACAACTGGCGGCTGAATTTGCCGGTCGGGCTGGTGAAGCGGACAAGGTTGGGGCGTTGCCCCAGGCGGATGTGGACAGTCTGAAACATTCTGGTTATCTGGGGTTGAGCGTGCCCGTTGAATTTGGTGGTCTGGGTCTATCCCTGGTAGAGTGTGTGGCCGCGCAGGTGGAACTGGCGCAGGGAAGCGCTTCGACGGCGCTGGTGGCAGGGATGCAGCTCCATATCTTCGGCCACCAGCGGGAGGTGTGTTCCTGGGATGCGGTGTGGTATGAACGATTTTGCCGGGCGGCGGCAGCCGGGGCGTTGTTCAATTCGCTGGCGAGCGAACCAGAGATGGGCAGCCCGTCGCGGGGTGGTTTACCGGCGACGACGGCCGTGCCCACCCCTGATGGCTGGTTGGTAAACGGCCGTAAAACGTGGTCAACCGGCGGCAAACATCTCACCCATATGCTGGTGCGCGTCAATGTGGCAGGGGAAGCGGGAGTGGTCTTGATTACGCCGGACAGCCCGGGCATTACCTGGGAAAAGACATGGAGCGATTCGCTCAGTTTACGTGCCAGCGACAGCCATGACGTGATTTATACGGATGTGCCCATTCCGCATGAGCATCTGGTGGAACGGGGTGACCCGCAGGTGACGGTTAATGTGTGGTTTCCCATGATGATGTCGGCGATTTATCTGGGCACGGCCGTGGCCGCCCGCAACGCCGTCATCCAGTTTGCGCTGGAACGGGTTCCCACCGCGTTGGGTAAGCCCATTGCCACCCTGCCCAAGATTCAGCGGCAGATTGGCGAGATTGATGTGGCTTTGCAGGCGGCGCGCAGTTTGCTGATGGAGGTGGCAGCGGGCTGGCACGGCCGTGATACAGAGCGGCAAGCCATGAGCGCCCGCATCGCTGCTGCCAAGACGATGGTCACGGAAACGGCCAACGACGTGACGGACAAGGCGCTGCGTATTGCCGGTGGCTCGGCCATTACCCGCGCTCTACCGCTGGAACGATACTTCCGCGATGCCCGCGCCGGTTCCATGCAGCCCCCCGCCGGGGATACAGCGCTGGAAATGGTTGGCCGGGCGGCTATTGCCGAATTTGAAGCATAAGCTGATTATTGCATGGGGTATAGATGGCGGGAGGCTAACCAGGGGGGCAGTTAGTGCGTATGAATCATGTAAGAATTACTAATGACCTGCTGACATCCATTGGCTGTGATGCTAAACTATTTTGCATGATGACCGATGACCAGATTGAACAACAAAGAGCGATGGTTTTGTTTGATAGGGCGTTCCGTCACCAGATGCAGGGGGAACTGCAACACGCCGCCTCTCTCTACCAGCAGTCCATTGAGACGCGCCCCACGGCCGAAGCGTACACTTTCCTGGGCTGGACATACAATATGATGGGGCGGCTGGAAGAGGCCATTGATATGTGCCGCCAGGCCATTGCCGTTGACCCCGCCTATGGCAACCCGTACAACGACATTGGTGTGTACTTAATTGAGCAAGAACAGTGGGAAGAGGCGATTACCTGGTTTGAAAAGGCGATTGCTGCCCCCCGCTATGAGGCTCGCCAGTTCCCTTACATGAATTTGGGCCGGGTGTATGAGCACCTGGGGCGTTACCGCACGGCGCTGCAATGTTACGATAAAGCCTTAGCGATTGACCCGCTTTACCTGCCTGCTACCTGGGCCAAAACGGCCCTGTTGGGCAAGATGAATTAGCCCCGACCTATATCCCAATCAGGCAAAATAGCAAAACTAAACGGCCGTACCCCACCGGGTACGGCCGTTTACCGATTCCCGGCTCAATCCGCCGGCGCAAAAAACACATCCACTTCCTCCGCCAACTCCTCGTCTGTTTCGCCCGCATCGAGCTGGCGACGGAATTGGGACATATACAAATCGTAGTAGAAGCCTTTGGCCGCCAGTAGCTCCTTGTGTGTGCCCTGCTCGATAATCTCGCCATGATTCAGCACCAACACTTGATCCGCGCTGCGGATGGTGCTGAGGCGGTGGGCAATGACAAAACTGGTACGGCCGTGCAGTAACACCGCAAACGCCTTTTGAATCTCCCGCTCTGTGCGTGTGTCTACACTGCTCGTCGCCTCGTCCAAAATCAGGATACGCGGGTCACTCAAGGCCACGCGGGCGATGGAGATGAGCTGCCGCTGCCCCTGGCTCAACCCCGAACCGCGTTCGCCCAATACCGTCTGGTATCCCTCTGGCAGTCGTTCGATGAATTCATGGGCGCGGGCCAGTTTGGCCGCTTCCATCACTTCTTCGTCCGTTGCTTCGGGGCGGGCATAGCGGATATTGTTCAGCACGGTGTCGCTAAACAAGAATGTGTCTTGTAACACAATGCCAATCTGTTGGCGCAGGCTGGCCTGGGTCACGTCGCGCACATCGTGACCATCTATCACAATAGCCCCATCTTTCACATCCCAAAAACGGGGCAGCAGGTTGATAATGGTCGTTTTGCCCGCTCCTGTTGGCCCCACGATAGCCACGGTTTCACCGGGCCGGGCGTGAATGTTGACACCCTTCAACACCGGTTCGCCGGGATTATATTCCGCCCACACAGCATCAAAACGCACATCCCCTTGAATGGCGGGTATGGCGCTGGCATCTGGTTTATCTGTCAGTTCTGGTACTTCATCCAGCAGACCAAAGATGCGCTCGCCGCCGGCAATGGCGCTCTGGATATTTGTCCACAGCAGAGCAATTTGCTGCACCGGCATGTTAAACCGCTGCGTGTATTGAATGAAGGCAAAAATGAGGCCCAATGACACGGCCGAACCCATCAGCGTGCCCCCGTTCAAAATGGCAATGCCACCCACGCAGGCCACCACCGCCAGACTGACATAGCTCAATGCTTCTAGTGTGGGCGCCAGGGCGCTAGTATATGCCTGCGCCTTGATGTTGGCGTCCCGGTTGGCGGCATTACTGGCGCGGAACTGCTCGATATTTTCCGCCTCGCGGCTAAATGCCTGCACCTCGCGCACACCGGAAATGCTCTCCTGCAAATCGGCATTGACCGAGCCGATTTCTTTGCGCGCCTGCCGGAACGCCTTGCGTGCCTGGTCAGAAAACCACTTGGTAAAGATGATCATCAACGGCAGCGTCACCAGGCTGATCAGGGCGAAGGGTACATTGTCGCGGAACATGGCATAGATGATCCAGACGATGAGCAAGATGCCCTGAACCACCTGTACCACACCAAAACCAATCATCTGCTGGATGGTGTCCATGTCGTTCGTCAGGCGGCTCATCACATCGCCGGCTTCGTGTTTGCTGAAGTAGCCCAGAGACAGGCGGTGGATGTGGCGAAACACATCATCCCGCAAATCACGCAGGACGCGGAAGCCGGCCCAACTCATGGCATAAAAGGTAAGGCCGGTGAGGGCCGAACTGGCCACATAAAGCGCCACCATGATCAGCATCAATTGGGTAAAACCGGCCAATGTCTCCTGGTAAGAGGCGGTGGGGTCAATGGTGGTGTAGGTGCAGTTGGACCCGGCGGCCGTTTCCCCGGCCATCTGGCTGAAAAATTCGGCAGCAGCCGGCGGCAGCGTCACACCGGCCGTATTGCCCGTCAGGGCCACACGGCTGGCATAGGGCGTCAGGTAACAATCAATCGCCTGTCCAATCAGGTAAGGGATACGTACCTGCATCCAGGTGCTAAAAATAATAGCGGCCAAAACGATTAACAACGGCAGCCAGTAGGGACGAAAATACGCGCCAAATCGTTTGAGCGTGCCGCTGATACTTTGTGCTTTCTGGGCTTCCATGCCCAGGAGTTGTGCTTGACGGTCTATCATTGGAGAATCTCCAACAATCTCTCAATCTCCAATCTCCTCATCTCAAAAATTATGAGATTGGGAGATTGGAGATAAGGAGATTGGTTAAGCCAATTCCACGTCTTCCGAGAGCTGTGAATGGTAAATCTCGGCATAGAGAGGACTGTTTTCCATTAGCTCTTCGTGGACGCCACGGGCGACCACGCGCCCTTTGTCCAGGACGAGAATCTGGTCGGCGTTGAGGACGGTGCTGATGCGTTGGGCGATGACGAAGCTGGTGCGCCCATGCATCAGTTTGTCTAGCGCCTTCTGAATCTGGTATTCGGTGGTCAGGTCTACGCTGCTGGTGCTGTCATCCAGAATGAGGATGTGCGGGTCCATGAGCAGGGCGCGGGCAATGGCTACGCGCTGCTTCTGGCCGCCGCTGAGGGTGGAGCCGCGTTCACCGACCGGGGTGTCGTAGCCATCCGGGAACTCCATGATGAAGTCATGGGCGGCGGCGGCCTGGGCAGCGGCGATGATTTCGGCTTCGGTGGCGTTGGGGCGGCCAAAGGCGATGTTGTCGCGGATGCTGCCGCCGAAAAGGGTGGTTTCTTGTAGGACGATACCGATGCGCTGGCGCAGGCTTTCCAGGGTGACATCGCGGATGTCGTGACCGTCAATGGTGACACGGCCGTTGCTGACATCGTAAAAGCGTGGAATCAGGTTGATAATGGTGGTTTTGCCGCTGCCGGTGCCGCCCAGCAGGGCAATGGTCTGGCCCGGCTCCGCTTCAAACGTGATGTCTTGCAAGACCGGTTCGCTGCCTTCAAAGTAGCGGAAGGTGACGTTTTCAAAAGTGAGTCGGCCGGTCACTTCACCTAATTCCACCGCATCCGGCTTGTTTTCCACGTCATTTTTGGCGTCCAGAATTTCAAAGATGCGGTCGGCGCTGGCGGCGGCCTGCGCCATCAGGCTGATGATAAACCCTAACTGACCTAACGGCATAAACAGATAGACTAGATAGAGGCTGAACTTCTGCCACTCGCCCAATGTCAGCGTCCCGTTCAAAATCTGGCGGCCACCAAAATACATTACGGCTGCCTGCCCCAGATTGGCTACCAGGAAAATAAACGGGAAGAGGATGGCAAACATGCGCGTGATTTTGATGCGCTGCTCCAATTCAGAATCAATCGCTTCCTTGAAATGGGCCTGCTCTCGTTTTTCGGCCACCGAGGCCTGTACCACCTTCAGCCCGGCCAGATTTTCTTGCAAGATAGTGTTGACGCGAGATAGGCGGCGCTGCGCCTCGCCAAACAAAGGCTGCGCCAGCCCGCCAAAAATCATGAAAGAAACCAGGGCAATTGGCAGCAGCGGCAGCACCACCAGCGTCAGGCGGAAGTTGGTGAGGAAGAGGATGACGAGCGTACCTACCAGCAAGATGACGGATTGCAGCGCCAGCAGCAAGCCCTGGCCCAGGAAGAGGCGCAGCTTTTCGATGTCGTCGGTAGCCCGGATCATGAGCTGGCCGGTGCGGTTGCGGTCGTGGTAGCTGAAGCTGAGGCGCTGGATTTTGGCGTATAAGTCCTGACGTATGTCAAAGGCGATGTTTTGTGACAAGACCTGGGAGAGGTAAGTCTGGGCAAAGGAGAAAAAGCCACGAGCGATAGCAAAGGCGACGATGATTAAACCGGCCGTGATGATGGCGCGCTCGGCGCTGTTTAATTCGTTTTGGGCGGCGGCCAGGTCTAGCCCCAATTGTTCGGCGGCAAAAGCCTGCATGTTGGCCGGTAAGCCCAGGATCATCTCATTCAACACGCTGCTGGTGATGGTGTCTATGATCTCTTGTACCAGTTGGGGCACAGCCAGTTGGGCTATGGTGGCAATGAGCAATGCGCCGACGGCGGCCCAGGTGACTTTGGGGTATTGCCAGACGTACCGGATGGCGCGGCGCAATGCCTGATTATTCATTTTGGGGCGCACCCCATCGGGGCCACCGCCACGGCCACGACGGCCGGAACGGGATGGGTTTTCTGCTGCTTGCATAGGTGTCTCCTGCAGGGCAATTTTGCAAAACTGCCCTACTGTGCTTGCTCTAGCTGAGATCGGGTTTCTTCCAGGTTTTGGTTGAGTTTTGCTAATAATTCGCTCAGCGTTTCCTGGTCGGCGTCACTGAGGCGGTTGAAGCAGCCGCCAACGGTGCGGAATTGTTTATGGGCATATTGGCTGACGAGGGCACGGCCGTCGTCCGTCAGACAGATGTTGAATTTACGCCGGTCTTCGTCATCCAACTGCCGTTCAATCAGTCCTTCTGCTTCCAGACCGCGAATGAGGGAGCTGATGGTGTTGCGGCTGGTGCCACGCCACTTGCTGATTTCCGAGGGGTTGAGCATGGCCCGGCCTTCAATTTGTTCGTGCATGTACAGACTCATCAGCACCAGGTATTGCGCTTCTGTCAGACCACTTTCGGACAGACTGGCTGTGCCCATCTGGTGCAGGGCGTGGCTGATGCGCCGCCATTCACCCATGAGACGCACGGCCTGGGGGGTCATGTCTGGTTCGATGGATTGCACAAAGGCGATCCAACGTTGTTTCTTTTCTTCGTCGAGCATGTGATTAAACGTGGCACGGTTTGAAGATCGGCCACAACAAGTTTCCAGGGTGGGGCGATTTTCAAAATCGCCGCATAAAATAACAGGCGGAATTGTACGAGATGGAACTATTTTGTCAAGAACTAAATTTGCAGAGTGAAACTTATTAAGGGATCGGTTACGGCCGTGGCAGTGTCTCCCTGGCGCATAGCAAACAAAAACCCGGCTCGTTTGATGAGGAACAAGCCGGGTTTTCTTGTGGTTATTCTTTTGTTTTTGGTGTGACCAATGTCTGACCGAAGCGCTATTAAACCGTTCCTGGGGGACGATAAAGCCGATGATTTTGGTGAGGGATTCGACTTGCTGCCTGGTTTTTTCCGGCAGGGCGACGGCCAATTTGGTCAGGGCGCGTTCGGCGTCGCCGACCTGCGTGCTGGCTGCCTGCTGCAAAAGCAGGCGCGCCCCTAAAAAAAGGGCAGTGGCTTCTTTGTCAGTGAACAGCAGCGGCGGCAGGAAAAAACCTTCTACCAGTTCATATCCTTCACCCGGCAAGGAAACGATGGGCACGCCCATTTCACTCAGGGCTGTGATATCGCGGTAAATGGTGCGTTTGCTTACTTCAAATTCGGCTGCTAAATCCTGGGCGCGCAGTCGAGATTTTTTCTGCAACAAGAGCAGGATGGCAAAGAGGCGGTCAATACGGTTCATGGGAACAGGGTGCGGCGGATGGGGGCGAAGGAGTGGCGGTGGAGGGGGCAGGGGCCGTGTTGGGCCAGGGTGTGCAGGTGTACGACCGTGCCATACCCCTTATGCCGGGCAAATCCATACGCCGGATAAACGGCTTCCAGTTCCACCATCAGCCGGTCGCGGGTGACTTTGGCCAGGATGGAAGCGGCGGCAATGCTCAGGCTGAGGGTGTCGCCGCGAATGATGGCTTGTTGGGGCAGGTTCAGGTTAGGCAGACGGATGTTGCCGTCTATGAGCAGGTGTTGGGCGGGCAGGAGGAGTTGGCTCACGGCCGTACTCATCGCTCGTTTGGTTGCCGGTACAATGCCGATTTTGTCAATGACTTCGGCCGGTTCCAGGGCGATGGCGTAGGCTGATGCGTGATGCGTGATGCGTGAAAAAAGGCGTTCGCGGGTGGCGGGGGGCAGTTGTTTGGAGTCGTTGACTTCTTCTAGTTGCGCCAGGGCATCGGGATTATCGAGCGGCAGGATGACGGCGGCGGCGACGACGGGCCCGGCCAATGCGCCGCGACCGGCTTCGTCAATGCCAGCGATGTAGGTGAGGCCGTGTTGGGTGAGGACGGCCGTTTCAAAACTCAGATCTGCCACAAGAGAGGAAAAGATTTGGAGACTGAGAGATTAGGAGATTAGCGAATCTCTCAATCTCCTAATCTCTCAATCTCCTATATTTGTTTTGCCTGTGAAGGTTTCACGTCATTCAAGGCGGACTGTGGCCGTTTGTAAGCGCCCGTCCATAGGTTCCAGCGCACTTTGAGGGCTTCAATAAGCGATTTGATGTAGCCGGTGAAGGTGACGTGGGTGTTGGGTTCATCCACCCAGTTTGCGCCAAGGATATTAATTTTGTAGCCAAAATGGCGCGCCAGGGCCAGCGCTTCAATGTCAAACAGCCAGCCGTTGATTTGAGCAACAGTAAAAATTTCGGCGGCCGCTTTGGCGCGAAAGGCTTTGAAACCGCACTGGGTATCCCAAATGCCGGGCACGGCGATGACTTGAATGAACAGGTTGCCGGCATCACCCATGAGTCGCTTATGGAAGGGCTGGGGCGTGGCTTGTTGGGCGTCGGCGGCATCTTTTTTGTCGCGGGAGCAGATAACCACATCCTGGCCCTGGTCGAAGAGGGGTTTCATACGGTCAAAGTGATTCATATCGGTGGAGTTGTCGGCGTCGGTGAAGAGGCGAATTTCGCCTTTGGCAGCCAACATGCCTTCGCGGACGGTGTACCCTTTGCCCCGGTTTTGCCGACGGTCAATCCAGCGGATGTTTTCTTTGCCCTGGGCAAAGCTTTCGATGACGGCGGCGGTGTTGTCCTGGCAGCCGTCCAGGATGACGAGCAGTTCCCAGGTGTAAGGTTGGGGGATGAGGTAGGCGTATACGGCCGTTAACGTTTTGCCAATGCGCTCTTCCTCATTATAGGCCGGGATAATCACCGACAGATACGGTTTCATTTCTTCTTCTATTCTCTCCATGAGCAGTTACCAGAGGGGAATGTTACCTCTGGGTGGGGGCATCGTCAACGGGTGTTAAGTGCGCCGTCAGGGAATCGTCGTCTATGCGGCGGATTGCCTGCACCTGTTTGCGTTTGGGCCACATTTTGAAGATGCCCCATAAGCCAGCGAGTTGTCCCCGCAGACGGGCGCGGGCGGCTTCACCGCGCCAGGCGCGTAGGGCGGCGTAACTGATTTTGAGTTGAGCTTTGAGGATAAGGGGCCAGTATGTGCGTAAGTGGGTAATGGGGACATTTTTCCAGAGGAGGTAGAGGAAGTTACGGCCGTCATAATAACTACCGGTCACGCTGCCGCCGGTGGCTTTAAGTTTGTGGTAGACGACGGCCGTCGGTACATACAGTACCTTCCACCCCGCCAGATTGATGCGCCAACCCAGGTCTACATCTTCGCAGGAGAAGAAAAAGTCATCATCCAGGAAGCCGACGGTTTCTAGCACTTCGCGGCGGTAAGCGGCGGCGCCACCGCAGGCGCTAAAGACGTACTCCTCCTGGTCAAATTGCCCTTCGTCCTTCTGCCAGACGCCGCGATTGCCGGGAATGCCGTCCACGCGGTAAAAGTCACCGGCGGTGTGGATATGGTCACGCCGGTCAAAGAGCAGCATTTTGCTGGCGATGCTGCCTACTTCGGGATGTTCGCCAAAGGCGCGCATGATTTCGGATAGCCAATGGGGGTGTGCGGCCGTGTCATTGTTCAGCAAGATGATAATGCCCCCCTGCGCCGCTGCCCAACCGGCATTACACGCGCCGGTAAACCCCCGGTTTTCGCCCAGCTCAATCAGCCGTACTTCCGGGTATTGCTCACGCACAAATGCCTGTGTGCCGTCGGTGGAGCCGTTGTCCACCAGGATAACTTCAAAATCCTGGCAGCTTTGTTGATGCAGGGAGTCGAAGCAGTCGGGGAGGTGGTGACGGCCGTTGAAGTGGGGAATGATAATGGAGGCGACGGGCATAGAATGGAGAGATTAGAGATCGGAGATTAACCCAATCTCCAATCTCCAATCTCTAATCTCCAATCTCAAATATATCCAGAATGAAGGCGTACTCAAAGGCGGTGTCTTTGAGGTAGTCGTAACGTCCGGAGGAGGAGAAGTGCCCGGCGCCCATGAATGTTTTGAGCAGCAGGTGGTTATTATCGGTTTTGACGGTGCGGAGTTTGGCGGCCCATTTGGCCGGTTCCCAATACTGCACACGGGGGTCATTCAGGCCGCAGGTGATAAGCAGGTGGGGGTATGCCTGGGCGGTTGTGTTGTCATAGGGGGAGTAGGAGAGCATGTAGTCGAAATACTCTTTGATTTTAGGGTTGCCCCATTCCTCAAATTCACCGGTGGTCAGGGGGATGGATTCGTCCAACATCGTCGTGACCACGTCTACGAAGGGCACGCCCGCTACCACCACTTTGAACAGGTCGGGGCGCATGACCGTGACCGCGCCCATGAGCAGCCCGCCGGCGCTGCGGCCCATGATCGCCAACCGGTCGGCGCTGGTGTAATTTTGGGCGATCAGGTGTTCGGCGCAGGCGATGAAATCGGTGAAGGTGTTTTTCTTATGCAGCCATTTGCCCTGGTCATACCAATGGCGGCCCATTTCTTGCCCGCCGCGAATGTGGGCGATGGCGTAGATGAAACCCCGGTCAATCAGGCAGAGCCGTTTCTGGTCGAAGCGGGGTTCCATGTTAGCGCCGTAGGAACCGTAGGCATAGAGCAGGCAGGGGGTTTGACTGTTGCGCGGCACGCCCTGGCGATAAACCAGGGAGATGGGGATTTTTGTGCCGTCTACGGCCGTGGCCCAAATCCGCTCTGTCACATAATCGCTGGCCTCATAGCCGCCTAAGACCGGCAGTTGTTTTTTGAACTCCCTGGCCAGGTCATCCATGTTCAGGTCGTAGGTGGTGTCGGCGGTGGTGAGCGATTGGTAAACGAAACGCAGCTTGTTGGTATTTGATTCGGGGTTATCGGCGCGGGTGTAGCTGTAGACAGGTTCGGGGAAGGGTACGTCGCGGGTCAATCCATCGGCGAAGGTGTGAATTTGCAGGGTGCGCAGGCCATTGGCACGGCCGTAGACCGCCAGATGCCCGTCAAACAAATCCAACGTCTCAATAAATCGCTCCGGGTTGTGGGGGATGAATGTTTGCCAGTTTGATTTTTCCGGTTGGCCGGCGGGTGTGGTCATCACCTTGAAATTAGGCGCCTGTTCATTAGTGTGAATGTAAAACGTGCCCTGCCGGTGAAACAGGAAATACTGCACCCGTTCCTGGCGGGGATGGAAGCGTTGGAATGTACCCAGAGGCTGGTTGGCATCCAGGAAATGTTCTTCGCTGGATTCGAGACTGAAAATGATGAGCAGCAGATACGCTTTGTCTTTGGTTTTGCTTACCATCACATTGAATAAGGCGTCATCTTCCTGGTGCAGCACCGGGTCATGGGCTGTGTCTGTGCCCAAGGTGTGGCGGCGCAGTTGGTAATTGCGCCATTCTTCGTTTTGTACCGTGTAAAAAATGGTCTGGTTATCGTTGCCCCATTCGGCTGTGTAGCTGGTGTTGGGAACCTGGTCGGGCAGCAATTCGCCAGTGTCCAGGTTCTTAAAGTGCATCGTGTACCGTTCACCGCCGCTGGTATCGGTGGAGTAGGCCAGGATTTTTTGGTCGGGACTGGGTTTGAAGATGCCCATTTTGAAGTAGGGTTGACCTTCGGCCAGGGCGTTTTCATCTATCAAAATCTCTTCGGGCGCGTCCAGGCTGCCCACCTTGCGGCAATGGATTTCATATTGCAGGCCAGCCTCAGTGCGGGTGTAGTAATAGTTGTCACCCAGGCGCACGGGCACGGTGCTGTCGGTTTCTTGAATACGGCCGACCATTTCTTGATACAGTTTGTCTTGTAATGGTTCGGTATGGGCCATCATGGCCTGCATGTAGGCGTTTTCGGCTGCCAGGTAAGCCAGTACGTCCGGGTTTTCGCGTTCACGCAGCCAGAAGTAGTTGTCGGTGCGGGTACGGCCGTGTAGCGTTAGCTCGTGTGGGTGAATGGCGGCCTGGGGTGGGGTTGGGTGTGTCACTTGATCTGTTCTCCTTCAAAACAAAACCACAGATTTCCCAGATGGCACAGATAAAAATGCGCCTCATTGTTGGGGGAGTTTAGCCGGGCGTCAGGATTGGGGCAAGCGGGGTGGGAATGAAAAACGGCCGTGAACAAGGTCACGGCCGTTTTTGTAGTGGGTCATGCAGGATTCGAACCTGCGACCAATGGATTAAAAGTCCACTGCTCTGCCAGCTGAGCTAATGACCCAAAGCAGGCGGATTATAACCGGGCGTTACCTGACAGGCAACCGTAAATCGTAATCCGTAAGCCGAAACCCGCTTACCGATAACGGATAACGGATTGCGGATAACCGATTACCGATAACGGATTACCGTTCCCAATACTTCGTAAACAACGGCGGCTCTGGTTCGCCGGGGTATGGGTCTTCGCCGCGGATCTTTTTCAGGGTGAAGACGAAAAACTCGCCAAAGATAGCAATGGCAGCAGCGGCGATGAGAAAACCTAGCGTGCCCATTACGGCGGCAAATACCATCAGGCCAATCAGAATGAGCCAGATCGGTATCTTCACCGATTTGGAGTAAACGCGGGCGTCTACAAAGTAATAGGCGATACCGGAAGCGACCATGAAGATGATCATCATCACAAAAGCAAAAACGAGCGGCCCCATAGCAAACCGGTCTGTACCGCTGATGAGGGCGATGATGAAGACCAGAACAGTAGAGATGTACCCGCCAACCTGGGGAATAAAGTTGGGTACACCCACAATAAAGCCTTTGATGAGCGGATCAGAGACGCCCGTAATGGCAAACAGGACGTAAGCCAGTAGCCAGTAAAAACCAACCACCAACAGCGAGCCAAAGAAAAAGTTAGCCAGCAGTTTGTCGCTGCGTTGGAGTAAGATGGCGTATTCGCGGCGCGAATTTTCAGGAAATAGTTTGCCGATACCGCCAATGGTGATGGGCATTTCCAGCAAGAAGAAGAGCAAAATGGTGACGATAATAGCAAATTGGCCCATCAGGTCGGCGGCATTGGTGATCAACTGCCCCAGCCCATTCACAATGCCGGCTGGGCCGCCAAATAGTTGTGTGATCACAAACTTGGCTGCCAGCCTTTGTAATGGGGCAATGAGAAAACTGAGGTCAATGGGGCCGAGAGCGAGTGATTCTGGGGGGGCGGGCATGATGGCATTGATAAAGGTTTGCAGTTGTTGCAACAGCGTGATACCGGTGGAGATAACAGCGCCGGTCAAAGCAACAAATGCCCAGATAGAAAGCAGTAGGAAAATGAAAAAAACAAGAAAAACGGAGATAGAGTAGCGCAGTTTGAACCGCCGATGGAGGAGGTTGATGGGGTAGCGCAGGATAAAAGCCAGCAGTAATGTGATCAGCAGCGTTGTGAATGCCGGTTTGAAAAAGACAAAAATCACGGGAACGAGCAAAACCAGCACCAAACCGGCCAACTGCTTTTTCCAGTCAGGCCATACGGTTGATGCGTTTTTGGGTGGGGAATTGGGGTTTTCTGCCATTACCTATGCCTCCTGTATTGTGCATGAACAGACGGCCGTTGATTGTATCAGATTCACGCCCAATAAAGCAGGTTAAATGCCGGTAATAAAAAAGCGCGGCATCAGGAAAAACATAAACAAATTCACAAAACCCCATACCCATTGCGCCCGGTTACTGTCATCGCCGCGCAGCATGGCCACATAGACAAAGGGCAAAAAGACCAGCACAAACGCGCCATACAGCACATGCACATCAAACCGGGCCATGTTCACGTTACGGCCGTTCAGCCACAATATCCCCCCTATGACGATATTGACAATGAGCAGTACCTGCGCCACGACCAGCGCCCCGGCATAACTGCTGCCCACACTTTGCCACCGCGCCGCCCGAATAAAACCCCACACCCCCAAAATTAAAAAGTAGAGCATGGCCGTATTGGAAAATCCTTGATGAATGGTATACACTGCATCCATAAATCCGTCTCCTTTTCAGAATGGTCAATTGTCAATGGTTAGGGGTCAATCGTCAATTGAAAATTGGCGATTGACCCCTAACCATTGACTGTTGAATCGGCTACAATCCGCCGTTTATGGAACAAACTCAGCCTAACGAAGCGTTTGAACACGCTTTAGATTATCTCTACAGCTTTTTTAATTTTGAGCAGCCGCCCCAAGACCGGTACACAACGGCCAAGATTGACATCTTTCGCCCCCGGCAGTTGTTGGCCCGCCTGGGCGATCCGCAAAACAGCTACCCGGCCATTCACATTGCGGGCACCAAGGGCAAGGGCAGTGTAGCCGCCATGTGCGCCTTCAGCCTGCGGGCAGCGGGCTACCGGGTGGGGCTGTACACCTCGCCTCACCTGCAAGAGTTCCGCGAGCGCATTCGTGTTTTGACGCCGGGCGACCCCGACGGCCGTATCTCCCCCGCCGCTTTTGTCCACCACATCGAGCAACTCAAACCGGCCGTTGCCGCCACGCCGGGCACTACCTGGTTTGAAGTCCTCACGGCCGTCGCCTTTCTCCATTTCGCCCAGGAGCAGATAGATGTGGCTGTGCTGGAAGTGGGCATGGGCGGGCGGCTGGATGCCACCAACGTCGTCACCCCACTCGTCTCCGTCATCACCAGCCTCAGCCTGGATCACATGAAGTATCTGGGCGATACGCTGGCAGAAATCGCCTTTGAAAAGGGGGGCATTATCAAACCGGGCGTACCTGTCATCACCGCCGCCCAAAAGCCGGAGGCGCTGGCTGTGCTGCGCCAACTGGCTACCGAACGCGAAGCCCCCTTGAGCGTGATCGGTCAAAACTGGCAGTATAGTGGTCGGATTACCGATTACAGATTACCGATTACGGGTGCTGGTGAGCAATACCTGACCATCTCCCATTCCCCCGACCCCGTCTTTGTGCCTGATGGCACGACCTTTCCCCTGGCGCTCTTTGGTGACTTCCAATTGGAAAACGCTGCATTGGCGCTGGCGGCCTTGCAGGTGGTACGGCCGTCCTTCCCCCACCTCACTCTGGATGCCTGCCGCGCAGGGTTAGCCGGTGTGGTCTGGCCCGGTCGCCTGCAAATCCTGCACCAATCGCCAGATGCGCCCACCCTGTTGGCCGACTGCGCCCACAACCCCGATTCGGCGCAAAAGCTGAGTTATGCACTCACCCATCATTACCGCTACGGCCGTCTCTGGTTCATCTTTGGCAGCGCCCGCGACAAGGATTTCCGCCAGGAATTAGCGGTACTGCTGTCGGCGGCGGCAGGTATCATTACCACTACCGTCAACCACCCCCGTTCCGCCACTCCTCAAGAGTTGGCCGTGTTGGCCGAGGAATTGGGCACAAAAGCATACCCGGCGGTGGATATGGACATGGCCGTGACCCTGGCCTGGTCCCTGGCAGACCCCGGCGACCTCATCTGCGTCACCGGCTCCATCTACATCGTCGGCGATTTGCTAAATCGTTGGGACAGTCTACAATCCCAACTCATACCAAAATAGGAGCAAGTCAATTGCCAATTGATAATTTTCAATTGGCAATTGACAATTTTCATGGACGACGACGATTTCGACTTTGACTTTGACCAATACCCCAACTTCCTGGATGCCATGCCCGGCGTCGGCGGCGAGCTTTTTCCAGATAAAGAGCTAGAGGAAGACGAAGAAGGGTTTATCGAATACGCATTCCTGCCCCTGCGGGATATTGTGCTCTTTCCGCAAATGGTGATGCCGCTGTTCATTGGCCGGGAGCGGTCATTAGAAGCAGTGCGCGCCGCCGTGGCCAATGATGAAAACCTCATTGTCGCCACCCAACGCAACAGCGACGTTCTCGACCCCAGCCTCAGCGACATGTACGCCATTGGCACGGAAATCACCATTGGCAAGGCGCTGCGGATGCCTGACAACAGCACCAGCGTCCTGGCCCAGGGGCGTCGGCGTGTAGAAATTGTGGAATTCACCCAATGGGAACCGTACATTCGTGCCCGCGCCCGTCCCGTCCACGAACCGATGGAATGGGACCGCAACACCGAAGCCCTGATGCGCGCCGTCATCACCCTGTTTGAAAAGATGGTGTCGCTCAACCGCAGTATGCCCGAAGACGCCTACACCTTTGCCATCAACATTGACGAACCGGGTTGGCTGGCCGACTTCATCGCCTCCACCCTCAACGTACCCGTTGATGTGCGCCAGGACATCCTGGAAACGCTGGACGCCAACGAGCGGCTGCAAAAAGTGAGCATTGTAGTTGCCAAAGAACTGGATGTGTTGGAACTGGAAAACCAGATTCACTCCAAAGTACAGCAAGAAGTAGACAAATCACAGCGGGAACATTTCCTGCGTGAACAAATGCGCGTCATCCAGGGTGAATTGGGCGAAGCGGACATCTTTGCCCAGGAGATCGGCGAAGTACGCGAACTGGCCGAGAAAAAACCGCTGCCCGCCGAAGTCCGCGCCAAAGTGGACAAGGAAATTGCCCGCCTCAACGCCATGCCGCCCATGTCGCCGGAAGTGGGCATCATTCGCACCTACATTGACTGGATTTTGGCGCTGCCCTGGGAAGAAACCACCACCGATAACCTGGATGTGCCTCACGCCGCCCGCGTGTTGGATGGCGACCATTACGGGCTGGATCGGGTGAAAGACCGCATCCTGGAATACATTGCCGTCAAAAAAATAGCGCCGGAAACGATGCGCAGCCCCATCCTCTGTTTCGTGGGGCCGCCGGGCACGGGAAAGACAAGTATCGGCCGTTCCATTGCCACCGCGCTGGGGCGGGAATTTGTGCGCATTAGCCTGGGTGGGGTGCGCGACGAAGCCGAAATTCGCGGCCATCGCCGCACCTACATTGGCGCCATGCCGGGGCGCATCATTCAGGCCATGCGCCGCGCCGGTACCAAAAACCCGCTCTTCATGCTGGATGAAATTGATAAACTGGGCAACGATTTCCGCGGCGACCCCTCCTCGGCGCTGCTGGAAGTGTTGGACCCGGAGCAAAATTTTTCCTTCTCTGACCATTATCTCGACCTGGATTTTGACTTATCGCAGGTGATGTTTGTGACCACCGCCAACTATCTGGACGCCATCCCCTATGCTTTGCAAGACCGCATGGAAGTGATTGAGTTTCCCGGCTATCTGGAAGAAGAGAAGATGGAAATTTGCCGCCAATTCCTGGCACGCCGCCAGTTAACGGCGCATGGGTTGGATAAATTCGGCATTCGCTTTGAAGAAGAAGCGTTGAAGACCATCATCCGCCGTTACACATTAGAGGCGGGGGTGCGTAATCTGGAGCGGGAGATTGCCAATGTCTGCCGCAAAATTGCGCGGGATGTGGCTGAGGAACGCAAATTCACGCGGCGCATCACGGCCCGCAGAGTAGAAGAACTGCTTGGCCCGCCGCGCTTCTCGGAAGAAGGTTTGCAAGAAGAAGACCAGGTGGGGGTAGCGACGGGGGCGGCGTGGACGGCCGTTGGCGGCGACATCATGTTCATCGAAGTCAATCTCATGCCGGGCAAAGGTGGGATGCAGCTTACCGGGCAGCTAGGCGAGGTGATGCAGGAGAGCGCCCAGGCGGCGCTGACCTATGCCCGCAGCATGGCCGAAGCCCTGGGTGTAGACCCCAAACGCTTTGAAGAGACGGATATTCATTTGCATGTGCCTGAAGGGGCCGTGCCTAAAGATGGCCCCTCGGCTGGCGTGGCCCTGGCAACGGCCATCATCTCCGCCTTCACTGACCGCCCCATTTACCGCGAGGTGAGCATGACCGGGGAAATCACGCTGCGCGGTCGGGTGCTGCCGGTGGGTGGTGTGCGCGAAAAGGCGCTGGCCGCCCGCCGCGCCGGCATTAAAACCTTTATCCTACCCCAGAAAAATGAGTCTGACCTGGAAAACATCCCCAAAAAGCTGCGCCAGGATTTGAACTTTGTGTTTGTCACCCGTATGAGCGAGGTGTTAGGCGTGGCCTTGCATCCCCAACTGCGTGTCCGCAAACGGCCGTCGCCCCTCAAAAAAACACTACCCACCATCACCCCACCCACGGCGCCGCCTTCTTGATGGGGTGAGCAGGTGACGAGGTGATCAGGTGAGCTGTTTGAACGCGCTTCAGCGCGTTTTCCGTACCAGCCTGGGGATTCCATCCCCAGGTATCCTGAAAAAAGCTACCACAGAGGTGCGGAGGCACAGAGTTTTTAGTTGCCCAATTTCTCCGTGCCTCTGTGCCTCTGTGGTTCTATTTTTTCTATTAGTGGCCTGTCAGGCTGCGCCCGACCCCACCCCCACCCGCCAAAACCTGCTGGCGGCGCCCATGAACCCGGCGGCGCTGGCAGCGCAAATTCCCGCTTTAGCCACGCGCCGCGCGGACGTGGCCGCGGCGCTGCAAGCCAACCCGCCTGTTCTTACGCTGGCGGGGTTGCAGGGGGAAGCGGCGCAGGCACAAACGCTGGCGCTGCAACATGCGGAATTCCTGGCTTATGCCATAGACTCTACCACCGGCCAACCCGTGCGCACCGAAATTATGGCGGTACGGCCGTCACTCCCCTCCGATCAACCCGCCGCCGCTGTCTGCACCCCCGACCACTGCTACCGGGTGGAACTGTACAACTATGCCCTGAATACAACGACGGTGGCGCTGGTGGACACGGCCGCGGGCCAGGTCATTTCCGTCTCCCATTTGGACAATGCTCAGCCGGAAATCCCGCCTGCGCTGGCCGACCTGGCCGTGCAGATTGCCCGCCAATCCCCGGAAGTGGTTGCCGCGTTGGGTGGGGTAGAGGGTACGGCCGTGATGCCTAACGTCAAAACCGCCCTCAACGGTACGTTGTGTGAACGGTCGCAGCATTTGTGCGTGGCCCCTACTTTTCTATTGGGCGAGCAGGCGTTGTGGGCGATTGTGGATTTGACGGACGAACGGCTGGTGGGCATTCGTTGGACGGATTTAGGTCTCAGTGGCACACCGGCCGCCGTCACCGAACGCAGCCTGCAAAATGAGATCGTCTACGAAAGCTACTGCAAACAGAGCCAGACGCTGACGCAGGGCGACTGGACAATGGAATTTATCCTCACCGGGTCTGATGGTCTCAAGCTGAGCAATGTCTCTTACCAGGGGCAGCCGGTGCTGCACAGCGCCACCCTGGTGGACTGGCACGTCAGTTACTCGCGCCAGGATGGGTTTGGTTACAACGACGCCATTGGCTGCCCTATTTTTAGCGCGGCCACGGTGCTGGCCTTTAACGGCCCCAGCGTAGAGGAGATCGTGGAAAATGGCACGGCCGTTGGCTTTGCCCTGGTGCAGGATTTCCGCAGCCCGGATTGGCCCACGCCATGCAATTATCGGTATGAACAGCGGTATGAGTTTTATGCGGACGGCCGTTTCCGTGTCTTGGCGGCTAATCATGGCCGGGGTTGTGGTGATGATGGCACGTACCGCCCCGTGCTGCGGCTGGATGTGGCCGGCAGCAGCGATGGTACGGCCGATACTTTTGCCGCCTGGGACGGCCAAAACTGGCAGCCCTGGGCCGGTGAAGGTTGGCAGGTAGTTAACGAGGCCACACCCACGACCTCGGATGGCTATCCATTCCAATTGACGGGAACGGACGGCCGTGGTTTCACCATCCAGCCCATCCGCAGCGAACGGGGGGATCCGGCCTACCTCTACCTGACGCGCACCGGTCCTGACTACGACGAAGGCAAAACCGACCTGCCCAGCCTGGGTTCCTGCTGCAACACCGACTACCAGCAAGGGCCGGAACAGTTCATCACCCCTTCCGAACCGGCTGCCGCGCAAGACCTGGTACTCTGGTTTGTGCCCGAATTACAGAACGACGCCACTCCCGGTCAGGAGTATTGTTGGGCTGATTCCGTCATTGAAAATGGCGTCCCCGTTGCCCGTTCCTGGCCCTGTTATGCCGGGCTGTTTTTTACGCCCGTCCCCTGAAGCCGTGAGACAACAAACGATGAAAAACCCTTTACTGGCCTACTCCCTATCACGCCGATCCCTTAACCGTGTCATTCCGACGAGTCTTCGAGGAGGAATCCTATCGCTGCATGAAGTTAGAGGGATCCCTCCCCTTCGACAGGCTCAGGGTTGGAATGACCGATTACCGATTACGGATTACCGATTACGGGCAGTGGCTGTTTGCCTGCTACTGGTCTGTTTACTGGCCGCCTGTGGCGCAAAGGAAGCCGCGCCGAAATTGCCAGAAGGGTATGCCATTGGCCCCACCGACCAGTGCCATGCCACGCCGCAGTTTGTGCATACACTCAACTTTGCACAGCCGGTGATAGATACCACCCAGGAGTTTGCCGTCGGTGTCCTGGTGCGTGATCTGGCCGGTGAGGGTGGCTCTTACCAGCATGAGACCTGGGATAATGCCGGTAAGGTGGGGCCGTTTGCCATAGACTGGCTGGGCAACATTTTTGTGGCCCCCACACCGGTCATCAGCCTGGAACTCAACCCGGTAGAAGAACAAAACAAAATCTTCAAGATCAACACACAAACTGGCGAGATGACCGAATGGCTCAGCCTGCCCTGGCCGCTGCCGCCGGGTAGCGGCAACCCCTATGGCGTGATTGGGCTGGCCTATGATTGTGACACCGGCAGCCTCTACGCCGCCTCGGTGGCCGGTTCCACGCCGCAGGATGAAGTGGGCGTTATTTACCAGATCAACCCGGACAGCGGCGAAATTTTGTCCCGACTGGAGAATGTGGATGCGTTGGGTATTGGCATTTTCCGTGCCAGCCAGGGCCGGCGGCTCTACTACGGCGCCGGCCGAACGCCGGAGGTGTATTCGGTGATGTTGAATGAGGACGGCCGTTTCAGCGGCGAACCGCGTTTGGAATTTTCCCTGGCTGCCCAGCCCGGCGGCAGCACCGACAAGGCGCAGCGCATTCAATTTGCCGCCGACAACACCCTGATCGTCAAGGCCATCGAATTCAACTACAGTTTGCAGGCCACCAGCCGCATCCAAAAAAACGTTTACACTTTCCAATACCAGCCTGCCGACGATACCTGGACATTGCTGCACATTACCCCAGAATAAGAAGGCTCTTTGGGATTTCAGGGGACCGACAACTTCCCCCAGCTCTCTGGCCCTTAACCAAAATATAACCCACTTTCACGCTTCTTTTATGCTATACTCTTCATTGTCCTTGAACCTAAACTGAAAATCTATACAACTCGCAGGCAGGGGAATCATTTGTTTATTGATAGCCTCCCCCACTAAATTTGTAGGAGAATCATTGTATGAGTCGTAAAAAAACAAACCGTCACATTGGTTGGATCGGTGGCTTGTTGGCATTGGCCGCCTTTTTGTTATTCCAGCCGGGCACAACGGCCGTACACGCCGATGGCGTCATCAGCGGCCTCGCCTTTCGTGATTACAACGCAAATGGGGTGCAAGACACATATGAACCGGGTATTGGGGGAGTGGTGGTCACGGCCGTGAATGAAACCGGCGTCACCGTCACCACCACCACCGCCTTGAATGGTTCTTATGCCCTGCCCCTGCTTACTGGCAATGCCGCCCGCGTGGAATTTACCCTGCCCACCAATGGCAGCCTGGCCTTCTTGCGCCCTGGTGCGGCCGGTGGCACCACCGTCCAGTTTGTAGACATTTCGGGCGGCAATGTGCCCAACGTCAATGTTGGCTTCAACAATCCGGCGCAGTACAGCCAGCCCATCCCCACTGTTGTGTCCAGCACTTTTGTAAATGGCGATCCATTAGCCGGCGGCACGGCCGGGCAGACGAAAGCCTTTGTCTCTTATCCCTATGATGCCAGCGGGTTTGGTACACCGCCGAATACGGTGGCGCTTGCCAGCGAGATAGGCGCTGTGTGGGGAACCGCCCCCCACTCCTTGACCCAAACCTTTTTTACTGCGGCCGTTATGAAACGCCACGTCGGTTTTGGCCCACTTGGCACTGGTGGCATTTACCAACTGGACGTGTCCAATACGGTGACGCCATTCATTGATGTCAACGCTATTGGCATAGACACAGGCCCAGATGTTCATACAGGTCTCGGCACCAGCGCCCTGACGCCAACCCATGACCCGGCTGCTTTTGATGCCGTCGGTAAATACTCGATTGGCGATATGGACATGTCCGAAGATGACCAGACTTTGTGGCTGGTGAACTTGTACAACCGCACCCTCTACTCCATTCACATTGGTTATTCACCCACAATCCCCGGAGCCGGTGATGTCACCGCCTACCCCATTCCCAACCCTGGCTGCGCCGACGGCGAATTCCGCCCCTGGGCCATTGACACCTATGATGGCAAGGTCTACGTAGGTATTGTCTGTTCGGCGGAAACATCGCAGGCCATTGCCGACCTGTCAGCGCATGTATTGTCCATAAACGCCGATGAGGCCGCCCCCGGCAACTTTACCCCGGTTTTCTCCATGTCATTGAATTACCCACGTGGTTACATCAGCACCAATGGCATCCTTTCTCCCAATGCTGCCTGGCTGCCCTGGATTGATGAATGGACGGATATTAGCGCTCCGGGATCGCCGATGCCTATACCTGGCCAGGGGCCGTGGGGGCAGGTAATGTACCCGCAGCCGATGTTGACCGATATTGAGTTTGACATTGATGGCTCCATGCTGTTGGGTTTCACCGACCGGTTTGGCCATCAGGGCGGTAATCAAAACTACAGCACCATTCTTACCGATATCGATACCTATGAAGGCGCGATGGGCGGGGATCTTATTCGGGTTTGCAATGATGGCGGCACGTTTGTCCTGGAAAACAACGCGGCCTGCCCTGGTGGAACACCTACCATTGGAACCGGCAATGGCCAGGGGCCGGGCGGCGGCGAATATTACTGGCAGGATATGTATAACATCAGTGCGGATGTTGGCAGCGGCACCCATCAGGAAACGATTGGCGGCAGCCTGGCGCATAAGTTTGGCAGCAACGAGGTCATCACGGCCGTGTTCGACCCCGTGAATACCGACCGTTGGCGTTCCGGCGGCGTGGCCTGGTTCCAAAATTCCGATGGCGCCCGCCCGCGCGGGTATGAACTGGTAGGGCCAGACGAAGGCGGCCGGCCGGCCACATTTGGTAAAGTGGCCGGTGTGGGTGATGTGGAACTGCTGACGGCCCCCGCGCCTATCGAAGTAGGCAACCGTGTCTGGCAAGATGACGACGGCAATGGCATTCAGGATCCCGGTGAACCGCCCATAGCCGGTATTAATGTGGAGTTGTATGACAACACGGGCACCCTGGCGGCGACGACCACCACAGATGTCAATGGTCTCTATTACTTCACAAATTTGCAGTACCGTGTTGGTTATCAGGTGCGTGTTGACTTGAATCAGTTAACGCTCGATGGCATGTCCGTTTCGCCGCCGCAGGCGGATGGCGCCGCTTTTGGCGAGATTCGTGACTCTGACGGTCAGCCGCGCCTGGGCGGTTACGTGGCTATTGATTTCACTACCGGCGGCCCCGGCGAAAACAACCATACCTATGACTTCGGCTTTGCGCCGCTGGTGAGTCTGGGGGACTTCATCTGGGACGATGAAGATAAGGACGGCTACTATGATGGGCCGGTGCAGGTGGGTGACTATGTCTGGTATGACCGGAACGGTAATGGTGTGCAAAACGCCGGTGAGCCAGGCGTGGGCGGCATTGGCGTGGCGCTGCATCGCAGCACGGACACGGCCTGCGCCGACCCGGCGCTGGCACAAACGAGTACCGGGCCAGACGGCCGTTACCTCTTCACCGATCTCCCCCCCGGCAACTACTTTGTCTGTTTTACGCTGGCTGATCTGCCCGCCGGTTTTACCGTCACCCAGCCAGGTCAGGGCGGCGACCCGGCTCTGGATTCTGATGCTAACCAGACTACCGGGCAGACCGGTAACACCGGTGCGCTGGCCTCTGGGCAGCAAAACCTAAACCTGGATATGGGCATTGTACACCCCGCCGGTTCTGTTTCCGTGGGGGACAAGGTGTGGTATGACGTGGATGGCAACGGCCGTCAAGACGCCAACGAACCCGGCGTCCCCGGCGTTACTGTTGACCTGTTCACTGCCGGTCAGGTTTGCGCCGATACGCCGGTAGCTACCCAGACCACCGATGAAAGTGGCAACTACCTATTCACTGGCCTGGGCGCTGGCAACTACTTTGTCTGCTTTAATCTGACTACTATTCCGGCCGGTTATAGCCTCACGGCTGCCAACAACCAGGCGGACGACAGCGTGGACAGCGACGCCGACGCCAACGGCCAGACGCCGCCTACCGGCAACTTAAACGCCGGGCAGTTTGACTTCACCCTGGACATGGGCATCGTTAGCGCCGGCAACGTCAGCGTCGGCGACTATGTGTGGTATGACGACAACGGCAACGGCCTGCAAGACGCGGGCGAAGGTGGTGTGCCTGGCATACGTGTGCAATTGTTTGCCGATGGGCAAGATTGTGTTACCGATACGCCGTTGATGGTCACAATCACTGGCGGTGATGGTTCGTACCTGTTTACCGGTTTGCCCTCCGGCAGCTACTTTGTCTGTTTTGATGTAAATAACCTCCCGACCGGTTTCGAGGTAACGGCACAGGACGCCGGCGCCGACGACCAGGACTCGGATGCAGATCCCACGACAGGGGCGACCGCTGCCACCGGCATCATCCCCGCCAATAGTTCAGACCTCACGTTGGACATGGGCATTCGCCAGATTGCCGCCGGCACCGTCAGCGTGGGCGACCGTGTTTGGTATGATGATGATCGTAATGGTGTGCAAGACCCCGGCGAAGCGGGTGTGCCCGGCGTGACGGTGGCCTTGCATCTGGCAACAGATACCGATTGCACCGACCCATCGCTGGCGACCACTGTTACCGATATTCAGGGCAATTACATCTTTGCTGACCTGACGCCAGATGATTACTTCATCTGTTTTGACCTGAACACCATCCCCACCGGTTTCGCGGTGACGCCGCCGGATCAGGGCGGCGACGATGGCGCGGATTCCGACGCCGATCCCACTACCGGGCAAACACCGGCTACCGGGGCGCTGACCGCCGGGCAGAGCAACATGACGCTGGACATGGGCATCTATGCTCCCACGCATGAAATCCGCATTCCCGGCGTCACAGTACAGTTGTACGCGGTCGCTACCGTGTGCGACGGGACGTCTTACATCGCCGAAGTGACGACGGACGCCAACGGTTATTATCTGTTTGCGGGGTTGCCGGCCGGGCAGTATTACGTCCACATCCCGGCGTCTAACTTTGCGCCGGGCGGCCCACTAGAATACAAATTTGCCACCGCTTTTACGGACCCGAACCCGAATGACAATCTGAACAATGACAACAGCGCCACGGAGGTGACGGCGGCGTGTGCAGATGGCCTCAGCACCAATCCGGTATCGCTGGCAGTTGCAACCGAGCCGCTCAACGACGGCCGTACCGACCCCAACACACCGGACAACAGCAACAACCTGACGGTTGATATGGCCGCCTATGAGCCGGTTTGCCTGGGTGACCAGGTGTGGTATGACGCCAACAACGACGGCCTCTTAAACGGTGCGGAATACGGCATCAACGGTATCACCCTGCATCTATACCGGGATGTGGACGACGATGGCATCTTCGAGCCGGGTGGGGACGATGGCGCGCTCATTGCCACCGCCATTACGGCCAATGTTGGTGGACAGGATGGCTCTTACAGCTTCTGTGATCTTGTGCCGGGCAACTACTTCGTCCATATTCCGCCCACGCAGTTTGCCGCCGGCCAACTGCTGCACCAGACACGCAGCAGCAGCACCGTCTTCGACCCGGTGACCGTGGTGGCAGAGGATGATAACAACGGTATAGATTTCAATGGCAATGCGGCGACCGATGGCATTGTGGTCGCCACGCGCATTACCCTCGACCGGCGCGTGGAACCAACTACCGACCGGACTATCAATGACAACGGCCGTCGTGACTCTAATACCAACCAGACCATTGACTTTGGCATTACCCTGGTTGCGCCGATGGACTTTGGCGACCTGCCCACCAGCTACAACAACACCATCTTTGGCGACGATGGCCCGCGCCACCCCAACACCGGTCTTTTCCTGGGTACGGTGTGGGATGCGGACAATGATGGGCAGGAAAGCGCTGCCACCGACGGTGACGACAACGATGGTACCGATGATGAAGAGGGTGTTATCATCCCCGCTGGCGCTGGTTCCTGGGGAGATGGCACGGGTGAAGTAGAGGTCACTGTCACTGGTGGACCGGGGTGTGTCCTCGGTTGGGCAGACTTCAGCGGTGATGGCAACTTTGATGATGAGGTTGACGACGGCTCCGGTGGCGCTGATGTGCCTGAATTGTTGTTTGCGCAGATTTTAGCAACAGGTACGGTGACATTTACCACGCCGCAGTCAACGGTAGGCAGCGGTACGTTTATCTACCCGGCCACGCTAAACATGCGGTACCGCATTTTCCCACTCAATGATCCCTTGTTTGTGGCGCGTGGTGTGGCGCTGACCGGTGGTTGTCCAGCAGCCAGCAACAGCACAGCGTTGATGGCGACGCTGAGTACAGGCGCCGCCAGCGGTGGGGAGGTGGAAGATTACCAGCAGACGTTCTCGCCCACGGCCGTGAACCTGCAAAACATCCAGGCTACCATACGCTCCACGCCGCTGCTTCTGGTGGTGTTTGGCCTGGTGACCCTGGTGTTGACCGGGCTGGGACTGGCCCTTACCCGTCGCCGCCCCTATGTAAGGTAAACCTGCCAGACCTGTCAGGTTCGGACGCAAATGAAAGACCCCGGTTTATGCCGGGGTCTTTTTTTGCCTCCCCGCCTATGACTAAACTCCTATGCTCTTCCCGCCGCGTTAACCAAAACTCAACCATTTTTATGAAACCTTTATGTTATACTCGCCAACAGGTGGGACGAAAGTGCATGGTTTCATGTCAGCCCCTCTCAATATTGTTACCGTAAGCAGTAGTAGAAAGAATCGTATATGGAGGATTAGTACAATGGAAACCTCGTTCCGGTCGTGGCGGCGGTCACGGCCGTTAGCCCATGTTCTCTTATTGACTGTATTGTTACTCGGCGGGCTGTTCACCTTGTTAGCCCAGGCCCGTCCTACAGACGCCGCCGCCGACCTCACCGTGGAAATCATCGCCGCCTATAACCTGGTGGTAGATTCCAATGTGGAGTCCCCATCCACCTACGCCCCGTCGGTAGCCACCGTAGCGGGGCGTTTTTGTAATGTAGGCGATACCCCGCTCACCAATGCCCAGGGATACATTGGCAATGGGGCCACGCCGGGCACATACCCGGCGCGGAACAGCGCCGATGCCTCGTTTATTAGCGAGCACCCCCACCTGGCCAACACCGGGAATTATGCCTTCACCCATGTGGGTGGACAGTTGGGCACAGGGGATGCCTCCCGCTTTATCGGCGCTATTCCGCCAGGCGAGTGTCGCCTGCAATACTGGCATTTCACCTATCCTCGCCGTGCCAACCCCAATAACAGCGGTGTGGCCGTGTGGGGCCAGACCAATGTGCCGCAGGATGACCTGTGGCTCAACTTTGTTATCTGGGGCACGGCCGTAGGCGAGACCGGGCTAGGCGCTAACAACTCCGCCACGCGGCGCATGACCATGCGCAACGAGATTTCGGCCATGGCCAACAAGATACGGCCGAACCCGGACGGCCAATGGTTTAACACCAACACCAACACCGTCGCCCCCGGTGACGTCATTACCTCCAACGGCATTCTCTATACTCTCGGCAATGTGCGTTTTGGCTTCGACAACGACGGCGATTTTGTGCCGGACTACAACGCCTGGGTGCAGCCCATCGGCGACCCCGACTATGACCCCTCCTGCTTCCGGCTCATTCGCACCTCTGGCGTACTTACCGTTTCCCGCAGCGCTGGGCAGCCCAACCTCATCATCCCCTTTGATGACCAGAATCCGGCGCTCTCCGCCCCCTACGGCGGACCGCTATATTTCACCAACCTGCCCAGCGACAACAACGGCGTGCGGGGTGAAGTTTTCTACACCTTTATGGCCCTTAACGGCCCCTGCGCCACCGGTCTCTCCCCCTATCAAGAAGTGGCCTCCGGCTATGACAATGAGAAGTTTAACGGCGACTATGGCACAGGTATCCCCCCCGTGGTTAGCTCGGCGCCCCAGGTGACGCTGGACAAAAGCAGCAGCCCCACCAGCATCCCCTTAGGCAGCACCACCACCTATAACATCCCCTTTGCCAATGTGGGCACTACCGGTTTTGGCCTGGGCATGAGCACGGGTGGCGCGATGCCCCTGGTTATTGCCGATACCGTGCCGCAGGGCATGGAGTATATTGGCGGCTCGGCGGCGGCGACGCTCAACATTAACCCAAACACAGGCGTCACCATCCGTTACTCCACGGACAGCGGTGCTACCTGGAGCCTGACTGACCCCGGTACCGTCACGAGCAACGGGCCAAACAATCTGGTGATGATCCAGTGGTGGTTGAACGACACCTTACCCGCCGGTTCTACCGGCAACTTTGCCACCTTCCAGGCGCGGGTGCCGCTAACTTATACCGGGTCGCCCTTTATTGAGAATTGCGCCCAGGCCAGCCTGGGTGGGGCCGCCCCCTTTGCCGAAGCGTGTACCTACAATGTGGTGCCGGGCAACAACAGCATTGGCGACTTTGTCTGGCGCGATCTGGATGCTGATGGTATTCAAGATGGCGGCGCGGAGACGGGCATTGCCGACATTGGCGTCACCCTCTATTACGATGCGAATGGTAACGGCGTCCTGGATGACACTGATCCCCAGGTCGCTGCCACCAGCACCGATGGCTCAGGGGGATATACATTTGGGAATCTGCCCGACGGCCGTTACATTGTCGTCGTAGATGCGGCCGATAATGACCTGCCTGTTGGTTTTGGGCCTACCACACCCCAAAGACGGGCTGTCGCCCTGGATCCTACCAGTACCAATCCTGCGCCAGTTGTTGATAATACCGCCGATTTTGGCTTTGGCCCTTCGCTCACCCTGATCAAACGATTGACAACGCCTGACACAGCCTACGTGGGTGAAACGGTGCAATATGCCATTGACTTGTATAACAAACTGCCCGGCGATGGCACGGTGCAGGGCTTTTGCACCTATACCTTGTGGGCGACGGTGCAACCACCCGCCGATGGTACGCCTGCTTCTGGCAGCGGCAACTCGGCCTGGCAAAATATCCCGGCCGGGCTGCTGGGCCAGCCAAATGGCGTTTTTGCCTATACTGTCCTGTCTAATAATGAAGACAGTGTGGGTATCAGCGGCTTCAATATTGGCGGGCAAACCGGCAATATCACCAGCGTGCGTTTGCTGGCGCATGTGCGCGAGTTGAAAAATCTGCAAAACAATGCCAGCGAATATCTGCAACTGGTGGTTTACCGCAACAATGCAACTGCCCAAACCCTCACTTATACCGGCGCCGGCTTTTTTGCCAGCGGCGGCGCCGGGACTGATTATATTATCAATGAAACGCTGACTCCTCCTGGCGGCGGCTGGCAGTGGAGCAATTTCCAAAACAACTTTTCGGAAGTGCAGGCTAATGGCAACGGTACGGGTACGCCGACCAATCGGGGTGATATTGGCCTCGATGCCATCGCCTTTGTCATCACTACCGACCAGTTGTGTGGCGGCGCGGCGACCACCATCACCGAACTGCCGCTGACCGATACGTATGACCCCAATTACCTGGAATTTGTTTCTGCCGATCCACCGCCTTCCAGCCAGACGCCGGGTACAATCACCTGGGACAACTTGGGGCCGTTATACGCAGGCGGTACGAAAAAAGTTATGGTGACTTTCCGAGCGCTGGCGACGGTTGCCTCCACCGTAAATACCGCTACCTCTACCAACGGCAAGTTTGGCGCGGGGCGGCCGGTGAATGATGCTACAGATACGGCTGCGGTCAGGATAGACCTGCCAGGTTCCATTGCCGGGGTGATCTGGGCGGAAAGCAATGCTGCCAACCAGTGGACCAATCCCACCGGTTACGATGGCGCAGACAGCCGCATTCCGGGCGTCACCGTGCAGTTATATGGCTGTTACGCCTTAGTTAATGGGGTTTCCCAACTCCTGACGCCGGCTACGGCCGGCGCAACCAATCAGGATTGTGCCGCATCGCAGAATGGCGGCACCTGGGTTCTGCTGGCAAGCCAGCAGACGGCCAGCGATGGCAGTTATCTCTTTGGCGGTTTGCGTCCCGGTTATTACAACGTCAAGGTGTTGGAGTCCACGCTACCGCCTGGTCTTACGACCCGTACCGGCGATCCGACCCCGGCGGGTAATGGCGCGGGAACTGCCTGTGGTACCTGTGATGGGCAGTGGAACGGTGATACGGCCAACCTCAATACGTTTAATGACATCACCAGCGGCGAAAGCGTCACGGCCGTGAGCTTTGGCTATCGTGACCCCGATGGACAGGGGGCGATCATCGGCTACGTCTGGAACGACCGGGACGCCGATGGCGTGTGGGACGCAGATGAAGAGCCAATCCCCAATGTGAGCGTCTATCTATGTACCACCACGCCTTGCAATAGTTCCACGCCTGGGGCGGTATTGACGACGACGGACAGCAACGGCCGTTACGTCTTTGGTAACCTCGACGCCAATACCTATTACGTGGGCGTCACCACGCCGTCAGGCATGAGCCAATCCGGCGACCCGGATGTAAATGGCGTGAACTGCGGCGGCTCCTGTGATAACCAGACCAATGCTATTACCCTGGCTGCTCGCCAGGTAAGCGGCCCGTACAACTTCGGCTACACTGGCGGTCTGAGCATTGGCGACACGATTTATGCTGACTGGAACGGCAACGGCAGCCAGAACAGTGGTGAAGAGGGGATCAGCGGCGTCCAGGTGCAGTTGTTCCGTGACCTGAATGGCAACGGCATTGTAGACAGCGGCGACACGTTGTTGTCTACGCAAACGACCGATGCCAACGGTTTCTACCAGTTCACCAACCTGGCCGGTAATGGCAACCAATATCTGGTGCGGGTAGTGGCTTCTTCTGTTCCGGCGGGTTATGTACAAACGGCCGATCCCGATGAAGCAGGAACCTGTACCGTTTGTGATAACAAACAGGTTGTTACCCTGACTACTGCCAGCATCTTCACCGTAGACTTTGGCTACCGACCACGTGGTTTTGCCTCCATTGGCGACACCGTCTGGTACGATGCCAACGCCAACGGCGTCCAGGAAGGCAGCGAAAGCCCCGCCGCCGGTGTGCTGGTGAACCTGTACCAGGATCAAAACGGTGATGGCATTATTGACCCTGAAGATGCGCTGGTGGATACCACCACGACCGACGGCAGTGGCAATTACCTGTTCACCAATCTGGCGGCCGGGAATTACATTGTGCAGGTAGCGGACGCTAACTTTGGTGCGGGGCAGCCGCTGGCGGGGCATACGCTCACCAACAGCGGTGTGGCTTACAACGCCGCCCAGAATTCGCACCAGGTGGCGCTGGCTGCCGGCGAGAATTACAGCGACGCCGACTTTGGGTATGCCTCCAGCGCCATTGGTGACTTTATCTGGCGTGACAACAACAGCAATGGCGACCAAGACCCCGGCGAACCGGGCATTTCCGGCGTGACGGTGTATCTGTGCATCAGCGAGCCGTGTAACAGCGGCACGGCCGTAGCCAGCACCACCACCGACGCCAACGGTTATTATGCCTTCACCGGCCTGTTGCCCCGCACCGACTACTCCACCACATTCTATGTGGTAGCCGTAGACACAACCACCGTGCCCGCCGGTTTTGCCCAAACGGGCGACCCTGACCTGACGACGGTGTGCAGCGGCGTAACCTGTGACTCTTCCTCCCGGTTGACCCTGGCGCTGGGCCAGATTGACCGCAGCCGCGACTTTGGCTACCGGCCATTGGGCGTTATTGGCGATACATTGTGGATTGATACCAACGGCGATAACACGCGCAATGTGGACGAAACAGGCATTGCCGGCGTCACCATCTACCTCTGCACCAGTTCACCCTGCAACAGCGCCATCGCCATCGCCACCACCACCACCGACATCAACGGCTACTACAGCTTTGCCGACCTGCCCGATGACACCTACTTTGTGGGTGTAAACGCGGCCCAAATACCGGCTGGTCTGACCCAGACATATGACCCGGACGGCGCCATCAATGGGGAAGCAGCTAACATTGACATATCTGGTGGCGTGGTCACTTCCATTGGCGGGAATGCCTGCACAAATTGTGACCTGGATGTGGACTTTGGCTACCAATTTACCGGCGCTTTCAGCATCAGCGGCACCGTCTTTTTTGACCCCAACAACAACGCTGTTCAGGATACGGGTGAAGACTACGGTTATTCAGACGTCGCCCTGTACCTGTGGTATTGCGGCGCGGACAACGATTGCACCACAACGGGTGATAACCGCTACATCGGCGTCACCCTGAGCGATCTCGATGGCAACTACACCTTCAGTAATTTGCCTGCCGGCACGTATATGGTTTCGGTCAACCAGAATGCGCCCAACCTGGTGGGTTTAGACCCCACCATCACCAGCGGCCCCATTACCTTCCGCAGCGTCACCATTGGCCCCAGCGCCACGGACGTGGACTTTGGTTTCCTCTCCGGCATTGACCTGGGTGACTTGCCGAACAGTTACCGCACTACCATGGCTGCCGATGGCCCACGTCATCAGGTGACGCCGGGCCTGTATTTGGGGGAGACGGTAGCGCCGGATGTGGACCCCAACGGGCAAAGCACGGCCGTAGCCGATGGCGACGACGCCGATGGCAATGATGATGAAGACGGCGTAGTGCAAAGTACCGGCGGCGGCGGCGCATACCATTGGGGTTTGGGCCAGGGGCATGTGACTGTGGACGTAACCGGGACCGGCTGCCTGGTAGGCTGGGTAGACTGGGATCAGAACGGCACGTTTGATCAACTGCCCACTACCGGCGTCGTCAGCGAACTGGTTTTGCTTACCCCGGTGAGCAACCTGACGAACCAGCAGTTCACCTTTACCAGCCCCACCTCGGCTGCTTATGGCGGCAACTTCCCGTCCGAGCTATTCGCCCGCTTCCGGTTATTCCCGCCGAACGACCCCCGGTTTGGTAACATGATTGTGGATGGCAGTGGCTGCCCCACAGCGGCTAATAACCCCACTGCCCTTAACCTTCTGGTGGGCGGTATGGCCCAGGGTGGCGAGGTGGAAGATTATCGCTTCCAGTTTTTTGGACCAACGGCCGTTAATCTGCAACAGATTCAGGCCAACGTAGAGACAGCCCCCTTCATCCTGCTCTCGCTGGGTATGGGCGCGCTGGCGCTGACGGGGTTGGCGCTGGCCCTGGCCCGCCGCCGCGCCCACCGACCCGGATGATCCGCTAAGGGCGCGAAGAGACGCGAAGGTTTAGAAAAAGCGGATAGCCACAGCGGCTATCCGCTTTCTTTTAGGCGTCGCAGAATGGCCTGGGGCGATAGTTGGCGACCGGGATTCTGGTAGCGGTTGTATTGGTATGTCTGGAAATTCTGGTCAATACTGTACCAGGGATGGTAACGACTGGCGGTTGTTTCCAGGGGGTAGATCAGGTTCGTTTTACCGGTGGCCTCTAACAGAAAGTGACGGCCGTCTTGCAAAAACGTGACCCAGGCATGGGCTTCCAACGGGTGGTCGGCCGTCCATTTGGCCTGACCAACCACAAATTCGGCGGGCAGCCCCAACTTCACTAATTTGCGCCAGGCCCAGAGGGCGTGGTCTTCACAATCTCCCTGGCGGCTGGTTTCAAACTCCACCGGATGCAGTCAATGGTCGCGCGTGTTAAATTGCTCGTGGTCAGACACGTAGCGGCACTGTTGTAACCAATGGCAAATTTCGGCTACATTGGCCGGCTGCACGCGGCTGTCACGTTCAAAGTACCACCGGAATTCATTCTGTGAGCCAACACCAAAACGCGGGAAGGGTACCGGTCGCTTTTCGCGGTGGTGCCTGGGTTTAATGCGGTAATGATGTTCCAACACGGGCAGGAATTCGAGGAAGGATTGCTGCATGTGGTCTTGCTGCAAGGTGAGGCTACGGCCGTCGGTAAAGGTGAGGATCAGGGTATCGGACGGCCGTGTCACCCCTTTGTAGGTGATCATTTGTCGCTTTACGTTGGCGTCCTGCAATGTGCCGGCGTCAAACCGCTGCCGTCGCAGCACATGGACAACCATTATATGCTGGTACAGGAAGGTCACCCGCCGCGGCAGATCAAAAAGGGTGTTGTAAAGCAAGAGCAGCCCCAGCACGATGCTGGTAGCGCTTACGGTGAGCGCCAGGAGCTTTTCCAGGGTATTATCGCTGACTTGCAGGGCCGCGATCATGCCCAGGCTAAAAAACAAACACAGGCCAATGAGGAACAGGTACGATAGAAAAGAAGAAAGTTTGGCCGTCAGGTGGCGGGGCAGGGGGGCGGTAATGTAGCGCACGGCAGCGCGGCGCAGCGCCGGGGCGCGCCGGTTGAGTTCGGCCACAAGCTGGCTGCTTCGTTGGATGGAGCGTTCGATGAGGATACGGCCGTGCCTGGTGTGAATGATGATGAAGAGCCGGTTTTGGCGCACGGCCGTGATGTCTTCGTAGGGAATGGTGCGGGTATGGCTGTGGAAGTGCAGGGTCACGACCGTTTCCTGCATCTGCACCCGCATGGTTGACAAGACCAGGAAAAGAACGCCCCAGAGCAACAGCGGCCAGGTGAGCAGTGATATGAACAGCAGGAAACGACGGGTGGGTAAACCGGGGTCTACCCATGCCAGCCACAGAAAAAATAACCAGAAAAGAAAAATGGCAGGCGTGAGAACGAACCAGACAGCCCGCGCCCCCTGCGCATAATCATACTCCTTGCTCATACGGCGAATCATACGCGATTTTTTGCCTGATGACATGATGACCTTAGTTCGGCGATGGGAAAGAACGGCCGTTGGGCCAACTCTCACCGTGAGATTACATAGTTTTCATACATTTTTTACAAATACGGGCGAAAATTGGCGCAGGTCTGTAAAATGAAAATGGTAGGGCGAGTTTGCAAACTTGCCCTACCTTTACGATACGAAGGAGAACCAACTTTGAACAAAGTTAAAACATTCCCAATTGCTTTTATTTTGATCCTGCTGATAACCACCGGTTGTGGCAACCTGACTCAGGAAGCCACCGTGCCGGTGCTGACGGGTGGGGGCGAAACCACCAGCCAGGTAGAGAGCGGCATTGTGCCAGCGGTAGATGTACAGGCGCCGGTGGTCCAAACTGTGCCGGTCACGGCCGTAGCCGATGACATCGTCACCGAGCAAACCTACGTCAACATCTACAAACAGGCCAACCCCGGCGTTGTCAACATTCAGGTGGTTGGCTCCGCCTCAACCACCGTCTACCAGTTACCGGAAGGGCAGCTCCCCGATATTCCCGAACACGAGGATATTCCCGAAGGATTCCGCGATTTTTTTGAAAACCTGCCGGAAGGCCAAAATATACCCCAGATTCCCTCTTACGGGCAGGGTTCCGGTTTTGTCTATGACAAAGAAGGGCACATCATCACCAACAACCATGTGGTGGAAGGCGCAACCAAAATTACCGTCATCTTTGCCGATGGTACGGAGGCCGCCGCGACCATTGTGGGCACTGACCCTGGCTCTGACCTGGCGGTGATCAAGGTGGATGTGGCTGCTGACCGGCTGTTCCCCCTGCCCATTGGCAGTTCAGATGTGTTGGAAGTGGGGCAACTGGTAGCCACCATTGGTAATCCGTATGGGTTGGCCGGTTCCATGTCTACGGGCATTGTCTCCGGTTTGGGCCGGACTCTGCCCGGCGCGGCTGCTCCCGGCGGGGCGCGTTTCAACATCCCCAATATCATCCAGACAGACGCGGTGATTAACCCGGGCAACTCTGGCGGCCCGCTGCTGAATCTGGCCGGGGAAGTGATTGGCGTGAATACCGCTATTCAGACCGACCCGTCCAGCTTTAGCCTGACGCCCAGTTTTGGTGGGGTGGGTTATGCCGTACCGGCCAACATTGTGAGCCGGGTTGTGCCGCAGCTCATTGAAAATGGTTCCGTAGAAACCGCCTGGATGGGTATTTCCGGCAGCCAGTTGTCAGGCGAAGTAGCGGCGGCTATGGGGCTGGACGCCTCGCAGCGCGGTGTGCTGGTGCAGGAAGTATTAACCGGCGGTCCGGCAGCCAAAGCCGGCCTGCGTGGCAGCAGTGGCATCACGAAGATTGATGGCTTTGATGTGTCCATTGGCGGTGATGTGATTGTAAAGATTGATGACCAGCCGGTGAATCAGTTTGATGACTTGTTGGGTTATATTGTGACCCGCGCCAGCGTGGGCCAGACAGTGACGATTCAGGTCATCCGGGATGGCGACTTGCTAGATCTGACGCTGACGTTGGAGGCACGGCCGTCGGCTAACCCGTAAATCGTGAACCGTAATCCGAAGCCCGATGAGATTCCTTCTCATCGGGCTTTTTTTTTGCCCGATCCCCACCAATGCCCGATAATCTTTCCGATTACCGATTACCGATTACCGATTACCGATTACCGATTACCGATTACCGATTACGGAGGAAACATGCAACCAATCACCACCTTTTCTATTGTCGCCTACGACCCGCACCGGCAGGAGTGGGGGGTAGCGGTACAGTCCAAGTTTATGGCCTGCGCGGCTGTGGTTTCCTGGGCGCGGGCAGGTGCAGGGGCGATAGCTACCCAGAGTTATGCCAATGTGCGTTATGGGATTGATGGCCTGGAACGGCTGGCAGACGGGCAGTCGGCGGTGGAGGTGATTGCGGAACTGACGGCCGTAGACGAACAACGCGCCCTGCGGCAAGTAGGCATGGTAGACAAATACGGCCGTGCCGCCTCCTTCACCGGCGACGATTGTTACGCTTGGGCCGGGCACATCGTGGGCGAGCATTTTGCCTGCCAGGGCAACATCCTCATTCCGGGTACAGTGGAAGCGATGGCGGCGGCCTATGAAGAGGCGCGGCGCGGGCCGGGTGAACTGGCCGACTGGCTGGTAGTGGCATTGGCAGCCGGGCAGGCAGCGGGCGGCGACAAACGGGGGCGGCAGGCAGCCGGGGTGCTGGTGGTGCGCGAAAACGGCGGCTACGGCGGCGACAATGACCGCTACCTGGATTTGCGTGTAGACGATCACCCACAGCCCATTGAAAAACTGCAAGAACTGGTGAACATGCACCACCTCTACTTTGGCGCAGTGAATCCGGCCGACTTGATCCCCTTGGCCGATGTGACCGGGGATTTGCAAGCCATCCTGCAAAAGGCAGGCCATTACACCGGGCCGCAGTCCGGCAAATTTGACGCCGCCACCCGCAAAGCGTTGCGGGCGCTGGTGGGCGAAGAAAATCTAGAGGAGCGTTGGAGCGGGGAGGGGGAGAGGGATGGCGAAGTGATTGATCGCGTTGTGGTAGATTTTTTGTTGAAGCGATTTGGGTAGGTGGTATGTCTGAATCACGGCCGTTGCTCATCACCCTCCCGATTACCGTTAAAACTTACGATATTGACTTCGCTCACATCGTTCACAATGCGGTCTATATTCGCTGGCTGGAAGATTTGCGGCAGCAGTTGGTGGCCGCACATTACCCGATGGAACAGGCATTGGCCGACGGCCGTACCCCCATCCTCACCCACACGGACATCCACTACCACTGGCCGACTCGCTTTGGTGATGCGGTGGTGGGGCAGATGTGGATCAGCCGGTTGAGCCGTACCAAATGGGAAGTACAGGCGGAGATTGTGGCAAATGGGGTGGTGGCAGCCGCGGCCACGCAAAACGGCTACTTTGCCGATCTGGTTACATTGCGCCCGGTGCGCATCCCGGAACTGCTGCGGGAGAAGTGGATGTCTGCGTTGGAGTAAGCGTCGGTAAACCTGGCAGCGTCGGTAAACCTGGCAGCGTCGGTAAACCTGACAGGTCTCAGAAGACCTGTCAGGTTTGGGCTGGGTTCAAAAGCCAGGTTGAGGCAGTCGGTTGCGGGATTGCATTCCCAGCGGAACTTTTTGCAGGAAGGGGAAGGCGGGTTGCCAGGGTGATGTGGTTGGTGGTGTGTCTGTTTCCAGGCGGCACTCTTCGGCGCGGATGAGCCATTCATGGCGCACGGCCTGGCGGGCTTCGCTGTAGCGGACGCCCATGCGCCGGGCTTCATACACAGCCAGGCGATCCAACAAGGCGGCGGGCACGGCCGTGACATCCAGATAATAAACCAGCGCCTCGCCCCAACGCTGGGTGCAGGCCAGGTGGGGGCTGGGGTATTTGACGGGGAGGTGGGTACGGCCGTAAATCTTTTCCCATAATTTGATCTGTTTTTCTTGAGTCGGCGTCACAAAATAGCGCATAATGTTTTTGGTGGTAGAAGTTCAACTTTTGAAAAAAGTTGAACTTCTCACTGGTAATCAGAACATATGTGCTAATTATAACCAAAAAATGACATCTGTCTACTGCTTCGCCTGACGGCCTGACGGCTGGCCGCCGCTCCCTTGTCTTGTTACCTGTACCTATATATTATAGTAAAGCAAAAAAAGGGGTGGGGCGGGGTTTCCCCCGCTCCCGACACCCCCTTAAGAATACATCTCTTGTCTGCCCTTCCGCACTGTGCCGGGTCGCCCCCAAGTTTTCATCAGTGCGTGTGTGGCTGGCATCATGGGTAACTAATCTCTAAACTCTGGTCTCCTATGCCACACATGCTAACCGAAGTAGCCTGCCCCAACTGCTTACACCCGATTGACATCCGGCAGCACGGCCGTCACATTACCTGTGCCGCCTGCCAGAGCCAGTTTGTGCTGGATGGGCACATCTGCCCGCGCTGCAACGCCTACCATGCCCAGGAACAGGGATTTTGTGGCGACTGTGGCGCGCCGCTCACCCGTGTCTGTCAGAAATGCCGCACTGCAAACTGGGCCGGCGACGAATACTGCAAACAATGTGGCACAGCCATGGACATTTTGGAGCTTCTCAAAGTGAATTATGCCCAGACGACGGCCGACCGGGTACAGGCACACCAGGAGTGGTCAAAGGAAATCAAGGCGCAGGAAGAGGCCGATTCGCAGCGTCGCATGGCGCAGTTGGTGGCCCAAGAGCAGGTAAGGCTAGAGGAATTAGCCCGCCGTCGCGCCGCACACAAACAAAAAGATCGGCAGCTTTTCTTGCTTATCGGACTATTTACCATTCTGGTCATCATCTTGCTGGCTGTGATAATGCAACTGTTATGAAACAATACCAGATTGCCCTACCTGTTTTTGCCGGCCCGCTCGATTTGCTGCTGCACCTGATTGAGCGGCAGGAGTTGGACATTACGGCCGTGTCCCTGACCCAGGTCACTGCCCAATACCTGGCCCAAATTGAGCAGATGAAAGAAAACCGCATGGAGCAGTTGATTGATTTTCTGGTGGTGGCGGCGCGGCTGGTACTCATCAAAAGCCGGGCGCTGCTGCCACAAACGCCGGTCATCATTGAGGGTGAAGAGGAAGAAGACCCGGCGGAGGCGCTGGTGCGCCAGTTAAAAACCTACAAACAGTTCAAAGAGGCAGCGCGTTGGCTGCAAAACCGTGAAGAAGCGGGGTTGCGCACCTTTTTGCGGGTGGCGCCGCCGCCAAAGCTGGAAAGCCGGTTGGATTTGAGTGGGGTGAGGGTGGAGAGTTTGCTCACGGCCGTGCGTGAGGTATTGGCGCGTGTGGAAAACCGCGAAGAGAGCGTGGCCCTGGTGCAGCCGCGCCGCTTCACCATTGAAGGGCAGATCACCCGGCTGCGTTTCCGCGCCCGGCAAGGCCAGCCCTTTCAATTTCGAGATTTATTGTCTGAGGAAAGCAGTCGTGTGGAAATATCGGTGACGTTGTTGGCGGTGCTGGAACTGCTCAAACGGCAGGAAATCGAAGTTAGTCAGCCGGAACTGTTCGGTCCGATTGCCATTCAGGGCAAAATGGCAGCGTAAACTGGATAGTTGTGCCCGCTTCAGAACTATCGGCCAGCCAGATACGGCCGTGATGCGCTTCCACCGCCATTCGGCAAAAATACAACCCCAGGCCACTGCCCCGCTCTCGCTGCATCCCCCGCGAAAACTTTTCAAACAGATGCACCTGCATGTCTACCGGTATACCCGGCCCAGAATCGGTAACTGCCACCAATACCAACGTCGGGTCGGCTGTGTCTGGCTGCGCCGTCACCTGTACCTGCCCGCCGTTGGGCGTGAATTTCAGGGCATTGTTGACCAGATTTTGCAATACCCGTTCCAGCAAATGGCGGTCGGCCGTTAACGGCGGCAGGGTGTCGGCCAGGTGGCAACTCATTTCTATCTGCTTCTCACGCGCCAGCGGTAGTTGCCCATCAACCACGCCGTCTACCAGATCACTCAGTGATACCTGTTGGTAGTTTAGCTGCAAGCGCCCACCCTCTAGCCGGCTCAGCTCCAGAATGGCTTCTACCAGTTCTAGCAGTTTGTGGGTGCTGCTGCTGGCGCGTTCAATGGTCTGTAAACGGCGTTCGGGATCTACATGGGCAACGGCTTCCATCATTTGCAGCGATTCCAATGAAATGGAAATGGCGGTTAGCGGCCCGCGCAAATCATGTACCATCGTGTGCGTCAGGTCATCACGCATCTTTTCCAGCAGGTGTTCCTGGGTCGTGTCACGCAGTACAATCAGGCGGCCAAGCGGCTGCCCACCCAGCAAAACGGGCAGGTTGCGCCAATGAATGGTGCGTGGCGGCAGTTCAAACTCTCCCTCGCTTGCTGTCTCATCGCCGGCAGCTATTCGGATAGTTTCCGCCTCAATGATGTGTGCTGCCTGGGGGGACTCTTCTTGGAGCCGGGCAATAGCCGCCGTTATTGAACGGCCCACCCAGGCTTCGGGGGTGTCGTGCAATTGTAGGAAGGTAAAACCGGGTGGATTGATGAGCAAGATACGGCCGTCCATCCCCACCAGAACAATCCCATCGGTAGCAGCGCCAATAAGAGCCTGGAAACGGCCGTGTTCCTCTTGAATGGCCTGAAACAATCGAGCGTTTTCCAGGGCAATGGCCGCATGTTGGGCAATGCCCCGGCAGAGCGCGATCTCATTGTCTCTGAACTGGCGGCGGAGGCGGCTGTCCCACAGTTCGGCATAGGCGATGGTATCGCCACCGATAATCAGCGGAATAAACATCATCGTTTGCGCCCCAAACTGCTCCATGTGCGTCCGCATCTCTTTAGAAAGGTGGGTATCATGGAGATACAGTACCCTTAGCTCGCCGCGTTCCAGAAAAGCCATGTCGTTATAGAGTCCGTCTGACAGATAGTAGCTGACGCCTAAATCAGATTCCTGTTCCAAGGGAGAGGCTGACGGACTGATGTATTCGGCCAATACGGTGGTATTTCTTATAACTTTCTCGTAGCTGCAAATATAGGCGCTGGTTACGTCAATGGCCCGACACATCTGCTCGGCAATGCGGTTGAGTACCACCGGAAGTTCTAAGGAGGCGGTGATGGTGGTGGTCGCTTCTTGTAAAGCCGTTTGGGCTGCCAGCCGCCGTTGTGATTGGTCGTAAAGCTCGGCGTGATCCAGCGCCAGGGCGATTACCTCGGCCATAGATTCGGCCAGCAGCACGTCGCTTTGCGTGAACGGTTCATCATTCTCAACGCTGAAAATACCTAACCGTCGCCGCCCGCGCATCATGGGAATGGACAGGGCGCTGTACAGCTTTTGATAGGTTGGGCCTTCGTCTGATTCGCCGATGAGGTTATCGGCTCTTTGGGTGTCGCCGGTGCGGTAAGCACGGCCGTGAATCCCCACATCTGTCAGCAGTGACCCCATGGCGGCGCGCACCACCATTACGCCATTGTCATTTGGCCACAAAATGGCAACCGTGGGCCAGCCGGTCAGCTCTACCGCCTTTTCCACTGCCAGATAGGCCACACTTTCCGGTTCTAGCGACTCGCCAATTGCCCGCAGCAGCCGGTAAGTAATAATCTGGTGGTTAATAGGTGGCGACGCCAAACGATCCATAATAAATGGTTCGACTATAGTAGCCTGCATGATGAGTGGTGATCTACCCATAGCAGTACCACGTTAACACAAGTTGGTCAAGGGAGGCAGGGTGAAAAGGGGGTAGGAGGTGGGTAATAGGTAGGGGATTGGCCGTGCATTGGTACTAACAGGCCAGAGGGTGATGTGTGATGCGTGATCGGATTACGAATTACGGATTACGAATTACGGCCGACGGGTCATATCACGGCCGTACCGAACCAGCGCCCAGCCGACCAACACGGCAATGGCGGCGGGAATGAGAAAGCGCACGGCCGTGACGCCCCCCACCAACACTAACAGCAGCAGCACCCCAATGACCCCCACCACGATGAACGCAGGTGGTACCGGAAATGGCTCTTGCTGGTTCATTTCCCGTTCCCGCTGCGCCTGGCGGCAGGCCTCGGTATTGCCCACACGCTGCACGGTCCCTTTGAGCGTCCACTGGCAGCCGCACTCTTCACATTGCAAACAGGTCTGTGTGGGTCGCCCGGTTTCCTTATCCGTGCGCCGCCAGACGCGCCCACCGCAGTGGTCGCAGTCGTAGCCAGAATCTTTCCAGGAAGTTTGCACGTCTATGTGGGTCATACTACTCCCGTAAGCGTTCAGCCCCCTGGAGACCTGACAGGTTTTTGGCCTGCAAAGCCTCAAGTTGAACGAGTAAAAAACCTGTCAGGTCTGAACGGTTACCTACTCCCATTACTCTACCTCATCCACATGAATCCGCTCGCAGCTATCCAACAGCAGGTTATAGGTGCTGGAATGACTGACGTATACAAAACCGCCGCACACCTGGCAGCTTGCCTGATATTCCAGGTCTGAGCCGCTGACCTTTTCCCAGACGGTGAGAATATGCCCATGAATGCTGGCGGCAGCTTCCGCCTGGCGCATATGCAGTTCCAGATTTTCATGCATTTCCGCCTGGGCAGCGGCGTAGTACCCTTCCGAGGCTTCAATAATGGCACGCACAGCGGCGGCCTGCACCAGCCGATCCGGCACCGCCTCCGGTAAATCTTCCACTTTATGCAGCAAGTGATTGAGCGCCACGGCAATTTCAACGCGAGTCGCTTTATCATAGCGGGCGATGAGCGAGCCATCTTCCAGCAGGCCAATCAGATAGTTCACGGCCGTCTTCAACTGCACCAATTCAATTTCTGCCGGTTTATTCATGTGTCACCTCTCATATTGCCAGGTTTATTATCTATCATGCGGCATTTTGCTTCTGGTGGCAAGTTGCATGTTGCAACTTGCCACCCCCTTAGTCTTTCAGTTCCAACCAGTTTGCGCCCGTGCTGGCGCCCACCTTCAGGGGGACATCTAGTTGGTAAGTGTTCATCATGGTGTCTACCAACAACGGCCGTACCACTTCCACCTCATCCTCCGGCAGTTCCAACAGTAGTTCGTCGTGGACTTGTAAGAGAAGTTGGGCGCGGTACGGCCGTAATCGCGCAAACAACTCAATCATCGCCAGCTTGATAATGTCCGCGGCCGTGCCCTGAATAGGATGGTTCACCGCTTCCCGCTCTGCCCGCAGCCACGATTGCCGGTTCTGCCCCGTCATCGTCCCCTTGAAAACGGGGAAATAGCGTCGCCGCCCCATCAGTGTTTCCACATACCCCTGCTGTTTCGCTCTCTCCTTCGTCTCGTCCAGATAACGCTGAATACCGGGGAACCGGGCAAAATACGCCTTGATGTAATTCTCCGCCTCCGCCAGCGTTAGTTCCGAATCCCGCGCCAGCCGGAATGCGCCCATGCCATAAATCAGGCCAAAGTTCACCGCCTTGGCAAAACGGCGCTGGTTATAGGTCACATTCTCCACCGGGATGTTGTACACGGCCGCCGCCGTGGTGCGGTGAATGTCCTGATCCTGCCGGAACGCTTCCAGCAGCGCCTCATCCTGGCTCACGTGCGCCAGAATGCGCAGTTCCACCTGGGAATAGTCAGCCGCCAGAAAGACGTGCCCTGGCCGGGCCACAAACGCCCTGCGAATTCGTTGCCCCTCCTCGCTGCGAATGGGGATGTTCTGCAAATTGGGGTCGCTGCTGGCAATGCGCCCGGTGATGGCCCCGGTCTGGTGAAAGCTGGTGTGAATACGGCCGTCTTTGCCCACCATGCCCGGCAGCGCATCCACATAGGTACTTTTCAGCTTGCCCAACTCCCGGTACTCCAATAACCGGGTCACCATGCCCGACTTTTTCTCTTGCTCCGTTTCTTTCAATTCTTCCAGCACATTGGCCGCCGTGCTGTAAAAACCGCTGCTCGTTTTGCTTAGCCCCTCCACCGGAAATCCGAGCTTCTTAAACAGCACATCGCTCAACTGCTGCGTGGAATTAATGTTAAACGGCTCCCCGGCAATCTCGTGAATCTCCCGCTCCAATGCCAGCAGCCGGGCATCCAAATCCTGTGACATCCGCCGCAAAAAGGGCACGTCCAGACCAATGCCCGCCTGCTCCATCGCTGACAAGATGGGGATAAGCGGCAGTTCCAAAGCCATAATACGATCCTGATTCTTCTCTGCCACCTCTTTTTGCAGCGGTTCCACCAGCCGCAGCGTGATGTCAGCGTCGGCGGCCCCATATGGCGCGGCGTCGGGGATGGGCACTTCGGCAAAACTGCGCTGCGCCTTCCCTTTGCCGATCAGCGCCTCAATGTGGGTCATCTCGATGCCCAACCGGTGGAAGGCCAGTTCCTTCAACCCTTTGTGTTTGGTAGCCGGGTCGGTTAGCCATTCGGCAATCATCGTATCAAAGGTAATGGGGGTCACGGCAATCCCGTACCGATCCAACACCGTGTAATCATATTTGGCGTTGTGCGCCACCTTGCCAATGGCCGGGTTGGTCAGCGCCGGTTTCAGCGCGTCCAGCACCTGCTGTAAGGGCAACTGCCCCTCGGCCAGTTCCGGTGCGCTGGCAAAAAGAGACATCTGCCCGCTGTCGCTCTGTTTGGGCTGGGCCAGGTGGCCGACGGGGATGTAATAAGCGGTCGGCGGCGCTACCGCCAGGCAAATGCCCACCAATTCGGCGCTGGTTTCGTCCACGCCCGTCGTTTCTACGTCAAAGGCGATCAGGCTGGCGCTGTTAAGCTGCCCAACCAATTCGGCCAACTGTGCCTCCGTCTGCACAATGATCGTTTGTGTGGGCGGCGCGGTCTCGACAGGGGCGGCAATGTCCTCGGCCATTTCCACTCGCGCCAACAAATCCCTGGTGAGCGAACGAAATTCCAGTTCGCGGAAAATCTCCAACACCGCGTTCACGTCAAAGTCGTGGGCCACACAGGCGTCCAGATCAAGACTGATGGGCGCGTCGGTGACAATGCGCGCCAGGTTTTGGCTGAGGTAGGCGCTCTCTTTGCCTTCCAGCAGCTTTTTCTGATTGGCCCCCTTGATGTTGTCAATGTGGGCATAGATGCCGTCCAGCGTGTCGTACTCTTGCAGCAGTTTGGCGGCTGTTTTGGGGCCAATACCGGCCACGCCGGGAATGTTGTCGCTGGCATCCCCCACCAGCGCCTTGTAATCCACCACCTGGTCGGGCCGCACCGCCCAATAATCCATCACCGCCTGTGCGTCGAAAATTTCGGGTCGGTCGGTGCCTTTGCGCGGCGGCAGTTCCACGCGGGTATTGTCGTCCACCAGTTGCAGTAAATCCCGGTCGCCGGTGATGATGTGGACGGGCACGCCCAACGGTTTGGCCTGCCGGGCAATCGTGCCCAACACATCATCCGCCTCGTAGCCGTCCAATTCCAAAATGGGGATGTTCATGGCCCGGATGACTTCTTTGATGCGCTCAATTTGCTGCGCCAGTTCGTCCGGCATCCGCTCGCGGGTACCTTTGTATTCGGTGAACAGGGCATCACGAAAGGTGGCGCCCACGTCAAAACTGACGGCAAAGTATTGGGGTGGGTTTGTGCCGAGAATGCAATCCACGACGGTGCGGGTGAAGCCGTAGGTGGCGTTGGTTGGTTCACCGTCTTTGGTGCTGAACGCTTCCATGGGCAGGGCGAAGAACATACGGTAGGCCAGGGCGTGGCCGTCTATCAGAACGAGTTTGTTTTCAGACATAGCTTATTGATCCGCGAAGGACGCGAAGGGGCGCGAAGATTTGGCAAAGGTGAATCGGGTCATTCGTCTAATTCGTGGTCTTTTTGTTGAATGAGCGGGATTGTACCATAAAACAGATGTTCGGGAGAGGGGGCACAAATGGAAGGGACACGGCCGTAATCCCTCCCCATTATGCGACCAGCAATTCCAATCAGGGTTACTTGACATCCACCCTTGATGCTGCCATACTTACGCTCAACTGGTCAGACCACTTACCAGAAGGATGTTGTATGAATCAGTGGACAGCGCCGCAGCGGCCGAACTCCTACGCCGAACATATGTTGATTAACGCCATTCTGGACGGCAATTTTCCGCCGGGCAGCAATTTGCCGGGCGAGCGTGATCTGGCAGTGCAGCTAGGTGTCACCCGCCCCACGCTGCGCGAGGCGATCCAACGGCTGGCGCGGGATGGCTGGTTGACTGTGCAGCAGGGGAAGCCTACGGCCGTGAACAATATCTGGCAAGACGGCGGTCTCAACGTGCTCAGCGGGTTGGTGCGGCACAGTGAACATTTGCCGCCCGGCTTCATCACCAATCTGCTGGAAGTGCGGCTGCACCTGGCCCCGGCGTACACAGCGCGGGCGGTGGCGCTGGCGGCGGCTGTGCTGGCCGAATTTTTGCAGAGCCAGGCCACCTTGCCCGACGAACCCGCCGCTTTTGCCCGTTTTGACTGGCAGCTACACCGCCTGTTGACCCAACAGTGCGGCAATCCCATTTATGGTCTGATATTGAACGGGTTCACCGATTTTTATGAGCAGTTAGCGCGGCTATACTTTGCACTGCCTGATTCACGCGCAGCTTCACAGGCGTATTATGCGGCATTGGCCTCGGCCGTCACTCAACAAGACGCCGCTCTGGCCGAAACCGTCACCCGGCAGGCAATGCAGCAGAGTATGGAGTTGTGGCAGGCGGCAAGAGGGAATAGTGGGCAGTGAGCAGTCAGCGGTAAGCGGTAGATGTACTGCTCACTGCTCTGCTCACCGCTCACTGCTTACTGATAAAGGAGGCGACATGAGACGATGGAACGGCTGGGGGGACGATACAAATGATTATCCGCTGCCGGAGAGTGCCGCGCCGCTGCTGGCGGAATGGGTGGGCGACGGCCGTGCGCCGCAAGACATCACCCTGGCCGAAGCAGTCACGGCCGTGCCCACTTCCCGATTGCCCACTCATCCCCTGGTGCAAACCGACGCCGAAGTCCGCCTGCGCCACGCCCGCGGCCAAAGCCTGCCCGACCTGATCGCCCTGCGCAGTGGGCAGATTGGTATTTTCCCGGATGGCGTGGCCACGCCATCCAGTGAAGACGAGGTGCAGACGCTCATCCGCTTTGCTCAAGAGACCGGGGCGCAGCTTATCCCCTATGGCGGCGGCACCAGCGTTGTCGGGCACATCAACCCGCTGCCGGGTGATGCGCCGGCCCTGACGGTCAATTTGCAGCGGCTGAACCAGTTGCAGCAGCTTGACGAAACCAGCCAGTTGGCAACCTTTGGCGCGGGGGTGCAGGGACCAGACCTGGAAGCGCGGCTGCGGGCGCATGGCTACACCCTCGGCCACTTTCCACAGTCGTTTGAATTGTCCACCCTGGGCGGCTGGATTGCCACCCGTTCCAGTGGGCAGCAGTCGTTGGGCTACGGCCGTATCGAAAATCTCTTTGCCGGTGGGCGGCTGCTGTCACCGGCGGGCCGCCTGGAACTACCGCCCTTCCCCGCCTCCGCCGCCGGGCCAGATTTGCGCCAGGTGGTGCTGGGCAGCGAAGGGCGGCTGGGCATCATCACCAGCGCCACCGTGCGCATCACGCCACTGCCGGAGCGGGAAGAGTTCCACGCCGTCTTTTTCCCCGATTTTGCACAGGGGTTGGCGGCGGCGCGCCAGTTGGTGCAGACCGGGCTGCCGCTTTCCATGCTGCGGTTGAGCACGGCCGTAGAAACCGCCACCACATTAGCCCTGGCCGGTCACGAACGGCTCATCGGCGCGGTGGAAAAATGGCTCACCTGGCGCGGCGCAGATGACGAGAAATGTATGCTCATGGTGGGCTTCACGGGCGCAGACCGGATGGTGAAGGCCAGCCGCAAGGCGGCGCTAGACATCACCGGGGCGCACAAGGGGGTGCATATGGGGCAGCAGTTTGGTAAACAGTGGCACAAAGGGCGCTTCCGTACCCCCTACCTGCGCAACACATTATGGGAGATGGGGTACGCGGTGGATACATTGGAAACGGCCGTGTCCTGGCAACATGTCCCCCAACTAATGACGGACATCGAAAGCGCCATCCGCGCCGCCGCCGCCCAATTTGACGAACGTGTCCACGTCTTCACCCATCTCTCCCATCTCTACACGGATGGGGCCAGCATCTACACCACCTACCTCTTCCGTGTGGGTGAGACGCCGGATGACACCATGCAGCAGTGGCAGGCGATGAAAACGGCCGCCAGCCAGGCCATTGTCGCCGGGCAGGGCACCATCAGCCACCAACATGGCGTGGGGTTGGATCATGCTCCCTATCTGGCCGCCGAAAAAGGGGAATTGGGCATGACGGTGTTAAGCGATCTGGCCCACCGTTTTGATCCGCAAGGGATCATGAATCCAGGAAAATTGATTATGTAGGGACGTATGGCCATACGTCCCTACCAGGAATAAACCATGTGGAATCAACAATGGCGCGAAACAGTCTGGTCACAGCTTGACCAGGAATGGGATATGCTGGTCATTGGCGGCGGCATTACCGGCGCCGGGATTTTCCGCGAGGCGGCGCGGCTGGGGCTGCGCGTACTGCTGGTAGACCAGCATGATTTTGGCTGGGGCACCTCCAGCCGCTCCTCCAAATTTGTGCATGGCGGGCTGCGTTATTTGAAAGAAGGGCAACTTGGCCTGACGCGCAGTTCGGTGTTGGAACGGGAGCAATTGTTGGCCGATGCGCCGGGCCTGGTAGACCCCATTGGCTTTTTGCTGGCGACGTATCGCCGGGACAAAATTGGCCGCACGGTGTACCGCGCCGGGCTGGCCATTTATGACCTGTTGGCGCTGCAATGGAGCCATCGCTATTACAGCCCGGCCGATTTTCAACTGCTGGCGCCGCACATTGAGCCGGAGGGGTTGAAAGGGGGCTTTCACTACCAGGATGCGCAAACAGATGACGCCCGGCTGGTACTGCGGGTGATTCAAGAAGGGGCGGCCGACGGCCGTCATCACGCCATCCCCCTCAACTATACGGCCGTCACCGGCCTGTTGCGGGACGAAAACGGACGGGTTTGTGGGGCGCAACTGCGCGACGAAGTGACCGGGCAGGGCCAACCGGTACGGGCGCGGGTGGTGGTGAACGCCACCGGTAGTTGGGCCGACCGGCTGCGGCGGCAGGTGGGGGGCGCGGAAAAGATACGGCCGTTGCGCGGCAGCCATCTCATATTCCCCGGTTGGCGGCTGCCGGTGGCCCAGGTCGTCACCTTTTTGCACCCCATAGACCAGCGCCCGGTGATGGTGTTTCCCTGGGAAGGGGTGACGATGGTGGGCACGACGGACGTAGACCATCCCCACGATGATCTGACCGAGCCGTGTATTTCCCCGGAAGAGGTAGCCTATTTGATGGCCGCCGTCACCGCCGAATTCCCCTCGCTCAACATCGATCTGCGGGATGTGATCGCCACCCAGGCCGGGGTGCGCCCGGTGATCGGCACGGGCAAGGAAGACCCTTCTGACGAGTCACGCGAGCATGTGCTGTGGTTGGAGTCCGGGCTGTTGACGGTGACGGGCGGTAAACTGACCACCTTTCGCCTGATTGCCCACGATGCCCTGAAAACTTTACGTGAGCGTTTCCCCGATTGGCCGCCGTTGGATGACAAGATACCGGCGCTGACGCCGGCCCCACCTGACTTGCTGGCCGACACAGCGCTGGACAGCCATTTGCGCCGCCGTTTATGTGGGCGTTATGGCCCGGTGGCGGCGGAGCTTGTTGCCGCTGGCGGTGACGGTGAACTGGAGTGCATACCGGGCACACGTTTTACCTGGGCAGAACTGCGCTGGGCGGCGCGGGCGGAGGGGGTGCAGCATCTGGAAGATTTGCTGCTGCGGCGGCTGCGGCTGGGGCTGCTGCTGCCGGAAGGGGGGCGGGCACATTTGCCGCGTATTCGCGCCATTTGCCAGGCGGAGTTGGGCTGGGGCGACGGCCGTTGGCAAGATGAGGAAGCAGCCTATCTGGCGCTGTGGCGGCACTCCTACAGTTTGCCACCGTTGGAAACCATCCCCGATTGGCGGGCCATGCTGGCGCAGGTGGAGGTGGACACGGCCGTGAGCGTTCATCAACCATCCACGCGCCACTGGGTTGTGGCCGGTTTGTTGGGGGCGGCGGTGGTGTTAACGGCCGTGTGGCTGTGGCGGCGCAATCGTTGACCGCACGGCCCGTCAAAAAGCCGGGGTTCTTCTGAGAACTCCGGCTTTTTTGTTCAGCAATTCTCAATTTGACGCAATGCGGCGATTAAAATCGCAGCAACAGAAGGCAAAGTCGGCCTTCGCCGACTGCTTTTAGCCGACGAAGGTCGGCTTTGCTTTTTTGCAGAGCCTGCACTGAGGCCGCCGAAGTGTGCAGATATATCTGCCGCCAAATTGAGGATTGCTATTTTTATTTTTGGGGCTTGACAGAGTCTTTGTTTGATGCTATATATTTTAATATCAAAATATATGATATTGAATCAACATGAGTACACATTATCAAGGCACACCAGAAGAAGAGCGGGCGCTGGACAGTTATATTAAGCTGGCGCGGGCGGCTGAGGCGGTCAGCCAGCGCATCAACGGCCATTTGCAGGCGCATGATCTGACGACCAGCCAGTTTGGCGCGTTGGAGGCATTGTACTTCCTGGGACCGATGCAGTCTGGGCAGTTGGGGGAGAAGATTTTGAAGAGCAGCGGCAATATGACGCTGGTGATTGACAATCTGGAAAAGCGGGGGCTGGTGACACGCGAACGGCGCATAGATGACCGGCGCTGTGTGGAAATTCACCTGACGGCCGTTGGCCGGGCGTTGATAGAGACCATTATGCCGGATCATGTGGCGGGGGTGGTGGCGGTGTTTGCGGTGTTGACGGCCGTTGAACAAGAGCAATTAGGCGCGTTGTGCCGCCAGCTTGGTCTGGCGCAGCGCGGATAGGAGAGATTACGATGCAACCTATACAAGGTTTACACCATATTACGGCCGTAGCGGGCGACCCGCAGGCCAATATCAACTTTTACCATCAGGTGTTGGGGCAGCGGTTCGTCAAAAAGACGGTCAATTTTGATGATCCGGGCACGTATCATTTTTATTTTGCGGACGAAATAGGCACACCGGGTACGGTGTTGACCTTTTTCCCCTGGCGGCAGATGCGGCGGGGGGAACGGGGGAACGGGGAGACAACGGCCGTGGCCTACACCATTGCCCCAGAGTCAGTGGATTACTGGCGGGAGCGGCTGGCGGCCCATGGCGTGGTGGTGGGGGAAATACAGATGCGGTTTGGTACGGCCGTGTTGCCCTTCCATGACCCCGACGGGATGCCCCTGGAACTGATTGCCAGCGGTGAAAAAGGGAACTTCCGCCATTGGACAAATGGGCCAATCCCGGAAGAACATGCCCTGCGTGGTTTTCATGGCGTCACTTTGTGGCTAAGCGCGGTGGAGCCGACCGCGGCCGTGTTGACGGAGCAGATGGGCTACACGTTTGTGGGGCAGGAAGGCAGTCGGTATCGGTATCGTGGCGCATCGGCTGATGGTGGGCTGTATGTGGACATTTTGCACCGACCGGGGCAGCGGCGCGGCAGTTTTGGCGCCGGTTCCATTCATCACATCGCCTTCCGCACGGTGGATGACAGTGAACAGTTGGAATATCTGCAATCGCTGCGGCAGGCCGGTTTACAGGTGACGCCCGTGCAAGACCGGCAGTATTTCCACTCCATCTATTTCCGGGAACCGGGTGGTGTCTTGTTTGAGGTTGCCACCGATGCGCCCGGCTTTTTGGTTGATGAATCGGTAGCGGAATTAGGCTCGCAGCTCCGTCTGCCCCCCTGGTTTGAACCACATCGGGCGGAGATTGAAGGCGTATTGCCGCCGGTCACGGTGAATGGGTAATTGAGTCATTGGGTAATTGGGATCTCAATTACATAATTACCCAATGACTTCTATCAAGAGGTAAAGATGCACAAAAATTTTGAGTCAGGCCCACACCAGGGGCAGCCAGTTTTGCGGGCAGGACGGCCGTTGGCGGAGGCGCGGGCGGCGATGATTTTGGTACACGGCCGTGGCGGTGACGCTGAAGGTATTCTGGATTTAGCCAACCTGTTGGCGCATCCTGATTTTGCCTATTTGGCGCCGCAGGCCGCCGGGAATACCTGGTATCCCTACAGCTTTTTGATGCCGATGACGCAAAATGAGCCAGGGCTTTCGTCTGGCTTGCAGGTGATTGCCGATTTGATCGGCGAGATTGAGGCGGCGGGGATTCCGGCGGAGCGGATTGTGTTCGCCGGTTTTTCGCAGGGGGCGTGTCTGGCGTCGGAGTTTGTGGCCCGACACGCGCGGCGGTATGGCGGGTTGCTGGTGTTTAGCGGCGGCGTCATTGGCCCGCCGGGAACGCCGCGCCATTACGAAGGCTCATTGGCCGGGACGCCGGTTTTCCTGGGGTGCAGTGACGTGGATCCGCATATACCATTGGAACGGGTGCAGGAAACGGCCGTGACTTTCACCAACCTCGGCGCGCAAGTGATGACCAAAATTTACCCCAGCATGGGGCACACGATTGTTCATGATGAGATTGACCATGCCAGGGAGATTGTGAATAGAGTATTGACATAGGGCGCGATTTAGAAAATCGCCCTACAGTGATGCAGGAGATTGAAAGATGCAAAAGATACAAACACAAGGCGTCCACCACATTACCTTGATTGGCGCGGATCGCCAGACTTCGATTGATTTTTGGGAAGGGGTGCTGGGCATGCCCTTTGTTTTTGAGCAGCCCAACCTCGACGTGGCTACGGAGAGCCATTTGTACTTTGATCCGGGCGACGGCCGTCTTATTACTGTATTCACCCGTGAAGACCGCGCGGTTGACCCGTCGCCCAACCCGGAAGGCATTGGCAATTTGCACCACATCGCCTTCACCGTTTCCCGTGCCACCTATACCCAGGTGAAAGCGCGGCTGGACGAGCGCGGTATTCGCCATTCGGGGGAAGTGGATCGGGGCTTCATGTATTCCATCTATTTCCGTGACCCATTGGGGCAGTTGTATGAACTGGCCTGTTACAAGTTTGAGCCGCCGGTGGGGGTAACACATGCGGAAGTGCTGTTTGAGGCGCACAAATTGCGCACGGAACGCGGTGATTATGCCATTGGCGACGAACATCTGGCCGACGCCATCGGGATTCTGACGCAGCGTACTACCCGTTCCCTCTCTGCTGATCGGTCGCCTAAAAACCCGTACAAAGTCCCGGTTCGTCTATGGGATAATGATTAAGCGGGGTGTGCCGGATTGGCGGTGTACCAGTGGTTGATGGTGTGGATGACGGCCGTGACCCCCGCCACCATCATCTCCAAACTCATCGAAGGCAAGGGGGGCCTTTTTCCGGCCACTTGTTGGGGTAATTGCGGCAGATGCACAAAACCGGCAGACGTTTTTAGCTGGTGTTTGTAGATGTAGTGCAGCATCTCATACATCACCTGGTTGCATAAAAAGGTCCCGGCTGAATAAGAAAGCTGTCCGGGGATACCTGCTTCGGTGAGGGCGGTCAGCATTTGTCTGGTGGGCAGCGTGGCAAAGTAGGCCGGGAGGCCATCAGCAATAATGGGTTTGTCTGTGATCAGATGGCCGCCGTTGTCGGAAATGGAAAAGTCAAGCAGATTGATAGCCACTCGTTCAATGGTCACGGCCGTGACGCCCCCTGCTTCCCCCAATGACAAAACCACATCTGGCTGGACGGAAATGTAGGTGCGAATGAGCGTATCCGGCCCGGCAAAGCGTTCCACCGGCAGGATGACGGTGAACAACTCCACCCCGTCTATTTCTTTTTCAGCCAGCGCATGAACCACTTCTTCCGAAGGATTGATCTGGCTGTTGCCAAATGGTTCAAAACCGGTGAGTAGTAGTTTCATTTTGTCACCCGCCTGTGAGCCGTAATCCGTGAACCGTAATCGGTTTACGGTTCACGGATTACGGCTTACCGATTACGGTTCCGTCGCCAGAGTACCACAAATGCGCTGAGGAACAAGAGGGTGAGACTAATTTGCCAGAGTAAGGTGGTGGGCAGGGCCACGCGGGACAGGCGAAAGGTGTAGCTGCCACTGGTGGGATGGCCGTCGGTAGACACGGCCGTCCACTGCACCGTATAGTCGCCATATGTTAATGGTGGCAGGGTTGTTATCAGCGTGTGCGGGTCCGCTTCATCTACCGTTGCCATGATGTCGGCTACCGGCTGAAAATTTTCGGTAAAGAGCAGGATGGCGCTGTCTGCGGTAATGGGTTCGCTGAAAGTCAGGCGAATTTCGCTGATGGGGTTGGTGATGGCGCTGCCGGGGGCGGGCACGGCCGTGAGCAGTTCGGCATGGGCGTGGGTGACGGCCGTAAAAGCCAGCAAGCAAATGAGCAAAATTGGAACGGGCGTTTTCATGGCAGCAGCGGTTCCAGCGCCAGGCGCAGTTCGCGGGGTGACAAGGGGCCTTCAAAACGGGCAGCGACACGGCCGTCGCCATCCAGCACATACACCCAGGGTTCCGTTTGCAGCCCCCACTCTGCCATCTGCGGTACCAGCGTCAATTCCTGGAAATCGGCATACACTTCTACATGAATGAAGTTCGCTTGATCGTCCACTTCTTCATAGAGCGTTTCTACACTGTCCAGCACCGGCGTACACCATTTGGTCTGGCAAAGCCCCGGCGTGGCAAAGGCCACCACCGTCGGTTTGCCCGTTTGCGCCGCCTCGGCAATGGTCATTTGGTAAAAGGCCGGGTTGGGTTCATTGCCGGAACTTAGTTTGTACAGGTCAGGTTCGGTGGCCAGGGTGCGATTCTGGCTGAGTGGCGCGGCTGCGCCAATGGGAATAGTATCGCTTTGAGATTTAGCTTCCACCAGAAATTGGGCATTGATAGTCTCGCCATTTTTCAGGGTGATGACGGCCGTCAACCCCCAAACACCCGGCGTGGGCAACTGCGGCGTGATAACCCAGTAGGGAATTTCGTAGTCGGTGTAGGGTACGGCCGTGACCATTTCAACTTCCGGCCCATTCTCACCTCCGATCAACTCCGCCTTGACGGACACGCTGTCCACATTGACCAGCGGTTCCGGGCCATCAAAGATGGCAAAGGAGATGCGCGGTGAACCCACCATGTAATCAAAATTCAACCGTTGAATTTGGGCTGGTGACACGCCGTTGGTTATGCCTGCCGTTTGTGATGGGTTGCTGCAAGCTGCCAGCCCCAGCAGGGCGGCCAGGAGAAATAGGATTTGTTTCATGTGGCAACTGTAGCCAGAGAGGGGAGGGTATGCAAGGGATGTTTACGGCCGTTTAAGATGATTGTGCACCTATTGCCCGGCTGATGGCGTCAGCACCAATTTGTTGGATGAGAAAGTGGGCGATAGTGGCTTTTTGTTCGGCTTGGCTGACACCGGTGTTGGGTTTAGCCGCTTCACGGACATAGTTTTGGGTGGCTTCGTCGTTTGTTAACTGGTTGGTGAGGGCGACCAGACTCTCCAGGTCGTAGCCTTCGACCAGGCGGCGGATGAGGGTATCCTGGCGGGCAGGTGGGGCGGCAGCGGTGGCTACGGCCGTGTCCGGCTGATTCATTGCCTGATCCAATAACAAATTGACATAGGATTGACCACCATTTTCCAGGATCATTAAAGCGATGCTGGTTTTGGCAAAATGCTCTGGCGCTTTGGGGTCAATCAGTTTTTCCAGTTCATCCAGTTTAGCTTGTTCTTCTTCAGCGGTGAGTGTCTCGCGGGCGGTAATGGTGTAGAGGGCGATGTCATACAGTTCGCGCAGGGTGGGGTAGTAGTGCAGGAGGCGGGTCACGGCCGTGCGCCGGTTGTTCATCAACTCCAGATCAATTTGCCGCCGCGCCAGGTTGGAAAACTGGTCGTATAACCAGCCCAGGTTGATGGCTACCTCACCATCTTTGTCTGCGCCCACCTGTTTGGCCAGCACAAACCGGGTGCGAATGATGCCCTGAAAGCCAAAGGCCACAATCAGAAACTCCATCAAAAAGCTCATGGGCGACATCGTAGCCCGCAAGATAAGCAGGGCGGCAATGGCGGAAAAAACATTGGCGAAAATGAGTACCCAGGCCCATCGGGTGAGCAAGGCTTCACGGGGGTATGTTTTGAAGGTGGATACCAGTTCGGCCACACCAATTAGCCCGCCAACAAAGCCGATGACTAAGAAGGGGGCGATAACGGCCGTGAACTGGCGTAAGCTATCTTGAAATGGCCCCATCCATACCGGCGCTGCCGGGCCAACCGGCCATGCCAAAAGGATTACGATGGTAATGGAGAGAATAACGACCAGCCACAGCAAAACTTTAGTGCTGCGGCCGGCAGAGGCGGGCGGTATGTTTTCGGTCATGGGTTAGCGGTGTTAGCGTTTGCCGTTGCTGCCATTGACAAACCCTCTGGCGTCGTTGGTGAGCGCCACCAGCCAGCCATCAGGGCTGTTGCTGTCTTCCCGCAGGACGACAAAGCCGGCGCTGGCCATCTCTTGCAGCATGGTACGCATGTCGCCGGGTAATATCCATGTCTCGGCTGCTACCTGGCTGGGACTCATGGCGCCGCGCCCTGCCAGGGCGGCTAATACTTTTTCTTCATTATCGTTTAGTTGAAATTGAAAGCGTTTCATGCTGAACCTTTAGGGAGGTGAAGCATACATGCTCATGTGTATGCCCAGACCATTGCATTTGCATATGATTATAACACAGGGGTACGGCCGTCAGACAATAGTTGTTGTTTTCTGGCTACGCGCTTGTTTTAATCTGTTTTATACTTGGGTACATATGGAAATTATTGAAGGCCAGATACCAAAAGAAACAGCGTGGCGTGGTTTGTTTTTGTTGGCGGATGCCGAACAATTGGGCAAATCCTGGCAGCTAGGGTTGGCTCTGGCCCGGGCGCACAATGGATATTTGCTGACGGCCGTTTTCCTTACACGGCCCACACCTGATCAAATTGACATGGCGCGGCAGCTTTTAGCCACTGCCCGGCAGTCTGCTCCTCCCGATTTAGCCGACCACATGTGTCCGCTCATCATTAGCAGCCCAAAACTTGAGACTGACTTGAATAAACTCATTGAACAGGCCGATATTGACCTGTTGTTTGTGCATGTAGATGGTCCGGTCCGGTATAACCTGAACCATGTTGATTGTGCTGTGGCTGCTGTACGTGGCGACCGGGTCGAAAGGGCAGAGGCCAAAAGCGATACCGAGGCAGAGAAACTTCAACATATTTTAATACCCACGTCTGCCGGCCCAAACACGGCCTTTGCCATTCAATTTTTGCTGCGGGTGACACCCCGCATCAAGATCACGGCTTTGTATGTGGCTCGCAGTTACCTGGGGTCAAATGAAGAAGCGTTGGGGCGCTCCCGTTTGCGCCAGCTCTTGCAGTTTGTAGATGCCGGGGATCGCCTGGAGAGCCAGGTGATCATGGCTGACAATGTGGCCGATGGCATTGTAGCTGCCACTGAAGAATGTGACCTGGTGATTATTGGCGCTACCAGAGAAAGTTCGATAGACAAGGTGTTGTTTGGCGACATACCCGCGGCTGTGGTGCGGCAGAGCAAACGCCCGGTGATGATAGTACGCCAGGCGCGCAATCATTTTAATAATTGGGACGCACGTTTATTGTGGCAGTTAAAAAAGTTGTTGCCCCACATGGAACTTTCCAAACGGACAGAGGCTTATACCCGTATTCGCCGGGGGGCGCGTCCTGATATTGATTTTTACATGCTGATTTCCCTATCCGCGATTATTGCTGCTTTTGGCCTGATGAGTAACAGTGGGGCTGTGGTGATTGGTGCTATGCTGGTGGCGCCATTGATGTCACCCATTGTGGGTATGGGTATGGCGGTGGTGTTGGGGGATGCGCGTTTCTTGCGCCTGACAACCGGGGCAGTTTTGAAGGGGGCGTTACTGGCAATTTTTGTAGGTATGCTGGCTGGTTTGTTATTGCGGATGATGCATATGGACTTGTCGTCAGAGATTCTGGCACGGACACGGCCGTCCTTGTTGGATTTGGGTATTGCCCTCTTTTCAGGTCTGGCGGCAGCCTATGCCCTCAGCCGCTCGGATGCAGCAGGGGCGCTGCCGGGAGTGGCTATTGCCGCTGCTCTGGTGCCGCCATTGGCGACGGTCGGCATCACCTTTGCCGCCGGTTATTTTTGGGAATCATTAGGCGCGCTACTGCTTTTTGCGACCAATCTGGTTTCCATCAGTTCCGCCACGGCGTTGATGTTCCTGGTATTGGGTTTTCGGCCGGCGCGTAACCAGAAAGCACGGCGTGCCGTGCAGATGCGTAGTGTCCAGGTGGAATTGCTTTCGTTAGCGATTATCATTTTTCTGTTAAGTGTGTTCACTTTTGAGTTGGCGCAGGTGCAGTCACAAGAGATACGAATCGAAGAAGTAACGGCGGCCGCGGTAAAAGATAAAGCTATTATCGGTGGCTCGTTGGTGGAGTTGAACTATAGTTTTGTCAGAGATGAGAACGGTCTTGAACTTTTGCAGATGGATGTGGTAGTACGTTCAAAAGATGAAGTGACATATGATCAGGTGGAGCAATTACAACAAGAAATCGGTACTACATTGCAAAATGAGGGAATTGCCGGAAAGATCGCGTTGACGATGTCGGTTATCCAGGTGGTGGAACTGGCTCCGCTCATTCCACCTACGGCCACGCCCTCCCCCCAGTAGTCGTAGCAAAATAAAGCCGCACTTTGTTGGAGATTTAGAGATTGGTTAGTGTCACGAAGTTTTCGCCACCCTCTTGAGACTACAATGGATGGAGAAACAAGCTGATAAATTTCCAGAGAGGAATCCGTTCATTTCTTTATCTGCTGTAGTCATGGCGAAGAACTAATGACACTAACGAGATTGGAACTATAAGTGTAGTTATTGCCTGGCAACGGCCGTTCAGCAATTCAAAATATAAAAACCCGGCGATTAAAATCGCGGCTACAGAGGGCAAAGCCCACCTGCGTGGGCTGTACGACAGTCGGCGAAGGCCGACTTTGCCTTTGTTGGTGCAGATTTATCTGCCGCCGCAAACCAAATTTCGAATTGCTGACGGCCGTTGCCCTTACTTGCCGCAAAGGTAGCCTTATGGTAGCATTCTGCCACCCATGGCGGGTGTAGCGTAGCGGTTAACGCGTCTGGTTGTGGCCCAGAAGACCGTGGGTTCAAATCCCACCACTCGCCCAAACCTGATTGGTAATCGGTTATCGGTGATTCGGTTCACTGATAACCGATTGCTTTTTACCGATTACCAGCATAAGCGCCCGTAGCTCAATGGACAGAGTAACTGACTTCGAATCAGGCGGTTGGGGGTTCGAGTCCCTCCGGGCGTACTCCTAAACTGCGTTTACGGCCGTTTCTGGTGGTTTGCGCATTTTTTCACTTTCGTTATAATCCCCACGTTTTGCTGCCGGGTTTCCCTGACGACCAGATGCAAAGGGGTGGCGCGGCTTTTCACTTAAAAGTTTTTATCAATTAAACACATACCCGGATTGTGACAGGGGTGCTTATGCCACATCAAAAGTCGGCCTATTTGCAGGCCCGGTATAAGGTGTGGAGGCCACATAAGTCTTGTGACAGTGTGAGGGGTATGGATGGAGCGATAGTTTGGTCGGCTGGCGCTCAAAAAACAAGTATAAGGAGAATAACCCCATGGCCATTGTTTCAATGAAGGCCCTCCTGGAAACAGGCGTGCACTTCGGGCACCGTACCCGCCGTTGGAATCCGAAGATGAAACCTTACATCTTCACCGAACGCAACGGCATTCACATCCTCGATTTACAACAAACGATTGTGATGATTGAAGATGCCTATAACCTGATCCGTGATACCGTCGCTCAGGGTGGTTCGGTTTTGTTTGTGGGCACCAAACGGCAGGCGCAGGATACTATTTCTAGCGAGGCTTCGCGCGGCTTGCAGCCCTACGTGAACCAACGCTGGTTGGGTGGTACGTTGACAAACTGGCAAACCATTCGCCGCCGGATTGATTACCTGAAAAAGCTGGAAGCCCGGCGGGACGCGGGTGAGTTTGCAGCTTTGAAAAAGCGCGAACGGCTGCATGTGGAGCACGAAATTGAGAAATTGAATTTGCGTTTGGGTGGTGTGCGGAATATGCGTGACCTGCCCGAGTTGCTGTTTATTATTGACGTGAACCATGAAGAGACGGCCGTGCGTGAGGCAAACAAACTCGGCATTCCGATTGTGGCGTTGGTAGATACCAATTGTGATCCGGATCCCATTGATTACCTCATTCCTTCCAATGATGACGCCATTCGGGCCATTAAGCTGATTGCCGGCAAGATGGCGGATGCGGCGTTGGAAGGTCTGGCAATGCGCAAAGAGACGATGGGTGAACATTACGACGAACGCGCCTATGAGACTTCCTTTGATGGAATGGAAGATGTGGATGACGAAGTGTTATTGGGCGAATCCACTTTAGCCAAAATGCGCAAAGCGGCTGAAGCCTTTGATGATGAGGATGCTGAGGACGTCGCCTTCGATGATTTTGATGATGGTGATGAAGAGTAAATTGGTCATGGCAACGGCCGTGTTACCCTACTAACATATTTTGGAGACTAAACAGAAGGTATGGCCATAACAACTGCACAAATAAAAGAACTGCGCGAAGCAACAGGCGCAGGAGTGTTGGAAGCGAAAAAAGCGCTGGAAGCAACCGGTGGGGATTATGAAAAAGCGGTAGATTTACTGCGTGAAAAAGGCGCTGCCCGCGCTGCCAAACGTTCCGAACGGGCTGCCAGCGAAGGCATTATTGAACTATATGCTCATCCAGGCAACCGCGTGGGCGTCATGTTAGAGTTAAATTGTGAGACCGATTTTGTCGGCCGTAACGAAGAGTTCCGTAATCTGGCGCATAACCTGGCTTTGCACATTGCGGCTATGGGGCCACGTTATCTGACTCGTGAAGAAGTACCTCAGGCCGAATTGGACCGCGAACTGGATGTGCTGCGTGCCCAGGCCAAATCAGAAGGTAAACCGGACAATATCGTTGACAAAATTGTTCAGGGCCGCATGGCTAAGTTTTACGAAGAGTTCTGCTTGTTGGAACAACCATTTGTGAAAGATGACAGCATCAAGATTAGCGACATGGTCACTGACGTGATTCGCAAAACGGGTGAGAACATTATCATCCGTCGTTTTGCCCGCTACGAGTTGGGCGAATCCTTAGATTAGGCGGCAGAAAAATGAGGGCGTTCCTGAGAGCGCCCTCATTTTTCTACTGCAACCCTCATGCCCGAATGGGGCGCCCCCATTACCAATTTAGCGGAGTCAAGTTCAATGGCATCAATTCAATATAAACGTGTGTTGCTCAAGATGGGTGGGGAAGCCTTGTCTGGCCCTTCCGGGTTTGGCATTGATCCCGTTCGCGCTGTCCAGGTTGCCCAGATTGTGAAGGATGTTTATGATTTAGGGGTGCAGGTGGCGCTTGTGATTGGAGGTGGTAACTTGTGGCGTGGTTCTGTGGGCAGCGCCATGGGTATGGAACGGGCGTCAGCCGACCACATTGGCATGATTGCCACGGTGATGAATGCACTGGCCTTACAGGATGCGCTGGAGAGGAAAGGCATTGCTACCCGTGTACAAACAGCCATTGAAATGCGCACCATTGCTGAGCCTTATATCCGCTTACGGGCAATTCGCCATTTGGAAAAGGGGCGGGTGGTTATTTTTGGGGCCGGCACGGGGAATCCTTATTTTACGACGGACTCAGCCGGCGCTTTGCGAGCAATGGAGATCAATGCAGATGTGTTGATCAAAGCCACAAAAGTGGGCGCAATTTATGATGATGACCCGGAGAAGAATCCACAGGCGCGGCGTTTTGATAAAATTTCGTACATTGACTTTTTGAATTTGCGGTTGAAAGTGATGGACAGCACGGCCGTCTCCCTGTGTATGGACAACGACCTGCCGATTGTCGTGTTGAATTTTTGGCAGGAGGATAGCGTGAAGCGATTCCTGCAGGGTGAGGATATTGGCACTACCATCACCAACCTGGAACCTGGCCAATGAAAATTTGGTCATGAATTTCACGAAAAGACATGAACTCGTGAAATTCGTGTCCATTCGTGGCTTTTTCAAGGGAGGAAAACGAGATGATACGCGAAGTATTGGCGGAAACAGAATCGAGAATGCAAGGCGCTATTACCTCATTGGAAGCTGATTTAAGCGGGTTTCGTACCGGGCGCGCTTCCCCTCATCTGGTGGACAAAATCGTTGTGGAAATGTATGGGGTGGAAATGCCCCTGAATCAAATGGCGGTTATTTCGGTGCCGGAACCGCAGCAGTTGGCGATACGGCCGTATGACGCCAGTTCCATCACGGCCATTGAAAAAGCAATTATGCGCTCTGACCTGGGTATTATGCCCAATAATGACGGCAAGATAATCCGTTTGAATCTGCCCCGATTAACAGAAGAGCGGCGGCGGGATTTGACTAAAATGGCGCACAAACGAGTGGAAGAGGCCAAAGTGGCCGTGCGTAATGTACGCCGCGATGCTCTGAGCGATTTGCGCGACATGAAAAGCGAATCCATGATTACCGAAGATGAGTTTCACCGCAGTCAGGATGACCTGCAAGCCCTGACCGACCGGTATGTGAAAAACATTGACGAAATCGGCGAGAACAAAGAAGCCGAGATCATGGAAGTATAAAATTGCATGGCTGAGCGCACATCACCTCTGGATTTAGCGGACCTGGTTATTCCAACGCATGTGGCCATTATCATGGATGGCAACGGCCGTTGGGCCAAAAAACGCGGTTTACCCCGGCAGGCTGGCCATCGCGCCGGCGCCGAAAACCTGCGCCGCATCATCAACGCCTGCGTCGAATTCAAAATCAAAATCCTCACCATTTACGCCTTTTCCACCGAAAATTGGGGCCGCCCGGAGATGGAAGTGCGCGGCCTGATGAAAATTATTTCCCGCGTCATTGACCAGGAACTGAAAGATTTGCACGCCCAGGGTGTCTGCCTGCACCATCTCGGTTCGATGAGCGGTGTGGCCCCCAGCTTGCAAGAAAAAGTGCATCGCGCCCTGGAACTGACTAAAAATAATGATCGGCTCATCCTGAATGTGGCCTTTAACTACGGCGGGCGGGCCGAAATTTTGCAAGCGGTGAAGCAAATTTTGGCAGACAACGTGGCCCCCGATGACCTGACCGAAGATTTATTCAGTTCCTATCTGTTTACGCGAGGGCTGCCGGACCCAGACCTGGTGATTCGTACCAGCGGTGAGCTGCGCATCAGTAATTTTCTTATCTGGCAGGCGGCTTATTCCGAGTTTTATCCCACGCCGGTTTATTGGCCGGATTTTGGCCGTGAAGATTTATATGAAGCGATTTTGGCTTTTAACCAGCGTGAACGGCGGTTTGGACTGGTGACAGAATCGCCGGTGTAAGGGTCGTCGTAACAGCTACGGCCGTGAACCGCTGCCGCAGTCACTACAAACGTAGATAGTATGTTTCTACAACGCGCCCTGGTTGCTCTCATTTTTGGCCCGCTGGCTCTGCTGCTCATTTATTTTGGCGACGAACTGGGTGGGTTGGTTTATTTTGTGCCCTTTGCCATCCTCCTGGCTCTGGCTACGATGGAATACGTGCAGTTGACGCGCCATTTAGGCTGGCAGGTGGCCGTCTGGTTGCTCTTGCCATTGGTGATTGGGCAATGGGTATTGGCCCAATGGGGGGAACCGGAATGGGTGGGGCCTTCCATACTCATTAGCATGTTGATCATGTTAACGGCCGTACTCTACGCCTACGAAAAACAAAGCAGCCAGACCGTGGCCGTGGACTGGATGGCCTACATGGGTGGCTTCTTCTTGTTAGGTTGGTTGGGCAGCCACTTTTTCTTGTTGCGCGGTATTCCCCACTATGCCTGGCAGTGGACAATGTTAGCCATGCTCACCACCTGGATAGCCGATTCGGGTGCTTATGTGGTGGGTAAGTTTGTGGCCGGTAAATATGTTTTGGGGAAGCATAAACTGTCGCCCCGGCTGAGTCCGAACAAAACGGTGGAAGGCTTTTTCGGCGGCGTGGTACTGGGCACATTTTTTGTTGTGTTGATTGGTTATTTCCTGCAAGTGCCCTTCTGGCCCCTGGTAATTTTGGGGTTAGCGATCACCATTTTGGGGCCGTTGGGTGATTTGAGCATTTCCCTGCTGAAGCGGGAAGCTGGGGTGAAGGATTCCGGTAATTTGCTGCCCGGACACGGCGGCGCTTTAGATCGGGTGGATACTTTGTTATGGGCGGTGGCCATTGCCTATTACCTGGCGCTCTACCTGCCACAGCTTTCATAATTGAGATGGTCTGGCTATAATACGGCCGTATTCTGATTCTGTTGTTTCCCACAAACCTGCTGATTCCCACCTTTTCATACGGAGGCGCAAGTCATGACCAAAATTGTCACAATTGAACGCTTCATCCTCGATCATCAACCTGACTATGCCCGGGGTGAGTTTACAAACCTGTTATACGACATCGCCCTGGCTGCCAAAGTGATTGCCCACAAAACGAATCGCGCTGGCCTGGTGGACATTTTGGGCCGGGCTGGCGCCGTCAACATTCAGGGCGAAATTCAGCAAAAGCTGGATGTTTTTGCTGATGACATTATTTTCCGTATCTGTGATCATACCGGGCGTCTATGTGTGATGGCCTCCGAAGAGCGGGAACAAATCATTCCCATTCCCGAACCGTACAAAAAAGGCTCATATGTGCTGGTTTATGATCCCCTTGATGGTTCGTCAAACATTGATGTCAACGTGAGCATTGGCACCATTTTTGGCGTGTATCGCTGTAAAAATTGGGAAAATCGAGGGCGATTAGAAGATGTGTTGCAGCCCGCGCGAAATCTGGTGGCTGCCGGTTATGTGTTATACGGTTCCAGCACTATGCTGGTGTATACCACTGGGCAGGGCGTTCATGGTTTTACACTTGATCCTGAACTGGGTGAGTTTTTGCTTTCCCATGAAAACATGCGGCTACCGGAGCCACCGGCCTATTACAGTGTGAATAGCTCGTACTTTGAATCATGGTCGCCGCAAATTCAACAATATGCCCACTGGTTGCAAGGGCTGGATGGCTCAAATGCGCCTAAAATGTCGGCGCGGTACATTGGCTCATTGGTGGCCGATATTCACCGTAACCTGATGCGTGGTGGCATCTTTTGTTATCCGGCGGAGAAAAACAAACCAAATGGCAAGATTCGGCTGTTGTATGAAGCTGGCCCCCTGGCATTTATGATTGAACAGGCGGGAGGGTATGCGTCCGACGGCCGTCGTAACATCTTGGATATTGAACCCACCGATCTGCACCAACGCACCCCCTTTTATATTGGCAACCGGTCGCTGGTGCATAGGGCTGAATATTACATTGAACAGGAAATTGACTTGACTATGGATGCATGATATACTCCGCTTGCCCATAAAGTGGATACCAAAAGCTCCCTGTAACGATTTGACGACCAACACTCAGGAGAGAAACGCACGGTTGAGCCTGCGTATAATTTCCCCCAAATGACAAGCAATTTTACACTGATATTGATCTACTCATAATCCACACAGGTATCAGGTGTACCTGGGTCATACTTTTTAATATGCCATTGGAGCAGCAGCCCCAACCGTTTACCAAATAAGGTTACAACAAATAGATGCCTGTTTCTGGCTGTTGTCTGTTACCTGGCTACTGGACGGCCGTTTAGAACCGCGCATCAGTCGCGTTAAACACAATTTGTCAGGATAAACCTCAATTTTAAGGAGAATTCACAGAGAACATGTCTCTCGGAGAAAGCCAAATGGATATTGGAGAACTTGAAACAAAAAAAATAGGTGAATTGCGTGATATTGCCAGGGAAATGGAAATTTCCGGTTTCAGCACCATGAAGAAGCAGGGTCTCATCTATGAGATTTTGAAGACCAATTCTGCTAATCAAGGCTTTGATTTTCGTGGTGGTGTACTAGAAATAATCGAAGACGACAAACAGTCGATGGGCTTTTTGCGTGGCAAAAATTACCTGCCAGGGCCAGATGATATTTACGTATCTAATTCGCAGATTCGCCGTCTGGCGCTGCGCAATGGGGATATGGTTTTAGGTCAGGTGCGTGTACCCAAAGAAAATGAAAAATACTATAGTTTGCTGCGGGTAGAAGCTGTCAATGGTGGCAGTCCGGAACTGGCAAAGAAAAGAATCCGTTACGAAGACCTGACCCCTATTTTCCCTGATCAAAAGTTAAAGCTGGAAACAAAACCCAATATCCTTTCTACGCGCCTGATGGACCTGGTAGCGCCCATTGGCCGGGGACAACGTGGTTTGATTGTTTCGCCGCCAAAGGCCGGTAAAACGACCGTCTTGAAAGAAATCGCCAACGGTATATCTGAAAATTATCCAGATGTCCATTTGATGGTGGTGCTGATTGGTGAACGGCCAGAAGAAGTGACCGACATGGATCGCTCCATTGATGGTGAAGTGATCAGTTCTACTTTTGATGAACCGGTGAAGCAGCATTGTAAAGTGGCGGAGATGGCGCTGGAACGGGCCAAACGCCTGGTAGAAAGCGAACGGGATGTGGTTCTGTTGTTAGACTCCATCACCCGTTTGGCGCGGGCTTATAACCTGACGGTACAACCCAGCGGCCGTACCCTTTCTGGTGGTTTAGACCCCACGGCGCTTTACCCCCCCAAACGGTTTTTTGGTACGGCCCGAAACCTGGAAGAAGGGGCCAGCCTGACCATTATTGCCACCTGTCTGGTGGACACCGGCAGCCGTATGGACGACGTGATTTATGAAGAGTTCAAGGGCACGGGTAACATGGAGTTGCTCCTGAGCCGTCGTTTGCAGGAACGCCGTATCTTCCCGGCCTTTGATATTGAACGTTCCAGCACCCGGCGTGAAGACTTGCTGCTGTCTGGTGATGAGTTGCAGCGGGTATATACCATGCGCCGCATGTTGGGTCATTTGATGGATACTCCAGGGTACGACATCAGCAGCGCCACTGCCGCTGTCTTGCAGCAGATGCGCAATACCCGCACCAATTATGAATTCCTGGAAACGCTGACGCGGGATATGATGTAAAACGAAAAGCCGGGCTTTTGCAAAAAGTCCGGTTTTTGTCTGAGCAGAGGTTTAGAATACGGGCCGTTTTGACGGCCCGTTTTTGTTGTTTGGGGGTGGTGTGGTAGCATTTTGGCCGCCTGGAAAGAGGTTGATTGATGGAGAAGAAACAGGATTTGTGGCAGCGATTTAGCGGGTATTTGGTGGTAGCCGCCGGGATTATACTTCTAATAGCAGTGGCGCAACTGTCCGGACTAAACGAGTTGGTGGCTGCCGGTGAAGGGGAAGCGATCACGGCCGTGCCCCCCACCATCGAACCAGTAAATGACATTGCGGACGGCACGGCCGTTACCAATACCACCACTCTGCCCACCGACCCCTTGCCCATCTTGCACGACAATAGTCTGGCCCCCATCCCTAACCCCCACACCTACCAGGCCAAAATGCCCACGCATAACTTCAAAACTCACGTGGTGACCGACTTTGACACGCCCAACTCTATCGCCCTGCAATATGGCATCTCCGCCGACACCATCATTGGCGGTAACGCCAACATCAGCCGCGAATCTAACCTGTTGCAAACAGGCGCTGAATTGATCATTTTGCCGGTAGATGGTGTGCTGCACACCGTCAAACCAGGTGAAACGCTGGACTCCATTGCCAACTTGTATGGCGTGCCGGTGGCCGACATTATCGGCTTCCCCTCCAATAATCTGGAAGCACCCTTTTTGCGGCTGATACCAGATTCACAGCTTGTTATTCCCGGTGCATCTTTGGGCCAGTTCACCTTCCGCGCTCCTAAATCGGTGGGGAACAGCGGCGGGGCGCAGCAGTGGGCGGTGGTTGGCACCGGGGCGTATGTCTGGCCGGTGGACGGCCGTTGCCTAACCAGCTATTACTCCGGCTTCCACCCCGGCATTGACGTTTCCATGGCCGAAGGCTCGCCGGTTTACGCCTCAGACACCGGCACCGTCACCTATGCTGCCTACGCCGCCGGTATCTACTATGATTACGGTAACCTGATTGTGATCAATCATGGTAACGGGTATGAGACCTTCTATGCTCACCTGAGCGGCATCAACGTTTATCCCGGTCAAATTGTTTACCAGGGCGACTATATTGGCGCTACCGGCAATACAGGCCGTTCCTCCGGGCCACACCTCCACTTTGAAATCCGCAGCAACGATTACGGTCAGAATCCGTTGAACCGACTGGCAGGGCCGGTGCGTTCTTGCTCGTAATCCGTAATCCGTGACCCGTAATCCGTGAACCGAAGTCCGATCACGGATTACGGATTACGCCCTCTGAGAGTACCCCTATGGATTATTCTTCTACTTTTTGGAAACGCGCCGGTGGTTACACTTTATTGCTTTGCGTTGGGCTGGCGCTGTTTGCCGGGTGGCGGACGGTGCGTGGCGAGGAGGGTACGGCCGTACCAACCACCACCACTCCTACACCCATTGCCGGCAGCACGGCTGCTTCGGCTGCACTCAGCACAGGCGTGGCCGATGCCCCTCTCATCCCTTCTGGCGGTGATGTGCCTGTTATAACTGATAATAGCCTGGCCCCTGCCCCCTATCCCCATACCTACCAGGGCAAACTGCCCGAACACAATTATGAAACCTACGTCGTCGAACGCGGGGACACGCCGGTGGGTATCGCCGAACGCTTTGGCATCAAGACCGAAACCATCCTCGGCGGCAACCCCAAGCTGAGCCAGGAATCCAGCCTGTTGCAAACTGGCGTGGAACTGATTATCTTGCCCATTGACGGTGTGTTACATGACGTTCAACCCGGCGACACATTGGAAAGCCTGGTCAACCAGTATGGCATCCCCGCTGAACAGATAATCGCCTATGCCCCCAACAACCTGGAATTTCCCTACCGCCTCTACCCGGATACCAAGATCATGGTGCCCGGCGCAGTGCGCGAAGTGTTCGTGTGGACGCCACCCACCTTAGAATCGGTCAGAGGCACAGGCAGTGGTGTACAACCGCTAGTTGTCGGCACAGGTACATTCATCTTCCCGGTCAACTCGCGCAACTTCACCCAACAATTCTGGTATGGGCATCCCGGTGTAGACATTGGCCTGGCAGAGGGTTCGGCCGTGTATGCAGCCGACACCGGCACCGTCACCTACGCCGGTTGGAACATCTATGGCTACGGCAATCTCATCGTCGTCAATCATGGCAACGGGTACGAGACCTTTTATGGTCATCTCAGTGGCTTTAATGTGGGGCCGGGTCAGATCGTAACCAAAGGCCAGGTCATTGGCGCATCCGGCAACACCGGTAACTCCTCCGGCCCCCATCTTCACTTTGAAATCCGCATCAACGGCAACCGGGACAACCCCTGTTGGTATATCGGCTGTTAATATCCGTGATGCTTGACTCGTGATGCGTGACCTGTCATTGATCATTGGTCATTGGATTTCGGAGTACGAATGGCAGATTACAGTTTACGGGAGAGGATGATGGCGCGCATCTTTGTCATCATGGGCGTTTCCGGTTGTGGTAAAACCACCGTCGGACAGGCATTAGCCGGCCGGTTGGGCTGCCCGTTTTACGATGGCGATCATTTTCATCCACCGCAAAATGTGGCTAAAATGGCAGCCGGACACCCACTGACGGATGTAGACCGCCGGCCCTGGCTGGCGCGGCTGCATCAGATGATGGCAGCACATGAGGCAAAGGGCGAAACGGCCGTGTTCGCCTGTTCCGCCCTCAAAAAGAGCTATCGGGATCAACTGCGGGATGGGTTAACGGCCGTGCAGTTCATCCACCTGCAAGGCAGCTTCGACCTGATCTGGCAACGAATGCAAACACGGCAAGGACACTACATGAAAGCGCCCATGCTGCAAAGCCAGCTCGATACCCTCGAACCCCCCATCCCCGACGAAGCGCTCACCATCCCGGCGGACGAGGAAGTAGAAACAATTCTGGATATGATATGTACAAAATGAGATTGGAGATCCAATCTCTAATCTCCAATCTCCCAGAGGACATTATGACCCCACAAGCAGACATCGGACTCATTGGTTTGGCCGTCATGGGCCAAAATCTGGTATTGAACATGGATGATCATGGCTTCACCGTGGCCGTCTTTAACCGCACCGTCGAAAAAGTAGACGATTTCCTGGCAAACGAAGCCAAAGGCACAAAAGTCATTGGCGCGCACTCACTAGAAGAACTGGTCAGCCATCTCAAACGGCCGCGCCGTGTCATGCTTATGGTCAAGGCGGGCGCGCCGGTAGACGCCACCATCGCCCAACTTGTGCCCCTATTAGAACCGGGCGACATCATCATTGATGGCGGCAACTCCCATTACCCGGACAGCACCCGCCGCGCTCAGGAATTGGCCGCGCAAGGGCTGTTGTTCATCGGCACCGGCGTCAGCGGTGGCGAGGAGGGGGCGCGTTATGGCCCCTCCATCATGCCCGGCGGGCACCCGGAAGCGTGGCCGCACGTCAAACCGATCTTCCAGGGCATCGCCGCCAAAGTGGCCGATGGCTCCCCCTGCTGCGACTGGGTAGGTGAAGAAGGGGCCGGGCACTTCGTCAAAATGGTGCATAATGGCATTGAATACGGCGATATGCAGCTCATTGGCGAGGCGTATGACCTGATGCAAACAGCGTTGGGCCTGTCGCCAGATGAGATGAGCGCCGTGTTTGCCGATTGGGACAAAGGCGAATTGAACTCCTACCTGATTGAGATTACGGCCGACATCCTGGCCTACAAAGATGAACACGGCCGTCCTCTGGTAGACCTCATCCTGGACGCCGCCGGGCAAAAGGGGACGGGTAAGTGGACGGCCGTCACCGCCCTGGATACCGGCGTACCGCTCACCCTCATCGCCGAAGCTGTTTTTGCCCGCGCCCTTTCCGCTTTGAAGGATGAGCGCGTGGCAGCGGCGAACGTGTTGGGGTCGCCCATTCCCCCCTTCAGCGGCGACAAAGCCGCCTTCATTGAAGATTTGCGCCAGGCGTTGTTTGCTGCCAAGATCGTCTCCTACACGCAGGGGTACATGCTCATGCGGGCAGCCACGGCCGAATTTGGCTGGCAACTGGCCTATGGCAATATCGCCCTGATGTGGCGCGGCGGCTGCATCATCCGCGCCGCCTTTCTGGATGACATCAAAGCGGCCTTTGATGCCCAGCCTGACCTGACCAACCTGCTGCTGGCCCCGTTTTTCAAGGCCAAAGTGCAGGCGGCAGAAGGGGCGTGGCGGCGGGTGGTGGGCACGGCCGTGAGCCTGGGCATCCCCGTCCCCGCTCTCTCTAGCGCCCTGGCCTTTTATGATGGTTACCGCCGCGAACGGCTGCCCGCCAATCTGCTGCAAGCCCAACGCGATTACTTTGGCGCCCACACCTACGAACGGGTAGATCAACCCCGCGGTCAATTCTTCCACACTAACTGGACTGGCCAGGGTGGGGACGTGACGGCTTCATCATATAATGCGTAACTGCACGGTCATTCCGACCCTTCGATGCCTCAGGGCAGGCTAGTCTTCGAGGAGGAATCCTTTTCAATTGGCTGTAGCAATGGATTCCTCACTCCGAAGACTCCGTTCGGAATGACAGTTGGAATGGGGGAATGGACACATGGATGTTGTATTAGAGCAAATTGGCGAGATTGGGCTGGTACCGGTGGTGGTGATGGATGATGCCGATGATGCGCCGGCTTTGGGGCAGGCGCTGCTGGTGGGCGGTCTGCCCTGCGCGGAGATTACCTTGCGTACCACCGCCGCCGCCGATGCCATCCGGTTGCTGATGGCCGAATGTCCGGAGATGCTGGTGGGGGCAGGCACGGTGTTGACGGTGGCGCAGGCGGAAACGGCCGTCGCCGCTGGCGCTCGTTTCATCGTCACCCCCGGTTTTGATGCCGCCATTGTGGATTGGTGCCTGGCGCATGAACTCCCCGTGATACCAGGGGTGATGACCCCCACCGAAATCAACACGGCGCTAAACAAAGGGCTGCGCCTGCTGAAATTCTTCCCGGCAGAGGCGGCCGGCGGCGTGAAAGCATTGCAGGCGATTGGCGGCCCGTACCGGGATGTGAAATTTATGCCAACGGGGGGGATTACGGCCGTGAACCTGCCCGATTATCTGCGTTTACCCCTGGTTCATGCCTGTGGCGGTAGCTGGATGGTAGCCCCATCATTGATCAACGGCGGCCAATTCGACCAGATCACCCGCCTCACCGCCGAAGCAATGACCATTGTGCGGCAGATAAGGAACGGCTAAAAACACAGCCAATGCCCCCTTTCCTGAGGCTACAATTCCTGCTTTCGTAAGAATCTGAAAATGGGGAATAGTGATGGCACATTGGCTCAAATCTAAAAAGATCAGGCGCGTTTTGTGGGGGTTGTTGTTATTTTGTGTGCTGGTCGTTTCGTTCCCTTTTCTGTGGCGTGGGTATGTGCAGTGGCAGTACGGCCGTCTGGTTTACAAAGTTGATGAGGCGCCAGCCCAACCAGTCGCCATCGTCTTTGGCGCCGGTTTACGGCCCAACGGATTTTTGAGCGACGTATTGATGGATCGCATGGATGTGGCTATTGGCCTCTATGAAGCCGGCACAGTGCAAAAGCTGTTGGTCAGCGGCGATAACCGCTTTGAAAACTACAATGAGCCGGGAGCGATGATGGCCTACGCTATCAGCCGGGGTGTTGACCCCGCCGACGTGCAGCCCGATTATGGCGGTCGCCGCACCTACGATACCTGCTACCGGGCCAGACATATCTTCCAGGTGGACGAGGCCATTTTGATCACCCAGGATTTCCATTTGCCCAGAGCATTGTTTACCTGCGATCAGTTGGGGGTGGAGGTAGTGGGGGTGTCGGCAAGTTCACGGCCGTACCTCCGGCAGAGTTGGTTCACCATCCGCGAAATGGGGGCCACTTTGCAGGCATTGGGCGATGTACTCCGGCGTGAACCTGCGCCCGTTTTGGGCGAGCCAATTCCATTGACAAATTGAAACATGGATTGCGGCGGTGGATAAATCTGCGCCAATAGAGGGCAGTGTGGCTGACAAAAGTTGTTACCTCTGAGCGCCTTGCAGAACCCGATCCCGTAATTGACCGCAGCCAGCCTGAATATCAATACCCCGGCGCACGCGCACGGTGCTGCTGACGCCGTAATGGGCTAACTCGGCTTGAAACGCGGCCACCCGTTCACGAGAGGAGGGTTGGCCGCCGTATCCCGCCGTGGGGTTGAGCGGGATGAGATTGACGTGGCATAAGAGGCCATGCAATAGTCTGCCCAACGCCTGCGCCTGCTCGATGGTGTCATTTTCGTGGGCGATGAGCGCCCATTCAAAGGTGAGACGACGGCCGGTTTTCTCCACGTAGTAGCGGCAGGCGTCCAGCACATCGGCGATAGGCCAGCGGCGGTTGACGGGGATGAGTTTGTCGCGCTCCTCATCGGTGGCGGCGTGCAGGGAGACGGCGAGGGGGGTCTGGCGTTGTTCATCGGCGTAGCGGCGGATGGCGGGCACCAGGCCAACGGTGGAGATGGTGATTTTGCGTGCGCCCAGGTTGAAGCCGGTGGGGTCGGTGAGGCGGTCTACGGCCGTCAGTGTATTCTCATAGTTGTGCAATGGTTCCCCCATACCCATCATCACGATGTTGGTCACGTGTTCGCCCGTTTGCGCCAGTTCGCGGGCAAAATGCAGCACCTGGGCCACAATCTCGCCAGCACTCAGGTGGCGGAAGAAGCCCATCTGCCCGGTGGCACAAAAAACGCAGCCCATGGCACAGCCTGCCTGGGTGCTGATACACAGCGTCCGCCGCCGGTCATACCGCATCAGCACCGTTTCAATGAATTGACCGTCCGGCAGTTGGAACAGCACTTTTTTGGTGAGGCCATCACTGGAAATTTGTTCGCTGGCGATGGGGAGGGGGGAAAGGGTTACGGCGGCGTCCAACTTTTCCCGTAATCCCTTGGGCACATTAGCCATCGCCGCCACATCCGGCACATGTTTCTGGTACAGCCATTCCCACACCTGCCGGGCGCGGAATTTCGGCTCGCCCAGGTCGGTGAGTAATTGAGTGAGTTGGTCAAAGGAGATGTCGTAAAGAGTTTGTTGTTGCATGAGATTGGGAGATTGGAGATTGGAGATTGGAGATTGTGCAAATCTCTAATCTCTAATCTCCAACCTCTGTGCTAGTTCCGTTATACCGCCAAATATGTAATCCGGTTGTGGCACATGAGGCTGTGCCAGTTCCTCGTGAGTGCTAATGCCGGAGAGGACGAGGATGGTGGGCAGCCCGGCGGCTTTGCCGCCGGCAATGTCCGTGCTGAGGCGGTCGCCAACCATGGCCGTATCGGCTGGCGTGCTGCCGAGCCGTTTCAATGCCTCCTGAAACATAATGATACCCGGTTTGCCGATGACGGTGGGTTGGACGCCGGTAGCCGCCGTTAACAAGGCCAGGAATGACCCCGCGCCGGGCAGCGGGCCATATTCGCTGGGCAGGCTCACGTCCGGGTTGGAGCCAATGAAGTGCGCCCCATGATTGATGCAGATGGCGGCGGCGGCAAAATCGGCATAGGTGGCTTCGCGCCACAGGCCAACGGCCGTGACCGCCCCCCGTTCGCCCCCCTCCATCACATCCGCCACAGATACAACATGGAATCCACGCTCCCGGATCGCCTGGTGCAGTCCATCGCCGCCAAGAACGTACACGGCCGTGTCCGCCGCATACTCCTCCTGCAAATAATCGGCAGTGGCAATGGCCGAAGTCAATATCTGTTCCGGCCTGACTGACACGCCAAAACCGGCCAGTTTCGTTACATATTGAGCAGGGGTTTTGGAGGCATTGTTCGTTGCCAGCACAAAGTTGATCCCCCGTTGGCGAAGGGTGGCAAAGAAGTGGGAGAGTCCGGGCACGGCCGTGTCGCCATGCCACAACACGCCGTCCATATCGAGGATGAGATTTTTGATGTGGTTCATAATTCAGGTCTCAATGAGTCGCGATCATACTTCATTTCTATATAACGTGCTGCCCATTTGTTGTTGCGAGCAGTGGCTTGTTGTTTGATCGTGGTTGGTTTTTCCAACCGAAAACCGGCCGGTAGCCTAATTTCCAGGTAGTCAAAAAGGGAAACGGCCGTAGCCGCAAAATCCTCCAGAAAATCTTCGTACACTACTTTGAATGGCTGTAGGCCAGCCCGTTTGAAAAAGTCAGCCCAGCTCGCTTCCCACTCTATAGCCAGCCGATGCAAATTATCAATGAACTCAAAGTCAAACACAGGTAACTTTTCAGGTTCGCCTTGATGCGGCTCACTTTGGTGCGAGGCCCAAATATCTGTCTGGGCAGCAATGGCCCAGGAAACGGCCTGCCGCACCTTATCACGCCGTGTGTTCCAGATGAATTTTGGTTGATTAAAGAAAGTGTTGAGCAACTCCACATCACTTAATTCGGCATAAACAGGCATCTCCCGAAGTTTGGTCTGGAATGGATCCTGGAATGTGTTCCACATTAGCTTGGCCCCAAAGACACCGTTAGGGCCGGTTCCTTTGGCAAAAACCAGATCAAGAAACGCCTGACGGGTCGGTACGCCGTGTTTTCTGGCCCAATCGCCCTCTTCAAACGATAGGAAATACTCTTCTGGTACGCCAGCAACGGCCGTGCTCTTGAGTGTTTCTGTGAGCAAACCGCTGCCAGTACGCTGCACAGCGCAGACCAGATAACATCGTATGGGCATCATCCGTACCGCTCCTCGAATTCTTCTTTGGTCAGTCCATAAATGAGGTCGTCATAGTAACGGCCGTCAAACAACGCTGCCCGCCGTATTCTTCCTTCCAACATAAAGCCCATACTCTCGTGTAAGCGCTGGGACGGTTCGTTATAGCCGTACACCTTCGTCGTCACCTTCTGGTAGCGCAGTTCGCGGAAGTAATAACGCAGCAACATGATGATCGCTTCTCGCGCATAACCCTGCCGCTGGTACGGCCGTCGAATGGCAATGCCATACGTAAAATCCCCTACCCGCCGGTCACATTTGTGCGGGTCAATGGACCCCACAATCTCGCCCGCCAGCGTCTCGATGACCAAAAAATAGTTGTCCGATTCATCGGCGAAACGCGCCGTTGTCTTCTCGATCCAATCGGCAACGACTTTCCTTGAAGTTGGTAACCGGATACGATCCACCATCAACCCCATCTCCTCATCCCGATTCCATTCATAAAATACCGGCGCATCTTCCGGTTCAATGGCCCGTAAACGAATGCGCTCACTTTCCCAATAGTTTGTATTTTCCATAGAATATGCCTCTCAGGAGCGGCCTCCCAGACTATATGCCCTGTCAGTTTTTTTAAGCAGCGGTGTTGCCGCCATCAACCGGCAGCAAGATGCCGGTGATAAATGAGGAATCATTGCCGGCCAGGAATAACACTGCTTTGGCAATTTCTTCTGCCTGCCCAACCCGTCCCATGGGCAGCGCCGCGCCGGTTTCGGCCAGCCCTTGGGCAACAGTGACCGGGTCACTGTCTTCAAAATACCCTTTTTCCACCCATCGCTCGACAAAGGTGTCGCCGGGACAGACGGCGTTGATACGGATATTTTCGCGGGCATGATCCAGAGCCATCGAACGGGTCATTTGCACTACCGCCCCTTTGCTGACGCAGTAAGCCAGGGCGTCACGGCCACCTACTAACCCCCAATCGGAAGCGTTGTTGATGATGACGCCGCCGCCCTGTGCCCGGAAGTGGGGCAAAACCAGGCGGCTCATCTGCCACACGGCCGTGACGTTCACATCCAACGTTGTCTGCCAGGTTTGTAAACTGGTGGTCTCGGCCGTGCCTTTGGTGACGATGCCGGCGTTGTTGAAGAGGATGTCTACACGGCCGTACCGCGCCACCGTTTCCGTCACACATCGTTCACAATCCGCCACTTGCGTATGGTCGGCCACAATGTAATGGGCGTTTGGCCCCATTTCCCGCGCCAGCGCCTCGCCCAGTTCGCGGCGACGCCCGGTAAAAGCGACCTGCGCCCCTTCCTGCACAAATAACCGCACCGTCGCCGCGCCAATACCCGACGTGCCACCGGTAATCAATGCTACTTTGTTTTGCAAACGGCCGTATGCCATGTTTCCTCCATTACGGGATCACAGATGTGGCGAATTTTCGCGGATTTATTTGTGGAAAATCCGTTTCATCGTCAAATCGGTGGTCCAATTCCCTACGCAGTTTACCGCATCACCATAAATCATCAATGTCGCATTACATTTGTCGTTGACGGCCGTACCCGCCCATGATATAGTTGACACATCAACTGTTGATATGTCAACTAAATGTGCGTACAACCAATTGGATAGATTAACTGGGTACGCTTTCCCATTTCCCAATATGAGACCAGTATTATCTATACTCTGCGACCCGTCAGGGTGGCAGCAAAATCAATTAATTTGAAATTGAAAGCCTGTTTGGACTTTGCCCAAGTCTGAACAGGCTTTTTTGTTTTCAACGTGGGGCGATTTTCTAAATCGCCATGGCAGGAAGCGATTTTCCAAATCGCTTTACGATGTAGGAGAGAGAAATGAACCGTCATACAAGTTTTCCCGGCAGGTTGTTATTGAGTGGCCTGCTATTTTTGTCATTGTTTGTTTTTACATTGTGGGCGACGGCCGTATTACCGGCCCGCGCCCAGCAGCCAGCCCTGGCTGCCCCTTTAGTCAAAGCGAAGGCAGCCGCCCTGGCGCCGCAGCAAACCAACTGGTGCATCGCCGGTTCCTTCCAGGGCTGGAACAACGGCAGCGACCCCATGAACGACAGCGGCGTCAATGGTGATGTCATCGCCGCCGATGGTGTGGCTTCTCTGGCTTATACCATTGCCGCCGCCGACCGTTACGAATTCAAAGTGGTGGAATGTGGCAACTGGGGCAATTCCCACCCCTCGCAAAATTCCTGGTTTTATACCAGCGTCCCTAACCAGACCGTCACCTTCACCTTTGACGAGAACAACCACAGCGGCGATGCCGGGGCTACGGCCGTGCCCACCAGCAACATCGTCAACGTCAGCGGCGACGACTTACCGGCCAACTTCACGGCCGTGGGCGATTGGCAGGGTTGGGACAACGGCGACCCCAATACGGCGATGACCTCAGTGGGTAATGGTTATTTCCGGCTGCTGTACAACGTGGCTTCGGCTGGGACATACCAGGCCAAAGTAGTACAGACCGGCTCCTGGAATGAGCAGTTTGTCAGCGACGGCCGTGCCATGGACGGCAGCCCCATCAATTTCACCACCAGTAGCGCCAATGAGGATGTGGTCTTTTTGCTGAATGCGGCCAACGGCCGTGTCACCGTCACCCCCAACGGCAGCGGCAGCGCTAACTGGTGTGCTGCAGGTGACTTTAATGGTTGGAGTAATACCAGTGATCCCCTTAACGATGATGGCGCCAATGGCGACCTGATCGGCGGCGATGGCGTCTACTCTCTCGATTACACCATTGCCGGCGCCGGGCGCAATGAGTGGAAAGCTGTCGAGTGTAACAATTGGGGCAATGCTTACCCCTCCGATAACGCCTGGGTGATCACCACCGCACCCAACCAGACCGTCAAGTTTACCTTTGATACCAATGATCACAGCGGTGACGCCGGTTTGCCGCTGATTCCCACGCAGAACATTGTCAATGTGTGGGATGATGTGCCTGCCAGCTTCACCGTTGTTGGTCCCTGGCAAAACTGGAATAATTCCAGCGTCACGACCACCATGACCAGTCTGGGCAATAATAACCATCTGCTGAGCTATACATTCGCCGCTGCCGGGCAGTACGAAGCCAAAATCAGCCAGACCGGTGATTGGGCTAACCAGATCGGTAACGACGGCCGTAATAAAAACGCACCCACCACCCAGTTCAATGTCTGGACGGCGGGTGATGTGGTGCAGTTTTACCTGAGTGGCAATGAGGGCCGATGGGCTATTGTTGCCCCACCACCCGGTGGCGCTGACCATGATAACAACATCTTTTGGGATGATTTGGGCCATGACAGCCGCGACTCGTTCTTCCGCACACCCGGAGGCCCGGTGCATACAGGCACGGCCGTGACCCTCCGTTTGCGCGCTGCCAGCAACGACCTCACCGCCGCCCGCGTCCGCCTCTACAATGACCGCACCAACGCCCAATCCTTCCTGAACATGAGCCTGGTTGCCGACGATGGCACATATGAATGGTGGGAAGTGACCCTGCCGGTGAGCAATGACCCCACCATTTACTGGTATCGTTTCATCGCTATTGATGGCACAGCCACCGCTTACTACGAGGACGACGCCACCCGCGACGGCGGCTGGGGGCAGCCCTACGCCAACAGCCCGGACAATAGCTGGCAGTTGACCATGTATGACCCCGCCTTCAGCACCCCAGACTGGGTGAAAGACGCCGTCATCTACCAGATTTTCCCCGACCGTTTCCGCGATGGCGAGACCAGCAACAACCCACCACCAGGCCGTTTCTTCTACAATGAACCCGGCGGTACCATTTTCCGCTCCGACCCGTCTGGTGGCACAAGCAATCCCTGGAACCAGGTGGTCTGCGATCCCCGCGACACGGGCGATCCCTGTGCGGGTACATACAGCCGCAACTTCTACGGCGGCGACTTGCAGGGGGTCATTGACCAGTTGGATTATCTGCAAGATTTAGGCGTGACCACCATCTACTTCAACCCCATCTTCGAGTCGCCGTCCAACCACAAATATGACACGGCCGATTACGAATTGATCGCCGAAGATTTTGGCGATTTGCAGACCTTTATCACCTTGAGCCAGGAAGTCCACAATCGGGGTATGTTTATCGTGCTGGATGGCGTGTTTAACCACACCTCGTCAGACAGCATCTACTTTGACAGGTACGGCCGTTACACCCAGGTTGGCGCGTGTGAAAGCCACACCAGCCCCTACCGTAGCTGGTATTACTTTACCGATGTGGCGCCGGGAACCGGCCCGTGTGTCAGTTCTACCGGTGTGCCCAATGCCGCCAATTACACAAGCTGGTTTGGTTTTGACAGCCTGCCCAAGCTCGACGCCGCCAACCCCGAAGTGCGCGACCTCATCTTTGCCGGTGGTCCCAATTCCGTAGCCATGCAATGGCTGCAACATGCCGACGGCTGGCGTTTTGACGTAGGCGGCGACATTGACCCCGGTGTGACCAATGACCCGAACAACGACTTCTGGGAAGAGTTCCGCGCCACTACCCGCGCCCAATTCCCGGACAGCTACATGGTCATTGAGGAGTGGGGCAACGCTTCCGCCTGGCTGCTGGGCGATGAAATGGACGCTACCATGAATTACCAGTATGGCAGCGCCATGCTTAGCTTCTGGCGCGATACCACTTTCACCGATAACGACCACAACAGTGGCAGTTCGGCCGGGGAATTGACGCCGCTAACGCCTTCGCAGCTGGACGGCCGTTTGCATAACTGGATTGAACGCTACCCACCCGAAGCGCTCTACGCCATGATGAACTTGCTGGGCAGCCATGACACCAATCGCGCCATGTTCATGCTGGATCACAACGCCGCCAACGGCACAGATCACACGCCGCTGCTCGACCCGGACTATGACTGGAGCGACAGTGTTGCCCGTCTGAAAGGGGTGGCTTTGCTGCAAATGACCCTGCCCGGCGCGCCCACCATCTACTACGGTGACGAGGTGGGGCTGGTTGGCCCCACCTATTACTACGGCGGCAAATGGGAAGATGACCCCTACAACCGCCAGCCGTATCCCTGGCTGGATGAGACCGGACTGCCGTTTTATACCTTCCTGCAAGACCAGACCAACCAGGATGAACTGTTCAACTATTACAGCACACTGACGGCGGCTCGTCATGATCACCCGGCGTTGCGTACCGGCTCCTTTGATACGCTGCTGGTGGATGATGCGAATGATGTGTACGGATACGGCCGTAAAATTGCCGACCACACCGATGTTGCCATTGTCATTCTCAACCGGGCCGGGACTATAGCCGCCCCCGTTACTCAGACCGTCACCCTTGATCTCGCCGGTTATCTGCCCTATGGCACAAACCTGGTAGATGTTTTCAGCGAAGATTTGCTGGTGGTGGATGGCAGCGGCCAACTGACGGTAGACGTGCCGGGGCAAAGTGGCGTGGTGCTGGTGCTCAGTGGCACCATTGCGGCCCCACCATCTGCTGTGGTTGATCTGGTAGTCACGGCCGTGCGCAACCAGGAAATTGACCTGGGTTGGAGTGCGGCGGCTGGCGCCACCAGCTACGATCTGTACCGCAGCCCCGTCAGCGGTGGTGGCTATGAATGGATCGCCAACACTGCCGGTCTGACTTACACCGATACCGGTTTGCAAAACGCCGTGCCCTATCATTACGTCGTTGTCAGCCGCGATGATGTCAGCGGGTTGGTCAGCGGCTACTCCAACGAAGCCATCGGTGTCCCTGCCCACGACCTCTCTGGGGCCTGGTTTAACCTGCAATGGCCGCCAGAAATCACGCATACCATCAGTACCATCACGCCCACGCCTAATATCTACGGTCAGTTGTGGATTGATGGCTTTACCGGCGGCAGTGGTCCGGCGCAAGGTATTCGCGCCCAAATTGGCTATGCTGTCAGCGGCACATCACCCAGTTCAACCGGCGAATGGGTATGGGTGGAAATGGCTTATGGTGGCGCGTCTGGTAACAACGATGAATATGTAGGCAATTTGCTGCCGGATGTGGTTGGCGAGTTCGACTACATCACCCGTTGGAGTAGTGATGGCGGCAATAGTTGGTACATCTCTGACCTGGGCGGCCCCGGCGACCATGACGATCCGGGACTGCTGCATGTTCTCGCCAGCGGCGATACCACCGCCCCGGCGGCAACGACGTTGTATCTGGACGGCGCCACCGCTGCCAGCGTCAGCCTGAGTTGGGACGCTGTCAGTGATCCCGATGTAGCTGGTTATGAACTCTACCGTCAAAATGTGGCCTCACCCGGTTATGAACGTGTTGCCCAATTGTTTGGTAATGTGACCGGTTATGAGGATACCGATGTTACCACCGGCCAAACCTACGATTACTACGTCCTGGCCTTTGATACCAGCTTTAACCGGGCTGACCCATCTAACGTGGTGCAGGCTACGGCCGAAGCTCGTTTTGTGGATGTCACTTTCCAGGTGGCTGTGCCCGAATACACGCCGGGTACGGTGTATCTGGTAGGCGACTTGCCCGAACTCGGCCCCTGGAATCCAGGTCTGGTTCCGATGAACCAGGTAGGTAACACCAACGTCTGGACATACACCCTGCCTATCCTGGACGGCACACAGTTGCAATACAAATACACACGCGGTTCATGGGATACGGTGGAGTCCTGGGGTTCCATTGTGACCATCAATAACCGCCACGCGACCGTTGATTACGGGGTGGCTGGAACGCAGTTGGTGGACAATACAGCCACCGATTGGGGTAATGGCGCTGATGATGGCAAAGCGGTGCGGTTCTGGCGCGATCCTATTGTGGTGGAGTATGCGCCTGTCGGCGTAGATGTGCCGGTGAATACGGCCGTCACGGTGACATGGAGCATTACCATGGTTGCCAGTACCGACTTTGAAGTTGTTGGCCCGACAGGCCCCGTTTCTGGCGTGTTTGTCTATGATAACAACACCTGGACGGTGACGTTTACGCCGGATGCTGACCTGGACACGGGCACGTTCTATACGGTGACGGTAGCCGGCGCGCAGTCGGTGGGTGTGCCCGGCGGTGACAGCGGCGTGCAGCAGTTCCCCGTCACCTGGACGTTCCTGACAACGCCGGAGAGCATTCAGGCCGGGTTTAGCAGCAACTCACCGATTATGGTAGGCGATACAGCCGTGTTCACCAACACCACCACCGGTCAGCAACCCATTAGCTATGAATGGGACTTTGGCGACGGCAACAGCAGCACGGACGAACACCCCACCCACGTTTACGCAGAACCAGGCACGTACACGGTGACGTTGACGGCGAGCAATGACTTTGAAACGGCCGTAGTTAGCCATCCCTTTGTAGTCAATCCCGAAGCACTGACCGCCGGGTTTGAGAGCAATTCACCGATTATGGTAGGCGATACGGCCGTGTTCACCAACACCACCACCGGTCAGCAACCCATTAGCTACACCTGGGACTTTGGTGACGCTAACACGAGTACGGAAGAGAATCCGCAGCATGTGTATGCCGCGCCAGGCACGTATACGGTGGTGCTGACGGCGACGAATGAATGGGATACGGCCGTAATCTCCGGCACGTTTGTGGTGAATCCGCTGCCGTTGGTAGCCGCTTTCAGCAGCAATTCGCCGGTAACGGTGGGGGACACGGCCGTGTTCACCAACACCACCACCGGCTCCGGCCCCATCACCTACACCTGGGACTTTGGTGACGGTAACATGAGTACGGAAGAGAATCCGCAGCATGTGTATGCCGCGCCAGGCACGTATACGGTGGTGCTGACGGCGACGAATGAATGGGAGACGGCCGTAGTCACCGGCATATTCGTAGTCAATGAAGCCGAGCAGGTGGGAACCATCCTCTACCTGCCTGTGATACTCAAACCATAATTTGACGCAAGACATCCGATTTCTTGGGGAAATCTGATATCTAAACAAATGGGCGCAGTGATGCGCCCATTTTGTTTGTGACAATCTGCACAAATTATTTGCCCAGAAAAGCGCAAACATTATAATCCGCCCGAAATGGATTCAACGATCACGTGTAACCGTTCAGACCTGACAGGTTTTTAACTCGTTCAACTTGAAGCTTTGCAGGCCAAAAACCTGTCAGGTCTCCAGAGGGACTGAACGCTTACGATCACGTGGCACAAACTTTCAGTTTGCGCCACTCACTAAGGAAAGAGCATGTTCAAAATTTTGATTTCTGACAAACTGGGCGCGGCCGGCTTAGAGCGGCTGGATCAGGCCAAAGACGCCACCTATGACCTGAAAACAGGGTTGAGCAAAGAAGAATTGGTAGTGATTTTGCCCGCATACGATGCGCTCATTGTGCGCAGCGAAACGAAGGCTGACGCTGAAGTATTGGCGGCAGGGGCAAACCTGAAAGTGGTAGGCCGGGCCGGTATGGGCGTGGATAACATTGACGTGCGCGCCGCCACTATGCGCGGCATCATCGTCATGAACACACCTCAGGCCAACAGTATCGCTACGGCCGAACAGGCGATGGCGTTGATGCTGGCTGCCAGCCGCTATACAGCGCAGTCCCATGCTTCGTTGGCGGCAGGTGAATGGAACAGAGCCAAATTCACCGGCGTGCAGTTGTACCGTAAGACGTTGGGTATCGTTGGTTTTGGCCGGATTGGGCGGCATGTAGCCAAACGTGCCCAGGCGTTTGGCATGGAAGTAATTGCCTATGACCCCTATGTCTCGGAAGAAGTGGGCCGCGATCACGGGGTGACGCTGGTTGACCTGGACGACTTGCTGGCGCAGTCTGACTACATCAGCCTGCACACGGCGTTGATGCCGGAGACGGAGAGCATGATCAACGCCGATACCATTGCCCAGATGAAGGATGGTGTGATCCTGGTCAATGCGGCGCGGGGTAAGCTGATTGATGAGGCCGCCCTGGCGGCGGCGTTACAGAGCGGCAAGGTGCGCGCTGCCGGGCTGGATGTGTTCCGCAAAGAGCCGCCGGATGGCAGCCCTCTGATTGGTTTGCCAAATGTGGTGCATACGCCGCATCTGGGGGCCAGTTCGGTGGAGGCGCAGCGTGATGTGGCCACGCAGATAGTTGACCAGATTTTGGACGCGCTGCGCGGTAAGGATTTCCGCAATGCGGTGAACATGCCCTTTCCGGCGGGGCCGGGGTTTGAGATGTTACGACCGTATATGTCGCTGGCGGAAACGTTGGGGCTGCTGCACTGTCATCTGGCCGAAGGCGCTATTCGTCGCGTGGAAATTGAGGTGCGTGGTGAGGATGTGGACACGCTCATCAAGCCGGTGGCTGCCGGGCTGCTCAAAGGTATATTGCAGAAATCTATCTCTGAGGATGTGAACTACATCAACGCGCCGGTGCTGGCTGAAGAAAATGGCATCACCACGACACAAACCAAGGGCATTACGCCGATTGATTATCCCAACATGATCTCTTGCAAGGTGCAGTGGGAAGGCGGCGAGCGTCTGCTGGCAGGGGTGCTGTTTGGCGGCAGCGAACCGCGTCTGGTGCAGGTGGATGAGTATACGCTGGAAGCCAAACCGTTTGGTGAGGTGTTGGTGCTGCGCAACAAGGATGTGCCCGGCGTCATCGGGCAGGTGGGCACCATTCTGGCGGCTTATGAAGTCAATATCGGTGAATGGCGGATGGGGCGCGATAAACCGGGTGGGGAGGCGCTGTCGTTCATAAACCTGGACAGCAAACCGCCAACGGCCGTACTCGATGCCTTAGCGGTGATTCCAGCCATCACCCATGTACGATTAGTGAGTTTGTAGGGGCGAGGCAGTTGGGTCAGGCCTTGTAGGCAGAAGCCCACTGGCTTCCCAACTGCCTCGCCCTTACCGTTTGGGGTGGATGCGCACCCGGCGCTGGCTGCCTTCGCCGGTACTTTGCGTATAGACAGCGATGTGATCCCGTAGGGTCATGTGAATGACGCGGCGTTCGTTAGCGGGCATTGGTTCCAGGCTGACCGGACGTTGTTGTTTGACCACCTTGCTGGCCATGCGTTCCGCCAGACGCGCCAACGCCTGCTTGCGCCGTTCCCGATAGCCTTCCACATCAATCACAAAGTTGGCTTTGCTTTTCAACTGGTGGCTGGCAATCAGGCGGGCCATGTATTGCAGCGAGGCCAGTGTGTCGCCGCGTGGGCCAATGAGAACACCCAGGTCTGGGCCGGTGATTTCGATCTGGTTGATGGGTTGGCCGGTGACATCATCTGGTTCGGTGACGGCCGTATGAATGTCCGCCTCAATTTGCATATGGCCGAGGATGGTTTGCAGGATGGTCACGGCCGTGTCTCGTTCTTGTTCTAACTCTTCCGAGGTGATGGGGGTAACGGCCGTGGCCTCTTGTTCCACTTTTGCCGGTGTTCGGGGAGGCGCGGGTGGTGTACTCGGCGGGGTGACGGTCCTGGCTGGGGTTGGTGTGGGTTTAACCGGCGCCGGTTCCGGTTTTTTCTCCGGCATGGCTGGCGTCATAGGTAACAAACGAACGACCGCCTCCCGTGCCCCCAGTCCTAAAATCCCCCGGCTGCCTTCATCAATTACATCTACAATCACATCACTGCGGTTCAAGCCCAGCTTTGCCAGGCCGGTTTCTATGGCGTTATCAACTGTTTGCCCTCGAACTTCAATCTCACGACTCATAATTTACCCTCTATTTTCGTGCCGTAGCTACTTGTTTTTCTTCTTCTTGCGTTTGGCTGGGGGCGGGGTTCCTTTGCTGGGAGGTGGGGTGGTCACTTCGTCCTCAGCCGCGCTTTCGGTAGTGACACGGCCGTTGGCCGATCCGTCGCCATTGGCAGCTTCCAATTCAACTGCTTTTTTTGTTTCTTCGCGCGCCGCCTTCTCTTTTTCCATCACCTTGCGCGTGTAATACCCTTGCCCGATGCCGATCAGGTTAGACAGAATAAAGTAAATAGACAACCCGGCCTGAAACGTCAGCGCAAAAAAGCCAAACATCAACGGCATGGTATATTGCATGGATTGTGTCATGGCCGCCGTGGGGTCATCTTGCTGCTGTTGTTTTCCTTTTTTGTCTGCCTGGCCGTTGTTCTTTGGTTTTGGTGGTGTGGAAACTTTTGTTTGAATAAATGTGGTCACAAAAACTAGCACCGGCAGCACATAAAAAGGATCAGGCTGGCCCAGGTTCATCCACAAAAACTGGCTGTCAATAGGCAGCAGCGCCGTCAGATCAATAAAAGGATAGGCCCGCTGCGTCATTTCCAGCAATGCTAACGGTGTGGTACCCAGCACAATCCGCAGTACCGCAAACAATCCAAACAAAATAGGCATGGTGGCGATGAGAGGTAAACAGCCGGAGAGACTTTCGGCCGGGTTATACCCAATTCTGGCAAATTCTTCCTGCATCTTTTGCGGATTGTCTTTGTATTTTTGCTGGATGGCCCGAATCTGTGGTTGCATTTCCTGGGTTTTGGCCATGCTGCGCTGCTGCCGCAGGTTGAGCGGCAGCATGATGATGCGGGTGATGATAGTAAAAATAGCAATGGCCAGGACGAAGTTACCCAAAGCCCCATATAACCATAACAGGGCATTCAACATCGGGTCAATAATTACCGAATTCCACAATAAAGAAAACATGGTTTAATTCCTACGCTGACAGAGGCCGCCGGGTCTGCATTGGTTCTTTGTAACGGCTTTTGCCAGATGTGCCCGCTAAAACAACTGCACCAAACACAAACCCGCGCCGGATTTGTGCATATCTGCTCTTAATCCAAAACAGGGACATAACTCCATTTTGGCGTACCAGTTGCGCGGTCATAGGCTGACAACACAGCTAACTCACTGTGCATCGCTACTATTATCATATCATCAACAATGACGGGTGTTGTAAACAAAGGCGCTCGTGTTGTGCGCTGCCAGATTTCGGCGCCTGTTTCTGCATCTAAGGCTACCAGCAGCCCTTCTTCTGTGCTGTCGTTACCTTCGGCGGCAATGTACACAACCCCATCGGCCACCACTGGGCTGGCCTGAATGGCGCCGTCTATTTCAATGCGATTGGCTACACCACCCGATTCATTCATCTGGTTAATGGAAACTTGCCACAATTTTTGGCCGCTGGCCGCATTGATGGCAAATACCTGGGCGCTGCTATCGGCAAAATAGAGCGTGTCATCAACCAGCGCCGGGGCGCTCCAGATCCAGTTGGTTGCTTCTGCCCGCCATTCTTCTGCGCCAGTATCCATGTTAAGTGCATGGAGGGCGTTGTCGAAAGCGCCCACATAGACCAGCTTTTCGGCGGGATTCACGAGGGCCTGCGCCGATATGGCGCCTGCCAATTCTGCTTGCCATAGTTCATTGCCGGTACTGGCATCGAGTGCGTATACATGTTTGTCCAGGGAGGTGAGGTAGAGGATGCCTTCGTAGTAACTGGGGGTGGCCCAAACTGCGCCTTCTGTGGCAAAACGCCACCGTTCCACGCCGGTGGTGGCGTCTAAAGCGGAAAGGTGGTTATCGGCCGTTCCGACATAAACCATGTCGCCGACCTGAAGAGGGCCGGCGATAATTTTGTCGGTTGCCACACTGGTGTTTGTCCAAAGGGTGGTGGGGGTGGGGCTGTCGTTTTCTTGTAACCCGTAAGCGGTGACGATGATGGTGGGGGAAAACATACCGCCGGCCGCACCGTAATCACCAAAGATAACACGGCCGTCCTGGACAGATGGCGCAGCGTTAATTTGTAAAGCCCGGTTTTCCGGTCTAAAGACCCATTGTGACTGTTGGGCTACGGCATCATAGGCGACAACGGCCGGGCCGTAAGCCACATAAACGGTTGAGCCATGTGCGGTAAGGCCAGGCCAGTTTTCGGTATTGGCCCGGGCGGCGCAACCTGTCAGCAGCCAACTTATGAGAAAAATGAAGAGTATGAAGGACCGTGGTGACGGCCGTTTAGTGATGAACAACGAAATACCTCCGCGCTTTTTCCGCATTTTGTGGTGAGATATGGTCGGGCTGATTGGCTCAGGGGACCGGATCATACCCACCGGGGTGAAGAGGGTGGCAACGGGAAATGCGTTTTACCGCCATCCAGCCACCTTTAAGAAAACCATATTTTTCAATGGCCTCATAGCCGTACTGGGAGCAGGTGGGTTGAAAACGACAGGTAGGCGGTGTAAAACGAGAAATCCATCTTTGGTAAAAGCGAATGAGCAATAAGGCGATCTTTTTCATTTGCTATGAAGCGGCCAAACCCTAAGGGTTCTCAAAAACCCTTAGGGTCTGGCCCGCAGTTTGGCTCGCTGTAATAATTGGGTGACGGCCGTTTCCACTTCCCCAAAAGCAGCCTGGGGCAATGATGGCCGGGCAATCAATACACAATCCCATCCCGGTTGAATTTCTGGTAAGTGCGCCCGCACCGCTTCTCGCAGCAGCCGTTTGGCTCGATTGCGTTGAACCGCTTTGCCCACATGCCGGCTGGCTACAAAAGCAAAGCGGCTCACAGGCAACGAATTTGACCGTACCAATAAGATGAGCAAAGGGTGACGCCAGCTATTTCCTGCCTGCCGAACCAGATTAATATCGGCCGGGCGCCGCAAACGATGGTTTGATTGCAGCATGATGTACCGGCCAAAGGGCAACTTATTTGCCGCCGCCCCATCGTTTAACAGACCGATAGGCGGTGGCCGATGTGGCGTTCCAATTGATTTTCTTCACATGTTCGTTCATGCTCACCGATAATTGGGCGCGGCCTTTGGCGCGGCGGGCGCTGAGGACTTTGCGACCGCCAACAGTTTTCATGCGTTCCCGAAACCCATGTACCCGCATCCGGCGGCGAATTTTTGGTTGATACGTGCGTTTTGGCATGTTTTAAGTCTCCTTCATTAAAGGTGGCGCGATTTGCCAAATCGCGCCACCGATTTCATCTTGTGTATGGGTAAGACGATTTCAAAAATCGCCTGTGCTAAATGATGTCAAATCTTATCGGAAAGAAGGGTAGAGACGAATTGTGTCTTACAAATCTATACAACCGCTCATCCTCGAAGCGACATAAAATTATATCTCTCCGCCATAGGGTGGTCAAATTGAGAAAAAGAACAGCCGCCGATTGAGATCGGCGGCGGGGGCGGCTTGAAGTGGCATCTCAGTAGACAAAGGGGATCAGCTTGCGGATTCGTTTTTGGTAGTCGGCGTAGTTGGTGTATTTTTCGGCCAGCCATTGTTCTTCGCGGCGAGATTTGGCGTCGAACAAGAGGAAGAGTAGCAGCGCCAGCGCCAGGGTAAGCCCACTATGCATAAACAGGCCCCAACCAAACGCACCCAGGATGATGCCGCTGTAAATGGGATGGCGCACCAGGCGATACGCCCCATGTTCAACCATGTTGGCGTTTTCTTTGGGGTGGGGCACGGCCGTAATGTTATCCCCCAAACTCCACACCCCCGCCAGCGCCAGCAGCAGCCCTACCCCCATCAATGACAGACCGGTCACCAGACCAATGCTATGCCAGGGTTCAGGCCAGGGGGCGGACGGCCGTGACACAAACGGCGCCACAGCAATCAAGCCCAACAGCCCAAACTGCACTACCACATACCCTTCGCCTCGTTTGCCAGCCCAATTCCGTTTGCTCAACGCAGCTTCCTGCTTTTCCAGATAGGGACGCGGATTTTCGGGATTTACCGGATTCTCGCGGATTATCAAGACAAAAATCCGCGAGAATCCGCGTCCCAAATTCTTTTACCCACACCCGCCACTGCCGGGGGCGCGTTTTAATTGTAGCTGAATTTTGGGGATGTAGGTCAGGTCAAACAGATGAGGGTCTGGTTTGGCGGCAGGGTGCCGGGCGCCCAGGGCAGCGGTGAAGGCATATCGTAGTTGTTCGTCACGGCCGTCTGTCGCTACATAATCCGGCCCAAAAGCATCTTTGGTGAAGGTTGCCAGCCAGTTGTTGATGCCGCCTTCCAAAATGTAAACATTGGGCACACTTTCGGCTACCAGCAGCTTCCAGGCATCGGTTGCGGCCGTTTCGTCATTACTGATCACCACCACCACCGTATTGGCCGGTTCCGCAATTAGCTCCGGTGTCAGCGCCAGCAGATCGTCCGGCGACACCCGCTGTGCGTCCAAAATGTGAAACAGGTTGTAATCTGCCTCGCTGCGCACATCTATCATGCGCACTTTGATTTTGGGGTCGTGCAAGGTGGTCAGCAGTTCGCCGGGGTGAATTTGCACGGCGCGTTCGGCCAACGTGGCTTCCTTTTCCGGGGCAATGGCCTGCCAGCGGTCGGCCGTAGTCGGCTGTCCCAGGATAATCAGGCCAATACCACCCAGGAAGATGATGGCGGCAGCCACATAACGCCATCGAGGAGCGGTGTTGGGGTCGGCGTCGCCAAAATGCTGTTCCAGCTTTTCGGCCGCCCAAAACATGCCCAGGGCCATCACAATCAGCCCCAGCACTACGATGCCGGTGGGCAGGCCAAACAGTTCTGGCAGGGTGAAGCGCCCCATGTAGCTACTGTTCCACCATTCGTCATACAACCCCACCGTTTCGCCAAAAAGGAAGATGCCAAACAGCACGCCCAACACAAAAAAGACGCCGTCTAGCTTGGCAGTCGCCGCTGCTACCAGCGAAGTGCCGGGGCAAAAGCCGCCGATGATGAAACCAAAACCCATGACCAGCCCGCCAACAATGCCGGGCCAGAGGTAGGTGGGATTGACCCAGACCAGGTTGTAATCCAGCAATCCCAGGCCGGAGGCGGTGAAGATGAGCAGCATAGCGACAATAATCGCGCCAAACATCACCTTTAGCACGGTCATGTCTTTGAAGTAGAACTGGGCTGCCAGCTTTTTGCTGTTGCCAAAACCGGCGCTTTCCAGCACGTAGCCAAATGCAAAACCGATCAAAATATAGACGCCGAATGCGCCGTAATGTCCGAGTAATTGGGTGAGAGGTAAGGGAAACATTTTGTAATTATGAATTATGAATTATGAATTATGAAAGCCGAGCCACTTCATAATTCCTAATTCATAATTCCTCCTTTAGTTCCACAGTTTGCGTAAGGAGTAGGCCAGCAGGTAAGCGCCGGCGAAGACGGCGAACATGAAGGCCCAACTGCCAACGGAGAGTACCGCGCCGCCAGACAGAGCCTGCCCGCTGGTGCAGCCGCGCGCCAGCCGGGCGCCATAACCCATCAGCCCGCCGCCGACGAAGGCGGTGAGCCAGCGCAAGTGTTTGGAGACCTGGGGGCCGCGATTGGTCTCGACTTTGACACGGCCGTTGACCAGCCCACTGACAAAACCGCCAATGAGGGTGCCCACCGTCAGCATCACAATCCAGCTATCGAGGGCGTTGGCTTCGCCGCCGGCCATCGTCACCAGATAGGCCACACGGTCTACATGTTCCGGGGCAATCAGGTCTTGAAAATAGACCAGGATGCGGTTCAGCCCGCCGGATGCGCCCAGCCCATTGCCGGTGATGAAAAAGGCCAGGAACAACACAATGCCCAGGGCAATAGCCGCCGCATATGGGTTGATATAATCCTTCGCCTCTCGCTTTGTCAGCGAGAAACGCCGGGTTTTGGGTTCGGATGGTTGGTTGGTAAGAGTGGTCATAGTTCCTCGTGAACCGTAATCTGTGAATCGTAATCCGTAATCTGACCGTTTACGGTTTACGGGTAACGGATTACGCACTAATCAGTTACGGCCGTATGCACCTCCACCTCGTCATACCCCACCACCATGCCCTTGATGGCAGCGGTGGGGGTGTGGCCGGTGGTGGTCAGGTAAACGTGCATGATGACAAAGGCAGCCAGCATCCAGGCGATAAGCGTATGGAACGGAGCCAGGAAGGGCAGGCCGCCGGTGCGGGCGGCTACATCCGGCCACTGCTGCGCCCCCCACATGAGGATGCCGGTGAGGATTTGCAGCGGCAGCAGCACGTTTAGCAGCCCAAAATACGTGATTTGTTGCAGTGGATTCAGTTTGCGGTCCGGCGTTTTGGCAAAGGGGTGCGGCTCGCCGCGGAAAATGCCGCGCAGGTAATAAACAGCTTGTTCGACTGCCTGGTCAATAAAACCACGTGGATGGGGCAGGTATTGGCGAATTTCGCCGGAGGCCAGATGATAGAAGAGAGACAGGGCGGCATTCACCAGCAGGATGAGGGCCAGGATGTTATGCACCTGCACCACGTAGTTGAAGCTGAACAGGCCAAATTTGTCCGGTTTGTGGATGATGAGGCCGGTGAAGAGCAGTCCCAGGATGACGGCCGTTTGCAGCCAATGCCACAACCGCTCATACACGCCATACATATACACCCGCTCCGTCGGCGTGTGGGCGGGTTCACTCTTGCGCCGGAAGTATAGGCGCAGCGAACTGTGTCCCACGATACCGAAAATCACGCCGATGAACAGGAAGATGCCCAACCAATCCACCCAATAGACACTGCTGTGGCCGAAGATGTAAATACTGGGGATGCTTTCGTCGTCTGACTGGGTAGCCGGTTTGAAGAAGAGCGCGCCATCCTGGTTGAGAATGTCGCCACGAAGAATGTCGCCACGCACGGCCGTGCCGCCGCTGTTGACAAAGGTGGGCGTGACGCCGCCAGGGGCGCTGCCGGACAGGGCGATGGCCTGTGTAATGCGTGATTCTTCGGCGTGGCAGGTGCGGCAGTCGCGGGTGGCCCATTCGCCGGTGGCCGTGTTGTGGTTGATGGAGTACGGCCGTATCTCCCCCACGATGTGCGCGTCTGCCAGGCCACGTTCGGCGAGCCGGGTTGCCAGCAGCGTCTCTTTGGCCTGGGTGTCAATGAGCAGTTCGGTAGTGGAGAGACGGCCGTCGTGGTCGGCGTCAAACACCTGGAGCATGTGTGGTTCATATTCATCACCGTCCAGCCAGACCGCTTGTAAATCACGCAACGGAACGGGACGTTCCGGGTCGCCATAGACCCAATACCAGGCGGTGATGAGGTTGTAGGGGGCTAACGGCGCATCGCCGTCGGCATTTTGGCGCGGCAGTAGCACCGGCTCGTAGCCGGTAATCAGCGCCGTGGGGCTGCCCAACGCGCCGTCAATGCCGCGCCAGGTGGTCAGGGGGGAACCGTCGGGGGTAACGGCCGTCCAGTTAACCGATTCCAGCGCCGGCGCGTACAGTTTGGGCGTGTGGCAGCTTTCACAGGCCAGCGCTTCCGTATGCTGCTCTTTGTAAGGCAGCCAGTTGTGTGTCTTTTCAATGCTGTGGCAGTTTTCACAGCGCCGCAGGGTGTTGTCCAGTTCTGGGGCAATGGCGCTCTGGGCGCTCTGCCCCTTGGCGAACTGGTGCAGGGGCCGGTACAGATATTCGCCCAAATCCAGGCGGCGCGGATCATAGGTCAGGTGTTCCGGTTGGTTGCCGGATAATTCCTGGAAGTGGACGGGGTTGTTCAGGGCGTAATGGCAATCGGTGCAGGCCAGCACCCGCTCGGTGTGAATATCCCAGGAGCGGTTCAGGCTGAGTTTGTCGGCCAGGTTCAGCCCGGAATTGAGCAGTTTTTGGCCAGACATCACCTGCCCGGTGGTCATGGTGGAGTAGGCATCCGATTTTTCAAGCAACCCCTGGTTGCCGAAATCGGATGTCTGCAAAGCCTCAAGGGTGAGCGGTGTTTGTAAATCTGTATGCACTGCGCCATGGCAGGCGCCGCAGTTTTCGTTGGTGGGGTCTTGGATGGTGATGTAATCAGGCCGCAGTTCGCCATTTTCAGCAAACGCGCCGGCATTGTAGTGCCAGCCATCCAGCGTTGGTTCTACGATGCCGCTGTTGTACAGGGTGGCTGTGTTGGCCCAGGCAAACTGGCCGGATTGCAACATTTGGCGGCGGGTCTCGTTGTCCGGGTTGGCAGTGTGGCAGAGGAAACAGTTCATCTCCACCGTGCCCGATTCGTCCCAGTCCCAGGCTATCAATTCACCTGTTTCCGGGTCTACGATGTGGGTTTGGGGATCGTCGGGCCTCATGGGCAGAACGGTCAGGGGAACGCCCTTGCGACTGGTGGTGGCGGGGCCGCCGCCTGCATGGCGCAAGCCGATGGTCATCAGCCATTCCGCGGTGGTCAGGTCTATGACACTATCTTCTGCCGGCGAGAGGTAGCGGTAGGTGAGCGGGTCCCAGCGGCCAAAAAGGCCAGGGCTGCTGTCCCAACTGCTGACGCCGGGCTGACCGAACTGGCTCAGGCCCACGTCGGCGTGGAAGCTGTGCCCGGCGATAAATTCGGTATCATGGCATTGGCCGCAGGTTTGCATGGTGGAGACGGGCGCGCCGCTTTCCAGAACGTGGTTGCCGTCTGCGTCTAAAAGGGCAAACGTGGGATGGAGGGGTGAGCCTTTGGGTTGGGTTTGTTCCTGGGCGATGGCCGTGTTTCTGGCTGCCAGCGCCAGCGCCAAAAATGCGATCCCTAATCCATATAGCCAATACCGTCGAAGACGATTCAGTTTGTGCATCGTTGTTTCTCATCAATGGGACACGGATTTTCGGGATTATCGGATATTCGTAGCTACGTTTCTTGAAAATCTGCGTCCATCCGCGTGTATCTGCGTCCTATTTCTGTATTAAACCTTGCGAGAATCGGCCACCCCAGCGCAGGGGGTCGCCATAGTAACCGAGGGATTGCCAATCTATACGGCCGTTGTCCCCATGACAGTCATTACATTGCAGCGCGTTCTCTTTAGGGGCGACCATATGGCTCAGGTTCCAATACATTTCTGTGGGGGCAAAGCTATATTCACCGCTGTAAGGCAGCCCGGCTGCTGCCATGCCCAGCCGCGCCGACTGATCCCAATCAAACGTCGTCCAATACCCATCCTGGCCTACGGTCTGTGGCTGGATCAGATAGTTAAAACCGGCATCGAAAATCTGGTTCGCCAGGTGAACCTTGAAGGGCCAGATTTTGGCATTGTTGTCGGCGATGTCGCCCAAAGGCATGTTGATGGGGGTGGAAACGGAGGGGTCAATAGGGTCGCCCATAATGTAGCGGTCAGACGTGCCGTTGTACCAGCGGTAGGTGGGCATGAAGCCTTGTTCGTAAATGAAGCTGCCCTTGATTTTCAGGTAGGTGTGCGGGTCTTCGGGAATGGCGTCGTTACCGGCTGTTGACCAGTCCCAGTGCATTTTGGTGGCGTCGCGCACCGCGCCTTCGGGGATGTGGCAGGTCTGGCAGGCCACGCTGTCCACATGCGCATTGATGCGTTCGTCGCTGTGCAGGTCGGCGGCGTGGCAGTCGGTGCAGGCCACCTGGTTTTCGCTGTTGACGCTGACGGACATGGCTTGCCCGGTGATGCGATGGTCTTCAGCCTGGTGGCAGTCCACACATTGGAAGTCATAGCGGCCCATGTGTACGTCTATGTTTGCGGTGGGGAAGTAGAGTGTTTCGTCCATGTCGCCATGTTTGACGGCATTGCCGCCGCCGCCGTTGAAGTGGCAGCTACCGCAGTTTTGGCGGGTGGGATAATTGACGCTTTGGGCAGCGGCTGCCAGGTCTATACCTTCGGCCGGCAGCCCGGCAGCGCCCTTGCTGTAGAGGCCGGTATCGGCATGGCAAACCAGGCAGTCCACATCTTCTTCGGTGGCTGTTTCCTGAAAGTCGGCGCCATCCCAGCCATAACCGGCATGGCAGCGGGTGCAGCCCGTCCAGTTACTCTGGATGCCGATGCAGAAGTTGTTGAGCTGGTTGGCTTTGCCGATGGTGACGGGTTCGTCACGGCCGGGCAGCAGCACCGGTTCGCTTTCCCAGGTGAAGTGCGTGGTGTGCATCACCTGGTCGGCAGCGTTTTCGTGGCATTTCAGGCAGGCGGCGGTGACTTCCTGGCCGGTTTCGTAGGGGCCGGTCATCAGTTCGGTGTGGTCGGTGTGGGGGACTCGTTGGGGGACGTTAGCCCAGGGATCGGTGGTAGAGGCTGTTTGCGCCGGTTGTACCAGCGCCAATATGGGCACGGCGATAAGGAGGGCTGTGCCGATGATGCCGAGGAGCCAGATATATTTGAAATCGCGCATATTGCACCGGAAGTTGGTTATCGGTTATCGGTGAACGGTATTCCGTAATGCGTAATCCGTGATGCGTGAACCGATGACCGATAACGGATAACGGATTACGGATTACCAACTAAAATGTCAGATTGCTGCGCTAACACGGAGCGGAGAATCTGGCGCATGGTGTTGAGGACTTCGATGATACGGCCGTCGGTGAGTGTGTAGGTGACGGCCGTGCCGTTCCGTTCTGTCTGCACCAACCCGCGCTCCCGAAGTACACCCAGGTGGCGGGAGACGGTGGGTTGGGGCATATGCAGAGCATCGGCCAGGACGGTGACGTGGCGTGGTTCATCATCCAGCGCATAGAGAATCAAAATGCGTTTGGGATCGCCCAATGCCTGGCAGATGTTGGCGTGCAGCAGACTCAGTTCATCGAGTGAAGGGTTGTTCATAGAAGGGTTGTTCATAAGGGTTTTTATCCATGTATTCGCTTATCCGAATAGATGGTCAAAGTGTATGATAATCACCTGAAATGGGTGAGAGAGAAATGTCATTTCCCGATTGTGACATTTGTCACAAGTTGCAAATGCAGGCGTCTGAAATGAAAAAAAATAGACAGAGGGGAGGCTTTAGCCGACCCTCATCGGCTAAAGCCCCCCCTCCATCTGTTTATGTTGAAACAATTGTGCTAATCTGGTTAAATCTTTGTGGACAAAACCACTTGTATTGAGCAATCGTGATATGGACACGAGGTAATATGGAGCAAAGAGAGATTGTTATTGTTGGGGCCGGGCCGTCTGGGAGTACGGCGGCCATTGCTTTAAGGCAACAGGGGCACGATGTGCTGCTCATTGACCGGCAAACGTTTCCCCGGGATAAACCCTGTGGGGATGGCATTCCCGTGCGCGTCACCGAGATTTTCTATGATTTGGGGCTGAAGGAGACCTTTGACCAGGCGAATTTTTACCCAATTGATACAGTTCGTCTCATTTCACCGGCGGGGCATATCTACGAAAGTGAAATGAAGAGGGGGAAACAAGGGGCAGGCGCACACGTCATCCCGCGTCTGCAATTTGATGCCTTGTTGCAAGAGCAGGCGGTGCTGGCGGGCGCTGAATTTTTGCAGGCCCGTGTTAAAGAACCCCTTGTGGAAAATGGGCAGGTGAGGGGTGTGAAAGTACATGGCACATACGGTTTGCAGGAAATTCGGGCCAGATTGGTGCTGGCAGCCGATGGTGCGACTTCGGTTATTAGTCGGGCTTTGCAACCCCATCGTCCGCCGGATGTGCATCGGGCGGTGGCGCTGCGCGCTTACATGGATGAGTTTGAGGTGCTACCTAACCAGGTGGAATTTTTTCTGCACAAGAAAATTTTGCCTGGTTATGCCTGGGTTTTCCCACTGGGGGCGCATAAGGCTAACATTGGGTTGGGTATGCGTCTGGATAAGTTTCGCCAGCAAAACTTGAGCCTGGAACAATTGTTAGAGAAATTCTTGATGCTGCCTTTTATGAAAGAGCGTATCCGGGACGACGGCCGTTTGCAAGATGTGGCTACCTGGCAGCTAAACTTTGGCTCACAAAAACGATTACAGCGCGCTTTTGCCGGGGCGCTGCTGCTGGGGGATGCCGGCTGGTTAATTGATCCATTGACCGGTGGTGGCATTGAAAATGGGATGATTTCGGCGCTGCTGGCGGCGCAGACGGCGCATCGGGCCTTACAGCAAGGGGACTGCTCGCGCCAGATGTTGCAGGAGTATGAGCGGGCCTGTCAGGCGGCTTTGTGGCCTGTGATGCGGCGATCGTATTTCATTCAGCGGTGGGTGCTGCATTCTCCCTGGCTGCTGGATTTGCTGATCAAATATGCCCACAATCACCCCCACCTGACACAACTCTTTTTGGCAAAATTATAGCTTCCCTTTCTGGTGAAATGGTATACCCGTTGCGCGCATTGTTTCTGGTAAATCTTCGCGTTCTTTGCGCCCATTGCGGATAATAGTCATGAGGTATGGTGGCATTGTCTGAGAAATCGTTGGTTACTCAACAAGATGCGTTAACGCAGCGTGTGATTGAACTGGAGACTATTGCCCAGATCAGCACGGCCGTTTCTGGCATCCTGGACCTCGATCAGCTCTTACAATTTGCCCTGGTACGCACCAAAGAGCAGTTTGACCTTTACCACGTTAATATCGCCTTGCTGGATGAAGCGGGTGAAAATCTGCTGCCCGTCATGGGTGATAATGACATGCTCAGCATCCACTCACCGGTGCCTGCCATTCCTCTGCAACAGCGCCCGTCCATCTGCGCCCGTGTTGCCCGTGAACGCATTGTCATGGTTGTGAATGATGTCCACACGCACCCCGACTTTATGCCCCACCCGCTGCTGCCGGAAACGCAGTCCGAATTGTGTTTGCCGATGATTGTAGGTAACCAACTGATTGGCATTTTGGATGTACAGGCCAGAGAAACGGGCCGTTTTACCGAGGAGGATGTGCGTATTCACAAGACCCTGGCGGCTCAGTTTGCTATAGCTATTCAAAATGCCCGTGCATTTCGGTTGTTGGCGCGGCGCGCTGAGGAGTTGACCATTCTGAATGAAATGAGCCGCTCACTCAGCTCCACACAGGGCATTCAGGCGCTGTTAACAACTTTTGTGCGTTACGCGGCGCGTCTGCTTGATACCACTAACCTGTATATTGCTTTTTATGAGCCGGAAAATCAGGAAGCGGGTGAGATTGTGATTGTGCTGGATGTGGCTGATGGGCAGTTTAAGTGGTATGACCGGCGTCGCCATTTTGGGAATGGGTTGGTGGAATATATTGTGCGCACGGAACGGCCGTTGCTGATCCCCGCTCATGTGCCTGAAAAGGTGAAAGAACTCAATCTGGAAATACCCGGCGGCGTCCGTTCCAAATCGTGGTTGGGGGCGCCGATGATGGTCAACGGCCGTGTCACCGGCGTCGTTTCCCTGCAAAATCACACCACTCCCTACCGTTTCAATGAAGATACGCAGCGTTTGCTGGTTTCCATGGTGAACCAGGTGGCGTTAGCCGTAGAAAATGCCCGTTTATATGCTGCATTGCAAGAGCAGGCCGTCCATTTAGAGCAAGAGGTAGCGCGGCGTACTGCTGAATTAACGGAAGCGAACCGGCAGCTCACGACGGAAATCAACGAACGCGAACAAGTGCAGAAGTCGCTGCAAGTTTATGCGCAGGAACTGGAACGCAGTAACCATGAACTAGAAACCTTTGCCTACATCGCTTCTCACGACTTGCAAGAGCCGCTGCGTAAAATCACGGCTTTTGGCAGCCGGCTGGAGGAGAAATATAAGGATACGTTGGATGAACGTGGCCTTGATTATTTGCAGCGGATGCAGTCGGCGGCGACCCGGATGCAAGAGCTTATTTTAGACTTGCTGGCTTTTTCCCGTGTGACCACCCAACGCCAGCCGTTTAGCCTGGTTTCTTTGAATGACATCTTGCAGCATGTCTTGTCTGACCTGGAAGTGCGTATTGAACAGACGGGGGCAACGGTGATGGTGAGCAATTTGCCCGAAATAGAAGCCGACGCTACCCAGATCAGACAACTGCTGCAAAATCTGGTGGGCAATGCGCTCAAGTTCTATGACCCCGCCAGGCCGCCAATCCTACAGATTTCCAGCCAACAAATCAACGACGCCGGGCGGGAGATGTGCCAGATTTTATTTGAGGATAATGGTATTGGTATTGAGGCGCAGCATCAGGAGCGTATTTTTGAGATTTTTGAGCGGCTGCACGGCCGTAGCACCTATGAAGGTTCCGGCGTCGGGCTGGCTATTTGCCGCAAAATTGTGGAACGACACAATGGTTCCATCTTGGTAGAAAGCACCCCCGGCGAAGGCACGACGTTTATGGTGACGCTGCCGTGTCGGCAGTAACGCCACCCAGCCGCGTTGCTGCCGCCGCCAACCCCACCAACAGCCAGAATGCCGTGACAGCATGGTGAAATTCCAGATTAAAGAGGTAATGATCAAACAAACCGGCGACCAGTCCGCCGATGATGGCGGCATGTAGGCCCAACCAGACGGGGTCTTTACGGCCGTCGGCCTTGATCGGCCCCCGGTTGAAAAAAGCATAGGCAAACAGCGTACCCAACACGCCAAAAAAGGCCAGCAGCCCCACCAGTCCCATCGTCTGGGCAATGGTCAGGTACACATTGGCTACACCCAGGTAAATGTCAATGTCCGGCGTCCCGGCAAAACCAACACCAAAAACGGGATACCGCTGTACCAGAATCAAGGCATCTTTATATTCGCCGTAACGCATTTGTGTGGCCAGGTCTTGCCCCTGTACGCCTTCCACAAAGCGAGCAATGTAGGTTTGGGCAGGGGGCAGCAGCAAGAAGAGCAGGCCAATGACCATCATATAGGGCAGCAGACGCCGGTAACGGGCTAAGGCCACAAAACCAAGACCGGCGACCAGCCCCACCAACGCGCCGCGAGAAAAGGTGAGGATGAGGGCCAGAAAAAGTACGCCTACAATCAGAAAAGTCAGCCAGCGAGAAAATAACGGCCGTTTTGCCACCAACTGCGGCCCTGCCAACGCCCCCAACATCAACAGCAGCCCGCCCAACACATTGGGGTCAACGGATGTGCCAATGGCCCGCTCCGAAAGTTCCGGGTTCTCCTCGATGTAGCGCACCACCCAACCACCGGGATAGCCCAACCGCGTCAGCATATTCAGCAGGTCATTGGTCGTGTCTTCCGGCAGCAGCCAGAGGCCAATGGCCAGCAGTGCCGCGCCCGCGCCCGCCAGAAGCAGCACTTTAACCAGTCGTTCTAGCTGATCCCAGGTGCGGCAGTAATCAATGACCACAAAGACAAAAAGCAGGCTCAAAATCAGTTCGGCGAATTTGCGCAACAGAGTGGGTGTCAGTGGTCCGTTGGCCAGGCCAAAAATGAAGGCAAAAACGGCGACGATGATAAAGATGAGCAGTGGTAGAGTGATGGGGGTGGTGATAACATCCCGTTGCTGGCCCGTGACCAACCCCAACGCCCAGACGCCAATGACGGCGGCGAGCGCCAAGTCTAAAAAGGTAGGCGTCAGGCCGATGTCAATGGGCAGGGTGGCAAAGGGGAGCAGGCAAACGACGGCCATCACGCCCCAAAAACCCAGTTCGATGTTGCGCAGCACGACGACTACCGCGACCCCCGCCAGCAACAGCGCCAGCGCCGCCAGCGGCCCGCCATATGCCAGCAGCAAACCGCCAAACACGGCCGTGACCGCTACCAACACCGCTAAGAGCAGGGTGTTTCGTGAGGTGTGATGCGTGATACGTGATGTGTGATCGGTATTCTGTGAATTGCTCATCAATCAACTCGTAATAAGGTCAGTTGCAGAAAGTCGTCGGTGGGACGGCCGTCGGCTGTAATCCGCTGCAATCGCTGAAATTCGCCTGTTTCAGACAGAGTGTACAACCCAATGATAAGGGGGTACACATCGGCGGGCGTGTCGGCTTGCAGTGTCAATGTCATGGGCACGGGTTGCGGTTCGCCCACCGGCCATTGTGAGGTAGGCACGGGCAAATCCTGCGCCGCCCAGCGGGTGGTCTCCTGGTCTACCACCTGGGCAAAAATGGTGTAATCGGCGGTAACGGGCTGGTCTAGCTGCCAATACAGGGTCAGGTCTACGGCTTCACCTGCCAACGTGCGGCGGGGGTTCAGTTCATACCCGACCAGTTGCACGCCTTTTTCAAAATTGACGGAAATGGGGTTGGGTATTTCGCCGGGCACGGCCGTGAGCGGCACAGAGGCTAACATGACAGCATTAGCATTTTCCGGCAGCTCACCGGCATCGGCCACCGGCAGCCGTTCACAGGCGGGGCAGGTGGCATAGTCGTAGAGGCCGACCGTCAATTCCAGGTCAATGGGGGCTACGGCCGTGTCCGGCACAGTGAGCGCGTGACGGGTAATGATTCGCTCGCCCGACTGCAATAGTGAAGTGGGCCGCAACCCCTGGCCGTGAAACATGTCCCGCTGCGCAATTGGCCGTTCCAGCACGGGATCATTCAGATGCACAAAGATGCTCCAGTTGCGTTCGACAGGCTGTGTCACTTCCCACGCTAATGTCACCCAGACGGTTTCGCCGGGCGACACGGCCGTGGGCGACAGTTCATAACCCACCAGTTTGAGCCCGTCGTTGAAGGCAACGGCCGTTTGGGTTTTTGGCGGGTCGTAAGGAGGTGGCTGGTAAGACGGCCGTATCCACAAAAACGGCGCTAACGTCGCTGTCACAAACATAAATCCACTCAACACCGCCACCACCCACATCGCCGGGCGGCGCGGCAGCCAGCCCACCAGTCCCACCACCAACAGCGTCGTCAGCGTAGACAGCGCCGTAAACACCAGCCGCCCCTGTGAAGACCAGGTGGTCGTCGCCCACTGGATCAGCCCCACCACTACTGCCGCCGAAAAGAGCAGGCAGACGATGAGGGCGAAGTAGCGTTCGACAAAGCGGAGGAGATTGGAGATGAGAGATTGGAGATTAAAAGGCGCCCCTTTAACCTCTAATCTCCAATCTCTCATCTCCTTCACAATATAAATTACAAACCCCACCACACTCACCACCAACACCCCATTCAACAGGGCATAAATCCAGCCGGGCATGGGCACGTTGACGCCGCCAAACAGGCCCCAGTAGGACATGAGAAAACCGTGCCGTTCGCTCCACAGTTGATACAACGATGCCGGCGTAGCCCGCTGCCCCAAGACGGCAATAAAGGCGTTCCAGCCTAGAAAGTCGCCATACAGCCGGATATTGCGCCAGTACCACCAACCGGCAATGAGTGCCACCGGCAGCAGCATGACCAGGAAGGTGAGCAGGGCGTGGAGGAGGATACGGCCGTAGTCCGTAATCGGTAATCGGTAATCCGTAATCGGTGGGGCGTGATGCGTGATGCGTGATGCGTGATGCGTGATGGATTTACCTGACACCTGAGCACTTATTTTTTGCCACTGCGAAATGAAGGCTGTGCCTAAGGCGATAGGAAAGAGGCCAAACGTGCCTTCTTTCGTCAGGATGGCCAGGCCAATGACCACGCCAATGAGCAGCCAGCGTAATTCGTAATTCGTAAGCCGTACCCCATTATTCGTTAGCCGTTTACGGGTTACGGAATACCGGTTACGGATCATGCGGATCATCAGCAAAATCGCCAGCGACGCCAGGGGGATAGCCAGATTATCATTGTTCACCGAGGCGGTGATGAAGAGAAACATGGGCAGGAAAGCGTTGATGGCAGCGGCCCCCAGGCGGATTTCCGGGCGGTCTGGTTCCACCTCGCGGGCGATGCGGTAAGTGAGGTAAACGGTGGCTGCGCCGAGCAAAATGGAGAAGAGGCGCACCAGCCGCGCCGCCAGCAGTGTGCCCTGCCAGAGATTCCAGGCCGGGTTGTGAATGGTCAGATTAATGTTGCCATCGGCGGTGATGATGCCGTTGTCTACATGCGGGTTTTCCCAGCGCACCGTTTCCATATCGGCCGTATCAATCCAGAAGGTAAGGGCAGCGCCCAGGTAGTAGTAAAGCGGCGGTTGGCTGGCTTCCTGTTTCCAGGGGCCGGCCTGGGCAGGGTCAAACACCTGTACCGGCAGCGGATTACCCGCCGCCAGGTGGCGCACCATGGGATAATGCCATAATTCGTCTGACGCTTCAAAAACGGGGGTGGTGAAGGTATAAACGCCGCCAAGCAGCACAAAAAGGAGCAGGATGAGGGTGAGCCAGCGTTTTTCCGTCATAGGCGGCTGATTTTACCTGTAAGCGCCACCATCGCCACCTGTGGCTGGCACATGCTCAATCTACGTTCAGGCTGTGCTGAGGGTGTTGGTGCGCAGGTACGTCAGCATGAAAGCTGTGATTGATAACCGTTCGTTCCACCTTTATACTGGGAGGGCAATTCACCGCCGCCCCCAACCTGGAAAATTGCCTGACGTTTGTTTTTGTGTTGAATCTGGGTAATCAATTGCTATGATCCAAGGAGTTTTGCCGTCCTGATGCAATCCGCCAACCTGCCTTATTTACTGCCTTATGTGATATCACTCCTCATTTCTTTGAGTGTCGCTCTGTATGCCTGGCAGCGGCGTATTGTGCCGGGGGCACGGCCGTTTGCCCTATTTGCCGCCAGCCAGGCTGCCTGGACGTTTGGCTATATTTTTGAGCTAAACAGTGAGACTGTGGCCGCCAAAGTTTTTTGGGACGACATGCAGTATGTGGCCACGTTCATCTGGCCATTGACTTTTCTGGCTTTTAGCATGGCGTATACCGGACGGCCGGGCAAACGGCCGTTTCTCACCTGGACGCTGCTCACCTTGCCATTTCTGCTGTTTTTGGGGTTGATGTTCACGGATAGGTATCACGGATTGATACGGCCGTCGGTCAGTCTGATTCCCGGTGAACCTTTTGCGGCTTTGACTTATGAGTTTTCGACGGCCGTCTGGTTAATATCCGGTTATGCCTATTGCCTCGTTTTTTACGCACTCTATCTGTTAATAGCCACGTTTTTACGAGCGCAAACATTGTATCGTCAGCAAATGTTACTGGTGGTTATTGGTGCGCTCATCCCAATGGTGGGTGTGCTGCTGACGTTAATCGGCGTCACTTTCACCTTTCAACGCGACACCACGCCCATCACATTTGCCGTCAGTAACCTGCTCATTGCCTGGGGGCTTTTTCGCTACCGGCTTTTTGACATTGTGCCGGTAGCCCGCGACACGGTATTCGATGGGATGAGTGATTATGTGTTGGTGCTGGATGCAAATAACAGGTTGGTGGATATAAACCCGGCTGCTCAGCGGGCATTGGGGCAGCCGGTCAGCCAGTTGATCGGCCAACCCGCCATGCAGATTTTGGCGGCCTGGGGTGATCTGATCAGTGAGTTTGGGCAGGAATCTTCGCTTAAAACAGAAATACAAATCAACCGGCAGGGTAAGGAACAATTCCTGGCGTTACGTATCACGCCGCTAGATCATGGTCATCATGGCAGCAACGGCCGTATCATTGTGGCCCGTGATGTCACCGAGCGCAGACGGGCTGAACAGATGCTGCACGAACGTTCTGAACAATTACAAATCGCCAATGAAGAACTACGCATCCTTAGCCAGGTTAAAGATGAATTTGTTGCCAACGTCTCGCATGAACTGCGCACCCCCCTGACCAATATCAAGTTATACCATGATTTATTGACACGCTTTCCTCACCGGCAAGAACAATATCTGGCCGTGCTGCTGCGGGAGACAGACCGGTTGGAAACTCTGATTGAAGATTTACTGCTGCTTTCCCGGCTGGATCGGGAGGCAGTGCAGTTACATTTTGAGCTTGTAGACCTGAATACCCTGGTGCAAGATATGGTGTATGATCGCCAGGCATTGGCCGAAAGTCGAGGGCTTCACCTGACGGCCCGTTTGCTGCCGACGGCCGTGTTGGTTCAGGCCGATGCCACCCTCCTCAGCCAGGTGTTGAGTATACTGCTGACCAATGCCAACAATTACACACCATCCGGTGGGGACATAAAGGTTTATACGGAAGTTGAGCAGCGCCACGGCCGTAACTGGGCCGGTTTTTGTGTGCAAGACACCGGGCCAGGCATTCTGCCCGCCGAACAAGGCAAACTGTTCAGCCGCTTCTTCCGGGGCGAAGCGGCCCATGCCAGCCAGACAGCCGGTACCGGTTTGGGGCTGGCAATTGCCAAAGAGATCATTGACCGGCATCACGGCCGTATCACCATTTACAGCACTGGTATCCCCGGTGAGGGCGTTGCTTTTCACGTCTGGCTGCCTGCGGGGGAGGGGGAGCGGTAATCGGTAATCGGTAATCGGTAAACGGTAATCGGGTCACGGATTACGGATTACGGATTACGGACTTCGGGCTTTGCCTATGGGACTTCGTTATACTTACACCTCCATGCAAGAAATGGAAAAACTCAACGGCGCTGTGACGGCCGTTTACGCCCATTGGCCTCGTTTTGCCCTGCTGTATGGCGGTATGGTGGCTTCTTTGTTATTCATGGGCATCAGCCTGGATCGGGGCTGGTTGAGTTTTGTGCCGCTGGCAACGGCCGTGTTGCTGATACTGGCTTACTTTTTTCTGGCCTCGCTCTGGGCCGTTTACCAACTTTATGACCGACGGGGACTACGCCCGGCGCACATCTTGTTTGACATGGGCCAACTGCTGCCCGAAGACCGGTTGGTATACGTGGATGTGGGGCGGCGTTACCGCCCCATCCTGCTTAGCCGCCGTCTGACCATTGGGCACATTACCGTCGTGGACATTTTTAACCCGCAGTGGATGGCGGCGGGGGTGCTGGCTCGCTGGCGCAGGCATTTACCGCATCCCCAACCGGACCCCCGGCTCAGTTGGCGCGAGGGGCAGTTTGACCTGCTTCCCCTGCCAGATGACAGCGCCAAAGCGATCATGCTCTGCCAGGTGACATCTCCCATCTGGGAACACGGTGACCGGTTAGCGTTATTACAGGAGGCGTATCGGGTGTTGCAGCCGGACGGCCGTTTGCTTTTTGCCGAACAAAGCCGCACCCAAACCACCTGGCTCACCGCCGGGCCAGCTGCCGCCCAACTGCCCACTGCTGCCTATTGGCGCAATCTATTGGCCGAAGCCGGTTTTCGTATCCAACGCGAACAAAACCCCAATGGCCTCATCACTCTCATCCGCGCTCAAAAACCTGGCGCTACCCAGGTGCGCCAGCTCGCCTTTGATCTGAAATTCTAAAGAGGGAAGTTAGGGGTTGCGGGCAAAAAATTCGTTCCGTAAGATGCCCATGTAAACACGGTCTACAAAACGGCCGTCCAGCCACAAATGCTGGCGTAATCGTCCTTCTTCCACAAAATTGCAGGCGCGGTAGCAACGGAGGGCGCGTTCATTTTCACTGTGGGTTTCCAACCAAACCCGGTTTAGGTTGAGATGGTTAAAGGCATAGCGCAGCAACAGGTGAATGGCGTCACGGCCGTAACCCTGTCCCCAATAGGCCTTATCCCCGATTTCAATACTCAGTTCGCTCGTGCGGTTCACCGGGTCTATGCTGCCCAAACCACAATGACCGATGTAACGGCCGTCGGCTTCAATAGCAAAAGAAACTTCATCATCGTTTTGTTTGCTGGCGCCCTCGTCAAAATAAGCCAACAGGCTTTCCAGTTTGGCCGGTCGCGGCGTGTGCCCATCCCAAAACCACATTTCTGGATCATTCTCAAATTCCCACTGTCGCTGCATATCCTCTCGCGTACTGGCCCGCAAAACAACCTTTTCACCCTTGAACATAATTACCCTCAAATGAACACTGATGTTGATACTTTGAACCGTTCACTTAAGACCTTGACCTGTTTCAAGTTAAGCTCTCGATCTCCACTCAGAATTTCCGAGACTACCGCTACGAGTGATGATGTGCATAGTACAAAGTACCCCCGCCAGGACTCGAACCTGAATCTGCCGCTTAGGAGGCGGCTGCTCTATCCATTGAGCTACGAGGGCGTTTAACTATAATGGTAACGCAGGCAAGAGGGGTGGGCAAGATGATAGGTGAACAGTGAGCAGCGTGCGGTGAGCAGGTGAAGGGGCGACAAGGTGATCGCTCAATCTCCAATCTCTTAATGACCAATAACCAATGACCAATGACACCCCCCAACTCCCCTTTTTTGTCTATGGCTCCCTTTTGCCGGGGCAGGTGAATGCCGGGTTGTGGGGAAAAGATGTGTTGGCACAAACGCCAGCCGTGCTGCCCTACGGCCGTCTCTACAGCCTGGGTGACTATCCCGTGTTGATTGAAAATGGTGAGGGGCCGGTGAAGGGCATGGTGATGACCACCCGCCCGGACGCCTATACCGCCCTCCTGTCCCGGCTGGATGCGCTGGAAGCGTACAACCCGGCTGCGCCAGAAGAAAGCGAATATCTCCGAGTTATACGAGAGGCCAGATCAGGCGACGGTATAGCCGTGCCCGCCTGGGTATACATCGGCCCGGCCAGCTTTACGCCCCATCTACCCCTCGTCCCAGATGGAGATTGGCCAGCCTATGTGGCAGCCAGAACCGCGAATGGGGAGACTAAGAGATTGAGAGATTGAACATCCAATCTCCCAATCTCCAACCCGCCCAACAAAACTCCCCTGAAAATCAGTTGCCTTGCCCACTGAACAATGGTCCATTTGCAGGTATACTGGTATGGCTTGAGCGTTGCAGGTAACAAATGGCATGTGGCGCGGAGAGACCTGCAACCTGCAACCTGCCACTTGCCACCCATTTTCCCACTTCCCATTGCACATCCAACAAAGGAAAAGAGTGGTTGTTAACATGAAAACGATAGGTGTATTGACAAGCGGGGGTGACGCCCCCGGTATGAATGCCGCCGTGCGCGCTGTGGTGCGGGCGGCGTTGGCGAGTGGCGCTGTGCCCTACGCCATCTACGAAGGCTACCAGGGCATGGTCGAAGGCGGCCACCGGATTCGCCAGATGACCTGGCAAGATGTAGGCGGCATCTTGCACAAAGGGGGGACCGTCATTGGCACGGCCCGTTCCGAGGCGTTTCGAGAGCGACACGGCCGTTTACAGGCTGCCGCTAATCTCCTGCAACATGGCATTGATAATCTGGTGGTCATTGGCGGTGACGGCAGCCTCACCGGGGCCAACCTGTTTCGCCAGGAGTGGTCAGGACTGTTAGCCGAATTGGTGGATACGGGTCAGATTAGCCCGGAACTGGCGGCACAGCATCAACAATTGACCATCATGGGGCTGGTTGGCTCTATTGACAATGATATGTGGGGTACCGACATCTCCATTGGCGCGGACACGGCGCTGCGGCGCATTACCGATGCCATAGATGCCATTTCCAGCACCGCCGCCAGCCACCAGCGCACCTTTGTGGTGGAAGTGATGGGGCGGCGCGCCGGTTATCTGGCCATGATGAGCGGCCTGGCGTCCGGCGCCGACTGGGTACTCATCCCCGAAAATCCACCCAACCTGGACAACTGGGAAGACAAGATGTGTTCGGTGCTGAAGTACGGCCGTGAAATTGGCCGCCGTGACAGCATTGTGATTGTGGCCGAGGGGGCGCAAGACCGGCACGGCAACCAAATTTCCTCCGAGTATGTGCGCCAGGTATTGCAAGACCGGCTGGGCGAGGATGCCCGCGTCACCATCCTCGGTCATGTGCAGCGCGGCGGCTCACCTTCCGCCTTTGACCGCAATTTAAGCACCCTGACGGGGGTAGCGGCCGTAGACCTGATCTTGGCTGGGGAATTGGTCGGGCAGGCACATGTCGTTGGCCTGAAAGGGAACAAGATCGTCAACACCCCCCTGGAAGAGTGCCTGCAAAAAACGCGCGAAATCAACGAGGCTGTAGATACGATGCAGTACAGCCGGGCCATGGAACTGCGCGGCTCCGGCTTCCGCGAATCATTCCAGACTGTGCGCACCCTGGTGCGGGCGCAGCCCCATGAGCCACAGCCGGGGCAGCGCCAACTACGCATTGGCGTGTTGACGGCAGGCGCCCCTTCGCCGGGCATGAACACCATCATGCGCGCGGCTGTGCGCCTGGGCCTGGATCGGGGGCACAAAATGGTGGGCGTTTACAATGGTTTTTATGGCCTGGTAAACGATCAAATTCAGGATGTCAACTGGATGACGGTGAATGGCTGGGCTTATCTGGGTGGCTCCGAATTGGGCACCAACCGACACATGCCCGCCAACGGCGATTTTTATGCCATTGCCCGCAACATCGAAAAACATAATATCGAGGGATTATTGATCGTCGGCGGCTGGTCGGGGTATGAGGCGGCGCTGTCACTGTATAATCAGCGTACCCATTTCCCTGCTTTCAACATCCCCATCGTCTTGCTGCCCGCTACCATTGACAACGATCTGCCCGGTTCAGAACTGAGCGTGGGCGCGGACACAGCCCTCAATAGCATCGTGGAGGCAGTAGATAAGATCAAACAATCCGCAGTCGCGTCAAGACGGGTGTTTGTGGTGGAGGTCATGGGGCGGCGCTGCGGTTATCTGGCGCTGATGGGGGCGTTGGCCTCCGGTGCGGAACGAGTCTATTTGCACGAAGAAGGGGTCTCCATTGACAATATGCGTGACGATGTGGCTCTGCTCAAAGATGGTTTTCGCGGCGGCAAACGGCTGGGGGTGATGATTCGCAGCGAGGGGGCCAATGATACCTATACCACCGAATTTATGTGCAAATTACTGGAAGAAGAGGGGCGCGGCCTGTTTACGGCGCGGCAGTGTATTTTGGGTCATTTGCAGCAGGGCGGCAATCCGACGCCGTATGACCGCATTTTGGGCACACGGCTGGCGGCCAAATGTATTGCCTATCTGGAAGAACAGATCGGGCAGACGGAGCCACAAAGCGCCTGTATCGGTCTGATGCGCGGCTCCTACAAATTCACTGATTTACAGGATTTACCCCGGCTGATGGATGAAGCCAACGGCCGTCCCAAAGAACAATGGTGGCTCAACCTGCGCCCCATCGCCCGGATGCTGGCCAAACCGGCCGCGAATGGTCAATTGTCAACTGACAATTGACCATTGACAAGTGACCAATGACTAAACCAATCCATTTACTCCACTTTGCCGATGCGCATATTGATATGATCAATCACGGCCGTCACGACCCCCAGACTGGGTTGCCGATTCGGGTGTTAGACTTTTTGGCGGCGCTGGATCAGGTGGTGGACACGGCCGTAGCCGAAAAAGTAGACTTGGTGCTCTTTGCCGGGGACGCTTACAAAGACCGTAACCCGCAGCCCACCTTCCAACGCGAATGGGGGCGGCGCATGATGCGCCTCTCCCAGGCCGGTATTCCCACGCTGCTGCTGGTAGGCAACCATGATGTGGCCCCCGCTACCGGCCGCGCCCACACCCTGCACGAATTCAGCACCCTGCACGTCCCCCACATCCACGTGGCCGACTCCATCCGGCTGTGGCGGCCCGATGAGTTGGGGCTGCCCGTGCAAATCATCACCGTGCCCTGGGTTTCGCGCAGCCGCATGGCCCGCCTGGTAGAGACAAAAACCCTGGCGGACGCGCCCGCCGCCGATGTGTACGAACAGATGGAAGAGGTGGTAGGGGAGTTAATCGCCCGGCAAATCGAAATGTCCGACCGGAACCTGCCGCTCATCCTGACCGCCCATGCCAGCGTGCAGGGAGCCAGGTATGGCAGCGAACGCGCCGTCATGTTGGGGCATGAGTTGGTGCTCAGCGGCGGCCTGGTGAATGACAACCGGCTGGATTATGTGGCCTTGGGGCACATTCACCAGCACCAGTCGCTCAACGGCGACGCCCACCCGCCTATCATCTATCCCGGTTCCATTGAGCGCATAGATTTTGGCGAGGCGCGGGAGAAGAAGGGGTTTGTGCTGGCGCAGGTGAGCCGGGGTCAGACTACCTGGCAGTTCCACGAACTGCGCACCCGCCGTTTTGTAGACCCCGAACCGATCACCCCCCGCGCTGACCACTTCATGGCCGACATCCTCAGCCAGCTACCGGCGGCGGACGCTGTCACCGACGCCATTTGCCGCATTCGCCTGGCCTACCCGGCCGACCTGGAGCCGCTGCTGGACGAAAAAGCGATCCACGATCACTTGAGCCAGGCGTTTGAAGTGCATATCCGCAAACACCATATCCAGGAAAAACGCGCCCGGCTGGGGGATGCCGCCGGCGTGGAGCAAATGACGCCGGCCGAACTGCTCACCATTTATTGGGACGCCATCGGCATGGAGGGGGCGGAGACGGCCGTGCTGCAACAGATGGCGGGGGAGGTGTTTACGGCCGTAGCAGATAGTTCGTAGTCGGCGATTCATCGCCGTCTACAAACTGTTAATATGCCAGAACGAGGAGCAGGCCGCAGGCGAGTTCCACGCCGATTTCGGTGAAGCCGAATTTTTTGATGTGGGGGATGGGGCGCGGTTGGGGATAGGCCCAGAGGGCGCGCCCGGCCAGGCCGAGAAAGGGCAGGATGGCCAGGGGCGGGATGTGGCCGGTTACGGCCGTACCTACCACGACTGTCAGCCCTACCAGATGCACCGCTAACATGGGGCGGCGGTCAGCGGCACGGCCGTGTGTATCCGCCAGGCGCAGCCGCACATAGAGCACGCCTAACACGTTCAGCAGCGCCAGCAGCGCCCACAACCACCAGGCAACGGCCGTCATCTGCCCGGTGGCGGCGATATAGGCTGCTGGGGCGGTCAGGGCCAGCCCGGCGGCCCCGGCCAACTCCATCCACAAGACGCGCACACTGGTCTGGCGACCCAGAGCGGCGGCCACATACACGGTCAGCAGCGCCGCCACCGGCAGCGCCAACCAGAAGATAGCGGTCACGCCTGATGCCAGTAACCCTAACAGACAAAGCAGCGCCAAACCGCTCAATGCTACGACCAGCCGTTTGACGATGGGCGCGTCACTTTGGCGGCCCCGCCCCTGGCGAATGCGCAGCCAGATGGTGGCCGGTTGGCGCAGCAGGAAGAGCGCCAGGCTGCCCACCAGGACGAGCAATGTTGCCAGATTGAAAGCGCCGGCTACGGCCGTGCCCACCAGATACGGCACGAGCAGCCACGACCACGACCCATGTTCGGCCGGCAACAATAACTGCTTCCGAAAACCTCTTTTCCCTTTCTCATTTGCTCGACCGTTTACCTCATCAGCCATGGTGTCTCGACGCCTCCTCACCGGTTGTCTGTGACGCCAGGGCCCGCCAGCGGAATTTGGGCAGCCAGGGGTTGGGTTTGCCTTCCACGGCGTCGGCGATCAGGTTGCCCAGGACGGGAGCGAACTTGAAGCCGTGGCCGCTGCCGCCGGCGGCCACCGTCAGCCCGGTTACCTCCGGGTGGCGGTCAATCCAGAAATGTTCGTCCAGGGTGTCGCAGTAGAGGCAGCGGCGGGTGTAAACGATGGGCGCATCCGCCAGGGTGGGAAAGGTGGCGGCCAGGAAAGCGCGGAAATTTTGCTCATCTTGTGCTGTAACCACCCGTTCGTCATCACTGGGATGCAATCGCAGGCCAATGCCATGATTGGCAATTTTGACTACTTTTTCGCCGGGATGGAGCGGGAAACCGTACCAACCGGTACGGGCGATGTCGCCCGTGAATACAACAAAATGGGGCGGCGTAAATAGTTCGGGCTGCGCCGGTTTCAGGTGGAAAACGGGGTGCCCGGTGGATTTCATCACCGGGGCCAGTTCGGGCAGCAGCAGGTGGGTCCAGGTGCCGGCGGCGACGATTACGTGGTCGGTGGGGAAGGTGTGCCCTTCGGCGGTGCGCACGGCCGTGACCCGCCCCCCCTCACGCACAATCTCCACGGCCGTCTGCCTGGTCAATACGGTCACACCCAACTGCTGCGCCTGCGCCAGCAGCGCCTCGACCACACGGCCGCTCTCCGCATACCCACCCTGCGCATGGTAAAAACCATCTACAAATGCGCCCGGTTTCCAGGCCGGGAAGCGGCGGCTGATTTCGTCAGCCCCCAGGCGTTCTGGCCGGTGGCCGCGTTTCAAGAGCATCTGGTAGCTTTCATACTCAAAGCCACCGGGGGCCATGGCCTGCTGCGTGAACATGGTCACGCCAATCTCGTGAAAGAGTGGACCAAACATCTCGTTCCACTGCCGCCAGCCCACCAGCGATTCCTCCACCATCGCCATATACTGCTCATCTGCGCCATATTCCATGCGGATCACTTTGCTGATGTCCGTGGAGGCAGCCAGCGGATGGGGCAGGGGGCCGGGGTCGAGAACGGCCGTGCGCCAGCCGCGTTGTTGCAGGCTCACGGCCGTTGTCATGCCAAATATGCCCGCGCCGATGATGACGATGTCGTAATTCATACAGCCTCCGTTGCGGTGAGCAGGTGAAGGGGTGAGAGGGTGAGGGGGTGAATGGGTATCATGATCAGTATTTTATCCTGGTTACGGCCGTTGTTCACGTATATCATTCGTTGGAAACAAAAGCCCGAAGCCCGACCTCCGATTTCGGGTCACGGATTACGGAACACGGATTACGGATTACGGATTACGACTTACGGATAACCAGCATGATAAAAGCAATCATTTTCGACTTTGGCGGGGTGATTCTGCGCACACAAGATTGGTCGGGTAGGCAGCGTTGGGAGCAGCGCCTGGGCCTGCCCGAACATGGCGCGGAGCAGTTGGTGTTTAACAGCGAGATGGGGCGGTTGGCGCAGCACGGCCGTATCAGTTACGACGAACTCTGGCAATGGGTGGGGCAAACATGTGGCCTGTCGGCGGCGGAACTGGCCCAGTTCCAGGCTGATTTTTGGGCAGGGGATGTGTTGGATGGGGAGTTGGTGGCGATGATACGGGGGTTACGGCCGTTGTACCAGACCGCTCTCATCAGCAATGCCTTTGACGACCTGCGCCATGTGCTAACCGACCAGTTTGCCATTGCCGACGCCTTTGACGTGATCGTCATCTCTGCCGAAGAAGGGATCATGAAACCAGATTCGCGCATCTACCACATGGCCCTGGAACGGCTGGGCTGCCGCCCGGAGGAGGCGGTGTTCATTGATGATTTTGCCCGCAACATTGCCGGGGCGCAGGCGGTGGGGCTGCATACCATTCACTTCACGCCTGGTATAGATTTAACTGGTATCATCAACGATTTGGCAGCCGAAATCAATCGGCCCAATCCCAACAACTTTGATAAACGCGAATGAACGAAGAAGCTATCTGGCAAAACTATTTGCCGGTCGGATTTACGGCCCGGCCGTCCATCCTGGCAGACGCCGCAGCGGCCACAGAGGTATTTAATGCGGCTGCCATCAAGTATTCCGGTCAACCTGCTTTTGGACTAGATCAAACCATCAATTTTTGGAAGTCGCCAGGGTTTGATATGGCGCAAAGCAGTCGTGTGATCCTGGCTCCAGACGGCCGTATGGCAGCCCAAGTAGATGTGGATGATACGATGTCTGTCCCGGTAGCCCCCCGTATTTGGGGACGGGTGCATCCCGATTATGAAGGAATGGGTATTGGCACGGCCGTCCTGGTTTGGGCCGAGCAGCGTGCCCGTGCCGTGTTTGGCCGCGTACCGGCTGAGGCTCAGGTGCAATTGCTGGTGTTGGGCATTCCAGAAACGGCCGTGTCCACTCATCAACTCCTGCAAAAATTGAGCTTTCGCCATGTCCGCGACTTTTACCGCATGGTCATTGAATTTGACCATGAACCACCCCTGCCTGTCTGGCCACCAGGCATTACCCTGAGCAATATGGCTGAACGACCGGATTATGTGCCAGTGGCCGCTGCCCGCGAAGAGGCATTTCAGGATCACTGGGGGCACGTCAGTGTGCCTTTGCCGGACGCTGTGGAGAACTTGCGGCACTGGCTGGAAAATGACCTGCTGCATGAACCGGATGGGGAACTGCTGGCAATGGCCGGTGAGGAAGTTGCCGGGCTGTGCCTGTGCCGCATGGGGGAATATAGCGATCCGGACATGGGATGGGTGAGTGTATTGGCCGTGCGACGGCCGTATCGTGGGCAAGGATTGGGCAAGGCGCTGCTACAACAAAGCTTCTGCCAGTTTTATACACGCGGTTTCAAACGCGCCGGGTTACAGGTGGATGCCCAAAGCCTCACCGGCGCTACTCGCTTGTATGAAAAAGCTGGTATGCGGGTGCAAGAGCGTGTGTTGGACTTTGAGAAAGAGCTACGACCAGGGAAAAACATGACTACCCATAACTGATCAGCCGTATGGGAAAGGGGTGATCAGTTATGGACGTTGACCAGCGTACCAACTGAAGCCCAATAGTAAATCCATTCGGCGTCGCTGGTTTTCAGGTTGACACAGCCGTGGCTCATGGGTGTGCCAAAGTTGCTGTGCCAGAAGGTGCCGTGCAGCGCGTAATCATTGTAGAAGTACATGACGTAAGGTACATTTTCCAGGTAATAGTCATAACCGAGCAAACGGCCGTCCATCGTCTGGCTCTGGTAGGTTAACCAGATGCGAAACTGCCCGGTGACGGTGGGGTGCTGCGCGGTGCCGGAGGAGATGAGGGTCTGGAAGACCAACTCGTTGCCCACGTAGGCGCGCAGGGTTTGGGTGGACAGGTCTACGTCTATCCATTTCTCGTCGGCGGCGACGCCAAACGGCCGTGTCAGATAAGCATTGCCGCTGTCGCTGACGAAGGTAGGCGCCCAGGTTGGTGTGGGCGTGGGGGTAGGCGTCGGCGTGGGCGTCACCGTCCAGGTGGCGCGCGGCTGGCTGTTCATGGCAGCCGCAATCTGTTTAGCCGGCACAAAGGGGGTGGGCGTTTCGGTGGGCAATAAAGGTATTGCCTGTGCCGCCTGGGGGAGTACCTCTACTTCTTCAGATAGAATAGCGGCGCTTTGTAATTGCACAGGTGAGGCGTCGGGCACGGCCGTGACGGTTTGCGTTCTCCACCAGGCCAAAACGGCCACGCCCATAAAAACGAACAAAATGACCAGAACCAGCCCCCCCCATAGCAGCGGTTGGCGGTTTTGTTGGCGGCGTCCTGGTGCGGGTGTTGGTTTGGGTGGGGTGGTGACGGCCGTTTTTGCCAGCCGCGCCTCAGCCCAGGCGCGCGCCTCGATGATACGTGGTTCATCAGGATTCAGCCGTTCGGCGCGCTGCACATAGTCCAGACTGGCCTGCGGCGTGGGGGCCACCCCGGCTAACCACAGCCAGACCCGGTAATCATGTGGGTAGAATTGGGCGGCTTCATGCAGCAGGCGGCGCGCTTCGGTGCGGTCGCCCTGTTGCAGCGCCACACGCGCCTGCTTTACCAGTTCAGCGGCAGAAGGGGGTGGCGTAGCATAGGCATTAGTCATCGCACCCCCAGTTGGGTGAGATAACATTGGATGCCGCTGCCCACGCCGGCGGCGGGCACGTCGCTGCGGTTGGTGAGAATGTCCCGGTCTAAATTCATAAAACCGACTTCGATAATGATGGCGGGCACACCCAGCGGAATTTCACGGAAGACGTGATAGTCGGTCATGTGTTCGGTGATGGTGTGAGGGTGGTAGGGCAGTTCGGTGATACGGCCGTATTCTTGTTCCACACATGCCTCCAAAGCAGAGGAATTAGTGTAGGACGAACCAGCAATCTTAAAGCCGGTCAACTGATCGTGGTAATAGACGCAAGAATCGGCATGGATGGAGACGACGGCCGTGGCCCCATAACGCGGCAAACGGGGATCAAATTCCTCCAAAATATCCACCGGGATGCCATCAGCCTGCAATTGGGCCGCCACCTGATTGGCGATATTCTCGTTGATCTCCGCTTCGGTCAAACCATCAGGGCAAACGGCGCCGGGGTCAAACCCCTTGTGCCCGGCAATCAGGCCAATGCGCAGCGGCCCAGGGCTTTGCGCCAGCCGTTGCAGCACCGGTTGTTCCGGTACCGCTTTGTAAATGGGGGCCGCCAGACGACCCTGCGTGGTAGCGGCTATAATCTCTGCGGTGGCTTCTTCCGGGCTAAAATACCAATAGACTACCAGCATCCCCATTAGAGACGCCACTAAAAAAACCACGATGCGGATGTTTGACAACAGCAGGTGCAGCCAGGATGAATCGGATTGCCAGGAATTTTCTTGGTTCGTCTGCATTATGTTGACTATTTTACATGAAAGCGCGACGAAAGTCAGTAGCCAGAGGCCAGAAATTCTCGATCATTTTCCCACTTGACAAAGTGTCATAACTACACTATACTGCCCGCAATGCAATTTAGTGTAATAATGACACGAAAGGAGAGCGATAGATATGACAACCCAATTCCCAACCTTTTACCAGCCGCAGCAAATTGGCAAGCTGTTTTACCCCGATTACGCGGCTATCGCCGCTGAAGCGGCGACCACAAACCTGCCACCTGCTACTGAGGATAAACAAAATATCCATCTGGTCATCATTGACATGCAGGTGGATTTTTGCCACCCGGATGGCAGCCTGTTTGTGCCGGGTTCGGTGGGGGATATTCAGCGTACCATCGAGTTCATTTACAGTAACGCGGCCCGCATCACCAACATCACCTGTTCGCTAGATTCGCACCTGCCGCACCAGATTTTCCACCCGGCGTGGTGGGCGGACGAAAACGGCAATCATCCCGCGCCGTTTACACTCATCACCTACGCGGACATCAAAGCGGGCAAATGGCGGCCCCTGGTAGCTCCGGTGCAATCCACCACCTATGTGCGCCAGCTTGAAGAGCAGGCTAAAAAGACGCTGACCATCTGGCCTTACCATGTGATGATTGGCAGCATGGGCAATGCTCTGGACCCGGAACTGTTTTCAGCCATTTTGTGGCACAGCCTGGCGCGCAAAACACAGCCCACCTGGTTGACCAAAGGCACCATCCCCTTGACGGAGCATTACTCCATCATCCAGCCGGAAGTGCCTGTGCCCAACCATCCCATGGGTGGCAAAAACAAGGCATTCCTGGACACGCTGGCGGAAGCGGATGTGGTCATTATTGCCGGGGAAGCGGAAAGTCACTGCGTGCTGGAAACGGTGGAAGACCTGGTAGAGGATTTTGCCACCCGCCCGGACGCGCTGCAAAAAATCTACTTCCTGCGTGACTGCACCTCGCCTGTCATCCACCCGGATGTGGACTTTCACGGCATCGCCCTGGCCCGCTTTGCAGAGTTTGAAAAGCAGGGTGTGAATTTTATCAACAGCACGGATAAATTGCCGTTTTAGGCGTAATCCGTGAACCGACGGATTACGGTTCACGGATTACGAATAAGGGAGAATAGAACCATGAACAACAACGGACTGGGCAACCTGGACGACTTATTTCAAGCAGCGCAGGACGATGGATTGACGGATGATACGCTGGATTTGGTGATTGCGAATTTGAACGGGGTGGCGGTGGCTACGGCCGTACATACCCCCCTCGATCAACTGGCGACCAACGACGTCACCCTGGCGATGAATATTCTGGACATGAGCGGCTCTATGGCCCCTCATGCCCAAGACCTCATCCGCGCCTACAACGATGATTACCTGGCGGCGATGCTCAATTCTCCCGTCGCTGATGATGTTCTGGTCAGTACCATTGTTTTTGAAGACCGGGTAAAGACGTTACACGGCTACATCCCTCTGGCTGACGCGCCGCGTCTGACGCACAAGGAGTACGATCCCGGCGGCAGCACGGCCCTCTATGACGCCGTGGCTGCCGGGCTGACCAACCTGGTGTTGTATGCCCAACAGTTACGCGCCAGCGGCGTCATGGTGCGCGGCGTGGTCATCGTTTACACCGACGGCGAAGACAACGCCTCCAAACAACGCGCCCAAGAAATTCAGCGCGCGGCCGCTGACCTGCTGCGGCAAGAGGTATACACACTGGCGTTAGTTGGATTTGGCTTGCAAAAGCCTATTGGTTTTAGTGGTATGCACGCCAGCAGCCCGGCCCAGCAACTTGCTGCCAGCATTGGTTTCCCCATTGGCCTGGATGCCGGCCTCGATCCCGCCGGACTGCGCCGCATCTTCCATATGGCCTCCATGTCTACTATCCAGGTGAGCCAGATGGGGGTATTTAGTCATTGAGTAATTGGGTAATTGGGTAATTGAGGCAATTACCCAATTACCATAGAGGTGTGCCATGCTAATTTCTCTGACCGCTCTCATCACCATTACCACCATAGCCTTTATGTTGGGCATGATAACGGCGTTTATGTTGATGGTGAATGCCATTTCGCGGATGAAGGGCAAATAAAAAGAGAGACGGCCGTGTCACGGCCGTCTCTCTTTACATGTTTAACTGTGACCGGTGTTTCCACCGGACCACATGCCACTTACTCTAATTCAGCTACCGATTCAATAATCTTGCCAACCAGCCCATACTCCTGAGCCTCTTTGGCCGACATCCAGAAGTTGCGGTCGGTGTCTTTTTCCACCTTTGCCAGCGGTTGACCGGTCTGGTCGGCAAAAATCTGGTTGAGGCGGCGGCGCATCTTGATGATTTCCGTGGCTTCAATGGCAATATCAGACGCCTGCCCCATGGCCCCACCCGCCGGCTGGTGCAGCAAAAAGCGGGTATTGGGCAAACTATAACGGTTTTCCGTATCGGCTGCCGCGTAAATCAGGGCGCCGGCGCTGGCTACCCAACCTGTGCCAATCACTTTGACCTTTGGTTTGATAAACCGGATCATATCGAAGATCGTGTCGCCTGATTCCACATGCCCACCAGGCGAGTTGATGAAAATTTTAATCGGCTCATCAGAATCGGCTGCCAGCAGTAAAAGCTGCTGCGTCACCTCTTGCGCCTTTTTCATATTGATCTCACCAAAAATGGTGATGGTGCGGGTTTTCATCAGCCGGTCAAAAGGGCTGGCTGGTTTTTCAGGTTGCTCGTTGTTTTCTTCGGGCTTTTCCACGGGTTCGTCGTCGTCTTCGTCAAATCTGTACATAACACGTTCCTTTTTTAGGCTGATAAATGAGCCGGTAGTGTAGCCGGGTTGGGTTAGATTCGTGTTAACAGACCTGACACCTTATTTTTGAACGAAAACGTTCAAACAGAAGGGGTTTCTATTC